>NZ_BAAGUJ010000002.1:0-1163729 GCF_054781455.1 Amycolatopsis stemonae | reverse complement strand
GGCCCTACCGGCCGCAAACGAACGGGAAAGTCGAACGCTTCAACCGCACCTTGCTGGAGGAATGGGCCTATGCCCAGCCCTACCGCACCGACACCGAACGCCGGGCAGCGCTACCGCGATGGCTGCATATCTACAATCACCACCGCGGACACACCGCGCTCGCAGGCCGCCCACCGGTCAGCCGCGTCCCCAACCTCACAGGGCAGTACACCTAGAGCGCCCGGCGGCCCGAGAGCGCGCGGCCCAGCGTCAGCTCGTCGGCGAACTCCAGGTCACCGCCCATCGGCAGGCCCGACGCCAGCCGCGTCACGCTCAGCCCCGGGAAGTCGCGCAGCATGCGAACCAGGTACGTCGCCGTCGCTTCGCCCTCGGTGTTCGGGTCCGTCGCGATGATGATCTCGCGGATGTCCGCCTCGCCGATGCGCTTGAGCAGCTCACGCATCCGCAGCTGCTCCGGGCCGATGCCCGACAACGGGTCGAGCGCGCCGCCCAGGACGTGGTAGCGGCCCTTGAACTCGCGCGTGCGCTCGACCGCCAGGACGTCCTTCGGCTCCTCGACCACGCAGATGACCGTGAGGTCGCGGCGCTCGTCACGGCAGATGCGGCACGTCTGCTGCTCGGAGACGTTGCCGCAGACCTCGCAGAACTGCACGCCCTCCTTGACCTTGCCGAGCACGTCCTGCAGCCGCGCGATGTCGGCCGGGTCGGTGGCCAGCAGGTGGAACGCGATCCGCTGGGCGCTCTTCGGCCCGACCCCGGGCAGCCGCCCGAGCTCGTCGATCAGGTCCTGGACGACACCTTCGTACAAGTTCGTCAGCCGCCGAAACCGAGGGCGCCGAGGTCCGGCATGCCGCCACCGCCGCCGAGCCCGTTGGCCAGCGGGCCGAGCTTCTGCTCGGTGAGCTTCTGCGCGTTCGCCGACGCGTCGCGCACCGCGGCCACGACCAGGTCGGACAGCGTTTCGACGTCGTCGGGGTCCACGACCTTCGGGTCGATCTGAAGGCTCTTGAGCTGGCTGTCACCGGAGACGGTCGCGGTGACCAGCCCGCCGCCGGCACTGCCGGTGACCTCGGTGTTGGCCAGTTCTTCCTGGGCTTCGACGAGCTTCTGCTGCATCTGCTGCGCCTGCTGCATCAGCTGGGAAAGGTCGAAGCCGCCGCCGGGTTGGGCCATGATCGCACTCGGTCCTCTCTGCACGCCTGTGTCGTCCACCAGGGTAGTCGCGCCACGCGGGGTGCCGGGCTGTGGCACCGTGGTCGCCGTGCGACGCGCGATTGCTCCCCTCCTGCTGGCCGGTGCCCTGCTGCTCACCGGCTGCTCCGGCGACGTCCCGGCCGCGCCGGCGCCGGCCCCCGTGACCACCCGGACGGTCACGCCCACGCCGTCGACCGTGACGCCGTCCCCGACGCCACCGTCGTCGTCCGCCGCGCCCCCGGCGACGCCCGCGTCCGGGAAGGTCGTCGTCCTCGACCCCGGGCACAACGGCGGGAACGGCGCCCATCCGGCCGAGATCAACCGGCAGGTGCCCGCGGGGCGCGGCCAGACCAAGCCGTGCAACACGACGGGCACCGCCACCAACGCCGGCTACCCCGAGCACGCGTTCACCTGGGACGTCGCCCAGCGGGTCGGGAAAGCTTTGGCGGGCAAGGGAATCCGCGTCGTCTACACGCGACAGAACGACACCGGCGTCGGGCCCTGCGTCGACCGCCGGGCCGCGATCGGGAACGAGGCGAACGCCGACGCGGTCGTCTCGATCCACGCCGACGGCTCGACGTCGCCGGGCGCGAGCGGCTTCCACGTCGCGTACTCGTCCCCGCCGCTGAACGCGGCGCAGGGCGAGCCGTCGACGCGGCTGGCGCAGGTCGTGCGGGACACCCTGCGCACGAGCGGCTTCAGCACGTCGAACTACATCGGCGGCAACGGCCTCTCGGCCCGCACGGACCTCGGCGGCCTGAACCTCTCGACCCGCCCCGCGGTGCTGGTCGAGTGCGGCAACATGCGCAACGCGGCCGAAGCGGCCCGGATGACCAGCGAGGAAGGACGCCAGCAGTACGCGTCGGCCATCGCGGCGGCGATCGAGGCCTACCTGGCGTGACGTACCCGCTGGGCGGCGCCGGTGATCGTGCGGGCGACCGCCGCCGAGCCGACCGTCAGTCCAGGGGGCGGGCGCCGAGGTGGTCCGAGATGAGCTTGCGGGCCAGCTCGTCCGGGTCCTGGTCCGGCGGCGGTGGGGGCGGCGGCGGGGCCGGGCTGGCGTCCTCGTTGTAGAGGTCCTCGTCGTCCTCGTCGGAGGGCTCCGGGGGCAGCGGGATGTCCGGCTCGGCCGTCGTGACCTTCGGGCGCGCCGGTGCGGGCGGGGCCGCGGGCCGGGCGGGCGCCGCCGGTTCGGGGGACGCCGCGGCCGGGGCCGCCGACTGCCGCGTGAACGACCGCTCCGGCGCGGGCGCGGCGGCCTGCTGACGGGCCGCGGGGGCCGGGGCGTTGCCGTGGACGCAGCGGACCCGCCAGTCGCCACCCAGGACGTCGGCCAGGGCGCCGGCGATCTTCTGGGCGTTGTCCTGGTCGGACAGGCGGCGGGCGAGGGGCTCGGACTTGTGGGTCAGGGTGACGGCGTTGCCCTCGACGGTCGCGACCGTCGCCTGGGTGAGCATCGCCTCGAGGCTGCGGCCACCGGTGAACTTCCGCAGGGCGGTCATCAGCTGCGGCCAGACGTTCCGGATCGCGGCGGCATCGAACTCACCGGTCGCGGCGGGAGTTGCTTCAGCCGCAGGGGCGGGGGTGCGTGCGGCTCCCCAGCCACTTTCCGCGGGAGCGGCGGCAGCCGCCGGAGCCGCGGGTGCACCGCCACCCGGCGTGCGTGGAGTACCCCAGGCACCCTCCGCACGCGCACCGCTACCCGGCGTGCGCGGGCCCCCTTCCGCGGAAGCGGCGGCCACCGCCGGAGCCGCGGGCGCACTGCCACCCGGCGTGCGCGGGCTGCTCCAGCCGCCCTCCGCGGACTGGGTTGCCGGAGCGCTCGAAGCGGCAGGCGTGGTTTCCCGGCCATCGTCCGCCGGTGCGAAGGCTCCCTGTCCGGTGCTCGCTGGCCGGGCAGGTGCCGAGGCGCCCGCGGCCTGGTCCGCAGCACCGTGGCCACCATCAGCAGGCTGAGCCGCAGCAGTTCCCTGGCCATCGCCCTGGGTGTGGGTGGGCTCGGCCGCCACCGGGGCCGGGCCGGCCGAGGCCGCACGCTGGGACGGCCGGGAAAACTCCCGCTCCGGCGCGGCACGCACCGGGGGCTCGACGCCGCCCTCGGCGGGCGCGCCTCCGCCGGCGACCACCGTCGCGCGGCGCTCCAGCCGCTCGATGCGGGCCAGCAGTGCCTTCTCCGCCTCGGTCACCGACGGCAGCAGCATCCGCGCGCACAACAGCTCGAGCACGAGCCGCGGAGACGTCGCGCCGCGCATCTCCAGGAGTCCATTGTGGACGATGTCCGCGTACCGCGAGAGCGTGGCCAGGCCGATCCGCTCGGCCTGCGCCACCATGCGCGACAGCTCCTCCTCCGGCGCGGACACCAGGCCGCCCGCGGAGTCCGGCACCGCCCGCAGCAGCACCAGGTCGCGCAACCGGTCGAGCAGGTCCGTCGCGAAACGGCGCGGGTCGTGCCCGGCCTCCGCGAGCTTTTCCACCGTCGAAAACACCGTGGCCGCGTCTTCGGTCGAGAGCGCGTCCACCATGTCGTCGATCAGCGCGACGTCCGTGACGCCGAGCAGCGCCACCGCGCGCCCGTAGGAGACGCCGTCCGGGCCCGCGCCGGCGAGCAGCTGGTCGAGCACCGACTGCGTGTCCCGCGCCGAGCCACCGCCCGCGCGGATGACCAGCGGGTACACCGCCGGCTCGACCTGCACGCCCTCCGCCGCGACGTTGCGCTCCAGCAGCTCGCGCATCGAGCTCGGCGGGATCAGCCGGAACGGGTAGTGGTGCGTGCGCGAGCGGATGGTGGTGAGCACCTTGTCCGGCTCGGTGGTCGCGAAGATGAAGATGACGTGCTCGGGCGGCTCTTCCACGATCTTCAGCAGGGCGTTGAAGCCCTGCGTGGTGACCATGTGCGCCTCGTCGATGATGAACACGCGGTACCGCGACTCGGCCGGCGCGTAGAACGCCTTGTCGCGCAGCTCGCGGGCGTCGTCGACACCACCGTGGCTGGCCGCGTCGAGCTCCGTGACGTCGACGCTGCCCGGGCCTTCGGGCGCGAGTGCCTTGCACGAGTTGCACTCACCGCACGGGTCCGGCGTCGGGCCCTTGGCGCAGTTCAGCGAGCGCGCCATGATGCGCGCGCTGGACGTCTTGCCGCAGCCCCGCGGACCCGAGAACAGGTAGGCGTGGTTGATCCGCCCGGCGGACAGCGCCGTGCGGAGGGGATCGGTCACATGCTCCTGCCCGACGACCTCGGCGAAGGTTGCCGGACGGTACTTGCGGTACAAGGCGAGAGCCACCCCGCGAGGGTACCGGGCACCTACGACAACCTTCGCCGTGCGGTCAGGGCAGCTGGGCGAGCAGCGCGTTCACCTTGGCGACGTGCTCCGCGGTGAAGGCGTCACGCGCCCGCGCCCGGGGCAGCGCGTTGTCCAGGTACGGCTGCAGACCCGCCCGCGGGCCGTCGAGCACGCCCTGCGCGACGGCCTCGACCTCGGGGCCGTCGGACAGCGTCCGGGTCACGTAGACGTCCAGGTCGATCAGGTGCGAGACGTACTGGCCGGTGGCCAGGAACGCGCGGATGTCGGCGACGGTGCCGTCGAGCGCCTTCTGGGCCGCCGCCTTCGTCGACGGGCCGCCGGCCGCCATGATCCGGTCGACCTCGACGCGGTCGTCGGTGTCGCGGCCCGGGTAGTCCCGCGTGCGCAGCAGCTCGGCGACCCCCGAGTACGGCCCGGCGAGCGCGTCGCGCGCGGCCTGCCGCAGGCCCGGACGGGCCTGCGGGTCGTCCGCGATCGCCTGGACGGCGGCGCGGTCGTCGGTCTCCTGCGCGGCGGGGAGCCCGCTGTGCACGAAGGTGACGACGTCGTCGTCGGACCCGCTCAGCGCGGCACGTGCCGCGTTCTTGACCGCGGCGCCGCCGGTGCGCAGCAGGTAGACGGCCGCGCGGCGGCCGTTCGGCACGGTCAGCGCCGGGTCGGCCGCGTCGGCGAGCAGCTTGTCGTTGTCGGTCTTGGCCTGCGCGGCGCGGGCCGCGGCGTCGCGGGCCTCCTGCTGCGCGGTGGCCTCGGCACCCGCGGCGGCCCGGCCGTCCTCCTGGCCCTTGGCCCGCTGGGCGGCCAGCCGGTCCTTGTTCGCCTGGCGCGCGTCGGAGGCGATCGTGGCGGCGCGGCTGCGGGCGAGCTGCACGCCGAGGGCGCTGTGCTTGGCCGCGGCGGCCTTGCCGAAGTCGACCTGGGCCTGCACCCCGGCGAGCTCGGTGTCGCCGTTCGCGGCGACCTGCCGCCAGAGCGAGAGGAAGTACCGGACGTCGTCCGGGGTGCCGTCGAGCGCGGTCTGCGCGGCGGCCCGCACCTCGGGGCCGCCCGCGGCCATGGCCTGGTCGGCCGTGATCCGGTCATCGGTGTCACGCGCCTGCTGCAGCCCGGTCTCCAAGAAGGCCCGGACGTCGGCGGGCGTGCCGTCGAGGGCCTTCTGGGCGCGCGCGTTGACGGTCGGCCCGCCGGTGCTCATGGCCTGGCCGACGGCGATCCGGTCGTCCGCGACCCGGGCCTGGGCGAGGCCGGTGGCCAGGAAGGCGCGGACGTCTTCGATGGTGCCGCCGAGCGCCTGCTGGGCGGCCCGCTTGGTGACCGGTCCCCCGGTGGACAGGGCCTGGGTGACCAGGACCCGGTCGTCGTCGTCCTTGGCCTGCTGCCGCCCGGTGGCCAGGAAGGCGGCCAGGTCGGCCGGAGTGCCGAGCAACGCCGCTTCGGCGGCTCTGGCCACCCCCGGCCCCCCGGTCTCCAGGTACCCCACCGCCTGCGCCCGGTCGGGCAGGACGTCCGCGGCGGCGGGCGTCGCGAAGACGCCGGCAGCCAGCGCGGCCGCGATCATTACTGCGCTTGCACGCAAGGGAACCCCCTCGATCGTCGATCGTTCCGCTCCCTTATCGACCGGCTGGTCGGAATGTTTCCGATATGCTCGAATTTCGTGAGCCGCACGCGAAAACCCGGCCGGTACCCGGTCCGGTTCGGCACGGCCGAGCTCCTCCGCGACGCGGACCGCCCCAACGCGTGGCTGCTGTCGGTGGACGGGGTGGCCCAGTCCCACGTCGACCTGGACGACCCGGCGAGCCTGGAGTTCGACTACGTCCGCCGCTTCGCCGACGTCGTGGACCAGCTGCCCCCGGGCCCGCTGGACGCCCTGCACATCGGCGGCGCGGCGTGCACGCTCCCGCGCTACGTGGCGGCGACGCGGCCCGGCTCGCGGCAGCTGGTGTTCGACGCCGACGGCGAGCTGGTGGAGCTGGTCCGCAGCCAGCTGGGCCTGCGGATCCCGGGCGTCCGCGTCCGGGTGACCGACGGCCGCGAGGGCCTGGCCACCAGACGCGAGAACTCGGCCGACCTGCTGGTGGTGGACGCGTTCGAGCGAGCGACCCTGGCGGGCGGCCTGGCCACCCTGGAGGCGACGCGCGCGATCGCCCGGATCCTGCGCCCGCCCGGCATCTGCCTGGCCAACATCACGGACGGCTCGGGTCTCCCGTTCGCCCGCCGCTACCTGGCGACGCTGCGCGAGGTGTTCCCGCGGGTCCTGCTGCTGGCGGACCCGGCGGTGCTGAAGGGCCGCCGCTTCGGCAACCTGGTGTTCGCGGCCTCGGCAACCGACCTCCCGACGGCGCAGCTGGCGCAGAAGGCGGCATCGGCGGCGTTCCCGTCGAGGTGCATCGAGGGCGCGGAGCTGCGAAAACTGGCAGGCCGGGCAACCCCGATCACGGACGAGGACCGCCCACCACCGCCACAGCCCCCAGAGGACATCCTGGGCGTTTTCTGACCGCCACGCGGCCCCCAAGCCACCCGACGGCCACGGCAGCCCCCCAAGCCGCACCAACGGCACCGTGGGGGCTCCGGGGGCTCGGCCCCCGGGCAAAAGGACGAATCGAAGGCCCGGCGAAGGGGCGAAGCCCCGAGAGCCGGAGCCGAAAAGAAGGGGACCCCGCGCACCCGTCAGAGCCTGCTTATCCTTGCTGCCTTCCGGCCCTGGGGAGGTTCACAGGGTGGACGCCGCGCGGGGTCCGTGGATCAGTGTAGCCGCCGAGAACTTTCGGTGGCCCAGCGGGCCGTCAGGTGCCCGCGCCCGCCTGGGCACGCGCCTTGCGGAACGTGTTGTGCAGGACCGCGAGCAGCGCGTCCCGCACCGACAGCTTCTGCCGCGCGTCGAACGTGATCAGCGGGACGTCCTCGCTCACCGCCAGCGCCCAGCGGACGTCGTCCAGGTCGTGCCCCAGGGAGCCGTCGAACATGTTGACCGCCACGACGAACGGCAGGCCCGCGTTCTCGAAGTAGTCGACCGCCGGGTAGCAGTCGTCCATGCGGCGGGTGTCCACGATCACCAGCGCGCCCAGGGCGCCGTGGACCAGGTCCTGCCACATGAAGCCGAAGCGGTCCTGGCCCGGCGTGCCGAACAGGTACAGCTTCACCTCTTCGTCGATCGTGATGCAGCCGAAGTCGAGCGCGACCGTCGTCGTGGTCTTGGCCGGGACGTGGCCCGTGCGGTCGACCGACGCCGCCACCGACGTGATCGCCGCTTCCGTGGTCAGCGGCTTGATCTCCGAGATGGACGACACCGCCGTCGTCTTGCCGACGCCGAAGCCGCCCGCGATGACGATCTTGACCGGAGCCGGCGGGCGGGCGCCCGGTTCAGTGAATGGCTTCGAGTCCACGAATGACCCTTTCGATCATGCCGAGGTCGTGCGAGTTGTGGTTCCCCGGCCGCCGGACGACGACGTAGCCCAGCTCCGCGAGGTCGGCCACCAGCACGCGCGCGACGCCGATGTGCAGGCCGAGCATGGCGGCCACCTCGGCGACGGACATGGTGCTGCGGCAGAGGGAGACGATTTCCTGCCGTTCGAAGGTGAGCTTCGGATGCGACGCGGCCCCGAGGCGGGACGTCATGACCTGGGCCTCGATCTCGAGGCTCTGGTCCACCGGCTGGGCGCGTCCCGAGGTCATCAGGTACGGCCGCAGCAGCGAGGTGTCCGGCTCCTCGCTCATCACGAACCCACGGTGTTCTTCAGTTCCTCGATCAGGCCGGGCGTGAGGACTTCGGTGGCGCGGTTGGCGAACATCGCCATCTCGTAGGCGATCGTGCCGAGGCTGGCCTGCTTGTTGGCCAGGACGCCGAGCGAGCAGCCGATGCTGATGGTGCAGACCAGCAGGTAGCCGTGCTCCAGCTCGATGATCACCTTGTCCGGCGAGCCGAGCGGGTGGCTTTCGGAGACGCCGTGGGCGAGGCCGAGCATGGCGGAGGAGATCGCGGCGAGGCGGTCGGCGTTGGACCGCTCGAGCTCCGACGACACCGCGATCAGGAGTCCGTCGGCCGAAACCGCGATGGCGGCGATCGCGCCCGCGGTGTGCTGCGCGAAGCGGCTCACCAGCCAGTTGAAGTTCTGGGCTTCGACGCTGACACCGGCTGCGGGGATGCTCATTTCCTGCTCTCTTCTGCTCGTTCCGTCACACGACCGGCGACCACGCCTTGCGGCGGGCTGTCTGCCGTCACCACGTCCGCCTTGGCGAGGCCGGCGGCGAACGCGTCGAACG
Organism: Amycolatopsis stemonae; assembly: GCF_054781455.1. NCBI lineage: Bacteria > Bacillati > Actinomycetota > Actinomycetes > Pseudonocardiales > Pseudonocardiaceae > Amycolatopsis > Amycolatopsis stemonae. The sequence goes on along the minus strand of NZ_BAAGUJ010000002.1, from coordinate 1,154,976 downwards.
CCGCTCGCTCGGCCGCCGGGTCCCGCTTGGTGCGGTTCACGACGGCTCGGGCGACCGGCCTGCCCGAGGCGACCTGCTGGCGCAGGCCGGGGGCGAGCTGGGCTCCGGGGACGCGGCGGACCAGGCCGTCCCGGGACTGCGGAGCGGCCGGGATCCCGGCCGAGGGCGTGGCCGGGACGCGCACGGCACTTTCACGGGAAAGCGGCGGCTCGGCCGTCATCGCGGTGACTTCGGCGGCCTTCGCGAAGGCGCTCTGGAAGCCGTCCATCGCGGACTTGGTCGCCTCGGGGTCGTGCCGCGGCTTGAGGTCGGCCGTCACCGGCGCCGAAGTGCCGGGGCTGGGCAGCTGGGCGCCCCGGACGCGCCGCTTCAGGCCGCCACGGCTTTCCGGCTCTTCGGCGACCTTGACGTCCGGCTCGGCGTCCGGCCACACCGGCTCCAGCTGGTTGAACCAGCGGAACCCGGTGCCGGGCCCGAGCAGCGCCGGGATCGCCGGCGCGGGCAGCTCGACGGGCCGCAGATCGTCCAAAGTGGACACCGACGCGGCCACGGCGGCGGCCTCCGCGGGCCGCGCGGTCGGCGGCGCGGACGCCGTGGCCTGCACCGGGATCACCGGGGCCGGCTCGGCCTTCGCGCGCAGCCCCGAGCGGTGGCTGAACAGCGACGGCGGGATGGTCAGCCGCGCGGTCACGCCGCCGGTCGTCGGCGTCGCCAGCAGTTCGACGCCCAGGTCGTGCCGCCGCGCCAGGCGGCCGACCACGAACAGGCCGAGCACGCTGGTCGGTGCCAGCTCCAGCCGTTCGCGTTCGACGAGCCGCTGGTTCTCCTCGGCGATCTTCTCGGCGGTCATGCCGATGCCGTGGTCGACGATGCTGACCAGGCACGAACCGTCGGCGAGGAACATCGTGTCCACCTCGACCAGCGACCCCGGCGGCGAGAACGACGTCGCGTTCTCCAGCAGTTCGGCGAACACGAGCACCAGGTCCGCGCCGAGGGCCGACGAAAGCAGGATCTCCCCGACGACGCCGAGCTTGACGCGCTGGTAGTCCTCGATCTCGGCGAGCGCGGACCGCAGGGCGGTGGACAGCTCGATCGGGCCGGCGATCCGGGTTTCGTCGCGGGTGCCGGAGACGACGAGCAGGTTGTCGGCGTTGCGGCGCAGGCGGGTGGACAGGTGGTCGAGCCGGTAGAGGCTGGCCAGCAGCCGGGTGTCCTGCTCGTTGCGCTCGACCTCGTCGATCAGGGCGAGCTGGCGGCCGACGAGGTTCTGCGTGCGCTTCGCGACGTTCGCGAACATCAGACTGGTGTTGCGCCGGGTGAGCGCCTGCCGCTCGACCAGCTCGGCCGCGGTCGTCTGGACCCGGTTGAACGCCGCGGCCAGCTTGCCCAGCTCGTCGCCGGAGACGACGTCGATGGTGGCCAGCCGCGGGACCTGCGCCTCGGCCTCTTCGGTGTCGGTCACGCGGACGAGCTCGGTGCCGGCGAGGTCGGCGACCGACGTCGCCGCGGTGGTCAGCCGCCGCAGCGGCTGGGCGATCGAGCGGGACACCGCGACCGCCAGGAAGGCGACCAGCAGGAACAGCACGCCCGCGCCGAGGCCGACCAGCCACGCCAGCCGGGTGCCGGCGTCGGCGCGGCCGGTCGCCGCGTCGGCGATCTCGCCGGTGACCCGTTCCTGCACCAGCTTGCGCTGGCCCGCTTGGCTTTCCGCCGCGGTGAGCACGTCGGTGACGTACTGCGTGGTGGCGGCCGCGTCCCGCGGGTTGGCGACCTGCGCGGCGAGGTCCTCGATCCGGCGGCCGGCGTCGCTCTGCTCGACGTTGACGACCAGGGCGGCCTGCTCGCTGTCGGACTCGTCGTCGGCCTGCTGCACGAACCGGTCGGTGAAGATCGGCGCCTGCTGGGTCGCGTCGTCCAGGATGGGCCGGCCGGCTTCGGGCGCCACCGCCGTCACGATCAACGCCATGCCGCGCAACGAGTTCTCCTCGTTCGCGCGCAGCAGCGCCTCCAGCGCGGTCAGCTCCCTGGTGCCTTCGGCGTCGCTGGTGAGCTGGGGAACGAGCCGCAGCGAATCGATCACCGCGCCGATCAGCGCGTGGTAGGTGCGCGCGACGCTGTCGAGCGCGACGCCGCGGCGCAGCGCGTTCTGCCGCAGCTCGTTCAGCGAGCCGATCCGGGTCAGGGCCGCGGACAGCTCGTCCGGCGCGTCGGACCCGAGTGACGAGCGCACGCTCTCGACCGCCGCGTCCACCGTCTTCTGCTGCTGCAGCACCTGGTCGGCCGACATCGACGGCGTCGCGACGAAGGCCCCGGTCAGCAGCCGCTCGCGCTGCAGCTGCCAGACGAGCCCGCCGAGCTGCTGCGCGTGGCGCGCCACCGTCGCCGACTGCGACGCGGCCACCGCGCTGCTCGCCTGGGTCAGCACGAACGGCACCGACACCAGCACCACCGCGACCAGCGGGGGCAGGAGCAGCAGGTTCAGCTTGCCACGAATGCCGAGCCGGGCGAGAAGACCCCCGCCGGCGACCCGTTCCGCGCGCGCCCTGCCGTGCCTCATCCCCACACCTTCCCGTCTTCCGTTCTCACTCGACCGCGGCGACCCGGCTGACGTGGCCGCGGTGCTGCTCCCGGACGAGGTCCTCGATCCGGGCGCGCAGCGCGAGGAACGCCGGCTCGCGCTTCACCGCCAGGTCCCGCTCGGCCGGCAGCGTCACCTCGACGTCGGCGGCGATCCGGCCCGGGTCGGAGGCGAGCACCACGACCCGGCCGCCCAGGAACACCGCTTCCTCGACGTCGTGGGTGACCATCAGCACCGTGGTGCCGGTGTCGGCCCACACCTGGCGGATGAGCACCTGCATGTCCTCTTTGGTCTGGACGTCCAGGGCGCCGAAGGGTTCGTCGAGCAGCAGCACGTCCGGTTCGCAGGCGAGCGCCCGCGCGATCGCGACGCGCTGCTTCTGGCCGCCGGAAAGCTGTTTCGGCAGCGACTTGCGCACGGTGTCGAGCCCGGTTTCGGCGAGGTACCAGTCGACACGCTTGGCGCGCTCGGCCGCGTCGAGCGAGAGCAGCTCGAGCCCGAACGCGACGTTCTTCTCGACACTGCGCCACGGGTACAGCGCGCCCGCCTGGAAGACGAGCCCGCGGTCCGGCCCGGGGCCGGTCACCGGGACGCCGTCGAGCACGATCTCGCCCTCGGTCGGCTGGTCGAGGCCGGCCACCAGCGAAAGCAGCGTCGACTTGCCCGAGCCGCTCGCGCCGACGACGCAGACGAACTCGCCGCGCAGCACTTCGAGGTCGACGCCGTCGAGCGCGCGCGTCACCTCTCCGCGGACGGTGTAGTCCTTCGCGACGTTCCGCAGTTCCAGCGTCATGCCGCCCACTTCCCGACCCGCGTGCGCAGCAGGCGCAGCAGGACATCGATGACGACCCCGGCGATCCCGATGAGCACGAGCACCGCGAAGATCTTGTCCGTCTGCAGGAACCGCTGGGCGCGGTTGATCCGGTAGCCGAGGCCCGCCGCCGAGTTGATCAGCTCCGCGACGACCACGAGGTTCCACGCCGCGGCGGCGTTGACCCGGATCGCGTCGATCATGCCCGGCAGGGCGTGCGGCACGACGACCTTGCGCAGCACCTCGCCGCGACGCGCGCCGAGCGTGTAGGAGACGTCGAGGAGCGAGCTCGGCACCCCGCGGACGACGTCGGCGGTCATCAGCGTGTTGAAGAAAACGGTGCCGATGAACAGCAGGGCGACCTTGGACGGCTCGCCCAGCCCCAGCCAGATCAGCAGCAACGGGATGAACGCGCTCGCCGGCAGGTAGCGCAGCAACCCGATCAGCGGCTCGAAGAACGCCTGCCCGGCGGCGAAACCGCCCATCAGGATGCCGAGCGGGACCGAGATCAGCACCGCGAGGCCGAAGCCTTCGAGCACCCGCTCGGTCGTCGCCCAGAGGTCGGCGAAGAGCTCGCCGGTGCTCGCCATGTCCACCCCGGCCTTGAGGACCGCGGCCGGGGACGGCAGGTACGTCGAGTCGACGGCGCCGCTGACGCTCAGCGCGATCCAGGCGAGGAGCGGGATCACGAACGACAGCACCGCCAGCGTCCAGCGGGCCGACGCGGAAATCGGCTTGCGCAAGGAGAACAGCGGTGACGTGGCCGGCTTGAGCCCCGCCCGCCGCGGCAGCGGCGCCCAGGCCGGGCGCCCCCGGCCGGACGCCTGCGCGTCCGCGAGCCGCTGCTCGGCCTCCAGTTCCCCGGCCAGCCGTTCGTCCGCCGTGCCCGGCGTGGTGGTGCGCTGGGTCGGACCCGTCACTGTGGCACGGCCTTCACGAACTGGTCGTCGAACAGCCCGTCCAGCGACGGCCGCTGCTGGGCCAGGCCGGTGCTGGTGATGAAGTCGATGATCTTGTTCGCCTGGAAGTCGAGGTGCTGCGGGGTGACACCCGGGGTGAACGCGTCGAGGTTCTGCTGGCGCGTGAAGATCGTGGTGCCCGCGTCGTAGGTCTTGTAGTCCGCCTCGGAGACGCCACCGCGCTTGGCCATGATCTTGATGGCCGCGTCCTTGTTGTTCTTGATCCAGGTCAGCGTTTCGTACCAGCTGTTGACCAGTGCCTGGACGTCCTTCGGGCGGTCCTTGACCAGCTTCTGCGACGTCACGAGGTGGTCCGGGATGGCGCCGGGGAACTCGGCCGACGAGGAGATCGCGCGGCTACCCTGGCGCTCCAGCGCCGTCGAGGTGAACGGCGCGAACGCGGCGACCGCGTCGACCTGGCCGCTCTTGAACGCGGCGGCCGCGGCGTCGGTCGGGAGGTTGACCAGCTGGATGTCCTTTTCGGTCAGCTTCGCCTCCTGCAGCGCCAGCAGCAGCAGGTAGTGGTCGACGGCGCCCTGCTCGACGGCGACCTTCTTGCCCTTGAGGTCGGCGATGCTGGTGATGCCGTCCCGCGCGATGATCTTGTCGTTGCCGGTGGAGTTGTCGTTCACCAGCACGATCGACAGCTTGGCGCCGCCCGAGGCCGACGAGAGCGTGTCGTTGAGGGTCTGGCTGTTGGCGTCGATGGCTCCGCTGGCGAGCGCGTTGATGCTGTCGGTGTAGTTGTCGAACCACTTCAGGTCGACGTTCACGCCGTTCTTCGCGAACAGCCCCTGTTCCTGCGCCACCTGCCAGGGGAACCAGCCCGGCCAGGCGCTGAACCCGAGGGTGATCTTGCCGCCCGTGCCGGAGGCGTCGCTGTCGCTGCACCCGGAAAGCGCGGTGACGCCGGCGAGGGTCAGCAGAGTCAGGAGCACCGTCAGCAGACGGGGGCGGGAACGGGAAATCACAACGAACTCCAGGTTGCGGGGGAAGTGGAGTGGTGCCGTACCAAAGGGGGAATTGCGGTGCCCGGAACTACGATTGGTGACCACGAGGAGGCGGGTCGGGTCGAGCAGCGCCAACGCGCACGGTCATCGCTGCTCTCTTCCAGCCGCACCTGATCGGGTCATGGCAGAGAACGCGGACCGGGAGCACCCCAGGAACCCAGCACTCAGCGCACCGGGTCAGCCACCCCTTGTCCCTCTCCCGGCGGAGAGCCTAGCGAGTAGCACAAGATCCCCACAACGCCCGGCCAATGCATCCGAACGAGTGACCAACAACCGTGTCAACCAGCAACATCGACGACCCCGAAGATCAAGTACGGCCGTGTTTCTGTCGGCCGCCCGGCCAAGATCAGGTCACGGCGAGAGCGCCGAGCGCGTGCAGGTGCACGGGCCGTAGCTCCTCGTCGTTACATCGGCCCGCGATCATCACCGAGGGCCACGCGCGCCGGCCGAACAATCGTTCGGAATGCGCCGGTCAGCGGGATGGATTCGAACAGGTGTGCACCCCCGCGGGTACCGCGCCCGGCCGTCGCGCGCCGAATGATTCCGCGACTGTTAACACGCTTGAAACAATCGGGCGAATTTCGATCAATTGACAGATTTTGTGAGGTCGTAAATCGTCGTCCCGCCGACCGTCTGCGGCGTGAAGTTCTGTTCGACCCAGGCCTGGATCTCCCCCGAGGTCCCGCGGCCGCCGCCGAAGCCACCACGCCCGCCGGCGACGAAGTAGTGGACATCGCCCGCCGCGACGTACTGCTCGAACTGCGCGAGCGTCGGCGCCGGGTCGCTGCCGCTGAAGCCGCCGATCGCGAGCACCGGCCGCCCGCTCGACAGGGCCAGCCCGGCCGACTGCATCGCGCCGCTCTGCGCGGCAGCCCACTTCGTCGTCGTGTTCTTCAGCAGGCCGATCACCGCCGCGTCGGTCTGCCCCTTGCCGAAGCCGCCGGGACCGCGGCCGAACCCGCGGCCGCTGGCGCCGGCCGGGCCGGATGACGGCGTCCCGCCCGAATGCGCGGTCGCCGCCGTGACGAGCGTGAACGACGTCGTCCCGAGCAGCGCGCCGCACAGGCCGAGCACGGCCACGACCGGGCCGAGCCGCCGCACGCGGTCGGCGCCGAAGAGCAGCGCGAGGACGGCCACCGCACTGAGCACGAGCAGCGCGTAGCGGATCCACGGCTGCCATTCCGGCGTCCGCGCGAGGAGCACGAACCCCCAGACGGCGGTCACCGCGAGCATCACCGCCAGCACCGCGCGGGCCGCGAAGTTCGCCCGGCCGCGCCAGAGCTCGCGCGCGGAAATCCCCAGCGTGCCGGCGATCCCGGGCGCCAGCGCGACCGTGTAGTACGGGTGGATGATGCCGCTCATGTAGCTGAACACGAGCACCGTGACGACCAGCCAGCCGCCCCAGAGCAGCAGTGCCGCGCGCGTCCGGTCGGTGCGCGGTGCCCGGCGCGTGAACCACAGGCCGGCGACCAGGCCGACGACCGCGGCGGGCAGCAGCCACGACGCTTCCCCGCCGAACTCGCCGCCGAACAGCCGCGTCAGGCCGGTCTGGCCGCCGAAGCCACCGAAGCCGCGGCCGCCGCCTCCGGACGGCGGGCCGAACGTCCCGCCGCCGCGGCTTTCACCGAAGATGCGGCCGAGGCCGTTGTAGCCGAAAGCCAGCTCCAGCACGGTGTTGTCGGTCGACCCGCTGATGTAGGGCCGGTCGGCGACCGGCCACAGCGCGACGATCACGATCCACCAGCCCGCGGCCACGAGCACCGCGCCGGCCGCGGCGAACAGCTGCCCGATCCGGCGCCCGAGCGACGTCGGCGCGGCGACGGCGTACGCCAGCACGAAGGCGGGCAGGACGAGGAAGGCCTGCAGCATCTTGTCGAGGAAGCCGAACCCGACCGCGACGCCGGCGAGCAGCAGCCACTTCGTGCTCGCGTGCTCGAGCGCCCGCACGACGCAGTACCCGCCGGCGACGAGCAGCAGCACCAGGAAGGCGTCGGGGTTGTCGTAGCGGAACATGAGCGCGGCGACCGGTGTCAGCGCGAGGGCGGCCCCGGCGAGCAAGCCGGCGCCGGGCCCCGAAAGCCGGCGCACGGCGAGGTACAGCAGGCCCACCGACGCGACACCGGCGAGCGCGTTCGGCACGAGCAGGCTCCAGCTCGAGAAGCCGAAGATCCGTCCGGAGAGTCCCATGATCCACAGGGAGAACGGCGGTTTGTCCACGGTGACGACGTTGCCCGGGTCGAGCGAGCCGAAGAACAGCGCCTTCCAGCTCCACGTGCCGGCCTGGGCGGCCATCGCGTAGAAGTCGTTGGCCCAGCCCGTCTTCGCCAGGTCCCACAGGTAGAGCAGGCCGGTGCCGGCGAGCAGCGCGGCGACGGAAGGCCTGATCCACCGCGGTTTCCGGGCGGGCGCGGGTGCGGGCTGGGCGTGTTCGGGCGCCGACAGCGTGGTCGTCATGATCCTCACCGTGTCGGCGCCGCATGTGGTGAACTTGTGCCGAAGCTGTGCGCCGGCTGTGCATCCGGCCTGATCGGGTGATCAGCCCGCGGCCTCCGGGAAGGTGACCTCGAACTCCGTGCGCCCCGGCCGGCTCTGCACACCGACCCGGCCGCCGTGCGCGCCGACCACCGCGGCCACGATCGCCAGCCCGAGCCCGGTGCTGCCCGCCGCCCGCGAACGGGAGTTGTCGCCACGGGCGAAGCGCTCGAAGATGTCCGGGAGGACGTCCGGCGGGATGCCGGGGCCGTCGTCGGCCACGCGGAGCCGGACGACTCCGTCCGAAGTGGACAAACTGGTCGTGACCGTGGTGCCCGCCGGGGTGTGCGTGCGCGCGTTGGCCAGGACGTTGATCACGACCTGGTGCAGCTGGCCCGCGTCGCCGAGGACGCCGATCGGCTCGCCGGGGACGTCCATCAGCCACTTGTGGTCCGGGCCCGCGACGTGCGCGTCCGCGACCGCGTCGGCCACCAGCCGGCACAGGTCCACCCACTCGTGCACCACCGGACGGCCGGAGTCCAGCCGCGCGAGCAGCAGCAGGTCCTCGACCAGCGTCGTCATCCGGCGCGACTCGGACTCGACCCGGCTCATCGCGAACGCGACGTCCGGCGGCACCTGCTCGCCGCTGCGCCGGGTCAGCTCGGCGTAGCCGCGGATCGCCGCCAGCGGCGTGCGCAGCTCGTGGCTCGCGTCCGCGACGAACTGGCGGACGCGCTTCTCGCTCGCGTGCCGCGCGTTCAAGGCGTTCGCGATGTGCTGCAGCATCCGGTTGAGCGCCGAGCCGACCTTGCCGACCTCGGTGTTCGAGTCGGTGTCGGCCTCGGGGACGCGTTCGGACAGCGCGACCTCGCCGCGGTCGAGCGGCAGTTCCGAGACGCGGGTCGCGGTCGCGGCCAGCCGGTCGAGCGGCTTCATCGTGCGGCGGATCGTGGCCGCGCCGACCGCGCCCGCCACCAGGATCCCGGCGAGCGCGACGCCGCCGAGGATGAACCCCAGCCGCCACAGCGTCTCGTTGACGTCCTTGAGCGGCAGGCCGATGACGGTCTTCTCGCCGCTGCGCGACGTCGTCGACACGACGCGGTAGTCGCCGAGGCTGCCGCCGAGGTCGATGGTGCGCTGCTTCCCGTCCGACGGGAGCGCCAGCAGGGCCAGGACCTGGCTCGGCTCCACGGTCTTGACGGGCGACCTCCGCTTCGACGGCCCGCCCACGCTGGAGTCGAGGACGCCCGCCTTCGCCTCCGAGCCGGTTTGGACGACGGCGAGGGTGCCTTCGCCCTGGCCGAGCACGCGCAGCGGATCCGGCGGCGGGGCTTCGCCGTAGGTCCAGGGCGGCGGCCGTTCGCCGCTGTGCGACGCGCGGTCGCTCGCCGCGGCGAGCCGCTTGTCCTGCTGGCCGACGAGGAACTCGCTGAGCGCGAACTCCGTGACCACGCCGACGACCAGGCACACCAGGGCGAGCAGCGCGGCGAGCTGGACGATCAGCCGCCGCCGCAGCGACCACGGCCGCCGCGTCCGGACCGGGCCCGGCTCAGCCGGCGGGCTTGAGGACATACCCGGCGCCCCGCATGGTGTGGATCATCGGCTCGCGGTCGGCGTCGATCTTCTTGCGGAGGTAGGAGATGTAGAGCTCGACGATGTTGGCCTGACCGCCGAAGTCGTAGCTCCACACGCGGTCCAGGATCTGGGCCTTCGACAGCACCCGCTTCGGGTTGCGCATGAGGTAGCGCAGCAGCTCGAACTCGGTCGCGGTCAGCGGCACCAGATCGCCGCCGCGGTGCACTTCGCGGCTGTCCTCGTCGAGGGTGAGGTCGCCGACGACGAGCGTCGACCCGCTCGCACCGGTCACGCCGCCGGCCCGGCGCAGCAGCGCGCGCAGCCGCAGGGCGACCTCTTCGAGGCTGAAGGGCTTGGTGACGTAGTCGTCGCCGCCCGCGGTGAGCCCGGCGATGCGGTCCTCGACCGCGTCCTTCGCCGTCAGGAACAGCACCGGCAGGTTCGGCGCCTCGGCGCGCATGCGGCGCAGGACCTCGAGACCGCTGAAGTCGGGGAGCATGACGTCGAGGACGACGGCGTCGGGCCGGAAGTCGCGCGCGATCCGGACGGCCTCCGTGCCGTCGCCCGCGCTGCGCACCTCCCAGCCCTCCATGCGCAGGGCCATCGAGACGAGCTCGGCCAGCGTCGCCTCGTCGTCGACGACGAGGACCCGCACCGCGCTCCCGTCGGCGCGGCGCAGGTCGGCCTTGCCGGGGCCGGGTGACGTGGCGTTCATAGCGGTCATGGTGCCATCTTCTCGGCGGGTCTTCAGTAGTCGCTGTGCGGTGACTGTGCGTTTCCTGTGAAGGTTCGATCTTTCGAGGCACAGCACCCGCTGACGCTTCGCACAGCTCGCACACAGCGTCGGCGACGAATCTGGGCAGGACCAGTCTGGCCCTACCGGAGGACACGATGACGACCGAGCCGACGCCGAACACGCCGCCCCAGGGCGAGCCGGCACCCGCCGCGAACACCCCCGCCTGGGGCGAGCCGGCCCCGGCCGCGGCGAACTGGGGCGACCCCGCGGCCGCCCCGCCCAAGAAGGGCTGGTCCGGCAAGAAGACGGCCATCGCGGCGGGCATCGCGGTGGTGATCGCGGCCGGCGGCGGCGCGGCGATCTGGGCGGGCACGAGCAGCGCGGACAACAGCGCCCAGCAGGGCCCGGGCGGCTTCGGCGGCCCGGGCGGCGGCCCCAACGGCCGGTTCAACGGCCAGGGCATGCCGGGCGGCGGCTTCGGCGGCGGTATGGCAGCACTGCGAGAAGCCCTGCACGGCGACTTCGTGGTGTCGAACGGCAGCGGCGGCTACACGACGGAGCGCCTCCAGACGGGCGACGTCACCGAGCTGAGCGCGACATCGGTGACGCTGACCAGCAAGGACGGCTACAAGCAGACGTACACCCTGGACAGTTCGACCCAGAAGACGGGCGACGTCAAGCAGGGCGACACGAACGTGACGGTGGTGGCCAAGGTCGAAGGCCAGACCGCAACGGCGACGTCGCTGGGCCAGGCCCTGCAGGGCCAGCGCCAGCCAGGCCAGCGCCGCGGCGGCGACTACTCGGCCCGCCCGACGAACTGACGCACGTTCCGGGGGTGAGAGCAAGCCCCTTCATCCGTCGACCCTCCTTCCAGGGAGCGTCCCGGTGCCGGCGTACCCCTCCCGCCGCATCGGGGCGTTCCCGCCCACCCCCTGCCTTCTTGCGGCAGAGTTGCGGGTGTGTACGACATCAGCGGGTCCCTGCGGCGCCAGTCGTTGCTGGTCGCGCTGGTCTGCGTCGTCTGCGACGGGGCGCTTTTCGCCCTTCGGGGGCCGCTCGGCGAGGCCGGGTGGCGGGCCTGGGTGGTGCTGCTCGCCGGGATCGCCGTCAACGCCGCCCTCGCCGGGCCCGCGCGGTACTCCGGCTGGGTGGCTCTCGCGCACGCCGTCCTCTTCGCCGGCGGGCCGCTGCTGCTGGGGCACGTCTCCGGCGCCGAGATCGGGGACAACGCCGGCATCCTCATCGCCGGCTACCGGGCGGGCGCGTGGTTGCGGCCGAAGCCGTCGGCGCTCGCCCTGTTCGCGCTGCTCGCCGGGGTGACGGCGGGCTGCCTCGAGATCGGCAAGGGCGGCTCGGACTGGCGGCTGATCGCGATCAACGTCGGCGTCAGCGCGCTCCTGCCGTGGCTGGTCGGCCGGTACACGACCGCGCGCCGCGCCTACATCGCCGACCTCGAACGCGAAGCCGACGAACGCCGCCAGCACGAGGAAGAGGCCGTCCGCCGGGCCGTCCTCGAGGAGCGGACGACCATCGCGCGCGACCTCCACGACGTCATCTCCCACCACGTCAGCGCCATCGGCGTGCACGCCGGCGCCGCGCGGCTCGGCCTGCCCGACGGCGCCGAGCCGGTGCGGAAGTCGCTCGGCGCGGTCGAGTCCGCGAGCCGCTCGGCGATGGCCGACCTGCGGCGCCTGCTCGACCTCCTGCACGCGGAGACCAACGCCGAACAGCCCGGTCTCGACAACCTCGACGAGCTGGTCGAGACCGTCCGCGCGGCCGGCCTGCCGACCCGCCTCGCCCTGCGCGGCGAACCCCGCGAGCTGCCCGGCTCGCTCGACGTCGCCCTCTACCGGATCGCGCAGGAAGCCCTGACCAACGCGCTGCGCCACGGCGAAGGCCCGGTCGAGGTGGAGCTGAACCACGGCCGCACCGAAGTCGTCCTCACGGTGACGAACGGGCTCCGCGCCGGCCGTGCCGAAGAGAACGAGCACGCGCACCGCGGCCTGACGGGGATCCGCCAGCGCGTCACCCTGTTCGGCGGCCAGGTCTCCTACGGCGAGAACGGCGAGCACTGGCAGCTGCGCACGACCTTCCCGGTGGAGAGCACATGATCCGCGTCCTGCTGGCCGACGACCACGCGATGTTCCGCTCCGGGATGCGCGCGCTCCTCGACACCCAGCCCGACTTCACCTGCGTCGGCGAGGCTTCCGACGGCCGCGAAGCCGTCGCCGAGACGGCCCGCCTCCGCCCGGACGTCGCGGTCCTCGACGTCCGCATGCCCCGCCTCGACGGCCTCGCCGCGACCGAGGCGATCCTCGCCGCGCCGGGCAACGACACCCGCGTCCTCGTGCTCACGACCTACGACGCCGACGAGTACGTCTACCGCGCGCTGCGGGCCGGGGCGAGCGGGTTCCTGCTGAAGAGCCTGGCGCCGGAGGAACTCGTCGCGGCGATGCGGGTGGCCGCGCGCGGGGACGCGCTGATCGACCCGTCGGTCACCCGGCGGCTCGTGGCGAAGTTCGCGGCGGTGCTCGAACCCGCGGCCACCGAGCCACCCGAGCTGGCCCGGCTCACCTCCCGCGAACGCGAAGTCCTGCTGCTGATCGCCAACGCGTGCAGCAACGCGGAGATCGCGCGGCAGCTGCACGTCGGCGAGGAGACGGTCAAGACGCACGTGTCCCGCGTGCTGAGCAAGCTCGGGCTGCCCGATCGCGTGCACGCCGTCGTCTACGCCTACAAGCACAAACTCGTCCCGGACGAGCACCCTGCCTAGACTGGGCCGATGAGGCGGTGGATCACGTTCGCGGTCGGGGTCGTGCTCGTGCTGGTCGGCGCCGTGTGGGTGCTGCAGGGCATCGGGGTCATCACCGGCAGCTTCATGACGGGCCAGAAGCTGTGGTTCCTGATCGGGCTGGTCGCGTTCCTGGTCGGGGTCGTGCTGGTCGCGGCGAACCTGACGCGGCGCAAACCCACGCCGTGAGGACCCACCCCGCTACTTCGTGAAGATCTCGAAGATCGGGTAGCCCGGCGCGATCTCGCGCAGCTTCTCGTCGGACGCCTTCGCGTCGACGCCGTCGAAGAACACGCCGACCTCGAACTTCCAGCGCTTGAGGTACGCGCGGAGGATGCCCGGCTTCTCGTCGTCGACGAGCTCGCGGAAGGTGAACTCCTCGACGCGGCGCCCGACGCGCAGCGTGCCCTGGCCGGCGGCCCGCAGGTTGCGCACCCACTGCGTCTCGCCGCGCGGGGCGACGAGGTAGCGCACGCCGTCGACGGTCAGCAGGTTCACCGGCACCGACCGCGGCTCGCCGCTCTTGCGGCCGACGACGGTCAGCACCCGGCTGCCCCACACGCTGAAGCCCATCCGGGTCAGCTTCGCGACGGCCTCGTTGAACGCGTTGGTGGACTTCTTCGGCTCGATGTAGCGGGCGGCGGTCATGGTGTCCTCCGAAGTTCTGGGAGAGCAGTGCTCTCGGTTAAGAGCAGTGAACACCCTTGAGAGCGCCGCTGTCAAGAGCAGTGCTCTCGGTTTTGTGCAGCGCTCTCGTCATGGCACACTGATCCGCATGACCGCGACCCGGACCGCGCGCGAACGAGCCCGCGCCGAACTGACCCAGGAGATCAAGGACGAGGCCCGCCGCCAGCTCGCCGAGGTCGGCGCGCACGGGCTCTCGCTGCGCGCGGTGGCGCGGGAGCTGGGCATGGTGTCGTCCGCGCTGTACCGGTACTTCCCGAGCCGGGACCGGCTGCTGACCGATCTGATCGTCGACGCCTACAACGCGATCGGCGAGGCGGCCGAGAACGCCGACCCCGGCGAAGGCAAGCCCCGCGACCGGTGGCTCGCGATCTGGCAGGCGACGCGCGAGTGGGCCCGCGCGCACCCGCACGAGTACGCGCTGATCTACGGCTCGCCGATCCCCGGGTACTCGGCGCCGCAGGACACCGTCGCGCCGGCCGGGCGCGTCGCGCTCGCCCTGGTCAAGGTGCTCACGCACACCGAACTGCGCGCGGTCGACGGCGACGTCGCACCCGAGCTGCGTGCCCAGGCCGAGACGCTCACGAAGGTCCTCGGGATCGTCGCCGGGCCCGAGACCGTGGCCCGGCTGATCATGGCGTGGACCCAGCTGTTCGGCGCGATCAACTTCGACCTGTTCGGCCAGTACGTCGGCAGCGTCGACCCGGCCGACGCGTTCTTCGCCCACTCGGCGATGCGGATGGCGGAGTTCGTGGGCCTCTAGGCGGTACCGTCACGCGCGAGAGAGACCGACAGCGGAAGGCGGGCGCGAAGTGACGGGGTGGGCCGGGAAGGTCGGCAGGATCCGGGTGATCGGGACCGGGGTGATGGGCCGCGGGATCGTCCAGCTCGCCGCGACCGCGGGGGTGACCGTCGAGCTGGCCGACGTCCGGCGCGAGGCCGTCGCCGAAGCGATCGAGTACGTCGGCGGGATGGTCGACAAGCTGGCGTCGAAGGGCAAGCTGACCGAGGACGCGCAGGTGGTCAAGGACCGGCTGGTGGCCGTGGACGCGCCCGACGCCCCGGCGGACGGCGTCGACCTCGTCGTCGAAGCCGTGCGGGAAGACCTCGCGACCAAGCGGGCCCTGTTCGCCGGCCTCGAGCGGGTCTGTCCACAAGAGACGATCTTCGCGACGAACACCAGCTCGCTCTCGGTCACCGAGATCGCCGCCGAGCTGGCCGAACCCGGCCGGCTGGTCGGCCTGCACTTCTTCAACCCGGTGCCGCTGATGCGCCTGGTCGAGGTGGTCCCGGGCACGCGCACGCACGACTGGCTGCCCGCCGAGGCGCTCGAACTGGTCCGCGGCTGGGGCCACGAGCCGGTGCTGGCGAAGGACGCGCCGGGCTTCCTCGTCAACCACGCCGGCCGCGGCCTCAACACCGAGGCGCTGCAGATCCTCTCGGAGGCGCTCGCGGAGCCCGCCGACGTCGACCGCGTCGCGCGGGACGTGCTCGGTCTGAAGCTCGGGCCGTTCGAACTGCTCGACCTCACCGGGCTCGACGTCTCGCACGCGGTGCTCGAAAGCATCTGGAGCGGCTTCCACGGCGACCCGCGGCTGCGGCCGTCGTGGCTGACCCGGCCGCGCGTCGCCGCCGGCCTGTTCGGCCGCAAGAACGGCGAAGGCTTTTACCGCTACGACAACGGGAAGCAGCAGGTCGCCGACGAGCCGGAAGCGCCGCCGAGGCCGACGAGCCCGGTGTTCACGGCGGACGAGCACCTCGCGCGCACGCTCGCGGCGGCCGGCGTGCAGGTCGTGCCGGACGCCTACCCCGACGCGGTCCTGCTCGTCCCGCTCTACGGCGAGTCCACGGTGGACGCCGCGACCCGCGCCGGGCTGCGCCTCGACCGGGTCGCCGGCGTCGATCCCCTCGGGGGCTACGAACGGCGCCTGACGATGTCCGTCCACCCGGGACTCGACCCGGTGGTGGGCCGCGCGGCGTGGGGCGCGCTGGCCGCGACCGGCCACCCGGTGACGGTCGTCCGCGACGGCCCGGCCCCGATCGCCCAGCGCCTCCTGGCCTCGATCGTCAACACGGCGTGCTTCATCGCGGGTCAGCGCCTGGCGACGCCGGCCGACATCGACACGGCGGTCCGGCTCGGCCTCGGCTACCCCCGCGGCCCGCTGGCCTGGGGCGACCTCGTCGGCGGCGACGTGGTGCTGCGGATCCTGCGCGGACTGGCCGCGTCCACCGGGGACCCGCGGTACCGGCCGAGCCCGTGGCTCACCGAGCGCGTCGCCCTCGGGCTGCCGCTGGCGTCGGCCGGGACCACGCCGGCGGACCTGACGGTCACCGGATGACCTGGACCTCGTCACCCTTGTCCAGCGCGGAGAAGAACTTCAGCGACGCCGCGGCCGAAAGGTGCACGCAGCCGTTCGAGTACTTGGCCAGGCTGCCCTGGTGGAACGCGACGCCGTTGTAGAAGAACACGGAGTTCGGCATCGGCGCGTTGTCGAATTCGCGGCTGAGGTGCAGCTTCTCCTTGGCGAGCACGTGCCACGTGCCGACCGGGGTGGTGCTGCCCTTCTTGCCGGGCATGATCTTCACCGGGCCGTAGACGATCTTGCCCTCGTCGAGCAGCCAGGCCTGCTTCCCCGAAAGGGAAACGCACGCCTTCGCGGTGATCGTGCACGGAACACCGGGCGCCACCGTCGGCTTGCTGTCCGAAGTGGACGGTGCGACCGGGGCGGCCGAAGTGGGCGACGGCGTCCCCGCCGCCAGCCGGACGTCGGCGGTCTGACCGGCCGAACAGGCCGTCAGCACCGCCGCGACGGCCAAAGTGGACAGTGCGGCCAGCGCGCGCCGAATACGCATGTGCTCCCCCAAGATCGTGGTTCCCGCTCTCTGCCTCTCAAGACGTTCGGGCCCCGCCGAGGTTCCGAAACGGCGCAGGCCGCCCCCGGAAACTCCGGGGACGGCCTGCGCCGGTCGTGGGTCGGTTACCGCGTCACCAGCGGCGGTCGACCGCGCCGGTCGACGGCGTCCACGTGATGTAGCCGCCCTGGAAGTCGCTGCGGTACACCCCGTTCGTCACGTACTCGTCCGAGGTCGCGTAGCCCAGGTAGGACTTCTCCCAGCCGAGGGCCGCCCAGCGCTTGCGGATCTCGCCCTTGATCACGTGCGTGCCGGTCATCGGCGTGTAGTAGATCGAGTGGCCGAGACTGAAGTGGTTGAAGCGGCCGACGCCGTCCGGTGTCCCTTCCTCGTCGTTGATCGGGTAACCGAGGCCGCGTTCGTAGCCGTAGGCCGCCCACTTCTTCCGGATTTCGCCGTAGATCGCGTGTGCGCCGAGCGCGTTCGTCCAGTAGATCGAACCCACGTTGCCGGCCTTGACGAAGTCGTTGAACCGGCCGACCCCGTCCGGCGTCCCGTTCTCGTCCGCGGTCGGGTAGCCGACGCCCTTTTCGAGGCCGAGCGCCGCCCACTTCTTCCGGATCTCCCCGACGACCGCGTGCGCGCCCGTCTGGCCCGTCCAGTAGATCGACCCGACGTTCGTGCCGTTCAGGAAGTCGTTGAACCGGCCGGCACCGTCCGAGGTGCCGGTCTCGTCCGTCGTCGGGTAGCCGACGCCCCGCTCGTAGCCGAGCGCGGCCCACTTCTTGCGGATTTCGCCGTAGAGCGCGTGCGCGCCGAGCGCGTTGGTCCAGTAGATCGACCCGACGTTGCCGGCCTTGACGAAGTCGTTGAACCGGCCGACCCCGTCCGGCGTCCCGTTCTCGTCGGAGGTCGGGTAGCCGAGCCCCTGTTCGAGGCCCAGTGCCGCCCACTTCTTCCGGATTTCCCCGTAGACGGCGTGCGCACCCGTGGCGGCCGTGTAGTAGATCGACCCCACGGTGCCGTTGTTGACGAAGTCGGAGAACTGCCCGGTGCCGTCGGCGGTGGCCGTGGTGTCGGTCGTCGGCGGGCCGAGCTTCGCGTGGCCGCCGTAGCCGAGGTACTTGTCCAGCACCGGGCCGGTCACGTACTTCGTGCCGCCCACCGCGCTCCAGTAGAGACGGCCGTTCGCGTAGGTCCGGTAGTGGACCGTGCCGTCGGTGACCTCGGTGCCCGTCGGCGCCCCGACCTTCGCCCGCAACGCCGGGTCGCCGTCGTAGCGCTGGTCGATCGGGGTCGCGTAGTTCGCCGTCAGGGTCAGGTCGCCCGAGCCGACCGTGACGACCCACGTCGTGTCGGTGGGACCGCCCTGCCAGCCGGTGAACTTCGAAACGCCGTCGATGGCCAGCGGCGCGGCCTCGACGTCGAAGGATGCGCCTTCGGTGACCAGCGCCGTGCTGACGCCGCCCTCGACCGGGATGCTCAGCGCCGCGGGCTGCGTGCCGAGCAGGGTGATCCGGTGCCGGCGCGGCCAAGCCGTGTACGTCTTGGACGTCGTGACGCCCGCGCTGTCGGTCACCGTCGCGGTGAACTCCATGCGGGAGTCCGGGTGCTCGGTGAACGGCGCCGCGTAGCTCGCCCCGGTGCCACCGGCCCCCGGGTGCGCGTGGCACGTCGCCTCGGTCGGGCAGTGCCGCACCGCCGTGGTCCAGGTGACCGGCAACGCGCCGTCCTCGGCGTCGGTCGCGGTGGCGCTCAGCGAGACCTGCTGGTTGACCGCGAAGGTCGCGGAGTCACCCGGCGTGGTGAGCGTCAGCTCCGGGGTGTGGTTGCCGGGCGCGACCGCGATGGTCGTCGTGTCGCTGGCCTCCAGGGGGTCCCGGACGGTCAGCTTCGCCGTGAACGCGTCGGTGCCCGCGGCGTAGGTGTGGGAAACCTGTGGGCCGGCGTCGACCGCGGTCGTCCCGTCCCCGAAGTCCCAGTCGTACTTCAGCGGGTCGTTGTCGTAGTCGACCGAAGCGGAGCCGTCGAACGTCACCGTGCGGGTGGCCGGGTCGGTGACCGAGGTGGCCTTCGCGACCGGAGCCGTGTTGTTGGCCGAGTAGGTCAACCGCCGCAGGTTGCCGGACAGGATGTCGGCGTAGACGATGTCGCCGTTCGGCGCCGCCGCGAACTTCACCGGGCCGCCGATGCCGGTGAACACCGGCGGGTT
Organism: Amycolatopsis stemonae; assembly: GCF_054781455.1. Lineage (NCBI taxonomy): Bacteria > Bacillati > Actinomycetota > Actinomycetes > Pseudonocardiales > Pseudonocardiaceae > Amycolatopsis > Amycolatopsis stemonae. The sequence goes on along the minus strand of NZ_BAAGUJ010000002.1, from coordinate 1,136,295 downwards.
CTCCGGCGCCTGCGTCAGCTGGCCCTGGCCGTCGTAGCGCAGGGTCCAGATCTTCTTCGTCACGTAGTCGCCGAAGAAGTACGACCCGCGGTACGCCGCCGGGTAGCTGGATCCGTTGTAGACGATGCCGCCGGTGACGCTGTTGCCCTGCATGTCGCCGGTGCCGTGCTGGTACTCGAAGATCGGCGGCTGGTTCGCCACGCCGGCGCAGCCCGCGAGCCCGCTGTAGCCCGGGGTCGCGTGGTTGCCTTCCCAGCACGGCCAGCCCTGGTTGGCACCGCGCTGGACGACGTCGACCTCTTCCCACGTGCTCCAGCCGACGTCACCGGCGACCGGCAGGCCGAGGTTCGGGTCGATGCTGAACCGGAACGGGTTGCGGAACCCGCGTGCGAACACCTTGCTCGCGGTCGAGCCCGGGTTGGCCGCGTCGTAGTACGGGTTGGCCGGCACGCCCCGGCCGTCGGCGGCCAGGTGGAAGATCTTGCCGTAGGGCTGGTTGACGTCCTGGGCGCGCAACGACGCCGGGTCCATCTTCGTGAAGTCGCCGTTGTCGCCGATGGACAGCCAGAGCGTCCCGTCGGTGGCGGCGACGACCGTGTCGATGGCGTGGACGTTCGTGATGCCCGGCACCTCGAACAGCGTCTGCTCGCCGGTCAGCCCGGTCGGCGCGCCGGCCGCGTCCACGGTGACCGTGAACCGCGCCAGCCGCATGACGAAACCGCTGGTCTGGTTGATCGACCGCGTCAGGTAGATGGCGTGCGACGTCGCGTAGTCCGGTGCGACGGCCAGCCCGACGAGGCCGAGGTCCTCGTCGGTCCGGACGGGCAGCGTCGCGATCGTCCGGCCCGCCCCGGTCTCCGGCAGCCAGCGGACGGTGCCGGTCTTGCTGATGACGAACACGGAGTTGTCCGGCAGGTACCCGAAGTCCGTCAGGGGCTGGTTCCCCAGCCCCGCGCTGGTGTCCCGCAGCACGAACCCCTGCGGGATCGTCGTCGCCGCCGTCGCCACCCCCGTGGACACGACGGGCAGCAACGCCCCGGTGAGCACCGCCGCGACGAGTGCGTGGCGTAGTGCTCTGAGCCTTCCCAAGGCCATTTGGCCCCCCTTCCCAAGCGATCACATATCGCCTGAACAGGGGGGCCAGTTTCACTCTGCCGAGTGATTTTATCCGTTCGTGATCAACTGTCCGTATTGGTCAAGGACCGTTTACGGAACCACCTGCACGATGTCACCGACGTGCAAGGTGGTGAAGAACTTCAGGGACGCGCCCGCCGACAGGTGGATGCAGCCGTGCGAGTACACCGAGAGACTGCCCGTGTGGAAGGCGTCACCGGGGTAGAAGAACACCGAATTCGGCATCTTCGCGTTGTCGAACTCCTTCGACAGGTGCACCTTCTCCTTCGAGAGGACGTGGAACGTGCCGGTCGGCGTCGGGTTGCTCTTGCGGCCCGGCAGCATCGGCACCGGCCCGTAGACGACCTTGCCGCCCTGCAGCAGCCACGCCTTGTGCGCGGAGATGTCGACGCAGGCGGCGGTGCCCGAAGACGCGGCCGCGGCGGCGCACGGCACCCCCGGGTCGCTCGCCGGGGGCTGCGGCTTGGGCTTCGGCTTGGCCGTGGTGGTCGGCGCCGGCTTCGCCGTGGTGGGCGCGGCGCTCGTCGAGGCCGGCGTCGCGCTGGTCGTGGTGGGGGCCGGAGTGGTGCTCGACGTCGTCGGCGTCCCCCCGCCGGTGCCGGCGGCGACGGCGCCACCGCCCGCGTTCGGCCCGCCCGCGGCCCCGCCGCCCGAGCAGGCGGCCAGCACGAAGGCGGTGGCCAGCGCGGCCGTTCCCGCCAGAAGCCTTTTCACGATCCGGTACCCCCATGCTCGATCATCGCGTTGCGAACACCCCTGAAGACGGCGATCACCCGGTCGAGGTTCGCCCCGGAAGGTCACGATTCGGTCAGCGTCCACCCTGGGGTTGAGATCGAGGTCCACCCGGGCCCGATCCGCGCGCCGACGAAACCGGGCCGCCGTTCGCCGATGCTGGGGGCACCTTCGAAACCAAGGAGCCCCGAAATGTCCAGCGCAGCGAACGTCCTGCTCTACGTGGTCATCGCCGCCTACGTCCTCTACAAGGTCGTGTACAAGCAGGTCCGCGGCACGCTGCTGAACCGCAAGACGCTCGTCGTGATGCCGCTGATCCTGGTCGCCGTCGGCGCGTACCTGACCGCGAAGGCGCTGCCCGGCGCGTCGGCCGCCGAGCTCGGGCTGCTCGCCGTGGACCTGGTCGTCCTCGCCGGGCTCGGGGTGCTGCGCAGCACGACGACCACGCTCAGCGAGCGCGGGGGCACGACGTTCCAGAAGGGGTCGGCCGTCACCGTCGGGCTGTGGCTGCTGACGATCGCGATCCGGGTGGGGCTCGTCGCCCTGGGCACGGCGCTCGGCGTCGCCGGGCCGCTGACCTCGGCGTCGATCGCGCTCACCCTGGGCGTCAGCATCGCGGTGCAGAACGCGACGACGTACTACCGCATCCAGCAGCGCGGCCTGCCGCTCGCCGAGCAGCGGCCGGCGGCGCTCAACCGCTGACGCGTCCCAGCATCCGGGCGTACATCCGGCCCGGGCTGGGCACGGACGGCGGCACGAGGAACCCCGGCAGCGGCGGCAGCGCGCCGACGAACGCGCCCAGCCGCTCGTACAGCACGGCCGCCCCGGGCGGCCGTGCTTCGGGGTCTTTCGCCAGCATCTCGGCGAGCAGCGCGTTGAGCTGCTTCGGGACGCCCGGCACGGGCGGCGGCAGCTCCTTGACCTGCCGCTCGAACACCGCGTACGCCGTGGGCCCGTCGAAGAGCCGCCGCCCGGTGAGCATCTCGTGCAGCACGCAACCCAATGCGTAGAGGTCGCTTCGCGGTTCGGCGCCGCCGCGCTGGATCTGCTCGGGCGCCATGTAGGACGGCGTCCCCAGCAGCTGCCCGGCCCGCGTGAACTGCGCGGCGTCGGCTTCGCGCAGCACGGCGAGGCCGAAGTCCATCACCTTGACCCCGCCGTCCGGGCCGAGCATCAGGTTGGACGGCTTGAGGTCGCGGTGGCACACCGCGAGGGCGTGGGCGGCGGTCAGCACCGCGCACGCCTGCGCCGTGATCGCCGCGGCCCACGGCACCGGCAGCGGCCCGTGCTCGGCGAGCAGGTCGGCCACCGTCACGCCGTCGACGAACTGCATGACCTGGAACAACCGGTCGTCGTGCGTGCCGTAGTCGTACAGCGTCGGTACGCCGGGGTGGTCGAGCGTCGCCAGGATCCGTGCTTCGCGCGCGAAGCGGGCTTCGAGCTCCTCGTCGCGGCCAGGCAGTCTCAGCAGCTTGATCGCCACGCGCCGACCCAGCCGGCGGTCGTGCCCGCCGTGCACCGCGCCCATCCCGCCGCGGCCGAGCGGCAGCTCGTCCAGCTCGTAGCGGTCGGCGATCAGCATCCGTTCCCCTATCGGCCCGGCGCGAGCCGTCCTTCGACAAGTCCAGCGAAGCCTAGCCGGACCAGCTCACGGCCCGTTTCCGCCGTCTCGCGCAGAACGGCGTCGAACTCGGCCAGCCGCCGGAAGACCCGGCCGTACTCGCGCTGGACGCCGATGGCGACGCGCGGGATCCGCACGCGCCTGCCGTCGATCCGGGTCGACGCCGACGCGGCGGGCAGGTCGGCCGCGCGCAGGCAGCCGGCCAGGAAGTCCGCGTCCAGCCGGTCCGGGTCGACGCGGTACACGGTGAGCCCGGGCCCGACCGGCTCATCTGGTCCACTGTGGACGTACGCGATCCCCGTCACGGACGCGACGACGTCGCCCGCCTCGGCCACCGGGTGGTCGGCGTCGGCGCGGGCCGCGTGCTTGACCTCGACGACACCGGCCTTGACGAGCTCGCCGACCGTCGTGAACGCCGGCTCGGTGTCCACCGCTTCGAGCGGCGGCAGCCGCGGGCTCAGTTCGGCGAACCGCGCTTGCACGGCCTGGAAAGCCCGGCCGAGGTCCTCGTCCCGGACGCGGCGCCGGGCCGGCGTGAGGTCGACGTCGTCGTCGAGCAGGTCGATGATCCGGACGCCGGATTCGGGGTGCTCGAGGAAGCCCCGCCACATATCGTCCACTGTGGACAGATCGTCGCCCGCCTCGCCGAGCAGGACCGTGGACGACGGGCGCCGCCCGGGCACCGGCCGCCGCAGCAGCCAGAGGTCGGGCCCCGCCGCCGTCAGCGTGACGACCGCGCGGACCGCGCCCGCGCGCAGCAGGTTGCCGCGGATGCGCTTGCCGCTGCGCCGCCCGGCCGCCGCGCCCGGCATCAGGATCGCCACCGTGCCCCCGGGTTCGACGTGCGCGAGGCAGTGCTGCACCCAGGCGAGCTCGGGCTCGCCGCGCGGCGGCAGGCCGTACTCCCAGCGCGCGTCGCCGACGAGCTCGTCGTGGCCCCAGGCCCGCTCGTTGAACGGCGGGTCGCACAACACGGCTTCGGCCGTCCGGCCGGCGAAGGCGTCATCGCGCAGCGCGTCGACCGCGTAGACCTCCGCCTCGAGGCCGCGCAGCCGCAGCCGCAGCGTCGCGATCGAGGCCGTCATCGGGTCACTGTCCTGTCCCAGCACGGTTTTCGCGCCGCTCGCCAGCGCGAGCGCGCCGAAGCCGCAGGCGGGGTCGAGGATCGTGGCCACCGGGCCGGCGAGCCGGGCCATCAGCTCGGCGACCGGCTCCGGCGTCGTCGACAACCGCCGCGAATGCGCTTCGAAGTAGCGGCGGCACAACAGTTCGAACGATTCGACCGGGCCGTCCCGGTGCGTCATCTCGCTGAGCAGGGTGATGAGCTCGGGGTCGTCCAGCCTGCTGTCGAAGGTGTCGAAGATCCCGGCCTGGAAAGCGAAGAAGACGCCCGCGCGGCTCACGCGCTCGGCCAGGCCGAGGTCGTCGCCCAGGGCACGAAGGCGCTGCCACGCGCGTTCACCGGCGGACAGTTCGAACTTCTTGCCCCGCGTGCGGAACCAGCCGGCGACGGCGGACAGGCCGAACAACGGGCTCGACGCCGTGCCGCCGACCGGCGGCGGGAAGTCCGGGTAGCGACGCCGCCAGTTGCTCACCGCGGCCCGGCCGACCCCGGCGAGCCGCGCGATGTCGGCCGCGCTGACCGTCGCGTCGTCGTCCATGCCGGAACTCTATCGGACAGTGCTCCATTCAGCCGAGTTGCTTGTGAACTCAGTCAACCAATGCTTTCATGGGATCATGACACACGATCGGTACGTCCTCCGGTACGCCGCGGGGTCGGACGTCGGCAAGCGACGCCAGGTCAACGAGGACTCGGTCTACGCGAGTTCCCGCCTGCTCGCCGTCGCCGACGGCATCGGGGGCCAGCCGCACGGCGAAGTCGCCAGCGCGACGGCGGTCGACGTGCTGCGCGAGCTCGACGTCGACCTCCGGCGGATCGACCTGACGGGCGTGGACCTGGCGGCGACGCTGTCCGGCGTGGTCAAGACCATCGACGAAAGACTGGCCGAGGTCGCCTCGAACGAGCCGACGACCGAAGGCATGGGCACCACGCTGACGGCGCTCCTCTTCGACGGCGTCGAGTTCGGCGCGGCCCACATCGGCGACTCCCGCGGCTACCTCCTGCGCGACGGCGACCTCCGCAAGCTGACCCGCGACCACACGCTCGTCCAGGCCCTGGTCGAAGACGGCCGCGTTGCGGCCGAAGACGCGGAGTCCCACCCACGGCGTTCGCTGCTGATGAAGGCGTTGCAGACAACCGGCTCCGCCGACCCCGACATCTGGACGTTCACCGCCCGCCCGGGCGACCGCTACCTGCTCTGCTCGGACGGCCTGAGCGGCCCGGTCAGCGAGCCCACCCTCCGCGACGTCCTGGCAGCGATCCCGGCCCCGGCCGACGCGATCCCGGAGCTGATCCGCCTGGCCAACGAAGGCGGCGGACCGGACAACATCACCTGCGTGGTGGCCGACGTCGCAGCGCCATCCGGGGCTTCGCCCCGAGCCGGGGGCTCCGCCACCCGGACCCCCACCGGCTGAGACCCACCTTCACGACGACGAACGACCATCCGGTATCGTCTCCTGCGGAGGATTGGCCGAGCGGCCTAAGGCGCACGCTTGGAAAGCGTGTTGGGTTCACGCCCTCGCAGGTTCGAATCCTGTATCCTCCGCCGTTTGATCAGGCGAAACGCCGGGCCTCGCGCCCGGCGTTTCGTCGTTCCGGCCGGAAACCGGTGGCCTGTCCCGAATCCGGCGCCTTCTCGCCGCGCGGGCCGCCACCTCGGCGACGGCGAAGGACCCCCGTCTGCCACCGATGGATCCGGCCCGGCGATGCTCGTGGGGCACCTGCGACAGCCTGGAATGTGAAATGGCTTCCTCGTTGCTTTCTTGCGCGCGTCTACGGTGAGTTACGAGCAGGGCTGCGCGAAGCCGGTTGCTCCGGTCGCGCTAGTCTCACCCTCAACCCGAGCCCGACCCTTCCAGAAAGGCCAGCAGTGGCACGAAAACCGCTGTGACCTGGGGTAGCGCTGGCCAGCGACTTCAGTGTGCGGACTTCGCGCAGGGACACCCCCTGCACGCACCGTGATCGGCCCGGCCCCGGACGTTCCCACGTCCGGGGCCTTGCTGATTCCGGACCCGTGATCACTCGGCACAGTCAGATGATCACGCTGAGTCGCTGGATCTGTTTCAATGGAATCCGCACCGTACGACCACCCAGATTTCGAGGAGTAGAGGCCCGATGGCCGGAGTCGAAGAGATCCGCGCTGGCATCGCACTCGCCAATGAAAAGGCGTCCGCGAGCATCGCCGCCCTGCAGCAGGCAGCGCAGTCTCTCGAAGAAGCCCAGCAGTCGCTTTCGCAGGCGACGCAGGGGAGCAGCCAGCACGAAGTCAGCCAGGCGCACGGACTCCTGGCGGAGGCCCTGCAGGGCATCAACGGCCTGCAGAGCACGGTCCAAGCGAGCATTTCCTCCGCCGACTCCTACTCGGCGCGTCTCTAGCGGGATGTCGCTCGCCGAACTCCACCAGCTGCTCACCGCTGCCGTGTCCGGGCTCGCCGACGCGCGCGCCCACTCCGAGCGGGCCACAAGCCTGCTCGGGGAAGCCCGGCAGGCGCTCGTGGACGCCCAGGCCAAGGCCGATCCCTGGCTCCCTTCGCAGTACGCGCAGGCCGGCGAGGGGCTGGACCAGCTCCTCGTCCGCCTGGCTTCTGCCGAAGACTTGGTGAGCGGATACCGGTCACGCCTGTAATCCTTTCAGGGACACCTTTTTTGGGGACGCCGATGGCCAACAAGTCAGCCGAGCAACGCAACCGGGTCGAAACCGCCCTCGACCGGGTCCGGCACCAGATCGGGCTGGTCCTGGGCGCGGCGGCCGGTGCGCGCCAAGCCGCGGAGGCCGACCTCGCCAAACTCGAGCTGGAGCGGGACATCGTCCGCGTCGGCATGAACCACGCCGGCACCGAGCAGCAGAACGAGTGGGCCCGGCACCCCGCCGCGCACGAGGTCTTCAGCGCGCTCGGCAGCGTGCGAAGCGCTTACTACACCGACTGGAGCCAAGGGCCGGCGACACTGCGCGAGCTCGTCGCGCAGAACGCGCCCGGCCCGGCCGGGCTGCCGCCGGGTGACTGGCTCGGCCGCGTCGGGCACAACCCCGGGATCACGTCACCGGGTCTGTGGCGGGTCGGTTCCGCGACCGCCGCGGGCGGTGACGCGACGCGGACGTTCGACGTCGCGGTCCCGCTGCTCGACGAATCGCACCTCGCGATCACGTCGGCGCCGAAGACGCGGCCCGTCATCGACGGCATCGTCCAGAACCTGCTGATCCGCGTGCTCTCGACGTTCGAACCCGGCGCGGTGCGCGTGCACCTGTGGGACATCGGGCAGCTCACCGCGATCCTGCCCGACCTCTACCCGCTGAGCCGCACGAGCGCGCTTTCGCTGTACGACCCGGGCCGGCTCGAGGACCTCCTCGACGAGCTGGCCGGTCACATCCGCCGCATCCACGCGACCGGCATGCAGGCGGGCCACACTTCGCTGCGGGAACTGCGCGTCGCCCGGGGGGAGCGGATCGAGCCGTTCCGCATCGCGGTGCTGTACGGCAACGGCGAAACCCTCGAACCGGAACGCGCCCGTGACCTCAAGCGCGTCGCGAGCGGTGCGCTGGCCGCGGGGATCTGCCTCATCATGATCGACGTGCCGACCGCCGTGAGCGCGTCGGTCGAGACGCTGAGCCTGATCGACGACCGGCAGGCGATCAGCAGCATGACCGGCACCGACCTGGCCGTGACGCTCGACCCGCCGATGCCGTCCGGGCAGGTCATCCGGGCCGCCGACCGGATCGCGGCGGCGCTGATCGCCAAGCAGGGCGGGCCGCGGGCGTTCGACGACCTGCTGCCGGCCGAGCTGGGGCACGAAAGTTCGGCGCGGGAGCTGCGCGCGCCGGTCGGGTTTTTCGAAGGCGAGCCGGTCGAGGTCGTCATCGGGGACGCGAGCCCGCACGCGCTGATCGGCGGACCGTCCGGTTCGGGCAAGACGAACTTCCTGTACGCGCTGCTCGGCAGCCTCGCGGCGCGGTACAGCCCGGAGGAGCTGGCGCTGTACCTGCTGGACTTCAAGGAAGGCGTCTCGTTCGCCGGGCTGGCGCCGGGCCGGAAGGACGCGAGCTGGCTGCCGCACGCGCGGCTGGTCGGCGTGAACGTCAACACCGACCGCGAGTTCGGCTTGGCACTGCTGCGGTTCCTGGCCGACGAACTGCGCCGGAGATCCGCGGCGGCGAAGGAGCACGAAGTCACGAACCTCGCCGACCTGCGCGAAGCCGACCCCGGCGGGCACTGGCCGCGGATCGTCGCGGTGATCGACGAGTTCCAGTACCTGTTCGCGGGCCGCGACCAGGTGACGGCCACCGCGACGCAGCTGCTCGAGGACATCGCGCGGCGAGGCCGTTCGCAGGGCATCCACCTGGTGCTGGCCAGCCAGGACGTCGCGGGCATCGAAGCCTTCTGGGGAAAGCCGGCGGTGTTCGAGCAGTGCACGCTGCGGATCGCGATGCCGAAGGCCCGGCGCGTGCTGGCCGAGACGAACAACGCGGCGGTGTCGGCGCCGAAGTGGCACTCCGTGATCAACCACGACTCCGGTGTCGCGCACGGCAACCAGCTGGCCCACATCCCGGACGCGAGCAGCAAGGACGTCTTCGTCCGGCTGCAGCACCGGTTGTGGGAAGAGTACGCGGGCCGCTTCCCGCGCCCGCGCCTGTTCGACGGCGCGCATTCGCCGGTCCTGGAACAGTTCCCGGCGTACGTGGACCTCAAGCCGAGCTCGCGGCCGCGGGCGCTGCTGGGCCAGTCCATCGACGTCACCGAGGCGGCGTGCGGCGTGGACCTCGCCTGGGCGCCGGGCCGCAACATCGCGGTGCTCGGATCGGCGACGGCCGAAGCACTGTCCATCATGGACTCCTCGGCGCGGTCGCTGGCGCGGCAGTACGAGCCGGGCGAGGTCGAGTTCGTCCTCGGCTGCACGATCGAGGCGTGCGCCCCGGCGGTGCTGGAACTGGCGGAGCGGCTACGCGCCGATGGCCACCACGCCACGCTGGTGGACGACCTGACGGCGACACTGGAGTCGATGACCGGCGCGCTGTCCGGCGGCGCGAAGATCCTGCTGCTGTACGGGGTCGACGCGGCTCTGCCGGCGTTGGAGGTCAAGGCGGTCGGCCAGCTGAAGAGCGGGCTCGACCACCTGCGCACGGTGCTGAAGCAAGGTCCGGGCCACGGCATCCACACGATCGGCTGGTGGCGCAGCATCGCGCGGTTGAAGGACACCCTGGGCTTCGCGGGCACGGACGACATCGGCACGTGGGCGGCCCTCGACGTCCAGGGCAACGAGCTGGCGCCGTTCGCGGCCGGCCAGGTGGTGCACTGGTCGCCACGCCCGGGCCGCGCGTTGTTCTTCGACCGCACGACGCACGGAGCCCCCGAAGTGATCATCCCGTTCCAGCGCCCGGAGAACGCCCAATGACGGACGACGGTGCCACCGCGGCCATGCGGTACAAGGAAATCATCGCGCTCTCGCGAGGCTCGGCGGAGAACCTGCGGGCGTGGGAACTGGCCCGCGCCGAGGAACTGGACGCGGAGATCGAGGAAGCCCAGAACGCGATCGAGGCGGCCGCGGAACGCGAAGCCAGGGCGGCCGAGCGGGCAACGCGCTGGTGGAAGATGGCCCTGCACAACATCCAGGGCCTGATGTGGCTCCCCCCGGGCGACGACCCCCGCCCGGTCACGACGGCGCGTGCGGCCTATTTGGAGCGTTACCTCGAGGAAGTCAAGCCCAGCTACCAGGAACTGGTACAGGCGGTACTGGCCTTGGGCTGGCGCGCCAAGCGAGCGGCGTCCAAGCGAGGCGAACCACCGGCTGTTTAGACGTCGAAGACGGTGTCGTAGGGCTCGTCGTCGGCCGGAGCGGGCCTGACCGGCCGAGCCGCGGGCGCACGGTGCGGCAGACTCTGCGGCGCCTCGGCCAGCGTTCCCCCGGCGGCAACGGCTTCCCGGATGACGGCGGTGATGGTCCGGCCGAGCGTGCCGGCGTCGAACCGCATGGCCTCGGGCGCGAGCCGGACCTCGGAGACGACCCCGCCCGGCCCGGCGAGCACGGTGACCGACCGATCGGGCGAGGTCACGGTCGTGTGGTTGGCGCCCGCGATGCCGGCGAGGATGCGCTGGTTGTCCGCCTTGCGGTCTTCGATCTGCTTGAGCTGCCAGCGCATTTCCTCGATCAGCTGCTCGTTGCTCATGGCCCCGTTCTCCCCGCCTGGTGCGGTGCGTAGAGGAACTCGTAGTACTTCCCGAATTGGTGCTCGACCAAGGCGTAGCCCCGGCTCTGCGCGACCCAGTGGAGATCGGCCCTGCTGATGCCGAACTCGGCCATGCGGATGGTGACCTTGTTCCGGCCGTCGAGCCGTGAGGCCAGGCGGGCCATCTGCTGTTCACGCGGCTGGGACCCCCGGTTGATCCGGATGATCGTCACTATCAGACTGGCAGCCAAGAGACCGCCGAGCACGACGGTCAAGAGCAGCAGGAGCAGCAGCGACCCCGCGCTGGTCGAGTGGGCGGCCGACACCATTACCGAGCCGCCTCGCCGCTGCGGAGGCTCCACGCCACCTTCGCCGTCGCCTCGGCGACCGCCGGCCAGGCGTCCTCCGACTCCGCGACCACGGACAGGATCACCACAGACCGGCCGTCCGGCAGCGGGATCTGGTATTCCGCCTTGATCTGAGTGCACACGTCCCGGCCGGGAGGGTGGAACTCACCGCCACTGATCGCGACGATCGCCGGGCCGATCGGGAGCCGGACCGGCTGCACCACCGCCCGCGTGTGCCGGCTCCGGTACTGCTCGGCCATCGCCGTCACGACGGCGTCCCGGCTGCCGGGCGCCGTCTCCGGCCACTGCGCCACGCCCAGCGTCAGGGTCGCGACGTCGCCCTTCCGACGGCCGACCGCGAACTTGCCGAACACCCGGATGCCGTTGGCCTGCATGGTCGGGACCAGGGCCATCAGGTAGCTGCCGAACTCCTCGACGGACTTCCCGGCGCCCGCCGCGACGTTTTCGGCGATGGTCCAGGCGTGGCCGCGGTTCATCTTGTCGTCGGTGCCCACCGGCATGCCCGCGAACCCGGGCGGCAGGTCGATCTGCAGAGGCATCAGTTCCACACCTCGTCTTCAGCGCGCTCACGACGTCGTTCGGGGGTGTTGTCGGCCTGAACTCCGGCCTGGGTCGCGTTGCCGACGGCGACGGCCACCCACGGCGCAGGCCCGGCGACGACAGACGAAGCCGCTGCCGCCCATTGGCCGGCGTCTTTGGGCAGCCAGTAGTTCTTGAAATCGTCGATGGGACCTTCGAAGTCCATCCCCGCCACCTCGGTCGCGGCATCGGTCTGGAACTGGGCCCCCACCGCTCCCAGGCCGATGGCTTTCATCGCGATTTCACCACCCGGTGGAAGGAAACTGCCGATCAAGGAAGTTCCCGTGCCGATGCCGTCGAAGATCAGGGTTTCCGGAGCGACATCGGCACCGGCCATCTTGGCCACGGCATGCCCCTCCAGTGCCGTGACCCCGAGACCCGTCGCGACGGCTCCCACCGCCAGGTTGACCGGCGGCGGCAGGAACTCACCGACGAGGCCGAGGACATTGCCGACGTCGCCCGCTACGTCCGAGAGCTTCGCGATCACCTCCGCGTGGTCCTGGACGAAGTCCCACGCCTGGGCAGCGCTGTCCGCCAGCGTGTTCGCCAGATCGCCCATCGCCCCGCCGACGGCGTCCGCCAGCTTGTCGAGGACGTCCGGCTCGTCCGGGGCCAGCTCCTTCGCCTTCCGCAGGGCCTCCGCGACCCTGGCCGCCGCCTCGCTGTGCTCCTGCTGGAGCTGCCTGGCCGCGTCCTGGATGTTCTGGCAGCCGTCGATCGCCGTTTGGAGTTGCCGGCCCGCGTTGTCCAGGAGGCGCTGGGCGATCTGGAGGGACTGCTGGTCCGGGAACGTGCGGTTCGCCAGGGCGAAGTCCGGGTTCGCGCGGGCCTGCTCGGCCGCCTTCGCCGCCGCTTGCGCGCGGGCCTCCAGGTCGGCCGCGCGTTTCTGCAGGTCGCCCAGGTCCCGGGACCAGCCCTCCAGGGCGTCCGCCGCCTCGCCCATCGACCGCGCCGCGCCCTCGAGGTACTGCGGGAGCGGGCCGATGCGGCGGGCGAACGACTCGCTCGCCTCGCCCTGCCAGATGCCCTGCTTGCGGACGATCTGCCGCAGCGAGTCGTCGGCCTCCGTCAGGTCCTTGCTCACCGCGCGGTACTTGCCCGCCAGGTCGGTGATGCCGTCCAGTTCGCCCGGCGCCGGGTCGAAGCCCAGGGCCGGGAAGTCGCGGGCGCTCACCGGCCGGTGCCGTTCAGGATGTCCGTGATGCCGCCCGTCGCGCCGCCGCCGACCATGCCACCGCCCGGCGCCGCGCCGCCGTCGCCCAGCACCGCCGAGCCGAACTTCGCCAGGTCGCCGCCGAACTGGGCCTCGATCCGCTCGTACTTCTGCTTAGCCTGCTTCAGCCGCTCGGTGATGTCCGACGCCGCCTCGCCGAGCCGGCCGATTCCGTAGCCCCAGGCCTCTTCGAACTCGACGCCCGCCTTGCCCAGGTCGGCGTTGCCCAGCGAGCCGAACGCCCCGCCGCCGCCGAGCTTCTTGTTGGCGTCGGCCATCCGGCCCGCCGCCGTGTCGAGGTCGTCGATGAGCTTGCCCAGCTCGTCGACCTTCACCGCGTATCCGTCCACGCCACCCTCCCCTGTGGGTCCGGTCAACACTAGGACGACCGTCAACTCTCCGGGGTTTCATCGTCACCCGAAGGGGCGAGTACGAGAAAGGCCACCATCGGGGCAACCCGATGGTGGCCTTTCGACGCCCGCGTTTACGGGAAGTACTTGCCGAGCAACTGCTCCAGGTAGTCGAGCAGGTCGTTGATCCCGTCCTGGATCGCGTTGCCCGCACTCGGCCGGAACCGGACCACCTGCGGGTCGTGGTCGCTCGCCTGGTCGGCGAACTCCGCGTTGATGTGGACGACGTCGTAGTCCACCCCGCGCGGCGCCGTCGACGCCAGGATGTGGTCCAGCACCTGCGACTGGCCCTCGAACACGTAGCTGTACCGCTCGGCCTCGGGCACCGACGCGATCAGGTCCTTCAGCGCGCCACCGGCGGTGAGCGTCTGGACCGCGGGCGAGAACGGGTAGTCGTTCAGGTCACCCGCCACCACGACGTTCGCGTTCTTGTCCGACGCCAGCAGCGAATCGACGAACCCGCGCAGCACCGTCGCCTGCTTCTGCCGCTGCACCTCGGAACTGCGCACCGGCGGCTGGAACCGCCCGTGCGTCGGCTGGTCGCCGCCCTTCGAGTTGAAGTGGTTGGCGATGACGAACACCGTGCGGCCCTTGAAGACGAACTCGCCGGCCAGCGGCTTGCGGCTCGCCGTCCAGGCGTCGTTCGTCGGGTCGACGCGGCCCGGCGACGCGGTCAGGTGCGTCTTGCCGTGGTCCTTCGTGACACCCACCGCGGTCGTCGACGTCCCGCCCGGACGGTCCACAAAGGACACACGCGCCGGGTTGAACAGGAACGCCACGCGGATGTTGCCGCCGGGCTGGCCGCCGTCCTGGTCGTTGACCGGGTCGATCGAACGCCACTGGTAGCGCGGCCCGCCCTTGGCGACGATCGCGTCGGTGAACTTCTGCAGCGTCTGGTCCGCAGCCACCGTGCCGTCGTCGGTCGCCCCCGTGTTGTCCTGGATCTCTTCCAGGTTCACGATGTCCGGCGTCGCCAGGTGCGTCACGATCGCCTCGCCGAGGCGGTCGTACTTCGCCTGCGGGTCGCTCGGCGCCAGGTTCTCGACGTTGTACGTCGCGACGGCCAGCTCGCCCGACCGCTGCTTGCGCGTGGTCTCGGCCTGCAGCCCGTTGTCCTTTTCGGTGCCGAGCACGCTGGCGAACAGCGTGTAGCCGCCGAAGTTGCTGTACTCGACCGGGCCCGACGTGGTGCCCGTCAGCACGTCACCGACGTTGAGCTTCGGGAACGGCCGCTGGTCGAACGGGATCAGCGACGAAACCTTCATGACGCCGGAGTTCAGCTGGTCGTAGCCGAGGTAGACGCTGCCGCCGCGCACGGACTCGTGCTGGTCCGGCTTGGACGTCACGTACAGCTCGTTGAACGAGTTCGACGGGCCGACGACCCGCGCGTCGCTGACCGAAACGATCTCGCTCTCGTGCGACTCCCAGAAGTCCAGCGCGTACTTCGTGGGCTCCAGCGGGAGCGGCTCGATGTTGCCGCCGGGCGACGGCGCGTACGTCGTCGGCACGGTGTCGGGGTTGAGCACGGTCGGGGCGGGCAGGGCGTTCCCGTGCGACCCGACCGTCCACTGTGCACTGATCAGCTCGGTGAGCGACTGGTAGTTCGACGTCGCGGGCGCGTCCGGGTAGAACTCGCGGACGGTGCCGGTCGCGGTCACCGCGTCGCCGACGGCCACCGCCGGGCTGGTCGAGCCGGTGAACACGAACAGGCCCTCGCTGGTACGCGGGTCGTTGTCCGGGTTCGGGTCGGTGAGCCAGAAACCGCGCGACGAGCCGAACGTCCTGGTCGCGGTGACGACGCCGGTGACGTCGCTGACCTTCTTGTCCTTGAACGGCGAAATGCGCGTGGTGCCCTGGATGTCGTGGATCTTCGCCGGGGTCCCGGGGTCGCCGGGGGTGCCGCCGCCGGTCGTCTCGCCCTTGGTGTTGGTCGGGGTCGGGTCGCCGACCGCGAAGTCGGCGGCGTTGTCGTCGGTGTCGGCCAGCGACGCGGCGCGCGCGACGGACGTCGTGTTGGACGGCGCGGCGGTCGGATTGCCCTCGCGCACGGTGGCCGCGCCGAACCCGACGAGGTCCTTGACGCGCGTGTCGGCAGCGCAGTCCGCGGCGGTCTTGCAGGTCAGGGCGGTCGTGCCGGAGACGAGGGCGACCGTGCCCGCGGTCGCCGACATCGCGATCGCGCCGGTCGCGTCCGGCGTCGGCAGTGCGACCGTGCCGCCGCTGCCCTTGCCCTCGGCCACGAGGTAGCGCCCGCCCGGCGCGACGCTGCCGGCCAGCTGCGTCACCTGCCAGGTGCTGGACGCGCTCGGCGAACCGGGCAGGTACTGGACGCTGAAGCCGTCGACGCTCGTGGCGGCAGTACCGTGGTTGGCGAGCTCGACGAAGTCGTTGGTCAACGTGGCGCCGGAGTTGCCGCCACCGCCGTAGACCTCGGCGATGACCGCGTCGGCGCTCGGTGCCGCCAGCGCCGCCGGTGCGGCCACGCCGCCGAGCACGAGGCCCGACGTGACGGCCGCGGTGAACGCGGCCTTGCCTCTGTGGGTCTTGGTCACCCTGAGTCCCCTTTGTGCTTGAACAGTCGTGGCATAGTCCCCCGAACAAGTGAGGAGGAGGAAGACAAAGGTGCAACGATTCGTAACAACTACTTTCGTCGTCACTCGTTCGGCAGAGCAGGTTTCGTGATCACGCTCGTACTCGGCGGAGACGTCAACATTCAGGGCCGCGCGAAGCCGTCGACCGCCTTCGCGGGACTGGATCCGCTGCTCAAGGGGGCCGACGTCCGGTTCGTGAACCTCGAAGGCCCGCTCGACGCGGCGATGGCCGAAGCGCTGACGTCGCCCCGCATCGACGTCGTGTCGTGCGCCAACGACCTCACCCACCCGCCGAGCCTCGCCGTGCTCGACGCCGCGGGGGTCGCGCACTGCGGCGCCGGCCCGAACCTCGATGCCGCGCACGCACCCGCCGTGCTCGAGCGCTCCGGCGAGAAGGTCGCGTTCCTCGCCTACACCTCACTTCGCCCTCATGGCGCGCCGCTCGACTTCCCGGGTGTCGCGCAAGCGTTTGCGACCACGGCTTACCAGCCCGATCCGCGCGTCGCGGAGATCCCGGGGCGGCCGCCACTGGTCCGCACGGCACCCGTGCCCGAGCACCTCGACCGGCTCGTCGCCGACGTCAGGCGCGCGAAGCAGGACAACGACCACGTCGTCGTCTCGATGCACTGGGGCCTGCCGGGGCCCGAACTCGCGGAATACCAGGTCACCTACGGCCGCGCCGCGATCGACGCCGGCGCCGACCTGGTCGCCGGGCACGGGCCGCACACCGTCCAGGCCGTCGAGGTGTACCGCGGCCGGCCGATCCTCTACAGCCTCGGCAACCTCGTCTTCGACTGGCCGGCGATGCGCGGCCGGCACGTCGACGGGCTGCTGGCGGGCTGCATGTTCGGCGACGAGCCGCGGCTCGAGCTGATCCCGGTGCGCCGCACCACCGGCAACGAGTGCGAACCGCTCGCCGGGGACGAAGCGGGCACGGTGCTGCAGTACGTCGCGGATCTTTCGGCTCGGCGCTCGACGAACGTCTCCATCAGGGACGGAATCGCGTCCGTAGCCGTTGGCGCGTAACCGAACGCGCGCGGGCGGTGACAGGATCTGGCGCGCCTGTCACCCATCCGGCGCATCTGCCTTAAATGCTCCCTAAGGACCGGAACAAGCCGCGTGAAGCGGCGGTACGGTCTGCGAGAGCCGCCGGAAAAGTGGCACAGACCACTCCTCGACAGCTCTCGATCGGCACGACGCGGGGGGAGGGAGAACGGTCATGTGGGGGCTGGTTGTTCTCAGCTGCGTGTTCGTGCTGGTGCTGGGGATAGCCGCGGTCGTGGACCTCAAGGACCACGACCGCGGCGAGCACCACGTCTAGCGCACGGCCTGCTTCGCTTTGTAGCGGCCGAAAAGCGTCCTCGCGCCGGCGAGCGCGACGCGCCCGGCGCCCTTCGCGCTCGCGGCCAGGACCGTCGTCCAGTCGAAGTAGTCGCGCCACAGCACGATCCGGCCGCCTTCGACCTCGAACGTGCCGCACACCCAGAACTCCGCCTCCCACGCGCCGCGGCGCAGCACGTCGGTGCGTTCGGTGAGCACGACGTTGCCGTCCGCGGCTATGTGGTGCGTGCGCGCCTCGAACCCGGACCCGAACCGGGCCATCAGACGCAGTTGCTTCTCGACCGCCGCGACGCCGCGGGCGGGCGGCAACGGCACGTTCTGGTACACGATGTCGGTCGCCGCGAACGTCAGCGCGCGGTCGATGTCGAGGTCCTCGAGGGCCTTCAGGAAACCGGTCACCACTGCCTGGGGTTGTTCGGTCATGGCCCCCAGGCTAGGGCTCAGTACGGCCGGTCGCCCGCGATGGCGACGCGCTCCGCGATCCGGACGTGCGGGTGGTAGTCGTTGACCGCGTAGTGCTGCGTCGCGCGGTTGTCCCAGAACGCCACCGAATTCGGCCGCCAGCTGAACCGGACCTGGAACTCCGGCGTGTGGGCCTGCAGGAACAGGTACCGCAGCAGCCGGTCGCTCTCGGCGCGGTCCAGGCCGACGATGTGCGTCGTGAACGCCTGGTTGACGAACAGGGTGCGCCGCCCGGTCTCCGGGTGCGTCCGGACCACCGGGTGCTCGACGGGCGGGAACTGCTCTTGCCACTGCGCTAGGAGCGCGGGATCGGAGAACCGGTCGAACCCGGGGAGGTAGTCGTGCACGGCGGTGAGCCCGTCGATGCGGGCGCGGACGTCTTCGGGCAGGTTGTCGTACGCGGCGGCCATGTCGGCCCACAGCGTGTCGCCGCCGACCGGCGGCACCTCGATCAGCCGCAGCACCGAGCCGAGCGCCGGCTTCGGCCGCCAGGTGACGTCGACGTGCCAGATGTTCTCGTAGCCCGGCATGGCGGCGGTGCGCTCGAAGCGCGTGACGGCCTCGTCGTCGCCCTTCGGGATGAACGGGTTGGTCTCCAGCTCGCCCCAGTTCGCGGCGAACGCACGCTGCTGCGCCGACGTGATGTCCTGGTCGCGGAAGAAAAGCACCTTCCACGCGAGCAGCGCGCGGTTGAGCTCTTCGCGCAGTTCGGGCGTGAGCGGCCGGCCGAGGTCGACGCCGTCGATCTCGGCGCCGATCACCCGGCCCAGCGGGCGGAGGGTGAACAGCTCGTACTTTTCCTGCGGTTCCCGCAGGATTCGCGGACCTTCGACGATGCCATCGGCGGGCGTGACGGCTTCGCGCAGCTGAATCCGGGCAGGGAGGTCTACGGACATGGCTGTGCTCCAAGGGTTTTCGGAAGGATTCGGACGCCGGGACTCGCGTCAGGCAGGGGGCGAGCCCAGGCGGCCGCGGCGCAGCAGGAGCTCCACGGTGCCTTCTCCGACCGACCGCTCGGAAGCGCGGCCGAGCCACCGGACAGGCGTGCTTTCCGAGGTGGCGGGCATGCGTTCATGGTGGCTTTCTTCCCGAGTTGCGGTCAAGACGTCCACTTGGTGGAACGCGTCAACGCCGCAGGTCACCGCGATGCGGGCGGCCGGGGAGCATTTGGCAAGATCTTCCACGATCGGGTGAGCGCCCATGGACGACGGAGGTCCCCATGCCGGACGGCAGAGGCTCGCGGATCGACGGTGACATCCCGGTGCTTCGGAACCTCCCGAAGCGGCCGGACCGGCTGCGCGCCGCCGCCGACCTGCTCGACCAGGCCGCGGCCGCCGACGACAAGGCAGCGGGGCGGTTCGCCGAAGCCCGCGTCGACTCGACGCCGTTCGGCATCTCGGGTCAGGCTCGCGAGCTCGCGGCGCGCTGGTCGTCGGCCTTGGCGGCGTGCGAAGCCGACGCGCGCGTCCTCGGCGACGCGACGTCCGACCTGGCGGGCCGGCTGCGCATGGCGGCCGAAAGCCGCCGGAGCACCGGCTTCCGGGGGCGGATCGCGGTGGCGCCGTGACCGCTCCGCTGTTCGAGCACCCGGCCCTGACCGTGGCGGCCGCCGAGTTGGCACCGCTGCGCGCGGCGGCGGGCCGCGTCGGCGCCCCGGACCCGGTGACGGCCCTGCGCCACCTGGACTGCTCGCCGGCCGCGATCCGCCGGTCCGCGTCGACGGTCGACGCCGGCGCGCTGGTGGTGACGTCGGCCCAGGCGGAGTTCCGCGCGGGCGTCGAAGCCGCGGAAACCGGCGGCAGCGCGGAAACGTTCGGCACGTGGGCGGACACAGTGGACGATCAGTACGCGGCGGCGGCTCGCGCCGCCGCGGAGACGGCCGCGCTGGGCGCCGAAATCGCCACGCGCCTGGACGACCTGGCGGTGTCGGCGTCGACGGAGGTCCGCGAACTGGCGTCCGCCGCCTCGACGGCGGTGTCGGCGGTGCTGACGGGCGACCGTTCGGCCGAGGTGGTGAGCACGGTCAGCACGACGTGCGCGGCGGTGGTCCGGACGGTGTCCACGAAGATCGCGTCGCTGTCGTCGTTGGTCGCGGAGCTGGAGCCGCTGACCGCGCCGGTCGTCGAGCTCAGCTGAGCCGTTCGCGCGCCCAGGCGTCGAACGACCGGGCGGGGTGCCCGGTGACCCTGGCGACGTCGAGCGAGACGGGTTCCGGGTCGTCGACCAGTGAAGCCCAGTAAGGCAGGGCGCTTTCCGCGAATTCCCTGCCCAAGTGCCGGGTCGCTTCGTCCAGGGGTTGTTCTTCCCATTCCGCGGGTGTTCCGAGCACGTCGCCGATGATCCTGACCTGGTCGGCCTGGGTGAGCGCTTCGGGCCCGGTGACGAGGTAGATCCGTCGGGCGTGGTCTTCGGTGAAGGCTTTGACGGCCATGTCGGCGACGTCCCGTTCGTGCACGAGGGAGCGCCTGGCCCGGCCGTAGGGCGCCCGGACTTTGCCGGTTTTCGCCTGCGGCACCCAGCCGAGCGTGTTGGCGGCGAGGCCGGTGACGCGGAGGAAGGTCCAGTCGCCGGTGACCTTCGTGATCGCTTCTTCCACTTCACCCCAGAAACCACCGTCCTCCGCCGCGGCGGCGGAGAGGTAGACGATCTTCTTGTCCCTGAAGGGTTTTACGGCTTTGTCGATTCCGTCCGCGGTGAAGAAGGGCCAGAGGAAGTAGACGGCGTCCACGTCCCGCGCGGCTTCGGCGGGATCGGTGATGTCGCCTTGGACGACGTCGGCGCCTTCGGGAGCCCTGGCGCGGTCACGGACGAGCACCCTGGTTTCGATGCCCGCGTCCAGCAACCCCGCGACGACGTGGCGCCCGGTGGTCCCGGTGGCGCCGGTGACGAGGACCTTCATGGCGTGCTCCTTCGTGGTCAGGTGGTGCCGACCACGCTCACACTTCGAGGGCCCTTCAAGTCAAGCCGCGTTCCGCGGGGAGTTCCCGAAACGCCGGAACCCCCGGCCAGCTGGGCTGACCGGGGGTCCGGGTGAGAGCGGTGGCGGTGGGATTTGAACCCACGGACGGGGATTAGCCGTCACACGATTTCGAGTCGTGCTCCTTCGGCCGCTCGGACACGCCACCGCCGAGAACAATACCGGAGGGTCGTCACGGGTCTCACGAGGGGTCGGCGGCCCGGCCGTTGCGCCACTTGACCTGGGCTTCCCGCACGGCGCTCGTCGCCTTCGCGCGGACGTCGCGGGCCACCGCGCGGACCCGGGCCCGCCGCGGCCCGCCGACTCCGGACGGCGGTTCCCGGTCAGCGAAGCGTCGCGAAGTACGTCTCCAAGACCGAGGCGCATTGCCGCTCGAGCACGCCGCCGTGCACTTCGGGGCGGTGGTTGAGACGGCGGTCACGCACGACGTCCCACAGCGACCCCACGGCCCCCGTCTTGGGCTCCCACGCGCCGAAGACGAGCCGGGCGACCCTGGCCAGGACGAGCGCGCCCGCGCACATCGTGCACGGCTCCAGCGTCACCGCCAGCGTGCAGCCCTCCAGCCGCCAGCCGTCGTCCACCACCCGGGCCGCCGCGCGCAGCGCGAGGATCTCCGCGTGCGCCGTCGGGTCGCCCAGCTCGACGCGGGCGTTGCGCGCCGCCGCCAGGGGTGCGCCGTCGGGGCCGAACACGACCGCCCCGATCGGCACGTCCGCGCCGGGAGCCCGCGCGGCTTCCAGCGCGGCCTCCACGGCCTCGGTGTCGGACGGGCGTCTCAGAGCTCGTCCAGGAACTTGACGAACTCGCTGCCGAACCCGCAGCGCTGCGCGACCATCTGCAGCTGCTCGTCCGGGTAGAGGTCGACCTCGGCGACGATGACCTGCAGCTCCGGCCCGGGCAGCCCGAGATCGGCGAGGATCTCCAGATCGCCCTCGGGCCAGACGGAGTCATCCTCCTCGTCGGGCGGGTCGACGCGCAGGACGTCGAGGACGTCCGCCGCGATGTCGTAGTCCAGCGCCGCCGCCGCGTCCGAGAGCAGCAGCGACGGCCCCCGTGGGCTCGGCCGGACGATGACGAAGAACTCGTCGTCGACCGCCAGCAGCCCGAAGCTCGCGCCGGTGGAACGTAGTTTGCCCAGTTCAGTGATCGCCGCGTCGAGCTCGGTCAACGCCCCCGGGTCGAGCGCACTGCACCGCCACCGACCGTCTTCCCGGACCACGGCTGCCGCGAAGCCCGTGACCGGCTCATCCACCGCCATGCGCACACCGTATTCCGCCCCCGGACGGAACGCACGCACGGTGCGCCCGAAGCGCCGCATGGGGCACTATCGGGACCATGACCGGCCCCACTGATCTGCCCACGCTGCCCGGCACGCCGTTCGCCGGCCTCCTCGGCGACGCGCGGGCGTTGCAAGACCGCACGGTCGCGCTGCGGCGAGCCGTGCACCGCCGCCCGGAGCAGGGCCTCCACCTCCCGATCACCCAGGCGGCGATCCGCGAAGCCCTCGTCGACCTGCCGCTGGAGATCACCGAAGGCAAGGCCACGACGTCGCTGACGGCCGTCCTGCGCGGCGCGCGCCCGGGACCGGCCGTGCTGCTGCGCGGCGACATGGACGCGTTGCCGCTGACCGAGGAGACCGGGCTGGACTTCGCGTCCGAGGACGCGGAGTCGATGCACGCGTGCGGGCACGACACGCACGTCGCGATGCTGGCTTCGGCGGCGCGGCTGCTCGCGGGGCGCAAGGACCAGCTGGCCGGGTCGGTCGTGTTCATGTTCCAGCCGGGCGAGGAGGGCCACCACGGGGCCCGGTTCATGATCCACGAGGGCGTGCTCGACGCGGCCGGGACGCGGGTCGAGCGCGCGTTCGGCGTGCACATCCTCGCCAACCTCCGCAGCGGGCTCCTGCAGGTCCGGCCGGGCCCGCAGATGGCGTCCGCGGACTCGTTCTCGGTGCTCGTGACCGGCAAGGGCGGCCACGGCTCCGCACCGCAGCACACCATCGACCCGGTGCCGGCGGCCGCGGCGATGGTCGGCGCGCTGCACACGATGATCACGCGCCGGGTCAGCGTGTTCGACCCCGCGGTGCTGTCGGTGACGCGGATCCAGGCCGGCACGACGACGAACATCATCCCGGAGACCGCCGAGCTGGAGGGCACGATCCGCACGCTGTCCGAGCAGACGCGCTCGCTTGTCCGCACCGAGCTGCCGAGGGTGTGCGAACAGGTCGGCGCGGCGTACGGCTGCCGCGTCGTCGCCGACGTCGAGCCGGGCTACCCGGTGACGGTCAACGACGAGCGCGTCGCCGCCGAAGTCCTGGCGCTCGGGGAAGCCGTGCTCGGCCGGGAGAACGTCGAACTGATGGCCGACCCGCTGATGGGCGCCGAAGACTTTTCCTACGTCCTGCAACGCGTTCAGGGCGCGTACGCGTTCCTGGGCGCGTGCCCGCCCGGCGTCGACCCCGTCGAGGCGGCGGCGAACCACTCGAACCGGGTGGTCTTCGACGAGGACGCCATGCCGAGCGGGGTCGCGATGCTCGCCGCCTTCGCGCTGGACGCCCTCCGCTAGGGCCCGGTCCGCGACGGACGGCCGTCTTCGAGGTGGCCGGCGAAGCGACGGCGCCACCCCGGCGCGTTCAGCGTGACGTCGTACCAGCCGTTCTTCGCCGGCACCGGGAAGTCGCGCGTGCCGCCCGGCGCGAGGGTGACGCCGTTCAGCGCGACCGGCTCCGGCCCGCTGTTGGTCACCGTGATCCGCAGCGCGGGCGCGTCCGTGTAGGCGACGGCCGCGTCGAGCCCGGCGCCGCCCGAGGCCTCCACGACGAAGCCGTTCGGGCCGTGGATCGCGATGTCGTACGACTCGCCGTACGCGATTTCGCCCGTCATCGCACCGCGCGGGCCGACGTCGAAGCGTTGTGACGCGCCGCCCGCGTGGTGGGCGTACGCGGCCAGCTGCAGCGCCTCCGTCCCGTGGTTGGCCAGGTGCAGCCGCAGCGCGCCCGGCCCGGCCGTCACCCAGGCGACCGGCTGGTACGGCAGCGGGCGCGCCTTGGCCGTGCCGGGGTCCTGCACCAGGGCACCGGGCCCCAGCCCGGGCTTCGGCAGCCGCGGCTGCGTCCGGGCGGCTTCGGCGCGCAAGGCGTTCGCGTCCGGCAGCGACGGGATCGACGGGTCGTGCGTGCGGAAGTCGAAGCAGCTGGTCAGGTCGCCGCAGATCAGGCGTCGCCACGCCGAGATGTTCGGCTCGCGCACGCCGGTCCACGTCTCGAGGAAACGCAGCACGGACGTGTGGTCGAAGACCTGCGAGTTCACCCAGCCGCCGCGGCTCCACGGCGAAACGACGGTCATCGGCACGCGCGGACCCAGCCCGATCGGCGCCCCCGCACCGGACGCCTCGCCCCGCTCCGGCCGGTTCCCCGGCAGGTACTCGCCCGGCGTCCCCGGCGGCGGCGTCGGCGGAACGACGTGGTCGAAGAACCCGTCGTTTTCGTCGTAGTTGATGAAGACGACGGTCGATTCCCACAGCTCCGGGTTGTCCCACAACGCTTTCAGCATCCGCTGGACGTAGGCGGCGCCGTCGACCGGCCGCGCGGCCGGGTGCTCGCAGTAGCCGTACGGCGCCACGACCCACGACACCGCCGGCAGCGTCCCGGCCGCGCAGTCGGCGATGAAGTCGGCCAGGGCGTGGTCGAGGTCCTCGCCCTTGCCGGAGTCGGGCAGGAGCTTCTTGCGCAGGTTTCCACGCTCGGCCAGCCGGTGCTGCACCGGGTCCATCGAGTACAGCGCGTCGTGGAAGTTCCGGAACAGCCACAGCGGGTTGTCGCCGTAGTCGCCGGCGAAGTGCTCGGGGACGCCGCGCTCCTCGTCGTTCGCGTAGATCCGCCACGTGATCCCCGCGGCCTCGAGCCGTTCCGGGTACGTCGTCCAGCGGAACGACGGCTCGTAGTCCGGGAAGTTGTGCGTGACGGGACCGCCGGCGACGCCGTCCGGGTCGACGGTGCCGGTCCAGTGGAACAGCCGGTTCGGCTGTGTCGGGCCCTGCATCGAGCAGAAGTAGCTGTCGCACAGCGTGAACGCCTTCGCGAGCGCGCGCTGGAACGGGATGTCGTCGTCCGTGAAGTACCCCATGGTCATGGGGCCCTTCGCGGTGACCCAGCCGTCGTACGCGCCGCCGTTCCACGCGCGGTGCGTCGTGTTCCAGTCGTGCGGCAGCTCCGTGAGGTCCTGGCCGTCCACAACGGACGTGTCGATGCGGAACGGCAGCACCGGCGCGCCCTTGCCGCGCTGGCCGAAGACGTCCCGCAGCGCAGCGGGGTCGCCGAAACCGCGGACGCCCGCCATGGTGCCGTAGTAGTGGTCGAACGACCGGTTCTCCTGCATCAGCACCACGACGTGCCGGACGTCGTCGATCGTGCCCGCTCGCGGGGCGGGAGCCGCGCACGCGGCCGGCAGCGAGCCGGCGACGGTGGCCGCGGCCGCGCCGCCGAGCACCGTGCGCCGCCGGACCCGGCCCATGCCCACCTCCTCGGGTGAGCTTTCCCCACGTCCGCGGGCCGGACAAGGAGTACGTTCGCCGCCGAGAGAGGAGTTCCCATGCTCGGCTCAGCGGAATTGGTCGCCTTCGCACCCTCGGCCGACCTGGAGCGCTCACGTGCCTTCTACACGGATGTCGCCGGGCTCGAGTTCATCGAGCAGTCCCCCTTCGCGTGTGTGTTCCGCAGTGGCGCGACCATGCTCCGCGTCACCGCCGTCGCCGAGTTCACGCCGCAGCCGTTCACGGTCCTCGGCTGGGCGGTCGCCGACATCCGGGCAGCGGTGGCC
This sequence comes from Amycolatopsis stemonae, assembly GCF_054781455.1. Classification (NCBI taxonomy): domain Bacteria; kingdom Bacillati; phylum Actinomycetota; class Actinomycetes; order Pseudonocardiales; family Pseudonocardiaceae; genus Amycolatopsis; species Amycolatopsis stemonae. The sequence continues at coordinate 1,110,770 of NZ_BAAGUJ010000002.1, read as the reverse complement.
GAACTGCGTGGCCGTGGCGTGGAGTTCCTCACCTTCGACACGCTGCCACAGGACACCGACAAAATCTGGACCACGCCCGGTGGCCGGATCGCGTGGTTCGCCGATCCGGACGGCAACGTGCTGTCCCTGACCGAGTTCACTGGCAATTAAACAACAGTGTTGATTTAATGGCCCGCATGACCGACCTCGACCAGCTCGCCGACCAGGAGGACCGCCTCCAGTTCACGAAGTTCGACAACGAGACGGCACTGGCGCTCGGCGCCCAGCTGCTCGCCGCCGCGCGCGAACGCGGGCTGCCGGTGACCATCTCGGTCCGCCGCAACGGCCAGCGCCTCTTCCACGCGGCGCTGCCGGGCACGTCGGCGGACAACGACGCGTGGATCGACCGCAAGAGCCGCGTCGTGGACCGCTACGGCCACAGCTCCTTCCTGGTCGGCTCCCGGTTCCGCGCGAAGGGCGGCTCGTTCGAGCAGGACTCCCGCCTCAACCCGGACGAGTACGCGGCCCACGGCGGCGTGTTCCCGGTGATCGTCCGCGGCGTCGGCCCGGTCGGCACGGTGGGCGTGTCCGGCCTGCCCCAAGCCGACGACCACGCGTTCGTCGTCGAACAGCTGGAGCTGTTCCTGGCCTAGCCGTTCCGCAGGATCACGACGCGACCGCGAAAAGGGCTGGCGCCCCTTGCTACCGTCGAAGACATGAAGCGCGCAGCGAACACGACGACGCCGGAAAGTGTCCCGGCGCGCTGATCCATGCTCACGAAAGCCCGGGGCGGTCGCCCCGGGCTTCGTCTTGTGGTCACCGCCTCGCCGTCCGCGAGGAGACCACCATGCCCGATCACCGCAAGCTCGGCCGTGAACTCGGCCTGTTCGGCGGCGACCCGCTCATCGGCGCCGGCCTGCCCTACTGGCTGCCCGACGGCGCGCTCGTCCGGCACAGCCTGGAGGAGTACGTCCGCGGCCTCGAACGGCGCGCCGGCTACCAGCACGTCCATTCGCCCGTGCTCGCGAAACGCGAGCTGTACGAGGTTTCCGGGCACTGGTCGCACTACCGCGACGACATGTACCCGCCGATGGACGTCGGCGGCGAGCAACTCGTGCTGCGGCCGAGCCTGTGCCCGCACCACGCGCTGATCTACCGTTCGCGCGGCCGCAGCCACCGAGAGCTGCCGCTGCGGATGGCCGAGCTCGGCGCGATGTACCGCAGCGAGCTGTCCGGCGTGCTCGGCGGCCTGAACCGGGTGCGCGCGATCCAGCTCAACGACGCGCACGTCTTCTGCACTCTCGACCAGGTCGAGGCGGAGGCGGCCGCGGCGCTGGACCTGATCCGGCGGGCCTACGACGCGCTCGGCATCAGCCCTTCGCGCTACCGGCTTTCCCTCCCGGGTCCCGGCGGGAAGTACGTGGCCGGGAACTGGGACCGGAGCGTCGAAATCCTGCGTTCGGTCCTCGACGGGCTCCCGTACGACGCCGTCGAGGGCGAAGCGGCCTTCTACGGACCGAAGATCGACGTCCAGATCGCCGACAGCGCGGGCCGCGAATCGACCCTGTCCACCGTCCAGGTCGACTTCCACCAGCCCGCACAGTTCGGCCTCGAGTACGTCGGCGCGGACGGGGCGAAGCACCGGCCGGTCATGGTGCACCGCAGCATCATCGGCAGCGTCGAACGCGCGGTGGCGCAGCTGGTCGAGGTCCACGGCGGCGCGTTCCCGGCCTGGCTGGCGCCGGTACAGCTGCGGCTGCTGCCGGTTTCCGCCGCGGAGCTGCCCTACGCGCAGTCGCTTTTGGACAGGTGCGGGGAGCTGCGGGCCGAGATCGCGGCGGAGGGCAGCCTCGGCGCGCGGATCCGGGACGGGCGGCTGGTGCCGGTCCAGGCCGTGATCGGGCCGCGGGAAGCGGCGGCGGGTCTGCTTTCGCTGCGGCTGCGTGACGGAAGCCGCGTCGACGCCCGGCCGGCCGCGGACGCGCTGGCGTGGGTCAGCGCGTCGTCGCGGCCGCCAGCCAGTCGAGGGCCGGCTTCAGGCTTTCCGGAGCGGCCCAGCCGTTGATCACCGCGAGCAGCCGGAGGTAGCGCTCCCGGCGCGGGTCGTTGACGGCGCCGAGCCATTCCCGCAGCTCACCGGGGTCACGCCGGAGACCGTCGACGATCGCGGCGGCCTCCGGCGAGCCCGGTTCGACGCCGGCTTCGAGGGCCGGCCCGACGGCGTCGCGCACCTCGGCCGCGAAGTCACGGCGCAGGCCGCCTTCGTGCTGCTCGACGAGCCGGCGCAGGACGGCGCGGAACTCCTTGTCCTGAGTTAGCCCGGCGAGTTCGATCCAGGCTTCGACCTGGGCGGGGGCGGGGTTCTCGGGCAGTTCCGGGGTCAACGTGCGGGCGACCCCGGCGAGTTCGGGGCGGTCGCCCAGCGCTTCGGCGAGGAAGTCGTCGACCAGGCGACGTCGTTCCCCTTCGGACAGTCGGGCCAGCTCGTGCATGAGCGTCGTCTCCTCGGGGGTCGAACCGCGTTTCGCCACGGTCGTCAGCACCGCGTGCCGTACGCGCAGCACGCGGATCTGCAGGTCCAGGGCCTCGGCGTGCCTCGCCGCGACGTCGGCGACGGTCGCCTCGCCGTCGACGATCCGGCGGATCGTGGCGACGTCGACCCCCAGGTCCCGCAGCGTGCGGATCAGGCCGAGCCGGGCGAGTGCGGCGTCGTCATACCGGCGATGACCTGCGGTGGTGCGTCCGGACGGCGGCAGGAGGCCGCGGTCGGAGTAGAACCGGACGGCCTTGATCGTGAGGCCGGTCCGGCGGGCCAGCTCGCCGATCGAATACCGCATGCCGTCAGCCTGGCACCTCCCCTCGGGGGAGCGGCAAGCGTCAGGTTCGCCCGATCGTGTCGATCACATGTTCGACTTTCGCGGTAATGTCGATCACATGAGCGAACGGACTAGCTCTCTTCCCGGATCCGGGTCACCAGCTGGGTCGGGTTCACGAACCGCAACGCGACGAGAAGGAGCACGAGCATGGAAGCGGTGTAGATGGTCGCCATCGCGTCGACCGACTGGTTCGCGCGGATGCCCGCGGCGAACACGGAGTTGTAGAGGGCGACGACGAGGGTCGTCGAGTCCGGGCCGGCGGTGAGGAACGTCAGCTCGAACATGCCGACCGTCCGGACGAGCACCAGGATCGAGGCGGCCAGGATCCCCGGCAGCAGCAGGGGACCCAGGATCCGGGTGAACACCGAGACGGTCCGCGCACCGGACATGCGCGCCGCGGCTTCGATCTTCGGGTCGATCTGCTCGATGAACGGCGTCATGGTCAGCACGACGAACGGCACCGACGGCACCAGGTTCGCCAGGATCACGCCGGTGGTCGTGCCGGCCAGGTGGAACTTGTAGAGCACGGTGGCCAGCGGAATGCCGTAGGTGATGGGAGGGATCAGGATCGGCAGCACGAACAGCAGCATCACCAGGCGCTTGCCGGGGAACGAGCGGCGAGCCAGGGCGTAGGCGGCCGGAACGCCGACGGCCACCGACACGGCGATCACCACCAGGGCGACGACCGCCGTCGTGAGGAGGACGTCCGAGAGACCGAACTCGCGCCAGGCGTCGGCGTACCAGTGGGTGGTGAAGCCGTCCGGGAGCCAGGTGCCGAACCACTGCCTGCCGAACGAGTCGACGACCACCGAGAGCACCACACCGGCGAGGTTGACGAAGAAGAACACGACGACGGCCCAGACGACCCAACGTCCGGGACGCGCGACCCAACCGGTCATCCCTTGCCTCCGGTCGCTCCGCGGTACAGCGTGCCGCGCCACGCCATCACCAGGCCGATCACGATCAGCATGACCACGGCCATGAGCATCGCGACGGCCGAGCCCATCGAGTAGTCGTACTCCTCGAACGCGGCGTGGTAGGCCGCGATCGAGATGACGCGCGTCTCGTTCGCGGGGTCGCCGACGAGCTGCGCGCTCGGGAAGACGGAGAACGCCATGACGAACGAAAGGCAGAAGGTGATCGCCAGGCCGGGAGCCAGCAGAGGCAGCGTGATCCGCCGGAAGCGCTGGACCCAGTTCGCGCCGAGGGTCGCGGCAGCCTTCTCCAAGGAGGGGTCGATGCCGGAGAGATAGGACAACGTCAGCAGGAACGAGAACGGGAAGCCGGTGATCACCAGGGAGAGCAGCACGCCGGTGTAGTTGTGGATCAGCGGGAGCGGCTGGTCGGTGACGCCGAGGACGGTGAGCACCTTGTTCAGCCAGCCCGCCGGCCCGCCGTACATGATCAGGCCCTGCGCGGTGAGCACCGTGCCGAGCGTGATCGGCACGACGAGGATCGTCGTCAGGAGGCGCTTGCCCCGCACGCGGCCACGCATGACGTAGGCGATCGGGATGCTGGCGAGGACGTTGACGAACGTCGCGGGCAGCGCGATCGACAGCGTGGTCCAGATGGTGTCACGGAGGTAGGGATCACTGAAGAACCGCGCGTAGTTGGCGAAGACACCACCCTTGCGCGGGGCGAAGGACAGCTGGAGGCCGTAGAGGAAGGGGTACAGGAACAGGCAGAGGATGACGAGCAAGCCGGGCACGAGGAGCACCAGCGTCCGGTCGACCCCGCGTTCGGCGAGCCGGTGCCGGAGCGCCGGGCGGGCACTCACCACGGCGGTCACGGCGCGACCGCCAAGGCAACCCGCGCAGCGAGCGCGGCGAGACCACTGGAGCGGCCCCCATGGCTCGCACGGACTAATGCGACCGGGGCGGCCAGGCCAACCGGGGCGGCGACACTCGCGGCGGTCATGGCGCGAACACCAGGACCCGCTCGGCCGGCACGCCGATCTGGACCGTGTCGCCCGGCGCCAGGCGCTTGTCGGTCCGGAAGTAGACCGGCAGGCCGCTCGCCAGCCGGGCCGAGATCGACAGCTCGCGGCCGTGGTACTCGACTATCTCGACCGTGACGTCAAGGGCGTTGTCCGCGCCGTCGCCGACCACGAAGTCCTCCGGGCGGATCGCCACCTTGGCCGGGCCCTCCATGCGGGAACCGCGGCCCGTCAAGCGGACGCCGGTGCCCTCGACCGTGACCGTGGTGCCCGTCGTGGCGGTGATCGTCAGGTCCAGGAGGTTGCGGTAGCCCATGAACGACGCGACGTAGCTGTTCACCGGCTGGGCGTAGACCTCCTCGGGGGTGCCGATCTGCTGGACCGCGCCCTCGCGCAGCACCACCAGGCGGTCGGCCAGGGACAGGGCCTCTTCCTGGTCGTGGGTGACGTACACCGTGGTCAGGCCCAGCGTCTGGTGGAGGCGGCGGATCTCCATGCGCATCTCGAGCCGGAGCTTGGCGTCCAAGTTGGACAGTGGCTCGTCCATCAGGACGACCGGGGGCTCCAGCACGACCGCGCGGGCGATCGCGACGCGCTGCTGCTGCCCGCCGGAAAGCTGCGCGGGGAACTTGGCCGCGTGGTCGGTGAGCTGCACCAGGCGCAGGGCCTCGTCGACCCGGCGGCGGGCGTCGGCGCGGCCGACCTTGCGCATCTTGAGGCCGAAGCCGACGTTGGCGCGGACCGTCATGTGCGGGAACAGCGCGTAGTTCTGGAAAACCATCCCGAACCCGCGCTGCTCCGGGGGTTGCCCGTCGATGCGGGTGTCGTCGAGCCAGATGCTGCCGCCCGTCAGGGGCAGCAGGCCGGCCAGGCAGTTGAGGGCCGTCGACTTGCCGCAGCCGGACGGGCCGAGCAGGGCCACGAACTCGCCGCGGGCGATGGCGAGGTCGAGGCCGCTCAGGGCGTTCGCGGAGCCGAAGCTTCGCGAGACCCCGTCCAGCCGCAGCTGCTCGAACGTCACTTCTTGCCGACCTTCGAGCCGCCGACCAGCTGGTTCCACTTGTCGAACGCCTTCACCTGCTGCTCGGCCGGCAGCGAGGTCTCCTTGGGGTACTGCGCGATCCACTGCTCGTACTCCGGGCGCCCGAACTGCTTGATCGTGTCCTGGCTCTTCTGCGGCGCCATCTGCAGCGTGACGTCCTTGACTGCCGGGCCGGGGTAGAAGTAGCCGTCGTCGTAGGCGATCGCCTGCTGGTCCGGCTTCAGCATCCACGCGATCAGCTGCAGGATCGCCGACTCCTGGTCGGGGGACAGGCCCTTGGGGATGAGCGCGTACTGGGCGTCGGTGACCCAGTGCATCGGCTGCATGATCGCCGTCTTCACCGTGTTGGGCACCGTGCCGAGCTTGCGCGGGTTGATGTCCCAGCCGGTCGTCGACATGATCATGTCGACCGAGCCCGACGCCAGGTTCTTCATCGTCTCGGTGGTGCCGGACGGGTAGTACTTCACGTACTTGCCCAGCTCCTGCAGGAACGCCCAGGTCTTGTCCCAGCCCTTGTCCGGGTCCTTGGGGTCCTTGTCGCCGAGCAGGTACGGCAGGCCCATCAGGAACGTGCGACCCGGGCCGGAGTTCGACGGCTGGGCGTACTGGAACTTCTCCGGGTGCGCCTTGGCCCAGTCGAGCAGCGCCTGCGGGGACGCCGGGGCCTGCGGGACCGCCGACGGGTTGAACTCCAGCAGCGGGCCGGACGGGTAGTAGACGACCTCGACGCCGTAGCCGTTGGCGAGCTCCTGCATCTTGGCCGCGGGCTCGAGGTAGTTCTGCATCAGGTTCGGGAACCGGCTCGAGAAGTCCGGCAGCACCTTGGCCAGGGTGCCGTTCGCGATGCCGGCGGACAGGCCGTCGGTGCCGCTGAGGACCAGGTGCGTCTGGGCGACGCCGCCGTCCTGCTCGGCCTTGAGCTTGCCCGCCATGCTCGGTGCGGGCGCCGTCGAATAGGTGACCTTCGAGAGCACTTCCGGGTGCGCGGCCTTGAAGTTCTCGATCATCTGTTTGGTCAGCTGCAGGTTGCCCGCGATGTCGAGGATGTTCAGGTCGACGGGCTTGCTCGGCTTGTCCGGCACGGCCGACGGGTTCGCCGCCTGGCCGCCGTCACCGCCCGGCGCCCCGCAAGCCGCCAGGCCGGCGGTGAGGCTCACCGCCAGCAGCACTCGTCGGAATCGGAAGCCGGTGCGACGCTGCATGGCTGCTCCCTGGGTCCGTGATAATGTTGTATGTCGCATCGTATATCAGATCGGACATGCCAGTGGCGAGCACTTCTTCGGCCAGGAGGCCGCCGCCGCCCGTGTCGCGCACGGATTTCGTGCGGGACGCGATCAAGGAAGCGATCTTGAGCGGGGAGTTCGGGCCGGGCGAAACGCTCGCCGAGGCCGAGGTCGGCGCGCTGCTCGGGGTGTCGAAGACGCCGGTGCGCGAAGCACTGCGGATCCTCGCGGGTTCCGGTTTGGTCACGATGAGCACGTACAAGGGGGCGGCGGTCCGGGTCATGGACGCCAAAAGCGCGCACGCGGTGTTCGACCTGCGCGCCCTCCTCGAGCCCGAGGCCGTCCGGCGCTCGGTCGAGCTCGGCGCCGATTTCACCGAGGCGAGGAGCGTGCTCGCGGAGGTCGGGACCGGTACCGACGCCACCGACCGCGCGAAGGCCAGCCTGACGAACCGGCTGTTCCACCGTGCGCTCTACGCCGGGTGCGGGAACCCGCTGCTGGTCGAGATCCTGGACGGCCTGCGCGACCAGGCCGCGCTGATCACCGTCACCGGCTGGGGCATCAGCCCGACGTGGCAGGGCGAAGCGGCCGAGCACCGGGCGATCCTGACCGCCGCCGAGAGCGGGAACGCCCGGCAGGCCGAGCACCTGCTGCGCCGGCACATCACGGATTTCCTCGACCGGGTCGCGTTCGGGCTCCGAGGCGAAGACGGCGAACACACCGCAGACACGAAGGGGGCCCGATGACGTTCGAGCAGCAGAGGCGGCGGCTTTCCGGGGTGGTGGCCATCCCGGTCACGCCGTTCGACGCCGAGGGCGCCGTCGACGGCCAGACGTACGCGAAGCTCGTCGACCGGCTGATCACCGGCGGCGTCGAGGTCGTGACGCCGAACGGGAACACCGGCGAGTTCTACGCGCTGGACGCCGGCGAAGCCCGGCAGTGCCTGGAGGTCACGGTCGAGGCCGTGGCCGGCCGGGCAAGCGTGCTCGCCGGGATCGGGCACGACGTCGCGTCGGCGACGAGGGCCGCGGCGCACGCGCGGGACGCCGGGGCCGACATGATCATGATCCACCAGCCGGTGCACCCGTACATCTCCGGCGACGGCTGGGTCGACTACCACGCCGCCATCGCGGCCGCGGTGCCCGAACTCGGCGTGGTGCTCTACGTCCGGAACCCGGTGATCTCCGGCGAGCAGCTGCGCGCGCTGGGCGAGGCCGCGCCGAACGTCATCGGCGTGAAGTACGCCGTGCCGGACCCGGTGCGCTTCGGTTCGGTCGCGCGGGACGCGGGCTTCGAACGGTTCGTGTGGATCGCCGGCCTGGCCGAGCTCTCGGCGCCCGGGTACTTCGCCGTCGGCGCCACCGGCTTCACGTCGGGCCTGGTGAACGTCGACCCGGCGATCTCGCTGGAGATGTTCCACGCACTGTCCACAGGGGACTATCCGGCCGCGATGGCGGTCTGGGAGCGGATCCGGCCGTTCGAAGAGCTGCGCGCGGCGAACGGGAACGCCAACAACGTCAGCGTGGTCAAGGACGCGCTCGGCCAGCTCGGCCTCTGCCGCCCGGACGTCCGGCCGCCGAGCCGGCTGCTGACGGCCGGCGAACGCGAGCGGATTTCCGGTTTGCTGTCGTCGTGGGGGCTCGCCTGAGACCTGCCCGTCACCTGGGCTTGGCACGCTGTACAGGTCGCGGCGATTGCCATCGGGCGGCCGGGGGTGAGACCCTGGGGCCATCCGCGGAGCGAGCCCGCGGGCAGGCCCCAGTGGCCCTTATCCCGGATCGGGTCCGGCGTGTCATGCCCGGAAGCCGTTGCTGGACAAGCGTTTCAGCTGACCAGGACGGCGGACATGACTTCGCTCCAGGCTTCGGAAACCACGCGCGGAAGCGACTTCGCCGAGCTTTCGCGGCTCATCAAGGACGCGGGACTGCTGCGGCGCCGACGGCGGTACTACGCCGTCCGGATCGGGCTCAACCTCGCCGCGTTCGGCGGCGGCTGGGTCGCCTTCGCCTACCTCGGCGACTCGTGGTGGCAGCTGCTCCTCGCCGCGTTCTTCGCGATGATGTTCGCGCAGCTGTCGTTCGTCGGGCACGACGCCGGGCACAAGCAGATCTTCCGCAGCCGCCGGGCGAACGACGCCACCGGGTTCGTCCACGGTGGACTCACCGGGCTGAGCTACGGCTGGTGGATCGGCACGCACGCGCGGCACCACGCCAACCCGAACCACGAGGACGAGGACCCGGACGTCGACATCGCCGCGCTCGCGTTCAGCCGTGCGCAGAGCTCGCGCAAGCGGGGGTTCCTGCGCTGGGTGGCGAAGTACCAGGCGTTCCTGTTCTTCCCGCTGCTGCTGCTCGAAGGCCTGAACCTGCACGTCTCGAGCGTGAAGGCGGTTCTGCGCAAGGATCTTCGCCGCCGCAAACTGGAGTCCGCGCTCCTGATCGCCCACCTCGCGGCCTACCTCGCGGCCGTGTTCATCGTGCTTTCGCCGCTGACCGGCGTCATCTTCATCCTCGTGCACCAGTTCCTGTGGGGCCTGTACATGGGCTGCTCGTTCGCGCCCAACCACAAGGGCATGGAGATGCTCTCGACCGGCCACGAACTCGACTTCCTGCGCAAGCAGGTGCTGACGTCGCGCAACATCCGCGGCGGCCGGGTCGTCGACTTCGCGCTCGGCGGGCTGAACTACCAGATCGAGCACCACCTGTTCCCGAGCATGGCCCGGCCGAACCTCCGGCACGCGCAGGTGATCGTCCGGGACTTCTGCGCCCGGCACGGCATCGCCTACTCCCAGTGTGGCTGGGCCCGCTCGTACGGCTACGTGCTGCAGCACCTCCACGAGGTGGGTGAGCCGCTCCGGACGGCGAAGGCCTAGTCCGCCCGCCCGAACGCGGCGAACACGGCCGGGACGAACGTCGTCACCTCGGCCACCAGCCGTCGACGACCTCCAGCGCGTTGACTCCGAACGCGGGGAACCGGCCGTCGTGGCGGAGGTACGTCGCCATCGCCGTGGCACGCGTCCGGCGGAACGTCTCCTGCAAACCATGCCCCGCGTGACGACGGCGACCCCGGAAATTTAGCTTCGCGCAGGTTAACCGGGGTGTGGCCGAAGTTACTCGCGCGTCAATACGGAGTAAGCGGACGACGGAAAGGCGTCAGGAGGGCATTCACGGGGGACGCGCGGCGAAGGCGGCGGCGGTGTCCTGACGGAGTCCGATCCGCCGTGATGCCCGGAGGCACCCCGTGACGCTCAGCGAGCTTCTTCCCAGCCTCGGCTGCGAAGCCGCCGATCACCTCGAGCCAGGAGTCTGGCCGCGAAGCACCCGACTCGGCGAAGACGGCGAACTCCTCTTCGCCGGCGCGAAGGTCAGCCACCTCGCCGCGCGCTTCGGGACGCCAGCGTACTTCGTCGACGAACAGCAGGTACGCGACGTCGCCCGCGAGTACCGCGAAGCGCTGCCGGACGTCGAAGTCGCGTACGCGAGCAAGGCGCTGTGTACGCGCTCTGTACTGCGCTGGGTCGCCGAAGAGGGGTTGTCGCTCGACACGTGCTCCGCGGGCGAGATCGCCGTCGCGCGCTCAGTCCGCTTCCCCGCGGAGCGGATGCTGCTGCACGGCAACGCGAAGACGCCCGAAGACCTGAAGGCCGCTCTCGAGTACGGCGTCCGGCGGATCGTCGTCGACTCGCTCGACGAGATCGCGCAGCTCGGCGCCCTCACCCCCGGCGCACAGCAGGTGATGATCCGGGTGACGCCGGGGGTCGCGGCGGGGGCGCACGCGGCCATCAGTACCGGCACCGAGGGCCAGAAGTTCGGGTTTTCCCTGCTCGATGGCGTTCCGGACAACGTCGACGCGGCGGTGCGCGCGGTCCGGGGCCAGCCTGGCCTGCGGCTGGCCGGGCTGCACTGCCACATCGGCTCGCAGGTCTCGCGCGTCGACCGGTACGAAGCCGCCGCACGACGGATGGCCGAGGTGCTGGTCCGGATCCGCGACACCCACGGCGTCACGCTGCGGGAGCTCGACCTCGGCGGCGGGCACGCGGTGCCGTACGTCGGCGGCGAGCCCGCGTTCGACCTCGGCGGCTACTCGCGACGGCTGCGCGTGGCCCTCGGCTACGAATGCGCGGCGCACGGCTTTCCGGTGCCGCGGCTGACGATCGAGCCGGGCCGCGCCATCGTCGGGCCGGCCGGGATCACCGTGTACCGCGTGTGCGCGGTCAAGCGCGGCACCCGCACGTTCGTCGCGGTCGACGGCGGCATGAGCGACAACGCGCGGCCGTCGCTCTACGGTGCCCGCTACACGACGCGCCTCGTCGGACGCCGCTCCCGGGAGAAGCGCGTCCCGATGACCGTCGTGGGCCGGCACTGCGAGTCGGGCGACGTCCTCGCCGACGGCCTCCTCCTGCCCGGTGACCTGCACGCCGGCGACCTGCTGGCCGTGCCCTGCACCGGCGCGTACCACCACTCGCTGGCGTCGAACTACAACCAGGTCGGCCGGCCACCGCTGGTCGGCGTGAAGGAGGGCGTCGCGACGCTGCTGGTGCGCCGGGAGACGGAGGAGGACCTCAGCCGCCGCGACCTGGGCTGACCACGGCGAGTCCGATGTGGATGGTGCCACGGCAACCGGGCACCCCGGCCGCGGACTGCTGTCGATGGCGTAGTCCGACCCGCGGGTCGGCCGAACACCGGGCCCCACGGCGCGGTCGTCCGGGCCGGGTGAGCGCGCCCGCTGTGCGCGGGGCCGCAGATCCGCCCGTGAACCGCCTCGGAATGCCTTGTGATTTTCCCTCCGCGCCACCGAATCCTCGGCTGACGGCACAATCGGCGCCGGATCGCGTGAAGCTGGCGCTGGGGTCTCGCTTTCTCGGCAGGTCTCGATACGCTGCGCACTTGACAAATCACATGCCGAAACACAGGGAGGGCCGGCATGGGTGACGATTCACGAGCGCGCGGACTGGACAACACGGACAGATCGCTGATCGCCCTGCTGCAGCAGGACGGCCGCGCGTCGTTCACCGCGCTCGCGAAGGCGGTCGGGCTCTCGGAGGGAGCCGTCCGCCAGCGCGTGCAACGGTTGCTGCGCGACGACCTCATGCAGATCGTGGCGGTGACCGACCCGGCCAACGTCGATCTGACGAGGCAGGCGATGGTCGGGATCAGCGTCGACGGCGCTGATCCCCGCGAGGTCGCCGACAGATTGTCGGACCTGCCCAACGTGCACTACGTCGTGTTGTGCGCCGGGCGGTACGACTTGCTGGCCGAGCTCGTCTGCCGGGACGACGACCACATGCTCGAAGTCCTCGGCGAGGAGATCCGCAAGATCGAGGGCGTCTCCGGGACCGAGCTGTTCGTCTACCTGAAGCTGGCCAAGCAGAACTACGCCTGGGGCCGGCTCACGGCGTGACCGCCGGGGATGACGGCTCCCCACCCGCCATCCCCGACCGGCTACAGGAACCGCCGGTACCCGGCCCGCGCCGGCGCGCCCGCTTCGGCGATCCCGGACAGCGCGGCCGGCAGCGGATCCCGGTGCAGCACCCCGAGGCGTTGCGTGGCGCGGGTGAGCGCGACGTAGAGCTCGGCCGCGCCGCGCGCGCCTCCCGCCAGGATCCGCTCCGGCTCGACGACCAGGACGGCGTCGAACTCCAGGCCCTTGACCGCCGACGGCGTGACCGCGCCCGGCACGCCGGGCGGGCCGATGACGACGCTGGTGCCTTCGCGCCCGGCCTCGTCGCGGACGAAGTCGCCGATGGCCTCCTGCACATCGCCGTCCGCAACTCGCCTGGCCCACGGCCGTACTCCGCACGCGCGCACCGATTCCGGCGGCCGGACGCCCGGCGCGAACTCCGCCAGCAGCGCCCCGGCGACGGTCATGATCTCCGCCGGGGTCCGGTAGTTCACGGTCAGCTCGCGGTACACCCACCGGTCGCCGACGTACCGCTCGAGCACCGGCGCCCACGCCGTCGCGCCGGCCGCGCCGCGCCGCTGCGCGAGGTCGCCGACGATCGTGAACGAGCGGCTCGGGCACCGCCGCATCAGCACCCGCCAGTCCATTTCGGACAGTTCCTGCGCCTCGTCGACGACGACGTGCCCGTACGTCCAGTCGCGGTCGACGGCCGCGCGTTCGGCGAGGTCACGGGTGTCGCGCTCGTCGAACCGCCCGGCCAGTTCGCCGGCGTCGAGCAGGTTCTCCGCGCCGAGCATGACGTCTTCGTCCAGTTCCTCGCGGTCCAGCTTGATGAGGTCCATGACCCCGGCGGCGTACTCCTCGTCCTCCGCCGTCCGGCGGCGCGCGGCGGCGCGTTCGGCGGAGTCGTCCCGGCCGAGCAGGCCGGCCAGCTCGTCGAGCAACGGCACGTCGGACACCGTCCAGGCCGCGCCGTCCGCGCGGAACAACGCCGGATCGGCGCCGGCCGCTTCGAGCCGGTGCGGCGACGTGTACAGCGAGGCCAGCAAGGTTTCCGGCGTCAGCTCGGGCCACAGCTCGCCGAGCGCGGCGTCGAACCCTTCGTGCTCCGCCAGTTCGTCGAGGACGTCGGCGCGCAGGTCGGCCCACGCGCCGCGGTCCTCCCAGGTCAGCCAGCCTTCACCGATCTTCGTCACGGCCCGGTCGGCGACGGCCGCAGTGACGTGCTCGCGGAAGACCGCGCGGGCCTCGTTGTGCGGCAGGCCCGACCGGCGTGCTTCGAGCCGGGCCTCGTCCGCGACGCCGGCGTCGAGGGGCACGGTGACGTCGGCCAGTTCGACCGGCACCGGCTCGGCCGGCACGGCCTGCCGGTCGGCGACCGCGGCCGCCAGCACGTCGAGGATCTTCAGCGACCCCTTGAGCTTCGCGACCTTCGGCGCGTCTTCGGCGGTGACGCGCAGACCGGGCACGAGGTCGCCGGTGGTCAGGAACACGACGTCCGATTCACCGAGCGAAGGCAGCACCCGGCCGATGTGGTCGAGGAACAGCGGGCTCGGCCCGACCACGAGCACGCCGCTGCGCGACATCCGTTCGCGCCGGGTGTAGAGCAGGTAGGCCACCCGGTGCAGCGCGACGGCGGTCTTCCCGGTGCCGGGCCCGCCTTCGACGACCAGGACGCCCGAATGCCCGAGGCGGATGATCTCGTCCTGCTCGGCCTGGATCGTCGCGACGATGTCCCGCATGCCCCGGCCGCGCGGGGCGCTGATCGCGGCGAGCAGCGCCGCGTCGCCGCGCTCGTGGTCGCCCGGACGGCCGAGCACCTCATCCGTGAAATCGACGATCCGCCGCCCCGACGTCCGGAACTGACGGCGGCGGCGCATGTTTTCCGGGGTCGCCGCGGTGGCGACGTAGAACGGCCGTGCCGCCGGCGCCCGCCAATCCAGCAGGAACGGTTCGTAGTCGTTTTCGGCGTCGAAGAGCCCGATCCGGCCGATGTAGCTGGTTTCCCCGGAAACGGCGTCGAGCCTGCCGAAGCAGAGCCCGTTGTCGGCGACGTCCAGCCGGGCCGCCTCCCGCGACCGGAACCGCACGTCGTCGTCCCGTTCCCCGAGCGCGACCCCGGAATCCCCGAGCGCGCCGCGGAACCGGGCCCGCGCCACCGCGCGCTCGCGGTCGAGCCGCTCGTACAGTCCGGCGACGTAGGCCCGTTCTTCCCGCAATTCCTCGTCGTACCCCTGGTTTGACAAGTTCCCCTCACAGCGGTTAGACTAATGGCACATTCGACGGATTCTCCTGTTTCTTGTGGAGAGCACGTCGATTTTTTATTGTCCACCCGCTGTCAAGACCGTCAGCCCAGCATGAATTCGCGCGGGTTCAGCGGCCGGTCGGCCACCCGCACGTCACCCAGCAGCCCAGCGAAACTCCGGTCCACCTTTCCCGCGTACGAAGAAAGGGACAGTGTGGCGGCCGATTCCCGCGGGTCGTCGCCGGTCTTGCCCGCGGCCGCGCCGCTGCCCTGCCGGGCGAACAGCCCGCGCCAGCCGTGGTGGCCGTCCTTGAAGTCCGCCGGCAGCCGGAAGAACGCCTCGACGGTGTAGCCGCGCTCGAACTTCAGCCCGTTGCTCGGCGCCGCGTCGACGGTGCGCTCGCTCTTGTACTTCAGCGCTTCCGGTCCGCTGCCGGGAGCCGTGACGCGCCTGAGGTCGTTGCCGCGGCCGGTCTGGTCGCGCACGACGACGTCGTCCGGCACCGGCTTGCCGTCCTGACCGCCCTCGAAGCGCCAGTACGCGACCGTTCCCGGCACCATGTGCTTCCACTGCGCCTCGGCGTTCTCATCGGCCCACACCAGTGTTCCGCGGCGGCGGCCGCGAATAGCTGCTGCTCGCCCTCGACTGGCGGCCTTCGGCCGGCGGTCGATGCGGGCGAACTCGTCCGCGCGGCCGTTCTGCGTGAGATCGCCGAGGTGAGCGAGGAAGACAACGTTGTCGTCGGCGCCGGATCTTCGAGGCCTGGGCGGGGGAAGCCCTGCGCTTGGGCTTGGGCGGCCGGGGCACCGGCAGGAGGAAGGTCCGGCGGCGCCCGCACCGAGGAGGAAGGTCCGGCGAGCGGTGCAACGGCTGCCGAACGCGGGTTGAACAGCGGTACTGTGCGCGCATGCGGGTCTTCCGGCTGATCCAGCCCGTCGACGACATCGAGGTCGCGGCCACCTTCTACGCCGCCGTCCTCGGGACTCCCGGCGAACGGATCGCGGTCAACCGGCACTACTTCACCTGCGGCGACGTCGTGCTCGCGTGCGTCGAGGCGCCGCTGGAGCACCGCGAGCCGCGGCCGCGGCGGGACCCGCGGATCGTCTACCTCGCGGTCGAGGACGTCGAGGAGACGTTCCGCCGAGTGGGCGCGGCCGGGCCGCGCTGGGTCGACGAGGCGATCGAAACCCAGTTCTGGGGCGAACGGTCCTTCTACGCGGACGACCCGTTCGGCAACCCGCTCTGCTTCGTCCAGGAGGACACGCTCTACCTGGGCGGACCGGTCGGCTGACCCTCCTCCGGGTTCAGCCGGGACGCCATCGCGAACCAGAGGACCCCGAAGAGCAGGACGCACACCACGGTCATGATCGTCATCGCGATCCCGCCGTAGACCACCTTCGCGATCAGCGCGACCGTCGACGTGATGGCCAGGGCGAGGCAGACCAGCCCGACCAGCACCAGCCGGTTGCCGACGGTCAGGATCCGCTCCCGGCTGCCCGTGCGGAACAGCAGCCGGTGCCACGCGGCGGGCGCGGTCAGCAGCGCCGTCGCGGCCACGGCGAGCACCACGGCGGACAGGTGGAGGGCCTTCTCGAACCCGCTGGCGTCGTGGAAGCGGTCGGTGAACACGACCGACAGCAGGAAGCCGAAGAGGATCTGCACGCCGGCCTGCGCGACGCGCAGCTCCTGCAGCAGCTCGCCGATGTTGCGCTGCAGCTGCGCGTTGCGGGTTTCGCCGGTGTGTTCCGCCACGGAAAAACGATACGTGGACTCCTCCGGGTTCACCGGCCGGCGGCCGCCAGCAGCCGCTGCCCGAGGACCCGCGCGGCCTGCCGGAGTTCGGGGCACCCGGCGATCCGGTACGCCGCCGGGAGCTTCGCGAGCTGCTCGGCGTACCACGCGGGATTGCTGGTGCTGCCGCGCAGGAGGGTCGTCCCGGCGCCGACGGGCTCGAGCGTCCCGACGGCGCGTGGCAGGCAGCGGCTCACCACGTCGAGGGGCGCGTCGATGACGACCTCGGTTTCGTACTCCCACCCGGCGGCGAGGTGTTCCTCGACCGCGGCGACCGGGTCGAGATCGGCGGGCGGGTCGAAGGTTTCGGCCCGGAGCTCGACGCCGCGGACCCGGTCGATCCGGTACGCCCGCCGCGTGCCCTCCGGGTGGGTGCGGCAGAGCAGGTACCAGCGGCCGTGGCGCACGACGACCGCCCACGGGTCGACGTCCCGGCCCCACTCCGAGCCAGCTTCGGAGCGGTAACCGAGGCCGGTGCGGCGGTGGTGGGCGCAGGCGTGCACGAGGGCCGCGGTCGTGTCGGGATCGGGCCGCACCGCGGCGGCGTCCGGCGCGGGCGCGGCGGTCCGGCGCACGGCCTCGGCCTGCGCGGCGACGGGCTCCGGCAGCGCCTGGACGAGCTTGCCGAGCGCGCGGCCGACCAGCGTGCCGGGGTCACCGGCCTCGTGGTGGCCGTCGAGCACCGCCATGACCAGACCGAGCGCCTCGGCCGGGGTGAACGTCAGCGGCGGGAGCCGCAGGCCGCGCCCGACGCGGTAGCCGCCGTAGGGACCGCGCGCGGACACGACCGGGATGCCGGCCTCACGCAGGATGCCGACGTAGCGCCGCGCGGCCCGCTCGGAGACGCCGAGCTCGGCGGCGAGCTGACCGGCGGTGCTGCCCGGGCCGGCCTGCAGGAGTTCGAGGGTGCGCAGGGCCCGCGCCGTCGGGCTGGTGTCGTCGGCCATGGGAATCCCCGGTTCCGGAAGTGGATCGTCCGGAATGCAGCCTAGGCTCCCCCGCCATGACCGACGCAGACGCGGCGCCGCCCAGGCCCGACCGGCGAGGGCGTGCTCGCCTGACGGCGGCCGAGAACGTCACCGTCGTCCCCGCCAACGAGGCGTCCTGGGACGACATCGCCGCGATCTTCGGCACCGCCGACTACCCGGCCCGCTGCCAATGCCAGCGGTTCAAGGTCCCCGGCTGGATCTGGCGCGACTCCACGCAGCAGGAACGCACCGCGTCCCTGCGCGCCCAGACCGCCTGCGGCACCCCAGGCGCCGCCACGAGCGGGCTCGTCGCGTACGTCGGCGGCGAGCCCGCCGGCTGGGTCGCCGTCGAGCCTCGGACCGCGTACCCCAAGCTGCGCGGCACGCGCGTCCCGTGGACCGGCCGCACCGAGGACAAGGACGACGACGGCGTCTGGGCGGTCACGTGCTTCACCGTCCGCAAGGGCTACCGCGGCCGTGGCCTCACCTACCCGCTCGCCCGCGCGACCATCGCCTTCGCCCGCGAACGCGGTGCGCGCGCGCTCGAGGCGTACCCGATGATCACCGAGCCGGGCAAGGAGATCACCTGGGGCGAGCTCCACGTGGGGGCCCGTCAGGTGTTCGCCGACGCCGGGTTCGCCGAGGTCGGCCACCCGACCCCGCGGCGCGTGGTCATGCGTGTCGAACTGTCTGCTGTGGACTGACCTCAGAACCCCCAGGAGCGCTCGGGCACCACGCGGATGCGGACGGAGTACGAGGCGTCGAACGCCTCCGGTGTCGCGAAACCGATGGCGCTGTAGGAAGAGCCGTACTTGTCGAGGTACCCGGGCGCTTCGGACGCCTTGCCCTCTTCGACGTGCGCAGTGCCGTTGACGACGAGGATCGCGCCGCCGCCTTCGTTGCTGTTCAAGTGAAAGCTCACCGCGGGGTTCGCCTCGAGGTGCTTGAGCTTCGCGGTGCCGGGCTGGCTGAACACCACGATGTCGTCGCCCTCGAGCACGAACCACACCGGCCGCGGCGCGGGCCTGCCCTTCGGCGTGACTGTGGTCAGCCAGCCGATGTGCTCCGCGGCGCGGTCGGTGAGTTTCGGTGTCGCCATCGGTCCCACCCCCTGGTCGTCGGGTTGTGATCCAGGTAACCACAGGGGTCCGACAATTCTTCCCGCGTCAGCGCGAGGCGACGGCTCGCGCGTACCGCGTCCCGGCGACGAGCAGCACCAGCCCCGCGCCGAGGAACGCGCCCACACGCGCCAGGCCGTCCAGAGCCGAGAGGTCGAACAGCACCAGCTTGAGCACGGCCGCGCCGACCAGCACCAGCCCGGTCACGCGGAGCCCGACGACCTCGATGCCGCGCAGCAGCAGCACGAGCGCCGCGATCGTCCAGGACACGGTGATCAGCGCGTGGCCGAGGAGGAATCCCGTGCGGTCCGGGACCGCCAGCAGCGATCCGCACAGCACGACCCCGGCGGCTCCGTACAACGCCGCAAAGCCGGCCAGCAGCCACACCGGCAGGTCGTGGGCCGGGCCGCGGAAGACCTCCAGCCGCGCCGCCGCCCACGGCAGGGCGATCGAAATCGCGAGGATCAGCGTGGCGACCGCGAGCGCGCCGACGACGTCACCCGCCGGCCGGTTCCGGTACACCGCCAAAAGGGCGGGCGTGACGTCGAAGGCCACGCCGACCAGGCCGCCGATCGCGGCGAACCCGAGCGCGGCGCCCAACGCGGGCCGGTTGCGCGCGCCCAGCGCGGCCGCGACGAGCAGCAGCGCCTCGGTCAGCAGCACCGCGGCGCGCGCCGGGCCGTCGAACTGGGTGACCGTCGCCTGCAGGATCGCCAGCAGGCCGGCGAGCCCGGCCAGCGACCCCGCGGGGCCCGGCCACCAGGCACGCGTCGCCCACACGCCCAGCAGGACGACGCCGGCGCCGGCCGCGACCGGCACCGCCTGGGTCTTGGGCAGCGGCAGCACCGCGACGAGCACCGGGACGACCGAAGCCGCGAGCAGCGTCAACGCGGCGGCGTCGGTTTCGCGGCGGAGCACCACGATCAGCGCGAGGGCGACCCCCAGGAGCCCGGTGCCCAGCGCCGCGCCGGTGTTGGCCCAGCCACCGCCGTCGACCGCGGTGCTGAGCACGGAAGCGACGAGCGGCGGGATGCCGGCGGCGAGGGTGAGGGACGACCAGTCGCGGCGCAGCTGCACCGGTGCCGTCGCGAGCTGGACCATGAGCAGGAACGTGACGAGCTCGGGCGTGAACCCGCGGGTGAGCACCGGCGCGCAGACGACGCAGCCGACGACGACGGCCGAGGCCAGCAGCGGCGACTCCCACCGCACGGCCACGAGCAGCCCGCCGACGGCGACCGCCAGGCCCACCGCGAGCCCGGCGAGCACCGGGAGGAAGTCGTACAACGTGGTCGCGGCGACGGCGTCCAGGTAGAGCGTCGCGATGCCGGTCGCGGCCAGCGCGAAGGCCCCGGTGCGGCCCGCGGGCTTGCGGTGCAGCCAGACGCCGATGCCGGTCAGCGCCAGCCCGAACGCGGCGCCGACGAGCACCCGCGGCAGCGGCCCGAGCCACCCGCGCTGGACGGCCAGCACGAGCAGCAGGACGACGCCGAGCAGCGTCACGGCCCCGCCGACCCACGCCAGGACGCGGCTGCCCGCGCCTTCCTTGCCGAGCTTCTCGCCGAGCGTCGGGCGCGGCACGGGCCGGTAGGGCGGTTGCGGCGGGAAGTACTGCGGCTGGGGCGGCGGCTGCCACTGGTACTGCGGCCACGGCTGCTGCGGCGGCGGCATCGGTTGTGGCTGCGGCTGTTGTGGTGCCTGCTGCGGCTGTCCGGCCTGGACGGTCCGCAGTTCGGTACCCACCACGGCGAGACGACGCCCCAGGTCGTCGATCTCGCCGGCGAGCCGGAGGAGCACATCTGCTTCGGTGGTCATACCGGACAGAATCACCCACAAGGGGCCGCCAGCGGATCCGTAGCACTACTCAACCGCGCTGAGTACCCGGTCCACGGTCGTCATGATCGAGACGGTCTCGTCGAGCGGCATGAGCGGGCTCTCGGTCTCGCCGGCGGCCAGCCGTCGCGCGACTTCGTCGGCTTGGGTGCCGCAGGCCGCGGCCCTCGTCGACGTACTCGTAACGCGTCCGCTCCCCGGCACGCCGGATGAGCGTGAACGACGCGGGCGCGTAGAACGGCCCTTCGATCTCGATCCGCGCTTCGGTGCCGACGATCGACGCCGTGGTCGGCGAAGCGGCGCTCAACGTGCAGGTCAGCACGGCCTGCGCCCCGCTCGCGTAGCCGAAGAGCATCGACATCTGCGCGTCGACCCCGGTGAACGCGGGCGTCGCCATGGCGGCGACGCGCTCGGGCGTCCCCAGCACCATCGACGCGAACGACACGGGGTAGATCCCCAGGTCGAGGAGGGCGCCACCGCCCAGTTCCGGGGCGAACAGCCGGAAGCCGGGGTCCTCGGCGAACCACTGCCCGTGATCGGCGCTGACGGTGACGACGTCGCCGAGGCTCGGCAGCAGCTCGCGGACGTGCCGGATGTGGGGCAGGAAGCGCGTCCACATGGCTTCCATGAGGAAGAGGTCCCGCTCCCGTGCGAGGGCGACGAGGTCCCGAGCCTCCTCGGCGTTCATCGTGAAGGGCTTCTCGACCAGCACGGGCTTGCCTGCCTCGAGCGCGAGCCTCGCGTTGGCGTGGTGCAGGGGGTGCGGGGTGGCGACGTAGACGACGTCGACGTCCGGATCGGCGGCGAGGGCCTCGTAACTGCCGTGCCGGGTGGCGATCCCGTGCTTTCCGGCGAACACGTCGGCGCTCTCGGCCTTGCGGGACCCGACGGCGGCGACGACGCCGGAGCCGGTGAGCTCCAGGTCGTCGGCGAAGGCGCCGGCGATCCCGCCGGTGCCCATGATTCCCCAGCGCAGAGGCTTGTCGGTCATACCTCCAACCTAGGCTCACGCCGACGGCGAAAGCGCGGCCGGACCGCCCCTCCTCGACGTGATCGACACCACAAGCGACAATGGAGGACGTGACCGCCACCCTGAGCAAGCCCGCCCTGAAGATCGGCCCCTACCAGGTCGATCCGCCCGTGGTGCTCGCTCCGATGGCCGGCATCACCAACGTCGCTTTCCGGCAGCTGTGCCAGGAGTACGGCGCCGGCATCTACGTGTGCGAAATGATCACCGCCCGCGCCGTCGTCGAACGGCACCCCGGAACCCTGCACATGATGACCTTCGGGGCCCACGAAAAGCCCCGCTCCATGCAGCTCTACGGCGTCGACCCCAAGACCATGGCCGAAGCCGTCCGCATCATCGTCGGCGAGGGCCTCGCCGACCACGTCGACTCCAACTTCGGCTGCCCGGTCGCGAAGGTGACGCGCAAGGGCGGCGGGGCGGCGCTGCCGTTCAAGCGGAAGCTGTTCCAGGCCATCGTGCGGGAGTCCGCGAAGGCGGCCGGGGACGTGCCGTTCACGGTGAAGTTCCGCATCGGTATCGACGACGACCACCGCACGTTCCTCGACGCCGGCCGCATCGCCGAGGCCGAGGGCGCGGCGGCGGTCAGCCTGCACGCGCGCACGGCCGCGCAGCGCTACTCGGGCCAGGCCGACTGGACCAAGATCGCCGCGCTGAAAGAGGCCGTGACCAGCATTCCGGTGCTGGGCAACGGCGACATCTTCACGGCGGACGACGCGCTGCGCATGGTGGCGGAGACGGGCTGCGACGGCGTCGTCGTCGGCCGCGGCTGCCTCGGCCGCCCGTGGCTGTTCGGCGAGCTGGAAGCCGCCTTCGCAGGCCGGCCCCAGCCGACCCCGCCGAATCTCGGCGAAGTCGCGAAGGTCCTCCGCCGCCACACCGAGCTGCTGATTGAGCACGACGGCCACGACAAGGCCATGCGCGACATCCGCAAGCACATGGCCTGGTACCTGATGGGCTTCCCGGTGGGTTCCGAGCTGCGCCGCGGTTTCGCGATGCTCTCGAGCATGGACCAGCTGGACGACCTGATCGCCCGCCTCGACCACGACGCCCCCTTCCCCGAGGCGGCGACCGGCCCCCGCGGCCGGCAGGGCTCGCCGGGCAAGGTCACGCTGCCGCACGGCTGGCTGGACGACCCGGACGACGACTGCGTCCCCGAAGCGGAAGACATGCACTCCGGCGGCTGAGCCCGGCCGTGACATCTGTCAGGTCCAAGTCGTGGCGAACGGCATCCGTCCCGGAAGTCCTGCCGCGACAAGCTTTTCCCATGACGAACCACGGATCTCCGCTCAAGTCCCTCGCCATCGACATCGCCGTCCCGATCGGGGTCTACTACGGGCTCCACGCGCTCGGTGCGAGCGTCTTCCTCTCGCTCGCCCTCAGCGGCGTCGTCCCGCTCGCGCGGACGCTCCAGCAGTTCGCCAAGCACCGGACCCTCAACGGCCTCGCGCTGGTCGTCCTGGTCACGAACGTCGTCGGCATGCTGCTGACCTTCGTCTCCGGCGACGCCCGCATGATGATCGCCAAGGACTCGCTCGGCAGTGGCATCACCGGGCTCGTCATCCTCGCCTCCGCGTTCACCGCGGCGCCGATCATGACCAAGACGATCCAGCCGTTCCTGACCCGTGGCAAGGCCGAAAACGAAGCCGCGTGGGATCGCCTCGCCGGCACGCCGAGGTTCCAGGTGATCATGCGCCGGACCAGCGTCATCTGGGGCGTCGGCTTCGTGCTCGAGTCCGCCGCTCGCATCGTCGGGGCCTTCACGCTGCCCATCGAAACCATGGTCTGGCTGAGCACCGTCATCTTCGTGGGCGCGTTCGCGGCGATGATGGTCGTCGGCGGGAAGACCGCCGAGCAGGCCGGCAAGATGATCGAGGCCGACGTCAACGAGCTCGTCGCCGCTTGACCTGCAGAAACCCGAGGGTGTACAGGTGTGTACATGTACAGCAAGCGGCAGCAGCTCGTCGGCGACCTCTCCGACCTGATCCGGTCGGGCCGGCTGGCCCACGGTGAGCGCCTTCCCGGTGAGAACCAGCTCGCCCTGCAGTACCAGGTCAGCCGCGGCACCGTCCGCAGTGCGCTCTCCGAGCTCCAGCAGCTGGAGCTCATCTCCACCCAGGCCGGCGTCGGCTCGTTCGTCACCTTCGACGGCGTCCAGCTCGACCAGCGGCTCGGCTGGGCCCGCGCCCTCGCCGACGCCGGCGCGCCCGTCACCACCGAGCTGATCAGCATCGAGACCGTCGAAGACCGCGGCCTCGAAGAGGAGTTCGGCGAGCCGGCGTACGTCGCCGTGCGGCGGCTGCGGCGGGAGCGCGAGCGCGGCGTCTCGCTCGAAACCGCCACCGTGCCCGCCGTCGGGCAGCTCGCCGGCCTCCCCGAGACCGGTCTGCGCGACGACTCCCTCACCAAGACCCTCGAAGCCGCCGGCCGCGTTTCGGTCGGCGGTGACCAGTGGATCAGCACCGAACGCCTCGACGCCTGCAGTGCCGAGCTCCTGGGCCGCAGCATCGGCGAGCTCTTCCTCCGCGCCGAGCGCACCTCGGTCGACGTCGACGGCCGGCTCGTCGAGCGCGTCATCAGCCTGCTCGACCCCGATCGCTTCCAGTTCCACCTCACCTTCGGACACCGGTGAACGCGCGGGACCGGGCGCTCGGCGCGTTCACCGGGCTGGCCGTCGGGGACGCGCTCGGCATGCCGACGCAGTCGATGTCCCGCGCCGCGATCGCCGCCGCGTACGGTCCGGTCACCGGCCTGCTGACCGCCGTCGCCGAGCAGCCCGTCGCCCCGTCGATGCCCGCCGGTTCGATCACCGACGACACCGAGCAGGCCCTCCTGCTGGCCCGGCTGCTCATCGAAGGCCGCGGCACGGTCGACCCGCACGTCTTCGCCGACGCCCTGCTCGCCTGGGAGGCGGACATGATCCGCCGCGGCTCCGCCGACCTGCTCGGCCCGTCGACGAAACGCGCGCTTTCCCGGCTGCAGGACGGCGTTCCGGCCGACGAAGCCGGCCGCACCGGCACGACCAACGGCGCCGCCATGCGCGTCACGCCGGTCGGCATCGCAACCCCCGCCGGGGACCTGCACGCCCTGGTCGACGCGGTCGTCGCGACCGCGCACGTCACGCACAACACCAGTCTGGGCATCGCGTCCGCCGCCGCGGTGGCGGCGGCCGTCTCCGCCGGGGTCGACGGCGCGAGCCTGCCCGAAGCGCTCGACGCCGGCGGGCGCGCGGCCGTCGTCGGCGGGGAACGCGGGCACTGGGCGGCCGGCGGGGAAATCGCGGCCCGGATCGACTGGGCGCGCGGGTGGGTGCGCGGCATGGCCCCGGCCGCCGTCGCCGACGCGGTCGCCCGGGTGATCGGCACGTCGGTCGCGTCGCAGGAGTCCGTCGTGGCCGCCTTCGCGCTGGCCGAGGCCCTGGGTGATGACCCGCCGGCCGCGTTGCGCGTCGCCGCGGGGCTCGGCGGGGACACCGACACCGTCGCCGCCATCTGCGGGGCGATGCTCGGTGCCGCGCACGGCGTCGGCGCGTTCCGGCCCGACGTCGTCGAGACCGTGCTGACCGTGAACGGGCTGGACCTCGAACCGCTGGTCGACCAGCTCCTCGAGCTGCGCCGGCGATGACCGGGCGGCTGGTGCACACCGGGCAGGTCGTCCTCGACCTGGTCATGGCGGTGCCGGCCCTGCCCCCGCCGGGCGGCGACGTCCTGGCGTCGTCGACGAACCTCTTGCCCGGCGGCGGGTTCAACGTGATGGCCGCGGCCGCGCGGTCCGGGGCCCGGGTGCTGTACGCGGGCAGCCACGGCACCGGCGCGTTCGGCGACCTCGCGCGGGCCGCCCTGGCGGCCGAAGGCATCGAACTGGCCCACGAACCGTCGCCGGAGCTGGACACCGGCGTCGTCGTCGCGCTGGTCGACGCGAGCGGTGAGCGCACCTTCGCGACCGGCACCGGCGCCGAAGGGCGGCTGACGCACGCGGCGCTCACCAACGTCCTCCCAACGAGTGACGACGTCGTGTATTTGTCCGGCTACAGTTGGTTGCATAAGAGCAATCGCAGGGCTCTCGCCGAGTGGCTTCCCCACACGTCCGGCTCGAGGACCCTTTTCGATCCCGGCCCGTTGGCCGGTGACCTCACCCCCGGAGAACTTCACGACTTACTGTCCTTTGTAGACATACTCAGCTGCACCGCGCGCGAAGCCGACGTGCTCGGCGAACTGCCGGCGGTGGCTGTCGTCCGCGACGGCGCGAAGGGCTGCCGGGTCCACGACCACGGTCGCGTCACCGACGTGCCGGGCTTCCCGGTGGACGCGGTGGACACCAACGGCGCCGGCGACACGCACTGCGGCGTGCTGGCCGCGGAGCTGCTGCGCGGCAGTACCCTCCTCGACGCCGCCGTGCGCGCCAACGCGGCGGCCGCGCTTTCCGTGACCCGCCGCGGCCCGGCGACGGCACCGCGCCGGGCGGAGATCGACAAGCTGCTGGAGGCCACGACATGAGCGGTACCCGCAGGCTCGAGGTGGAGACGAACGGCCTCGACGTGATCGACGACGCCGAGCGCCGCGGCCGGCCCCGGCAGCTGTTCTGGCCGTGGTTCGGGGCGAACGTGTCGGTGCTGGGGCTGAGCTACGGCTCGTTCACCCTCGGCTTCGGCATCTCGTTCTGGCAGGCGCTCGTCGCGGGCGTCGTCGGGATCCTGTTCTCGTTCCTGCTCTGCGGCTTCATCGCGATCGCCGGCAAACGCGGGTCGGCGCCGACGATGCTGCTTTCGCGCGCCGCGTTCGGCGTCCGCGGCAACCGGCTGCCGTCGGCGATCTCGTGGCTGCTCACCGTCGGCTGGGAAACCGTGCTGACGGCGCTGGCGACGCTCGCGACGTCGACGGTCTTCGAGCGGCTCGGCTGGGGCGGCGGGACGGCGACGAAGGTGATCGCGCTGGTCGTGGTGGCCGCGCTGACCGTCGCGGCCGGGGTGCTCGGCTTCGACGCGATCATGAAGCTGCAGACGTGGATCACCTGGATCACCGGCGTGCTCACGATCGTCTACGTCGTGCTCGTGGCCGGTGACGTGCACTGGGACGCCGTGAGCGCGCTGCCGTCCGGCTCGGCGCAGCAGTGGGTCGGCGCCCTGGTGTTCCTGATGACCGGCTTCGGCCTCGGCTGGGTCAACGCGGCCGCGGACTACTCGCGCTACCTGCCGCGCTCGTCGTCGAGCCGCGGCGTGGTCGGCTGGACGACGTTCGGCGCGTCGGTGGCGCCGCTGGTGCTGCTGGTGTTCGGCCTGTTGCTCGCGGGGTCGTCCCCGGACCTGAACAAGGCGATCGCGGCCGACCCGATCGGCGCGCTGACGACGTTGCTGCCGCTGTGGTTCCTGGTGCCGTTCGCGATCGTCGCGGTGCTCGGCCTGGTCGGCGGCGCGGTGCTGGACATCTATTCGTCGGGGCTGGCGCTGCTTTCGGCCGGGCTGCGCGTCCCGCGGCCGGTGGCGGCGTTGGTCGACGGCGTGCTCATGATCCTCGGCACGATCTACATCGTCTTCTTCGGCGGCGAGTTCCTGGGCCAGTTCCAGGGTTTCCTGGTGACGCTGGGCGTGCCGGTCGCGGCCTGGTGCGGCGTGATGCTCGCGGACGTCCTGCTGCGGCGGCGCGACTACGCCGAACGCGAACTGTTCGACCCGGCCGGCCGCTACGGCGACGTCCGCGTCGGGCCGATCGCGCTGGTGCTAGTGGCGACCGCGCTCGGCTGGGGCCTGGTGACGAACACGTCCGCGGAATGGTTGAAGTGGCAGGGGTATCTCCTCGAACCGTTCGGCCTGGGCGGCCGTGACGGCTCGTGGGCGTACGCAAACCTCGGCGTCCTGCTCGCGCTGGCGCTCGGTTTCGTCGTCACCCTGGCCGCCCGGCCGCGGATCCGCGCGCAGGAGGCGGCATGAGATCGGTCCTGGCGGTCATCGACCTGCAGAACGTCTTCGCGGATCCGGCGAGCGAGTGGTTCACGCCGCGGTTCGCCGACGTCGTGCCGCCGATCGCCCAGCTGGTCAAGGCGTTCGGCGACGACGTCGTGTTCACGCGGTTCCTCGCGCCGTCCCGCCCGGAAGGCGCGTGGAAGCAGTACTACGAACGGTGGCCGTTCGCGCTGCAACCGCCGGACTCGCCGCTGTACCAGGTGATCGACGCGTTCCACCCGGAGTCCACAGTGGACGCGACCACGTTCGGCAAGTGGACCCCGCGCATGGCGACCCGCGTGGGCGGCGCCCACCTGGTGCTGGCCGGCGTGTCGACGGACTGCTGCGTCCTGTCGACCGCCTTGGCAGCGGCGGACGCGGGCGTAGCGGTGACGGTGGTGTCCGACGCCTGCGCGGGCGTGGACGACGAGAGCCACGCGAAGGCGCTGGACATCATGCGGCTCTACGGCCCGTTGGTGAAGGTCGCGCAAGTCAGCGAGGTCCTCGCGGACCGTTGACCGGCCACCCGGTGTTCAACCCGGCGAAGTAGATTCGGGCGCGTGATCGACCACATCAGCATCCCCACCGAGGCCGGTTCCTTCGACGCCATCGCCGCCGGGCCCGAAGACGGGCGGCCCGTGCTGCTCCTGCACGGCTTCCCGGAAGCCGCCACCGAGTGGGAGCACCAGGTCGCCACGCTCGGAGTGCTCGGGTACCGGGCCGTCGCGCCCGACCAGCGGGGGTACTCGCCCGATGTGCGCCCCGAACAAGCCGCCGACTACTCCGTCGACCACCTCGTCGAGGACGTCGTCGCGATCACGGAACAGCTGGGGTGGAAGCAGTTCGACCTCGTCGGGCACGACTGGGGTGGCGCGGTCGCCTGGTGGACCGCCGACGCGCACCCCGAGCGCCTTCGCAGCCTCACCGTCGTCTCGACGCCGCACCCCGCCGCGCTCTCCGCCGCCATGAAGAGCGACGAAGACCAGTACCTGCGCACGCGCTACATGACCGAGTGGCGGCAGACGCGCGTCACCGAGCGGCGGATGCTCGAGAACGACGCCCGTGCGCTGCGTGACATGTTCGAGCGGCGCGTGTCACCCGGCAAGGTGGACGACTACGTCCAGCGGCTGTCCGAACCGGGCGCGCTCACCGCCGCCCTCAACTGGTACCGCGCGGGGCGGCCGGGCGGGAAGATCGGCAAGATCGCCGTGCCGACGCTGTACATCTGGAGCACCGAGGACGTTTCGTTCGGCTCGACCGCCGCGCTCGACACCGCGAACTGGGTCAGCGGGCCCTACCGGTTCGAAATGATCGAAGACGTCACGCACTGGGTGCCGGAAGAGGCACCGGAAGCCGTGACTTCGCTCATCGTCGAGCACCTCGACGCGCGGTAGCGGCCCGTCACCCGGGCAGGCGGAGGGCCGGTAACCCACCCGGCTCGCGGTACGGGCCACCGCGGGCCGTCGTGTTCACTGGGCCTGTGGATACCGCGACCGAACCCGAGACCGAGCAGATCGTCTTCGTCACCGAGGACGGCGTGCCCACCGGCGAAACCGGCCCGAAGCTGGCCAGCCACCACGAGCACACCCGGTTGCACCTGGCCTTCTCCTGCTACGTCCTGCGTCGCGCCGACAACGCGTTGCTGATCACGCAACGCGCGCTGCACAAGAAGGTCTGGCCGGGGGTCTGGACCAACAGCGTCTGCGGCCACCCCGCGCCCGGCGAGTCCCTCGAGGACGCCGTCCGCCGGCGGGCGGGCTACGAGCTCGGGCTGCCGTCGCTGGCCGAGCTGCACTGCGTGCTGCCGGCGTACCGCTACCGGACGCCGCCGTTCCAGGGGATCGTCGAGAACGAGTTCTGCCCGGTGTTCGCCGCCTGGGCCGACGCCGAACCCGAACCGAACCCGGAAGAGGTCGGCGACTGGCGCTGGGTCTCGTGGGCCGACTACCAAGAGCTACTGAACGACGAGACGGCTAATGTGAGTTACTGGGCCAAGGATCAGTTTTCCCAGCTCAAAGACAGGAAACCGTTCTCCGCACTCTGAGCCCTCAACTCCGCTGAGTCACCGTCGTAGTCCCGTTTGAGCGAAATTCACCTTCGTCCGTACCCGCGTCTCAAGCACGGCCTCCTCTACGACGACAACCAATGCGTGGTGGAGGTGGGCATGGTCGCCGAGGACGAAGGCGTGCTGCGCCCGAGCCCGCAGCCCCCGGACCTGCTCCACCTCCACGAAGCCATCGCGAGCCTGTTCGCCACCCAGGGCGACTGGCGCCGCGCCTACCAGCACCTCCGCTCCGCGCTGGACATCGCCCGTGACGGCAGCCTGCGCGACGTGCTGACGTCGAGCTACAACCGCCGCTACCTCGACGAGCGCTTGTACGGACCGTTCACCGGTCGGCAGCCCGCTCAGCCGCGGCCGCCGCTGGGCATCGCGCTCGTCGATCTCGACCGCTTCAAGCGCGTCAACGACACGTACGGTCACCTCGTCGGCGACCGCGTCCTGCGCCGGGTCGCCGACCTCCTCCAGGAGGAGCTGCCACCGGACGGCTTCTGCGCGCGCTACGGCGGCGAAGAGTTCGTCCTGTGGCTGCCCGGGGTCGACGCCGGGCACGCGATCCGGATCGTCGACGCCGCCCGCCTGCGCGTCGCCCGTCACCCCTGGTCAGAACTCCAGCCGGGGCTGCGCGTCACCATCAGCGCCGGCCTGGCCCACGAGGGGCCGGACGCCCCCACGCCGCCCGAGCGCCAGCTGCGCAGCGCGGACGACCTGCTTTACGCCGCGAAACGGGCGGGCCGGAACAAAGTCGCCTATCACGACGCGCAAAGCACGCAGTTAATAACCCACTCTGAGTAACGTAAACCGCGCATTACCCCGGAAAGCTGCGGGTAGCCTTCACCCGTTTGTCGACGGCCAGCGGCCGTTCGTCGACTCAAGGTGAAGAAAATTCCGGGAGGGTGTCGTCACGAACGGGGGGTATCCGTACGATAACGAAAACCTCCGGGGGAACGATCACCTCTCGCGGGGGAAGACGGCCAAGTCACGAACCCGCCTTCGATCGCGCGAAAGGAGACCGAGTGCCGGACGAGCACGACAGCCCGGGAACCGGTCGCCGTTCGGACGGTCCCGCGCGGCCCCGCACCGGCAGACGCCGGTCGATGGAGGACCAGGGCGGGATCAGCGTCTCGGACGTCGTCGCCAAGTCCACCGGCGTCCGCCCGCTCCCGCCGCGCGACCAGCCCGGCCGCGGCGACCAGCCGGGACACCGGGCCAGAACGGACGAACCGCCCGCCCCGCAGACCCCGGCGCGGCCACCCCGCTCACGGGCACCGCAGGGACCCGCCGACAACCCAGTACCCGCGGACGCGACCCGTCAACCGCGCCCGCCGCGTCCGCGTCAGCCGCGCCGCTCGACCGCCGCCGCCCCGCAGCCGGAGGCCCCGCTGCAGCGCCGCCCCCCGGCCGCCAACCCGGGCCCGCAGCAGACGTCGGCCGCACCGCAGCCACCCCGCAGGCCCCGCCGCGCCGCGGCCGCCCCGGACGACCCCCAGCGCCCCGCGGCGCCGGGCCCCACCACGGACAACGTGACCGCCGCACGCCAACGCCCCACCGCCGACGGCGCCCCTCGCGGCGCCGAGGCACCAGGACGGCAACGTCCCGACGCGGCCGAGCCCGCCGGACGGCAACGTCCCGACACCGCCGCTCGCGCCGCCGAAGCACCAGCTCGGCAGCGACCCGACACCGCCGCGGCCGAGGTGCCCGCGCGGCCACGAGCCGCCGCGGCCGAAGCCGGGCGGCAACGTCCCGACGCGGCCGAGCCCGCCGGACGGCAGCGTCCCGACAGCGCCGCTCGTCCCACCTCGGACGGCGTGGCTCCGCAGCGCGCCTCGGAGGCTCCCGGGCGGGGCCGCCCCACGCCGGACTCGCCCATGCCGCAGCGGGCGGCCACCGCGGCCCGGCCCGACGTCGCCGCCCAGAACCGCGCCACCCCGGATGCCCCGACGCAGAAGCGCTCGCCCGTCGACGCGCCGAACCGGCGGCCGGGGGCGGTGCCGGCGCGGGCCGAGCTCGATCCGCTGACCATGACCGACGAGATGGAAGCGATCGACGAGGCGACGCAGTACCGCCGCAAGATCGACCACACCCTCGCCAGGTTCTCGGCCGCCCACGACGAGATGGAGGCCGAAGAGGCGAAGCGGCGCGAACGCCGTGAGCGTCTCTCGCCGGCTTCTCTGATCGAGAGCACGCGTACGGCGCTTCAGCGCGTCGTCACGCCTACGCCGTCGCCTGAGGAGCAGGCCGATGCCGCCGAGCAGGCGGTGCAGACCCGGCTCCAGGAGAAGAAGGCGCGCAAGATCGAGCGTTCGGTCCGGTTCGGCCGGATCGCCGCGGCCGTCGTCGCCGGGCTCGTGTTCCTCGGCATCGGCGGCGCGTGGGGCGCCCAGACCTACTTCGACGCCAAGTTCACGCAGGTCTCCGCCCTCGACGAGAACTCGTCCGACATCCAGGACGCCGACGCGCAGGCCAACGACGAGAACTTCCTGATGGTCGGCTCCGACAGCCGCGACGGCGCGTCCGCCGAGGAAGGCGTCGGCACCGCGGACAGCACGCCCGGCGCGCGCTCGGACACCGTGATGGTCGCCCACATCCCGGCGGACCGGCAGCGGGTCGTCGTCACGTCGTTCCCGCGCGACCTCGAGATCGACCGGCCCGAGTGCCAGCGCTGGGACCCCGTGCAGAACAAGAACACCGACGAGAAGGTCCCCGAGCAGAAGATCGCGAAGCTCAACACCGCGTACGCGGTCGGCGGGCCGTCCTGCGTCACCAAGGTGATCCAGCAGCTCACCGGGCTGCGGATCAACCACTTCGTCGGCATCGACTTCAACGGCTTCAAGGAGATGGTCGACGCCGTGCACGGCGTCACCGTGCACAACGAGATCCCGATCGACGACAGCATCCTCGGCAAGGTGCTGCTGCAGACCGGCGACGTCACGATCTCCGGTGACCAGGCGCTGAACTTCGTGCGCGCCCGGCACGTCAAGGGCGACCCGACGTCGGACTACGGCCGGATCAAGCGGCAGCAGGAGTTCATCGGCGCGCTGCTGAAGAAGGTCATGTCCTCGGACGTCGTGCTCGACCCCGGCAAGCTCAGCGACTTCATCACCGCCTTCGCGAAGGCCACCTTCGGCGACAACCTCGGCGTCAAGCAGATGATGACGCTGGCGCAGTCGATGAAGGGCCTCGACCAGTCGAAGATCACGTTCCTCACCGTGCCGACGACCGGCATGGCCAACAGCCGCGGCAACGAGGTCCTCGTCCGCAGCAAGACGAAGGCCCTGTTCGACGCGCTTCGCAACAACACGCCGCTGCCGGACCCGAACGCCCCGGTCCCGGCGGGCGAGCAGACGCCGCCGACCAGCACGTCGAAGTCGTCGGGCAAGAGCAGCACCAAGACCAGCACCACCAGCAAGAAGACGAGCACCACGGGCTGACCCGCGAGGATCGTTAGTCCGGGTTCACGTGCGGTTCACCCGGCGATGCGGTGTTTGGTCATGGTTGCCCGTAGGGTTGGGCCATGCGTGAGGCTTACCATGTCGAACTCGAACAGCTCGCCGACAACCTGGCCGCCATGTCGGTCCAGGTCGCCGACGCCATGGAGCGCGCCACGCGGGCACTGCTGGAGGTCGACCTCAGTCTCGCCGAACAGGTGATCAGCGACGACTCGAAGGTCGACGACGCCCGCGCCCAGTGCGAGGAGCAGGCGTACGCCCTGCTGGCCCTGCAAGCGCCGGTGGCCACCGACCTGCGCACCGTGCTCGCGGCGATCCACGCGGCCGAAAGCCTGGAGCGGATGGGCGATCTGGCGCTGCACGTGGCGAAGGCCGCCCGGCGCCGCCACCCCGAGCCGGTGCTGCCGGAGGCCGTGAAGCCGTACTTCGCCGAGATGGGCGAGGTCGCGGTCAAGCTGGCCCGCCAGACCGAGCAGGTCATCAAGACGAAGGACATCGAGGCGGCGAAGACGCTGGAGTCCGACGACGACCAGGTCGACGACATCCACCGCCACCTGTTCACCGTGATCATGGACCGCGAGTGGCCGCACGGCGTGGCCGCGGCGGTCGACGTCACCCTGCTCGGCCGCTTCTACGAGCGCTACGCCGACCACGCGGTGTCAGTCGCCAAGCGGATGATCTTCGTCGTCACCGGCCGGATGCCGGGCTACGGCACCGACGACGACATCTGAGCCCCTTCGAAGGAGCCCCTGACCGCCTGGTCAGGGGCTTTTTTCGCGAGGACCGATGAGTTTCGCGGCGCCGGCGTCTCTCAACGGGTGACAGCCCACCCACGAAGGAGCCGGACATGCGCAACGTCATCCTCTACGTCAACGTCACCCTCGACGGCCACCTCGCCGGCCCGGCGGGCGAGCTGGACTGGATGTCCGCCGACCCGGAGCTGAACATCGCCCTGTCCGACCGGATGCGCGCGCGGTGCGACACCATCCTGACCGGCCGGACCTTCCACCACGGCATCGAGCAGAACTTCCGC
Organism: Amycolatopsis stemonae; assembly: GCF_054781455.1. Classification (NCBI taxonomy): domain Bacteria; kingdom Bacillati; phylum Actinomycetota; class Actinomycetes; order Pseudonocardiales; family Pseudonocardiaceae; genus Amycolatopsis; species Amycolatopsis stemonae. Next base: position 1,076,858 of record NZ_BAAGUJ010000002.1, on the reverse strand, counting down.
GCCCAGGCGGCGTACCCGGCGAGCCCGGCCGAACTCGTCGACTTCGCGACGTGGATGATCTCGACGCCGCAGGTGGTCTTCTCCCGCTCGCTCGGTTCGGTCGCCGCCCCGCACCGGGTCGCCGGGCCGGACCTCGCGGCGGCGGTCGCGGAGCTGAAGGCGTTGCCGGGCAAGGACATGGTGCTCTTCGGCGGGGTTTCGATCGTCCAGGAGTTCGTCCGGGCCGGGCTGGTGGACGAGTACTGGGTCAAGCTCTACCCGACGGCGATCGGTGCGGGGCAACCGCTTTTCACCGACCGGCGGGCGGACCTGCGGCTCGTGGAAAGCCGGGCGTGGGCGTCCGGGATCCTGACCCTGCGCTACCTTCCGGCGTGAGCGGGCGCTTCACAGGCCGCTGAGCACCGGGTGCGCTTCCGGCCGCCCGTAGGCCAGGATCCGCGCCAGTCCCGCGCGGAACCGTTCGATCGCCACGGAATCCGCGTCGAGCACGATCTCGAGGTCGGTGTCCGCGAGGCCGAGCGGCCGGACCGCGGTCTCGGCGAACGTCACGCGCAGCACCCCGCCGTCGAGCGAGACCGCGGTGACCCCGCCGTAGCAGGTCCCCTCTTCCGCGGTCACCACGCAGTAGGTGTCCATGCCCGTGGCGATTTCCTGCTGGTCGGGTTCGCCTATGCCGGAAAGGAAAACGAGGACGAACTCACCGTCCTCTTCGGACAACCCGGCGAACGCGGAACCGAGTTCGGGATCGACTGCGAAGGTCACGACCGGGGCGGTGATTCTTCGAGTCACAGTGGAATTATACCCAAAAAGAAGGCCTTTCTCGCCGGCCCCGAGCACCGGCGAGAAAGGCCTTCTCCGACAACGACAACTCAGCCGAAGCGGCCGGAAATGTAGTCCTCCGTGGCCTTCTCGTCCGGGTTGGAGAAGATCTTCTCCGTGTCGTTGAGCTCAACCAGCCGGCCCGGCTGGCCCACCCCGGCCAGGTTGAAGAAGGCCGTCTGGTCGGAGACGCGCGCCGCCTGCTGCATGTTGTGCGTGACGATGACGATCGTGTAGTCCTTCTTCAGCTCACCGATCAGGTCCTCGATCGCGAGCGTCGAGATCGGGTCGAGGGCCGAGCACGGCTCGTCCATCAGGAGCACGTCCGGCTGCACCGCGATCGCGCGGGCGATGCACAGACGCTGCTGCTGCCCGCCCGAGAGACCGCCGCCCGGCTTGTTGAGCCGGTCCTTGACCTCGTTCCACAGGTTCGCGCCGCGCAGGGCCCGCTCGGCGATGTCGTCGAGCGTCTTCTTCCCCTTGGTGCCGCCCAGCTTCAGGCCCGCGACGACGTTGTCCTTGATGGACATCGTCGGGAACGGGTTGGGGCGCTGGAACACCATGCCGATCGTGCGGCGCACCTGCACCGGGTCGACCGACGACGCGTAGATGTCCTCGCCGTCGAGCAGCACCTGACCGTCCACCCGGGCGCCGGGGATGACCTCGTGCATCCGGTTCAGCGTCCGCAGCACCGTCGACTTGCCGCAGCCCGACGGGCCGATGAACGCGGTGACGTTGCGAGGCGGCACCGAGAGGGTGACGCCGTCCACGGCGTGGAACTTGCCGTAGTAGATGTCCACGTCCTTGACGTCGATTCGCTTGGCCATGACTGACAGCTCACTTCTTCTTCGGGGCGACAAGGCGCGCGAACACGGTGGCGAGGAGGTTGATGACGGCGATGATGAGCACCAGGGTCAGGGCCGCGCCCCAGATCCGGTCGAAGCCGACCGAGCCCGGGTCCATCGGGTTGCTGACGCGTTCGTTGTTCATCAGCAGCGGCAGCGCCGCCTGCTCGCCGTGGAAGATGTCCCAGTTCGTGTAAGCCGAGTAGCCGACCAGGACCAGCAGCGGAGCCGTCTCGCCCATGACGCGGGCGAGCGCCATCATGATGCCGCCGACGATGCCGGACAGCGCCGTCGGCAGCACGATCTTCATGATCGTCTTCCACTTCGGCACGCCGAGCGCGTACGACGCCTCGCGCAGGTCGTCCGGGACGATCCGCAGCATCTCCTCCGACGACCGGACGACCACGGGGATCATCAGCAGCACCAGGGCCAGCGACACGGCGAAACCGCTGCGCGGCAGGCCGAGCGTGGTGATCCACAGCGCGTAGATGAACAGCGCGGCCACGATGGACGGCACGCCGGAGAGGATGTCGACCATGAACGTGGTCGCCTTGGCGAGCTTGCCGCCCCGGCCGTACTCCACCAGGTAGATCGCCACCAGCATGCCGATCGGCACCGCGATGATCGCGCACACCAGGCCCTGCAGCAGGGTCCCGATGATCGCGTGCAGCACGCCGCCGCCGACCTCGTCCGAGAGGACGTCACCGAAGTCCTGGGACCACCAGTTGCTGTACGGGATGCGCTTGATGCCGTACGCGATCACCGTGTAGAGCACCCACACCAGCGGGACGACGGCGATCAGGAACGACAGCCAGACCAACGTGGTCGCCAGCCCGTTCTTGACCTTGCGGGCCATGCTGACCTGCTGGAACGCCGGCGTCGCGGCGGGGGCTTCGAGCGTCGAAGAGGTCATGCTCAGTCGCCCTTCTGGCCGATGATGGACCGCGCCGCGAAGTTCACGACGAAGGTCAGCACGAACAGGACCAGACCGGCCGCGATGTACGCGCCCGCCGAGGTCTCGTTGTTGAACTCGCTGTAGTTCGCGGCGATCTTCGAGGCGAACGTCGAACCGCCGTCGAAGAGACTCCAGTCGAAGTTGCGCCCCTGCGGGATCAGCAGGATGACGGCCAGCGCGATCGTCTCGCCGAGCGCGCGGCCGAGGCCCAGCATCGACGCGCCGACGTAGCCCGCCTTGCCGAACGGCAGCACGGTGGTGCGGATGACCTCCCACCGCGTGGCGCCGAGCGCCAGCGCGCCTTCGATGTGCGGCGTCGGCGTGCGCTCGAACACCTCGCGCGACAGCGACGTGATGATCGGCAGGATCATCACGGCCAGCACGATGCCGGCGGTGAAGATCGTGCCGCGCACGCTGGGCGCGACGTTGCCGGGCGCCAGCAGCGGGAACCACGAGAACGTGTCGTTCACCCACTGCGAGAACGGCTCGATCGCCGGGGCGAACACGAGGATGCCCCAGAGGCCGAAGATGATCGACGGCACCGCGGCGAGCAGGTCGATGACGTAGGCGAACGGCCGGGCGAGCCGCGACGGCGCGTACTGGGTCAGGAAGAGCGCGATGCCCAGCGAGATCGGCATCGCGATGACCAGCGCCACGAGCGACGTCGCCACCGTGACCTCGAGCAGGTCGAGGATGCCGAACGCCATGTTCGCCGGGTCGTTGGTCGACCAGCCGTGGTTGGTGAGGAAGTTGACCTTGTCGGCCTTCAGCGCCGGGATCGCCTGGATGAGCAGGAAGAGCCCGATCAGGCCGATCAGGGCGACGACGAAGATCCCGGCCCCGGTGGTCAGGTTCTGGAAGATGCGGTCACCGGGCCGCACCTTCTTCGGTTTCTCGCTCGCGGGCGGCTCTTTCGCCGCCGGCGGCGCTGGCTGCTCCGAAATCGGGACCTCCGGGGGCGTGGTGGCCGACGACGAACGCCCACCGGGGTCGCCGGTGGGCGTTCGCGTCGAGGATGACTCGCTCATCGACAGTTCTGTCCAGCCTGTCTCAACTCGATGAAGTGTCGCAAGACCGGGTCAGGAGATCGCCTTGACGGAGTCCAGGACCTTGGTCTGCAGCGACTGCGGGATCGGCACATAACCCTTGGCGGACAGCGGCTGCTGACCGTCGGTGGCGGCCACCGTCAGGAACGCCTTGACGGCCTTCGAGACGTCCGGGTTCGCGTACTTCGAGCAGACGATCTCGTAGGTCGTCAGCAGCAGCGGGTAGGCACCCGGGGTGTTGCTGGCGTAGATGCCGTTGAGGTCGAGCGCGAGGTCCTTCGAGCCCTCCTTCAGGAACTTGGCCGAGTCGAGCGACTTCGCCACGTTCGCCGCGTTGAGCTCGACGCCGCCGGAGCCGCTGTCGATCAGCGCCGGGGTCAGGCCGTCCTTGGCGAACGCGCCCTCGACGTAGGTGATGCCGCCGTCGGAGGCCTTCACCGCGGTCGCGACACCGTTGGAGCCCTGCGCACCGTTGCCGACGCCACCGTTGAACTTCTTGCCGGCACCCTTGGTCCAGTCGGCCTTCGCCGCCGCGCCCAGGTACTTCTGGAAGTTGTCGGTGGTGCCCGACTCGTCGGAGCGGGAGACGACCTGGATGGCCTTGTCCGGCAGGTTCAGGCTCTCGTTGCCCTTGACCGCCTTGATGGCCGGGTCGTTCCACTTGGTGATGCCACCGCTGAAGATCTTGGCGATGACCGACGGGGTCAGCGTCAGCTTGTCGACCCCGGAGAGCTTGTAGGCGACGGCCACCGGGCCGACGACCATCGGGATGTTCCAGGCGTCGCTCGCGCAGCGCTTGTTGGCCGCTTCGAGGTCCGCGCCGGTGATCGGCGAGTCGGACCCGCCGAAGTCGATCTGGTTGGCGTTGAACTGCTTGACGCCCGCACCCGAGCCACTCGGGTTGTAGTTGACCTGCTGGCCCGAGCACTTCTTGCCGTACTGCTGCGTGAAGATGTCGATGGCGTTCTTCTGGGCCGAGGAACCTTCGGCGGACAGCGGGCTCTTGCCACCGCACTGGACGTCCGCGGTACCGGTCGCAGCAGGCGCCGAAGCCGAGTTCGAGCTGCTGCTGTTGGACGCCGCGGGGTCGGAACCACAGGCGGCGAGCACGAGGGCGGCGCTCGCGACGATGCCCACCGCGCTCAGGGGCCGCATGATCTTCACTGCTGTTTCCTCCATCAGGAGCTTGACCGGGTCGCCGCGGCGTGCTGCCGCGCCGGATCCGGACATTAGGCAGCGCCGGTGGACGGGTGCCCCTCTCCAGATGAACGAGAAGTGAACAAGGCCCCGGATGTGAGCAGTGCTACTAAGCCGAAAGTGGGCCGTGTCCCGGCCGTGACCTGCGCATTCGCGCACGGTGACGAACCGTTCGCACGGCGTTGATCGTTGTCACCGACCGTATTGGACGTCGGTTTCGTGACGCGTGAACCCGAGCTTGGTGTAGACCGCCAGCGCCGGGGCGTTGTCGCCCTCGACGTACAGGATGATCTGCCCGAGCCCCTCGCTCGCGAGGTACCGCAGCCCGGCCAGCGTCAGCGCCCGGCCGAGCCCGCCGCCCTGCGCCGCGGGGTCGACGCCGACGACGTAGACCTCGCCGACCCGCTCGCCGTCGAAGCGGCCCGGCGCCGGCTCGTGGACCTTCGTCCAGTGGAAGCCGATGACCGTGCCGTTCTCTTCGGCGAGGAAGAAGCCGGCCGGGTCGAACCACGGCCGGGCCTCGTCGGCGCGGATGTCGTCGGCGGTCAGCGCGCCCTGTTCGGGGTGCCAGTCGAAGGCCCGGGCGTTGACCCGGACGACGGCGTCCTCGTCCTGCCCCGGCACGAACGTCCGCAGCGAGACGCCTTCGCGCAGCCGCGGCTCCGGCCAGTCCGCGCCCTTGACGTCGGTGTGCAGGATCAGCAGCTCGCGCTTGCGCTCGAGCCCCGCGCGCAGGGCCAGCTGCCGCGCCGCGGGGTGGTCGCCGTGCGCCCAGATCCGGAACCCGACCGCGGCCCGCTCGTCGACGGCCTGGAGCAGCTTCGCGCCGTAGCCGCGGTTGCGGTGGGCGGGGTGGACGAACAGCTCGGCGACCTGGTGGCCGAACGAGTCGCCGGTGGTGTCGAGGTGCGCGTAGCCGACGACCTCGCCCTCGACGCAGGCGACGAGGTGCTCACCGCCGTCGAACTCGCCGGGCAGAGGGCCCTCGGGTTCGACCTCGGGCCGCCCGTCGGCTTCGCGCACGGCCAGCAGCAGCCCGCGCACGTCCTCGAGCTGCTTGTCGTCCAGTTCCTGGCGCCACTCCCCGTCTCCGCTCACCCTGCGACCGTACCCGCGCGCGAGGCAACTCGAGCGGTGTCGGGGCGTCCTGGGAGTGTGACGGCGTCAGCGCGCGAGTTCGGGCGTCTCGGCCGGGGCTTCGACCGCTGCCGGGGCCGGGGCCTGGCGGGGCGCGCCGCCCTTCGCGGGCCGCTCGAACTTGTAGCCGACGTTGCGCACGGTGCCGATCATCTGCTCGTGCTCCGGGCCGAGCTTGGCGCGCAGCCGCCGGACGTGGACGTCGACCGTGCGCGTGCCCCCGAAGAAGTCGTAGCCCCAGACCTCCTGCAGCAGCTGGGCGCGGGTGAACACCCGGCCGGCGTGCTGGGCGAGGTACTTGAGCAGCTCGAACTCCTTGTAGGTGAGCTCGAGGGTGCGCTTGCGCAGCCGCGCGGTGTAGGTCGCCTCGTCGATGACCAGCTCGCCGACCCGCAGCTCGGCGTCGACCTGCGCGGACCCGCCGTCGCGGGTGGTGACCAGCCGCAGCCGGGCGTCGACCTCGGCCGGGCCCGCGGTGGGCAGCAGGATGTCGTCGGTGCGCCACTCGGCGCTGACCGCCACCAGCCCGCCCTCGCCGACGACGGCGATGATCGGGGTGGCCGCCTCGTCCTCGCCGGCGCCCTTGAGCAGGCGGCAGAGGCTCTTCGCCGAGGCCAGGTCGCTGCGCGCGTCGAGGAGGATCACGTCCCGGTGGCCCGCGTCGAGCAGGGCCGTCACCTCGGGAGGCCGGACGCGTACGGTGTGCGGCAGCAGGTCCAGCGCGGGCAGCACCGACGTGGCATCGGCCTCTGCGGTCAGTACCAGAAGGTCCAGGCTCATCAGCCGCACCGCCTTCTCAAAGTCGTCGCCTCACGGTGGCGTTAGTCGGTGCTAAGTGAGAATAGCGGCTGAACGGCCGGGCACCTAACCCTTGCTGGATCGATCACACCTGGAGAAAGCCCCGGTGTCCCCGACGAACAGGAGTACGGACGCGATGGTGAGCAGGCCCGTGACCCGGGACGACCGACCCGCACCGAGGCCGGACGCGCGGCGCCGCGGACGCCGGGCACGGCGCTGGGTGATCGCCCTCGTCGTGCTGGTGCTGCTGCTGGTCGGCGCCGATTTCGGAGCCGCCGCGTACGCCGAGCACACGATCTCCCAGAAGGCCCGCACGCAGCTCCAGCTGACCGACGACCCGTCGGTCACCATCCACGGCTTCCCGTTCCTCACGCAGGCGCTGGGCGGTGACTACAGTCACATCAGCGTGTCGGCCTCCGGCGTGCCGGTCGGCGACAAGCTCCAGGACGTCGCGCTCAACGCCGAGCTCGAGGACGTCAACGCCCCGCTGTCGGACCTCACGAACGGCAACACCAAGGCGATCACCATCGGCAAGCTGACCGGCTCGGTCACCATCAAGGCCGCCGACCTGGCGCGCGTCTCGCCGCTGGACAAGATCAAGGACCTGCGGATCGACCCGGCGAGCACGGACTACGTCCAGAACGGCGACAGCGGGCAGAGCGAGCCGACGCCGACCACGACGACCACCGAGGGCCAGGCCGACCAGGACGAGTCGAGCACGGGTGTCCGCATTTCGGGACACCTCAAGTTCGCGGGCAAGGATCTGGAAATCTTCTGCTTCGCGATGATCGAGGCGGACGCGAAGAACGGGGCGATCAACTTCATCCCGAAGCGGCTGCAGTTCGGGAATGACCAGGAGACCACGGTCGTTCCCCAAGCAGTGCAGAAGGCGCTGATGCCGAACTTCAACGCGTCGATCAACACGAAGGACCTGCCGCTGTCGGTCACCCCGACCGGCGTGCGGGTGCAGAGCGGATCGGTGACGATCAAGGGTGAAGCGACCAACGTGTCCTTCGCGGAGCTGAGCAAGTAGGGAGGCGGCCGGTGACGGGGCTGTGGGTGCTCGTGGCGGTGCTGGTCGTGGCTTCGGCCGTGGGCCTGGTGCTGCGGGCGCGCAACGGTCGCGTGCGGGACGCCAAGCCCGTGCGTGAGCTGCCCGGCCCCGTCACCGACGTCCTCGACCCGGCGTCCGCCGTGACGCTGGTCCAGATCTCCACCACCTTCTGCGCGCCGTGCCGGCACGCGAAGGCCGTGCTCGCGCCGCTGGCCGAGCGCACCGACGGCCTGCACCACGTCGAGCTCGACGTGACGAACCAGCCGGAGGTCGCGCAGTCGCTGGCCGTGCTGCGCACGCCGACCACGATCGCGCTGACCCCGGACGGCCGGGAGCTCCTGCGCGTCGGCGGCGTCCCCAAGGGCCCCGAGCTGCTGGACGCCCTGCGGCCGCATCTCACGACTCGGACGCGCTGACCAGGCTTTGTCCCGGATAGCGGGAATCGTCCCAAGGTATGAACGTGGTTCCCACTCTGAGGGAGCTCTGGGTACCCTCGCACCCGTGACCGGGCTGACCACCTTCTTGACGCAGCGACGCGCAGTCGACCTCTGCCGCGTCCGCAGCAGCCTGTGTCGCGTTCAGCCCGACCGGCGCTGAAGCACGTCCGGTCCCCAGCCAGCCCTGTTGCCGCTGACGCGTGCCGTTCGCACGCACCCCCTCTGCTCCAGCTGGAGGAACCATGCCCGCCGGACCGGCCGTCGACCCGCGAGGCCCGCGGTTCGCCGCCATCCTGACCACGATCGTGCTCGCGGTCGTGCTGGTCACCCAGTGGTGGCCGCTGCTGGCCGCCCAGACCGTCGTGTTCGCCATCGGCGCCTTCGTCGGGCTCAAGCCGGCGCCGTACTCGATCGTCTACCGCGCGCTCGTGGCCCCGCGCCTCGGCCCGACGTCCGAGCGTGAGGACGCGGCCCCGCTGCGGTTCGCCCAGGCCGTCGGGTTCGTGTTCGCGCTCGTCGGCACGATCGGGTTCGCCGCGGGGATCACCCCGCTCGGCATCGTCGCGACGGCGTTCGCGCTGTTCGCGGCCTTCCTCAACGCGGCCTTCAACTTCTGCTTGGGCTGCGAAATGTTCTTGCTCATCAAACGCTTCACCCCCGCCCGCGCGTCCTGAAGTTCAACCAGAAAGAGAGTTCTGTCCCATGAGCCGTGAAGACGTCCTGGTCACCACCCAGTGGGCCGAGGAGAACCTGGACACCCCCGGCGTCGTGTTCGCCGAGGTCGACGAGGACACCACCGCCTACGACGGAGGCCACATCCGGGGCGCGGTGAAGTTCGACTGGCGCAAGGACCTGCAGGACGGGGTGCGCCGCGACTTCGTCTCCAAGGAGGGCTTCGAGAAGCTCCTGTCGGAGAAGGGCATCTCGAACGACGACCGCGTGATCCTCTACGGCGGCAACAACAACTGGTTCGCCGCCTACGCGTACTGGTACTTCAAGCTGTACGGCCACGAGAACGTCCAGCTGCTCGACGGCGGGCGCAAGAAGTGGGAGCTCGACGGCCGCGAGCTGAACTCCGACGAGGTCAAGCGCGACCGCACCGACTACAAGGCCAAGGACCAGGACCTGTCGCTGCGCGCGTTCCGCGACGAGGTCGTCCAGTCCATCGGCGCGAAGAACTTCGTCGACGTGCGTTCCCCCGACGAGTTCTCCGGCAAGCTGCTCGCCCCGGCGCACCTGCCGCAGGAGCAGTCCCAGGTGCCCGGCCACATCCCCGGCGCGCTGAACGTGCCGTGGGCGAAGGTCGCCAACGAGGACGGCACCTTCAAGACCGAGGCCGAGATCGACGAGCTCTACAAGGAGCAGGGCATCGACCCGGCCAAGGGCACCATCGCCTACTGCCGCATCGGTGAGCGCTCCTCGATCGCGTGGTTCGCGCTGCACGAGCTGCTGGGCCACGAGGACGTGAAGAACTACGACGGTTCGTGGACGGAATACGGCTCGCTGGTCGGCGTGCCGGTCGAGTTGGGAGCCAAGTGATGGCGGTTGACGACAGCTGCGGCGCACCGGTCCAGGAGGCCACGCCGGCGGACTACGACACCAAGGGCCAGGTCGTGCTGGCCGGCAAGGTGACCGGCGCGAACGGGCCGGTCGGCGGCGCGTTCGTCCGGCTCCTGGACGGCGGCGGCGACTTCACCGGCGAGGTGGTCTCCTCGGCCGACGGCGACTTCCGCTTCTACGCGGCACCGGGCGACTGGACGGTGCGCGCGCTGCACCGCACGGGCAACGGCGAAGCCTCCGTCACGGCGGAGGGCCCGGGCCTGCACCAGCTGGCGATCTCGGTCGGCTGAGCGACGTGGTCCGTGAAGGCCACATCGAGGGACTCGGAGTCCCTCGATGTGGCTTTCACTGCTTTTCGGCACCCGGGGAGTTGACCTCGACCCGCCTCGGGGCCGCACCATGATTAGGTGACCCTAATTTCTCCGGTGACCCGGCGGACCGGACTGCTGGCGGCCGTGTTCCTGGGCAGCTTCATGGCCCTGCTCGACGTCAGCGTCGTGAGCGTGGCGCTGCCGACCATGCAGCGCACGCTCGGCACGAGCTTCAGCGGCCTGCAGTGGATCGTCGACGGCTACACCGTCGCGCTCACCGCCGTGATCCTCTCCGGCGGCACGCTCGGCGACAGGTACGGCCGCAAGCTCGTCTACCTGTCCGGCCTCACGGTGTTCACGGTCGCGTCGGTCGGCTGCGCGCTGGCCCCGACGCTCGAATGGCTGGTCGCGGCCCGCGTGGTGCAGGGCTTCGCGGCCTCCGCCGTGATCCCCGGCTCGGTGGCGCTGCTCGCGCACGCTTTCCCCGAGCCGGCCGCGCGGGCGCGCGTGATGGGGCTCTGGGGCACGGTCGCGGGCTGCGCGCTGGTGCTCGGACCGCTGATCGGCGGCCCGCTGACCGACGCCTTCGGCTGGCCCGCGATCTTCTTGGTCAACGTGCCGATCGGGCTCGTCGCGGTGGTCACGGGCCGCCGCGGGATCGCGGAGTCCCGCGACCCGGCGCACGGTGCGCTCGACCTGACCGGCCAGGTGCTCGGCGCCCTGTGGATCGGCCTGCTGACGTTCGCCGTGATCGAAGCCGGCCGCCTCGGCCCGAGCCCGTCCGTGCTGGTCACCGGCGTACTCGGGCTCGCCGCGCTGGCCGCGTTCATCGTGGTCGAACTGCGCGTCGAGCACCCGATGCTGCCGGTGCGCCTGTTCGCCCGGACGCGGTTCTCGGTCGCCATCTTCGCCGCGTGGAGCCTCGGGTTCGCGGCCTACCCGGCCGTGTTCCTGATCGGCGTCTACCTGCAGCAGGCCCGCGGCGCGACAGCGACCGAGGCGGGCGTCCAGATGCTGCCGTACGTGCTGGCGAACGTCGTCGCGGCGTTCACCGCCGGCCGGCTCTCGGCGCGCTACGGCGCGGAACGGCTGCTGCCGGTCAGCTACTTCGTCGCGGCCGTCGGCTCCTTCGCGTTCCTCGCGCTCGGCGCGGACAGCCCGTACTGGCTGGTGGCGATCGCGTTCGCGCTGGCCGGCGCCGGGGTCGGGCTGTCGGTGACGCCGTCCAACATCGTCGGGCTGGCCGGGCTGCCGGGCCACCGCAGCGGGATCGCGTCGGCGACGGTCAACGCCGCGCGCCAGACCGGGACCGCGCTCGGCGTCGCCGCCCTCGGCGCGCTGGTGGCGGGCGGCTCGACGCTGCCGGGCGGGCTGCACCTGGCCATGGGCGTGGCCGGGGTGGTGCTGCTCGCGGTGACCGTGCTCACCGCGGCGACCCTGCGCCGGGCCGGGTGCGGGGCGGCGGACTAAGCTGCCAGCCGTGGAAGCCTTGTTTACGACCCTCCTGGTGCTGGCGGGCGTCGCGATCACCTGGTTCGCCGTGTACGTCGTCTACCGGCTGTACGCCGACCAGCGCTGACGCATGACGGCCAGCGGCGACGACGCCATCGCGGCAGCGGACATGCGCGCCGGAAGCACGCGGACGCGCAACCTCCCGCTGTGGGACGACCTGCCCATCCCCAACGACACCGCGAACCTGCGCGAGGGGCCGAACCTCAACGACGCCTGCCTCGCGCTGCTGCCGCTCGTCGGCGTCTGGCGCGGTGAGGGCGAGGTCGACTACCCGACCATCGACGGCCCGTACAAGTTCGCGCAGCAGCTCACGATCGCCCACGACGGCCGCCCGTTCCTCATCCACGAGTCCCGCTCGTGGCTGCTGGACGAGGACGGCAACGTCATCCGCCCCGCCGCCCGCGAGTCCGGATTCTGGCGGCCGCAGGAGGACGACACGATCGAGCTGCTGCTCACGCACAACACCGGCATCGTCGAGCTGTACTACGGCAAGCCGCGCAACCAGACGTCCTGGGAGCTCGGCACCGACGCGCTGATCCGGACCTCCACCGCGAAGGACGTCACCGCGGCCCAGCGGCTGTACGGCCTGGTCGAAGGCTCCCTCGGCTACGTCGAGGAGCGCGCGATGGTGGGCCAGGAGATGCAGCCGCACTCTTCGGCCCTGCTGCGCCGCGTCGTCGGCTGACGCCGTGCGCTGGCGGCGCTGTGGCGAAGACGCCGCCGTCCTGGACTGCGACTCCCTCGAGCAGATGCGGGCGGCCCACGCGACCGTGGCCGCCGCGCGTCCGCCCGGGGTCGTCGACCTCGTGCCCGGTGCCCGGAGCCTGCTGGTCGTCGGGGATGTCGCGGCCGTGCGGGCGTTGCTCGACGACGCCGACCTGACGCACCCGCCCGCCGGTGAACCCCGCGAAGTCACCCTCGACGTCCGCTACGACGGCGAAGACCTCTCGCTCATCGCTTCCGACGCCGGGATTTCCCCGGACGCCGTCGCCGACCTGCACACCGGGGCCGTCTACACGGTCGCGTTCACCGGGTTCGCGCCCGGCTTCGGCTACCTGACCGGGCTTCCCGAGCCGTTGCGGCAGCCGCGGCTCGAGTCGCCGCGGACCCGCGTCCCGGCCGGTTCGGTGGGCTTGGCGGGCGAGTTCACCGGCGTCTACCCGCGTGAGTCGCCGGGTGGCTGGCGGCTGCTCGGGCACACGTCGGCGACGCTGTTCGACCCGCACGCCGACCCGCCCGCGCTGTTCGCCCCCGGCGACCGCGTCCGGTTCCGGAGCGTCCGATGAGGTCGCTCGAAGTGCTGGACCCCGGCCGGTACGCGCTGGTCGAGGACCTTGGCAGGCCGGGTTACGCGCACCTCGGCGTCGCCCCTTCGGGCGCGCTGGACACCTCGTCGCTGCGGCTGGCGAACCGCCTGGTCGGGAACGACCCGGGTGCGGCGGGTGTGGAAGCCCTGCTCGGCGGCCTTTCCGTGCGGCTCACGGCGTCGGCGACGGTGGCGGTGACCGGCCCGTCGGTCGACGTCCGCGTCGACGACCGGCCGGCCGGCTCCCACGCGCCGGTGCCCGTCCGCGCCGGGCAGGTCCTGACCATCGGCACCCCGGCGGCCGGGCTGCGCTGCTACCTCGCGGTGTCCGGCGGGATCGCCGTCGAACCGGTGCTGGGCAGCCGTTCGCGCGACGTCCTGTCCGGCATCGGCCCGGCGCCCCTGGAAGCCGGAGACGTGCTCCCGCTCGGCGAGCCCGGCATCCCGGCGGGCGCGGACGTCGTCGTCCCCGCCCCGGCACCGGGCGAGCTCGTGGTGCCGGTGACGCTCGGCCCCCGCGACGACTGGCTCGACGACGTGGCCGCCGGGCTGTCGGCGTGGTGGACGGTGACAGCGGAGTCGAACCGCGTCGGCCTGCGCCTCGACGGGACGCCGCTGCGCCGGGCCATCGAAGGCGAGCTGCCCAGCGAAGGCGTCGTCACGGGCGCGATCCAGGTGCCGCCCAGCGGGCTGCCGGTGGTGTTCCTCGCCGACCACCCGACGACCGGCGGCTACCCCGTCGCGGCCGTCGTGCGCGCGGGCGCCCTGAGCGCGCTCGCCCAAGCCCGGCCGGGCATCCGGGTGAGGTTCCGGCTGTCCTGAACCCGCTGTACCGCCACGAGAGTGAGACCGCGGTCACGCGGTGCACCCTTCCGGGTAGGGGCTGGAACCATGTCGCGCCGTCGCCCGTCCTGATAGGCGTGGAACAGGTGACGATCAGCGGTGGCACGGGTTTCCTCGACGTGAACTCGCGAGTGCGGGCGGAGCTGCCGCAGTCGCTGCGGATCGCGCTCGCCACCGGTCAGCTGCGCCGCCCGCTGGCCACCACGCTCGGCCCGGTGCTCGACCTGCTCGTCGACGGCGACTACCGCGTCAGCGGCCCGGAACGGCTGCCCGACGAGCAGGTGCTCACCCCGACCGGCACCTGGCCGCCGTCCGACGAAGCCCGCGTCGGCTACTACCGGACCGCGATCCGCACCGGCCACCGCCCGGTCGCGGTCCTGCTGGCCGACGGCGACCGCGAGCTGATCATCGACGGCCACCACAAGATCGCGGCCTACCAGGCCGAAGAAGTCGCGCCCGCCGTCGTCCGGATCAGCCTCGGTCAGGCGTACTCGGCCTCGTAAGCGGCCACCAGCTCGGCGTAGACGGCGGACGAGTCCGGCAGCCGCTCGCCGTCCAGCGTGTGCACCCGGGTCAGCTTGCGCACGCTCGAGGCCATGAAGACGCCGTCACCCCCGGTGAGGTCCGGCACGGTCAGCGGCTCGACCTTGACCGCCCAGCCCGCCTTCTCGGCGCCGCGGAAGAGCGCGGCCTGGGTGGTGCCGGGCAGGATGCCGACGTTCGACGGCGGCGTGTAGAGCGTCCGCCCCTTCGCCAGCACCACGGTCGACGTCGGCCCTTCGAACACCGAACCGTCGGCGGCGGTGAAAATCACATCGTCGGCCCCGCGGCGGCCCGCCTCGCGCACCGCGGCCATGTTCATCGCGTACGACAACGGCTTCGCCCCGAGCAGCAGCCAGGGCGCGCGCTCGGCGAGGTCCGGCGGGAACCCACGCTCGAGGGTGATCGCGGCGACGCCCTCTTCGCGGGCCGTCAAGATCGACCGCGGCACCTCGGACCCGAGCGCGAACCCGGTCGGCACCGCGGCCGGGTCGCCGTCGGAACCCCTGGTGTACACCAGTTTCAGCGTCATTTCACGCCCGCCGGTCCACCGTTCGAGCACCTGCTCGACGACGCGTTCCCACGCCGCGAGGTCGGGCTCGGGCAGGTCGAGCATGGCCGCCGAGCGGGCCAGCCGTTCGAGGTGCGGCCGCAGTTCGCGGGGCCTGCCGTCGACGACCAGGATCGTCTCGAAGACGCCGTCGCCGCGCAGCAGACCGAGGTCGTCGACCTTGATCTGGGCGGCATCGGGGTCGGCCGGGGTTCCGTCGAGGAGGACGAGCACGCGCATGCCGCCACCGTACTCACCTAGGCTGGGCGGTATGCCGTACCGCTCGCCGCTGCTGGACGTGCCCGGATCGATCCCCGCCCCTGACGACCACCCCGAAGCCGGCGTCCCCTGGCACTGGGGAGACCCCTTCGCGGAGCAGCGCACGGCGTCGCGCGGCGTCGTCGTGATCGACCGGTCGCACCGCGAGTTCCTCACCGTCACCGGCGAAGAGCGGCTTTCGTGGCTGCACCTGGTGATCTCCCAGCACGTCACCCAGCTCGCCGAGGGCACCGGCACCGAGGCGCTGGTGCTCGACAGCCAGGGCCGCGTCGAGACGCACATGGTGGTCGCCCACCTCGACGGCACCGTCCACCTGGACACCGACCCGGGCACGAGCGTCACCAGCGCGCTGCCCAAGGGCGGCCCCCAGACGCTGCTCGAGTACCTCGAAGCCATGAAGTTCTGGTCCAAGGTGGACATCCGCGACGCGACCGGCGAGTTCGCGCTGCTCACCGTGCTCGGCCCGGACGCCGAGCGCGTGCTGAGCGCGGTCGGCGCCGAGGTCGGCCCGGAACCGTACGCGGTCGCGGCGCTGCCCGGTGGCGGTTTCGCGCGCCGGATGCCGTGGCCCGGCCGGACCAGCGTCGACCTGGCGGTGCCGCGACCGGCGCTGGTCGAGTGGTGGAAGCGGCTCACCGACGCGGGCGCCCGGGCGGCCGGCAGCTGGGTCTTCGACGCCCTGCGCGTCGAGTCCCTCCGGCCGCGGCTGGGCGTCGACACCGACGAGCGCACGATCCCGCACGAGGTCGGCTGGGTCGGCTCGGCCGCGCACGTCGCGAAGGGCTGTTACCGAGGCCAGGAGACGGTGTCGAAGGTGCACAACGTCGGCCGTCCGCCGCGCAACCTGCTGCTGCTCCACCTGGACGGCTCACCCGAGGTCACGCCGGAAACCGGCGACCCGCTGCTGCTCGACGGCCGCACCGTGGGCCGGATCGGCACGGTGATCCAGCACCACGAGCTCGGGCCGATCGCGTTGGCGCTGGTCAAGCGTTCGACGCCGGTGGGCGCGGAGCTGCTGGCCGGTTCGGAGGACAACCTCGTGCAGGCGGCGATCGACCCCGATTCCGTCCCTTCGGAGCAGCCCGCACCCGGCCGTGCGGCAGCGGCGCAACTTCGTGGCTGAACGAAAGCCCCTGACAGCGGGATCACGCTCAACCGGGATAAACTGCGCTGTGATCGAAGTGCGGCCCGGCGGCAGGCGGCGAATCGACCGCGTGCTCGGCCCGGGGTACCTCAGCGGCCTGGGTGAACTGCCGCTGAAGGTGCTGCGCGAGCGGCGCGACGAAGCCGCGCAGGAGGAGACCGACCTCTCCTACCTGCGGCGGCTGCTCCACGCCCGGATCGACATCGTCCGCGCCGAACAGGCGCGCCGCAGCTCCGGCGGCGAGTCGAGCATCGTCGACCAGCTGGCCACCATCCTCGCCGACAACGCGCTGGGCCCGGCCGCGGGCTCGGGACGGCACCAGCAGCTGGAGCCGTCCCGCGCCGGCGAGCACCGCCGGCACGCGGAAGCCCTGATCGGCGACACCGACCTCACCGACGTCGAGACCCTGACGGACGAGAAGCTCGCCTCCGCTTTGGACACCTACGCCAGCGAGGAGCTGTCGGTGTCGTCCTTCCGGCGCGAGGTCCAGGGCGTGATGGACACGCTCAACGCGGAGATCGCGAAGCGCTACCAGCAGGGTTCGGCCACTGTGGACGAGCTGCTGGAGAACGAGGGCAGGACCGGCGAGTGACCAACCCCGTCCTCGCCGAAGTCGTCCGCTCCGGGTTCGTGGAAAGCGTCCACCGCGGCGCGCTCGTGGTCACCGGCCCCGAAGGAGAAGCCCGGCTGGCCCTCGGCGACGTGACATCGCCGGTCTTCCCGCGCTCGTCGAACAAGCCGCTGCAGGCCATCGGGATGCTGCGCGCGGGCCTGGACTTCACGGGCGAGGACCTGGCGCTGGCGTGCGCGTCGCACTCCGGCGAGCCCGGGCACGTCAAGCGGGTCCTCGAGCTGCTGGCCGCGGCCGGACTGGGCGAAGACGACCTAGCGTGCCCGCCGGACTTCCCGCTGCACGTGCCGAGCATGCGCGACGCCGCCGAGCCCCGGCGCGTGATGATGAACTGCTCGGGCAAGCACACGGCCATGCTCACGACGTGCGTCCGAGCCGGCTGGCCGACGGCCGGTTACGAGGCCCCGGACCACCCGTTGCAGCAGGCGATCGCGGCCGCGGTCGAGGAGCTGACGGGCGAGCCGATCGCCCACACGGGTGTCGACGGCTGCGGCGCACCGCTGTTCGCGTTCTCCCTGACGGCGCTGGCCCGCGCGTTCGGCCGGGTGGCCCTGGCGCCGACCGGCCCGGCATCGGCGGTCGCCTCGGCGATGCGCGCCCACCCGTGGCTGGTCGCGGGGACGGGCCGCGAGGACACGGAGCTGATGTCCACCGTGGACGGTCTGGTCGCCAAGGGCGGCGCGGAGGGCGTCCACGCGTTCGCCCTGCCGGACGGTTTCGCCGTGGCGATGAAGATCGACGACGGCAACAAGCGGGCGTGCGCACCGCTGGCCGTCGAGGCGCTGCGGTACCTCGGCGCGGACGTGTCGGGCCTGGACTCGCTGGCGCACGGTTCGGTGCTGGGCGGCGGCCGGGCCGTCGGAGAGGTGCGGGCTGCTCAGCTGCGCGGCTGAGCAGCCCCCGATGTCCACGCTACTGGTGGGCACCGACGGTTTCGGGGCCGCGACCGTCAGTTCGAGCGTTCGCGGGCGGCGAGGTCTCCCCAGAACTCGCGCAGGTCGCTGAACAGCTCGGCCAGCTCCTCGACGTTGCCCGAGCGCAACGCGTCCAGGATGTCGTGGACCTCGTCGGCCGTGTTGTCGGACTCCAGGATCGGGTCCGCGAACAACTGCACCAGACCGCCGTAGTCGAGTTCGACCACCGAGTCCGCGTGGAAGTTGTCCAGCCAGCGCCGCGTCTCGTACAGCACGCGGCCCGGGCCGGAGTCGCCGAACGTCTGCTCCAGCAGTTCGCCCGCCTCGCGCGCGCGGTGCTGCGCGTCGGCGAGGGTCGTCCGCCAGGAGAGCTCGCGCTTCGGGTCGTCGCGGCCGCTGCCCAGCACCAGCCGCCGCTCGTCCGGCTCGACCAGCACGAACCACGGCAGCGGGACGGTCCAGGCCGTCGAAAGCGTGTGCGCCGCCGAAGTGCTCAGGTCCGCCATCGCCGACTTCGTCCGGGCGCGGATCGTCTCCTGCGTGAAGCCGCCCTCGTCGAGGACGACGTTCTTCAGCGCCGGGTGCGCGTCCCCGATGAAGGTGACCAGCGCGGCGGCCGAACGGGCCCGGAGTTCCAGCGGGCAGACGAACGGCCCGTGCCCGGCCTTGCCGTCCGGCACGTCTTCGGGGTCGAGGACCAGGACGTCGGTCAGCAGGCTCGGCGCGGCCCGGCCGTCGGCGAGCTCGGCGGGCAGCAACCGCCTCGGCGCGGCGACCTGTGACTTGAGCCACATGGCCTGCTCGCGCGCGCCCGCGTCCGTCCGCCGCAGCTTGGCCGCCGCGACGGCCGCACGCAGCCGTTCGTCCGGCGGGTCGCCCAGGGCGAGCAGGGGTTCGTACACCCGCAGGTAGGCCACGAAGGGACGGAGCACCAGTAGATCGTGGCACGCCTACCTGCGCCGATCGCCACCGACCGGCCGGTAACCGGTGTCCGGCCGACACTGTCACCACCGGCACACCGTGCCACGTCGCATCCAACCCCCCGGACACGGTACGGTGTGAGCAGGAAAGAATTGTCGAGACGATGCGGGGCCGCCGATTCCCCCGGCCGCCCCGCCCCTGTGCGAGGGGGTCGAGCCATGGGGCGCGGCCGGGCTAAGGCCAAGCAGACGAAGGTGGCGCGTGAGCTCAAGTACAGCTCGCACGAGACCGACTTCGATGCTTTGCAGCGCGAGCTGTCGAGTAACTCCTCCAGCAGTCATTACGAGGAGTCCGACAGCGAAGATCAAGACCCGTACGACGACGGGTACGACGAGTACCGTCGTTGAGCACGCGTAACCGCGCGAGGGCGAGCCGGGCACAACCTGGCGACCGCCCTCGCGCGCTGCGTGCTGCCCAAGAACGGGCCTGCGAAGCGATGAAGGAGTGAGCCGGTGGTAAGTCGGGTTGGAGTCGTCGGAGCGGGCCTGATGGGGTCCGGCATCGCCGAGGTGCACGCGCGGGCAGGTGTCGACGTCCTGGTCACCGAGGTGAACCAGCCGGCGCTCGACGCGGGCAAGGCGCGCATCGAGAAGTCGCTGCAACGCGGCGTGAAGAGCGGCAAGCTCTCCTCGGAGGACGCCGACGCGGCCCTGAACCGCCTCCGCTTCACCACCGACATCGCCGAGTTCGCCGACCGCGAACTGGTCGTCGAGGCGATCCTCGAGCAGGAGCAGGCGAAGGTCGACGTCTTCCGCCAGCTGGACAAGATCGTCGAGGCGGAGGACGCGCTGTTCGCGTCCAACACGTCGTCGATCCCGATCATGAAGCTCGGCATGGCGACGAGCCGGCCGCAGCAGGTGGTCGGCATCCACTTCTTCAACCCGGTGCCCGTGCTGCCTCTGGTGGAGCTGGTGCCCTCGCTGCTGACCAGCGAGGAGACCGCCCGCCGCGCGGAAGAGCACGCGACGAACGCGCTGGGCAAGACCGTGATCCGCTCGCAGGACCGCGCCGGGTTCATCGTGAACTCGCTGCTGGTGCCGTACCTGCTTTCGGCGATCCGGATGATCGAGTCGGGCTTCGCCTCGGCCGAGGACATCGACCGCGGCATGGAGCTGGGCACCGCCCACCCGATGGGCCCGCTGCGCCTGTCCGACCTGATCGGGCTGGACACCATCAAGGCCATCGCGGACTCGATGTACGCGGAGTTCAAGGAGCCGCTGTACTCGTCGCCGCCGCTGCTGCTGCGCATGGTGGACGCGGGCCTGCTCGGCAAGAAGACCGGCCGGGGCTTCTACTCCTACAGCTGAGCCTGCTCGAACCTGACGGGCGCGTCGAAGGCCGCCCGCCTCGCGGCGCGCCGCAGGACAGCCAGGACGGCCGGCCCGAGCACGACGATGGCGACGGCGTTGGTGATCGCCCGCCCGGTGTCCCAGCCGAGGGTCGACGTCAGCACGGTGTACACCGCGAACCGGTGGAGATTTTCGGTAAGGGGCGCGCCGGGCACGAAGCTGAGGTCGGTGGTCGTGCCGGCGAGGAACGGCCACGACCACAGGCTCATCAGCAGCCCGAAGAAGTAGGCCGCGAAGACGCCGTAGGCCACGAGCATGGCGACCTCGGCTTTGCCGCGCGGCTTCCGCGGCAGCAGCCCGGCACCGAGCCCGATGAGCGACGACGCAAGCATCTGGAACGGCAGCCACGGCCCCACCCCGGCGGTGAGCAGCGCGCTGGTGAAGAGCGAAGTCGAACCGAGCACGAACCCGAAGCCGGGCCCGAACACCCGCCCGGCGAGCACGAGCAGGAAGAACACCAGCTCGATACCGCCGGTCCCGGCCCCGAGCGGCCGCAGCCCGGCGTTGACCGCCGAGAGCACCCCGAGCAGGGCGAGTGCTTTGGCGTCGATGCCGCCGCGGGACAGCTCGGCCAGGACGACCAGGATCAGGATCGGCAGCGTCGCCATGAAGACAAAGGGCGCGTCGGTGCTGTGCGCGGACACGCTCGGCTGCGGGCGCGCGAACAGCGGCCAGCAGAACATGGCCAAGCCGAGAACGGTGGCGGCGGCGAGGACGAGCGCGGGCCGCGGCGCCAAGCGGACGGCGCGGGGCGGCGGGCCGAGGAAGTCGGTCATGCGGCCGCTCCCGGTGCGGCGGCGCGCCGAGCCGGGTCGAGCACGAGCCGCCGGGAACCGGCGCCGGGCGAGCACTCGCCACGCAGCTCGCCGCTCCGGCCCTCGCCACGGGGCGTGCCGAGGCGCCGGCCAACCGGCCGTGTGGTCGGTCGGGGCAGGCCTTGGCTTCCCGCCCGCCCCCACCCTCCCGCCGCCTCCGCCGTTCTCATGCCAGGGCCTCCGCGACCTCGTCCACCGTCAGCCATTGCTGCGGGGCCAGGATCTTCGCCACCTGCGGGGCGAACGCCGGTGATGCGACGATCACCTCCTTCGTCGGGCCGTCCGCCACCACCTCGCCCTCGGCCAGCACCACCACGCGGTGGGCCACCGTGGCGACGAACTCGACGTCGTGGGTCGCCAGCACTATCGCGTGGTCCTGCGAGGCCAGCTCTCGCAGGACCGACGCGAAGCGCCGTTTCGCGTGGTAGTCCAGGCCGCGCGTCGGCTCGTCGAGCAGCACCACCGGTGGGGCCGACGCCAGCTGGATCGCCAGCACCACCGCCAGTCGCTGCCCTTCCGAGAGGTCGCCGGGGTGCGCTTCACCGGCGATCCCGGGGGCCAGGCGGTCCAGCAGGGCCCGGGCCGTCCCTGCCGGGACCTCGGATTCGGTGTCGGCCTGGGCGCACTCGGCGTCCACCGAATCGAGGTACAGCAGGTCGGCCGGGGTCTGCGGGACCAGCCCCACGCGCCGACGGGCCACTCGTGGCTTGAGCGACGCAGGATCCTCGCCGCCGACGTCGACCTTCCCCGCCGACCTCGGGCCGCTGCCCTGCACCGCCCAGAGAAGCGACGACTTGCCGGAGCCGTTGCGTCCCATCAGCGCGACTATTTCCCCCGGTCCGACGCGCAGGTCCACCCCGCGCACCGCCAGGACATCTCCGTACCGGACCACCACCCCTCTCACGTCCAGTGCCGAACTGGTCACCGAGAGAGTACGACCCACCACCGACAATTTCGGGGAAAGAGGCTGCAGCCGAGACCGCAGCGGCCCCGCGACCCGGCGCGCGTCCCGCACCGACAACGGCAGCGGCGACCAGCCCGCGAGCCGTCCGAGCTCGGCGATCGGCGGGGCGATCGAAGACGTCGCCAGGATCTCCGCGGGCGGGCCGGAGCGCACCGAACCGTCGCCCGGCAGGTACAGCAGCCGGTCTGCGTACTGCGCCACGCGCTCCATGCGGTGCTCCGCGACGACGACCGTCGTCCCGAGGTCGTGCACCAGCCGGGTGATCGCCGCGAGGACGTCCTCGGCCGCCGTCGGGTCCAGTGCCGACGTCGGTTCGTCGAGCACCACGACGGACGGGTGGGCGGTCAGCACCGAACCGATCGCGACGCGCTGCTGCTGCCCGCCCGACAGCGTCCGAAGTGGACGGTCGCGCAGCTCGGCGATCCCCAGCAGGTCGAGGGTTTCTTCGACGCGCTTGCGCATGACGTCCGGCGGCACCGCGAGCTGCTCCATCGCGTACGCGAGCTCCTCCTCGACGGTGTCCGTCACGAACCCGGCCAGCGGGTCCTGGCCGACGACGCCGACGACCGAAGCCAGCTCGCGCGGCGGGTGCGATGCGGTGTCGAGCCCGTCGACCAGCACCCGCCCGGCCAGCCGCCCGCCGGTGAAGTGCGGGACGAGCCCGTTGATCGCGCCGAGAAAAGTCGACTTGCCGGCCCCGGTCGGCCCCGCGACCAGGCACAGCTCACCCTCCTCGACCTGCAGCGAGACGTCGGAGAGCACCGGCCGAGCCGCGTCCGGGTAGGTCACCGTGACCCGCGAGAACTCGATCACCGGAACACCCCCGACGAAGAAGGCGCCACGAACGCCGGCACGGCCGCGACGAGCAGGGACACCACGTGCACCAAGGAAACCTCCGGCCAGCGCAACGGACTCAGCGACGGGTAGAGGTTCCCCGGATCGACCCGTGCGGACACGAACAGCAACGCGCACGCCCCGGCCCCGGAGAGCGCGACCAGCGTTTCGGGCCACCGCCACGGATCGGGCCGGTACGCCGTCCGCCGCACGCGCCGCCCGCCGAGGACGAACCCCGCGACGGCCACCAGCAGCCCGAGCGCCAGCAGCGGCAGGCCACGCCACGACGACGTCCCGTCGAGCACGCCGTAGACGCCGACGCACACCCCCACCAGCCCGAACAGGACACACGAGGCGATCAGCGCCCGCACCCCAGGGCTCAGATACGCCCGGCGCCCGTAGCCCCGGGAGTCCATCGCGGCCGCCAGCCGCAGCGACCGCTCCATCGCGTCCTCCAGCACCGGCACCACGATGCCCTTGACCGCCCGCACCCCGCGAGTTCGCCCGGCACGCAACCGCCGGGCCCGCCGCACGCGGTGCACGCTTTCGACGAGCTGCGGCGCCACCGTCAGGGCCACCGTGACCGCCGTGCCGACTTCGTACAGCGCTCCCGGGACCGCCTTGAGCAGACGTTTCGGGTTCGCCAGGGCGTTCGCCGCCCCGACGCAGACGACCATCGTCGCGAGCCGGAGGCCGTCGTAGAAGCCGCCGAGCAGCGCCTCCGCCGACGTCGGCCCGAGCAGCGACAGCCCGGCGGTCAGGGTGATCCGCGGCAGCGTGACCAGCACGTGCCCGCCGTCCTCGCCGCCGACCAGGATCCGGAACAGCACGCGCGTCACGACGATCACCGCGCCGACGTAGGCGTACAGCCGGAACGCCAGCGCCCAGGGCGCGTCACTACGCCGGCTCGCGACGACGAACCCAGCGACGGCGATGATCAGGCCGAGCAGCAGCGGGTTCGTCGTCCGGCTGGCGGCGACGGCCAGCGCGAGCGCCCACACCCACCAGGCGCCGGGGTGCAGGGCCCTACTGCGCACGCCGGCGACGCGCGACGACGATTCCTGCGCCGGCGACCAGCACGACCACGACGATCCCGATCACCAGGCCCCACGGGAACGAACTGCCCTGGTCAGCGGGCGCGGGTGCGGGCGAGGCGGCCTGACGCACCGGGGCCACGCGAGGCGGCGCCGGCAGGTCGTTCGCCGACTTCGGCCGCGCGAACGCCCAGCCCTCGAAGCCGTTCGCGACGGGCTTCGCGGTCTGGGCGCCTTCCTGGCTCGACTGCCACGTGCCGCCCGGCGACGCGTGCCAATAGCTCCAGTACGCTGTGGCCGACGGCATCCCCGCGCACGACTCGACGTCGGGCCCGGGCTTGCCGTTGATCCGGCAGGCGACGGCCAGGCCGTACTTCTGCGAGCCGGCGACCTCGATCCCGGCGTCCTGCAGGGCCGCGATGCCGTTCGCGGGCGTGCCGGCCGCGCACCGGACCAGCGGCTGCGGGCCCAGGTCGCCGAAGTCGACGACCACCGTGACGCCGACGCCCTCGCCGCACGACCCGTCCGTGCCGGTCGCCGAGGCGGGTGCGGCGCCGGTGAGGCAGGCGCCCAGCAACAGGGCGGAGACGGTGGCGAAACGGGCGAAGCGCGCGGCGATCATGCTGGCACTTTAGCCAGAAGCCGCCGCGGTTCCGGCGCGACGAGCGACACACCTAGACTGCGGGCCGTGGGACAGCTCATCGCGGACGGACAGCTGCGCGTCGGCCTGATCGGCGCCGGCCCGTGGGCGACGACGGTGCACGCGCCCGGCCTGGCGGACCACCCCGGCACGGCGCTGACCGCCGTCTGGGCCCGGCGGCCCGAGGCGGCGCAAACGCTTGCGGAAGCGCACTGCGCGGCCACCGCCGGCAGCGTCGAGGAGCTGTTCGAGCAGGTGGACGCGGTCGCGTTCGCCGTTCCGCCGTCGATCCAGGCCGAGCTGGGCGTGCGCGCCGCCGAGGCCGGGAAGCACCTGATCCTGGAGAAGCCGATCGCCGCCGACCTGGCCGGGGCGCGACGGCTGGCCGACGCCGTTTCGGCCGCCGACGTCGCCGCCCTCGTCATGCTGACGCTGCGGTACTCCGCCCAGACGCAGGACTGGCTCGCCGACCTCGCCCAGGCGGGCGGCTGGGCCGGCGGCGGTGCGCGCTGGCTGTCCGGCGCGCTGCTGGGCGGCAAGTACGCGGCGTCCGAGTGGCGCCAGGACGACGGCGGCGCCCTGTTCGACATCGGCCCGCACGCGCTGGACATGCTGGACGCCGCGCTCGGCCCGATCACCGAGGTCGTGGCCGCGCGGCAGAGCCCCGGCGACCTCTGGCACCTGATGCTGGCCCACGAAGGTGGCGTGATCAGCACCGCGACGCTCTCGCTGCGGCTCCCGGTTCAGCCGACCGTGGTCGAGGTGGCCGTCTGGGGCCAGCACGGCTACCGGACGCTCGGCCGCAAACCGGGCTCGGCGCAGGAGTCCTACACCGCGCTGCTCGACGACTTCGCGGCGATGATCGCCAGCGGCACCACGACGCACCCCTGCGACGTCCGGCGCGGCCTGCACCTGCAGAGCCTCCTCGAGCAAGCCCGGCAGCTGGCCGAGTAGTACACAGGGCCCCCGCGCCGTTTTACGTTGTGAAGTAAGGGTTCTTCACGAAGCCCCCGAAGTCATCCACAGGGTTGTCCACAGCATCCACAGTGGACAGTGCGCCTCTCGACCGAACCACGGAAAGCCCCGTCGCGCCACCGGAAAGATCACCGAATAGTGCGCCCCGCTCGGACTGCCGAGTTGATCTTGCGATGCGAAGGTGATCTTGGGAGGGGCCGTTTCATCGCGCACCGATGATCTTGAGGGGTTCGAGAAGGGAGGCGCATGGAAGCCCTGCTGCGCGCCTTCTGGGGGATGATTCCGATTTCGGCCATCGCTCTGCCGTACGCGCTGCTCGGCTGGCTCCTGCTCGCGGCCCGGCGCCGCCGAAGACTTCCCGCCCGCTACGCGACCGCGACGGCCGGCGTCGACAGCGCCGCCGCCCTGCTCGGCTTTCTGGTGTTCTGCCTGGTCACGATGCCCGTCGGCACCTCTACGGAGAGCACGCTCGACCTCGTCCCCGGCGCCGACATCACGGCGGCCTTCGACGACGACGGTTCGTTCTGGCAGGTGATCGGCAACGTCCTCCTGCTCTGCCCGCTCGGCGCCCTCCTGCCCCTGCGCGTCCGCCGCCTGCGCACGCTGGTGCGCGTCGCGCTCGCCGCGATGGCCGTGTCCGTGCTGGTGGAAGGTACGCAATATCTGATCCACAACGGCCGGGTGACCTCGACCGACGACGTCCTGCTGAACACGGCGGGCGCGACGCTCGGCGCCGCGTTGAGCCGCCGCGGCTGGTGCGCGCTCGACGCCCCGCCCGTCCCGGTGGCGATCCCGGCGCAGCGGCGGACGATCTGCGAAACCCCGACGCGCACCATGCGGGTCCCGCGGTCGGTCTGGGACACGCGCTACGCCGCCATCGCGCACCCGGAACGCCAGTAAACCCGGTTGCGGGCCATGCCAAGATGGCCGGGAAGAGCCCCTTCGAGTCAAGGAACGACCGCCCGACGCCCGGCGAAGCACCCGCAAGCGTTTCCTTGACGTGCTCTCGAAAGGCTCGAATGTCTGCCATCCAGACGTATGTCCGCAAGACGGCGCCCCGCGGCCGGGAGACCGAGCAGGTCGGCCCGTTCCTCGCCACCTACTCGCCGGGCACGGCGCACCCGATGCTCAACTACGCGATCCCCGACGACGGCGCGAAGCCGACGGCGGCCGAGATCGACGCCCTGACCGAGGCGTACCGGCGGCGGGACCTGCTCCCGCGGCTCGAGTACTTCACCGACGTCGCTCCCGACCTGGAAAACGTCCTGGTCGAAGCGGGGTACGGGCTCGAGCGGCGGGTGCCGTTGATGACCTGTGAGCCAGCCGACCTCGTCGGCCGGGCGGCGCCGGCGGGGATCCGGCTGCGCGCCCCGGAATCCGACGAAGACATCCGGCGCATGCGGTCGGCGCAGAACATCGCGTTCGGCGAAGCGCCCGAGATCGGCGACGAAGAGGTCGAACGGCTGAAGACCATCGGCCGGCACCTCCTCGCGGAGGTCGGCGGCGTGGTCGTCGGCGGTGGGGTCGCGCTCGAAGTGGTCGACGGCACCACCGAGATCGCCGGGATCGGCGTGCTCGAGGCGTACCGCGGCCGCGGGATCGCCGCCGCGCTCACGGCGCGCCTCACCCGCGAGGCTCACGAGGCCGGCGCGCACACGGCGTTCCTGACCCCGGGTGACCTGGGGATCGGCCGGGTCTACGCCGGCGTCGGCTACCGGCCGGCGGGCGAGTGCGTGCACCTCTCGCTGAGCTAGTCGTCGAAGCGGCCGGAGCGGCCTCGTTTCACGTCGCTCCGGCGCTTCTTCGACGCCAGACGGCGCTCTTTCGAACCGCGTGACGGCTTCGTCGGGCGCCGTTTGGCGGGCGGCGGGGCCGACGCGTCGAGCAGCAGGTTCGCCAGCCGGCCGCGTGCCGCCTCCCGGTTCTGCAGCTGGGAGCGGTGTTCGCTCGCCGCGATCGTCAGGACGCCGTCGACCAGCCGCGAGCCGAGCCCGGCCAGCACCCGGTCACGCAGGTGCTCCGGGATCGACGGCGACGCGGCGACGTCGAAGGACAGCTCGACCCGCGAGTCCGTGGTGTTGACGCCCTGGCCGCCCGGGCCGGAGGACCGCGAAAAGCGCTCGCTCAACTCGGCTCCCGGGATCACGAACCGGGAGCCGACCCTCACGTCTTCGGCGGCCACACCCTCAAGTGTGACAGCCGCGATCAAGTACGTTTCAGAACCGCGGGTGGTCGCCCGAAAGCACCGCGCGCGGGCCGTCGACGTCGTCGGCGGGCTGGACGTCGCCCAGCACCCACGCCGGGACGTGCCGCGCGGTCAGCATGGCCAGCGCCCGGTCGACGTCTTCGGCGCCGACGATCGCGACCATGCCGACGCCCATGTTGAACGTCTTCTCCAGCTCGGCACGCTCGACCTTGCCGCGCTGGCCGATCAGGGCGAACACCGGCGCCGGCGTCCAGGTGCCGCGGTCAAGGCGGGCGACCAGGCCACGCGGCATGACGCGGGCCAGGTTCGCCTCGAGACCGCCGCCGGTGATGTGCGCGAACGTCCGGACCTCGGTCTCGGCGGCCAGCGCCAGGCAGTCCTTCGCGTAGATGCGCGTCGGCTCCAGCATCTCCTCGCCGAGGGTGCGTCCGAACTCTTCGACGTGCCCGCCGAGCGGCATCCGCGCGATGTCCAGCAGCACGTGCCGGGCCAGGGAGTACCCGTTCGAGTGCAGCCCGGACGAGCCGAGCGCGAGCACGACGTCACCCGGGCGGACCTTCTCCGGCGAGAGCAGTTGCGACGCCTCGACGACGCCGACGCCGGTGGCCGACATGTCGTAGTCGTGCTCGCCCATCAGGCCCGGGTGCTCGGCGGTCTCACCGCCCAGCAGCGCGCAGCCGGCCTGGACGCAGCCTTCGGCGATGCCGCCGACCAGGGCGGCGATCTTCTCCGGGTGCACCTTGCCGACGGCGATGTAGTCCTGCAGGAACAGCGGCTCGGCACCGGTCACGACCAGGTCGTCGACGACCATCGCGACCAGGTCGATGCCGACCGTGTCGTGCTTGTCCAGCGCCTGCGCGACCGCGATCTTGGTGCCGACGCCGTCGGTGGACGACGCGAGCACCGGCTCCTTCCACTTGTCGAGCTTCAGGGAGAAGAGCCCGGCGAAGCCGCCGACGCCGCCCATGACCTCGGGGCGGGTGGCCCGCTCGGCGTGCGGCTTGAGCAGCTCGACGGCTTGGTCACCGGCGTCGATGCTGACGCCGGCGGCGGCGTACGTGGCGCTCGTGGACTCGCTCACGGTGGACGGACTCCCTACTGGAACGTCTTAGGGACGCCGGACGGCGTCTTCGGCACCGTACCCGGCGGGGCTGACCGGGGTCGCCGCGCCATTGACCGAGTCGAGGCTTTCGAGCAGGTGCTTCCCGATCAGCGCGTCCTCCGGGAGCGGGATCGGGTACTCGCCGGAGAAGCACGCCGTGCACAGCCGCGACTTCGGCTGCTCCGCCGCCGCGACCAGGCCGTCCAGGGAAATGTAACCCAGGGAGTCGGCCCCGATCGAGCGCCGGATGCCGTCGAGGTCGACGCCGTTCGCGACGAGTTCGGCTCGCGAGGCGAAGTCGATGCCGTAGAAGCACGGCCAGCGCACGGGCGGAGACGCGATCCGGACGTGCACCTCGAGCGCGCCGGCCTCCCGCAGCATGCGGACGAGCGCGCGCTGGGTGTTGCCGCGGACGATCGAGTCGTCGACGACGACCAGGCGCTTGCCGCGGATGACGTCGCGCAGCGGGTTCAGCTTGAGCCGGATGCCCAGCTGGCGGATGGTCTGCGACGGCTGGATGAAGGTGCGCCCGACGTAGGCGTTTTTCACCAGGCCGGTGCCGTAGGGGATGCCGGAACCCTGGGCGTAGCCGATCGCCGCGGGGGTCCCCGACTCCGGCACCGGCATCACGAGGTCGGCTTCGACCGGCTGCTCGCTGGCCAGCCGGCGGCCGATCTCGACGCGGGTGGCGTGCACGCCGCGGCCGGCGATCGTGGTGTCGGGGCGGGCGAGGTAGACGTACTCGAAGACGCAGCCCTTGGGGTCGGGGTTCGCGAACCGCGACGAGCGCAGGCCCGCGGCGTCGATCGCGATCAGCTCGCCCGGCTCGACCTCGCGGACGAAGGACGCGCCGACGATGTCGAGGCCCGCCGTCTCGCTGGAGACGACCCAGCCGCGCTCGAGCCGGCCGAGCACCAGCGGGTGCACGCCGTGCGGGTCACGCGCCGCGTACAGCGTGTTCTCGTCGGCGAAGACCAGGCAGAAGGCGCCCTTGAGCGTGGGCAGCAGCTCCATCGCGGCGGCTTCGATGCCCTTGTCGGCGGCGTTCGCGGCGAGCAGGCCGCAGACCAGGTCCGAGTCGCTCGACGAACCGGTGAGGCCCGCGTGCGGCTTCAGCCCGGCGGCGATGGTGCGCTCGCGCAGCTCGGCCGTGTTGACGAGGTTGCCGTTGTGGGCGAAGGAAAGGCCGCTGCCGGTGTCCGTGGTGCGGAAGATCGGCTGGGCGTTCTCCCAGATGGTCGCGCCGGTGGTCGAGTACCGGCAGTGCCCGACGGCGATGTGGCCCTGCAGCGACTGCAGGATCTGCTCGTCGAACACCTGGCTGACCAGGCCGAGGTCCTTGAAGACCACGATCTGCGAGCCGTCGGAGACGGAGATGCCGGCGGCCTCCTGGCCCCGGTGCTGCAGGGCGTAGAGGCCGTAGTAGGTCAGCTTCGCGACTTCTTCCCCGGGAGCCCAGACGCCGAAGACGCCACACTCCTCACGGGGTTCCGGTTCGGGCTGGTCGGACACGAGCTGGGGGTCGGAAACCACCGAGGAGCTCCTGGGAGTACGTGGTCGGGCCGTGTCCAGTGTAAACGCTGCGGACATGAGTCAGGCCCCGCCCGACGTGGTTCTGACCACTTCGGACAGGGCCTGGAGCCTTGACACCTAGCAGGCATCCGGCAGCGAGAGGATCTCCGTGAGCACCTGGGCACCTTCTCCGCGGCGGCGCCACAACCAGCGCTCCGGCTCGAAGATGTTCTCTTCGGTACCGGGCATCCGGGTCGCCACGACGTCGTCTTCGGCGTTGAGCCGGACCACGTCCACCACGTCGTCGTGCACCCGCACGCCGACGACGGCGAGGACTTCACCGCGCTCGTCGGCGGGGTGGACGAACTGGTACCCGCGGGCCACCAGCTCCTGCAGTCCGGACTCGATGTCGAAGTCGGGGGCGACGGCCTCAGCCGAGGACATCGTCGAATTCACCGTCCTTCGCGCCGGCCAGGAACGCCGCCATCTCCGCGCGCGTGTAGACGAGCGCCGGGCCGGTCGGGAAGCGCGAGTTGCGCATCGCGATCTCGCCGTTGGACAGCGGGGCGACCTCCACGCAGTTGCCGACGGCACCGCTGTAGCTCGCCTTGCGCCACGCGGCGCCGGACAGCCGGTCGGCCGGGATGCCGTTCTCGAATCGCTCAGCCATGGTCCCACCTCTCGAAGCGGAATAAGCCTCGGGCGTTGCATCTGCATGTGCATTTGCCCGCGTATCGAAGGCTAGCACGTGTGCCTGCAGCGGTAAATGCACGTGCAGAATTTCTTGCAAAGTTCTCGCACGGTAAAGAATCACCAGGTCACGGTTAACCTATCGGGTGATAGATGGCTGCCCTAACGGGTTAACAGCTACGAGTAGTCACCGCTCATCGGGGCATCAACAAGGAGCTTCGACTGAGTTTGCGGACGTCGTGAATGCCCCGTTCGGGACGCGGGAGGCAGCGAATGCGTTTTTCGCGACGTTCAGTGAAGGCTTGCTCAGATCTCCGCGCGGCGCTTCGCGAGCAGAGCCCGGCTCCGCTCCGGCGTCTCGGCGTCGACCGCCAGCATGTCCAGCGCGCGGCTGTACTTTTCGATCTCTTCGCGCTTCTCGATGTAGTGCGCGCCCGTCAGGTACTCGACGTAGGCGATGTTCGGCAGTTCCGGCTCGCCGAACCGCAGCAGCGAAAACGCGTGCTCGGCCGACAGGCCGCTGCGCGAATACGGCAGGACCTGCACCGACACGTGCGGCAGCGCGCTCATCTCCAGCAGGTACTCGATCTGCTGCTTGAGCACCTTCATCCCGCCGATCGGGCGGAACAGCACGGACTCGTCGAGCACCATCCACACGCGGGGCGCGTCCGGCCTGCTGAACATCTTCTGGCGCCGCATTCGCAGCGCGACCAGCTGGTCGACGCGCTCGTCGGCCATCTCCGGGCGGCCGTGGCTGAAGATCGCTCGCGCGTACGACTCGATCTGCAGGAGTCCCGACACGTACAGCGGCTCCCAGATCTGGATCCGGGCCGCGGCCTCTTCCAGGCCGACGAGGTCGGTGAACCAGTTCGGCATGGTGTCGCCGAAGCGCCGCCACCAGCCCGGCTCGTTCGACTGCTTGACCATGTCGAGGAACGTCTGGCGCTCGGTGGTGTCCTCGACGCCGTACATCGTCAGCAGGTCGGTGACGTCGCGTTCCTTGAACCCGACCCGGCCCAGCTCCAGGCGGCTGATCTTCGACTCGGACCCGCGGATGTTGTACCCGGCCTGCTGCCGGGTGATGCCCGCCTCTTCGCGGAGCCTCCGCAGCTGCGAGCCCAGGATCATCCGGCGCGCAGTGGGGCCGATGTTCTGTTCTCCTGCGGACGCGTTCACCGCGTTCATTCCCGGACCTTCCGCGCTCACGTCACCAGGGGGTTCTAGCCCGACTACCGAAAGTACACGTTAACCCGTCCTGCGCAAAGAGGTGACCCGGTTTACCCCATGCGCGCGTCGGCCTACTCTACGTAGAGTACGAGACTTTCGACACAGAACTTGCGAGGTTCATCATGCCCGACGCCGCGACCCGGACCGAACGAGTTCCCGTGGGGGTCGACCCGACCCGAGCGAGCATCGCGCGCGTGTACGACGCCTTCCTGCTCGGGAAGGACAACTACGAGATCGACCGGGAGGTCCTGCACAAGGTGCAGCAGGCCGCCCCGGAGGCCCAGGACCTGGCGTTCGAGAACCGCGGGTTCCTCATCCGGGTGTGCCGCTTCCTCGCGAGCCAGACCGGCATCACGCAGTACCTCGACCTCGGCTCCGGGCTGCCGACGGCGGAGAACACCCACCAGGTCGTCCAGCGGATCCACCCCGAAGCCAAGGTCGTCTACGTCGACAACGACCCCGTGGTCCTCGCCCACGGCCGGGCGCTGCTCGAGGAGAACGAGCACACCCACTTCGTCGCCGAAGACATCTTCGAGCCGCAGCGCATCCTCGAGAACGAGGTCATCCGCGAGCACATCGACTTCAGCCAGCCGCTCGTGCTGCTCCAGATGGGCACTCTGCACCACTTCAAGGGCGACCACGCCCGGCCGGCCGAGATCATGCGCCAGTACGTCGACGCGCTGCCGTCCGGCTCGTTCGTCGGGCTCAGCCACTTCTTCGACCCCGAGAACGAGGACTCCGCGACCGCGCGCCGGATGGAGGACTTCTTCGTGCACAGCCCGATGGGCTCCGGCACCTTCCGCACGCAGAAGGAGATCGAGGAGCTGTTCCCGGGCCTCGAAATGGTCGACCCCGGCGTGACGCTGTGCGCCGACTGGTGGCCGGACGGCCCGCGCCTCAAGGACCTCAACGTCGCGCAGCGGACCATCGCCGGCGGCGTCGGCCGCAAGCCGTAGGCACCCCGTCCGTCAGAGGCGGACGAGGGGGAGCCAGTGGGAAAGGTCGGCCCGGGTGCCCGATGCGGACACCCGGCCGTCCGCCACGGCCGTGGTCCAGTCCAGCCGGCCCGTGGCGAGTTCGAGCCACGTGCGCGGGTCGGTCTCGATCACGTTCGGCGGGGTGCCGCGCGTGTGCCGCGGCCCCTCGACGCACTGCACCGCCGCGAACGGCGGGACGCGCACCTCGACCGTGCGGCCCGGCGCGTCCGCGGCGAGCGCGCGCAGGCTGAGCCGGACGGCCGCGGCCAGGTCCGGCCGCGCCGGGTCGGGCGCATCGCCCTGCAGCCAAGGGGAAATCGCCAGCACCGCCGCACGTAACTGTCCGGGGTCGACCGAACGCGAAGAGGCCATGGGCAAACAGTAGAGTGGCGCACCAAGACTTTTCAGGCACACCCGAGAACGTGGGGATGACGATGGCGCAGCGGGACGAGGCAGATCGGATGGTTTCCCAGCAGCCCACCGGAAGCGGACCCGATCGCCCCGGCAAGCACAGCAAGCACAACCGCGCGGCGCGGCGCGGCGGCCAGCAGGCCCGCCGCTCGGGCAAGCACGGCACACCCGAGATCACCGCGGAGATGCGCACGAACGCCCGGGCCAACCCGAACAGCTGGCTCTACGTCATCGACGAGGCCTTCGACCCGAACGGCCCGGTGCCGTCGTGGGCGGTCGTCGGCGCCTACCCGGTGAACGGCGCGGGCGACGTGGTCGCGGACTTCCACCCCAACGACCGCTACCGGCCCTCGCCCAAGGCGCTCGGCTTCCCGGAGCCGACGAACGACCTCGAGCAGCTGCTGCAGCTCGTGCGGACCGAGCACCGGCCGCCGTCGGACCTGCCGAAGATCGTCCTCGACTCGACGTTGTTCGTGTACGCGATGTCGCCGGTGCAGCGCACGGTGATCGGGTTCCACAACACCGACGGCCGGGTCATGGTGCCGGCCTACACCCGAAAGGCGCTGGTGCCGCGCGAGTGGCCGCACGCGCGGGCCGTGGTCGGCCGCGACATCGTCGGCCTGCTCGGCGGGCACCCCGTCGCGATCAACCCGCACGACCTGATCACGGCGGTCGTCCCGGCCGAGCACCTGCTGAAGGCGCTCGCGGACGAGCAGCGCTGACCTGCGGCTTTAACCCCATCGAGTGAGCACCGATTCGCCGGATCGGCGACGCCGGTGCATCGTGAGGCTGAAGGAAACTCACGTGACCGGTGGGGAGCAAGAGGGTGAGACGTCGTTCGCTGCTGCCCGCTGTCCTGGCCGTCGTCCTGCTCGGAGCCGGGCAGGCGCCCGCGACGGCTGACGACGTCTACGCGGGCGCCGAAGAGCACTACGCGGGTTCACAGATCGCCAAGATCGAAGGCGTCGACGCGGTGCCCAACGTGCTGTACGGGCCCGACGACCAGCAGCTCGGCCACGACGTCAGCGGCCACCAGGGCCCGGTCGACTGGCCGGGCGCGGCTCGGACGGGCGCGAAGTTCGTCTACGTGAAGGCGACCGAGGGCACCGGGTTCGTCAACCCGCAGTTCGCCCAGCAGTACAACGGGTCCTACGACGCCGGCCTGATCCGCGGCGCCTACCACTTCGCCCGGCCGGACGTCTCCGACGGCGCGTCGCAGGCCCGCTACTTCCTCGCCCACGGCGGCGGCTGGTCGGCCGACGGCCGGACCCTGCCGGGCGCGCTCGACGCGGAGTACAACCCGTACGGCGAAACCTGCTACGGCAAGGACGCCGCCGGCATGGTCGCCTGGATCCACGACTTCTCCGACACCTACCGCGGCGCGACCGGCCGCTACCCGACGATCTACACGTCGACGAGCTGGTGGAAGCGGTGCACCGCGAACAACGGCGGTTTCGGCGACAATCCGCTGTGGATCGCCCGCTACAACACCACCATCGGGGAGCTCCCAGCCGGCTGGGGCGTGCACACGATCTGGCAGTTCGCCGACAGCGGATCGCTGCCCGGCGACCAGAACTGGTTCAACGGCTCGGCGGACCGGCTGCGCGCGCTCGCGCTGGGCTGAACGGCCCAGCACCCGACGAGTAATAGGTGTTAACCGGTCACCAATTGACGATCGACTCCCCGGGAAAATCACCCACGCGTATACCCAATTTCACGGAATTGAGTGACAAACGCCACCTTGTCCTCAACAATCGTGCACGGGCGGCTACCTGCAGTAAGCCGCCCTCAGCGAGGGTATCTGTGAAGGGATTCAACGATGTCCACTTCCCGAAGAGGGCGGCTGTTCGCCGCCCTGGTCGTCCCGGCCACGCTGCTCCTGCTCGGCAGCACGGCCCAGGCGGCGACCTTCTCCCCCGAGGCCGACCCCGTGTCCGCGATCAACGCGGACATCGCCGTGCACAACCACGAACTGGGGTCGCAGATCCGGCGCGTCGAAGGCGACAAGTCGACACCGGACACGCAGAAAGCGGCGCAGCAGCCGCAGCCCGGCCAGGCCGTTCCCGGCCAGGTGCTGGCCACTGTGGCCGGCATGGACGTCGCCAGCTACCAGGGCAACGTCGACTGGGCGAACTGGTGGAACCAGGGCAAGCGGTTCGTCTGGACCAAGGCCACGGAGAGCACCAGCTACACGAACCCGTACTTCGCGCAGCAGTACAACGGCTCCTACAACCAGGGCTTCATCCGCGGTGCCTACCACTTCGCGACCCCGAACACCGCGAGCGGCGCGGCGCAGGCCCAGTACTTCGTCGCCCACGGCGGTGGCTGGTCGAAGGACGGCAAGACGCTGCCCGGGGCACTGGACATGGAGTACAACCCGTACGGCGCGACCTGCTACGGGCTGAGCAAGGCCGGGATGACGTCATGGATCCTCGACTTCCACGACACCTACCACGCCCTCACGGGCCGGTACCCGGTGATCTACACGTCGACGAGCTGGTGGAGCAGCTGCGTGAGCGGTGACTTCTCCAGCACGGCCCCGTTGTGGGTCGCGCGGTACGCCTCGTCGGTGGGCACCCTGCCCTACAACTGGGGCTACTACACCGTCTGGCAGTACACCTCGAGCCCGCTCGACCAGGACACCTTCAACGGTGCCTACGACCGGCTCCAGGCCCTCGCCGTCGGCTGACCCGCACCCCTTCCGGCTCCCGGATCGTGACGACTTCGCGTCGCCCGGCCCGGGAGCCGGTTTCATGCCGTACCGTCCGAGCTTGCAGAATGCTGCTCACCACGTCCTGGGGGAACCAGTGGGGCCTTGCGGACGTCGGAAGCGCACGAACACCCAGCGCCCGGAAGGCATGGAAAGATGACGTACCCGCCTCAGCCGGGCCAGCCCGGCCAACCCGACCCGTACGGCCAGCAGCAGCCGGGGTCCGGCGGCTTCCCGCAGCAGCCGTACCCGCAGCAGGGTGGGTGGGACCCCAACCAGCAGCAACAGCCGTACCCGACGCAGCAGTACCCGCAGGGCTGGGACCCGAGCCAGCAGGGGTACCCGCCGGCGTCGGGCGGCTTCCCGGCGAGCCCGCAGCCGCAGTGGGGTGACCCGAACGCCCAGCAGCAGCAGGCGTGGGACCCGAACGCCCAGCAGCAGTCGGCCTGGGCCGACCCGAACGCGCAGCAGTACGGCCAGCAGGCCTGGGACCCGAACCAGGGCGGCCAGATGTCGGGCTGGGAGCCGGCGCAGGGCTACGGCCAGGGCTTCGGCGGGCCGCCGGCGCCGCCGAAGAAGAGCAAGACCGGGATGTGGATCGCGATCGGCGCGACCGTCGTGGTCGTGCTCGCGGTCCTGGGCGTCACCGGCTTCGTCGCGCCGGGCTTCTTCCTGTCGAAGGAGGAAAACACCGCCGCCGCCCCGCCGAGCACGTCGGCCAATCCGACGGCGCCGAAGACGACTCCGAAGAAGACCACGCCGACGACGAAGCCGTCTTCGCCGAGCGGCTCGGGCAACGCGGACGCCAAGGGCGTGCTGCAGGGCTTCATCGACAAGCTGAACGCGGGCGACAACGCGGGCGCCCTGGCGTTGGGCTGCTCGGACTCGAAGCAGCTGCTCGACTCGTGGCTCAAGACGTTCCTCAAGCCGCCGCTGCAGCTGACGCTCGGCGAGGTGCCGGACGACCAGTTCCTGGTCGAGGGCCAGGTCACCGGCACGTCCGCGGGCAAGAACGTCAAGGGCACGCTGAGCGCGACGAACTTCGACGACAAGGGCTTCTGCATCAGCACCATGCTCGTTTCCTGAGCCGGTGAAGCCGTGGCGATCACCGCTGGCGTGGACGTTCCTCGCCGCGGTGGTACTGCTGGTGGGGGTCGGCGGCTGGCTGCTGACCGACCCCGCCACCAGCCGCAGTGACGCGCTGAAGACCGGCGGCCTGGCCGGCGGCGCGATCGTGGCGCTGTACGCGCTGTGGCTGAACGACCGGCGCCGCCGCGTCGAGGAACAGCGCCAGGACATCGAACGCCGTCGGCACGAGCTCGAAGCGCAGCGTGCGGAGCAGGACCGCGAGCGGGTGGCCGACGAGCGGTTCGCGAAGGCTGTGGAGCTGCTCGGCCACGACGCCGACCAAGTGCGCGTCGGGGCGCTGCACGCGCTGGCCGGGCTGGCCCGGAGCCGGCCGGAGTACACGCAGACGATCCTGGACGTGCTGTGCTCCTACCTGCGGCGGCCGTTCGACCACCCCCGTTACCAGGAGGGCGTCGAGCGGACGCAGAAGGAGAACGACGTCGGCGAGCCGGACCAGGAGCGGGAGCTCACCGTCCGGCTCACCGCGCAGCGGCTGGTCAAGGTCCTCCTCCCGGCCGCGAGCGACGACGAAGCGCCCGTCTACGACCTGGATCTGACCGGTGCGGTGCTGGAGTACCTCGACCTGAACGACCGCAAGATCGGCAACATCCTGCTGCGCTACGCGTCGCTGCACAGCAGCACGCACTTCAACCGGTGCCGCGTGGTCGGCAAGGCGTTCTTCACCGGCGCGGGTGCCGGTCCCGGCCGGCTGCTGGGCTACTTCCGTTGCCGGGAAACAGTTTTTGCGGATCGAGCCTGGTTCAGCGGCACCCGCTTCGCCGAAAACGCCGACTTCAAGAACACCGAGTTCGGCGGCCCGACGACGTTCAAGGACGCCGTGTTCGCCGGCGACGCCGAGTTCACCGGGGCGCACGCGACGGACTCCCTGGACCTGCGGCGCACCCGGTTCGAAGGACAGACCGACCTGCGGTTCACGTCGCTCCCGGCGTCGGTCTCGCTGTACGACACCCGCGTCCGGTCCGAAAAGGACGTTCAGCTGCCGGGTGGCTGGCGCCTCGACGAACTCCGCGACGGCGAGTCCCGGATCGTCGCCGAGGTCGGCTAGCGCACGACGCCGCCACCGGCGATCTGTCCACAACCCGGCCGGGCTGTGGACAGATCGGCCTCCGCGTCAGCCGAACAGGGCCGGAAGCGTGCTCTCCCAAGCGGTGCGCAGCTCGTCCAGCGTGAACTCCGTGATGCCCTGCAGCTCCAGCGTGCCCGACTCCGGGTCCACCACGCCGGTCTTGCGCCACGGCAGCCCGCGGGCCGTGCACATCTCGGTGAAGCGCAGCTCCTCCGTGCGCGGGACCGCCACCAGCACGCGGCCCGCCGACTCGGAGAACAGCTGGACGAACGGGTCCTGGTCCGCGTCGAGGAACACGCGGGCGCCGCACTGTCCGATGAGGACGGTCTCGACCAGGGTCTGGATCAGGCCGCCGTCCGACAGGTCGTGCGCCGCCGAGATCATGCCGTCGCGGGAACCCGCCACCAGGATCTCGCCCAGCAGCTTCTCGCGGGCCAGGTCCACGCGCGGGGGCACGCCGCCGAGGTGGCCGTGGAGCTCGCGGGCCCACGCCGAGCCGTCCAGCTCGTCGTGCGTTTCGCCCAGCAGCAGCAGGGTTTCGCCCGCCTCGGCGCCGATGCCCGTCGGGATGCGGCGGGTGACGTCGTCGATCACGCCGAGGACGCCGATCACCGGCGTCGGCAGGATCGCCGTCGAGCCCGTCTGGTTGAAGAAGCTCACGTTGCCGCCCGTCACCGGGATGCCCAGCTCGACGCAGCCGTCCGCGAGGCCGTGCACCGCCTGCTCGAACTGCCACATCACGCCCGGGTCGGTCGGCGCGCCGAAGTTCAGGCAGTCCGACACCGCGACCGGCGTCGCGCCGCCCGTCGCCACGTTGCGGTACGCCTCCGCCAGCGCCAGCTGCGCGCCGCGGTACGGGTCCAGGTAGACGAACTTGCTGTTGCAGTCCGTCGCGACCGAGACGCCGCGGCCGGTCGACTCGTCGATCCGGATCATGCCCGAGTCGGACGGCTGCGAAAGCACGGAATTGCCGCGCACGTACCGGTCGTACTGCGACGTCACCCATTCCTTCGACGCCTGGTTGGGCGACGCGATCAGCTTGAGCACGTCCGCGCGCAGTTCGTCCGGAGTGGACGGACGCGGCAGCTTGGCGGAGGTGTCGGCGATCAGGGCGTCCTGAGTGGACGGACGCTCGATCGGCCGGTCGTACACCGGGCCCTGGTGGGCGACCGTGTGCGCCGGGACGTCGACGACGACCTCGTCGTGCCAGGTGATCACGAGGTGCTCGCCGTCGGTGACCTCGCCGATGTCGGTCGCGATGACGTCCCACTTGCGGCAGACCGCCATGAACGCCTCGACGTTCTCCGGCGAGACGACCGCGCACATGCGCTCCTGCGACTCGCTGGAAAGCACCTCAGCAGGCGTCATTCCCGTGGCGCGCAACGGAACGCGGTCGAGGTAGACGTGCATGCCGCCGTCGCCGGCCGCCGCGAGCTCGGACGTCGCGCAGGACAGCCCGGCGCCGCCGAGGTCCTGGATGCCGACGACCAGCTTCTGCGCGAACAGCTCGAGGCAGCACTCGATGAGCACCTTTTCGGTGAACGGGTCGCCGACCTGGACGCTCGGCAGCTTCTTGCGGCCGGACGCCGACTCGTCACCCGAAAAGGTGTCACTTGCGAGGACGGAAACGCCGCCGATGCCGTCGAGGCCGGTGCGGGCACCGAACAGGATGATCTTGTTGCCGGTGCCGGACGCGAACGCCAGGTGCAGGTCCTCGACGCGCATCGCGCCGACGCACAGCGCGTTCACCAGCGGGTTGCCGGAGTAGGACGGGTCGAAGACGAGTTCGCCGCCGACGTTCGGCAGGCCGAGGCAGTTGCCGTAGCCACCGACCCCGGCGACGACCCCGGGCAGCACGCGCTTGGTGTCGGGGGCGTCGGCCGGGCCGAAGCGCAGCGCGTCGGACACCGCCAGCGGGCGCGCGCCCATGGCCATGATGTCGCGGACGATGCCACCGACGCCGGTCGCGGCGCCCTGGTACGGCTCCACATAGGACGGGTGGTTGTGGCTCTCCACCTTGAAGGTGACCGCCCAGCCCTCGCCGATGTCGACGACGCCCGCGTTCTCCCCGATGCCGGCCAGCATCTTGGCCTTCATCTCGTCGGTGGCGGTCTCCCCGAAGTACCGCAAGTGCTTCTTCGACGACTTGTAGGAGCAGTGCTCGCTCCACATCACCGAGTACATGGCCAGCTCGGCGTCGGTGGGCCGGCGGCCGAGGATCTCGCGGATGCGGGCGTACTCGTCGTCGGCGAGCCCGAGCTCGCGGTACGGCTGGGTCTGGTCCGGGGTCGCCCCGGCGCGCTCGGTGGTGTCAACGGTGCTGGTCACGGTGTCCGTGTCAGGGTTCGCCACGGCCGCCAGGATACGTGCCGGGCCCGGGCGCCCCGGACGGTGGGCCGCCGAAATCGGACGGCCACCGAGCGGGTGTGAGCGGGGCGACACCGGCCGCGTGCCCTGTGGACAAGCCGAGCCCGCGCGCCCGGAAATGTCGGTGCCCGCGAGTAACGTCGAAACCGGGGGTCCCCCCACGGGCCGGGGGTGTGGAGCGGGGCGAGCAGCGGCGGGGCGCCACTCACGGGTCCCAGGTGCCGAACGGGGCGGGCAGCGCCGGAGCGCCACCCACGGGTCCCAGGTGCCGAGCGGCGCTGGGTCGCCACCCAACGGGCCGGGGCGCCGAGTGGGAGAGAGCGCCCACGAGCCGCGGGCGCCGAGCGGGAGCGGGCGCCGGGCGCCGGGCGCCGGAAAATCAGTCGCCTTCCGCTGGTCGTCGGCTTACCGTCGGGAATCGTGCTTTCCGCCACATATCCCTTTCCCACGCTGCGGCTGCCTGTGCGGCCGAGCGCGAGCCGCTTCCTGCTCGCCGTGTTCCGGGCCCGGCTCGGCATGGTGCTGGGCGCCGCCGCGCTCGGTGTCGTGTGGGCGCTGCCGGGCGCGCTGCTGCCGCTGGTCGTCGGCCAGGGCGTCGGCGCCGTCAGCGCGCACGACGGCGCCGCGATCTGGCGCTGGGCGCTGGCCGCCGCCCTGCTCGGGGTGGTGCAGACGCTCACCGGGACCTGGCTGCACTTCCTCAACTACGGCCTTTGGCTGCACGGCGCGGGGGCGACGCAGCGCGCCGTGTCGGCGCACACCACCCGCGTCGGCGCCGGCCTGCGCGAGAAGACGACCACCGGCAACCTGGTCGCGATCAGCACGACCGACATCAACCACATCGGCAACACCGTCGAGATGACCGGCCGGGCGTTCGGCTCGCTGCTGGCGTTCGTCGTGGTGGCGGTCTGGCTGGTCTCGACGTCGCCGTTGCTCGGCGTGGTCGCGCTGGTCGGCGTGCCGGTCGCGGTGCTGGGCATCGGGCCGTTGCTGGCGCCGCTGCAGAACCGCAAGGCGAAACAGCGCGAGAAGCGCGGAGACGTCAACGCGCTCGGCGCGGACATCGTGTCAGGCCTGCGGATCCTGCGCGGCATCGGCGGCGAGCGGCGGTTCTTCGCCCGCTTCCGCGAGACGAGCCAGCGGGTGCGGCTGGCCGGCATCGACGTGGGCCGGGCCGAAGCGTGGCTGGCCGCGGCGGAGATCGCGCTGCCCGGCCTGGTCACCGTCGCGATCACCTGGCTCGGCGCGCGGCTGGCCGTCGCGGGCGAGATCGGCATCGGGCAGCTGGTGGCGTTCTACGGCGTTTCGGCGTTCCTGATCTGGCCGGTCACGGCCGCGACGGAGGCCGTCGGCTCGATCACGTCGGGCCTGGTCGCGTCGCGGAAGGTGGTGGCGCTGCTGGCGATCCGCCCGAAGCTGGCGGACCCGGAGACGCCCGTCCGGCTGCCCGAGGGGCCGCTGGAGCTGGTCGACACCGAGTCCGGCGTGCGCGTCGCGGCCGGACGGCTGACGGTCGTCGACTTCGGCGCCGACGGCGAAGCGGTGGCCGACCGGCTGGCGCGCTTCGCCGACCCGGCCGAGGGCGAGGAGGTGCTGGTCGGCGGCGTCCGGGCGGACCACGCCGCGCTCGCGGAGCTGCGGCGGCGGGTCGTCTACGCGCACAACCAGGACATCTGGTTCTCCGGCGTGCTGCGCGAGCAGCTGGCGCCGGCGCGGCCGGGCGAGGTCAGCATCACCGAAGCGCTGTACGCGGCCGACGCCGACGACATCGTCGAGGCGTTGCCCAACGGCGTCGACGAGCTGATCGGCGAGCGGGGCCGCGAGGTGTCCGGCGGCCAGCGGCAGCGGCTGAACCTGGCCCGCGCGCTGGCGACCGACGCCGACGTCCTGGTG
The DNA here is from genome assembly GCF_054781455.1 of Amycolatopsis stemonae. NCBI lineage: Bacteria > Bacillati > Actinomycetota > Actinomycetes > Pseudonocardiales > Pseudonocardiaceae > Amycolatopsis > Amycolatopsis stemonae. Next base: position 1,034,078 of record NZ_BAAGUJ010000002.1, on the reverse strand, counting down.
CTGGACGAGCCGACGTCGGCAGTCGACGCGCACACGGAGGCACGCATCACCGAGCGCGTCGCGGCCCTGCGCCGCGGCAGGACGACGGTGGTGTTCAGTCAGAGTCCTTTGTGGACACATGTGGCAGACGAGGTTTTCACGGCGAAGGCAGTGACGGTATGAAACGGCTCCCCACGGCGTCCCGGCGGGACGTCCGGCGCTGGGCGATGAAGACGGCGGCGACCCACAAACGCGAGTTCGGCCTGCTCATCGGCTCGCTCGCGGTGGCGACGCTGATCGGGCTGGCCGGGCCGCAGCTGCTCGGCACGCTGGTCGACGACGTCGCGGCCGGCACGACGACGGGCCGCGTCGACGTGCTGGCGGCGGTGTTCGTCGGGATCCTGGCGCTGCAGGCGCTGGCGCGGAAGGTCGCGCGGCTGCGCGGCGCGATGTTCGGCGAGCTGGTGCTCGCCGAGACGCGCGAGGAGTTCGTCGGGACGGCGTTGCAGCTGCCGCTCGGCACGGTCGAGGCGGCCGGCACGGGCGACCTGCTCAGCCGCGCCACCACCGACCTCGGCCGGATCGACCACGCGGCGCGGTTCGCGGCGCCGGAGATCCTGGTCGCGGCGGTGACCGTCGTCTTCACGGTCGTCGCGATGGTCCTGACGTCGCCGCTGCTCTCGCTGGGCCTGCTGGTCGCGCTGCCGCTGCTGGTCAGCGTGAACGTCTGGTACCAGCGGCGGATCCCGTCGGTGATGCAGTGGATGCTCGACCGCTGGGCGGACCTGACGACGAGCGTCCACGAGACGGCGGAGGGCGCGCGCACGATCGAGGCGCTCGGGCTGACGGACCGCCGGATCGGCGCGGCGCACGACGCGCTGGACCAGAGCGTGCTCGGCGAGCGGCGGATGCGGGCGCTGCAGCTGCGGTGGCTGCCGTCGCTGGAGATCAGCTACGTGCTGCCGCTGGCGGTCATGCTGCCGCTCGGGCTGCTCGCGTACACGCGCGGCTGGGCCGGGCTCGGCGAGATCACCACGATGCTGCTGTACGTCCAGGCGATGTCGGCGCCGCTGAACGAGGCGTTGTTCTGGTTGGAGGACCTGCAGGTCGCGGCGGCCGCGGCGCGCCGGATCCTGGGCGTCCACTCGGCGTCGGCCGAGGAGTCGCCGAAGGTGACGGAGGTGCCTCGCGGACGCGACATCGACGTCCACGGCGTCCGGTTCGCGTACACGGCCGACCGCGAGGTGCTGCACGGCATCGACCTGCGCGTACCCCGCGGCGAGCGGCTGGCGATCGTCGGCCCGTCCGGCGCGGGCAAGTCGACGCTCGGCCGGCTGCTGGCGGGCATCGCGGCCCCGACGTCGGGTTCGGTGCGCATCGGCGGCCAGGACGTCTCGGCGCTGGCCGACGACATCCTGCGCGGCGAGGTCCTGCTGCTGACCCAGGAGCACCACGTGTTCTCCGGGACGCTACGGCAGAACCTGGCGCTCCCGGCGCGTCGCGCGGGCGGCGACTGGACGGACGACGAGCTGCTGGCGGCGCTGACCTCGGCGGGCGCGTCGGACTGGGTCGCGGCGCTGCCTTCCGGCCTGGACACGAAGCTGGGTTCGGGCGAGCACCCGGTGCCGGCGGCGATCGCGCAGCAGCTGGCGCTGGCGCGCGTCGTCCTGGCCGACCCGCACACGCTGGTCCTGGACGAGGCGACGTCACTGCTCGACACGGGCTCGGCGCGTGACCTGGAGAAGTCGCTGAACAGCGTGCTTTCCGGGCGCACGGTGATCGCGATCGCCCACCGCCTGCACACGGCGGCGGCAGCCGACCGGGTCGCGGTGGTCGAGGGCGGCCGCATCACGGAGCTCGGCCCGCACGCGACGCTGTTGGAAGCGGGCGGCTCGTACGCACGTCTGGTGGCGGCGGCTTCGTAGTCCGGAATGTCCGGACTGCTTCGGCGGTTGCTCCCCAGGTAGGCGAGCTACTACCTGGGGAGTGACATGTCGTCGTTCGTGATGACCGCCGCGGAGCGCGAAGAGTTCCTGAGCGGGGTGCACGTCGGGGTGCTGGCGGTGGAGCGCGCGGGACGGGCACCGCTGGCGGTGCCGATCTGGTACGACTACGAGCCGGGCGGCGAGCTGCTGATCTGGATGGAACGCGACACGGTGAAGGACCGCGCGATCACCGCGGCCGGGCGCCTGAGCCTGGCGGTCCAGGACGAGAACCCGCCGTACAAGTACGTGACGGTCGAGGGCCCGGTGGTGGCGAACGACGAGCCGCCGACGCGGGAGCAGGCCTTGCGGATCGCGGGCCGCTACTGGCCCGCGGACCAGGCGAAGGCGTACGTCGACTCGGCACTGGGGTCACGCTCGGTCCTGGTGCGCGTCCGCCCGGAGAAGTGGCTGTCGAACGACCAGAGCAAGAGCTGACGGCGCCCGGGGCTGTGGACAACTCGAGTCCGCAGCCCCGGAACTGTCGGCCCCCCTCGATAAACTGGAAACCGGGGGGCGCGGCCCGTCCTCAGGCCTTGATCAGCGCGTCCACCGCGCTGTAGAACATGCCGAGCCCGTCGTCGGACGGCCCGGTCAGCGCGTCGATCGCGTGCTCCGGGTGCGGCATCAGCCCGACGACCCGCCCGTTCTCGCTCCGGATCCCGGCGATGTCGTTGCGCGACCCGTTCGGGTTCCCGCCGACGTACCGGAACACGACGCGCCCCTCGGCCTCGAGCTCGTCCAAAGTGGACTGCTCGGCCACGTAGCAGCCGTCGATGTTCTTCATCGGGATGAGGATCTCGGCGCCCGCCTCGTACCGCGTGGTCCACGCCGTCGCGTTGTTCTCGACCCGCAGCCACTGGTCGCGGCAGATGAAGTGCAGGCCCTGGTTGCGGATCATCGCGCCCGGCAGCAGGCCGGCCTCGCACAGGATCTGGAACCCGTTGCAGATGCCGAGCACCGGCATGCCCCCGCGCGCCGCCTCGATCACCGAGTTCATCACCGGCGCGAAGCGGGCGATCACGCCCGCCCGCAGGTAGTCGCCGTAGGAGAAGCCACCCGGGACGACCACCGCGTCGACGTCGTGCAGGTTTTCGTCCGCGTGCCACAGGGGCACCGCTTCCGCGCCGGCGTACGTGACCGCGCGGGCCGCGTCGCCGTCGTCGAGGGTGCCCGGGAAGGTGATGACGCCGATACGCGCGCTCACGCGTCCACCCGCTTGATCGTCCACTGCTCGATGACCGGGTTCGCGAGGAAGCCCTCGGCGATCTTTTCGAGCGTCGCGTCGTCGACCGTGTCGTCGACCTCGATCTCGAAGTGCTTGCCCTGGCGGATCTCCTTGATCCCGGTGAAGCCGAGACGGCCGGCGGCGCCGAGCGCGGCCTGTCCCTGCGGGTCGAGGATTTCGGGCTTCGGCATGACGTCGACAACGACTCGGGCCACGGCAGGCTGCTCCTTATTCACGCAGGTCGTGGGTACCCCGCGAGCATAGTTCACCCAGTTCGGGAGGCCGCGGGGACCTAGACTGGCCGCACGCGCCGACCTGCGCCATGATGAGTCGTTGACATCGCGCCAACAGCTGTGGAGGCACCGTGGACTCCTACGACTACGTGATCGTCGGCGCCGGGAGCGCCGGGTGCGTGCTGGCGAACCGGCTCACCGAAGATCCGTCCGCCCAGGTCCTGCTGCTCGAAGCGGGCGGCGAGGACACGGCCGACGAAATCCACATCCCGGCCGCGTTCGCCTCGCTGTTCAAGAGCAAGTGGGACTGGAACTACGAGACCGTCGAGCAGAAGCACACGGGCAAATCCGCGTACTGGCCGCGCGGCAAGATGCTCGGCGGCTGCTCGTCGATGAACGCGATGATCTACATCCGCGGCAACCGCGCCGACTACGACGGCTGGCGCGATCAGCACGGCGCCGAGGGCTGGGGCTGGGACGACGTCCTCCCGTACTTCAAGCGCGCCGAGGGCAACCAGCGGCTCGACGGTCCCCTGCACGGCACCGACGGCCCGCTGCACGTCGAGGACCGCCGCTTCACCCACGAGCTGTCGCACGCCTGGGTGGACTCAGCCGTCTCGTGGGGCCTCAAGCGCACCGACGACTTCAACGGCGAGAGCCAGGAAGGCGCCGGCGTCTACCAGGTCACCTGCAAGAAGGGCCGTCGCTGGTCGACCGCCGACGCGTACCTGCGCCCGGCGCTCGAGCGGCCGAACCTCACGGTGAAGACGGGTTCGCCCGCCACCCGGATCGTGTTCGAGGGCACACGCGCGGTTGGAGTGTCCTATTTGGACAACGGAGTGGAGCGCACCGCCCGCGCGTCGGCCGAGGTGGTGCTCTCCGGCGGCGCGATCAACTCGCCACAGCTGCTGATGGTCTCCGGCGTCGGCCCGGCCGAGCACCTGCGTGAGCACGGCATCGACGTCGTCGCGGCGCTGCCGGGCGTCGGCGAAAACCTCCACGACCACCCGGCGTGCGGGATCATCTGGTCGACGCGCGGCACGACCGACCTCGTCGACGCCGCGACGCCGCGCGGTCTCGTCCGCTACCAGCTGACGAAGCGCGGGCCGCTGACGTCGAACCTCGGCGAGGCGGGCGCGTTCTTCCCGACCACGAACGGCCTGCCGGCTCCCGACATGCAGATCCACGTGGTGCCGTCGTTGTTCTACGACAACGGGTTGCGCGAGCCGACCGTCTCCGGCTTCACGTCGGCGGCGACGGTGGTGGACGTCGCGAGCCGCGGCCGGCTGCGCCTGAAGTCCGCAAACCCGTTGTGGAAGCCGGAAATCGACCCGGCCTACTACGCGGATCCGCGGGACATGGACTCGATGATCGCCGGGCTGAAGGCACTCATCGAGATCGGCAGGTCGGGACCGCTCAAGCGGTTCCTCGACAAGCCGTTCCTGCCCGAGCGCCACGACCTGGGCGACACCGAGCTGGCCGACCACGTCCGCGAGAACACGCAGACGCTGTACCACCCGGTGGGGACGTGCGCGATCGGTTCGGTGGTCGACCCCCAGCTGCGCGTCCAGGGCGTGGAGGGCCTGCGTGTGGTCGACGCGTCGGTGATGCCGGTGGTACCGCGAGGCAACCCGAACGCCCCGACGATCATGGTGGCGGAGAAGGCCGCCGACCTGATCCGGGGCCGGTAGGCCAGGCCCGGGGCTGTGGACAACTCGCCTCCACAGCCCCGGAACTGTCAGTGCCCCGCACTAAACTGGATACCGGGGGCCGCGGCCCGCTCAGCGCTTGCCGTGCAGGATCGTCACCAGCTTGGCGACCAGCGCGTCCGTCGACTCCTTGCGGCTGAACGACGTCAGCGTCAGCGGCGCCGTGAAGCGCTGTCGCGCGATCGCCTTCGTCCGGGCGAATTCGCGGAGCCCCTCCGGGCCGTGGATGCGGCCGAAGCCCGAGTCGCCGACGCCGCCGAACGGCAGGGACGCGATGCCCGCGAACGAAAGCGGCGCGTTGATCGCCGTCATGCCCGTGCGCAGCTTTTCCGCCAGCTCCACGCCGCGGGACTTCGAGAAGACCGTCGACCCCAGGCCGTACTTCGTGTTGTTCGCGAGCTCGACCGCCTCGTCCATGGTGCTGACCTTCGCGATCGTCACCGTCGGGCCGAACGTCTCCTCGGTGACCGCTTCGGAGTCCTCCGGGACGTCGACCAGCACCGTCGGCTGGGCATAGCGGTCGCCGACCGAGTCCTCGCCGCCCAGGACAGCCTTGCCGCCGCGGGCCAGCGCGTCCTGGATGTGGCGCTTGATCACGCCCAGCTGCGACGGCATCGTCACCGGGCCGTACTGCGCGGCCTCGTCCGAACCCGCGCGCACGTCCTTCGACTTCTCGACGACCTTCGCGACGAACTCGTCGTGCACCTTCTCGTGGACGTACACGCGCTCGACGCCGATGCACGTCTGGCCGGAGTTGGAGAACGCGCCCCAGACCGTCGCGTCCGCGGCGGCGTCGAGGTCGGCGTCCGCGTCGACCAGCACCGGGTCCTTGCCGCCGGCTTCGATGACGACCGGGGTGAGCGTCTCGGCCGCCGCGGCCATGATCCGCTTGCCGGTGGCCGTCGAGCCGGTGAAGGCGATCTTGTCGACGCCGGCGCCGACGAGCGCCGCGCCCGTCTCGCCGAAGCCCGTGATCAGCTGCAGCACCGGCTGCTCCGGCACGACCTCGGCGAACGCGTCGACCAGCCACTTCCCGACGCCCGGCGTGTACTCGCTGGGCTTGAAGACCACGGCGTTGCCCGCCGCCAGCGCGTACGCGATCGAGCCGAGCGGCGTGAACACCGGGTAGTTCCACGGCCCGATCACGCCGACCACGCCCAGCGGCTGGTACTCGACGGTCGCCGCCTGGTTCGACATCAGCAGGCCCGCGGACCGCTTCTGCTTCCCGAGGATCTTCTTCGCGTGCTTGCCCGCCCACGCGATGTGCTCGATGGCGAGGACGCTCTCGAGCTGCGCGTCCGCGATGGGCTTGCCCGTCTCGTCGCGGACGACCTGGCACAGCTGCGGCAGCCGGCGCGTCAGGACGCCCTTCCAGCTTCGGAGCCGCTCCGCGCGCCCGGCGAAGCCGAGGTCCGCCCACCACTGCGCCGCGACGCGGGCGCGCTCGACTGCCGACTTGACGTCTTCGGCCGTGTGGATCGGGTAGGTTCCGACCACCTCGTCGGTCGCCGGGCTCAGCGAGTCGAAGGTCTCGCCGACCGACGTCGGCTTCGGCTGGACGGCAGTCATCGGCGTCTCCCTGGAGGTCGCGGGTCAGCCCAGGTTACGACGTTACTGACAGTGTGCCAATAGCTCGTGCGGGCTTCCGCACCAGCATTCCACCGGCGATCGCCGCGGCAAAGACACCGAACAACGGCGCGAGCCACAACGGCAGCACGCCGACCGCCAGCGAACCGAGCCCGAACCCGCACGCCTGGACCGTGAAGGACAACGAGAACCCTGCTGACCTGCGGTTCTTCGGCAGCAGCCGCTGCAGGTTGACCGATGTCGCGGCCACCAGCGGCCCGGTGCACCCGCCGATCAGGGCGATCGACACGAGCAGGCCGGCCCAGCCGAAGTCGCCCGCGAGGGCGAGTCCGCCGACGACGAAGCCGCCCAGGAACAGCCGCGGGTCACCGGTCTTCCCCCGCCACGCGTAGAGCGCGCTGCCCGCGATGCTCGCCCCGCTCAGCACGGCGATCACGACCGGCGCGGCCGTCTCGGGTGCGCCGAGGCGCTGGACCAACGGCAGCGGCGCGACCTCGATCGTCGAGAGCAGCAGCCCGACGGTGAACGCGCAGCACAGCCACGGCAGGTAGGTGACGAGCCGCGCGGGCGGGACGTCCTTCGCGGATTCCACCCGTTCGTGTGCACTCGTGCGACGCGGGACCAGCACCGCCGCGGCCACGCATGCGGCGGCCATCGCGATCAGCGGAACGAACGTGCCGACCAGGTCGAGCACGGCGACCAGCGCCGGGCCGCCGATCAGCACGCCTTCGAGGAGCATCGCGTCGACCGAGATCGCGCGGGGCAGCAGCTCGTCGTCGACGGTGTCCGCGAGCAACGTCCGGAACCCGCCGGACAGCGCCCCACCCGAGATACCGGGCAGCAGGACGAGCGCGACCAGGACGGGCGCGGGCGCGTCGGCGGCCAACGCGAGGACGACGAACCCGGCCGCCGTCAGGAGCAGCAGCCCCGGCAAGCCACGCGCCGGGCCGACGCGGTCGAGCAGCCGCCCGACCGGTACCGCGCAAGCCATCTCGGCGGCGACGTAAACCGACATCAGCACACCGCCGAGCCGGTACGAGCCGGTCGTCGCCGTGGTCAGGAGGGTGAACGCGAGCGGGGCCATGGTCGCCGGGAGCCGGGCGAACTGGACGCCCGCCGACCAGCGCCAGTAGGCGCGATGGGTGAACAACGACATGTCCACACGTTCGCGCGGCGCGATTCTGCGGCACACTGATTCGGGTGAGGACGAATCGGCGATGATCGAGCTGGTTCTGACCGCGGCCGGCGCCCAGCGCGTCCGGTTCGCGATTTCGCCGCTGGAGGAGGTGCTCGGCGCCGTCCAGACGCTGCTCGGCGTCCGCGGCCACCCGGTGAACCTGCCGTGGGCGACCGGCGTGCCCGCCCTCGACGTGCCCGAGCTGACCGCGGTCTTGAGCGCGCGGCACTACATCACCGAGTTCCTCAGCCCGCCGCCCACCAGCCCGGAGACGACGGCGGAAGCGCAGCTGCGCGCGGTCCGCGCGACACCGCCGCACCAGGTCGCGCTCGAGCTCGGGATGGTCGACGCCGACCTTTCGCTCCTGCCGGAAGACCCGGCGGCCGCGCGCGACCTGCTGGCCGACCAGCTCGAGACGGTGTGGCACACGCTGCTCGCGCCGGAGTGGCCGCGCCTGCGCGAGCTGCTGGCCGCGGACATCGCGTTCCGGACGCGGCAGCTGGGTTCGGGCGGCATCGTCGCGATGCTCGAGGAGCTCCACCCGCGCGTCCGGCTTTCCGGGACGTCCGTCCTGATCGACGTCCGGGCGCGCGAACGGCTGGAGATCGACTCGCGCGGACTGCTGCTGATCCCGGCCGTGTTCGCCTGGCCGAACGTCGGGGTCGTGACGGTCCCGCCGTGGCAGATCTCCCTGCTCTACCCGGCTCGCGGGGTGGCCTCCCTGTGGACGTCGGCCACGGCGCCACCCGAACCGCTGGCCGAGGTGCTCGGCCGGACGCGGGCGTTGCTGCTGGCCGCGCTCGACCGGCCCGCGGCGACCACGGAGCTGGCCCGGCGCCACGGCCTGGCCGCCGCGACCGTTTCCGCGCACCTCACGGCGTTGCGTGCGGCGGGCCTGCTGGCGTCGGAACGCCGCGGCCACCGGGTGCTGTACCGGCGGACCGAGCTCGGCGACGCGTTGCTCACCGGGAAACTCTGACGCATGGGCGATGCTCGTCGGATGGACACGAGCCGGGCAGTGGACTGGGAAGGCTTCTTCAACACCCGGGACCTCGGCGGGCTGCCGACTCGATCGGGGCAGCCGACCCGCCGCGGCGCCTTCTTCCGGGCGGCGGACCTGCGCTTCGCGACGGCCGCGGGCTGGTCCCGCGCGCACCGCGCCGGCGTTCGCACCGTCATCGACCTGCGCAACCCCGACGAGATCCGGCCGACAGCGGACGACCGGACAGCCCTGGCGGGTTCGGCGCAGTTCGCGCCCGCGACGGCCGGAGCGCCGGCTCCGCCGGACATCGACCGCGTGGAGGCGCCCCTCGACGACATCGACGACCTCGAGTTCTGGCGCCGCATCAACGAGGCACGGCTGAACGGCACCCCGTTCTACTACCCGCTCTTCCTCGAACGGAAAGCCGATCGCTGCGCGGCCGTCATCCAGGCGATCGCGCGGTCGGGCCCCGGCGGGATCCTGTTCCACTGCGGCGCCGGGCGCGACCGGACCGGCCTGGTGGCGCTGCTGCTCCTGGCCCTGGCCGGCGTCGAACCCGGCGCGATCGCCGCGGACTACGACCTCTCGGCCGGGGCACTGCCGGGGCTGTTCGCCAAGATGGGCGTCGCGGACCAAGGACCGGTCATCGAGTCGCTTCTCGCCGAGCGGGAAACCACGACGCGAGCCCTCATCCTGAGCACGCTCGACGGCTTCGACGCGGAGCAGTACCTGCTCGCGGCGGGCGTCGGCCGCGCCGACCTCGACGGCGTCCGGCACCGGCTCCTCGGCACGCGGCCCGCCTGACGAAGCAGGACTAGGCTGGAATCGTCCACGTGCGAAGGAGAAGCATCGATGCGTATCGTCCATTTCGGACACGCCTGCCTGTTGCTGGAGACCGGCTCCGAGCGGATCCTGATCGATCCCGGCGCGTTCTCCACGGGCTTCGAGGGTGAGCGCGAACTGTCCGCCGTGCTGGTCACCCACCAGCACTTCGACCACCTGGACGTCGACCGCCTGCCGAAGGTCCTCGAGGCCAACCCGGACGCCAAGCTGATCGTCGACCCGGGCTCGGCGCCCGAGATCGAGAAGCTGGGCCTGCCGTTCGACGTCGCGAACGTCGGCGACGCCTTCGCCGTCGGGGACACCTCGATCAAGGCCGTCGGCGGCGAGCACGCCGTCATCCACGCCGACATCCCGGTGATCCCGAACATCGGCTACGTCTTCGACGACGGCGCGTTCTTCCACCCCGGCGACTCGTTCTTCGTGCCCGAGCAGAAGGTCGACGTGCTGGGCCTGCCGACGGGCGCGCCGTGGCTGAAGGCCGGCGAAGCGGTCGACTACCTGCGCGCCGTGGCGCCGCGGGTCGCGGTGCCGATCCACGAAGCCGTGCTCGCCAACCCGGCCCTGCACTACGGCCTGTTCGGCAACCTCGCGCCGGAAGGCACCGAGGTCAAGGTGCTCGACCGGGCCGAACCCGCGAAGTTCTAGTCCTCGCGGCGTGCCGGTCACTACGCCGGCACGCCGCACAACTCGGCCGCACCACGCCACAGCTCCTCCTCCCGCTCCTCGTCGTAGGACTCCTTCGACGACGGCACCACCACGCCGCGGTCGAGGTACGCCCCGGATTCAGCCGGCCTGGGTACGGTCATCGCCGCGGCTAGCTTGGCGCCCGCGGTCTGCGGGCTCGACGCGATGGGTGTCGCCCACAACGCCGGGAGCAGCCACCGGAACCCGAAGCGCTGGATCGCGCTCGCGTCGCGGACCAGGCTGGTGCCCGGGACCAGCCGCGGGGTGTACGCGTAGAAGTCGATCCCGGGCAGCCGCTTCGCGAGCGCGTGCACCAGGTACTGCACGCCGAGCTTGCTGGTCGAATACGCCCGGCGGCCCGCGGTCACCGTTCCGGCCTCCGGACCGGTGCCCGGCTTGGCGAGACTGCGCGTGCCGGTCCAGTGCGGCGCCGGGACGAGGCCGAGGTTGTGCCGGAAGTCGCCGAAGTGTGACTCGCTGCCGGTGACCACGACGCGCGCGCCCGGCTCGAACCGGTCGGCGAGCAGGCGCAGCAGCAGGTAGTTCGCGAGGACGTTGATCCCGAACGTGGCCTCGAACCCGTCCGCCGTCGCCTTCGTGGCCGACGCCATCTGCACGCCCGCGTTGGCCAGCAGGCCGGCCAGCGGCGGGATCTCCCCTCGGTCGAGCAGTTTCCGCACGTCTTCGGCCGCTTTACGCACCTCCGCCAGGGAGCCGAGGTCGCACGACACCGCGCGGACGTTCGGGTTTCCCGTGCTCGCGGCCAGTTCACGCGTGAGCCGCCCGCCGGCCTCCTCGCCGCGCACGAAGACGAGCAGCAACTGGTCCGGCCGGTCGCGCAGCAGTCGTTCCGCCGCGGCCCGGCCGAGTCCCCGGCTGGCGCCGGTCATGAGCAGTGTCTTCGCCGGTTCGGTCATGACTTCGCCCCTTCACTCGATCAGGTACCCGATTCGAATTGGTACTCAGTACCGTAGCGGACTCGATACCGGTTCCGCTAGTCTGTGTTCATGAAACAACGCCCCTCGCTGCGGGAACGGAAGCAGAAGCAGGCCCGCGAGCAGATCGTGGAAGCGGCCTTCCAGCTGTTCGCGGAGCGCGGCTTCACCGATGTCACGGTCACGGACATCGCCGAACGCGCAGAGGTGGGGCGCACGACGTTCTTCCGGTACTTCGGTGACAAGCAGGAGGTGGTGTTTTCGGACGAGCAGGAGTTACTGGACCACCTGGCCGAGCGGCAGCGGGCGCTGCCGGGCGAGGCACCCCAGAGCCTTCCGGAGGCTCTGGACCAGGTCCGCGGCCTGGTGCTCGACGTGTGCGCGGAGGCGACGGCGGATGCCAGGCACTACGAAATGCACCAGCGGCTCGTGGAACAGAACACGGAGCTCAAGGACCGCAGCGCGCGGAAACTGCAGCGGTTCGCCGAGCTGGGCGAGGCGATCCTGCTGGAGAGAGGCGCGCCTCGGGAGGTCGCGGTACTGGCGGCGCAGATCGCCGTGGCCTGCTACCAGGCCGGAAGCCGGCTCGCCGGCGCCGACGCGGGCGCGCTCGCACCGGCGGTCGACACGGCCTTCGGACGGCTCGACGTGCTCCTCGACCCGAACCCGGCGCACTGATCCAGCCCCGGGCTCGAACCCCCGGCAGGGGGCGATGATTGACAACTCCAGAGAGAAACGACGACTCAGGCCGCGACCGCGCGCAGCGAACCGTAGGTCGCGCCGAACGCCCGGTTCTCCAGCGCGACGTCGACCGCGTCGAGCAACGCCTGCCGGAGGCCGGGGCGGGTGAGGTCCGCGGCCTCCGCCCCCAGCCGGACCAACCCGCCCCGGCGAGCCGAGCGCGCGGCGGCGAGGACGAGCGCGAAGCAGCGGACCGTCTCGGTCCGGTGCGACTGGCTCGTGAACTCCTGCACGCGCGCGCGGCGCACCTCGCCCGTCACGAGGTCGCGCACCGCACCGAGGTCCGCGCACAGGCGGAAGCCGTGCTCAGCCAAGGCTTGCAGCGTGCCCTGGGAAGCGATCCAGCGCGGCGGCGCAAAGCCGTCGACCGAGAGGCCGGCGTTGTCCAGCGCGGCCTTCGCGGCGATCAGCCGGAGCCTCGCTTCGTGGGCCGGCAGCGTCGCGAACTCCGCCTTCTTGCCCAGGTACACCGTGCGGTGCGTGGGCGCGACGGTGTGGTCGTACCCGTGCAGCAGCACGGAATCTCCCCTGCGGGCGCGGGTGCGCACCCACTCCGTCACGGGGCCTTCGCCGGTGCGAGCGGCGTACAGCACGGACAACGGGACCTTGCGGCGGTCGAGCTCGGCCGCGAGGTCGGCGCACCGGTGCAGCGTGCGCGGGGTGATTCCCGACAGCGAAACCAGCAAGCGAGCGTCCACCCCACCATTGGGACGCACCCGTCTGACGCTCCCGTGAACTGCGTAGAACGGGCGAGCGTCCGTTGCCGTAAGGCTCCGGACGGGCTCCTCGGACGCTCAAACGCCCTCGCGCAGGCGCTGCACCGCCACCGCGATCCGGCCACGCAGGTCGGGGTCGGCGACCTGGCCGTCGGCGACGTCCGCGCGGGAGACCGGAATCCGCGCGCAGGCGTCCTCGACGATGCGGGCGCCCGCGTACGTCAGCACCTTGCGCAGCGAGTCGTGGGCGTCGCGGCCGCCCGTGGGCGCCGCTATCGACGACGCGTTGATCCACGCCACCGGCTTGCCGTACATCTCGCCTCCGCCGACCGTCCAGTCCAGGAGGTTCTTGAACGAGCCCGGCAGGCCGCCCGCGTACTCGGGCGTGCAGACCATGATCGCGTCGGCTTCCTTGATCGCTTCCCGCAGCTCGGCGACGGCCGGGGGCAGCGGGTCGCGGTCGTCATCCGGGTTGAAGTGCGGCAGGTCGGCAAGTCCGGGGTACGTCTTGCTCGCGGTGAGCGTCGCGACGGTCCCCAGCACCGCCGCGTTGCCCGAGCCTGCCCGCAGGCTGCCGCAGATCAGCAGGATCACGGGGCCAGTCTGCCAGGGAAAGGCCCGTGACGCGGTGGTACGCCTCGAGGTAGCGGTCGCGCGTGGCGATCACCACGTCGGGCGGCAGCGGGGGCAGCTCGGACACGCAGTCCCAGCCCGATGACGGGCCGACCAGCCAGTCGCGCACGTGCTGCTTGTCGAACGACGGCCGGCCGGGCCGGTGGCCGCCGGCCGGCCAGTAGCGCGCCGAATCCGGGGTCAGCAGCTCGTCGGCGAGCACGAGTTCGCCGTTCGCGCGGGTGCCGAACTCGAACTTGGTGTCGGCCAGCACCAGGCCCTGCTCGGCGGCGCGCGCGGCGCCCCGGCGGTAGAGCTCCAGCGACGCTTCGCGGACCTGCTCCGCGAGCGGGCGGCCGAGGATGGCCGCGAAGGTGTCGAAGTCGAGGTGCTCGTCGATCTCGCCGGGTCGTGCCTTGGTGGACGGCGTGAAGATCGGCTCGGGCAGCCGGTCCGACTCGGCCAGCCCGGGCGGCAGCGCGATCCCGCACACCGACCCGGACCTGCGGTACTCCGCGTACCCGCGGCCGGCCAGGTGGCCGCGGACGACGGCCTCCACCGGCAGCATGCGGAGCCGCTCGACCAGCAGCGCGCGGCCGCGGAAGGCCTCCGGGATCAGGGGGCCGTCACAGGCCACGAAGTGGTTCGGGAGGACGTCGGCCAGCTCGCGGAACCAGAACACGCTCATCGCGGTGAGCACCCGGCCCTTGTCCGGGACCACGGTGGGGAACACGTGCTCGAAGGCGGAAATGCGGTCGGACGCGACGATCAGCAGGTGGTCGTCGCCCACGGCGTAGAGGTCGCGGACCTTGCCGGTCGCGAGGGTGGGGAGGGGTGTCACGCGCTGAACCCTAACGGGCACCCTCCGCCACCATGGATGATGCTGCCATGGCCTTCGACTGGATCTCGGTGACCACCGACTACGGCCTCCGCGACGGCTTCGTGGCGGCCTGCCACGGCGTGATCGCGCGGCTGGCGCCCGCCGTGCGGGTGATCGACGTGACGCACGAGGTACCGCCCCAGGACATCCGGCACGGCGCGATGGCGCTGGCCCAGACCGTGCCCTACCTGCCGGAAGGGGTGCACGTCGCGGTCGTCGACCCGGGGGTGGGCACCGCCCGGCTCGGGGTGGTCGTGGTCGCCGGTGGCGGGCTGCTCGTCGGACCGGACAACGGCCTCCTGCTGCCGGCCGCGCACGCGCTGGGCGGCGTGCGGGCGGCGTACGAGCTGACCGAGCCGTCGCTGCGGCTGCCGGTCACGTCGGCGACGTTCCACGGGCGGGACGTCTTCGCGCCCGCGGCGGCGCACCTCGCGCTGGGGGTGGCGCCGTCGGACTTCGGTGACCGCGTCGACGAGCTCGTCGAGCTGCCGGAGCCGTTCGTGGCGGCGTTCCCCGGGAAGCTGGTGTCGGAAGTGCTGACCGTCGACCACTTCGGCAACGTCCAGCTCGCGGCGACGCCGGCGGACCTGGAGCTCTCGGGCCTGTCCGGCGCGGTTTCGGTACACAGCGAGCGTGTCGCGGTGACCACCGAGATCGGACGGACGTTCGCGGACGTGCCGGCCGGAGCGAGTGTGCTCTACACGGACTCCGCCGGGCGGCTCGCGGTGGCCGTCAACGGGGGTTCCGCGGCCGCTGTGCTCGGGCTCGGGCCCGCCCAGGAGTGCACGATCACCTCGTCGCCGACCGCGAGCTGACCGGGGCGCACCACCGCGGCCTTCATGCCGAACGTCACCCCGCCTTCCGGGTGACGTCGGTACGAAGCGAGCGTGCGGATCGGCTCCGGGCCGGCCTTCTCGCCGGTCTCCTGGTCGACCATCGGCACCGTGCAGCGCACGCACTGCTTGGCGTAGCCGAACTCGGCCGTGCCCGCGGTCATCGTCCGGACCTCGTCCTCGGTGTGCGGCTCCAGCCAGCCGGAGACGATCACGTTGGGGCGGAAGCGGTCCATCGGGACCGGTTCCGCGCCGCGTTCGAGGATGCGCGAGTTCAGGTTGTCCAAAGAGGACTCCGATGCGACGAGCAGGGCGTGGCCGTCGGCGAACGCGGCGGTGCCCGGGGTTTCGCCGCTGGTGACGCGCTCGTGGTCGGGCGCGACCCCGATGAGCACCGACGGCAGGCCGAGCAGGTCCGAGAACCATTCCGCGGCCTCGGCGCCCTGGTGGATGCCCGTGCCCTGCCAGGAGAACGTCGAGCCCGGGTGGCGCGGGCCGTCGTGCCGGATGTCGAAGACGAGGTCTTCGCGGCCCGGTGCGGACAGCGCCAGCCGGTCGCCGAGCACCTGCGGCCGCACGGCGGCCAGGCCCGGGTGGCGGCGCTGGCTGCGGAAGTCGCCGTCCGGGGCGACGACCTGGAAGACGCGGTCGTGCGCCAACCCGGCCGGGCCGACCTCGGCGGCTGGCACCGAGGTGCCGGCACAGCCTTTGACCGGGTAGTACGTCAGCCGCGCGATCCTCGCCATGTCCGCAGGCTACCTGCGGACATGGCGCCCAGGCGCCCGGTTTTCACGGCGAGCGGTCGTCACAGCACCTGAGATAAGAAGCGCTGCAGGCGAGGGCTCTGCGGGTCGTCGAAGAGCTGGGCGGGCGGGCCCTGCTCGACGATGCGGCCCGCGTCCATGAAGGCCACCTCGTCGGCCACGCTGCGGGCGAAGCCCATCTCGTGCGTGACCACGATCAGCGTCAGCCCGCGCGAGGCGAGGCCCGCCATCAGGTTCAGCACGCCCTTCACCAGCTCCGGGTCCAGGGCGCTGGTGGCCTCGTCGAACAGCATCACCTCGGGGTCCATCGCCAGGGCCCGGGCGATCGCGACGCGCTGCTGCTGGCCGCCGGACAACGCGCTCGGCCGGTACGGTGCCTTGTCCGCGAGGCCGACCTCGGCGAGGCGGGCGCGGGCGATCGCCGTCGCCTCGTCCTTGCCGACCTTCTTCACACTGCGCAGCGGCAGCACGATGTTGTCCAGCACGGTGCGGTGACCGAAGAGGTTGAAGTGCTGGAACACCATGCCGACGCGCTGGCGGAGGGCGTCGGGGTCGGCCTTGATCACGGACTCGCCGTCGAGCAGCAGGTCGCCGGAATCGGGTTCCTGCAGGCGGTTGACGCACCTCAGCAACGTCGACTTGCCGGAGCCGGACGGGCCGATCACGCAGGTCGTCCTGCCGCTCTCCACCTTCAGGTCGACGCCGCGGAGGACCTCCAGCGTGCCGAAGGTGACGTGGATGTCGCGCAGCTCCACGCTGGACGACCGCACCTGGGTCGCGGTCACGAGACCACCTTCCCGCTGGCGAGCAGGTCCAGCTCGTCGTCGCCCGGCTCGTCGGCGCGCACCTTGCGGCCGGTCCGGAGCTTCTTGTCGATGTAGTTGACCAGGTGCGTCAGCGGCACCGTGATCACCAGGAAGAACACACCCGCGGCGACCAGCGGCGACAGGTTGCCGGTGTTCGCCGCGAGGTCCTGGCCGATCCGGAACAGCTCGCGCTGGCCGGCCAGCAGGCCGAGGACGTAGACGAGGCTGGAGTCCTTGACCAGGGCGATGAACTGGTTGACCAGCGCGGGCAGCACCCGGCGCACGCCCTGCGGGATGATCACCAGCAGCATCGCCTTGGTGTAGCTCATCCCGAGCGCGCGGCTGGCTTCCAGCTGTCCTTTGTCGACGCTCTGGATGCCGGACCGGAAGATCTCGCCGATGTAGGCGGCGGCGATCAGGGACAGCGCCAGGATGCCCATCGGGTACGGGTTCGTGCCCACGACGTTCCGCGCGAGCGTGCCGAGCCCCTGGCCGATCAGCAGGATCGTCAGGATGGCCGGCAGCCCGCGGAAGATGTCCGTGTAGACCCGCGCGGGCCACCGCAGCCACCACTTGGTCGACAGGCCCATCACCGCCAGCACCATGCCGAGCACGGTGCCGATCAGCGCGGACGTCACCGACAGGATGAGCGTGTTCAGCAGACCGGTCTTCGCCAGGTCCGGGAGGACCTGCGAAATGTAGTCCCAGTCCAGGAAGGTGTTGACGAAGTCGTCCATTGTGGAACTACTGCCCCGCCTTGAACTCCGCCGGCACGGGCGCGGTGGGCTCGAACTGGTCGTGCACCTTGACCCACGTGCCGTCCGCGATGACCTTCTTCAGGCCGTCGTTGATCTTGTTGATCAGCTCGGTGTTGCCCTTCTTGAAGGCGAACCCGTGCGGGATGGTCGTGGTGATCGCCTTGGTCACCTTGAGCTTCGCCTCGGCGTTGTTCTTCGCGTAGTCCTCGGCGGTTGCCTGGTCGAAGACGGCGCCGTCGATCGCGCCGGTCTTGAGGGCGTTGAGGGCGGCGGCGTCATTGGGGAAGCGGACGGCCTGCGCGGTCGGCGCGTTCGAGCCGAGCCAGGTGTCCGACACCGTGCCCTGGACGACGCCGATCCGCTTGCCCGCCAGGGAGTTCTCGTCGGTGATGCCCGCGGTCTCCTTGGCCTCGATGCCCAGCGCCTGGTAGTTGTACGGCGCCGAGAAGTCGACCGTCTTCTTGCGGGCCTCGGTCTGGGAGATCGCCGAGCTGCCGATGTCGAACGTGCCGTTCGCGACCTGGCCGAGCAGGGCCGAGAACTCCGTCGCGGCGAACTCGAGCTTCAAGCCCTCCTTGGCCGCGATGGCCTTCAAGAGCTCGTTGTCGAAGCCCGTGTAGTTGCCGTTCTCCTGGTAGGCGTTCGGCTTCGAGTCGCTCAGCGTGCCGACGCGCAGGGTGCCGCTGCCGCTGTCCGAACCGCCGCACGCGGTCAAGGCGGCGAGCAGCGTCGCGGTGAGCGCCGTGACCAGTGTCTTCTTCATGCTTCTCCTAACCCTGGAACCCGGCCGGCACCGGAGCGGTCGGCAGGAACTGCTGGTGCAGCTTAAGCCAGGTCCCGTCGGAGATCACCTGCTTGAGCCCGTCGTCGATCTTGCCGAGCAGCTCGGCGTTGCCCTTCTTCACCGCGAAGCCGTGCGGCACGTCCGTGACGAAGCTCTTGACGACGACCAGCTTGGCGTCCGGGTTGTCGGTGACGTTCTTCTCGGCGATGCTCTGGTCGAGGATGTACGCGTCGACCGCGCCGGTCTTCAACGCCGTCAGCGCGGCGGCGTAGTCCGGGAAGCGCACCGCCTGGGCAGCCGGGACCGTGCTGGTCAGCCAGTGGTCGCCGACGGTCGCCTGGATGACCGCGACGCGCTTGCCGGCCAGGCCCTTCTCGTCGGTGACCGGCGTGCCCTGCTTGGCCTGGATGCTCATGGTCTCGAAGTCGTAGGCCGCGGAGAAGTCGACGGTCTTCTTGCGCTCGTCCGTCTGCGCGATCGCCGAGCTGGCGAGGTCGAACCGGCCCGACGCGACCTGCCCGAGCAGCGCCGAAAAGTCGGTCGCGGCGAACTCCAGCTTCAGGTTCTGCTTGGCCGCGATGGCCTTGAGCAGCTCGTTGTCGAAGCCGGTGTAGTTGCCGTCCTTGAGGTAGACGTTCGGCGGCGCGTCGCTCAGGGTCCCGACGCGCAGGGTGGTGCTGCCGCTGTCCGACGCCCCGCCGCACGCGGTCAGTGCGAGTGCGGCGGCCACCACCGTGACGATCAGCTTCTTCACGTCACACACCCACGTTCTTCACGACGAGGCCGGGCCCGCCCTGCTGGAGTTCCTTCGACAACGGGGTGTTCTTGTAGAACTGCCCGTAGATGCGGGCGACCGTACCGTCCGCGATGGCCTTCTGCAGGCCGTCGTTGAGCTTGTTCAGCAGGTCCGTGTTCTTCTTGGCGACCGCGAACGCCGACGGCGTGTCCTTGTCCTCGACGGTGTAGCCGAGCTCCAGCGGGACCGCGGGGTTCTGGTCCAGGTACTTCTTGCCGATGTCCTGCGGGACGACCCAGCCGTCGAGCGTGCCGTTCTTCAGCTGCGCGAAACCGGCGTTGTAGTCCGGGAAGCGGACGACCTGCGCGCCCGCGGTCTTGCCGGCGAGCTCGTCCTGCACCGAGCCCTGGACGACGCCGAGCCGCTTGCCCGACAGCGCGGCGACGTCCTTGAGGTTCGCGCCCTTGGCCGTCACGATCGTGGTGAAGCCGGTGTTGTAGCCGTTGGAGAAGGCGACCGTCTTCTTGCGGGCCTCGGTGCTGGAGATCGTCGAGCTGCCGATGTCGAACTTCCCGCTGGCGACACTCGCGAGGAGGCTGGAGAACTCCGTGCCGACGAACTCGACCTCGAAGCCTTCCCGCTTCGCGATGTCGCGCAGCAGCTCGTTGTCGTAGCCGGTGAACCGGCCGTTCTCCAGGTAGATCGACGGCGGGGCATCGCTCAGGGTGCCGACGCGCAGGGTGGTCGCCCCCGCGTCGGAACCACCGCAAGCGGCGAGGGTCAGCGTCAGCGCGCCCGCGGTGAGGACGGCGGTGATGGTGGACAGCGTGGATCTCATCGCTTCTTCCATGGTGAGGACATGCGCTTCGCAGCGCTCCGTGGGTCAGCGATCGAGATTAGGGATTTCGCCCGTTCGAGTGGATTCGTTCCATTCCGTGGACGGGTGCGTCAGCTCACAGGATCGGCTGGGGCGCATACCCCGCGGCCTCCGGGAACCGCTCGAGCACCTCGGCGACGCGCGCGGCCACCTGCTCGACCTGACGGCCCGCCGTCCCGGTGAACGAGATCCGGTCGGCGAGCAGTTTGTCGAGCTCGCCGCGGTCGAGCGGGATGCGCTCGTCGGCCGCGAGCCGGTCGAGCAGGTCGTTTTCGGCGAGGCCGCGCTCACGCATTTCCAGGGCGACGGCGACGGCGTTCTCCTTGATGGCTTCGTGAGCGGTCTCACGGCCGACGCCCGCCCGGACCGAGGCCATCAGCACCTTCGTCGTGGTCAGGAACGGCAGGTAGCGATCAAGCTCACGCTCGATCACCGCCGGGAAGGCGCCGAACTCGGCCAGGACCGTGAGGAACGTCTCCAGCAGGCCGTCGAGCGCGAAGAACGCGTCCGGCAGCGCGACGCGGCGGACGACCGAGTCGGAGACGTCGCCCTCGTTCCACTGGTCGCCGGCCAGCTCGCCGATCATCGACAGGTAGCCGCGCAGCACCACGGCGAGGCCGTTCACGCGCTCGCACGAGCGGGTGTTCATCTTGTGCGGCATGGCGGACGAGCCGACCTGGCCGGGCTTGAAGCCCTCGGTGACCAGCTCGTGGCCCGCCATCAGCCGGATCGTCTTGGCCAGGCTG
This sequence comes from Amycolatopsis stemonae, assembly GCF_054781455.1. Taxonomy (NCBI): domain Bacteria; kingdom Bacillati; phylum Actinomycetota; class Actinomycetes; order Pseudonocardiales; family Pseudonocardiaceae; genus Amycolatopsis; species Amycolatopsis stemonae. The sequence continues at coordinate 1,013,486 of NZ_BAAGUJ010000002.1, read as the reverse complement.
GACGGCGCAGCGGCGACCTGGACCACAGTGGACAGCACGTCGAAGTCGAGCGAGCGCGGGTACACCTGGCCGACGCTGACGAACCGCTGCCCGAACCCGAGGTGCCGCATCACGCGGTCCTCCAGGTCGTCCAAAGTGGACTCGTCGCCGAGCAGGTCGAGCATGTCCTGCGCGGTGCCGACCGGGCCCTTGATGCCGCGCAGCGGGTAGCGCTCGATGAGGTTCTCGAGCCGGGCGAAGGCGACGAGCAGCTCGTCGGCCGCCGTGGCGAACCGCTTGCCCAGCGTGGTGGCCTGCGCGGCGACGTTGTGCGAGCGCCCGGCCATGACGGTGTCGGCGTGTTCGACCGCGAGGGCGGCCAGCCGCGCGAGCACCGCCGCGACGCGCGTGCGCATCAGCTCCAGCGAGCGGAGCAGCTGGAGCTGCTCGACGTTCTCGGTGAGGTCGCGCGACGTCATGCCCTTGTGGATGTGCTCCTGGCCGGCGAGGTCGCTGAACTCCTCGATGCGCGCCTTGACGTCGTGACGGGTGACCCGCTCCCGGGCGGCGATCGACTCGAGGTCGACGTTCTCGAGGACGCCCTGGTAGGCCTCGACGACGCCGTCGGGCACGTCGACGCCGAGGTCCTTCTGCGCCTGGAGCACGGCGATCCAGAGCTGCCGCTCCAGGACGACCTTCTGCTCCGGCGACCAGAGCCGGACCAGCTCCGGCGAGGCGTAGCGGGCGGCGAGCACGTTCGGAATGCGGGGCTTGTCCGTCACGCCCTCACGATACCTGCGCAGGTCAGCCGGGCCGCACGTCGGACGCCTTCACGTAGACGAGCCGGTGGTTGTAGGAGAGCTGGAGGTACGTCGCCGCACCGGTGACCAGCGTGTGGTTGGCCGGGACGTCCGCCGGGTCGAACCGCGCGTAGTAGTTCTCCGCCCGGAACTCCCCGGTGACGACGTAGCGCTGGCCCGCGGGCAGCGTCCAGGGGACGGCACCGACCGTCCAGATCGGGTCGAACGGGATGTCCGACGGGTACTCGGCCTGCTCGGGGAAGGCGCGGCCGTACAGCGGCGCCGGGGAGGACACCGTCGCCAGCCGGGCGCGGGCCGGAACGGTCACGCGGTGGCCCGGGTTCGCGAACCACGCCTGCTGGCCGCCGTACCAGATCGCCGTCCAGTCGCCCTGCTCACCGGCGAGCGCGTACGTGCGGCCCGCGACGGCTTTGTCGCTCCAGTCGTCGATCGCCGTCGTGCCCGGCGAGCCGTCCGGGTGCACCACGGCGTCGGTGATCAGCGGCGAGGCCTCGTCCGGCGCGGTGTGCAGGTAGACGAAGTTCGCGCCGTGCGCGGGCAACGGCGTGCAGGTGCTGCCGGTGCAGGTGGTCATCGGCGGCTGGTCGGCCGCGTAGTCCGGGTTGATCGTGACGGCCTGGTCGCCACCCGGCCGGGCCGGCGCGCCGAGCAGGTCCATGTAGTGGTTCCAGTCCCAGTACGGACCCGGGTCCCAGTGCGCAGCGGCGAAGTTCGCCGTGCGCTCGCGCGAAACGTCCTCGTGGCCCAGGATGTGCTGCCGGTCCAGTGGGATGTGGTACTTCGCCGCCAGGTGGCGCACCAGGTCCGCGGAGGCGCGGTACATCTGCTCGGTGTACCAGGTGCCGCCCTGCGCCGCGACGCCTTCGTGCTCGATGCCGATCGAGTGCTCGTTCATCGTCCAGTTGCCGGCGTGCCAGGCGACCTCGATCCGCTCGACGGCTTCTGGAAGGTCGCGATGGCCTGGTCGTACGGGCTCGCGCCGCTGCCGGGGACGCTTTCGGTGTCGTGGATGACGATGTACTGGATCTTCTGGCCGTCGGCGGGCCGGTCCGCCGGGTCGTAGTTGCCGTAGTCGTTGGCGTTGCCGTGGTCGTCGCTCGCCCAGTCGTACGCCGCCGGCACGAAACGGCAGTCCAGGTTCGCCGGGCACTCCGGGGCTTCGCCGGCGTGGGCGGTGACGGGGACGGCGGCCGAGAACACCAGCGCGAACACCGCGGCGGTCAGGCTTTTGACGGTGAAGGTCACACGTCATCCTCCCGGACCGTGGCGCGAAGGGACAACTCGGCCGAAGCGCCCGGCGCCAGCGTCGTCAGCGGCCCGAGGACCTCGAGTTCGACGATCCGCGCGGGCGGGTCGAGGTCGCCCAGCTCGGCCAGCGGCGACGGCAGCGGGTGCTCCAGCCAGATCTCCAGCGGCGAGCCCCGGTCCGGGTACTCGCCGGCCGGGTCCACGGCGAACGAGAGCGTCAACGCGCCGTAGGACACCCAGCCCGCGGTGCCCGGCACGCCGAGCTTGCCGACGACGTCCTGCGGCGGCACGACCAGCCGGTCACCGTCCACTGTGTACTCCGGCGTACCGGTGCCGGACACCAGCGCGACGACGTCCGGCCGGGCGAGGCCCGCCGTGACCGTGCCGCCGCCGGGCAGCTGCGTCACGTTCCACAGTGCCCACCGGACCGGGTGCCTGGCCGTGTTCGAGGCGCGCAGGTCCAGCCGGTAGCCGTCGTCGAGGATCGTGATCGCGCGGGTGAGGCGCAGGCCGGTGCGCGGGTCCGGGGCGCTGGTCATGGTCACCGTGTCGCCGTCGACGACCGCGGTGTACGGGCCGGAGTCGAGGACCGGGTCCGGCGGGCCCGCCCATTCCCGCGGTCCGGACCAGCCCTGCGGCGCGGGCCACGTCTTGTCGCCTCCGTAGTTGACCCAGTCGCCCATCCGGCCGGAGTTCGGCGCGTACTCACCGCGGAGGTCGTCGGCCAGGAGATCGGCGTTGCGCCAGAGCAGCTCCACGCCCCGACGGGAAACCGAAAGCAGTCGGCCGCCGAGCTCCGGGACCAGCCCGAGCCGCAGGTCGCCGCGCTCGAGCCAGGTCACCATTCGGCGAGACCGCCGTCGTCGTGCCGCCACACCGGCGAACGCCAGCTGTGCCCGACCTCGTCGGCACGGCGGACGGCCGCTTCGTCGACCTCGATGCCGAGCCCGGGTTCGAGCGGACGCGCCGCGTAGCCGTCCTGGAAGGCGAAGACGGACGGATCCACGAGGTACTGGTGCTCCTGACCTTCGTGGTAGTGCATGCCGACGCTCTGTTCCTGGATCAGGAAGTTCGGCGTCGCGAAGGCGACCTGCAGCGACGCTGCGAGGGAAATCGGCCCGAGTGGACAGTGCGGGGCGAGCGCGGCGCCGTACATCTCGGCCAGCGCGCCGATGCGGCGCAGCTCGGAGATGCCGCCGGCGTGTGACGGGTCCGGCTGCGCGACCGCGACCCCGGCGTCGAGCACCGGCTTGAACTCCCAGCGCGAGTACAGCCGCTCGCCGACCGCGATCGGCACGGTCGACGCCTCGACGATCGACCGCAGCGCGTCGCCCTGCGTCTCCGGCAGGATCGGCTCTTCGACGAACATCGGCTGGACGTCTTCGAGCAGCTTCACCAGCCGGCGCGCCATCGCGGGCGAGACGCGGCCGTGGAAGTCGATCGCGAGGTCGCGGTGCGGGCCGAGCACCTCCCGCGCTTCCCACGCGCGCGCCACCGCCGCGTCGGCTTCGGCGGGCGACGTGATCGCGGTCAGCGGGCCGGCGACGTTCATCTTCACCGCCGTGAACCCGGCCTCGACCTGCGCGGACACCGCTTCGCGGATGCCGGACGGCCGGTCACCGCCGACCCAGCTGTAGACCCGGACGCGATCGCGCACCGGGCCGCCGAGCAGTTCGTGCACGGGCGCGTCGCGGACCTTGCCGGCGATGTCCCACAGCGCGTGGTCGTACCCGGCCAAGGCACTGGAGAGCACCGGCCCGCCGCGATAGAACCCGCCGCGACGCAGCACCTGCCAGTGGTCCTCGATGCGCAGCGGGTCCTGGCCGATCAGCAGTTCGGACAGCTCGTGCACGGCCGCGCGCACGGTCTCCGCGCGGCCCTCGACCACGGGCTCGCCCCAGCCGCTGACCCCCTCGTCCGTGCTGACCTTGAGGAACAGCCAGCGCGGCGCGACCAGAAACGTTTCAACTCCGGTGATCTTCACCCGTTGTCCCCCATCTACGCGGAATCCTTGGCGGCGGACCAGCCGCCGTCGACGGTCAGCTCGGCCCCGGTGACGAACGACGCCGCGTCCGACAGCAGGAACGCGATCACGTTCGCCACCTCGTCCGGCTGCCCGAGCCGGCCCGCGGGCGTCGCCTGGGCGCTGCGCTCGCGGTCTTCCGGCGAGATGCGGTTCCAGGCCTCGGTGAGCACCGGCCCCGGCAGCACGGAGTTGACGCGCACGCCGGGGGCGTATTCGACGGCCAGCTGCCGGGCCAGCGCGACCAGCGCGCCCTTGCTCGCGGCGTACGCGGGGTGGCCCGGCAGCCCGAAGTGCGCGTGCACCGACGAGACCAGCACGACCGCGCCGCGCCGCGCCCGCAGCGACGGCAGGCAGGCCTTCAGGGCGAGGTACGTGCCGGTCAGGTTGACGTCGAGCTGGCGCTCCCACTCGGCCCGTCCGATCTCGTGCAACGGCCCGGTGCTGGGCACGTAGGCGTTGCTGACCAGGGCGTCGACCTCGCCGATGGCGGCCCACGTCGTCTCGTCGCTGACCGATCCCCGGATCGGCACCACACCGTCGGGGAGTTCGGCGATGTCCACGCCCAGCACGCGGTAGCCGTCGTCGAGGAGCTTCCGGGCCGTCGCCAGCCCGATCCCGGACGCCGCTCCGGTCACCACCGCCGTACGCGTGGACATCGCCTTCTCCGTTCCTAGAACTTGGCTACGTGGACATGGTCGTCCGGACCCCGCGCGGCGAACCACAGCGACGCGCCGTCCGACGCCGCGCCGAGGGTGCCCACGATGCTCCCGCTCGGGTACTCCGGCCGTTTGAACCAGCCGGCCCACGAGCCGGTCCAGTCATTCGCCCACAGCGTGTAGTCGCTCGCGGACGCGGTCAGCGCTACTTTCGCGCCGGCCGCGACCAGCGTCGGGCTGCTGCTGACCGTGCCGCCGATGGACGTCCAGTCCGACCACGTGCCGCCGGTCTTCGTGCGCACCCAGACGCTGTCGTCCGCGGTCCGGACCGCGACGACCGTGCCGCTGCTCGACGTCGCCGCGCCCGGCCGGCCGTAGATCGGCTTGCCGCCGGGGGCGCCGAGACCGGACCACCGGCCGTCCGCGGTCCGCTGCCAGACCTGCCCGTCGGCACCGCGGACGAAGACCGTGCCGTCGCTGGTCACGGACGGCGAATCGGTGAGCGTGCCGCCGAGCCGCTGCCAGGCGCCCCAGCGCTGGGCGTAGCCGCGCTTGTAGAGGGCGTTGTCGAGGCCGCGGACGTAGACGTCGAGGCCGGCCGGCGTGGCGATCGCGGCGGGCTGGCCGAGGAACCTGCCGCCGACCTGACGCGGCCCGTCCAGGCCCGTGACCTGCAGCGACCCGCCCTGGTCGCGGAAGAACGTGACGGTCTTGCCGCCGGTGCGGACGATCGCCGGGCTCGCCGACGCGGTCCCGCCGAGGTCGTCGCCGGGGACGAGGTCGGTGCCGTGCAGGCGCAGGAACGCCGTGCCGTGCGCGGGCACGGTGACCGCGTACGAGCCGGTCGCGCTGCCGCGGTCGGCGCGGGCACGCAGGTCGCGAACGGACACCCGGCCGCTGAGCCCCGCGTCGGCGAAGTTCAGCGTCATCCGCGTCGGCGCCGCGCCGCGGTTGAGCAGCACGACCGCCCGGTCGCCACGCTGGGAGAGGACTTTGCTGTAGGTGTCGGTGGTGCCGGTCGTGGCGACGCGGACACCCTGGATGCCCAGCCGGTCCTGGTTGACGCCGATGATCTCCGGGTTCTTCAACGTCTTCAGCATCGACGCGGGCAGCGTGCGCGGGTCCGAGCCGAGGATCAGCGGGGAGGCCATCTCCGACCACATGACGAACTGGGTGGTCGACTCCTCCTCGTTCAGCTCGTACGTGCCCTGCTCGGTCTTGCGCATCGGGATGAGGTAGTCGGGGTCGTTGTAGTGGCCCGGCCCGTTCGCCTCGGGGTGCGCGGCGTTGGCGTCCATGTTGCGCAGGACGTCCGCCCAGATGCCCTCGTACGGCGTGCCGAAGGCGATGTCCGTGCTGGTGCGCCAGGAGTCGGCGACGAGCGGGCCGTAGCTGTAGGCGATGCCGGCGACCTGGTCGGGCCCGTGCGGGGTGCCCCACTCGTCAGTGACCGGGTTGCAGACGTTGAGCACCATCGGCCGGCCCGCCTTGGCGAGGGCCTGGCTGAACTGCGTGAACGCCTCGGCGGGCTTGAGGTTCTGCGCGATGCCGCAGAGGAAGTCGACCTTGACGGCGTCGAACTTCCAGCTCGCGAACCGCTTGGTGTCCTGCTCGTAGTAGCCGCCGGAGCCGGCCGCGCAGTTCTTGCCGTCGGAGGCGCCCGCGTCGGTGTAGATGCCGGCCTTCAGCCCGCGGTCGTGCACATACTGGACCAAAGTGGACAGTCCACTCGGGAACTTCGCGGCGTCCTCGTGCAGGTTCCCCTGGGCGTCACGCGGGTCCGGGGCGGTCCAGCCGCCGTCGATCCAGACGTAGCGGTAGCCGGCGTCGCGCAGGCCGCTGGAGACGAGGAAGTCCGCGACGGACTTCACCGACGCCTCGCTGGGCGCGCCGAGGCCGTAGTAGGTGTTCCAGCCCATGTACGGGGTCTTCGCGACCCCGCTGTCGTAGTAGTCGGGTGCGCCTTGGTCCACGGCCGGGGTCGCTTGGGCGGGAGCCGCGGTGACCGCGGCCGCCATCGCGGCGACCACCGCCAGAGTTCTCTTGAAGAGCATGTGCCGGACGCCTTTCTCCGGTGAACTGCGAGCCGGGAGCAGCATGCCGGGGCGGCTCCATCTCCGTCAAGAATAAATCCTAAATTAAGATTTCACGCGCTATGCTGTCCGCGATGAACACCGAAGTCGTCACCCTCGGCGAAGCGATGCGGTTGCTGCTCGCCGAGCCCGGCGTCGCACTGCGGCGCGCCCGCACCTTCACGTCGTCCGTCGCCGGCGCCGAGACCACCGTCTCGGTCGGCCTGGCCCGGCTCGGCCACCGCGTTCGCTGGCTGAGCCGCGTCGGCGGCGACCCGTCCGGCACGCACGTGCTCGCGACCCTGCGCGCCGACGACGTCGACGTCTCGCGCGTCGAAGTCGACCCGGACGGCTTCACGGGGTTCCTGATCCGGGACACCGAGACGGTCGAGTACCACCGAAGCGGCTCCGCTGCTTCGCGTCTCTCCGCCGCGTACGTGCGCGAAGCGGGTCTCGACGGCGCTCGGCTCGTCCACGTCTCGGGGATCACAGCGATGCTGTCGTCCGACGCGCGCGAAGCCGTCGAAGCGCTCTTCACGCTCGCACGTGCTTCGGGCGCTTGGGTGTCCTTCGACCCGAACGTCCGGCTGAAGCTCGCGCACCCGGACCGCTGGCGCGACACCGTCGGGCCCTTGCTGAGCAGAGCGGATCTGGTCTTCGCCGGCGAAGAAGAGCTCGAACTGCTCGGGCAGACGCCGGACGCGCTGCTCGCGGGCCGGGCGCAGACGGTGGTCGTCAAGCAGCGGGACAAGGTCGCGCGGGCGGTCACGGCGGACGGCTCGTGGGCCCAGCCGAGCCTGGTCACCCGGGTCGTCGACGCCGTCGGCGCGGGTGACGCGCTGACCGCGGGGTACCTGTCGGCGTGGCTGCGGGGCAGCGACCCGGCCGGGGCACTGCGCGCCGGCGCGGCCTGCGCGGCACTGGTCGTCGGCCGGCGGACCGACCTCGAAGGCCTGCCTGACCGGCGCGAACTCACCAAGACACTGCTCGGCACGGAGGTGGACCGATGACCTATCGCTGGGAAGTCACGGCGAACGCGCTACGCCAGGGCGTCGTCGGGATCGTGCGCACGCACGACGCGGAGTCCGCGGTGGAGGCCGCGCGCGCGGCCCTGGAAGCGGGGCTGCGCTCGATCGAACTGCCGCTGACGAACCCGGGCGCGCTCGACGCGATCTCGGGGCTTTCCGCGGCCTACCCGGACGCGACGATCGGCGCCGGCACGGTGCTCGACGAGGCGTCGGCGGTGCTGGCGATCCGCGCGGGCGCGCGGTTCCTGGTGTCGCCGTCGGTGGACGCGGCGGTGATCCGCACCGCTCACCGGTACGGCGCGGCGGCGTTCCCCGGCGCGGGTTCGGTGACGGAAATCGTGCGGGCGCTGGAAGAAGGCGCCGACGCGGTGAAGGTGTTCCCGGCTTCGGCGTTGCGGCCGTCGTGGGTGAAGGACGTGCGGGCGGCGCTGCCACAGGCGCCGTTGGTGCCCACCGGCGGCATCGGACCCGAGGACGTGCCACAGTGGCTGGCGGCGGGCGCGGTGGCCTGCGGGGTCGGCTCGGCGCTGACCCGCGGCACCACCGCGGAGATTTCCGCCCGGGTCGAGACGCTGGTGAGGAGCGCGCATGGCTGAGCTGGTCTTCGTCGGGTGCTACACGGGTGACGCGGGGAACGGCCGCGGGATCACGACGTTCTCGCGTGCCGCCACCGGCGAGTTGCGCGAGGTGGCTTCGCTGCCGCTGGAGTCACCGTCGTGGCTGGTGCGCCACCCGTCGTTGCCCGTGCTGTACGCCGTGAACGAGACGGCGACCGGCTCGGTGACGGCGTTGTCGATCTCGCCCTCTGGCGCGCTGTCGGTGCTGGGGACGGCGGAGACGGGCGGCGCGCACCCGTGCCACCTGGCGGTGACGCCGGACGGCCGGTTCCTGCTGTGCGCCAACTACACCGGCGGCAGCCTGGCGGTGTTCTCGCTGTCGTCGTCGGGCGCGGTCGTTTCCCGCACGGCGCTGGTCCAGCACACCGGCAGCGGCCCGGACGCCGCCCGCCAGGAGGCGGCGCACGTCCACATGGCGGTCCCGGGCGACGGCATCGTGAGCGCGGTCGACCTGGGCACGGACGAAATCCGCAGCTACACACTGTCTTCGTCAGGCACCCTCGAGCTGCTCGCGGTGTCGCCGATGCCGGCGGGCACGGGCCCGCGCCAGCTGGTGCGCCGGCCGGGCACCGACCTGGCGTACGTGGTCGGCGAGCTGGCGGGCACCGTGGTGACGGTCCGCGAGACCTCGCCGGGGGCGTTCGAGGTCGTGTCGGTCACGCCTTCGACGCTGTCTGCGGTGACACCGAACCTGGTGGCCCACCTGGAGCTGAGCGACGCGCGCATGTACGTCTCGAACCGCGGTCCGGACTGCGTGACGGAGTTCGCCCTGGACGAAGCGTTGGCTGTGGCCGACCAGCCGTGCGGCGCGAACCCACGGCATTTCGCCCTGGTGGACGGGACGTGTTACGTGGCGGCCCAGTCGGATGACGCGGTCACGGCGTTCACGTTGACGGCTTCGGGGGAAGCGGACTTGAAGTACTACCCGACCGGCTCGCCGACCTTCGTGCTGCCGGTTTCGCTGCCCTGACGTCGGAGCACGACCACATCCGCGTCGTGTGAGGCGGTCCAGTCGAACGGGAGGCCCGCGTACTTCAGGTGCGCACCCGAGTAGCGGGCGCCCGACTCGTCCACATAGGACGAATCCGGGTGCACATCGAGCCGCACTCGGGATGAGCGCGCCGGGGTCAAGGGGGCGCCGGTCAGTGGGCCCGTGCTCCACGCCAGCACGACGAGCGTGTCGCCGTCCTCGGACGTGTACTGCGTTGCCGCCGTCGGAGATGTCGGGCCCGCCAGCACCCGTGTGACGCCGTGGTGGATGACGTCGCGGATCTCCTTGTACACGCTTATCAGCGACGCTGCTTCCGCGTGCTGGGAGGGTGTCCACCGCGAGAGGTCCGCGCCGATGCCCAGGACTCCGGCCATCGCCGTCACGAAGCGGAACCGCAGGGACCGGGGGCGCGGGTCGAAGGTGCCCGGGGCGTCCGTCACCCACGAGCTCATCAGGTGCGGTGCGTGCATCAGCAGGAACCCGTCCTGGATCGCGAGGCGGTCCAGGGGGCCCGTGTTGTCGCTCGGCCACACGACGTCCGTGCGCGCGACCGTCGCCAGGTCGGTGCGGCCGCCGCCGCCTGCGCACGCCTCGATCGTGACGTGCGGGTGTGCCGTGCGCAGGTGGTCCAGCACCGACAGGTAGCCGGCCACGTGCTCGGCGTCCAAGTCCGCGTGCGGGGCACCCGGGCGGCCGCGCTCGGTCGGCGGGCGGTTCATGTCCCACTTCAGGTACGAGATCGGGTATGTCGTGAGCAGGGAATCCAAAGTGGACTTGACAAACGAGACGACTTCCGGGAGGCCGAGGTCCAGCAGCAGCTGGTTGCGGATCAGCGTCAGCGGACGCCCGTCGATCCGGTACACCCAGTCCGGGTGCGACGCGTAGAGCCGCGACTTCGGGCTGACGGCCTCGGGTTCGACCCACAGCCCGAACTCCAGGCCCAGCTCCCGCACCGCGTCGACGAACGCGCCGAACGACTCCTCCGCGGGCGTCCAGTCGCCCAGGCCGCCCGTGTCGTCGTCGCGGCCGGTGAACCAGCCGTCGTCGACCACGAACAGCTCGACGCCGATGTCCGCCGCCCGTTTCGCCAGCTCCAGCTGGGGTGCGCTCCGGACGTCGAATCCGGTCGCCTCCCAGGAGTTGTAGAGCACCGGGCGCGGCCGCCGCCACCGTGAACCGGCCAGCACGCGGTCGTAGTCGTGCCACACCGCAGCCAGTCCGGCGAGTCCGTCCACACTGGACGCCAGCGCGACCGCCGGGGTCGCCAGCGAAGCTCCGGGTTCCAGGACGACCGGTCCCGGCGAAGGCAGCCGGCCGGCCCGGACGCGGGTCAGGCCGGAGGGCTCCACGTCGGCTTCGACGGACCACGAGCCCGGCCATTCCAGCGAGACGCCGTACGCGGGACCGCCGGAGGCGTCCTGCACCGCCAGCCACGGGACGTGCGCGTGCCCGGGGACCCCGAACCGGCTTTCCATCCGGAACCCGCCCGCGGGCAGGGAAACCGTCCGCCGGGTGAACTCCTGCGACCACTGCCCGGTCAGGTAGGTCAGCCGGGCACCGGACACCGTCGGCACGCACACCCCCGCGGAGCCGAGGCGGTCGAACTCCAGTGGCGCGGAACCCGTGTTCGTGAACTCGACCCACCGCGTGAGCACGTCCGTTTCGGGCACCGGCCGGTAGCAGAGCGTCGCGCGCAACCCCGAGACTTCGTCCACAAAGGTCAGCCGCACCGAGTCGGCCGAAGAAGCCGAGTCGAACCGCCACCACGAGCCGCCGCGGACCGAGACGTCCGCGCCGGAGAACGGGCGCAGGCCCAGCGGGGCGTATTCGACCGGCGCCGCGTCGGCCTCGGTGATGAAGTGGACCGCACCGGCGTTGGTGAACACCGACGGCCCGTCTTCGACCCCGTGCGGGCCCCACGCGACGAGTTCGGCCCACCGCGAAGAAGGGTCCAGTGCCACCGTGTAGGACGTCGTCGCGAGCCGCACGGTCCACGTCACTTGATCGCCCCGATCGCGAGTCCGGAAATGAAGTGCTTCTGGAAGCGCAGGAACACCGCGACCGTCGGGACGGCCGCGATCACCGAGCCGGCCGCGATGACGTTCCAGTTGGACACGTACTGGCCCTGCAGGCCGAGCAGCGCCGGCGTCACCGGCATCACCGTGCCGGTGCGCAGCACGGTGATCGACCACAGCAGGTCGTTGAACGTCCAGGTGAACGCCAGCGCGCCCAAGGCCGCCAGTGCGGGACGGGTCATCGGCAGGATGATCCGCCAGAAGATCTGCGCGACGCCGGCGCCGTCGATCAGCGCCGCCTGCTGGATCTCGCCGGGGATCGAGCGCATGAACCCCTGCAGCACGAACGTGTAGAAGCCGAGCCCGAACCCGACCTGCACGACGATCAGCGCGGTGAGCGTGTCGTAGATGCCCAGCAGTTCGGCCAGCTTCGCCACCGGCACGAGCAGGATCTGCGGGGGCAGCAGGTTTCCGGCCAGCATCACCAGGATGATCGTGCGGCGGAACGGGATCCGGTACCTGCTGAGCGCGAAAGCTGCCGCCGAACTCAGCAGGAGCGCGAGCAGCACGGTCGGGATCGTCACGACGAGGCTGTTCAGCATCGCGTGCCCGCCGCCGCCGTCACCCCACGCCTGCCCGAAACCGTCCAAGGTGAACGACCCCGGCAGCGCGCCGAGACCGTTCGACGCGATGTCCGAAAAGGACCGGACGCTCGTCGTCAGCACCAGCAGGATCGGCAGCAGCCACAGCACCGCGAGCCCACCGGCCAAGAGGTGGAAGCCGAAGGTCCGCGTCTTCACGAGTCCTCCCGGAAGGCACGCACGAGGTAGGTCACGATCACGCCGAACGCCAGCACGAAGATCACCACGGCCAGCGCGGACGCGTAGCCGAGCCGCAGCGACTGGAACGCCGTCGCGTACATGTACGTGCTGAGCAGCTCGGACGAGTGGTACGGCCCGCCCTTCGTCATCGACCACACGACGTCGAACGAGCGCAACGAGTCGATGATGATCACGGACAACACCACGGAGTTGACGCTGCGCAGCTGCGGCCACGTCACGTTGCGGAACTGCTGCCAGGCCGTGGCACCGTCCAGTTTGGCCGCTTCGTACAGCACCGGGTCGATCCCCTTCAGCCCGGCCAGGTACAGCACCATGACGTAGCCGAGCTGCCGCCACAGCGCCGGGACGAGCACCGCGTACAGCGCGGTCTTCGGGTCGGCGAGCCACGAATGCTGCCAGCTGCCGAGCCCGACCGCGCCGAGCACCTTGTTGAAGACGCCGTCCGGCTGGTAGATCACCTGCCAGATCAGCGACGTCGCGACCAGCGAAAACACCACCGGCATGAACAGCGCGGCCCGGTAGAACCCCACGCCGCGCCGTTCCCGCTGCAGCAACGTCGCCAGCGCGAGCCCGCCGACCGCCGAGAGCCCGCCGAAGAGCACGAGCCAGATCACCGTGTCCAGGGCCGCGGTCTTGAAGATGTCGTCGGAGAACATCTCGGCGAAGTTCCCGAGGCCGACGAAGACCGGTGCCGAGACGCCGTCCCAGTTCGTCAGCGCCAGGTAGAAGCCCTGCAGCGCCGGCCAGAACACCCAAAACCCCTCGACCACCAGGGGCACCAGGACGAAAGCCAGCAGCACGGGCGAGAGCCGGCAGCGGGTTCTACGCACTTTCGCCGCTATCTTCGGCCGGTCCGCGGTCAGCACCGCCATGTCAGGACTGCCAGACCTTCTGCGCGGCGGTCTGCCAGTCGCTGAGGATCGAGTCGAGCTCGTTCGGCTTCTGGATGAACCGGATCAACGCGGCGTCGGCCGTCGGCTGCAGGGCGTCGGAGGAGTCGCGGTTGAAGAACTGCGTGATCTCCTTGGCGTCGCTCAGCAGCTTCCGTCCCTTTTGGACCAACGGCGTCCCGGCGTCCTTCGCGGACGGGTTGGCCGGCAGCACCGTGCCGGAGGAGTTCTTGATGTACAGCTCCTGCGCCTCGGCCGTCGCGACGTACTTGAACCACTCCTTGACCTCGGCGACGTGCGGGGTGCGCGCACTGGCGAAGAAGCCGTCGGTCGGGCCTTCCTCCGCCACCGGAACGGCCGGGTCGAGGATCGGGAACTGGAAGAAGTCGAGGTCGCCGAGCGCGTCCTTCGGCGCGGCGTCGGCGAAGAACGTGCCGGTCAGTACCATGCCGGTGCGGCCCTGGAGCAGCACGGTCGTGGCGTCCTGGAACGCGATCGCGGTGCCGTTCGGGTCGAAGTACGGCAGGGCCTGACGCCACGGGTCGAAGATCTTCTTGACCCGCGCGTCGTCGAAGCGCTGCTTGCCGGCCAGCAGCTCACGGTGGAAGGGCGCGCCGTTGATCCGGATGTCGAGGTAGTCGAACCAGGCGGACGCGGTCCACGGCGTGGTGCCGCCCGCACCGAGGCCGATCGGCGCGATTCCCTTGCCCTTCAACGTTTCGCACAGCGCGAGGAACTCGGTCCAGTTCGCCGGAGGCTGCACGCCCCACTTGGCGAAGTTGGACTTCCGGTAGAAGAAGCCCCACCAGTAGTACGACGTCGGGACGAAGACCTGGTGGCCGGCGCCGTCGCCGGAGAGGTTCCGGAAGGCGGCGCTGTAGTTGCCCATGGTCTGCCAGACGTCGCCGACGTCGAGCAGCAGGCCCTTGCGGGCGTAGCCGGACAGCAGCGAGCCCGGGTACCACGTGTAGGTGTCCGGCGGGTTGGCCGCGGTGAGGTAGCTGGGCAGCTGGGTGCGGAAGGTTTCCGAGGCCACGGTGTTGACCGTGGCCGTCGCGCCGCCCTTGGCGCCGAACGCCTGGGCCAGCGCCTCGATCGCCTTCTTCGCCTCGGGTGAGGACAGGTTCGACTGGACGGTGACCGCGCCGGCGGCCTGCTTGACCGGGCCGGAGTTCGCGGAGGTGGCGCACGCGGCGAGGAAGCCGGACGAGCCGATGGCGCCCAGCCCGGCCAGGCTCGCGTTGCGCAGGAAACGACGGCGGGACAGGCCTGCACTCGTCATGTCGTGACCCCTTTGTCGGTGGCGCCCGCTCGGGCGTGACTGCTGCCAAAGAGTGCAACCGGGCGACGCCGGTGTCAAGATGTATTCATAATTTATGACGACTTCGGGAGCGGCGTAGGATGTCGCAGACACGACCTGCCAGCTGAAAGGCCTCTCCCTTGACCGAACACCGGCCACGCGGGTTGCACGGCCAGACCGTGGAGGCACTGGCCAGCCGGATCCTCTCCGACGAGTGGGGCGAGGGCACCGTCCTGGACCTGCCCGCGCTGCGCGAGGAGCTCGACATCAGCCTGACCGCGCTGCGCGAGGCGCTGAAGGTGCTGGCGGCGAAGGGGATGATCGACGCGCGGCAGAAGCGCGGCACGTTCGTCCAGCCGCGCGAGAAGTGGAACATGCTCGACGCCGACGTCATGCGCTGGCAGACCGCGGCCGCCGACGACCCCGGCCTGCTCGACGAGCTCACCGAGGTCCGCGCGGTCGTCGAGCCGGCGGCGGCGCGGATCGCCGCCGAACGAGCGTCCGAAGAGGACATCGAGTCCCTGCGCGAGGCCCTGTCGGACATGGCGGCGGCCGGCGACCCCGAGGCGAGCGTCCAGGCCGACCTGGCCTTCCACCGGCGGCTGATGACCGCCACCCACAACAACTTCCTGATGCGGATGGAGCGGGTCATCGCGATCGGCCTGGCCGAGCGCGACAAGCTGGTGCACGGGGCCTCGCCGGCGGAGGACCCGGTGCCGAGTCACCGGAAGGTCTTCGACGCGATCGTCGCGGGCGACCCGGCCGCGGCGGAGCAGGCGATGCTGGCCCTGGTCACCAAGTCCCGCGACGACCTGGCGAAGGCCCAGCGCCAGTCCTGACAAGTGCACGGCAGTAACTCGTCGATTGCCAAGATTGCATTTGAATCAGGGAGATTCCCGTGCCGTAATGGCTTCATGGACACCTTGACGACAGTGATGGTTCAGGCGGCCGAGAAGGCCGGAGTGGCGCTGCTGGCCGAGTACGACCCGGCGAGCCGCCCGGCGGACCGCGCGGCGATGTACGAATTCGGCACCCGCCTCGAAGCGACCTCGACGGCGATCGTGCGGGAGGCGCTCGACGACGTCCCCGGCGTGGGCTGGTGGGACGAAGACGAGGCCGGCCGGGTCGTGCCACCCGGGCGGTGGTGGGTGGTCGACGGCACCGAAGGCGCGGTCAACCTCGTGCACGGCCTGCCGGAGTGGGGCGTGACGATCACGCTGATCACGGACGGGCGCCCGGAGCTGACGGTCGTCCGCCAGCCGGTCGGCGACCTGACGTACACGGCCACCCGGGGACAGGGCGCCTTCCTCAACGGGCGACGGCTGCGCGTCTCGGCGAAGACGGACCTCGCGGCCGCGGCCGTCACGGCGAGCCAGGGCGGCAACGACGAGCCGGTGTACGAACGGTTCGCGAGGGCGTTCGTGGCGATGGCTTCGCGGGCGTTGCTGGTGCGCAACACGATTCCGACGGTGTTCCCGCTGCTGGGCGTCGCGGCCGGGCAGTACGACGTGTTCTGGCAGTACGAACCCGACCTGCCGGGCAGCGCGTCCGGTTCGCTCTTGGCCGAGGAGGCGGGCGCGGTCGTCACGGACCTCGCGGGCGCGTCCTGGGACGTCAACGCTTCCGACGTCCTCGTCGCCGCACCGGGTCTGCACGCCGCGGCGCTCGAGGTGCTGCGATGAGCCGGGTGGCGGTGCTCGGCGCGTCGGGCGCGGTCGGCAGCGAGCTGGTCCGGCAAGCGCTTTCCCGCGGGCACGACGTGGTGGCCATCAGCCGTCGCGCGTCGGCCACCGGGGACCGGCTGACCTCGATCGCCGCCGACGTCCACGACGCCGCGGGGATCGCGGAAGCGTTGCGGGGCAGCGAAGTCGTGCTCGACGCCTTGGGCCTGCGGAAGGGTGATCCGCCTGGCGTGCTGACCGCCGGTGCGCGCGCGGTGGTGGCCGCCGCGCCGTCGCGCGCAGTGTCGGTGGGGGCGCTCGGGACCGGGCCGTCGGCGCCGGCGGCCGGGTGGCTGACCCGGACGCTGCTGGGGCGGTTCCTCAAGGCCGAGCTGCCGGACAAGGTCGGCGCGGACGCGGCGATCCTCGGCATGGGCGGGACGGTCGTCCACGTGGGACCGATGAAGGCCGGCCCGATCAGCCCGACCCGGCGCGAAGTCGCGATCGATGCGGTGCCCCGCCGGCTCTTCCCGGCGACGATCAGCCACGCGACGGTCGCGGCGGCGATGCTGGACGCCGCCGAGCACGGCCCCCGCGGCGAAGTGCTGGTCGCCCTACCCTGACGAGGTCGCGGCGGACTCGAGGACCTGGGAAAGCGCGGCCCGGCAGTGGTCGCGCAGCCACGCGTGCGCCGGGTCGGTGTCGTAGCGGCTGTGCCAGCTCAGCACCACCTGCGGGCTCGGCAGGTCGAGCGGCGCCTCCGTCGTGCCCAGCCCGAGGTCGGCGCGGGCCTGGGCGGTGGCCCGCTCCGGCAGCACCCCCACGACGTCGCTGTGCGCGATCGCCTGCAGGGCCAAGGCCGCCGTCGGGAGCGCCGCCACGACCCGGCGGCGCAACCCCAGCTCGGCCAGCGCTTTGTCGACCCCG
Source organism: Amycolatopsis stemonae (assembly GCF_054781455.1). Taxonomy (NCBI): domain Bacteria; kingdom Bacillati; phylum Actinomycetota; class Actinomycetes; order Pseudonocardiales; family Pseudonocardiaceae; genus Amycolatopsis; species Amycolatopsis stemonae. Next base: position 996,413 of record NZ_BAAGUJ010000002.1, on the reverse strand, counting down.
TCGCGCAGCCGGCCGCGCCGCGAGACGATCACGTGCTCGGCCGCGGCGAACTCCTCGACGGCCAGCTCGAGTCCGGCGCGGCTCACCAGCACCAGGCGGTCCTCGCCGACGACGTCGTGGCTGATCTCGGGGGTGGCCGGCACGGTCGCCCCGACCTCCAGGTCGACGTGCCCGCGCGCCAGGTCGGGCGTGTCCACCGGGGCCTCGGCGAGCAACCGCAGGCCGATGCCCGGCGCCTCGGCCGACGCTGTGCGCAGCAGGGCGGGGAACAACGCCGCGAGCAGCGCGTCGTGACCCTGGACCGTGAACGTGCGCCGCAGCGTGGCCGGGTCGACCGTGCGGGCCGGCGCCAGGACCCGGTTGGCCCGCGCCACCAGCGTCCGGACCTCGTCGCGCATCGCCAGCGCCCGCGGGGTCGGGGTCATCGTCCGGCCGGTGCGCACCAGGATGTCGTCGCCGGTCGTGGCCCGGATGCGCGCGAGCGTGCGGCTCATCGCGGGCGGGGTCAGGTGCAGCCGGTCGGCCGCCGCCTGCACGGAGTTCTCCTCCAGCAACGCGTCCAGCGCGGTCAGCAGGTTCAGGTCCACGTCGGCGACAGTAGCTAGGAACCGTCGAGGGCGTTCTGCAACATCCGGGCCGCCGCCGCACGCGGTTCCGGGTCGATCGCGATGAGGGCGTTGACGACCGCGCCGTCGACCAGCGCCACCAGCCGTTCCAGCTCGGCCTCGGCCACCGGCGTGCCCGAGCGGGCGAAGATCTCCGTCAGCAGCTCGTTGAGCTGGGCCGACAGCGTCCGCATCAACGGCCGCAGGTACGGCCGGCGGCCGGTCGCGACCAGCCGTTCGTACCGCAGCAGCACGGCCTCCGCGTCGGCCTCCGGATCGTCCGTCTCCGGGCCCAGCAGCATCTCGAGCACCAGCTCGACGGTCGCCTGGACACCGCGGTTGCGGGTCGCCAGCTCCTCCAGCCGGCGCCGGCCGGTCTCCAGCTCCACGTGCCCGTGGTGCTCGACGGCCGCGGTGACCAGCTCGTCCAAGGAGTCGAAGTAGTACGTCGTCGAGGCGAGCGGCAGACCCGCGCGCTCGGCCACCGCGCGGTGGCGAACGGCGTCGAACCCGCCCTCGACGAGCAGTTCCGCGGCGGCCTCGACGAGCGCGGCGCGCCGTCGTTCCCCTTTCGGGGTGGTCGCAGCGGTCATGACCGGTCATTCTGCCAACCGGGCGGACCCGGGCTCAGAAGCGGGGCGCGAGATCGTGCGCGAACTGCTCGACCTGACCCGCATACGGCGCCGTCGCCCCGGCCGCGGGCACGCTGACCAGCACCAACGAGCCGCCGGACGCGGTGGCCACCCGGGCCGTGACCGTGCCGGCCGGCTGGGACTTGAAGACCACGGGGATGCCCTTCGGGTACACGGCCGCGGAGATGTCGCCGCCCGGAACCGGGAACCCGGCGGAGCGCGCCGCCGTCGAACAGGCGCCGCCAGGGACAGCCTGGGCAACGGCGACGTGGGCGGGGAGCTCGCCAGCGAGGGCAATGGCGAGCTCCCCGTCCACCTGTTCGCACCCGGAGGCGCCTTCGGCCAGAGGGCCGGTCTTCCCGCCCTGGTCACCTCCCTGCCGAGGTGGTTCGGACGAGAAGTTCGGTGACTCCCCACCGATCTCAGGACGTGCCGGGGTCATGCCGGGTTGCCCCGACCCCGGCCCGGATTGCGACGACAGGGCGCCGTCGCTCGCGGACGTCACCGATGCGGGAGTACCCCCGGACAGCAGCCCGTAAGCGCCGAACCCGACGACCACCAAGGCCGCGGCGCTCACCCCGGTGGTGATCCGGTTGCGCCGGCGCACGGTCTGGCGACGGGATTCGCGGACGACGTCGTCCTGCGTGAAGGTCGGCGAGGGCGCGTCGCCGGGCGCGGCGGAGAACAACGAGCGCAGTTCCTGCTCATCCATTGGTCTCCACCTCCCGTTCCAGCACCTGCTTGAGGTTCGCCAGCCCGCGCGCGGTCTGGCTCTTCACGTTGCCTTCGCTGCAGCCCAGCTCCTTCGCCGCACTGGTCACGTCCAGTCCTTCGAAGAACCGCAGGACCAGCACCGCACGCTGCCGCGGCGGCACTTCCTTCAGCGCCGCGAGCAGGTCTTCCCTGGTCGCGACGAGGTCGTCGAGGCCGGGCGAGTCGTTCACCGGCTCGGGCAGCGTCTCGGTCTGCCATTCACGCCGCCACGGACGCCGCGATTCGTCGATCGACGCCCGGACGAGCGTCTTGCGGACGTACGCGTCGGTCGCCGCGGGATCCCTGATCTTCTTCCACCTCCGGTGCAGCGCGACGAACGCCGTCTGCGCGAGGTCGTCCGCCCGGTGCCAGTCCCCGCAGAGCATGTACGCGGTCCGGCGCACGGCGTCCCGCCTGGCGGCGAAGTACTCCGCGAACTCCTCCTCGTCGCGCTGGTCCACGCGCAGTCGTGCTCCGCTCTGTTGTCGTCCGGCCGGTAAGACGGAATCAGGGGCGTCCACGGTTGCACGGACCGAGCAGGTCCCACCACTCCGGGGCTCATTGATCCCCGCGAGGTGGGTGTGATGTGATCGGCCCGTGACCTTCACGCTGGCGCCGCTGGACTTCCGCTCCGACACCGTCACCCGTCCGGACGACGTCATGCGCGCGGCGATGGCGTCCGCGGAGGTCGGGGACAACGTCCTCGAGCGCGACCCGACGGTCCAAGCCCTGGAGGAACGCGCCGCGCACGTCCTGGGCATGCCGGCCGCGCTGTGGGTACCGAGCGGGACCATGGCCAACCTCGTCGCGCTGAGCCTGCACCTGAGCCGCGGCGACCGGTTCCTCGCCCCGCGCGGCGCGCACGTGCTGGTCAACGAGCTGGGCTCGGCCGCGTGGCTGGCCGGCGGCATGCCGGACCCCCTCGAGCACGACGGCGGCCCGGGCCGTCCGTCTCCCGACGCCCTCGCGGCCGCGATCGGACAACCCGGGCCATACTTCACTTTACGGACACGGCTGCTGTGCCTGGAGAACACGCACAACGCGGCCGGCGGCGCGGTGACCCCGCCCGACGAGCACGCCCAGCTGCTGTCCGTCGCGAAGGAGGCCGGCCTGACCGTGCACCTCGACGGCGCCCGGCTCTGGCACGCCGCCGTCGCCCTCGAGGTGCCGCCGGCCGCGCTGACCGTCGGCGTCGACAGCGTGTCGGCCTGCTTCAGCAAGGGCCTCGGCGCACCGGTCGGCTCGGTCGTCGCGGGCAGCGCCGAGTTCGTCGAGCGGGCCCGCCGGATGCGGCAGATGCTCGGCGGCGGCGTCCGGCAGGGCGGCATCCTCGCCGCGGCCTGCCTGGTCGCGCTCGACCGCGTCCCCGAGCTGGCCGAGTCGCACGAGAACGCGCGCCGGCTCGCCGAGGGCCTGACCGAGCACGGCTGGCCGACGAACGACCCGGACACCAACATCGTGCTCGCCGCCGTGCCCGACATCCCGACCGCCCTGCGCTGGCTCGGCTCGCTCGGGATCCAGGCCGTGCCGATGGCCGGGCAGGTCCGGTTCGTCACGCACCGGGACCTGAGCGCGGCCGACGTCGAAGAAGCCTTGCGCCGGATCAAGACCGGCGCGTGAACGCAACTGGGGGCACCGTGAACTGGATCGTGTTCGACTACGGCGACGTGCTGAGCAAGCCCAGCCTCGCCCGCCCGGAGATGGCCGCGCTGATGGGCGCGCCGCTGCCGGAGTTCGAGAAGGTCTACTGGGAGTACCGGCTTTCCTACGACGCCGGCAGCACCCCGCTCGAGTACTGGCAGACGCTCGGCGACGCGCTGGGCGTGCCGGTCGGCGAAGAGCTGTCGGCTCGACTGACCCAGGTCGACATCGACGGCTGGGGACACCTGGAGCCGTCCTCACTGGACCTGCTCGAAGCCCTTTCCGAGGCGGGCGCGTCGCTGGCGCTGCTCTCCAACGCCCCGGTCCCGTTCGCCGAATGGGCCCGCGCGCAGGACTGGGCGCGGCACTTCCGCGTGACGCTCTTCTCCGGCGACGTCCGGTGCGTCAAGCCGGACGCGAAGATCTTCCGCCTGCTGCTCGACGAGCTGGGCGCGGAGCCGGCGGACTGCCTGTTCTTCGACGACCGTCCGTCCAATGTAGACGGAGCGCGCGCGGTGGGGCTCAAGGCCCAGGTGTGGAACGGCGCCGACGCGGCCCGCGCCTGGCTGGGCTGAGTTCACCCGGACCGCACGTCCGGCTACCGGTGGTGATCCGGCTTGGCCTAGGCTGCACGGACCCGACACCCGGTAGGCCGCCATGACGACGAGCGAACGACCGTCGGCCCGCGTCGACTTCGACCGGCCGAGCATCGCCCGCGTCTTCGACGCGCTGATGGGCGGACAGGACAACTACGAGGCCGACCGGGCGGTGCTGCGGGAGATCCTGGAGATCGCTCCGGAGTCGCCGGCGATGACGCGGGAAGTGCGGCAGTGGCTCGTGCGGGCCGTCCGGTACCTCACCGAACGGCTCGGCGTCGACCAGTTCCTCGACCTCGGCTCGGGCTTCCCGACGGTGGAGAACACCCACCAGGTGGCGCAGAAGTACAACCCCGAGGCGCACGTCGTCTACGTCGACAACGACCCGGTCGTGCAGGCGCACGGCCGGGCCGTGCTGGTCGACAACGACTTCACGCACATCGCGGGCAACGACCTGCTGAAGCCGGCCGAAACCCTGGCCGACGTGGGCCGGTACCTCGACTTCGAGCGGCCGGTCGGGCTCGTGCTGTGCGCGATCGTCCACCACATCACGGATCTCGAGCGGGCGCGGCAAGTGGTCAAGGCGTACGTCGACGCGATGGCGCCGGGTTCGTACCTGGTCCTGCTGCACCAGCACAACCCGGCCGACGGCTCCGAAGCCGCCGGCGTCGCGACGTCGTTGCAGGAACGGTTCAGCGGCACCGGGCTCGACACGAGCTACCGCACGCGAGCCGAGATCGCGTCGTTCTTCGACGGCCTCGACCTGCTCGAGCCCGGGTTGACGGTGCCGCACCGGTGGTGGCCGGACGGACCGCGCCTGACGCCGCTGACGCCCGTCAACTGGACGTCCTTGTGCGGCGTGGCGCTGATCCCGGGCCGGGCTCAGTAACGGTTGATGCGCCGCGGGTCCTTCCGGCCGCCGCTGATCGCGCGGTAGCCGGCCGCACCGAGGAACGCGATTCCGCCGATGATGGCGATCCACAGGACGGCCTTGAACACGAAGCCGATCACGGCGCCCAGCACCATGAACGCCACCCAGGCGACGATCAGGCCGCCGACGATCTTCCAGAACATGGCTCCTCCGATTGCTCCCGTGGCCTCTCCGGCCGATGCCTCCACTCTGGCACCTCCGCCGGGGAAACTCCCCTCGTCGAGCCAACGTTCAGGGATGAATCAGGGTTCCCCCTGGCCGAGCCAGGAGCCCAGGCGGCGGACGCCTTCGTCGATGTCCTCGGCGCTGCCGGCGAAGGAGAACCGGACGTACCTGCCGCCGTCGACCGGGTCGAAGTCGACGCCGGGTGTGATGGCGAGCCCGGTGTCGGCGAGCAGCCGCTGGCACCAGCTCAGGCTGTCCTCGGTGTACGCGCTGACGTCGGCGTACGCGTAGAAGGCGCCGTCGGCGGGGGCGAGCTTGTCGAGCCCGATGCCCTTGAGCCCGGCGAAGAGCCGGTCGCGGTTGGCGCGGTACCGCTCGACGTGCGCGTCGGCCTCCGCGTACGACTCAGGCGTGAAGGCGGCGAGCGCCGCGTACTGCGAGACCGCGGGCGGGCAGATGGTGAAGTTGCCGGTCAGGACGTCGACCGCGCGGTGCAGCCGCTGCGGCACGAGCATCCAGCCGAGCCGCCAGCCGGTCATCGCGAAGTACTTCGAGAAGCTGCCGAGGACCAGGGGCTCGCGCCCGTACTGCCACGCGCAGTCGAGCTCGGCGCCGTAGGAGATGCCGTGGTAGATCTCGTCGCTGATCAGCTGCACGCCGTGCGACGCGCACCAGCCGGTGATCGCGGCGAGCTCCCCGGGCGGCAGCACGGTGCCGGTGGGGTTGCTCGGGCTGGCGACGATCAGGCCGTCGATCGGGCCGAGCTCGTCGAGCAGCGCGACGGTCGGCTGGAAGTTCGTCTCGGCGGTGGTGGCGAACTCGACGACCTCGCAGCCGAGGACGGACAGCAGGTTGCGGTAGGCGGGGTAGCCGGGCCGGGCCATCGCGACCTTGGCGCCGGGGTCGAACGCGCTGAGGAAGGCGAGCAGGAACCCGCCGGAGGACCCGGTGGTCATGACGACGTCCTGCGCGGCGACGTCGAGGCGGTATTTCCGCTGGTAGTGCCCGGCGACGGCCGCGCGCAGCTCGGGAACGCCGAGCTGCTCGGTGTAGCCGAGCGTGCCGTCTCGAAGCGCCTTCGCGGCGGCCTCGAGCACGGGTTCGGGCGCGGGCGCGGACGGCTGCCCGGCCGCGAGCGACACGAGATCGCCGTGGCTGCGCTGCCGGGCGCCCGCAGCGGAGAGGACGTCCATGACGTGGAAGGGCGGCACGCCGGCCCGCAGCGCGGGCCCGGCGAAGGCTCCGAGGTCGACCATGCGGCCAGGCTAGTTGCCCCCGGGGTTCAGTACCCCTGGTAGGCACCGCCGTGGGCCATGGCCTTGATGCCGGGCACGTTGGCGAGGCCGCCGTACCGGTCGATCGAGTACCGGACCCCGGCGATGATGTTGTCGACCGGGTTGTAGATGTTGTCGTGCCCGGGCAGCTTGTGGGCGTTGAACGTCGAGTCGATGCACTGCATGAGCCCCTTGGACGGGTGCCCCGCGGCCGCGTTCGAGTCCCAGTTGTTGATGGCGTTCGGGTTGCCGCCGGACTCGTGCTGGATGATCGCCCAGATGTTCTTGATGTCGGCGTCGGTCACCGGCACGCCCGCGGCCTGGAGCTCCTTGATGGCCTCCTGGATCCACTGCTGCACGTTCCCCGGGGGCGGCGAGGAGGGCGGGCCGCCGCTCGGGCCGAGGCCGCCGCCTCCGCCGCCACCACCGCCGCCTCCGCCACCACCGCCGTGGTGGGAGGCGCCGCTGCTGTGGATGCCGCCGGTGCTCTTCGGCGCGGAAGCGGAGCTGCTCGGGAGCGGCACCTGGTCGTAGCCGCCCTCGATCTGCTGGGACATCAGCGTCTGTGACGCCTTGATCGCGGTGTCGGCCTGGGTCTGCAGGCCCGTCACGTCACCGTCGAAGCCCGCGGTGATGTCGTGGATGTCGGTCTTCGCCTTGGCGAGGATCTCCGCCTCGGTGGGACTGGGCGCGGGCTTGTTCGGATCCTTTTCGTGCTCCGCTGCCGCGTTCTTGGCCGCGTCCATCGCGGCTTGGGCCTGCTGGTTGCGGTCGTTGACGGCCTTCTCGGCGGCCAGCTGCTTGTCGCCGACGTTCTTCTTGATCTGTTCGAGGGTCGACGCGAGGTCGTCGAGGTCCTTGCCGACGTCCTCGAGGTGGGTCTGCACCTTCGCCCCGGCGTCCCCGACCTGCTGGACGTACGCGAAGAACTGGTCGGCGGCCGGACCCGCCCACACGCCGCTCTTGAGCGCCTCCGTCGACGACTTCAGCGACGCGTTGTGATCACCCGCGTTCTTGCCCGCCTCGTGGAACTGCCTCGCCGCCGCGGTGATTTTGGCCAGATCGACCTTTTCGACCTGGTTCACCTTCTGCATGAAGGCTTCCCAATTGTCCGGCGTTCCGGCGCCGCCCGGGTTCAATCCCACTCTGGTGCCCCCTGCTCAGTTCACTTGTCGACGTGCAGCGTCAGGTCGCTCGCACCGACCTGGTCGGTTTCGGTGATCAGCCCGGCGGCCTTGCGCATGGCGAACCCCAGTGCCTCCATGTGCTTGCCGGCGGCGTCGAACTGGCTGTGCACGCCGTCCTTGAACTTGCCGACCGCACCATGCGCCTCGCCGGTGGCGTCCATCCCGCCGAAAGGGCTTTCTTTCTCGTGGTCCATGCCGGTGACCTTCTGCTTGGACTTTTCGAACTCGTCCTTCAGCTTCTCCACCTGGCCGGCCGCGATGGCCATCGAGTCGGTGTCGTAGACAGGCACGGTTCGTCATCCCCTTCGCCAACTTGCGTCCGCCCGATCAGACGTCACGATGACCAGGACGGTTCCCGCGCTTACTTTATGACTTCACGCGGTCCGCGCGTACGGATCCCGGCCAACTTCCACCCGGCGGGGCTCAGGCCTCCGCCATCAGCTCGCGGATCCGCGTCGCCAGCAGGGCGTTGTCCGCCGGGGTGATCGTGGCCCACTCGCGGCCGTCGCGGTCGGGGATCACCTGGAACAGGTAGCGGCCCGCGTCCGTGTCGAAGAACGCCACCACGCGGCCCGCGCGGTGGACCACGCCGTCGCGGCCGACGCGCTCCGCGCCGAACTGGCCGCGCGCCTCCTGGCCCAGCAGCATGCCCGACAGCTCCTGGGCGTGGAACAGCTCCACGCCCCGGTCCTCCAGCGCCGTGACCAGGGCTTTCGCGTCTCCGCGCGCGGACTCGTCGGCCGATCGCAAGACGTCGTACGGGATGCTCACCGTCTGGCCGATGCCCGGGCCCAGGTCGCCCGCCACCGAGACCGCCGCCTCCGGGAGGCCGTCTTCCGTGGCCGGGATCAGCCAGACTTCGCCGTGGTCCACCACCGCCAGCACCGCCTGGCTGCGGACGCTCACCGCGCGGCCGCGGATCTCGCGTTCCGCCCACACCCACACGTCGATGCCGAACTGCGGGCGGGCCAGCAGGTGCAGCAGGTCCGCCACCTCGCCCGAGACCCGGCGGTTGCGGGCCAGGCGCCGCTCGCTCAGCGACGCCCAGGCCGACTCCACCAGCTTCGACCGCTCGGCCCGGGTGATTCCCTCGCTCGGCACGTCGAGCGCGACGTGCCGGCGGGGCAGTCCGAACGACTCCCAGAGCACGTCGAACTCGAGCGCGGACAGCACCAGCGACACGGTCAGCGCACATCCCCGCCGTGGTCACCGATCACGTCGGGCGAAACCATCCGCTGGTCGGCGAACAGGTCCTGGTCGTCGACGCCGAAGCGGCGGATGTGCTCGGCGTCGTCCTCCGGGGGCGCCGCCTCGGACAGGAACTTCGTGGCGCCGCGCTCCTGCTTCGGGCTGATCTGCTCCGACTTCCGCAGCGCGGTCGCCTCTTCCTCGGGCAGCTCGCCGACCGGCAGCGGCCGCACCGGGCCCTTCGCCTGGCTCTTCTCCCGCCGCTGGCGGTCCTTGTCGCCGCTCAGCGCGCCGCCGGCCGCGCCCGCGCCGACCGCGGCCGCGCCCGCACCCAGCTCACCCGGCGTCACGCCCGGCTTCGCCGTGAACGCGCGTTCGCCGCTGAACTGGCCGGGCGCGATCGGGGCCTGCGGGATCGAGCCGACCGTGCGGCCCTTCGCCAGCAGCCCGTCCGGGCCGCGGCCCAGGGCAGCGTCGGTCGAGCCGCCGGACGTGCTCCCGCCGCCCAGTGATTTGATCGGCGCCGTCGACGGCGACGAGCCCGGCGACGATCCCGGCGGCAGCGCGCCGGGGGCACCCGGCGGGACGAACTGCTCACCGCCCCCGCCGACGGCCAAGCCGGGCGAGAAGTGCGTGGAGTCGCCGGAGGACGTGCCGCGCCCCGGGGCGTTGACCCAGCCGGGGCCGGGGGTGGCCGCCGGCGGGCGCACACCGGCCGGGCTGGTCGACGAGCTGGGTGTCGTCTGCTGGGTGGGCGCCGTGCCCGCGCCGGTCTGGCGCGGCGGCTGCGCGACGGGCCGGGACGGCTGCTGCGCCGCGACGCCGTACACCGGGGTCGGCGGGTCGGCGTGGACCGTGTGCGAGACCGGCTGCACCACCGGCGGATCGACGTGCACCGAGCGGACCTTGTCCGACGCCGGCCGCACGCTGCCGTCCGGCGTCACCGCGACGGCCGCGCCCGCGACGTCCAGCCCGCCCGGCGTGACGCCCGGGGCGGCCAGCTTCAGCGACTCGGGGTCGGACAGCGACTGCGTCGAGAGCAGGTTTCCGCCGCTCTCCTGCGCGTACTCGTTCAGGGCCTGCTTCGCCTGCTCCTTGGCGTTGTTCGCGGCCTCGACCTGACGCGCGTGGTCGGTCTCGAAGCCGATGAGGCTCAGCAGCAGGCCGTCGCCGAGGGTGTAGCCGCCCGCGCCCTTCCGGACCGTCTCGGCGTCCGGGAGCTTGTACTTGGTGCGGTTGAAGGACTCGCCCTGCTCGAACACCATCTCGGCGGCGTGCGCGACCTTCGTGGTGGCGTCCTGGGAGAACCCGGCCTGCTCGGTGAGCACCTGGCCGGCCGCGCCGCCGGCCTGGCTCTGCCATTCGACGCCGAGCTTCAGCAGCTGCGCGCGCAACGTCTGGTCGGTGTGGGCGAGGGCGGTCGCGACGGCCTTCAGCGCGTCGACGGCCGTGCCGATGCTGCCGGTGCCGTCGCCATTGATCATCCGGGTGATCTGGTCGGCGATCGCGGTGTTGGTCCAGCCGTCGAAGCGGTGGTTCTGGATCCCGGCCGCGAGCTCGGAGAATTCCACGCGCCCTCCCTAGTTGCGTGCTTTCAGGGTCTGCACCGCGATGTCGGCGGCGTGCGCCGACATCTCGCACAGCTGCGGCTGCGTGAGCTTGCCGCGGGTGATGGCGAAGGTCTGGACGGCCAGCGTCTGGCCCCTCGCGACGCCGACGAGCGTTTCGCAGTCGGCCGGATCGCCGGCCGCGCGGTAGTTCGTCAGCGCCGGGTAACCGCCGATGGTCTTCGGCTCGGTGGTCATGCTGTTCTTCTTGCGGGCCCCGGTGATCCACTCCTCGAGGTCCGCCGAAACCGCGCGCACGTGGTAGGCGTGCACCGGCTCCGCGCCGTCGGCGTCGAACACACACGTCGGCCCGTCTTCGGGCGGGGCCTCCCGCGGCGCGCTGGTGATCTTCAGGGCGTCGAGCTGCACCTGCGGGAACACTTCGCACAGGTTGACACCCTGCAGGGTCAGCTCGGCCGGGCGCTGCGGCAGCTGGGCCGCCTTGGCGCTCTGCGACGCCGCCGTCGCGGCCGTCTCGACCGGGTAGGGGGTGCCGTCGGTACCCGGCGAGCACCCGGCGAGCGCCGCCGTCGCCAGCACGCCCCCGGTGATCCGCAGCCTCCGGCTACGCACCGTGCTTGCCGCGGTCACCGAACACCGCCGCCTTCTCCTCGTCGCTGAGCTTGTAGTCCTTGGCGGCGTCCCGCAGCTGCGAGACCAGGCGCTTCAGGCCGGCGACGTACTCGCGGACCTGGCCCGCGTAGGACCGGTCGCCGTCGGCGATGAGGGAGTTCCAGGCGGCGACCGACTGGGTGCTGATCACGTCGGCGGACGGCGAGTCGATCCGCAGCTGCCCGAGCTTCGTCAGCAGCTGGTCTTCGAGGGCGTTGGCCTGCTCTTCGACGATCCGGGCGACGTCGAGGAGCTTGTCCGGGTGGACCAGGACGTCCGCGGCGGCCGGCGCCACGGGAACCGCCGAGCTCAGGTCGTACGAAGGTCCTGACATGCTCTCCCCTGACGTCATACGGACAGTGACCGGCCGACTCCCGTCGAAGGCTACCAACCCGGGTGTGACAGCAGGCTGAGATTGGACGAACTTCGTCCCCCGCCGGTTCCCGGTCAGGCGCGTTGTTTCGCCCCCGGAGCGCTGATCTCGCCGTTCGCCGCCTTCAGGGCGATGTCCGTGCGGTGGTGCGAGCCCGCGAGGTGGACCTTCTCGACGGTCTCGTACGCGTGCTTGCGCGCCGACTTGAGCGTCTTGCCGGTGCCGACGACCGACAGCACACGGCCGCCGGAGGAGACGACCGCGCCGTCGTCGCGGCGGCGGGTGCCGGCGTGCAGGACGCCCTCCAGCTCGGCACCGCCGATGACGTCGCCGGTGCGCGGCTTGCCCGGGTAGCCGTCGGCGGCGATCACGACGGTGACCGCGGCCCCGCCGGACCACTCCAGCGGCGGGTGCTCGGCGAGCTTGCCGGTGGCGGTGGCGTGCATCAGCCCGGCGATCGGGGTGCGCAGCAGCGCCAGGACGACCTGCGTCTCCGGGTCGCCGAAGCGGCAGTTGAACTCGATGACCTGCGGGCCTTCGGACGTCAGCGCGAGCCCGGCGTAGAGCAGGCCTGAGAACGACGCGCCGCGGTTCACGAGCTCGTCAGCGACCGGCTGGACGACCTTCTCGACCAGCTCGTCGACGAGGTTTTCGGGGGCCCAGGGCATGGGCGCGTACGCGCCCATGCCGCCGGTGTTCGGGCCCGCGTCGTCGTCGCCGACGCGCTTGAAGTCCTGGGCCGGCAGCAGGGGGACGACCGTGTTGCCGTCGACGAAGCAGAACAGCGACGCCTCCGGACCGTCCAAAAAGGACTCCAGAAGGACCGGGTGACCGCCGTCGAGCAGCATGATCGCGTGCTTGCGGGCGACGTCGTAGTCGGTCGTGACGACGACGCCCTTGCCGGCGGCGAGGCCGTCGTCCTTGACCACCCAGGTCGGGCCGAAGCGGCCGAGCGCGGCGTCGAGACGGGCCGGGTTGTCGACCACCTCGCTGCGCGCCGTCGGCACGTTCGCCGCCGCCATGACGTCCTTGGCGAACGCCTTCGAGCCTTCGATGCGGGCGGCCGCGGCCGACGGGCCGAAGCAGGCGATGCCCGTCTTGCGGACGGCGTCGGCGACCCCGGCGACGAGCGGGACCTCGGGCCCGATCACCACCAGGTCGGCCTGCCAGCTCTTCGCGAGAGCCGCGACGGCTTCCGGATCGGCCGCGTCCACCCCGGGCTGCTCGGCCACGGCGGCCGTCCCGGCGTTGCCGGGAGCGCAGGCCAGCGCGGTGACCGCGGGGTCGCCGGACGCCGCGAGGACGAGTGCATGCTCACGGGCGCCGGACCCGATTACCAGTACGCGCACGCCGCACAGCGTATCCGCACGGATCCGCGCCGGACATTTCGCCGTCCCCCGGCACCCCGGGTGAGCAGGAGTCCACGCGGCGTTCACCGGGATGGAGGGTGGCGGAGCGGGGGATGCGCGGAGCGAAACGCGCGCGGCTCGGTCCTGGGCCGGCACCGGCGGCAGGTCGCCGCGGGGCGCCGACGGGAAGGCCCGGCGTCGCGGCGCAGTCGGCCGTCGCGCGATCCCTCGCGCGCCGCCCGGCACCGCCGTCCCCCGGCACCCCGGGTGAGCAGGAGTCCACGCGGCGTTTACCGCCCGGTTCGTCCAGGTACGCACTTCGGACGCTTGCGACATCGAGGGTGGCGCGAGTAGATCAGGGGCACCCCGTGTGAAAAGAGGTCACCAGATGAAGCGCAACCGTGTCGGCGTGCTGGCACTCGCCGGACTGGCGTTGCTGAGCGTCACCGGACTGGCCGTCGGGTCCGCGAGCGCCGCCGAAAGCGGGGGGTCCGCCGATGCGGCCGCGCACGGGCGGGGCCACGATGACCCCGTGATCATCGGACACCGCGGCGCGCCCGGGTACCGGCCGGAGCACACCCTCGCCTCCTACGAACTCGCCTACCGGATGGGCGTGGACTGGGTCGACGTCGACCTCGTGCCGACCAAGGACGGCCAGCTCGTCGCCCGGCACGAGCCGGAGATCGGCGGCACCACCGACGTCGCGAAGCACCCCGAGTTCGCGAACCGCAAGAAGACCCTGGTGATCGACGGCGTCCCGACGACCGGCTGGTTCACCCAGGACTTCACGCTCGCGGAGCTGAAGACGCTGCGCGCGGTCGAGCGGATCCCGGCGAACCGGCCGCACAACACGCTGTACAACGGCCGCTACCAGATCGCCTCCTTCCAGGAGGTGCTCGACCTGACCAAGCGGCTCGGCAAGGAGCTGCACCGGACGCTCGGCACCTACCCCGAGGTCAAGCACTCGACGTTCTTCCAGTCGATCGGCAACCCGACCGAGCCGAAGCTGGTGTCGATCCTCAAGCGCAACGGCCTCGACCGGCCGGACGCGCCGGCGATCATCCAGTCGTTCGAGGTGTCGAACCTGATCGACCTGCACAAGCAGATCCGGACGCCGCTGCTGCAGCTGACGTCGGCTTCGGGCGCTCCGGCGGACTTCGTCGCGAAGGGCGACCCGCGGACGTACGCGGACATCGTCTCGCCGAAGGGCCTTCGCGACGTGGCGAAGTACGCGAAGTACCTCGGGCCGGACAAGGGCCAGGTCATCCCGCGGGACGCGAGCGACAACCTGGGCACGCCGACCGCGCTGGTGGCCGACGCGCACAAGGTGGGCCTGAAGGTCCAGCCGTACACGTTCCGGAACGAGAACCCGTTCCTGCCGGCCAACCTGCGCTCGTCCGCCGAGCCGGACGCCTACGGTGACGTGTTCACCGAGGAGGCCGCGTTCTTCAAGGCCGGCGTCGACGGCTTCTTCGCCGACCAGGCCGACACCGCGCTGGAGTCGCTGCACGCCTTCCTGGGCCGCTAAAACGGCTGGTCACGAGGGGCACCTTCGTGGACGCTTGGTCCATGAAGGCGTCCCTCGTGGATTTCTCCGGTGTGGTGCTGGTCAACCGCGGCGAGGAGACGCTGCTCGCCGAAGCGTCCGGGTACGCGCACCTCGGCTACGGCGTCGAGAACACGCTCGACACCCGCTTCGCGATCGCCAGCGGCACCAAGGGGTTCACGGCGCTGGTCGTCGTCGGGCTGATCGCCGACGGGCACCTCGGGCTGACGACCCGAGCGCGTGACGTCCTCGGCGACGACCTGCCGCTGATCGACGACCGCGTGACCGTCGAGCACCTGCTGACGCACACGTCCGGCATCGGCGACTACTGCGACGACGAAAACCCGCCCGAGAACCCGCCTTGGCTCGTCACGTCGGCCGACTACCTGGCCGCCCTCGACGGGTTCCCGCAGCGGTTCCCGCCCGGCGAGCGGTTCCACTACAACAACGGCGCGTTCGTCGTCCTCGGCCTGATCGCCGAACGGGTCGCGGGCATACCTTTCGCCGACCTCGTCCGGACCCGCGTGACCGAGCCCGCGGGGATGACCGACACGGCGTTCCACCGATCCGACGCCCTGCCGGGCCGGACCGCCACCGGGTACCTGGAAGACGGCCGCACCAACGTGTTCGGCCTGCCCGTGGTGGGCCACGGCGACGGCGGGATCTACAGCACGGCACCGGACTTCCGGAAGTTCTGGCCCGCCCTGTTCGACGGCCGGATCGTGCCGCGCGAGTGGGTCACGCGGATGCTGCGCGGCGAGCGTTACGGCCTCGGCTTCTGGCTGCCCCGGCCGGGCGTCGTGCGGCTGGCGGGCGGCGACCACGGCGTCGCGTTCCGGAGCACGCACGAACCCTCGACCGGCCTGACCGCGACCCTCATCTCGAACGACCACCGAGGTGGCGGGCCCCTGCTCCGGCGGCTGGACGAGTATTTGACGAGGTCTTGACACCCTCGGGGACCGGGGCTACTTTCGGCGAATTCAATGGTCTGGCCGCATACCTTTCAAGAGGTGCCCGATGGACGTTTCCGACCAGCAGACCACCCCCGACCACGCCGACGACGACAGCGCGCGCCTGCACCAGCTGGGGTACGCGCAGGAGCTGAAACGGACGATGTCGGCGTTCTCCAACTTCGCCGTCTCGTTCACGATCATCTCGATCCTCTCCGGCTGCCTGACGCTCTACGGCTTCGGCATGAAGACCGGCGGGCCGGCCGCGATGATCTGGGGCTGGCCGCTCGTCGGGGTGTTCGTCATCCTGGTCGGCCTCGGCATGGCCGAGGTCTGCTCGAGCTACCCGACCGCGGGCGGCCTCTACTACTGGGCGGCGAAGCTGGCGCCGGGCCGGTCCGGCCCCGCCTGGTCGTGGTTCACCGGCTGGTTCAACCTGATCGGGCAGATCGCCGTCACCGCGGGCATCGACTTCGGCGCGGCGCTGTTCCTCAACGCGTTCCTCGACCTGCAGTGGGGCTTCGCCGCGACACCGGGGCACACGATCCTGCTGCTCGCGATCATCCTCGTGGTGCACGGCCTGCTGAACACGTTCGGCGTCCGGATCGTGGCGATCCTCAACAACGTCAGCGTGTGGTGGCACCTCGTCGGCGTGCTGGTGATCGTCGGCGTGCTGATCTTCGTGCCGGCCAAGCACCAGGACGCGTCGTTCGTCTTCGGCAGCTTCGTGAACCAGACCGGCTGGGGCTCGACGTTCTACGTGTTCGCCCTGGGTCTGCTGGTGGCCCAGTACACGCTGACCGGCTACGACGCTTCGGCGCACATGACCGAGGAGACGAAGAGCGCGGCGAAGGCGGGCCCGCGCGGCATCGTCATGTCGATCGTCGTCTCGCTCGTCGCGGGCTGGATCCTGCTGATCGGCCTGACGTTCGCCATCCAGGACTACGACGGCGCCGTCAACTCCGCCACCGGCGTGCCGCCCGCGCAGATCTTCATCGACGCGACGGGCGCGGTCACCGGCAAGTTCCTGCTGCTGATCTGCATCGGCGCGCAGCTGTTCTGCGGCATGGCTTCGGTGACGGCGAACTCGCGGATGATCTACGCGTTCGCCCGCGACGGCGCCATCCCGGGGTCGGGCATCTGGCACAAGATCAACAAGCGCACGCAGACCCCGACCAACGCCGTGTGGCTGGCGGCGGGCGGCGCGCTGATCCTGGCCCTGCCGTACCTGTGGAGCGCTACGGCCTACGCGGCGGTGACGTCGATCGCCGTCGTCGGGCTCTACGTGGCGTACGTGATCCCGGTGTTCCTGCGCGTCCGCCGCGGCGACTCGTTCGAGCCCGGGCCGTGGACGCTGGGCCGCTGGGGCAAGCCGGTCGGCATCGTCGCGACGGTGTGGGTCGTGCTGATCTTCGTCCTGTTCATGCTGCCGCAGGTGTCGCCGGTGACGGTGGATTCGTTCAACTACACGCCGATCGCGTTCCTGGTGGTGCTCGGCGGCGCGGCCCTGTGGTGGGTGCTTTCGGCCCGCAAGTGGTTCACGGGCCCGAAGGTCCAGGGCTCGGCCGCCGAGCTGGCCGCGGTGGAGCAGGAGCTCAAGGAACTCGGCTGACGTCCGGCGTGCTCTGCGCCGCCGGGGAGCGGCGGCCGGGACGGACCACCGTCACGGCCGCCGCGCCCAGCGCGCCGACGCCGGCGAACGCGTAGAAACCCCAGGGGTAGGCGATTCCGGCCGTCAGCAGGGCGCCGCCGAGGAGCGGGCCCGAGATCGCGCCGATCCGGCCGATGCCCGCGGACCAGCCGAGGCCGGTCGCGCGGATCGCGTCCGGGTAGACGCGGCCGATGTACGCGTACACCAGCACCTGCGCGCTGAACACGAAGCAGCCGGTCAGGAACACCGCCGCGTACAGCCCGACGGCCGGCAGCTTGACGCTCAGCAGCGCGAGGAACACCGCGCCCGCGCAGAACCAGGCGATGGCCGACGGCCGGATGCCGACGCGGTCGGCCACGCGCCCCGCCACCAGCAGGCCGGCGATGCCGCCGACGTTCAGCGTCAGCAGCAGGCTCAGCGCCGCGCCGAGTGGGTACCCGGCCTGCCGCATGATCTCCGGCAGCCAGGTGTTGAGCCCGTAGACCAGCAGCAGGCCCATGAACGACGTCACCCAGAACGCGATCGTCGCGCGCAGCAGGCCACCGCGGAACAGGCCCGCCACCGCGTGGCCGGCCGAGCGCTCGGTCTCGCGGACGCGCTCGAACGTCTCGGACTCCGGCAGGAACCTGAGCATCAGCGGGATCAGCACCACCGCCGGGATCGCCCCGGCGACGAACATCGCGCGCCAGCCCAGCGGCGCGATCAGCGCGATGCCGAGCAGCGCCGTCAGCACCGCGCCGACGTGGTAGCCGGTCATCACGGTCGTCGTCGCGCTGCCGGACTTGCCGCTGCGCGCGTACTCCGTGACGAGCGTGATCGCCGTCGGCAGGCAGCCGCCGAGGCCGAGCCCGGCGACGAACCGCAGCAGGCCGAAGACGACCGTCGACGGCGAGAACGCGCACAACAGCGTGCACAGCGAGAACAACGCGACCGAGATGATCAGCGACTTCCGGCGGCCGATGACGTCGGTGATCGTGCCGATCGCCAGCCCGCCCAGCATCATCCCGGCGAGCCCGACCGTCGAGACGACCGACGCCGTGCCGGGCGTCAGGCCCCAGACGTGGTCACGCAGGAGCACGGGCAGCACGGTGCCGAGCACGACCAGGTCGAACCCGTCGAGTAGGACGGCGGTCCAGGCCAGGGGCACGACCCAGGAGCGAGTGCCAGGGGACATGGGAGAACCTCCGGATGTGCGTCGGTGCACGTCTTCCGCACAAGTGTGCGTATTGCGCACAAGTATGCACAGGGGGTACGACGTAATCCAGGTCACTTCCACTCAGCGGAAGCCGAGCGTGTGTCGTCTACCTGCGGAAAGATCGCGCGGGTGGAGATCCTGACGCTCATGGGCGTGCTCGCCGGCTCGCTGGCGCTGACGGCGGTCGCCCGGCGCTACAACCTGTCCGCGCCGTTGCTGGTGGTGGTTGTCGCGCTCGGGGTCGCGCTGATCCCCGGCGTGCCTCGGTTCGAGCTGGAACCCGAACTGGTGCTCACCGTCGTGCTGCCGCCGCTGCTCTACTCGACGTCACTGGAAAGCTCGCTGACGCACTTCAAGAACAGCCTGCGGCCGATCGTCGCGCTGGGCGTGGTGCTGGTCGCGGTGACGGCGGTGGTCGTCGCGGTCGTCGTGCACCTGCTGCTGCCGGACGTGCCCTTCGCCTCGGCGCTGGTCCTCGGCGCGGTGGTGGCGCCGCCGGACGCGGTGACGGCGGTGGCGATCGGGCGCAAGCTCGGGCTGCCGCGGCGGCTGATGACCGTGCTGACCGGGGAAAGCCTCGTCAACGACGCCGCCGCGCTGACGCTCTACAAGGTCGCGCTCGCCGCCGTCGCGGGCACCGCGGGGTCGGCCGGGCACGGGTTCGCGGTGTTCGGCGTCGCGACCGTGCTCGGCATCGCGGTCGGCCTGGCGATCGGCGCGGCCGTCGTGCTGGTCCGCCGCCTGCTCGACGACCCGCTGATGGAGTCGGCGTTCGGGATCATCGTGCCGTTCGGCGCGTACGTCACCGCGGAGCACCTCCACCCGTTCGGCGAGGAGTTCAGCGGGTCGGGCGTCCTGGCGGTCGTCGCGGCCGGCCTCTACCTGGGGGCGCGCTCGCTGTACGCGTCGCCCGCGACGCGCATGCAGGACAGGTCCGTGTGGGCCTCCATCGACGTCATGCTCGAGGCACTGGTGTTCGCGCTGATGGGGCTGCAGCTGCCGTTCGTGCTCGACGGCGCCCAGCACGCGGCCCGCGACAACGGGACGCTCGCGCTCGTCGCGGTGGTCGTCCTGCTGGTGACGATGCTGGTGCGGATCCCGGCGGTGTTCGTCTTCGCGTACCTGCCGCGGGCGATGCGGCTGTTCGGCCGCGGGCGGGCGGCGCCGTCGTGGCGGTCGCTGGCGGTGCTGTCGTGGACGGGCATGCGCGGCGTCGTGACGCTGGCCGCGGCGGCCGGTGTCCCCGCCGGCACACCGGGACGCGAAGAGATCCAGCTGTTCGCGTTCGCCGTGGCGATCGGGACGGTGCTGATCCAGGGGCTGACGTTGCCGCCGCTGATCCGGGTGCTGAAGGTGCAGGACCCGTCGGAGGCTTCCCGGGACGAAGCCGAAGAGCTGGCCGCGCGGGAGGTCGCGAAGAAGGCGGCGCACGACCGGCTGCGCGAGATCAGCCGCGAACGGCTCGCGTCGCTGGACCTGCCGCCCGAGAAGGTCCAGGGGCTCAAGGAACGGCTGGAACGCCTGGTGGAGACGCGCTACCGGTTCGCCGAAGCCACGATCAAGCTGTCGGGCGAGGACCGCCCCGGCACCCCGCAGGCCCAGTTCGCGAAGGCCCGCCGGGAGCTGCTGATCGTCCAGCGCAAGGCGATGATCGAGGAGAACCGCGCCGGCCGCCTCGACGACGACGTGCTGCAGAAGGTGCTGCGCGAACTGGACCTCGAGGAGATGTCGGTGACGGCGACCCTCACGAACCGATTGAGCTGATGACCTCCCAGGTCCGGCGGCGTTCCTCGCTCGACCGGATGCCGGTCTGGGAGACGAGGACGTCGGTCGCGCCGGCGTCGTAGTAGCGCCGCAGGCCCTTGAGCACGGTGGTTTCGTCACCGATGACCGCCAGGTCCGCCGGGTGGTCGACGCCTTCGGCTTCGAGGATCCGCCGGTACGACGGGATCCGGGAGTAGAACCCCATCTGCTCGACGGCTTTCGCCCGGACGGCGTCGGGATCGTTCGTGACGATGGCCGGGACGGCGGCGAGGATCCGCTTGCCGGCCATGACCGGCACGATCCGCTCGGAAAGCGCTCTCGGCCCGGCGAGGAACGGCAGCGTCCCGTCGGCCAGCTCCGCCGTGACCCGCAGCGCCTGCGGCCCCATGGCGGCGACGATGACGGGGACGTCACCGCCCACAGTGGACGGTCCGGGCACCTTCGCCGTGACGGTCTCGCCCTCGAAGTCGACGGCTTCCCCGGCGAAAACCCGGTTCAAGACGGTCAGGTACTCGCGCAGGTGCCGGATGGGCGGCGGGTATTCGACGCCGTAGACGGGCCCGAGGAAGCCCTTCGAGCCGAGCCCGATCCCGAGCGTGAACCGGCCCCCGGTCGCGGCTTGCGCGGTCTGCGCGGCACTGGCGACGAGCAGCGGGTGCCGCGGATAGGTCGGCACGACGGACGTCCCGACCTCGATGCCGGGGTTTTCCCGCCCGGCAACGGCGGCGACCGTGATGGCGTCCTAGCTGAGGGGCAGCTGCGAAAACCAGACGGACTTGAGCCCGGCGTCCGCGGCTTGCCTGGTCTGCGCGACGAGCTCGTCGACGAGGTTCGGCGCGGCGCCGGTGTCGCCCGACGGGAGCGTGACTCCGATGGTCATGCCCCCAAGTTAACGGGCGGCGCCATCGGTTTCCGGCTTCCCAGGACTTGAGAACCCGAGCGGCGCCCGTGAGATTCGCCCACCCTGTGGCGATATCCGTTCGCGATCTTCAGGAGAGCCCATGTCGCTGACCGATGTCATCGAAGGCACCCGCAAGGCCGTCGACGCCGACCCGCACAACGCCGCCGTCTCCTTCAGCGTGGCCAACGTCCTCAAGCCCGGCACCAAGACCGAAGTCCAGGTCAACGTCCGCGAGCACACCTTCACCGTGGACGAGCCACCCGCGCTCGGCGGGGCCGACCAGGCCGCGAACCCGGTCGAGTTCGCGCTGGCCGCCCTCGGCTCCTGCCAGGTCATCACCTACCAGTTCTGGGCGGCGAAGCGCGGGATTCCGCTCGACTCCGTCAAGGTCACCGTCGACGGCGACCTCGACCTGCACGGCTTCTTCGGCTTCTCCTTCAACACGCGCCCCGGCTTCGGGGACGTGCGGGTGTCCGTCGAGCTCGAAGGGCCGGCGAGCCGGGAGCGCTACGAAGACCTCAAGCGCGAGGTCGACGAGCACTGCCCGGTGCTCGACCTGTTCCGCAACGAGACGCCGGTCAGCACCAAGCTGACCTAGACGAACTGATGGCGGACGATCGTCTGGTCCCGGCCCGGGCCCACGCCGATCGCCGAGATCCGGGCGCCGGACAGCTCTTCCAGGCGCTCGACGTACGCGCGCGCGTTCGCCGGGAGCTCCTCGAACGTGCGGCAGCCCGAGATGTCCTCGAACCACCCCGGGTGCTCTTCGTAGATCGGGATCGCGTGGTGGACGTCGGTCTGCGTCATCGGCATGTCCGGCGTGCGGAAGCCGTCGACCTCGTAGCCGACGCACACCGGCACCTTCTCCAGCCCGGACAGCACGTCCAGCTTGGTGAGGAAGTAGTCCGTGATGCCGTTGACGCGCACGGCGTAGCGCGCGATCACCGCGTCGAACCAGCCCGTGCGCCGTGACCGGCCCGTCGTGACGCCGAACTCGCCGCCCTGCTTGCGCAGGTACTCGCCGGACTCGTCGTGCAGCTCGGTCGGGAACGGGCCCGAGCCGACGCGCGTGGTGTACGCCTTGAGGATACCGAGCACCGTGGTGATCCGGCCCGGGCCGATGCCGGAGCCGGCGCTCGCGCCGCCGGACGTCGGGTTCGACGACGTCACGAACGGGTAGGTGCCGTGGTCGACGTCGAGCAGCGTGCCCTGCGAGCCTTCGAGCAGCACCGTCTCGCCGCGCTCGAGGGCCTGGTTGAGCTGCAGCCGGGTGTCGGCGATGCGGTGCGCGAACTTCTCGCCCGCGGCCAGCACCTCGTCGGCGACCTGGTTCGCCTCGAGCGCCTTGCGGTTGTAGACCTTCACCAGCACCTGGTTCTTGAACTCCAGCGCGGCTTCGACCTTCTGGCGGAAGATCTTCTCGTCGAGCAGGTCCTGCACGCGGACGCCGACGCGGGCGATCTTGTCCTGGTAGCACGGCCCGATGCCGCGGCCGGTGGTGCCGATCTTGCGGCTGCCGAGGTAGCGCTCGGTCACTTTGTCGATGGCCACGTGGTACGGCATGATCAAGTGCGCGTCGGCCGAGATCAGCAGCTTGGACGTGTCGACGTCCCGCGCTTCGAGGCCGGAGAGCTCGTCGAGCAGCACGCCCGGGTCGACCACGACACCGTTGCCGATGACGTTCGTCACGCCGGGGGTGAGGATGCCGGACGGGATGAGGTGCAGGGCGAAGTTCTCGCCGTTCGGCAGGACGACCGTGTGACCGGCGTTGTTGCCACCCTGGTAGCGGACGACCCACTGGACCCGGTCACCCATCAGGTCGGTGGCCTTGCCCTTGCCTTCGTCTCCCCATTGGGCACCGATGAGCACGATGGCCGGCATGTGACACTCCAGGTGTTCGACGACTGAGGTTAAGTGTCCCGGACGGACACCGGTGGCGCTGACGAAATGCCGGTGCATGACTGTAACGGAGGACCTGCGGGTGCGCGGACTGGTGGTGGCCTGCGGCGACGGCGCGGCGGGCTTCGAAGAGGTCGACGACGTCGAATCGATCCGCGTCCCGAGCCGTCCCGGCAAGGCGGAAATCGACCCCTTGCTGGGCGAACACGATCACCTGGTCGTGTCGGGCACGGACGCGGACCTCGCGGCGGTCGTGCAGCGGCTGCTCCGCAAGGACGCGCTCTCGGGCGTGTCGGTCGGTTTCGTACCGTCTTCGCCGGACTCGGCCGTCGCCGCGCTCTGGGGGCTGCCGAAGACGCCGTTGCAGGCCCTCGCGCTGGGCCTGCGCGGCGAGGTCGACCCGGTGCCGCTGATCCGCGACGACGTCGGCGGCGTGGTCGTCGGGCGCGGGCAGCTGCGGCTGGTCCGCGGCGTGGCCTACGCCGACGAACAGGTGGCGTTGCGCGGGCCGGCGTCGTCGATCGAGGTGACCCCCGACCCGGGCGGGCCCGGCCTCGCCGTCCGCGTCGTGAAGGGGACGATCTTCAAGCGGCCGAGCACGCTCTACGCGCGCGCGTTCCAGATCGGCTGCATCCCGACGCGGCCCGTGAGCGACGACGTGGTCCACGAGCGCGCCGTGAACAAGTGGACGTGGTACCGGCACACCGAGGACCTCCGCCTGGTCCGCGGAACTTTCGGATGAAAGATCGCCGGCCGCGCTGAGGTCCGGACGACAAGCCCCATACACCGCACCGCAGGGCAATTCGACGGCGAATTGCCCTTTTTCACGCCTTTTTTCGCGATGTCGGCAGGGCGCTGCCGCGCGGGTGTCACTCGGCGTTAACCGAGTGTCACCCACAAGTGTTGCCTAGTGCCACTTCCGTGCTTGATGGTTATTCGGTCCCCATCAATGACACGGAGGCGGTCGAATGCCCACAATTCGTGCTCTTTATTGTTCTTTTACCCTTGCCGCGGTGCTGTCCGGCGGCCTCGTCGGCGTGGCCGACGCGGCCCCCGCGACGACGGAGGCGACCTGCTCACAGGCCGACTTGCCGCTGCCGGACCCGGCCTGCACGCCCGGCGCGCTGAACCCGGACGTCACGCAGTCGACGATCGGCTCGACCATTTGCGTTTCGGGCTGGACCGCGACGATCCGGCCGTCGACTTCCTACACCAACAAATTGAAGATCCAGGGAATCGCGGACTACGGGTATTCGGACACGAGCCTTTCCGACTACGAAGAAGACCATTTCCTTCCGCTCGAACTGGGTGGCGCGCCGAAGGACCCGAAGAATCTTTGGCCGGAACCGCACTCGGGGAACGAGAACTCCTATTCGAAGGACAGCGTGGAAAACGCGGTGAAGAAGGCCGTGTGCGCGAACCAGGCCACCCTGGCGGCCGCGCAGCACGCCATGCTCACCGACTGGACGACGGCCGAGTCGGTGCTGGGGATCGGCTGACCTGGGCGGACGCGGGCCGGGCGGGTGCACGACCCGCCCGGCCCGCGGTTCGAGGGAAACACCTACTTTAACGTGAAAGACCTTCAGCGGTCGTCAGCGCGAAACGGGCGGGGCGCAGCGGCGAATTCCCAGCTCACGTCCGAAAACTTGGGTATTCCGGCGACCAGTCGCGACAATGAAGTCACTGGGAGTTAACCCAGTCGCGGCATCATGTCACCTATACGTGTTGCATACGCCACTCTCGTGTATCAGGGTTAGTCGTCCCCGCACCTGACACGGAGGCAGCAAAATGCCAACCAGGCGTGCTGTTCGTCATTCCTTTACGATCCTCGCGGCCACGGCCGTGCTCTCCGGGACGCTGGTCAGCGTCGCCGAGGCGACTCCGCCCGGAATCCCGTCCGCCGCCACGGCGAAGACCGAGCTCGCGGCCCTGACCGTCAAGGCCGACGGTTCGCAGACCGGCTACAGCCGGGACAAGTTCCCGCACTGGATCGACCAGGGCAACAGCTGCAACACCCGCGAAGTGGTGCTGAAGCGCGACGGCACGAACGTGCAGACCGGCTCGGACTGCGCGCCGACGTCCGGCAGCTGGAAGAGCCCCTACGACGGCGCGACCTGGACCGCCGCGTCCGATGTGGACATCGACCACGTCGTCCCGCTCGCCGACGCGTGGCGCACGGGGGCGTCGTCGTGGACGACGGCGCAGCGCCAGGCGTACGCGAACGACCTCACCGACCCGCAGCTGATCGCCGTGACGGACAACGTCAACCAGGAGAAGGGCGACAAGTCGCCCGACCAGTGGAAGCCGCCGCTGACCAGCTACTGGTGCACCTACGCGAAGATGTGGGTCGCGGTGAAGTACAAGTTCAAGCTGACGATCAACACCGCCGAGAAGAGCGCTCTGACGGACATGCTCGGCCGCTGCTGATCGCTGTCAAGGGCGAATCCCCGCGGTGCCACGGTTTGGGACCGCGGTTCGCCTGCTGGGACGGCCTTCAGCGCGGAACTAGCGTCGCTGGTCGAAGACGCAACCGCTCCCCGCTGGAGGCCGTCCGGTGTCCCCCCTTTCCCGCGCCCGCAACGCCGCGGCCCTGCTCACCCTGCCGATCCTGCTGACCGCGTGCGCCGCCGCGGGCACCGAACAGGTCGCGTCCGGCCCGCCGAAACCCGGCGGCACGCTGCGCCTGGGCATCTCGTCCGCCCCCGACTGCATCGACCCGCAGCAGACCGCTACGAACGCGTCCATCAACGTCGCGCGCCAGCTCGTCGACTCGCTGACCGACCAGGACCCGAAGACCGGCGAGATCAAGCCGTGGCTGGCCGAAAAGTGGGAGATCAGCGCCGATTCGACGGCGTTCACCTTCCACCTCCGCCCGGGCGCGACGTTCTCCGACGGCAGCCCGGTCGACGCCGCCGCCGTCAAGACCAGCTTCGACGGCATCAAGGCCCTCGGCACGAAGGCCCAGCTCGGCTACGGCTACCTCGCCGCGTACAAGGGGTCGACGGTGGTCGGCCCGCGGACCGTGCGCCTCGAGTTCTCCGCGCCCAGCGCCCAGTTCCTGCAGGCCAGCTCGACGATGTCACTCGGCGTGCTCGCGCCGGCCGCGTTCGAGAAGACGCCGGAGCAGCGCTGCCAGGGCACCGGCCTGATCGGCTCCGGGCCGTTCGTCTTCGAGAGCCTGAAGCAGAACCAGGAGATCGTCCTGGCCAAGCGCAAGGGCTACGCGTGGGGCTCGTCGCTGTTCAAGCACCAGGGCGAGGCCTACCTCGACAAGATCGACTACAAGATCGTGCCCGAGCCCGGCGTCCGCACCGGCAGCCTCGCCTCCGGCCAGCTCGACGCGGCCACCGACATCCAGCCGGTCGACGAGCCGCAGTTCAAGGGCAACGGCTTCAGCGAGAACATCCGGCCGAACCCCGGCGTCGTGTTCAACCTGCACGCCAACACCACCCGCGGTGTGCTCGCCGACGAGAAGGTCCGCCAGGCCGTGCTCAAGGGCGTCGACCGCAGCGAGGTCGTGAACACCGTGCTGACGGCGAGCTACCAGCCCGCCACCAGCATCCTCGGCTCGGCGACGCCGCTCTACGAAAACCTTTCGCAGCAGCTCGCGTACGACCAGAAGGGCGCGGCCGCGCTCCTGGACGGCGACGGCTGGGTGCCCGGCCCCGACGGCATCCGCGTCAAGAACGGCCAGAAGCTCAGCGCGTCCGTCGTGTTCTCGCCGGTGTTCAACCAGAACCGCAGCGTGCTGGAGCTGGTCCAGCAGCAGCTCCGCAAGATCGGTTTCGACCTGCGGATCGAGCAGCACACGACGGCCGAGACCACGCAGATCCAGCTGTCCGGCAACTACGACTTCCTCTGGTACAACGTCACGCGCGCCGACCCCGACATCCTGCGCGGCCAGTTCTCCACCAAGGCCGGCAACCGCAGCAAGCTCGCGCCGGGCAACCCCCTGGACGTCGCGCTCGACGCCCAGTCGTCCACTGTGGACAAAGCCAAGCGCAAGCCGTCGGCCGACGAGGTCCAGAAGCTGATCGTCGACCACGCCTACGCGATCCCGGTCTTCGAGCTGACGCAGGTCGTCGCGCTGAGCTCGCAGGCGCACGCCGTCGACTTCGAGGCGTCGTCGCGGCTGCAGCTCTTCGACGCGTGGCTGTCGTGAGGCGCTATCTGCTCCGGCGCGTCGGGCAGGCGGTGTTCGTGCTGTGGGCGGCGTTCACGCTGTCGTTCCTGATCCTCTACCTGCTGCCGGGCGACGCCGTTTCGGCGAAGCTCGCCAGCGGGGAGGCGGGTTCGTCGGCGACGCCGGAGCAGCTCGCCGCGGCCCGCGCGGAGTACGGCCTCGACTCGCCGTTGCCCGTCCAGTACGGGAAACGGCTGGTCTCGGCGTTGCACGGCGACTTCGGCAAGAGTGTCACGACCGGCGACGACGCGACGCACATGGTCGTCACGGCGTTGCCGCCGACGCTCGCGGTGACCGGGCTGGCGCTCGTGTTCGCGGTGGTCTTCGGCGGCGGCTCGGCGTTCCTCGGCACGTTCACGCGGTTCCGCTGGCTGCGGCAGGCCCTGCTGTCGCTTCCGTCGCTGGCGATCTCGCTGCCGCCGTTCTGGGTCGGGCTGCTGCTGATCCAGTTCTTCTCGTTCCGGCTGCGGCTGCTGCCGGCGCTGGGCACGCAGGGCTTCGCGACGATCATCCTGCCCGCGATCACCCTCGCGCTGCCGACCGGCGCGATCATCGGCCAGGTGCTGGCGAAGAGCCTCGCGACCCAGCAGGAGGAGCCGTACGCGGAGATCGCGGCGGCCAAGGGCGCGAGCCGCTGGCGTGTCCACTTCGGACACCTGCTGCGGAACGCGGCCGTGCCGACGCTGACCGTCGCCGGCGTGGTGGCGGGCAACCTCGTCGCGGGTTCGGTGATCACCGAGACGGTGTTCTCGCGCGACGGCGTCGGCCGGATCACCGCGGCCGCCGTCACCGCGCAGGACGTCCCGGTGGTGCAGGCGGTGATCGTGCTGGCCGCGCTGGTGTTCGTGGTGCTCAACCTGGTCGTCGACCTGCTGTACCCGCTGCTCGACCCGCGCATCGCCCGGACGCCGGAGGTGGCCCGTGGTTGACCTCGACCGCCGCTTGCACCGGAAAGTGGCGCCCGGACTGACGCTGGCGGTGGCCGTACTGGCGTTCGTGCTGCTCGCGGCCTTCGTGCCGGGCCTGCTGACCGGGTACGACCCGATCACCGGCGTCCCCGTGGAGCGGCTCCAAGGCCCTTCGCTGCACCACCTCTTCGGCACCGACGAGACCGGCCGGGACGTCTACGCGCGCGTGATCCACGGTGCGTCGCTCTCGCTGCGGGCCACCGCGATCGCCGTGCTCGTGGCGCTGGTCGCGGGCTCGGCGCTCGGCCTGCTGGCCGGGTTCCGCGGCGGCTGGCTCGACACGGTGATCATGCGGGTCGTCGACGTCTTCCTGGCCATCCCGCCGATCCTGCTGTCGTTGGCCCTGGTCACGGCGCTGGGCTTCGGCACGACGAACGTCGCGATCGCCGTCGGCATCGCGAACCTGGCGTCCTTCGCGCGGGTCATGCGCGCGGAGGTGCTTCGCGTGCGAAACGGCGTGTTCGTCGAGGCCGCGCGGGCGTCCGGGGTGCGCTGGTCGGGGGTGTTGCTGCGGCACGTCCTGCCGAACGCGGCGGGCCCGGTGCTCGCCCTGGCGACGCTCACCCTCGGCACGGCCGTGCTCGAGGTGTCGGCGCTCAGTTTCCTGGGCTTCGGCGCGACGCCGCCGACGCCGGAGTGGGGCTCGCTCGTCGCGGGCGGGCGGAGCTTCCTGGCCACGGACTGGTGGATGACGACGTTCCCGGGCCTGACGGTCGCGGCGGTGGTCCTCGCCGCGAACCGGCTGTCCCGCGCACTGGACGGAGGAGACCGATGACCCTGCTGCGGATTTCCGAGCTGGCCGTGTCGTACCAGGGGGTCCCGGCCGTCCGTGACGTCGGGTTCGACGTCGGCGCGGGCGAAGTCGTCGCGGTCGTCGGCGAGTCGGGCTCGGGCAAGTCGACGACGGCGCACGCGGCGATCGGCCTGCTCCCGCGCGGCGGCCGCGTCGACGGCGGTGCGATCACCTTCGACGGCCGGGACCTGCTGGCGCTGTCCGACAAGCAGTGGCGCTCGGTGCGCGGGCGCGAGATCGCGCTGGTGCCGCAGGACCCGGCGGTGTCGCTGAACCCCGTGCACCGGGTTGGCGACCAGGTCGCGGAGGTGCTGCGGATCCACGGCTTGGCGGACCGGCGCACCGCCTCCGTACAGGCCATCGAGCTGCTCGAACGCGCCGGCGTCTCCTCGCCGGAACTGCGCGCGAAGCAGTATCCGCACCAGCTGTCGGGCGGCCTCCGGCAGCGGGTCCTGATCGCGTCGGCGCTGGCCGGACGGCCGAAACTGATCATCGCCGACGAGCCGACGTCGGCCCTCGACGTCACCGTGCAGCGGCGGATCCTCGACCACCTGACTTCCCTGGCCGCCGAGTCGGGTACGGCGATCCTGCTGATCACGCACGACCTCGGCGTCGCGGCTGATCGCGCTTCGCGGATCGTGGTGCTTTCACAGGGTTCGGTCGTCGAGGAGGGCTCGTCGGTCGTCAGCGCGCCGACGCACCCCTACACCCAGCAGCTCCTCGCGGCGGCGCCGAGCATGTCGAGCGCTTCACGGCCACCCGCACCGGCCGCCGAGCCGCTGGTCACGGTCCGGGACCTGGCGAAGACGTTCGACGGCGGCATCCGCGCGGTCGACGGCGTCTCGTTCGACATCCCGCGCGGCCAAACCCTGGCCCTGGTCGGCGAGTCCGGCTCAGGCAAGTCGACGACGGCGCGCATGGTCCTGCGGCTGGAAACGCCGTCGGCGGGCTCGGTCTCCTTCGACGGCGCCGACATCACGTCGCTCGCGGGGCCGGAGCTGCGCCGGCTGCGGCGGCGGATGCAGATCGTCTACCAGAACCCGTACGCGTCGCTGAACCCGAAGTTCTCGATCGAAGACGTCGTCGCGGAACCGCTGCGGGCGTTCGGGCTGCCACGCTCACGGGTCCCGTCGCTGCTGGACCAGGTGGCGCTGCCGGCGTCGGTGGCCCGCCGGAAGCCCGCGGAGCTGTCGGGCGGCCAGCGCCAGCGGGTGGCGATCGCCCGGGCCCTGGCCCTGCGGCCGGACCTCGTGGTGTGCGACGAACCGGTGTCGGCGCTGGACGTCTCCGTGCAGGCCCAGATCCTGCGGCTGCTGGCGGACCTGCAAGCCTCGCTGGGACTGTCGTACCTGTTCATCTCCCACGACTTGGCGGTGGTCCGGCAGCTGGCGGACCAGGTCGGGGTGATGCGCGACGGCGCGCTGGTGGAGCTGGGCCCGGCGGCGCGGGTGCTGGAGGCGCCGGAGTCGGAGTACACGAAGGAGCTGCTGGACGCGATCCCGGGACGGTCCGCGCAGGGCGTCGGCTAGGACAGAAACCGGACAGGATCGACGGTGCGTGCTTTCCCCACCACCCTCCGCGACGTATGGTCTGGACCATGCGGAGGATCGGCGTGGCCTTCGTGGCCTTGGTGCTGATGATTTCGGGTGCGGTGCCGGCTTCGGCCGCCGCCGGGCGCAGGGTTGTCGTCTACTACCAGACCATCTACAACGGCTCCGCCTACGTCTCGCCGCTGCCGCTGCGGGACGCCGGGGCCACGGATGTCGTCGTCGGGGCCGTTCACCTCGACGCCAACAGCGTCGTGCACCTCAACGACGATCCGCCGGACGCGAGCAAGTTCACGAGGATGTGGCAGGACCTCGCCACGCTGCGCGGCCAGGGCGTGCACGTCCTCGCCTTCGTCGGCGGGGCCGCCGCGGGCAGCTTCCAGCGGCTCGAAACGCAGTTCGACACCTACTACCCGTTGCTGCGGAACCTGATCCGGACGTACTCGCTCTCCGGCATCGACCTCGACGTCGAGGAGCACATGTCGAACACGGCCCTCACCAAGGTCATCGACGCCCTGCGCGCCGACTTCGGCAGCTCGTTCCTGGTCACGCTCGCCCCGGTGGCGACCGAGCTGAGCGGCGGCGGTGGGCTCTCGGGCCTCGACTACGACGCGCTCTACCGCGACCGCGGCGGCCAGATCTCCTGGTTCAACACCCAGTTCTACTGCGGCTGGGGCTCGCTCTCCAGCACGTCCGGCTACGACAGCATCATCCGCCGCGGGATCGTGCCGGCGAGCAAGGTCGTCGCCGGGACCGTCACCAACCCGGCCAACTGCAGTGGTTACGTCGCCATGTCGACCCTCCAGTCGACCGTGCGCAGCCTCAAGGGCGAGTACGCCGACTTCGGCGGGATCGACGGCTGGGAGTACTTCAACTCCCTGCCCGGCGGGACGTCGGCGCCGCAGCAGTGGACGCAGCAGATCGCCCCGGTCGTGACGGGCTGACCGGCGGTCGGCGCCGCGAAAGCCGTGGTGGGCGACGAAATCCGGATCCCCGCGAGCTCGTCAGCCGGGCGGGTTGACCAGGGCCAGGATCTCCCGCGCCACGGCGTCGTTCTGGCGGAAGGACAACGCGTTCGTCCGCGGTCGCGTGAACGCCGCCGCCGAGCGGGCGCTCGTGTGCGGTCCCACGGCGAAGCGGCGCGGGTGCGGGCGGCCCGCGCCGTCCAGCAGGCGCGAGTCCGACACCCGCGTGTGGATCCGGCCCGACGGCAGCAGCGCGCCGGACACCGGGTCGGCCACCGTTTCTTCGGCCAGCTGACCCGCGTCACGCAGCTGCCGCAGCAAGCCGTCGGCCGCGCGGGTCACGCTCGGCCCGGGCAGCCGCGCCTCGACCAGCGTCCGTGCCGTGACCGTGCCCGGGAAGCTCGCGCTGGACGCCGCGAAGACGCCGTGCTCCGCCGTCACCCGCATGTCCGCACCGGCGAAGGAAACCACGCCGGCTTCGTGCAGCGCCAGCAGTTCTTCGAGGCGGCGCGGCGGCGGACCGCTGGCGTAGTAGGAAAAGAACCCGTGGAACCAGCCGTCCATGTCGGACACCTGTGACGCCGCGTCCAATCGTCCTTTTTGGACCAAAGTCGGCAGCTGGCCGTACACCGAGAGCAACGCCATGAACGCGCCCAGGTCGGCGCTGAACCCCTGGTCCGCCCGGCGCGCGAGGTCGGCCTCGACGTACTCCCGCAGCTCCTTGCCGAACTCCTCCGCCGAGCCGAACTCGCGGCCGTGCAGGGGCCGGTCCAGGCGGTCGAGGTCGAGGCGGTCGGCGTCGGCGGGCACCGCCCGCGCGACGAGGTCGCGCATGCCCGGCGAGTCCCACGCCAGGTCGGCGAAGGCGTCGGCGAACACGGCGAAGTCCAGGCGCACCCGGTCCGGGTGGCCGGTGAACAGCTCGCTGTAGTAGCCCCAGGCCAGCTCCTTGGCGATCAGCGGCCAGACGTCCGCGCGGAAGTCGAGGGCCGCGCCGTCGAGCTCGTCCATGGCGTAGGCGTCGAAGAACCTGGGCAGCCGCAACGGTTTCCCGCGCAGCCGGTAGCCAATCTTCGCGTGGTACGGGACTCCGCGCCGCGAGCCGACGTGCAGCACCGGCTCGGCGCCGCTCGGGTGGTAGCGCAGGCCGCCGCCGTCGAGCTCCTCGAACCGGCCACCGCGGCCCTCGGTCAGCAGCAGCATCAGGTCGACGAACGCCAGCCCGAACCCGCGCACCAGCACGGTTTCGCCCGGCGCGATGCCGGAGTAGTCGACGTCGGCGGTGTACCCGGCCGGGTAGTGCGCGAGCCCGTGCCGCGCGGCGAACGTCGCCAGCTCGCGCTCGCGGTCGTCCGGTTCCGCGTCGAGGTGCCCGACGGTGAACACGACGGCGTCGGCGCGCACCGACGAACCGTCGGACAGGCTCACCACGCATTCGTCGACCCCGGTCGCGCGCGCCGCGTGCTCGACGACGCCGACGTCCCCGGGCAGGTCGCCGAGGACCTTCCGGTAGACCCACGTCAGGTAGGCGCTCTGCAGCCGCCGGGTCGGGAAGTCGAAGCTGTCCAGCGCGGCCAGCTCGGCGACGACGTCCGGCGGCACTTCCGCGTCGAGCTCGCCGCCACGCACCTGGCGCGCCCACTCCAGCAGTGTCGGCCCGCGGCGCACCGGGCCGGCCATCTTCACCGACTCGTCGGTGAACATCGTGACGTCCTCGGGCATGGAGTTCATCCGCAGCAACGGCGACTGGTCGTAGCGCCACACCCGGCCGGGCCCCGGCGGGAACGGGTCGATCAGGTGCACCTCGAGCGGGCGGCCGCCCAGCAGGTCCGCGTTCGCGCCGAGCCGCTCGAGGACGCCGACCCCCCGGGGTCCGGCGCCCACGACAGCGAGGGTGAACGGCGCGCGCTCGGCCATGCGGCCGAAGCTACGCCGGGGCTCCCGACCAGGGCGTCCGTCCCATACTCCGGAATTCCGGGAATAAAACCAAACAGTCCACCGCGCGGCGCCGAATGCCTTCGGCACACCGGCGGGAGGAGCGGATTTGACCTTCGTCCACCTAGGCGCCCGGGCCTTCTCGGCACCACTCGCACTGCGAAGACGTGACGGCTGAGATCGGCCCGCCGCACCGCGTCCACACCGCGCAGGACGTCGTCGGCACCCTGCTCAGGGGCAACTGGGCGATCTTCGCACACGAATGGGCCGACCCCGGGGGGATCGACCCGGCGCACTGGCGGGACGTCGTCGAGGCGGCCGCGGAAGCGGCCGGGGTCGACGTCGAGTTCGTCATCATCCCGCGCCGGTCCCTGACCGTCGTGTTCAACCGCGCCGCCCCGCCGACCTTCGACCAGGTGCGCGCGTCGATCGAGGTGATCGAACGCCGGCGGCGGTGAGTTCCACCCTGCGGACTTCGTTGCCGCGCCCGCGTCACGGGCGTAGTTCTGGGAGTACCGAGGCGAGAGAAGGTTTTGGCCAGCGGCGCGCAGCGCCTCCGTTGAGGGCGGCGGTGGGGGCATGGATGGAGGACGGAATGCCGGTCGAGTTCCTGGGCATCGGGGGCACGCACGACGGGTCCGAGACGCACGCCCGCTCCGGCGGGGTGTTCGACAAGGAGTACACGCTGCGCCTGGCCCGCGCGCACGAGGACTTCGGCTGGGACCGGGTGCTGTTCGCCTACGGCTCCGGCTCGCCCGACCCGGCGCAGGCCGCGGCCTACGTCGCCACCAAGCTCGACAAGCTGCAGATCCTGCTCGCGCACCGCCCGAACGTCTCGTACCCGACGTTCGCGGCGAAGACGTTCGCGACACTCGACCAGATCTCCGACGGCCGCCTCACGGTGCACTTCATCACCGGCGGCAACGACCACGAGCAGCAACGCGAGGGCGACTACCTCACGAAGGACGAGCGCTACGGCCGGACGCGCGAGGCCATCCAGATCATCAAGAAGGCCTGGACGTCGGACGAGCCGTTCGACTTCGAAGGCCAGTACTACCGCTTCGCCGACTACGTCAGCGACGTCAAGCCGGTGCAGAAGCCGCGTCCGGACGTCTCCTTCGGCGGCTCTTCGCCCGCCGCGTACGCCGCCGGAGGGGCCGAAGCGGACATCTTCTGCCTCTGGGGCGAGCCGCTGGCCCAGACCGCGGAGCAGATCGAGTCCGTCAAGGCGGCCGCGGCGGCGGCCGGCCGCACGGACGTGCCGCGGATCCAGGTCGCGTTCCGGCCGATCATCGCGCCGACCGAGGAGCTGGCCTGGGAGAAGGCGTACGCGACCGTCGGGGCGATCAAGGACCGCACGAAGGGCGGGCAGCCGCTGACCCGGCGGCACAAGCTCACGGAGCCCGAAAACACCGGCTCGCAGCGGCTCCTGGCGCTGGCGGCCCAGGGCGAGCGGTTCGACCGCGCGCTGTGGACCCCGACGGCGGCCGCGACCGGCGGCGCCGGCAACTCGAACGCGCTGGTCGGCACGCCGGAAACGGTCGCGCAGGCCCTGCTGGACTACTACGACCTCGGCGTCGAGATCCTCTCGGCCCGCGGCTACGACATGCTCGGCGACACGATCGACTTCGGCCGCTACGTCATCCCGATCGTGCGGGAAGAGGTGGCCAAGCGCGACGCCGAGCGGGCCGCCGGGCGCACCCGGACCCCCGCGGAGGACGCCCTCGCCGTCGACGGCTGATCCCGCTCTTCTCCCGGTAGCCACCTCGCGAACGCGAGGTGGCTACTTTTGCCTCTGGTCCTCCGCCAAGGGGTACGGAATGATCCATTAGTGACTCCTGGGCGACCGGTCAGACACTGCGGGCTATCGTCTGACCCGTTCAGGACACGTCCGTGACACCTTGGATACCGGCGAAAGAACCTAGAGATTTACCAACCGTCACGGGACACTGGCTGAGGTAACTCACGTACCGTGACTGCCTCATGACCGACCGGACGTATCGTCGCCGGGGGTCACGGTCTGCACGATGAGGTCGGGAGATAGCGCATGGCAGCACCGCGGGATCGCGTCACGTTCCGCGAGGTGTTCGGGATCGCGGAGTTCCGGGCGCTGTGGTTCGGGGAACTGCTGTCGATCGCCGGCGACCAGCTGGCGCGGGTCGCGCTGTCCATCCTCGTCTTCACCGTCACCGGGTCCGCCACGCTGACCGGCCTCACCTACGCGCTGACGTTCGCTCCGTCGCTGATCGGCGGCATCTTCCTGACCGGCCTCGCCGACCGGTTCTCGCGCCGCACGGTGATGGTCACGGTCGACCTGCTGCGGGCCGCCCTGATCCTGCTCGTCGCCATCCCCGCGCTGCCGTTCTGGGCGGTCTGCGTCCTGGTCGCCGCCGTCTCGCTGCTGAACCCGCCGTTCAAGGCCGCGCAGCTCGCGCTGCTGCCGCAGATCCTCGAGGGCGACCGGTTCGTCGTCGGCATGGGCGTGCGCAGCATGACCGTGCAGTCGGCGCAGCTGCTCGGGTTCGCCGGCGGCGGCGCGCTGCTGCTGGCCCTCGACCCGCACCTCGCGCTGGTGCTCGACGCGGCCACGTTCCTGCTCTCCGCCGCCTTCGTCCGGTTCGGGGTGCGGGCCCGGCCGCCGGCCGCGAACGCCGAGAAGCGGAAGTCCTTCTTCGCCATGGTCGGCACCGGCAGCCGGGTGGCGTTCGCCAACCCCGCGCTGCGGGCCCTCGTGCTGTTCACCTGGCTGATGGGCCTGTTGCCGGTCTACGAGGGGATCGCCGCGCCGTACGTCTCCTCGGCGGGCGGCGGACCCGAGCTCGTCGGGCTCCTGCTCGCGGCCGACCCGGTGGGCAGTGTGATCGGCACGTTCGTCTTCACGCGGTGGGTGCCGGCCGCCGCCCGGCCGAAGCTGATCGGCCCGCTGTCGGCGCTGTGCGCGGTGCCGATGCTCGTCGGCTTCGCGCAGCCGAACCCGTGGGTGTCGATCGTCCTGTTCGTCCTGTCCGGCGCGTTCGGCTCGGTCGCGCTGCTGCAGGCGACGGCGTCGCTCACGCTAGCGGTGCCGGACGAGAACCGCGCGCAGACGATGGGGCTGTCCAACACGGGCTTGACGACGATGCTCGGCATCAGCCCGCTCATCGGCGGGGTCCTGACCGACCTCGTGGGGGCGCAGACGACCGTCGGCATCTTCGGCGTTGCCGGATTGATACTCACGGCGCCGCTCGCCCTGGCGTGGTACCGATCCCTGAACGCGGACCGTTCCAAACCCGTGAACGACGAAGCCCCGCGCGCCGAGCACGCCTGAACCACGTGCTCCACGCGCGGGTGTACTAGACCTCGCGACCTTGCGGTGCGCCCTGCTACTGGTCTCTGGTTCGCATCGCTGGTCACCCTTCATCCGGCGTCAGGAAAAAGGTACACACCGAAAGCCCTTGTGGACAGGAGGCAAACGGGCTGAAACTGTCCGTGAGTGGGTTGTCACCGCGCTACAGCGCAAGAGCTTGGGGGAAAAATGGTCACATCGGGGGAACGATCTGGACAAGGCCTGATTTTTGGTGTTGCCGACTGGGCGCTGTGGCGGCGACCGCCACGCTGGATCGCGCTCACCCTGACCGCCATCACCGCGGCGGTCACGTGGGCGGTCGCCGCGGCTTTCACGACTCCGGCCACTCCTGACCAGTTCGGCATGTTCGGCCTGCTGCTGGGGCTGGCCGTCGCGCAGAACGAGATCAGCCGCCGCATCGAGCGTGCCCGGCGCAGCCTGAACGAAACCTCCCACGTCAACATGACGTCGGTCTGGCTCATCCCGGCCGGCCTGCTGCTGCCCGCGCAGCTGGTCGCCCTGCTCAGCGTGTCGCTGTACGTCAACATGGCGCTGCGCAGCTGGTCGGGCACCCGCCCCGGGCAGCCCCACCGCGTCGCGGCCAACGCCACGACCGCCAGCCTGTCGGCGTGCACCGCCGGGCTCGCGGTGCTCGTCTCACCGCAGATCAGCGTGCCGACCGTGTGCCTCGCGGTGGCCATCTACTTCGTCGTCAACGCCCTCCTCACCAGCCTCGGCCTCTACCTGGCCAACCAGGCGAACGCCACGGTGGAGGGGTGCCTGGGGAACATGGACGACAACCTGCTGGAGCTGGCCACCCTGTGCGTCGGCGGGCTGCTGGTGATGGTGCTGACCGACGAGCCGCTGCTGTCGGTGCTGGTCATCCTGCCGCTGTACGTGCTGCAGCGGTCCATGCTCATCAAGCGGCTCGAGGAGCTCGCGACCACCGACCAGAAGACCCAGCTGCTCAACGCCACGACCTGGCAGGACGGAGCACAACGGGAGATCTCGCGCGCCGAGCGGGAAGCCGGCACCTTCGGCGCCATGATGATCGACCTCGACCACTTCAAGCGGATCAACGACACCTACGGGCACCTCGCGGGGGACGACGTGCTCAAGGCGGTCGCCGCCGTGGTCAAGCAGGAGACGCGCGCCCACGACCTGGTCGGCCGGTTCGGCGGCGAGGAGTTCGTCGCCCTGCTGCCCGCGACCTCCAAGGAGGACGCCATCGTCACGGCGGAGCGGATCCGGCAGCGGGTCAGCGAGCTGGTCATCAGCACGAAGACCAACGAAGGCGCGGCTGTCGACATCGAACGCCAGACCGCGTCGATCGGCGTCGCCTCCTACCCGCTCGACGGGTCGTCGATCGAGGAAGTGATGGCCTCGGCCGACGCGGCCGTCTACGCCGCCAAGCACGGCGGCCGCAACCGGGTGGTCGGGTCCGCGGCGCTGATGGCCGCGGCTTAGCGCCTCACCGCAGCCGGTCGATGACGTCGCTCGCCTTCGTCTGGAGGCGGGCGACGCCGCCGACCGTGAATTCGGTGAGCAGGTCGATCAGGGCTTCCTGGTCCGGCGGCTCGCCGTCCCAAGTCGCCTGCACCAGTGACTCCGTCATCGCGAAGAAGAGCGTGACGAGCGCGCGGTCGGCGCGGCCCGAATCGA
This sequence comes from Amycolatopsis stemonae, assembly GCF_054781455.1. Taxonomy (NCBI): domain Bacteria; kingdom Bacillati; phylum Actinomycetota; class Actinomycetes; order Pseudonocardiales; family Pseudonocardiaceae; genus Amycolatopsis; species Amycolatopsis stemonae. The sequence goes on along the minus strand of NZ_BAAGUJ010000002.1, from coordinate 958,216 downwards.
TGCCGTGCGCGGCCCACCGCTTGCGGGCGGCGTCGGCGTAGACGACCGCCAGTCTCTCCCTCAACCGGGTGAGAGCGGGGTCGCCCGCGCGCTCCGCCGCCCGGAGTACGCCGTAGGCCTCGGGGCTGTCGGCGACGAACGTGACCATGTTGGCGTAGTTGGCCCGCGCCCAGGCCCGGAGACCGGGCTGGAGGTCGGTCACGGCCGGGCTCGCGATGGCGGCGAAGGCCTGCTCCTCGGTTTCGGCCACGACCTCGGCGAACAGCGTCGCGCGGTCGCCGAACTGCTCGTAGACCGCCTGGCGCGAGACGCCGGCTTCGCGGGCGATCTGCTCGATCGTCGCGCCCTGCATCCCGTGCTGCGCGACGACCTTCGCGGTCGCGTGCAGCACGCGGGCGCGCTGCTCCCCGACCGGGAGCTTGCGCGGACGTCCGCGCGGCGCCGGGCTTGACATGGTGACCCACCTCACCTGATTCTTTTTCCGACACCTCTGTCTGAAAAGGTGTTCCCCGCGCACTAGTCCTGCTCAACGAGGAGCAAGCATGCGTATCTTCTCTCGCCGCGCCCTCTCCGCGGCGGTCGCCACGGTTTCGGTACTGGCCCTGGTGGCTCCCGGCGCCTCCGCGGCGTCCTTCTACGACCCCCCGTCACCGCTCCCGGCCGGGAGCAACGGCGACGTCATCCGGCACGAGGCGTCGACGTTCTACATCGACCCGGTCCAGCTGATCAAGGCCGACGCGGACGTGCAGCGGATCATGTACCGCAGCACCGACACGCACGGCTCGCCGATCGCCGTCACCGGCACGGTGCTGACCCCGCGCTCGGCCTGGCACGGCACCGGCGTGCGGCCGATCGTCTCCTACGCCGTCGGCACGCAGGGCGAAGGCGACGACTGCGCGCCGTCGAAAGCGCTTGCCGCGGGCTTCGAGTACGAGGGCCCGTTCATCGCCGGGCTCCTGGCGCGGGGCTACGGCGTCGTCGTGACCGACTACGAAGGACTCGGCACGCCGGGAGACCACACGTACGTCAACCGCGCGTCGGAGGGCCACGCCGTGCTCGACGCGATCCGCGCGGCGCAGCGGCTGCCGGAGGCGGGTCTGCCGCCCGACGGCCCGGTCGCGATCGCGGGCTACTCCCAGGGCGGTGGCGCGTCGGCCGCCGCGGCGGAGCTGCAGCCGAGCTACGCGCCGGAGTTGAACCTGAAGGGCGCGTACGCCGGCGCGGTGCCGGCCGACCTGGCGTCGGTGGCGAAGAACCTCGACGGCCACTACGCGGTCGGCTTCCTCGGGTTCGCGCTGGTGAGCATGAACTACGCGTACCCGGAGCTGAACATCCCGGCCCTGCTCAACGCACGGGGCAAGCAGCTGTTCGAGCAGGTCCGGACCGAGTGCACGGTGGAGGCGATCGCCGCGCACGCGTTCACGCAGTCGTCGACGCTGACCACCGACGGCCGCTCGCTCGTCGCGTACCTCGGTGAGGAGCCGTACGCGTCCCGGGTGGCCGAGCAGAAGATCGGGACGCTCAAGCCGACGGCGCCGGTGCTGATCGTCCACAGCGCACTCGACGACATCGTGCCCTACGCGCAGGACCGCGACCTGGGCCGGACGTGGTGCGGCAAGGGCGTGAAGGTGCAGTTCAGCACGTCCCTGGTGCCCACGCACGTGCTCACCGCCGTGCGCGCGTACCCGGAGGCGTTCGCCTGGATCGAAGGCCGCTTCGCCGGCCTCCCGGCAGTCAGCAACTGCGGCCTCTTCTGAGGGTCTGCCGCGGCTTGTCGTGAGTGTTCAGGGCGGGTTAGATCCGCCCTGAACACTCGCGACGCCGGGTTTCACTTCAGGCCGGTGGCTTCCGCGGCGGCGGGGTCGGAGTCGGCGAGGAACGTGCGGCAGCGGTCGTACTCCTCGGTTTCGCCGATCTTCCCGGCGGCCTTGCCCAGGACGGCGAGGGCGCGCAGGAACCCCCGGTTCGGGCGGTGCGCCCACGGCACCGGGCCGAAGCCCTTCCAGCCGGCGCGGCGCAGCTGGTCGAGACCCCGGTGGTAGCCGGTGCGGGCGTACGCGTAGGCGGCGACGGTCTCGCCCGCGTCCAGGGCCTTCTCGGCCAGCGTGGCCCACGCCTCGCTGTAGTCGGGGTGTTCGGCGGCGACGGTCGCCGGGTCGCTCCCGGCGTCGAGCGCGGCCTGGGCGGCGGTGTGCTCGGGCAGCAGCGTCGGCTCGGGGCCGAGCAGGTTGTGCGTCATGGCGCCCATTCTGCCTTCAGAGGAACAGGGCCCCGAGCACACCGCCGCCGGCCAGCACCAGCGCGCCGATCAGGACAGCGGCCACAAGTCGTTTCGGCATCATGGCGGCACACCATGCCAAGCCGCGCACGGTGAAGGCAAATCGTCCACCCTTAGGGGTGACACCCCATTTTCGCGTCCTTTGCCACTGTCTTGGCCCGCTCGTGACCATGACCGGCCATGATGTCCGGCATGGCCAAGGCAGTCGACGTCCCGGCGGACGTGATCCCGCGCAGCCCGATCGGCAAGACGCGGCTGTTCTTCTCGCGGCACTGGCACCGCGGCGCCCCCGGGCAGCCGACGCCGGAGTGGGTCCTGCGGTTCTGCTACGGGATGTGGCTGGCGGCATTCGCGTTCAAGCTGCTCGGCTCGTCGTGGGACATGTCGTGGCACTTCATGTGGCTGCGCGACGACCTGGCGCCGCCGCACCTGATCAACACCGTCGGCACGGTGATCATCGTCGTGCTGGTGGCGATCCACAGCTACACGGGCCTGGGCTGCGACCGGACGTCGCTGCGGCTGATGCAGGTCGGTCTGCTGACGTTCCTGGTCGCGGCGCCGCTGGACGTCATCAACCACCGCGTCAACGGCCTCGACCTGACCGCGTGGAGCCCGTCCCACATGATGCTCTACCTGGGCACGGGCATCATGCAGGCGGGCGTGCTGCTGGGCTGGGTCCGGCTGTCGCCCCCGGGGCGCTTCCGGACGGGCGTGCTGCTGGCGCTGTGGGCGTTCTTCCTCGAGAACACGTTCTTCCCGAACGGCCAGCAGGAGTACGGCATCCTGGGCCTGCGCGCCTGGGAGCGCGGCGCCCCGGAGGCCGAGCCGTCGCTGCTGACCTTCGCGGCCAACCAGATCGGCCACCCGGTCGACCGCGCGGCGATCCTGCACTTCACGATGCCGATCCCGGAGTGGGTGTACCCGCTGTGGGGCATCGGGGTTTCGGCGCTGATCCTGGCCCTGGCCCGGCACACGCTGGGCCGCCGCTGGTCGGCTTCCCTGGTGGCCCTGGCTTATGTCGCTTATCGGTCCGTGATGTGGCCCCTGCTGCTCGGGCTGGGCTTCCCGGTGTCGACGGTGCCGTTCTACCTGCTGCTCGTCGGGCTGGCGGTGGACTTGGCGTTCACGATGGGCACGGGGGTGCTGCAGGCGGGCGCGGGAGCCTTGCTGGTGACGGCGTTCGGCTACGGCGGGCTGTGGCTGCAGGCGCAGTTCCGGCCGTGGGTACTCGGCGACGCGCACACGGAGTCGGCCCCGCCCGTGGCGTACTGGACGGCCTTGGTGGTGCTGGCCGGGGTGTTCGTGCTGTGGGCGGCGGCCGGTCCGGCTACGCGCCGGTGGTCCGCGAGGCGGGTAACCGCGTAGCACGACGCGCTACACTCGACTCGTGAAGGTGATCAGCCAGCGGGAGTTCCGCAACAACTCGGCCGCGGTCATGGACGCGGTCGAAGCGGGCGAGACGTTCCACGTCGCTCGCAACGGCGTGGAGATCGCCGAGCTGCGCCCGGTGCCGCGCCTGCCGCGGTTCACCGCGGAAGAGCTGGTCGAACGGCACAAGCGGCTGCCCAAGGTGGACGCGGGGGCGCTGCGACGGGAAGCCGACGAGCTGTTCGGCGAGGACCGGATCGGCGACGACGACAACCCGTGGGAACGCGAGCGTGGCTGAGCGGCACGCAGCCGGGGTGCTCGACACCTGCACCTACATCGACCTCGACACCCTGGACCCGAAGGCGCTCCCGGAATTTCCGGAGATCACCGCGGTCACGATGGCGGAACTCCACCAGGGCGTCGTCACGACGGCGGACCCCGCGGTGCGTGCGGTGCGCAACGAGCACCTGGGCGCGGCGATCGTCGAGTTCACCCCGTTGCCCTTCGACGGAGAAGCCGCGGCGCGATACGGAACCCTGGTCGCCTTGACGATCGCCGCGGGCCGCTCGCCCCGGCCACGACGGCTGGACCTGATGATCGCCGCGATCGCCTCGGTGCGGAATCTTCCCCTCTACACACGCAATGCCCGCGACTTCAAGGGCTTGGAGTCCCTGCTGGAAGTCGTCGAGGTCTGAACCGGGCCTCGACGAGGCGACACGTCCCGCACACGACGAAGGGCCGCCACGGAACACCGTGGCGGCCCTTCGTGGTGTCCTACTTGACCTTCGTGCCCGCCGAGCCGAGGGCCTGGCAGGCCTCGACCACGCGCTGGGCCATGCCGGCCTCCGCGGCCTTCAGGTACGACCGGGGGTCGTAGACCTTCTTGTTGCCGACCTCGCCGTCGATCTTCAGGACGCCGTCGTAGTTCTTGAAGAAGTGGTCGACGATCGGGCGGGTGAACGCGTACTGCGTGTCCGTGTCGACGTTCATCTTCACCACGCCGTACGACACCGCCTCGCGGATCTCCTCCGGGAGCGAGCCCGAGCCGCCGTGGAAGACCAGCTCGAACGGCTTCGAGCCCGCGGGCAGGCCCAGCTTCTTCGCCGCCGCCTCCTGGCCGCCCTTCAGGACGTCCGGGCGCAGCTTCACGTTGCCCGGCTTGTACACGCCGTGGACGTTGCCGAAGGTCGCCGCCAGCAGGTAGCGGCCCTTCTCGCCCGCGCCCAGCGCGTCGATCGTCTTCAGGAAGTCGCCTTCGGCGGTGTAGAGCTTCTCGTTGATGTCGTGCGCGACGCCGTCTTCCTCGCCGCCGACGACGCCGATCTCGACCTCGAGGATGATGTGCGCGGCCGCGGCCTTGGCGAGCAGCTCCTGCGCGATCTCGAGGTTTTCGTCGAGGTCGATCGCCGACCCGTCCCACATGTGGGACTGGAACAGCGGGTTCTGGCCGTTCTTGACGCGCTCGGTCGAGATCTCCAGCAGCGGGCGGACGAAGCCGTCCAGCTTGTCCTTCGGGCAGTGGTCGGTGTGCAGCGCGACGTTGACGTCGTACTTCGCGGCCACGACCTGGGCGAACTCCGCGAGCGCGGTCGCGCCGGTCACCATGTCCTTGACCTTCTGGCCGGACGCGAACTCCGCACCACCGGTGGAGAACTGGATGATCCCGTCGCTCTCCGCCTCGGCGAACCCGCGGATGGCGGCGTTCACGGTCTCGGACGAGGTCACGTTGATGGCCGGGTACGCGAACTCGTTCGCCTTGGCCCGGTCGAGCATCTCCGCGTAGACCTCGGGGGTCGCGATGGGCATCGGTATTCCTCCTTGGCAGGGATGGGTCCCGACCGCATCGTACGAGGTGTACCGCCGTCGCACACCGGTCCCCGCACGGAAACTTCTCCGCACGTCGAATCGGTTCAGAAGGGGACGTCCGGCCGCCGGGCGAGCCGGCGGCCGGACGGGGATCACAGCAGCTCGGCGGCCAGCGCCCGGTAGCCGGGCCACGGGTCCTCGTTCAGGACCTGGACGACGACCTGGTCCGCGCCCGCGTCGAGGTGGGCCGACAGCCCGCGCGCGACCGTTGCCGCGTCGCCGTGCAACGCCAGCGCGTCGATCAGGCGGTCGCTGCCCTCGCCCTCCAGGTCGGCGTCGGTGAAGCCGAGTTTCCGCAGGTTGGCGACGTAGTTCGACAGCCCGAGGTAGTACTTGACCGTGGTGCGGCCGATCGCCCGCGCCTCGGCGGCGTCCGTCGACAGGACCACCTTGTGCTCCGGGGCCAGCAGCTTGCCCGCGCCGAGGATCCCGCGGGTGTCGCGCGTGTGCTCCGGGGTCGTCAGGTACGGGTGCGCGCCGGCCGTGCGCTCGCCCGACAACGCCACCACCTTCGGCCCGAGCGCCGCCAACGCCCGCCCGCCGACGGGGACGCCCGCCTTGTCCAGCCCGTCGAGGTAGTCGACCAGGGCCGCGTACGGCTTCTTGTACTCCTTTGTCGCTTCGCGGTGGCCCGCGCCGACGCCGAGCAGGAAGCGGTCCGGGTACTTGCCCGCGATCCGCTCGTACACCTTCGCGATCGACGCCGGGTCGTCCTGCCAGATGTTCACGATGCCGGTCGCGATGACCAGCGAGTCCGTCGCCGCGAGCAGGTCGTCGACGGAGTCGAGGTCGCCGGCGCCGGGCGAACCGCCCAGCCAGATCGCGCCGTAGCCGAGCTTCTCCGCTTCCGTCGCGAACTTCGCGTCGACGTTCGCGTGGTACCGCCAGATTCCGAGCTTGCCCAGTTCGATAGCCATGGAACACTCCAACGCGTGAGACGGCGATTTTCCTCCCGGTACCGACAAACTAACGTCGATGGCATGACCAAGCTGGGCAACACCGATCTCGACGTCTACGGCCTCAACCTCGGCGGCAACGTCTTCGGCTGGACGGCCGACGAGCCGCAGTCCTTCGCCGTGCTGGACGCCTACACCGCGGCCGGCGGCAACTTCGTCGACACCGCCGACCTCTACGGCGGTGGTGGCGGCTCCGAAGAGATCCTCGGCAACTGGCTGGCCGCGCGCGGCAACCGCGACGACGTCGTGGTCGCGACCAAGGTCGGCATGTGGGACGGCCGGCCGGGGCTGTCCGCGAAGAACATCCAGGCCGCGGCGGAGGACTCGCTGCGCCGCCTCAAGACCGACCACATCGACCTCTACTACGCCCACCGCGACGACCCGGGCACCCCGCTCGAGGAAACGCTCCAAGCGTTCGACGCGCTGGTCCGCGCGGGCAAGGTGCGCCACCTCGGCGCGTCCAACTACAGCGCCGAACGGCTCGCCGAAGCCCTGTCCGTTTCGGACCGGAACGGGCTCGCTCGGTTCGCCGTGCTGCAGCCGCACTACAACCTCGTCGAGCGCGACTACGAGCGTGACCTCGCCCCGCTCGTCGCACGCGAGGGTCTCGCCACCCTGCCGTACTTCGCGCTGGCCAAGGGCTTTCTCACCGGGAAGTACCGCACGAAGGGCGCCGGGAGCGACAGCCCGCGCGCCACCCGGGCGGAGTCCTATTTGGACGGCGACGGCGAGCGCGTGCTCGCGGCGCTGGACGAGGTGGCGGAGGCGCGCGGCGCGTCCGTCGCCACGGTGGCGCTCGCCTGGCTGCGGCAGCAGCCGACCGTCGCGGCCCCGATCGCCAGCGCCCGCACGCCCGAGCAGCTCACCGACCTGATCGCGTCGGTGACCCTCGACCTGACTCCGGAAGAACTAGCGGCGCTTTCCCGTGAAAGTGACCCTACTGTCGGGTAGCTTACTGCGGGTAAGGTGGGGTACGGTGCCCTCAAGTGACATCTAGGAGGGCACCGTGGCCAACCCGTTTTCGCTGCTGAGCGGCACCAAGAAGGTCGACGGCAAGGTCGTGCTGATCACCGGCGCCGCCCGCGGCATCGGCGCCGGGCTGGCCGAACGCCTGGCCGCGCGCGGCGCGAAGGTCGCCCTCGTCGGACTCGAAGCCGAAGAGCAGCAGAAGGTCGCTGACCGGATCGGGCCCGACGCGAAAGCCTGGGAAGCCGACGTCACCAGCTGGGACGCCCTCAATGACGCAGTGACCGGCGTGGTCGAGCACTTCGGCGGCATCGACATCGTGATCGCCAACGCCGGCATCGCGACCGCGGGCTTCGTCCGCTCGGTCGACCGGGCCGCGTTCGAGAAGGTCATCGAAGTCGACCTGCTCGGCGTCTGGCGCACGTTCCGCGTCACGCTCCCGCACGTCATCGAGCGCAAGGGCTACCTGCTGGCCATCTCCAGCCTCGCCGCGATCACGCACGCGCCGGGCATGGCGAACTACGCCGCCGCGAAGGCGGGCGTCGAAGCGTTCTCCAACAGCCTCCGCGCCGAGGTCGCCCACCTGGGCGTCAAGGTCGGCGTCGCGCACCCGACGTGGATCCGCACCGACCTCGTCGAGAGCGCCGACGCGCACCCGGTGTTCGGCAAGCTCCGCGCGTCGATGCCGGGCCTGATCGGCAAGACCTACCCGCTCGACGTCGCCCTCGACGACCTCGAAGCGGGCATCCTCAAGCGCGCCCGGACCATCCACGTGCCGCGCTGGGTCGGCGGGCTGAAGCTCCTCCGCGCGTTCTTGCCGCCGATCATCGAGATCGGGTCGCGCAGCCGGGTACCTTCGGCGGACAGGGCCGCGCTGGCCGACATCGAGGCCCGCGGCGCGTTCGAGTCGGCGGTCACCGGCCACGGCGGCCGGGCCGCCACCAAGGGGTGAGCATGTCCCGTCGCGACCAGATCCGGATGACCGAGGACGAAGTGCGCGCGTACTTCGCCGAGCAGAAGGTCATCAACGTCGCCAGCGTCGGCCCGAACGGCCGGCCGCACCTCGCGCCGCTCTGGTACTTCCCGCACGAAGACGGCGTCGCGACCTGGACGTACGGCACGTCGCAGAAGGCGAAGAACCTCCGGCGGCTGCCCGAGGCGACCGTGCTCATCGAGGACGGCGACAGCTACGAAAAGCTGCGCGGCGTCTCCCTCGAGGCCGACGTCCAGCTCGTCGAGGACACGGCGGAAGTCACCCGGATGGGGATCACGCTCATGCAGCGCTACGCCGGCGCCAAGCCCGGCGACCCGGTTCCCGATGAGCTGAGTGCCTTCATCGCAGGTCAGGCCCCGAAACGCATCGGGCTGATCTTCCACCCGACGAAGATCGTCAGCTGGGACCACACCAAGCTCGGTGGGACGTACTAACCAGTAGGGAGTACTTCCAAGTAACTGTTACCTGAGGTAACGTCATCTGGGCAGCCAACTCGACGCAGCGGAGGCCGACAGATGACCGAGCGGTTCAAGGTCGTGATCGTGGGCACCGGGTTCTCCGGGCTCGGCCAGGCGATCCAGCTCGAAAAGGCCGGCATCCGGGACTACGTGATCCTGGAGAAGGCCGGCGAGGTGGGCGGCACCTGGCGCGACAACTCGTACCCCGGGTGCGCGTGCGACGTGCAGTCGCACATGTACTCGTTCTCCTACGAGCAGAACCCGGACTGGTCGCGGTCGTTCTCGCCGCAGCCGGAGATCTTCGAGTACCTCAAGGGCGTCGCGGACAAGTACCGGCTGCGCGAGAAGATCCGGTTCGGCGTCGAGCTCACCGGCGCCCACTGGGACGAAGGCGAGCGCCGCTGGACGGCGACGACGAAGGACGGCCGCGAGTTCGTCGCGCAGTTCCTCGTCTCCGGCGTCGGGGGCCTGCACATCCCGCAGGTCCCCGAACTGCCCGGGATCGCGAAGTTCAAGGGCCAGACCTGGCACTCCGCGCAGTGGAACCACGAGTATGACCTGCGCGGCAAGAAGATCGCCGTGGTCGGCACCGGCGCCAGCGCGATCCAGTTCGTCCCGAAGATCGCCCCCGACGTCGCCGAGCTGACGCTCTTCCAGCGGACGCCGCCGTGGATCATGCCGAAACCCGACCACGCGATGCCGTCGTGGGCGCAGCAGCTGTTCAAGCGCGTGCCCGGCACCCAGCGGCTCTACCGCAACGCGCTGTACTGGTTCCTCGAGGTCCGCGCCGTCGGCTTCAACGGCCACCCGGCGATCATGAAGGCCGGTGAGCTGATCGCGAAGCGGCACATCGCCAAGGGCGTCAAGGATCCCGTGCTGCGCAAGAAGGTCACGCCGGACTACACGATGGGCTGCAAGCGCGTCCTGATCTCCAACGACTACTACCCGGCGCTGAACCGGCCGAACGTCGACGTGAACACGTCCGGCATCAAGGAGGTCAAGGCGCACTCGATCGTCGACGCGGCGGGCGCCGAGCACGAGGTCGACGCGATCGTCTACGGCACCGGCTTCAAGGTGACCGACGCGCTGGAGTACCTCGACATCACCGGCGTCGACGGCCGTGACCTGGCCAAGGAGTGGGCCGCCGAGGGCATGCGGACGCACAAGGGCATCACCGTGTCCGGCTTCCCGAACCTGTTCTTCCTGCTCGGGCCGAACACCGCGCTGGGCCACAACTCCGTGGTGTTCATGATCGAGTCGCAGGCGAAGTACGTCGTCGACGCGATCAAGCTCGCCGACTCCCGCGACGCGGCCGCGCTCGACGTCCGGCCCGGCGTGCAGGACAGGTTCCAGCAGGAGATCCAGGACAAGCTCGTCAAGGGCGTCTGGACGCAGGGCGGCTGCAAGAGCTGGTACCTCGACGCGAAGGGCGTCAACCGGACGATCTGGCCCGGCTTCACCTGGCGCTACTGGCTCGAGACGCGCAAGGTCGACCCGGCCGACTACGAGCTGTCCGGGCGCTCGTCATGACTTCCCCGGACGAGCAGATCGTCCTGCACGCGCGGGACGTGAAGTTCGACTGGGCGGCGCTGCCGATGCACTGGATCCCCGGCGAGCCGCAGGCCACGCACACCATCAACGTGCTGCACCTGGCGCTGCCGGAGGGCGAGCGCTGGTTCGTCGAGGTGTTCAAGCAGGCGGTGCCGCTGATCCGGGACGACCGGCTCAAGGAGGACGTCCTCGGCTTCATCGGGCAGGAGGCGGTGCACGCCGAGGCGCACGACGGTGCCGCGGCGCACCTCGAAGCCGCCGGCGTGCCGGTGCGGCCGTTCGTCGCGCAGATGGAGTGGCTGTTCCGGAAGCTGCTCGGCGACCGCGACCTGACCGGGCGGGCCGCGGAGGAGTGGCTGGTCGAACGGCTCGGCATCATCGCCGCGATCGAGCACTACACGGCGTTCCTCGGCCAGTGGGTGCTCGACGCGCCGCTGGAGGACGCCGGCGCCGACCCGGTGATGCTCGACCTGCTGCGCTGGCACGGCGCCGAAGAGGTCGAGCACCGGTCGGTCGCGTTCGACCTGTTCGTGCACCTCGACGGCCGGTACACGCGCCGGGTGCGCAGCATGGCGGCCGTGACGCCGGTGCTGGCGTGGGTCTTCGCCCGCGGCACGCGCTACCTGGTGCGCAACGACCCGACCCGCCCGGGCCGCGCGTCCCTGCGCGGGTACCGCCGGGCGGCGAAGCGGGGGCTGCTGCCGACCGGACGTCAGCTGCTGCGCGAAATCCGGCCGTACTTCCGGAAGTCCTACCACCCGGCGGAGACCGGGAACACCGAACAGGCCGTGGCCTACCTGGCGAGCTCACCCGCCGCCCGGGCGGCGGGATGACGCTCGGCCGGCCCGCCCGGCTGGACGGCAGCGGCCGGACCGACCACCTGATGTCCACTTTGGTCGGTGTCGTGGGCGTTTACCGCCGGCTGTCGCGCTTCAGCGGGAAACGCCGTCCGCCGGTGCGGGCGGTGGACCGGAACCTGCCGCTGGTGGTCGAATCCGTCGAACCCGAGGCCGAGGGCGTGGTCGGCCTGCGCCTCGCGAACGGGTCGGCGTTGCCGGGCTGGCGGCCGGGCGCGCACCTCGACCTCGTGCTGCCGTCCGGGCTGGTGCGGCAGTATTCGCTGTGCGGCGACCCGTCCGAAACGGACCATTACCGCATCGCGGTGCGGAAGGTCGGCGTCGCGTCGGCCGAGGTCCACGCCCTCACGGCGGGCACGCGGGTCACCGTGCGCGGGCCGCGGACGGCGTTCCCCTTCGTCGGCCCGGGACCGTTCTGGTTCATCGCGGGTGGCATCGGGATCACCCCGATCCTGCCGATGGTCCACCGCGCGGAGGCCATCGGCGCGGACTGGCGGCTGGTCTACGCCGGCCGCAGCCGCGCGTCGATGCCGTTCCTGGACGAACTGCCGGACGACGACCGCGTCCGGATCCGCCCGGACACCGAGTACGGCATCCCGGCGTCGGGCGCCGAACTGCTCGACGGCCTGCCGGAGGGCGCCTCGGTGTACTGCTGCGGCCCGGCGCCGATGATCAGCGGTGTCCGCGTCGACCTGGCGCTGACCTCGGGCGCGGTGCACTTCGAGCGGTTCGCACCGCCGCCGATCGTCGCAGGCGAGCCGTTCCGGCTGACTTTGCGCAGGTCGGGTCGGGTGCTCGAGGTTCCGGGCGACCGGACCGCCCTCGACGTCCTCCGCGAAGCGCGGCCGGGTACGGCGTACTCGTGCCGCCAGGGCTTCTGCGGGACGTGCGCGGTGCCGACGGCCGGCGGCGGGTCCATGCGGATCTGCGTCGACCGCGGCACCACGGTGCTCGACCTATGACCCCTCGGGGACCCAGGCGCCGATCACCGGCTTGAACTCGCGGACGCTCCGCTCGGCGATGACGCCCTCCAGGAAGTACGGGTCCCGGTCGATCGTCTCCTTGAGGTGCGCTTCGTCGTCGGCCTGGTAGAGCGTGAGGCCGCCGGTGCCGTCGCCGAGCGGCCCGGCGACCGCGACCCGGCCCTCCTCGGCCAGCTTGCCCAGGAACTCGCGGTGGCGCGGCCGCACCTCCTGGAGCTTCTCCTGGACGTAGGTGATTTCGACGAGGTACCAGGCCATGCGGATCTCCGTGCTCGGACGGGCGGGACGCGACCGACGCTACCCTGTGTCCCAGCATCCGAACTCTGGCGACGCGGGGCCAACCCGATAGGCTAGGCGTGCGTCAGTACCTGTGTGAGCGCTGTGAATACCGTGAACCTGCTGACGCGGCACACCGTGCAAACCGGGGTCGAGAACAGGCAGGGGTTCATGCTCGAGGGCAATGCGGAACGCAGTGTCGAGGCGACCCTCGGCCACCTGCGGGTCATGGACGGTCCGGCACCGGCTCAGACAGCCGCGCCGCTGACCCTCGAAGACCTCTACCGCCAGCACCGCATGCGGCTGGTCCGGCTGGCGATCCTGCTGGTCGACGAGCCCGCGACCGCGGAAGACGTCGTCCAGGAGGCCTTCACCGGCCTGCATCGCAACTGGGGCCGCCTGCGCGACGCCGCCGCCGCGGTCGGCTACCTGCGCACCGCCGTGGTCAACGGGTCGCGCAGCGTGCTGCGCCGCCGCAAGACCGCGCGGGAGTACGTGCCGCCGCACGCGGTCAACGCGCGGTCCGCCGAGAGCCTCGCGATGCTGTCCAGCGAGCACCAGGCCGTGGTCAGCGCGCTGTCCAAGCTGCCGCCCCGCCAGCGCGAAGTGCTGGTGCTGCGTTACTACGGTGGGCTGAGCGAGGCCGAAATCTCTGAGGCCGCAGGCATTTCCAAGGGTACCGTTAAATCGACCGCCAGCCGGGCTCTCGAGGCACTCCAGAAGGCCATGCAGGCCCCACAGTGACCCGGGTGGACCATTCCGATCACTGAGTCGTATCACCATGCTTGGTCCAGACCAATATATGCTGGGGGGCGTGAGAGGCGCCGGAGATTTCGTGATCATGGGCGGCCGGGTCGCAACCCCGGACCGTCTACTCGACGACGGCTGGGTGGCCGTCACCGACGGGCGGATCGCCGGCGTGGGTTCCGGGACCCCGCCGTCGGGCGAGTACGTGGACGTCGGCGGGGCACTGGTCGTGCCCGGGTTCATCGACACCCACTGCCACGGCGGGGGAGGTGCTTCGTTCACCTCCCTCGATCCCGAAGAGCTCCTGACGGCGGTGCGAGCGCACCGCCGTCACGGCACCACGACCATGCTCGCCAGCCTGGTGTCCGACCCGGTGGACATCCTGCGTGAGCAGGTCGCGGCGCTGCGTGAACTCGTCCAGGACGGCGAGGTCGCGGGCATCCACCTGGAGGGGCCGTTCATCTCGAAGGCCCGCTGCGGGGCGCACGACCCGGAGACGCTGCTCGAGCCGGACACCGGCACGGTCGACAAGCTCCTGAGGGCCGGCCAGGGCGCGATCCGGATGGTCACCATCGCCCCCGAGCTGCACGGCGGCGTCAAGGCCGTCCGGCAGCTCGCCGAATCGGGCGTCATCGCCGCCATCGGGCACACCGACGGCGTCGAGGAGCAGCTGCTGCCCGCCATCGACGCGGGCGCGACGGTCGCGACCCACCTGTTCAACGGCATGCGGCCGCTGCACCACCGCGAGCCGGGCCCGGTCGGGGCGCTGCTGGACGACGAGCGCATCACGATCGAGCTCATCTGCGACCTGGTGCACCTGCACCCGACGGTCGTGCGGCTGGCCGCGAAGCACGCGGGCCGCAACCGCACGGTGCTCATCACGGACGCGATGTCGGCCACCGACGCGGCGGACGGCCGCTACACGCTGGGCCGGCTCGAGGTCGACGTCCACGACGGCGTCGCGACCCTCGCCGACAACGGCTCGCTGGCCGGCAGCACCCTGACGATGGACACCGCCTTCCGCAATCTCATCCGGGGTGCGAAACTCGGCATCCTCGACGCGGTGCACGCGACGTCGCAACGACCCGCCGAGCTGCTCGGCATCGCCGGCCACACCGGCATGCTGTGCCAGGGCTACGCGGCCGACATCGTGGTCCTCGACCAGGACCTGCGGCCCGCGAAGGTGCTGCGCCGGGGTGAATGGGTCGCCGAGGTGGGAACGGCTACCTTGAGCACCTAGGTCTGAGCACGAGGAGACGGGCGGAGATGAGCGAGCCGAAGGACCCCGAGCAACTGCTGGCGGACGCCCTTCGCGCGCAAGCGGTCTTCGCCCCTTCGGCGTCGCCTGCGTCGGCTCGCGAGCCCGAGCAGGCCACTGACGCCGTCCCGACCAGCGCGATCAACGAGCTGCCGTCGGCGTACGGGCTGCTGTCCGGCGCGAGCGCGGACTCGCTGGAGCGCGAGCGGGCGGCACTGGACCCGGTCGCCGAGGCGCCGACGGCGTACACCCCGCCGCCGCCACCGAGGCCGTCGGCGCAGCTGCCCGCGTACTGGATCCTGCTGCTGGCGGTCCTGCTGGGCCTGGCCGCGGGGTCCGTGGTGGGCCTGCTCACGCTGGTCTGAACGGGTCTCAGCAGCGACTCAGGGTGACCCTGTACCGTTTTCCAGGTGATTCTCGCCCAGAGCACGGTCAACACGATGTCGCTGCTGCCGTCATGGCTGGACCCGCAGCACCTGCTGAGCGGCCTGACGACGCCGGTCCTCGCGGTGCTGTGCCTGATCATCTTCATCGAGAGCAGCGTCTTCCCGGTGCTGCCCGGTGACTCCTTGCTGTTCACCGCGGGCCTGTTCATCGCGAACGGCACGCTCGACGCACCGTTGTGGCTGGTCTGCGTCCTGGTGACGGTCGCGGCGCTGCTCGGCAACGTCGTCGGCTATTACATCGGCTACTTCGCCGGGCCGAAGCTGTTCAACCGGCCGGACTCGAAGTTCTTCAAGCGCGAGTACGTCGACAAGACCCACGAGTTCCTGGAGAAGCACGGCCCCAAGGCGGTCGTGCTGGCCCGGTTCGTCCCGTTCGTGCGGACGTTCATCACGTGGATCGCGGGCATCGGCCGCATGGACCCTAAGCGCTACTTCACGTACACCATCATCGGCGGCATCCTCTGGGCCGCGGGCATCACGGTGCTCGGCTCGCTGCTGGGGAACATCTCGTTCATCCGGAACAACGTCGACGCGATCTTCGTGCTGATCGTGCTGGTGTCGGTGGTCCCGATCGGCCTGGAGTACCTGAAGTCCCGCCGCGAGAAGAAGACGGCGGCGAACGCCGACCCGGACGTCACGCAGCGGATCCCGCGCATCAAGGACTGAGGGCGGCCCCCGGGCCGTCGACCGGCGGACCGGTCCGTGCGGACGCGCCACGACTAGGTCATCGAGAACATCGAGCCCGGGTTGAACAGGTTCTCCGGGTCGAGGGCCTGCTTGATCTGCCGGTGCACGCGCATGCCCACCGGCCCGATCTCGCGCTCCAGCCACTCGCGCTTGATCTTGCCGACGCCGTGCTCGCCGGTCACCGTGCCGCCGAGGGACAGGCCCACCTCGAGGATCTCGTCGAACGCGCGGCGGGCGCGGGCGAACTCGTCCGGGTCGTCCGGCTGGTAGACGATCGTCGGGTGCATGTTGCCGTCGCCGGCGTGGCCCACCACCGCGATGCGCAGGCCGACCTCTTCGCTGATCTTCTCGCACCCGTGGATCAGCTCCGCGATGCGCGTGCGGGGGACGCACACGTCGTCGGTCAGCCAGACGCCGTACGTCTCCAGGGCCGTCAGCACCACGCGGCGGGCCTGCAGGAGCATCCGGCCCTCTTCGAGGTCTTCGGTCGTGTACGCGAGGTCCGCGCCGCAGTCGACGCAGATCTGCTCCAGCGCCGCCAGCTCGCGGCGGGCGACCTCGCCACCCGCGTCCGACTGGCCGAGCAGCAGCGCCTTGCAGTCCGAGCCCGCACCGAGGTCCGTCTTCAGGTACGCCTCGGACGCCTTGATCGAGGACGCGTCCATGATCTCCAGCAGCGACGGCACGAGTCCTTCGCGGACCACGCGGGCCACGGCTTCCCCGGCCGCTTCGGTGGTCGTGAAGCCCGCGACGAGCGTCGCCGGGGCCTGGGGCAGCGGCTTGAGCTGCACCGTCGCCTGCGTGATGACGCCGAGCGTGCCCTCGCTGCCGACGAACAGCCGGGCGAGGTCGTAGCCGGCGACCCCCTTCACCGTGCGGCGGCCGGTCTTGAGCAGCGACCCGTCGGCCAGGACGACCTCCAGGCCGAGCACCGAGTCGGTGGTGACGCCGTACTTCACGCAGCACAGGCCGCCGGCGTTGGTCGACAGGTTGCCGCCGATCGTGCACCAGTCGTAGCTCGACGGGTCCGGCGGGTAGAACAGGCCTTCCTTCTCGGCGGCGTTTCGGAAGTCCAGGTTGACGACGCCGGGCTGCACCACGGCGAGCCGGTTCCCGGCGTCGATCTCGACGATCTCGTTCAGCTTGGTCAGCGACAGCGTGACGCAGCCGTCGATGGCGTTCGCGGCGCCGGAGAGCCCGCTGCCCGCGCCGCGCGGCACGATCGGCACCTTGGCCTCGGCACACGCCTTGACGACGGCCTGCACCTCCTCGACGTTCGCCGGCAGCACGACGGCGAGGGGCTTGCCGGCCGGCGCCAGCGGCATCATGTCGCGCGCGTAGGACGCCGTGACGTCGGAGTCGGTGAGCACGGCGCTCTTGCCGAGGAGGTCGCGCAGCCGGGTGACCAAAGCTTCGTTGCCCATGGCCTCATCGTAAGCCCGGATAGTCCGCACTGCGGAACTTCTATTTCAAAACGGCCCTACCGGACCAAGCCCAGCAGCTTGTCGACGTGCACCCGCAGCAGCACCCGCTGGTCGCTGACCATCGCGTCGCGGTACTCGTCCCAGTCGGGGTGTTCGCCCGCGGCCCGGCGATAGTAGTCGACGAGCGCTTCCACCGTCGCGTCGTCCTGCGAGGCCGCCGGGGCCGTCAGCTCGGCGCGGCCCTCGGCGACGACGTAGCTCCAGCCGTCTTCGCTGCCCACGTGGTACGTCACCCGCGGGTCGCGGCGCATGTTCTTCGTCTTCGCCCGGGTTTCGGTGATCGACGCGGTGATCGTGTTGGTCGCGGGGTCGTAGAGGTGCGTGATGGTGGACAGCTGGGGCCGGCCGTCGCGGCGGATCGTGGCCAGGACGCCGTGGCGCTGCGTGGCGATGAAGTCCTTCAGAGCTGTGTCGTCGGTCATACCCGGTTCAACCCGCGGTGGCCGTCTTTGTTCCGCCCTCCACCGGGTATCCGCGTCACCCATAAGTGCTGATCAGCACGGCAGAGGACGACAAAAGGGACGAACGAGGGCGCGGAAATCTGCTTGCATCGGACAACTAAAGTGTGTTGTGACACATCGGGTGGTCCACGGCTTGCACAACGGTCCGTGAAGGCACATTCTTGCCGTAGGCAACTAGTTGCAGCCGCCAACCAACGCCTCGCCCGCGTGAAGGACTCAGCAATGGCACCGAACAGCTCCGCCACCCGGCCCACGGCCGAACTGGACCTCGCCGACCAGCTCGGGCACGAGCTCGTCCGTCTGGTCCGCCTGATCAACAAGGCGAAGTCCCAGGTGTCCAAGCAGGGGCCGGACGGGATCGAGCGGGCGGCCTACGCGATCCTCTTCACCCTCATCCACGAGGGCCCGCAGCGCACCAGCCGGCTCGCCGAGTCGCTCCACTCCGAGATCTCCACGATCAGCAGGCAGTCGAGCTCGCTCGTCCAGCACGGCCTGGTCGAGCGCCAGGCCGACCCGGAGGACGGGCGGGCCTGCCTGCTCGCGCCGACGGCCGAGGGCATGCGGGTGTTCGAAGAGAACCGCAAGCAGCGCAACCAGTGGCTGGCCGAAGTGCTCGGGGACTGGACCGAAGGGGAGATCCAGACCCTCAACCGGCTCTTCGGCCGGCTCAACACAGGTATCGAAAACCACTCTCCACAGCTGGCCGACGCGCACCCGTCCGCCAGTGCACCGGCCAAGGGGGCCAACGCATGAGTTCCACCACCGAAGCACCCGCTCTGCCCGAGGTGGGGCAACCACCCCGGCTGAGCCACCGCCAGATCGTCACGATCCTGAGCGGCCTGATGTGCGGCATGTTCCTCGCCGCGCTGGACCAGACGATCGTCGGTACGTCGATCGTCAAGATCGCCAACGACCTGCACGGCTTCGACCTGCAGGCGTGGGCGACCACGGCGTACCTGATCACCTCGACGATCGTCACGCCGATCTACGGCAAGCTCTCCGACATCTACGGCCGCAAGCCGTTCTACCTCGCCGCGATCACGATCTTCGTGGTCGGTTCGCTGGCTTCGGCCTTCTCGCAGTCGATGTACGAGCTGGCCGCGTTCCGCGCGGTGCAGGGCCTCGGCGCCGGCGGCCTGATGTCGCTGGCCATGACGATCCTCGGCGACATCGTGCCGCCGCGGGAGCGGGCCAAGTACCAGGGCTACATCCTGGCCGTGTTCGGCCTGTCCACGGTCCTCGGCCCGGTGCTGGGCGGCTTCTTCGCCGGCATCGAGCACGCCGGCAGCATCTTCGGCTACGACATCCACGGCTGGCGCTGGGTCTTCCTGATCAACGTCCCGATCGGCATCATCGCGCTGTTCGTCGTCGCGCGGGTGCTGAACGTGCCGCACGAGCGCCACGACCACAAGATCGACTGGTGGGGCGCGCTCGCCCTCGTCGTCGCGGTCGTGCCGTTCCTGATCGTCGCCGAGCAGGGCCAGAAGTGGGGCTGGGGCGACCAGAAGGCCATCCTCTGCTACGTCGTCGGCGGCGTCGGCATCATCGCCTTCATCGCGATCGAGCGGTGGATGAAGGAAGCCGCGCTCATCCCGCTGCGGCTGTTCAAGAACTCGACGTTCACCGTGGCGATCATCGGCGGTGTCATCGTCGGTGTCGCGATGTTCGGCGCGATCACGATGATCCCGCAGTTCATGCAGGTCGTGCAGGGCTACACGCCGACCGAGTCCGGGTTGCTGATGCTGCCGCTGATGGCGGGCATCATGACCAGCTCGATCGTCTCCGGCCGGCTCACCGGGAAGACCGGGCGCTACAAGATCTTCCCGATCATCGGCACCATCCTGATCGCCGCCGGCGCGTTCTTCTTCGCGCAGGTCAAGTACGACTCGCCGCTGTGGCACCCGCTGGTCGCGGCCGCCATCATCGGCCTCGGCCTCGGCCAGTGCATGCAGACGCTGATCATCGCGGTGCAGAACGCGGGCCCGCGCAGCGACATGGGCGTCTCGACCGCGTCGGCGACGTTCTTCCGCCAGATCGGTGGTACCGCCGGTGTCGCGATCTTCCTGACGATCCTCTTCAACACCCTGCTGCCCAACATCACCAAGGCGTTCGGCGGCAAGCTGCCGGCCGGCGCGGGCGGCGGGATCGGCGACCTGTCGAGCAACACCAGCACCATCCAGAGCCTGCCCGAGGCGATCAAGACCCCGGTGCTGGTCGGCTTCACCGAGTCGATCACGACGGTGTTCTACGTCGCGGGCGCGGTGGCCCTGCTGGCCACGATCGTGCTGCTGTTCATGAAGGAGATCCCGCTGACCAACGCGGCCCCGGCCGCGGCGGCCATGGAGGGCGGCGAGGCGCTGCTCGAGGCGGAGGACCACGCGGACGAGCCGACCGAGATCGTCGAGCCGGTCAAGCCGGCCGACCGCGAGCCGGCCCTGGTCGGCGGCGGGAAGCACGCGCTGAGCACGAACGGCCACGGTGACTACCAGGCCGTGTCGGGTGCGCTGCCGATCACGAACTCCGTCGCGGACTCCGGGCTCGACGTCCCGGTCGGCGCGGGTGGCGTGCCGGTGACCGGGCACGTCCGCCGCCAGGACGGCAGCCACGTGCCGGGTGCCGCGCTGACCCTGATCGACCAGCGCGGCCGCCAGGTCGCGCGGGCCACCGGGGCGGGCGACGGCAGCTACTCGGTGCCCAGCCAGGGCCCGGGCGCGTACGTCCTGATCGTGTCGGCCCACGGCCACCAGCCGCAGGCCTCCAGCGTCGTGATCAGCAACGGCCCGGCGACGGTCGACGTCACGCTCACCGGCTCCGGCGAGCTGACCGGCACCGTGCGGGCGGCCGCGACCGGCTCCCCGCTGGCGAACGTGACGGTCACCCTGACCGACGGCCGGGGCGAGGTGAACGGCGCGTTCATCACGACCGCGGACGGCACCTACGCCTTCGTCGGGGTCGGCGCCGGGGCGTACACCCTGGTCGCGAGCGGCCCGGGCCACCGGCCCGTCGCGGTGACGCTGACCGTGCCGGACAGCGGCGTGCTGCGCCACGACGTCGAGCTCGCGAGCTCGGTGCTGCTGACCGGCACCGCGCGGACCGAGGGCGACCGGGTGGTGCCGGACGCGCGGATCACCGTGCTCGACGCCGAAGGCAACGTCGCGGCCGTCGCCCGGACCGACGCCGAAGGCCGGTACGTCATCAGCGACCTGCCCGCGGGCGCCTTCACGGTGGTCGCGAGCGGTTACCCGCCGGCGACCAGCCAGGTGGAGCTGACCGGCGGCGAAGCGGGCCACGACGTCAAGCTGAGCTACGACCAGACCCTCGACGAGCTGGTCGACCGGTCATGACCGGGCTGCGCGCGACCTTCCGCACGGCCGAGGGCTGGGCGGTGGAGCACGCGGTGCTCACCGTCACCGACCCTGCCGGGCGGCAGGTCGCCCGGCAGGCGGCCGACGTCCGCGGGGAGGTCGTCACCGACGCCCTCCCGGCGGGCACCTACACCGCCGTCGTCACGGCGGCCGGGTACACCCCGGTCGCCAAGATGACGCAGGTCGCCTCGGACGGTTCCGGTTCGCTCGGCGACGTCGTGCTGGCCCCGGTCGCCGAGGCGATCGACCTGCCGCCCGCCGGGCCGTGGGTGATCGACCCGATGCATTCGTCGGTCGTCGCGACCGCGCGGCACCTGGGCATCGCGAGCATCAAGGCGCGGTTCCCGGACGTGTCCGGCCGGATCGAGATCGGCCGCCCGGCGGAACGCTCGTCGGTGCACGCCGAGATCAAGGCGGCGACCATCGACACCGGCATCAGGATGCGGGACGACCACCTGCGCTCGGCGGACTTCCTCGACGTCGACGTGCACCCGGTGATCACGTTCACCAGCACCGGGCTGCACCAGCGCGGCGCGGACTCGTGGACGCTGGCGGGCGAGCTGACGCTGCACGGCGAGCGCCGCGAGATCGAGCTGGAGCTGACGTACGGCGGCTGGGGCCCGGACCCGTGGGGCGGCGTGCGCGCGGCGTTCCACGCCGAGACGACGCTGCACCGGAACGACTTCGCGATCAACTACAGCGCGATGGTCCGCGCCGGCGTCGCGGCGGTCGGCACGACCGTGAAGGTCGAGCTCGACATCGAAGCGGTCCAAGGCGAATCGCTGCCGCAGTTCTGAGCCGTCTCTTCGGGAAGGCCCTCTCACCGCAGGTGAGGGGGCCTTCACCGTTGGTGAGAGAAGAATCTTCCGGAGAGCTCGTTTTGACCGTTCGCCGCGGAGCGTTCACCTGGGCCACGTAGGCTCCCCGTGTGAACGTCGTGAGCATGGAGGCCGCGGGCGTCGGCGTGAGCTGGCTGGACACCGCCGGCCCGCTGCTCGTCTGGGTGATCGTGCTGAGCTTCGTGCTGGTCGAGTGCGCGCTGATCATCGGGCTGTTCCTGCCCGGTGATTCGCTGCTGTTCGGCGCCGGCGTGGTGCTGGCCCAGCACGGCTCGGACCTGAACGCGTGGCTGCTGTCGGGCGCCGCGCTGGTCGTCGCCGTGCTCGGCAACCAGATCGGGTACTACATCGGCCGGGGCAGCGGCACCAAGCTCATCGCGCGCCGCGACGGCAAGGTGCTGAACCGGCACAACCTCGAGCGCGCGCAGCGGTTCCTGGACCGCAAGGGCTTCTTCGCGATCGTGGCGGCCCGCTGGATCCCGTGGATCCGCACGCTGGCGCCGCTGATCGCCGGCGCCGCCCGGATGGACCCGCGCCGCTTCATGGCCGCGACCGCCCTCGGCGGCGTGCTCTGGGTGCCGACGCTGGTGCTGCTCGGCTACTACGGTGCGGGCCTGCTGGACGTGCTCCCGTGGCTGAAGACGGCGGCCCTGTGGGTCAGCATCGCGTTCTTCGTCTTCGGCACGGGCTACGGCGTGGTGCGCTACCGCCAGGAAATGCGGCGCCCGGTCGACGAGCGCGACGACGCGCGGGCCTGAGTCACAGCTCCGGGTCGGCCCAGATCTCCAGCTGGATGCCGTCCGGGTCGCGGAACACGACCACCTGCGAGCCTTCGAAGGTGCGCGACGGCGCGGCCGGCAGGTACGAGACCCCGAACTCGGCGAGGCGGCACTCCCATTCGGCCAGCTCGGCGACCGAGCCCACCCGGAAGGCGACGTGGTCGAGGCCGGTGCGGCGCTCGTCGAACCCGCGTCTGCCGGTGTCCGCGTGCTGGACCAGCACCACGGAGAACTCGTCCCCGGCGGACCGGAGCACGACCTTGCGCAGTCCCGTGTCCGGCTCTTCGCGCCGGATGACCTCCTCGAGGTCGAGGACCCGTGCGTACCACGGCACGCTGCGGTCCACGTCGGTCACGGTGAGCGCGAGGTGGTGCACGGACATGAGTTTCGCCATGGCTTCCGAAGCCGTCCTTTCTCGTGGCGGCTTCCCAGAGTTGCACAGCGTTCGCCCACCGAAACGAGGGTGACCAAGTTCCCCGTCCGATCGTGATCTCGCCGTCTCCGGGCGTCCCAGCAGGCGGACGTCGGTGACCGAAGGTCATGCGCGATTATCGGAGAGTACTCGTCCGATCACCGGCCGCCACCGACGTCGAGCACCGCGCCCGTCGTGAACGACGACGCCGGCGACAGCAGGAACAACACCGCCTCGGCGATCTCGGCCGGCTGCCCGGCACGGCCCATCGGGATCTGCGGCGCGTACTTCGCCATCCGGTCCGGCAGGCCGGCGGCCGCGTGCAGGCCGGTGTGGATCATCCCGGGCGCGACGGCGTTGACCCGGACGCCCTCGCCCGCGACCTCCTGCGCGAGCCCGAACGTCATGGTGTCGACGGCGGCCTTCGACGCCGCGTAGTGCACCCACTCGCCGGCCGAGCCAGTGCGCGCGGCCGTCGAGGAGATGTTGACGATCGCGCCGCCCTCGCCGCCGTAGCGCGTCGACATCCGGCGGACCGCCTCGCGGCAGCACAGGAACACCCCGGTGACGTTCACGTCGAGCGTGCGCCGGACGACCTCGACGTCGTAGGAGTCGAGCCGCCCCGGCGTGTTGCCGACGATCGCGGCGTTGTTGACCAGCGCGTTCACCGGCCCGAGCTCGGCGGCCGCGTCGAACAGCGCGCGGACGTCGTCCTCGGCCGAGACGTCCGCGCGGACCGCCAGCGCCTGGCGCCCCGACGCACGCACCCGCGAAGCGACCTCCTCCGCGGGCGCGGGATCACCGGAGTAGTTCACGACGACGTCGTGGCCGCGCTGAGCCGCCAGCGTGCAGATGGCGGCGCCGATCCCGCGGCTGCCGCCCGTGACGACGAGGGTCAAATCGCGAAGTTCGCCAGCGGCAGGTTCTCCAGCACCAGGTCCGCGCGGTCGCGCGTCTGCGAGATGAGGTCGGCGTTGCGCTGGTCCGAGCCGAGCGCGCGGCGGCGGGCCTCGACCAGCGAACGGCCGTAGCGGCGGTGGCGCGACACCAGGCGTTCGATCCGCTCGGGCTCGTCCGGCGCGAGGAACCAGGCCTCGGTGAGCAGCGGCCGGATACCGCTCCACGGGTCGTCGGGCAGCAGCAGGTAGTTGCCCTCGGTGATCACCAGCTGGACCTCCGGCGGCACCGCCACGGCCCCGGCGATCGGCTCCTCGATCTCGCGGCGGAACTCCGGCGCGTACACCGTCTCGCGGCCTTCGGCGAGCCGCTTGATCATGTGGAAGTAGCCGGCCGCGTCGAACGTGTCCGGGGCGCCCTTGCGCTCGGTGCGCTCCAGCCGGCGCAGCTCGACCTGCGCGAGGTGGAAGCCGTCCATCCCGACCACGGCGGCGCGCGAGCCGAGCGCGTTGGCGATCGCCCAGGCCAGCGTGGTCTTGCCGGACGCGGGCGCGCCGATGATGCCGAGCACGTTGCGCTGCCCCCGCACGGTCAGGCCCTCGGCCCGGGCCAGCAGGTCGTCGAACGCCGTCATGTCCTGTTCCTTCCTGCGATCGCGGTCGTCCACGACCGCGGTCCCACCTGCCGCACCCGTTCGGCGGCCACCTCGTTGGCGAAGCGGATCCGGTCCGTCACCGTCGGTTCGCGCGGCACGGCCACGGCGAGCGCGCCGTGCCAGACGTCGCCCGCACCTAGTGTGTCTCGCGCTTCGACGTCGGCGACAGGCACCTCACCCGAGCGTCCGTCCGCAGTGGACCACCGCACCGGCCCGGGGCCCGCGGTGGTGATGACGGTGGGGACGCCGCGCTCGTGCAGGCCGGGCTCCGGCGCCCGGAAGTGCGCGGAACACGCGGCGATGTCGACCAGCGGGAGCAGCTCGTCGAGCACGGGCTTCCAGCTCCCGGCGTCGAGCACGACCGGCGCCGCTGTCCCCCGCGCGACGGCCAGCGCGAGTTCCGGGTAGTGCCCGTCGAGCAGCACCACGTCCGCTTCGGGAACCGGCACTTTCTCGTGAAAGGGCCGGTCCGCGGCGTTGCGGGCGACGACCGTGCGCTCTCCGTCGCGGTCTCGGACGGCTACCGCGCTGACCGGGGGTGGGTCCGCGAGCGAAGGCACGAGGTCGATCAGCCGGACGCCGTGCGCCTCGAGGTCGGCGCGGGCGAGGGCCGCCAGCGGGTGTGCGCCGAGGACGGTCAGCAGGGTCGCCTCGGCACCGAGCGCGGCGGCCGTCACCGCGGCGTTCGTCGCGGGCCCCCCGGCCGCGACGTCCACCCGCAGCGACTGCACCTTCTCGCCCGGCCCCGGAAGCTCGTCGACCCGCTGGATCACGTCCACGGTGCACAAGCCCGCCAGCAGCACCTTCATTTCAAGCCGGCCACGTGGGTCGCGGCGGCGGCTTCTTCGACTTCGCCGTTTTCGTTGAGCCGCAACGCACCCGTGAGCAGGCCGACGACCTGGTTCATCGAGTGCGTCTTCGGCGAGACGACCGCGACGCGCTTGCCGAGGCGGTGCACGTGGATGCGGTCGGCGATGTCGAAGACGTGCGGCATGTTGTGGCTGATCAGCACCACCGGCAGGCCGCGGTCGCGGATCCGGCCGATGAGGTCGAGCACCTTGCCGGACTCGGCGACCCCCAAGGCGGCCGTGGGCTCGTCCATGATCACGGCCTTGGTGCCGAACGCCGCGGCCCGCGCGACGGCCACACCTTGCCGCTGGCCACCCGAGAGCGTCTCGACGGGCTGGGTGATGGACTTGATGTTGATGCCCAGTTCGTCGAGGATCCGCTGCGCCTCCGACCGCATGGTGCCGGTGTCGAGCTTGCGGAACAGCCCGAACGGTCCCTTGAGCCGTTTTTCCCTTCCCAGGAACATGTTCGACGCGATGTCGAGCGCGGGCGCGACGGCGAGGTCCTGGTACACCGTCTCGATGCCGTAGTGGCGAGCGTCCAAAGGAGACTTGAAGTGGACGGTCCTGCCGTCCACTTTGATCTCTCCCTCGTCGGGGATCACCGCGCCCGAAAGGGCTTTGATGAGCGACGACTTGCCGGCGCCGTTGTCGCCGACCACGGCGAGCACCTCGCCGGGCAGCAGGTCGAAGTCGGCGCCGTCGATGGCGGTCACCCGGCCGTAGCGTTTCACCAGCCCGCGGGCCTGGAGGATCGGTTCGGTCATGACTGCTGCTGCCTCCTCGCGATCCGGTCCACCACGACGGCGGCGATGAGCAGGGCGCCGGTGGCGAGGTCCTGGTAGTTGCCGTCGACGTTCATCTGCGTGAGGCCCGACCGCAGCACGGCCACGACCAGCGCGCCCATCAGCGTCCCGAGCACCGAGCCGCGGCCGCCGAAGAGGCTCGTCCCGCCGAGGACGACGGCGGTGATCGAGTCGAGGTTGCCGAGCTGGAACTGGTTCGGGTCGGCGTTCGGCGTCCGGCCGAGCGCCTGCCAGGCGGCGATGCCGAAGGTCAGCCCGGCCACGATGTACACCGACAGCACCGTGCGGTTGACCTTGATGCCGGACAGCCGCGCGGATTCCGGCGCGTTGCCGACCGCGTAGACGTGCTTGCCCCACGCGGTTTTCGTCAGCGCGTACCAGACGCCGAGGTACATCAGCAGCGCCAGCGTCATGCCGTAGGTGATCGGGATGCCGCCGAAGAGGTAGCGCTTGGTGCCGAGCCACTGCAGCAGCCCGTCGGTCACCGGGACGGCCTGGCCGCCGGCGATCAGCTTCGACACCGCGGTCAGCATGGTGAACGTGCCGAGCGTGATGATGAACGCGGGCAGCTTGACCCGCGTGGCGAGGCCGCCGATGAAGATGCCGACGATGATCGTCAGCACGACCCCGGCGAGCAGCGCGACGAAGCCGTTCGTGCCGGCCGCGGCGAGCTTCGCCATGATCAGCGTCGCGACGACCATCGACGACGCGTTGGAGAGGTCGATGCCCGCGATCAGGATGACGAGCGTCTGTCCCAGCGCGAGCGTCCCGACGACCAGCGACTGCTGGACCACTGTGGACAGGTTGTCGAGGTCGAAGAACGTGTCCGTGGCGAGGGAGAACACCACGATCGCGACGACCAGCGCGAGCGCCGGGCCGACCGCGGGGGCGCGGAGGAGGAATTCGCCGAGCGACTCACGTTCCTTGGTGGCCACTGCGGTTGTCATTTCTGGCCTCCCCAGCAGTTCTGCAGGCCCCACGCCGAATCGTGGCTTTCGATGCCGGGCAGGGGTTTGTCGGTGATCACGGCGGACCCGGTGTTCACGAAGCCGCTCGGCTTCTTGCCGGTCTTGGCGTAGTTCACGGCGGCGAGCACGCCCTGTTCGGCCATCTTCTTGGGGAACTGCATGACGGTCGCGGCGAACTGGCCGTTCTTGACGTTCTGGACGCCCTCGCAGCCGCCGTCGATCGAGCCCATCACGATCTGGTTGGTGAGCCCGCGCGCGTTCAGGGCCGCGTAGGCGCCGCGGCCCATCGGCTCGTTCATCGAGTAGACGGCGTTGATGTCCGTGCTGCGCTGCAGCAGGTTCTCCATGCCCTGCTGGGCGAGGCTCTGGTCGCCGTTGGCCGCGGTGTGGCCCTTGATCTCCGGCGAGCTGTCGGTGAGCCCGATGCCCTTGAGGAACCCGCCGTGGCGCTGGGTGTCGACCGAGCTGCCGGCCGTCCCGTCCACCATCAGCAGCTTCGCCGGGACGCCCTTGAGCGCCGCCTTGACGTACGCGCCCTGCTGCTCGCCGGCCGCGAAGTTGTCGGTGGCGAAGGTGGCGTCGACGGCGTCGGCCGGTTCGGTGGCGGTGTCGAGGGCGATGACCAGGATCCCGGCGTCGCGGGCGTCCTTGATGGCCTTGAGCACGCCGGTCGACGAGCTGGGCGTGATGAGGATCGTGTTCGCGCCCTGCTGCACGAGGTTTTCGATGGCGCGGACCTGGCCGTCGTTGTCGCCGTCGAACTGGCCGGCGAGCGCGCTGAAGTCGGCGCCGTTGGCCTGCGCGGCCGCTCTCGCGGCGTTGCGCAGTTCGACGAAGTAGGGGTTGGTGTCGGTCTTGGTGACCAGTCCGACCTTCGCTTTGCCGCTGCCACCGGTGTTGGTGTTCCCGCCCCAGTGGCGTTCGACCGTGCACCCGGTCGTCGCGGCGAGGACGGCGGCCAGCGTGAGCGCGGTGAGACTTCGCTGTCTCATGGGTTCCCACCCTTTATGTGTGTCGAAGCTTGCCGATGGTCGGGAAGGTAGACAGACTGATGCCCGGACGCAAGCGTTTGCGCAAACGCTTGCCGGGAAGGATGGAATGCCCCAGCCGAGATCTTCGCGGCCGACCCAGCGAGACATCGCCGAGCTCGCCGGCGTCTCGATCACGACAGTCTCCCACGTGGTGAACGGGACGCGCGCGGTCGCCGAGGACACCAAAGCGGCCGTGCTGCGGGCGATCGAGACCACCGGCTACACGGGCGACGCGATCGCCCGGTCGCTCGTCACCGGCGGCACGCGGTCGATCGGGATGGCGATCTCGCTGGTCGCCAACCCGTACTTCGCGACGCTGATGCAGGCGATCGAGCGGGAGGCGTCGGCGCACGGGTACACGGTCCTGCTGGCCGACACCCACGACACGGCGGACACCGAGCGTGACACCGTGCGAGCGCTCCGCTCGCGGCGCGTCGACGGCCTGCTCATCACCCCGGCCCCCGGCGACGGACCGGTGATCGGCGAGCTCGTGTCGCTGGACGTGCCGACGGTGCTGATCGACCGGCTGGCCACCCGCGGCGACGTCGACCAGGTGGGCACGGAGAACATCCAGGCGACGTCGGCGCTCACCGCGCACCTCGCGACGCTCGGGCACCGCCGGATCGGGATGATCAGCGGCGCGCCCGGCCTGTCGACGAGCGAGGAGCGCGTGCTGGGCTACCGGCTGGGGCTGGGCCGGTCCGGGCTGACGTGGTCGTCCGACCTCGTGGCCTGCGGAAACTCTTCGCAGGAGGGCGGCGCACTCGCGGTGAGCACGCTGCTGGCGCTGCCCGAGCCGCCGACGGCGCTGGTCGTCGGCAACGACAGCATGATGGTCGGCGTGCTGCACGAGGCGCGGCGGCGTGGCCTGAAGATCGGGCAGGACCTGCCCGTGGTGGTCTACGACGACGTCGAGTGGGCGGACCTGGTCGACCCGCCGCTGACGACGATGGCGCAGCCGATCGAGGAGATCGGGCGGCAGGCGGTGCGGCTGCTGCTGGCCCGGATCAACGACCCGTCGCGGGCGGCCGAGACGGTCCGGCTGGCACCTACTCTGCGTCACCGTGAGTCGTGCGGCTGCCCGCCGATTCACTCACATCAGTGATTCTGGTGTTTTGACGCCTCGGCGCGGCCGCTCAGCGGATACCTTTCGGCTGAGCGTTTGCGAGGGCTGGTTATGACGGCACTTTCGCCGGAGCTCCGGTTGTGGGACCCCCCGGTCACCTACCGGATCGGCGTCGCGATGGGTACGCACGCGAACCCCTACTCGGGTGAGCTGCTGCGCTCGATCAGGGCAGCGGCGGCCCAGGCCGGGTGCGACGTCACGCTGGCCGAAACCGGGGACACCGTCAGCGAGGAAGCCGCGGTGGTGCGCGCCCTGCGGGCGGACCTCGTGGACGGCGTGCTGCTGGTGCCGTCGGTCGGCGACGAAGCCGTGGTCAACGGCCTGGTGCGGATGGGCGTGCCGACGGTCCTGGTCGACCGGGTCGCCGCCCGCAACGACGTCGACCAGGTGGGCACGGAGAACGTGCACGCGGTGGCGTCGCTGGTCCGCCACCTCACCGAGCGCCGGCACCGCAAGATCGGGTTCGTGTCCGGCGAAGACGGCCTCGACATCAGCCGCGAGCGCGTCCGCGGCTACCGGCTGGGACTCGAGCAGGCCGGGCTGCGCTTCAACCGCGAACTGGTCGAGGGCGGCTTGTCGACCTCGGGCGGCGCGGCCCGCGCGACGGCCAAGCTCCTGGACGGCTGGCCGTCCCCGACGGCACTGGTGGTGGCGGACGAGGCGATGCTGGTGGGGGTCATGTACGAGGCCCACCGCCGCGGCATCCGCATCGGCTCGGAGCTGGCCGTGGTCGGCTACGGCGACATGGACTGGGCCCGCCGGGTCAGCCCGGCGGTGACCACGCTCGCCCAGCCGGCAGCGGACATCGGCCGCCGCGCGGTGCAGATGCTGCTGGCCCGGATCTCGGACCCGGACCGGCCGGCGGAGTCGGTGCTGCTTTCGCCGAGGTTCGTGCACGGCGCGTCCTGCGGGTGCTGACCTCGGCTCACGACAGCGTCGCGGCGGCTTCCAGGAGCATCCAGCCACCCACCTGGACCGACAGATCCCGCTCCGGCGCGTCCTCCGGCAGGGGCGGCGAAGGTGCCGGGCGGTCCCAGAATGCGCTGAACAGCGGGCCTGGCGACGCGCCCGACCAGCAGGCCTCGGCGGAGGCGAGCACCAACGACCGTGCCACCGTGGCCTCCGGGTCCGGCAGCGCCTTCGCCGCCAAAGCCAGGTAGCGCGCCAAGATCGCGCCGAACAGGCCGCCGTCTCCGCCGCTTTGGCCGCGGATCACACCGCCTGGGGCGCAGTGCTCGGACACCGCGCGGACCGTGCGCGCCGCTTTGTCCATCAAGGACAGTTCGAGGCACGCGCCGAGGTAGACGCCTTGGCAGTACGTGTAGATGTGCTTGACCAGCTCGCCCGTGCCCGCGCGGATGCCGTCCCACACCAGGCCCGACGAGGGATCGACCAAAGTGGACGACATCCAGTCGGTCATCTCCCGGGCCCGGGAGAGGTTTCCCGACCGGGCGTGGAAGATCGCCGCCGGGCCGTTGGCCGGGGCGTTCTTGAAGTCGTCGCCGCGGCGCCACCAGATCCCGCCGCCCGCCGCCGGTGTCCAGCCCGACAGCAGCTGCGTGTCGATCGCCGCGATCGCCGGGGCGACGTCGATGCCCAGGGCCTGGACCCGTTGCAGGGCAAGGCCGAGCCACGCGATGTCGTCGTAGTAGTCGTTCGTCCAGCGGCCGAAGTTGCGCAGCCACACCGAACGCACGAAAGACCGGATCACCGTCAGACGCGCGGGCGTCGGCGCACGCAGCTGCGCGTCGACCAGCGTGTCCAGCAGGTGGGCCTGCCACCAGTAGTTCCAGTGCCAGTGCAGCCGCTGGCCGGGCGACGGGGGCCAGCCGCTGCGGCCGAGCACCGTGCCGGGCAGGGCCCACACCCGGCGCAGGTGCCGTGAGGTCACCGCGCGTTCGGCGGCCGAGACGTCCATGGCGCAATCGTGCCTTGCCCATCGACATACCGCTCGGTATGTTGGGGTGCCATGACGACAGCTCACGTCACCTGCCCGCTGTGCGAAGCCACCTGCGGCCTCGAAGTGACGCTCGACGCGAACGAGCAGGTCACGCGGGTCAAGGGTGACGAGAAGGACGTCTTCTCGAAGGGCTACATCTGCCCGAAGGGCGCGTCACTCGGGGCTCTGCACCACGACCCCGACCGGCTGACCGCGCCGCTGCTCAAGCGCGACGGCGAGTTCGTCGAAGTCAGCTGGCAGGAGGCCTACGACGAGATCGACCGCCGGCTCCCGCCGATCCTCGAGGAGCACGGCCGGGACGCCGTCGCGGTCTACGCCGGCAACCCCGGCGTGCACAACATCGCCCTGACGCTCTACGGCCGCGTGCTCTACAAAGCCTTGGGCACCAAGAACTTCTACAGCGCGACGTCGGTCGACCAGCTGCCGAAGCACTACTCGTCCGGCACCATGTTCGGCGACCCGCTCGCCATCCCGGTGCCCGACCTCGACCGCACGCGGCACCTGCTCGTCCTCGGCGCGAACCCGCTCGTCTCCAACGGCAGCCTGATGACCGCGCCGGACATCCGCGGCCGGCTGCGCGGGATCCGCGAGCGCGGCGGCAAGATCGTCGTCGTCGACCCGCGGCGCACCCGCACGGCCGCGTTCGCCGACGAGCACCACGCCATCCGGCCCGGCACCGACGCGCTGCTGCTGTTCGCGCTGGTCAACGTCCTGTTCACGGAGGACCGCGTCGCACCCGGGCGCCTCGAAGCACACCTCGACGGCCTCGACGAGGTCCGCGAACTGGCCCGGCCGTTCACGCCCGAGGCCGTCGCCCCGCGCACCGGGATCGAAGCCGGCGAGATCCGGCGGATGGCACTCGAGCTGGCCGAGGCCGAGAATGCCGTCGTCTACGGCCGGATCGGCACCACGACCCAGACGTTCGGCACGGTCGCGAGCTGGCTGGTCGACGTCCTCAACGTGCTCACCGGCAACCTCGACGAGCCCGGCGGCGCGATGTTCCCGCTGGCCGCGTGCCAGCCGACCGGCAACCGGCGGCCGTTCGCCGTCGGGCGCTGGCGCAGCCGCGTGCGCGGCTACCCCGAGGTCGTCGGCGAACTGCCGGTCGCGACGCTCGCCGACGAGATCGAAACCCCGGGCGAGGGCCAGGTCCGCGCGCTGATCACGGTCAGCGGCAACCCCTGCCTGAGCACGCCGAACGCCGGGCGCCTCGCCGAAGCCCTGAAGAACCTCGACTTCATGATCTCGGTCGACGTCTACCTGAACGAGACGTCCCGCCAGGCCGACGTCATCCTGCCCGGCCCGTCCCCGCTCGAACGCCCGCACTTCGACCTGGCCTTCTACCAGCTTTCGGTGCGCAACGTCGCCAACTGGACGCCCGCGACGCTGCCGTCGAAGCTGCCGCAGGAGTGGGAGACGATGCTGCGGCTCACCGGCATCGTCACCGGTCAGGGCCCCGAAGCGGACGTCGCGGCGCTCGACGACTTCGTCGCGGCCGACGTCGCCCGCCGCGCCGGGCTCGAGGTCACCCACGACCGCACCGGCCCCGCGCGGCTCGTCGACCTGATGCTGCGCGCCGGGCCCTACGACGTCACGCTCGCCGACCTCGAAGCCGCGCCGCACGGGATGGACTTCGGGCCGCTGAAGCCGCGGATCCCCGAGGTGCTGTGCACGGCGTCCGGCCGGATCGAGCTGGCGCCGGAGACGATCGTCGCCGACGTCCCGCGGCTGCGTGCGGAGCTGGACCGGCCGGTCGACGACGGGCTCGTGCTGATCGGCCGGCGGCACCTGAGCTCGAACAACTCGTGGATGCACAACCTGGCACCGCTGGTCCGCGGCGGCAACCGGTGCACGGTCCTGGTGCACCCGGCCGACGCGACGCGCCTCGGCCTCACCAACGGCGCGCTGGCGTCGGTGACCTCGCGCGCCGGGAAGCTGGAAGTGCCGGTGGAGGTGACCGACGAGGTCCGGCCGGGCGTGGTCAGCATCCCGCACGGCTGGGGCCACGACGTCGACGGCGCCCGGACGCGGGTGGCGCGCGCCAACCCGGGCGTCAACTCCAACCTGGTCGCGGACGAGACGCTGCTGGACGTGCCGTCCGGGACGTCGGTGCTGAACGGGATCCCGGTCGAGGTCGCGCCGGCCTAGCTACCAGGCCCGGGAAAGGTCGGCGTGCTGCCGGATCCAGGCGTGCATGACGATCCCGGCCGCGACGCCCGCGTTGATCGACCGCGTCGTCCCGAACTGGGCGATCGACACCGTGAGCACCGCCGCGTCGCGCGTCGCCTCGGACAACCCAGGCCCTTCCTGGCCGAACACCAGCACGCACTCGCGCGGCAGCGTCGCCGTCTCGACGGGCTCGGACCCCGGTGTGTTGTCGACGGCCACCACGGCCAGGCCCTGCGATGCGGCGAAGGAGACCAGCCCGGTGACGTCGTCGTGGTGGCGGAGGTGCTGGTAGCGGTCGGTCACCATCGCGCCGCGGCGGTTCCAGCGGCGGCGGCCGACGATGTGCACCTCCGCCGCCGCGAACGCGTTCGCCGTGCGGACGACCGTGCCGATGTTGTGGTCGTGCTGGAAGTTCTCGATGGCGACGTGGAACGGGTGCCGTCGAGCGTCCACATCGGACACGATCGCCTCGCGGCGCCAGTAGCGGTACGCGTCGACGACGTTGCGGCGGTCGCCTTCGCGCAGCAGCTCCGGGTCGTACCGCTCGTCCGACGGCCAGGCACCCGGCCACGGGCCGACGCCGACCTCTTCGCGGCTCACCCACTCGGTGGGTCCGGCGTCGGGAGAAGTGCTCACCCGGACGATTGTCGCCTAGCCCAGGCGCACCCGGTGCGTCCGGGCGTCCTCACTGTGGTCGCGGTGGCGCCAGCGGTGGTAGACGCCGACGTAGGAGTACACGACGACCGCGATCGCGACGACGCCGATCGCCGGCAGCCACGACCGCGGGAACACCGTGTCGTACAGGTAGTAGGCGTTGAAGCCGCCGGGCAGGTCACCGAGGCCCTGCTGGTGCCGGAAGTAGTTCTCCAGCGCGGTGAACGGGCACGGCACCGGCGCCACGTTGACCAGCACGCCCCAGACGACCCCCAGCATGTGGACGAAGATCAGCTTCGGCCAGCGCCAGGCGAGAAAGCCGCCGAAGCCGATGAGGAGCAGCGCCAAGATGTGCACCGCGACAGTCACGTCGGCCAGGAACTTCGCCATCACACGCCCCCTTCACCGAACCCCCTACCAGCGACTTTACTCCGCTGCGGGGCCCTGATCGCCCTCCTGAGTGCCCCGCTGTGTGATGTTTAACCCAGCGGAGCAACCCATTCACCTGGGCGGTGACGGCGGGGTTACGCCTGGTGGAAACTCCGGCGGGCGCTTCGCCGGGTACTTCGTCGGCTCCTCACGGGGGTACTGCTCCGGCGGCTTCTTCCACGGCGGCAGCCCGGGCCGGTCCGGCTCGTCGGGCTTCGACGGCTCGTCCATGCCCTCGACGGTACGCCGGGGATCACCGCACGCGGTCGCTCGGCGCGGGCTCGTCCTCGGGGAGGTGGACGTCGTCGACGCTGATGTTCACCTCGACGACCTGCAGCCCGGTCATCCGCTCGATCGAGGTGATCACGTTGCGCCGCACCGACCGCGCGAGGTCCGCGATCGAGATGCCGTACTCGACGAGGATCTGCAGGTCGACGGCCGCCTGCTTCTCGCCGACCTCGACCGAGACGCCCTGCCCGGTGCTGGCCGAGGCACCCGGGATGCGGTCGCGCAGGGCGCCGAACGCCCGCGCGGCGCCGCCGCCGAGGTCGTGGACGCCGCTGATCTCGCGGGCCGCGAGCCCGGCGATCTTCCGGACCACGGTGTCGGCGATGGTCGTGGTGCCCTGCTTCGTGACGAGGGCGCCGGTCTCGGTCTTCTTCTCGGCGGTCGCGGTCATGGCGGTTCCTCCCTGGATGTCCTGGGCCACAAGGGCTTTCGTCACTGAGGACAACCGCGGCGGGCCACCGTCACTGTGACGTGGGTCTCGCGAACGCCGCACCGTCGAGGTCCGTGACGACCAGCTGCAGCCGGGCGTCGGCCCACTCCGTGTCCGCCAGCACCGGCCGCACGACCTCGGCCGCGCGGTCCAGCAGCGGCGGGAGCGGCAGCCGCGTGGCGATCAGCCGGATCCGGACCAGCTCCGGCGACAGGTCGACGGCCAGGCCGGCCCAGTCCACCGGCAACCACGTCGTTCCGGGCGAAACCGGCGTCGCCGGCCGGAGGCCGTCCACCGCTTCGAGGGCGCCGACGATCTTCTCGACGGCTTCTTCGGCGGTCACCGCGGCTCGATGTCCAGAATGGACACCGAAACCTCGTCGACGGCCAGGCCGGTCTGCTCGGCCACGAACCGGCCGACCGACCGCTGCACCGCCCGGCCGACGGCGGCGGCCTGGTCGGCCGCCGCCGTGACCAGGTCGACCTCGACCGTCACCCGGCTGTCCGCGGTGCGGACCCGGACGCCGTCGGCCGGCGCCGGGTCCAAGCCCTTCCAGCGCTGGCGGGCGGCCCGCGTCCACGCCGTCACCAGGCCGCGCAGGCCCGGTTCGAGCCGCACCACGCCGGGCGTGGTGATCGCCGCCTTCGCCGCCACGCTGGCGATCACCGGATCGGCGATGACGTACTCAACGCTCATTCCCCTGACTCCCCGACAGCATCTTCCGAAACCGTGTCTTCCTCGAAGAGGTCGTCGACCAGCAGGTCGAGCTTCGCCAGCGTCAGGCCCACCCGGGCCGCGGCCGCCGCGGTCACCCGCTCCCGCACCAACGACAACGCCTCACCGCCCGTAGCGTTCCGCAGACTCACCGCGAGGGTGAGGTCCACTTCGACGACGCCCCCGGCGACGGTCCGCACCCGGCAGCGCCGCGCCCGGACGCCGTCGACCGTGTCCGCCGCGTAGCGCAGCACGGCCGCCACGGCCTGCTCGCTGACCTCGACGAGCCCGGGTTCCGGCGTCGGCAGCGGCACCATCGAACCGCGCCGCACCTCGGCCCGGACCGCGGACATGATCCGGCCGAACAGGTCCGGCGGCGGCACCTCCTCCTCGGCCACCAGCTCCGCGGTCGCCTCGCGCAGGGCCAGCAGGCTTTCCCGCGCGGTCCGGCAGTGCGGGCAGGTCAGCTCGTGCTCGTCGGCCAGCCCGGCGCCGACCGCGTCGAGCCGCTCCCACACCTGCTCGACATCGCGTTCGCAGGGCAGCTCGTAGTCCGTCATCGCCATGGCTTCATCACCTCCGCCAGCTGGGCCCGTGCCCGCGCGATCCGGCCGCGCACCGCGGTCGCGTTCGCGCCGACGACTTCGCCGATCTCTTCGTAGGACCGGCCGTGCACCTCACGCAGCAGCCAGCACGCCCGCTGTTCGGGCGTCAGCTGCGCCAGCGCCGCGTTCAACGCCGCGAGCTGCCCGCTCACCTGGGCGGCCCGCTCCGGCTGGAGGTCCGCCCGCGGCGACTCGGCGGTGTCCAGGTCGACGTCGGCCTGGGGCTTGCGCGCGCGGATGACGTTGAGGCAGCGGTTCGTGGTGGCCCGGTAGAGCCAGCCGACGAACGCCGCGTCCTCGCCGAGCTGGTCGAGCTTGCGCCAGGCGTTGAGGAAGACCTCCTGCACGACGTCCTCGGCGTCGCCGCGGTGGGCGAGCATCTTCACCGCGAGCCGGAACATCTGCCCCTGGTAGCGCAGCACGAGCTGCTCGTACGCCCGGACATCGCCGTCCCGCGCGCGACCGACGAGGGTCGCGTCGTCGAGCGGTGTTGCGGTGGTCGTCACGGCACCTCCTCGGAGGGAGGACACCGGAAGCCGGAAAACGTCACGGGGTGATTGTCGGTGACCTGCGTCACCGGGGCGAATCAGTCGAGGCCGAGGTCGTCCTTGCCCAGGACGTACCGGTACTCCAGGCCTTCCTTCTCGATGGCTTCCCGCGCCCCGGTGTCGCGGTCGACCACCGTCACCACGCCGATCACGTTCGCGCCCGCTTCACGCAGGGCGGCGACCGCTTCGAGGACGCTGCCGCCGGTCGTGGACGTGTCCTCCACCGCCAGCACGCGCTGCCCCCGGACCTCCATGCCCTCGATGCGGCGCTGCATGCCGTGTTCCTTGACGGACTTCCGGACGACGAACGCGTCGAGCACGACCCCGTCGGTCGCGGCCGAGTGCAGCATCGCCAGCGCGACCGGGTCGGCGCCGAGCGTCAGGCCGCCCGCGGCGACGTAGTCCCAGTCCGCGGTGAGCTGGCGCAGCAGCTTGCCGATCAGCGGCGCGGCCGCGTGGTGCAGCGTCGCGCGCCGGAGGTCGATGTAGTAGTCGGCTTCCTTGCCGGACGCCAGGGTCACTTTTCCGTGCACCACGGAAAGATCGGTGACCAGCCTGGCCAGTTCGAGTTTCGCCGCTTGATCCAACCCGGGGTTCGCCACGGCCGAGAGTCTTACACACGGCCGTGCTCACTCCCCGATGGATGTGGCGTCGACCGCACGCCCGCGCGTCGCCGCCCAGGCCGGGACGAGGATCGCGACGAGCGCGAGCACGACGGCGATCGCGAGCACCACCAGGTAGATCGCCGGCGGCCCGGCCGGCAGCACCGATCCGCTCACCACGAGGCAGAACGGCACGATCGCGCCCGCCGCGGTCGCCGTGCCGAGCAGCACCGCGATGGCCGCGATCAGCCCGCCTTCGATGCCGGCCATCCGCAGCACCTGGCCGCGCGTGAACCCGCTCAGCCGCTGCAGCCCGAACTCGCGACGCCGTTTCGAGGTCGCCATCACCAGCGTGTTCACCACGGAAATCACCGTGTACGCGATGATCATCCCGACGAGCAGGTAGTTGACCCACGCGCCGACCTCGTTGCCCTTCGCGTGCGCCGCGATGAGCGCGTCCCGGTCGCCGACGACCACCGGCAACCCCGCGGTCGCCTCGCGAAGGCGCGAAGTCAGCGTCGCCTTGTCGACACCTTCGGCCGCCCGCACCAGTACCTGCGGGGCGAGGCCGACCGTCGTGTGCGGTGCGAGCAGCGACGCGGGCAGGACGAGCCGTTCGAACCCGGCGCGCTGGTGCTCGACGGCGGCCACCCGCACGTCGACCGGCGCGCCGTCGCCGAGCCGCAGCGACAGCGTGTCGCCGACGTGGCGGCCGAGCGTGTCCGGCACCGCGATCGCGGTCCCGGAGAGCTCGCTGACCCCGAGGGCGGGCCAGCCGTCCTTGTCCTGGTTCGAGTCGAACGGCTTCTCGACGAACACCGTGCTCGTGACGTACTCCGAGGCACCGGCGACCCCCGGCGTCGACCGCACGCGCCCCAGCACCGACGGGTCGAGCCCGCCGGGCCCGGCGACGACCGCGTCCGCGCGCAGGTCCTGCGTGTACGCCTGGTTCGAGACGGCTTCCTGGGTGGTCTGCAGGTAGATGTTGGCGGTCGCGATGCCGACCGCGAGCATGATCGGGGTGACCGCGCCGGCCGCCCGCACCGCGCCGACCCGGGTGTTGAGCAGCGCGACCCGGCCGTTGACGCCGGTGAAGGCCTGCACCGGCCAGCGCAGCAGCGTCGCCATCACCTTCGTGACGCCGGGGCTGATCGCCGCCAGGCCGAACGCCCACAGCATCACCGCCGGGCCGGCCGTGCTGGCCGCGACCGGGCCGGTCATCACGGCGACCGTGACGATGGCGAGCGCCGTCCCGCCCGCGAAGCACAGGAGCGCGGTGATCAGCCGGATCGGCGTCAGCCAGCGGCGTTCGACGGCCGCCTCGGCCAGCGCCTCGGTCGGGCGGACGCGGGAAGCCCGCCGTCCGGCGACGAAGGACGCCGCGAAGACCGCCAGCAGCGACGCACCCGCGGCGACGATCGCCGGAACCCAGCCCTGCTCGAACCGCAGCACGTCCGGCACGACGTGGTTCGCCGCGAGCTGCCCGAACAGCCAGTTCCCGAGCACCGGCCCGAGCACGACCGCGGCGGCGACCGCGAGCAGCCCGACGACCAGCGCCTCGCCGAGGACCATCCGCCGCAGTTGCCGCGGGGTGGTGCCGATCGCCCGGAGCAACGCGAGTTCGCGCTGGCGTTGCTGCGTGGACAGCGTGAGCGTGCCCGCGACGACGAACACCATGACCATCGCCGACAGGCCGCCGGAGACGGCCGAGAGCACGATCAGGTCTTCGCCGCTCTTGCCGACCTCGGGGAACTCCAGGGCCCCGCGGTCGGTGCCGGTGGTGACGATCCCCGCGTCCCCGACGACGGCCGACACCGCGGCGACGTCACCGCCGAAGACGCCGATGGTGTCGAACTGCCCGGGGTGCCCCGAGAGCCTTACCGCGTCCGACGCCGCGAAGAACAGCGCCGAGTCCCGCATGGCCTGAGGCGCCTTCGCAACCCCCGAGACGCGGTACTGACCGATGGTGCCGTGCGCGGCGACGGGCAGAGTGGTCCCGACGGCGATCCCCATGTCGGCGTCAACGACCACTTCACCCGGCTTCGGCGCCTCGCCGGTCAACGTGTACGGCGTCAGCACGGCGGAATCCCACGCGTGCCCGAGCGCGCTCGCCCCGCCGGCCTGCGCCGGGAAGCTGACCTCGCCGACCACGTTCGTGACGCCGGGAACCGCGTGCAGGCGGTCGGCCAGGGCCGCGTCGACCCGCACGCGCTCGGGCAGGGTGGCGTTCTTGTGCTTGTCCTTGTGCTTCTCGTCGGGGTCGAGTGCCGCCGGGTCGGTTTCGGGCACCGCAAGCGTTTGCTGCCCGCCGACGACGATCGGCGCCGCGACCAGCCGCTGCACCGGCGTCTCGGACCGGATGCCCGTCTCCATCAGGCCACCGCACGCCGAGACGATCAGCGCGCCGAAGAACACGGCGACGAACGTCGCCAGGAAGCCGCCCTTGCGCAGGCGCAGCGTCCGCATCGCGAGGGAGAACATCAGGCCGCCACCCGGTCCCAGGCACCCAGGTGGGTCATCCGCTCGGCGACGGCTTCCGCGGTCGGCCGGGCCAGGCGGCCGGCGATCCGGCCGTCGGCCAGGAAGACGACCTGGTCGGCGTAGGAGGCGGCGACCGGGTCGTGCGTCACCATGATCACCGTCTGGCCGGACGCCCGGACGGAGTCGCGCAGCAGGCCGAGCACGTCGGCGGCGGTACGGGTGTCGAGCGCGCCGGTCGGCTCGTCGGCGAAGAGCACGGCCGGGTCGGTGACCAGGGCGCGCGCGATCGCGACGCGCTGCTGCTGGCCGCCGGAGAGCTGCCCTGGCAGGTGCTTGCGGCGCCCGTCGAGGCCGACGTGCGCCAGGATCCGCGCGACCAGCCGCTTGTCCGGGCGCTTCCCGGCCAGCTGCAGCGGCAGCACGACGTTCTGCTCGACCGTCAGCGCCGGGAGCAGGTTGAACGCCTGGAAGACGAAGCCGACGCGGTCGCGCCGCAGCTTCGTCAGGTAGGTCTCGCTCTTGCCGTCGAGGTCCTGGCCGTCGAGCACGACCCGGCCCGACGTCGGCCGGTCGAGCCCGGCCGCGCAGTGCAGGAACGTGCTCTTGCCCGAACCGGACGGGCCCATCACCGCCGTGAACCCGCCGCGCGGGAACGAGATCGAAACCCCGTCCAGCGCCACCACACCGCCGTACTCCTTGCGCACGGCCTCGAGCCGAACCGCCTCATTCGTCATGCGGAAAACGCTAGGGATCCCGCTGGGGAACCACCCTGGTGCGCGCGTGCGTCTTGCCGGTGGGGACAGCCCTACTTCACGTGCGGCCCTTGCCGCCGAAGCCGCCGCTGATCCGCCGCAGCACCGCTCGCGGCAGCAGCCCGCCGATCGCGACGACGGCCTTGTACTGCAGGCTCGGCACGGAGATCACCTTGCCCCGGCGCAGGTCCGCGAGCGCTTCGCCGACCACCTGTTCGACACCCAGCCAGGCGATTTTCGGACCGGGCTTGCCGATGCCGGCCCGCTGGTGGAACTCGGTCGCGGTGAACCCGGGGCACAGCGCCATCATCCGGACGCCCTTCGGCAGCGACGCGGCGATGCCTTCGGTGAACGACGTGACCCAGTTCTTGCTGGCCGTGTAGGTCGAGCCGCGGCCGCTGAAGAAGCCCGCGACGCTGCTGACCTGGATGATGTCGCCGCGCCCGCGCCGGATCATGCCCGGCAGCACGGCCCGCGTCAGCCGCAGCACGGCGGTGACGTTGACGTCGAGCTGGCGCTGCAATGCGTCCGGCGGGATGGTCCAGAAGTCCCCGTTCAGCCCGAAGCCGGCGTTGTTCACGAGCAGGTCGACCTTGCCGTCGGCGAGCCGCTCCTCGACGGCCGCTCGTCCGTCCACTTCGGACAGGTCGGCGGGCAGGACCTCGACCGCGACCCCGTGCCGTTCCCGCAGCTCGGCGGCGTACGCCTCCAGCCGCGCGGTGTCCCGGGCGACGAGCACCAGGTCGTACTTCTCGGCGGCGAGCGTGCGCGCGAACTGCGCGCCGATCCCCGCGGTGGCTCCGGTGATCACGGCTGTGTGAGTTCCGGGGCTTCGCCCCGGGCCGGGGGCTCCGCCACCCGGACCCCCGGCAGAGAAGTTGGTGGTGGTCATGTGGGTGAACGATACCCACAGCTAACGGCCTCCGGGTGCAGCCGATTTGCCGCCGGGTTATCGTCCCGATCATGGGTAAGCACAGCAAGCGCAAGAGCGGCTACCTGCCCATGGTCGCCGCCGGCGCGGCGCCCGTCGCCCTCCTGCTCGCGGCACCCGCGACCGCGCTCGCGAGCCCGTCCGACCTGACGCTGCCGCTCGACCACCGGCACACCACCACGCTCGACCAGGACGACGGCACCTTCTCGGTGACGCGGCACGACGTCGTCGCCAAGCGGCTCGGCGACGTCCAGGTCGTGTCCGACCACACCGAAGCCGCCGCCACGCGCGGCGACCGCGCGGGCCTGCTCGAGCGCGGGAGCCAGGGCGTCTGGCTGGGCAACGGGTGCGACGTCCTGAGCGAGCACGCCGAGCAGCTCGACGCGGGCCTCTTCACCGGCGACCTGACCGGTGGCGTCGCCGCCCGCCGGTCGTCCGGGCAGGCCGTCGACCTGGGCCAGCTCGGCGCGGTCGGCGCGACGTCCGAGCATCACCTCATCGGCAATTTCTCCGGCGTCCTCGACGTCGGTCAGCAGTACGAAACCGGCGGCCAGCTGGGACCCGCGTCCGGCCTGGTCAGGACGTCGCAGAGCCTCTCGTCGGGCTCGATCAGCGGCGACCTCGGCGTCGACCACGTCGTCCACGCCCGCGGCACGCTCGACCAGCACCCGGCCCTGACGGCGAGCGTCCTGGACCAGCCGGTCCTCTAGTCCCGCGGCGGCTCGGCGGGCGGCGGCTGCTGGACCGGCGTCCCGGTGGGCGGGGTGGGCGGGGCCTGCCCCGGCGTCGGGATCGGGGCGCTCGCCTGGTGGCGGCCCGCGTCGTAGTCCTCGTCGAACGGGTCGACGATGTCCGCGATCTCCCCGAGGTCGCGCAGCAGGCGCTCGAGCCGCGACGGCCCGGCGGTCGGGACGACGCTGGCCAGCACCCACTCGTTCTCCAGCCAGGCCACGCCGACGTCGCCACCGAGCTGGTCCGCGGCGTCGACGAGCTCCTGGGTGATCACCGCGCGGGCGCCGTCGGCGTCGTCCGCGAAGGCGTAGCGCGAGCCGATCGGGCCGAGCATCTCGGGCATGTCGGCGCGCTGGAACGGCACGCTGGACAGCCACATCTCGATGGGGATCCGGTGCTTCTTGTTGCAGCGCACGGCGACGACGACCGCGGGGATCTGCCCCTCGGACTCGATGTCGAAGATGAACACCGGGCGGCGGCCGTCGGAGGTGAAGGTCGAGCCCGCGACGACGTTCACGGCGGCGTCCGCGCCGAAGTAGCCGATCGCCCCGCCGGACCACTGCTGCGGCAGCCGTTCGTCCTCTTCGACGAACTGCCAGCCGCGCAACTGGGCCCAGCGCATGCGCTCGCGGTTGCGCGACCCCTCCTTCGCCCGGTCGGCAGCGAGCAGCCCGAGGCCCGCCACCAGGGCGACGGCCGCGATGACGAACCAGATCCACGCCGGAATACCCACGGCCGTCAGCGTATCGCCTGCTACGCCGAAGAGATGATCGCCGGTCCCCGTGTCGCCGGGCCCGTTCGGACCATTTCCGACCCCGCGAGTCGACAAATCGCCTAATCACAGGATTCAGTCAGCGCTTCAAGGCACCCGAAGAACGTGGCGCGATCGGCCGTCCGGCCGGCCACTGTGGACGAAAACGGGCCAACCGGCGCCGTCTGTGCAGACGGACGCCGGTCGGCCTGGTGAAACTCAGACGCGCTCGACGGTCAGCGCGTCCCCGGCTTCCAGCTCCGGGATGTCGACCCGGACGGTGTCGCCGTCGCGGATCTCGCCGGACAGGAGCTCCTTCGCCAGCTTGTCGCCGATCGCCGACTGGACCAGGCGCCGCAGCGGGCGGGCGCCGTAGATCGGGTCGAAGCCGTTGAGGGCGAGCCACTCGCGGGCGCCGTCGGTGACCTCCAGGTGCAGCCGGCGCTGGGCCAGCCGCGCGGCCAGCCGCGCCACCTGGATGTCCACAATGGACGTCAGCTGCTCGGTGCCGAGCGAGTGGAACACGACGATGTCGTCCAGCCGGTTGAGGAACTCCGGCTTGAACTGCCGCTGGACCACCGAAAGCACCGCGTCGTTGCGCTGCCGCTCGTCGAGCGACGGGTCGGCGATGGCCTGCGAGCCGAGGTTCGACGTCAGGATCAGGATGGTGTTGCGGAAGTCCACCGTCCTCCCTTGGCCGTCGGTCAGCCGCCCGTCGTCGAGGACCTGCAGCAGCACGTCGAAGACGTCCGGGTGAGCCTTCTCCACCTCGTCGAGCAGCACCACCGAGTACGGCCGGCGCCGGACGGCCTCGGTGAGCTGGCCGCCCTGGTCGTAGCCGACGTAGCCCGGCGGGGCACCGACCAGGCGCGCCACCGAGTGCTTCTCGGCGTACTCGCTCATGTCGATGCGCTGCATCGCGCGCTCGTCGTCGAACAGGAACTCGGCCAGCGCCTTGGCCAGCTCGGTCTTGCCGACGCCGGTCGGGCCGAGGAACAGGAACGAGCCGGTCGGGCGGTCGGGGTCGGCGACGCCGGCCCGGCTGCGGCGCACCGCGTCCGAGACGACCTGCACGGCCT
Source organism: Amycolatopsis stemonae (assembly GCF_054781455.1). Taxonomy (NCBI): domain Bacteria; kingdom Bacillati; phylum Actinomycetota; class Actinomycetes; order Pseudonocardiales; family Pseudonocardiaceae; genus Amycolatopsis; species Amycolatopsis stemonae. The sequence continues at coordinate 913,729 of NZ_BAAGUJ010000002.1, read as the reverse complement.
CCTTCTGCCCGATGACGCGGCGGCCCAGCTCCTCCTCCATCCGGAGCAGCTTGCCGGTCTCGCCTTCCAGCAGCCGGCCGGCGGGGATGCCGGTCCACGCGCTGACCACGTCGGCGACGTCGTCCGCGCCGACCTCTTCCTTCAGCATCACGTTCTGCTGGCTGGCCTCGCTCGCCTCGGTCGCGGCCTGGAACTCCTTCTCCAGCGCCGGGATCCGGCCGTAGCGCAGCTCGGCGGCCTTGCCCAGGTCGCCGTCGCGCTCGGCGCGCTCGGACTCGCCGCGCAGCTGCTCCAGCTGTTCCTGGAGCTCGCGGACGCGCTCGATCGAGCCCTTCTCGTTCTGCCAGCGCGCGGTGAGCGCGGTCAGCGTCTCGCGCTTCTCGGCCAGCTCGGCGCGCAACGCGTTGAGCCGCTCCTTCGAAGCGTCGTCGCTCTCCTTGGCGAGGGCCATCTCCTCGATCTCGAGCCGGCGGACGGCCCGCTCGACCTCGTCGATCTCCACCGGCCGCGAGTCGATCTCCATGCGCAGCTTGGACGCGGCCTCGTCGACCAGGTCGATGGCCTTGTCCGGCAGGAAGCGCGCGGTGATGTAGCGGTCGGACAGCGTCGCGGCGGCCACCAGCGCGGCGTCCGTGATCCGGACACCGTGGTGCACCTCGTAACGCTCCTTCAGCCCGCGAAGGATCGCGATGGTGTCCTCCGGCGACGGCTCGCCGACGAGCACCTGCTGGAAGCGCCGCTCCAGGGCGGCGTCCTTCTCGATGTGCTGGCGGTACTCGTCGAGGGTGGTCGCGCCGACCATCCGCAGCTCGCCGCGGGCGAGCATCGGCTTGATCATGTTGCCCGCGTCCATCGCGCCCTCGCCGGTCGCGCCGGCGCCGACGATCGTGTGCAGCTCGTCGATGAAGGTGATGACCTCGCCCGCGGAGTCGGTGATCTCCTTGAGCACGGCCTTCAGCCGCTCTTCGAACTCGCCGCGGAACTTCGCGCCGGCCACCATCGACCCGAGGTCGAGGGCGACGACGCGCTTGCCGCGCAGCGACTCCGGCACGTCCCCGGCGACGATCCGCTGGGCCAGCCCTTCGACGATGGCCGTCTTGCCGACGCCCGGCTCGCCGATCAGGACCGGGTTGTTCTTGGTGCGCCGCGACAGCACCTGCACGACGCGGCGGATCTCGGTGTCGCGCCCGATGACCGGGTCGAGCTCGCCGTTGCGGGCGCGCTCGGTGAGGTCGACGCCGTACTTCTCCAGCGCCTTGAACGTGCTCTCCGGGTCTTCGCTGGTGATCCGGGCGGAGCCGCGGACCTTGACGAACGCCTCCTGCAGCGCGTCCGGCGTGGCGCCGTGGCGCTTGAGCAGGTCGGCGACCTGCCCGCCCTCGGTGGCGAGCCCGACGAGCAGGTGCTCGGTCGAGACGTACTCGTCGCCCAGCTCGGTGGCCAGCTTCTGGGCACGCGTCAGCGACTTCACGGCGAAGGTGTCGAACTGCGGGCTCGACACCGTCGCGCCGGTCGCGGACGGCAGCGCCGCGATCAGCGGCTCCAGCTCCTTGTGCACCACCCCCGGGTCGGCCCCGACCGCGGTCAGCAGCGGTGCGGTCAGCCCCTCACCCTGCGCCAGCAGGGCGCCCAGCAGATGGGCGGCCGACACGTGCGGGTTGCCGGCCATGGTGGCCGCCTGCGCCGCGGACGAGATCGCCTGCTGGGTCTTCGTGGTCGGGTTGAAAGCGTCCATCCCTCACCTCATGCTCGGTTACTCAAAAGTCCAGGTGACCGGCCTGACCAAGGCCAGTCGACAAGTACAACGCACGAAAACTTGAGTCTGTTCCGCTCAACTCTGACCGGGGGCGACGGCGCTCGCCGGCAACCGCGAGCCCAGCATCCCGAGCCCGGCCACGGCGACGCCGGCGCACGTCCCGACCAGCACCCAGGGTAACCAGTCGGCGACCGAGAACAACGCTACGACCGCCGGCGCGAGCACCTGCGCCACGGTGAACGCGTACTGGTACGCAGCCAGGTAACGACCGCGGGCCACCGGAGGTGCCGCGGCTTCGGCCAGCGCCCCCGAACGCGGGCCGAAAACCAGGTCGCCGGCGGCGAACACCAGCGTCGACACCAGCAGGTACACCACCCGCCAGCCCGCGGGCACGAGCAGCACACCCAGGCTGACCAGGCACCACGCGGCGAACAACGCCGAGCCGGCCCGCATCGCCGTGATCCGGGTCAGGTTCGCGGTGAGCCGCAGCGCAAGGGTGCCGCCGACGCTCGTCAGCACGGTCAGCAGCGCCAGGATCGCGCCGGGCAGCCAGGCGGGGCCGTGCAGCCGGTCGAGCACGAACACCGGGGTGCCGATCAGGAAGAAGTCGAGCGACAGCCCGAAGAGCCCGCTGAAGAGGATCAGGCCGAGGTAGGGCCGGTCGCGCAGCACCTTGACCGACCGTTCGCAGCGCGGTTCACGCGGCCGGGCCGGCCGGACGAAGACGGCGAGGATCGACGCGGCCGCGAAGAACGTCGCGGCGTCGACGACCAGCGCGATCCGGTAGCCCGTCGCGTCGAGCCAGGTCAGCAACGCGCCCGCGACCAGACCGCCGAGCCCGAAGCAGCCGGCCCGCACCATCCCGGCCTCGGCGAACGGCCGGTCCTTGGGGCCGTCGCCGGCGACGTCGGCGATCAGCACGTAGAGGGAGCTGTAGAACAGCTGCTGCCCGGCGGCGAGCAGGACGGCGGCGACCACGACCGGGCCGGCGCCGTCGGCGAGCAGGTAGGCGCCCGCGCCGGCAGCCTGCAGCACCTGGGCGCCGATCACCACGGCGCGCGGCCCGACGCGGTCCACGAGCCGGCCGGCCAGCGGCGGCACGACCAGACCGCCGACCGTGCCGAGTGTGACGGCCGTGCCGGCCATCGCCAGGGGCACACCGACCACCTGGGTCACGTAGACCAGCGCCAACGGGAGGAAGAGACCTGAGCCGAAGTTGTCGATTCCCAACGCGCACAGCAGCGCGAACCGGCTACGCGTCACATAGCGAAGGTAGCCCCGGAAAACGCCGTCGAGTCAGGCCCGAACGGACACATTCCGACGTGCAAAATGCCACTACGAGTGTTACCGCAGCGGAACTGCGTCAACTGGCCGAGTGATCACTTCGCCTGCTCGGCCATCCAGGCGGTAGTGCCCAGCGCCCGGCGCAGGTCGGCGTTCATCTCGGCGAGCCGCCCGGTGAGGTCGGTGACGCGCTCGTCGTCCCAGCCGCCGAGCGCCTTCTCCATGAACTCCAGGTAGTTGGCCCGCCAGCGGGCGAGCTCGGCCCGGCCCTTCTCGGACACGCTGACCAGCGACGCCCGGCCGTCTTCGGGCGCGGGACGGCGGTCGACCAGGCCCGCGGCGGACAGCTGCGTGATCTGCCTGCTGACCACCGAGAGGTCGACGAACCGGCGTTTCGCCAGCTCGGACGGCCGCGCCTCGCCGTTCTTCGCCAGATCCGACAGCAGCATCGCGGCCGCGGGGTGCAACCCCGGCTGGTCCTGCCAGGCCTGCATGACCCAGGCGTGCTGGAGCTGCGACGCGGTCTTCAGCTCGCGCATGAGCTCGACCCGGACGTCGTCGTCGGTGTCGTCGAAGCCCATCGGACCCTCCCGCACAGCCATTACTTGTGTAATACAAGTTTATTGCGCATCGCTTGCGCGAGCAAGGATCGTCCTGGTGAGGTCGCCCACGCCGTCACCGGAAGCGATACACCCGGTCGGAGCAACAATGCGGGCAAAAGGCCGCCCGGCGGCTACCCTGCGGACGGACCGCGCGCGGCGCGGACGAGTAACGAGGTGGCAGCAGTGGCGATGGACCGAGGAGGCGGCTGTGAGCGGCGGTGTCCGATCACACGCGGCCGTCCCCGCACCCGGGCCGGCGGTGCATGACCGGGTGCCGTCGCTTTTCCGTCCCCGACCAGCGAACACCAACCCATGACAGCCGACTCAGTAAGCCCGCTTCCCCGGTCTTCGTCCCCGCGTGAGGCCCCAGCCGCCGTCGTCGCGATGGTCCGGCTCATCCGGGACAGCTGGGCCAAGTCCGAGCCGTACATCGCGGAGATCTCGCAGTTCTTCTACGGGATGCTGTTCACCCTCGCGCCGACCACGCGCGACTTCTTCCCGATCAACATGGAGATCCAGCGCGGCCGGCTGGTCCGCGCCCTGGTGCACATCGTGCAGATGGTCGACCGGCCCGACGACCTCGCGCCGTTCCTGCGCCAGCTCGGGCGCGACCACCGCAAGTTCGGCGTGGTGCCCCGCCACTACGAAGCCGTCGGCACGGCGCTGCTGGCGTCGCTGAAGAACCACCTCGGCCCCGAGTGGACGCCCGAGGTCGAACGGGCCTGGGCCGAGGCGTTCACCATCGCCGCGCGGGCCATGCAGGACGCGGCCGCGTCCGACACGAACCCGCCGTCGTGGTCGGCGACCGTGGTCGAGCACCGGCGGCTGACCTGGGACCTCGCCCTGGTGCGGCTGGTGCCCGACCAGCCCGTGCCCTACCACCCGGGGCAGTACGTCAGCGTCGAAGTCCCGCAGCGGCCGCGGCTGTGGCGCTACCTCTCGCCGGCGAACGCGCCGCGCGAGGACGGCGGCATCGAGTTCCACGTCCGCGCGATCGACGGCGGCTGGGTGTCCAGGGCGATAGTCAGCCACACGCAGCCGGGCGACGTCTGGCGGCTCGGCCCGCCACTCGGCCGGATGACGGTCGACCGCGAAGCGTCACGAGGCGTGCTGATGATCGCCGGCGGGACGGGCGTCGCGCCGCTGCGCGCGATCCTCGACCACCTCGCGCTGTGGGGCGACAACCCGAAGACCCACCTGTTCTACGGCGGACCCACCCGCGAAGACCTCTACGACCTCGAAGAACTGCGCGCGCTCGCGTCGACCAACCCCTGGCTGACCGTGACACCCGTGGTGGAGCGCGGCGGCGACGTCCCCGGCTTCGAGCAGGGCACGCTCGCCGAAGCCATCACGCGGTACGGCGCCTGGCCGCAGCACGACGTTCTCGTCTCCGGCTCGCCGGCGATGATCCGCGCGACGGTGTCGCGCATGCTGGTCGCGGGCAGCGCGCTGGACCAGATCCAGTACGACCCGTTCACGATCGACTAGTTCGCGTTCCCGGCAAATGCAATCCGCTTTTCCGGTGAGCAGTTCCAGCTAAATAGACACCCGGCATCGGGTGAATCGGGCGGGAGATCATTTTTACGCTGTGCCAGCCGGGGTTGACCCGCCGTGGCGAAATTGGTCCGTTCGGGCGGGAACGCGCGTAATCACGCGCATCTGCACGGGAATGCGCCTACTGTCGAGAACCCTCGGGGGCGGCACCGCCACAGCGACGCCGCGACCACGGCGCGAAATGCCTTTGCACGACTGGAGAAAACCGTTCCCGATGAGTGCCGATTCCCTGAAGATCTCCGCGCCCGTGGCGACCGTTCCCGTTTCCGCCGTGGAAGGTCGCGAACTGGCCCGGCTGATCCGTGAAAGCTTTGCCCTGATCGAACCGAAAGCCGACGAACTCGCGCAGTACTTCTACGGCGCGTTGTTCGTGGTGGCCCCGGATTGCCGCGACCTGTTCCCGGTGACCATGGCGACCCAGCGCAGCCGGCTGCTGCGCGCGCTCGTGTACGTGGTGCAGATGGTCGACCGGCCCGACGAGCTGGTGACGTTCCTCGGGCAGCTCGGGCGCGACCACCGGAAGTTCGCCGTCGTGTCCCGGCACTACGACGCCGTCGGGGTCGCGCTGCTGGCCGCGCTGAAACGGTTTCTCAAGGACAAGTGGACCCACGAAGTCGAATCGGCCTGGACGACCGCGTACGGGCTCATCTCGAAGATCATGCGGGAGGCCGCCCAGGCGGAGACCGGGCCGGCGTCGTGGGCGGCGACCGTGCTCGAGCACCGCAAGCTCGCGCGCGACGTCGCCCTGGTCAAGGTGCGCACCGAGGGCCTGCTGCCGTACCGCGCGGGCGGGTACGTCAGCGTGGAGGTGCCGCAGCGCCCGCGGTTCTGGCGCTACTTCTCACCGTCGAACGCGCCCCGCGGCGACGGCCAGCTCACCTTCCACGTGCACGCGGTGCCCGGTGGCTGGGTCAGCGGCAGCATCGTCAACCACACGAAACCGGGCGACGTCTGGCGCCTCGGGCCGTCGATGGGCGTGCTGAACGTGCGGCCGACCACCACCAAGCGGAAGCTGCTGATGATCGGCGGCGGCACCGGCGTCACGCCGTTGCTGGCCATCCTCGACGACCTCGCGCGCTGGAAGCGCAACCCGCCGGTGCACCTGTTCTTCGGCGGCCGAAGACCCGACGACCTCTACGCGCTGGACGACCTGCGCCGGTTCGCCGCGACGGCCAAGTGGCTGACGGTCACCCCGGTGACCGAAGAGGGCGCGCTGGCCGGCGGCGACCGCGGCACGCTCGCCCACGCCGTGACGCAGCGGGGCACGTGGAAGGACCACGACGTGCTCGTCTCCGGTTCGCCGCCGATGATCCAGGCGACCATCGCGAAGCTCCTGGCCCGCGGCATCGACCTCGAACGCATCTCCTACGACCCGTTCACCATGGACTGAGGAACTCTCAGCGGGCCGGGCGGCCCGGCCGGAATCTCGCTATCTTCGCCGATATGGAGATGACTATTCCGGTTTCGGACGGCACGATCGGCGGCTACCTGGCGGAGCCCGCCGGCGAGGGCCCGCACCCGGGCGTGGTGCTCATCCACGACGCGTTCGGGCTGAGCCAGGACACGAAGAACATCACGGACCGCTTCGCCGCCGAGGGTTACCTCGCCCTCAGCCCCGACATGTACTCGCGTGGCGGCTTCCGGCGCTGCGTGCGTCGCGTGTTCTCGGACATGTTCGCGAACCAGGGCCGGACGTTCGACGACATCGAGGCGGCCCGTTCGCTGCTGGCCGCGCGCGAAGACTGTTCCGGCCGGATCGGCATCGCGGGCTTCTGCATGGGCGGCGGCTTCGCGCTCATCGCGGCGTCCCGCGGGTTCGAGGCGTCCGCGCCCTACTACGGGCAGCTGCCGAAGAACCTCTCGGTGCTCGACGACGCCTGCCCGATCGTCGCCAGCTTCGGCAAGAAGGACTTCTCGCTGCGCGGTGCCGCGGCCAAGCTCGAGACGGCGCTCACCGAGCGTGAGATCCCGCACGACGTCAAGGAGTACGACGGGGCCAGCCACGGGTTCGCGAACAAGGTCGAGGTCGCGCCGCCGCTGAACCTCCTGCTCAAGGTCGTCGGCTTCACCTACCACCACGAAGCGTCCGAAGACGCGTGGCACCGGGTGACGACGTTCTTCGGTGAACACCTGCGGCAACCCGCCCCACCTTCGCACTGAGCCGAGCGGGCGAGCGGTTTCGCCGAATGGTCGTAGTTCGTTGACCGTTGTGCCCGATTCACCTTATGGTCTAGACCACATCTTCCCCGGATGTGCTCGTTCGTCCTCCCCTGGAACACCGCTGTTCCCCCTCGAGGAGCCGAAATGACCTGGAAACGCAAGCTCTTCGCGGCCACAGCCGGCGCTCTGCTCGCCCCGGTGCTGGTCGTCGTCCTCCCCGCCACGACCGCGAGTGCCCACGGGTACGTCTCGGACCCGCCCAGCCGGCAGGCCAACTGCGCGGCCGGGAAGGTCCCGAACTGCGGCCAGATCGTCTACGAACCCCAGAGCGTCGAAGGTCCCAAGGGCCTGCGCAGCTGCAATGCCGGGCTGGCGCAGTTCGCCGAGCTGGCCGACGAATCGAAGCCCTGGCCGGCCAAGTCGGTCGGCACCTCGGTGACGTTCAACTGGGTCTTCACCGCCCGGCACGCCACCAAGAGCTACGAGTACTACGTCGGCAACACGCTCGTGGCGTCGTTCAACGGCAACGGCCAGCAGCCACCGGCGACGGTCCAGCACACGGTGAACCTTTCCGGCTACTCGGGCCGGGTGAAGGTGCTCGCGATCTGGAACATCTCCGACACGGCCAACGCGTTCTACAGCTGCATCGACCTCCAGATCGGCGGTGGCGGGACGACCCCGCCGCCGACGACCACCCCGCCCCCGACCACGACTCCGCCGCCCACCACGACCCCGCCCCCGACCACCACCCCGCCGCAGAGCGGAACGTGGGCGCCCGGCACGGCGTACCAGGTCGGCGACGTCGTCACCTACGGCGGCGCGAGCTACCGCTGCATCCAGCCGCACACCGCGATCGCGGGCTGGGAACCGCCGAACACCCCGGCGCTGTGGCAGCGTCTGTGAGGGTGCTGCTCGCCGTCGTCGCGCTGCTGCTGACGGGCTGCAGCGCGACGGCGGCTCCTCCCGCCTACAACGCGGCCGACGTGATGTTCCTGCAGATGCTGATCCCGCAGAACCAGCAGGGCATCGAGATCGTCCGGCTGGCCGCGAACCGGCAGTTGCCCGGCGAGCTGAAAGTGCTGGCCGCGGCGATCGAGTCGACCCAGCAGACCGAGATCGACGACATGAAGGGCTGGCTGCGCGCCTGGTCCCAGCCCGAGACGATGGACCTGAACCCGCAGGCCCACGCGGGCCACGGCGGCATGCAGATGACGGCGCCCGACGTCGTCGGCGCCCTTCGGACGGCATCGGACCGCGAGTTCACCCGCAAGTTCCTGGACGTGCTCACCGGCCAGCAACAGGGCGCGGTCGAGCTGGCCCGGACGGAGAACGGCGCGAGCGGCGGCGTCAACGGCCCGGCGCGTGACCTGGCCCGGCGGGTCATCGAATCCCGGACCGCCGAAGTCCGGCAACTGCTCGACTTCAAGGCCTGACGCCGGGAGCGCGGCCGCCCGAAATCCGGTTGGCCGCCGCGCTCCCGGCGGCTAGCCTCGCGATCATGATGTACTCCTACGCGGTCTTCGCGAGGTTGCGCACCCGCCGCTGACGGCGGCGCACCTCTTCGTCCTTGCCCGCCGTCCCGGTCATCGCCGGGCGGCCCCTTTCGTGCTGCCCGGCTCCTTCCGAGCTGCGGAGCATCCCTTGAATTCCCTTGCGACAGACCATGTCCACCTGCGCGCGGAAAACGTCGGCGTCACCCTCGGCTCACGCCGCGTGCTGCACGACGTGAGCGTCACCGTCTCACCCCGGTCGCGGCTGGCGATCGTCGGCGAGAACGGGCGTGGCAAGACCACGCTGCTGCACGTCCTCGCCGGGCTGCGGGCGCCCGACCAGGGCACCCTCCACCGCGCGGGCACCGTCGGCGTCGCGCGGCAGGCGCTGCCGTTCCGGTCCGGCGAGACCGTCGGCACGCTGACCGCCGAAGCCCTGCGTGCCGCCCAAGACGCGTTGCGGGCCCTCGACGCGGCCGTTTCGGACTTCGCCGAAGACCGCTACGCCGTCGCGCTCGAAGCGGCCACGCGCCTCGATGCGTGGGACGCCGGACGCCGCGTCGACATCGCCCTCGAAGCCCTCGGCGCGTGCACCGACCGGGCCCGCGAGCTGAGCACGCTCTCGGTCGGGCAGCGCTACCGCGTGCGCCTGGCCTGCCTGCTCGGCGCGCGGCACGACTTCCTGCTGCTCGACGAGCCCGGCAACCACCTCGACGCCGCCGGCCTGGCGTTCCTGACCGACCGCCTGCGCGGCCACGACGGCGGCGTCGCGCTGGTCAGCCACGACCGCGCGCTGCTCGCCGACGTCGCGACCGAGTTCCTCGACCTCGACCCCAGCCAGGACGGCCGCCCGCGCCGCTACGCCGGCGGCTACCAGGCCTGGCAGGACGGCCGCCGCCGCGACCGCGAACGCTGGGTGCAGGAGTACGAGGAGCAGCAGGACACGCACCGGCAGCTCACGCTCGCGGTGGCGCGGGCACGCGACCGGCTCAGCACCGGCTGGCGGCCGGACAAGGGCACCGGACGGCACCAGCGCCAGTCCCGCGCACCGGGCGTCGTCCAGGCGCTCAACCGGGACCGGGCGGCGCTGGAAGCGCACCGCGTGACCGTGCCCGAGCCGCCGTTGTCGTTGCGGTGGCCCGATCTCGGCTCCGGCGCGCAGGCACTGGTCCGCCTGCACGACGTCGGCGTCGCCGGCCGCCTCGCGGGTCCGGTGACGCTGTCGCTCGACCGCGGCGACCGCCTGCTCGTCACGGGCGAGAACGGCGCGGGCAAGTCGACGCTGCTCTCCGCGCTCGCCGGCGAACTCCCGCCGACGACGGGTGCGGTGCGGCACCTGCCCGGCGCGAAAGTGGCCCTGATCGGCCAGGAAGTCCCGGCGTGGCCCGGGGAACTGACCGCCCGCCGGATCTTCGAGCAAGCCGGGGTGCCGTTCTCGGGCATGGGCCTGCTCGACGCGGAAGCCGTGCGCACGCCGGTCGGCCGGCTGTCCCAGGGCCAGCAGCGGCGGCTCGACCTGGCCCTGCGGCTGGCCGGGCGCCCGGACGTCCTGGTCTTCGACGAACCGACCAACCACCTGTCGGCGGCGCTCGTCGAGGAGCTGACCGAGGCCCTGCTCGCCACCCCGGCCGCGGTCGTCGTCGCGACGCACGACCGCCGGCTGCTGGCCGACCTCGCGGCCTGGCCGCGGCTGGACCTCTGACGCACGAAGGCCTCCCCGAACTCGCCGGGGAGGCCTTCGTCGTGTCGGAACGTCAGCGGCGCTTGGGCCGCCAGACCACCATCGCGGTCTGCTGGTTGAGCGGGACCAGGTCCCGGCGGTAGGACGCGTGGGCCGCCGCCGCGGCCTGTTCTCCGGCCGCGTACGCCGCGGCCAGTTCTTCGGTGAGCTCGGCGAGCCGCGCCCGCAGCGCGTCGACCTGGTTCTCCAGCTCGATGATGCGCTTGATGCCGGCCAGGTTGACGCCGTCCTCCTGCGACAGGCGCTGGACCTCGCGCAGCAGCGCGATGTCCCGCATCGAGTAGCGCCGCCCGCCACCGGAGGTGCGGCCCGGCGACACCAGGCCCTGCCGGTCGTAGGTGCGCAACGTCTGCGCGTGCATCCCGGCGAGCTGAGCCGCCACCGAGATGACGAACACCGGGGTCTCTTCGTCGCCTTCCTGCGGAATCCCGCCGAACATCCCGCTCACCTGCCTTCGAGCAGATCGGTGATCTCGGGCCGGGGGTCGTGCCCGGCCATCGCCTCGGCGTACGCCTCCAGTGCCTCGCGCGCCTTGTCGTCCAGTTTGGCGGGAATCGCCGCCTGGAGGGTGACGAGCAGGTCACCTTGCGAACCGTCGCGCTTGGCGATGCCCTTGCCGCGCACCCGCAGCACCCGCCCGCTCGCCGTGCCCGGCGGCACCTTGAGCGAGACCTTGCCCTCGAGCGTCGGCACCGTGATCGTCGTGCCGAGCGCCAGCTCGGTGAAGTCCACGGGCACGGTGATCGTCAGGTCGAGGCCCTTGCGCCCGAACAGCGCGTGCGGGGCCACGTGCACCCGGACGTACAGGTCGCCCGCCTGCGCGCCACCCCGGCCCGGCTCGCCCTGACCGGCCAGCCGGATGCGCTGGTCGTCGTCGACGCCCGGCGGGATCCGGACGGTCAGCGTGCGGGTCCGCGTGCTGACGCCTTCGCCGCCGCACTCGGGGCACGGGTCGTCGATGATCTGCCCGCGGCCGCGGCAGTCGCGGCACGGCTCGGAGAACGCGAACGCACCCTGGCTGCGGCTGACCAGCCCCGACCCGGAACAGGTCGGGCAGGTCCGCGGCGACGTGCCCGGCTTCGCGCCGTTGCCGCCGCACGTCGAACAGGTCGCCGGGCTCGACAGCCGCAGCGGCAGGGTCGCGCCCTTGACCGCTTCGACGAAGTCGATCCGGACGTCCGTCTCGACGTCGGCGCCGCGCTGCGGCCGGTTGGCCGTCGCGCCCGCCGTCGTCCGGCCGCGGCCGAACAGCCCGCCGAGGATGTCGCCGAGCCCGCCGAAACCGCCCTGCTGACCGCCGGCGCCGGCCTGGCCGAAGATGTCGCCCATGTCGAAGCTGCCGGTGCCGCCGCCACCGGGGAAGTTGAACCCGCCCCCGCCGCCGAACAGCCGCCGCGCCTCGTCGTACTCCTTGCGCTTGCTCGCGTCGGAGAGCACCCCGTAGGCCTCGGAGACCGCCTTGAACTTCTGCTCCGCCTGCGCGTTGCCGGCGTTCGCGTCCGGGTGGTTCTCCTTGGCCAGCTTGCGGTAGGCCTTCTTGATCTCGTCCGCTGTGGCGTCGGAGGAGACGCCCAGTTCACGGTAGAAGTCCTTGCCGATCCATTCCCGTGCGCTCATCGGGCGTCTCCTCCTTCCACTGGGTTTCCGTTACTGCTGCCGGTCATCGAGTCCGCCGTCGAGTGGCAGCTCGCCACCGACGGACGGGTCCACCGGGGCCGCGCCGGGCTCGTGGTCGGTCACGCCGACCAGCGCCGCCCGCAGCACGCGGTCCCCGAAGCGGTAGCCGCGGCGCATGACCACGGTGACCGTCGGTCCCGCCACGTCCGGCGAGGTGTTGTGCTGCACGGCCTCGTGCACGCTCGGGTCGAAGGCCTCACCCTCGACGCCGAACGACTCGAGCCCCGCGCGCTGCAGGCCGCTGATCAGCTTTTCGCCGACGGCCTTGAACGCGCCGGTGAGGTCACCGTGCTGCTCGGCCCGCTCGAGGTCGTCGAGCAGCGGCAGCAGGTCGTTGACCACGGTCGCCTTCGCGCCGAGGACGACCGCCTCGCGGTCGCGCTCGACGCGCTTGCGGTAGTTGGCGTACTCGGCCTGCAGGCGCTGCAGGTCGGCGGTGCGCTCGGCCAGCTCCTTCTCGACGTCGGAGACGACCGTCACCGACTCGTCCACAATGGACTCGCCGAGCGAGGGGCCCGCGTGCTCCACGGGCGTGCCCTCCGGCTCCGGCGCGGCGTGGGCCGGACCGGGCGGGCGGACCTGCCCGGTCTGGGGGTCCACCCGCCGCCGATCGCGTACGACCACCGGCTCCTCGGGGCCGCGGCCCTGGTTCTCGGATTCGTCGTAGCTGTGGGTCACTTCTTCTCGTCCTCTTCGACGATCTCGGCGTCAACGACGTCATCGGCCTTGGCCTGGCCACCGGCCGCACCGGCGTCCCCGGCCGCACCCGCGGCACCCTCGGCGCCCGGCTGAGCGGCGTTCGCGTTGGCGTACAGGGCGGTGCCCAGTTCCTGCGAAGCGGCGTTCAGCTTCTCGATCGACTCGCGGATCTTCGCCGAGTCGGTGCCCTTCAGGGCCTCGTTCGACTCGTCGATCGCCGACTTGACCTTGCCCTTGAGGTCCTCGGGCAGCTTGTCGTCGTTGTCCTTGAGGAACTTCTCGGTCTGGTAGACCAGCGTCTCGGCCTGGTTGCGCGTCTCGGCCTCTTCGCGACGGGTCTTGTCCTCCTCGGCGTGCGCCTCGGCGTCCTTGACCATCCGCTCGATGTCGTCCTTCGGCAGCGCGGAGCCACCGGTGATCGTCATCGACTGCTCCTTGTTCGTGCCCAGGTCCTTCGCGGTCACGTGCACGATGCCGTTGGCGTCGATGTCGAAGGTGACCTCGATCTGCGGCACGCCACGCGGAGCGGGCGGGAGACCGGTCAGCTCGAACATGCCGAGCTTCTTGTTGTGCGCGGCGATCTCGCGCTCACCCTGGAACACCTGGATCTGCACCGACGGCTGGTTGTCGTCCGCGGTGGAGAAGATCTCCGAGCGCTTGGTCGGGATCGTGGTGTTGCGCTCGATGAGCTTGGTGAACACGCCACCCTTGGTCTCGATGCCGAGCGACAGCGGCGTGACGTCCAGCAGCAGGACGTCCTTGACCTCGCCCTTCAGCACACCGGCCTGCAGCGCCGCGCCGACCGCGACGACCTCGTCCGGGTTCACGCCCTTGTTCGGCTCGCGGCCGCCGGTCAGCTCCTTGACCAGCTCGGCGACGGCCGGCATGCGGGTGGACCCACCGACGAGCACGACGTGGTCGATGTCGCCGACGGAGATGCCCGCGTCCCGGATGACGTTGTTGAACGGCGCCTTGGTCCGGTCGAGCAGGTCCGAGGTGATCTTCTGGAACTCGGCGCGCGAGAGCTGCTCGTCGAGGAACAGCGGGTTCTTGTCCGCGTCGACGGTGATGTAGGGCAGGTTGATGCCGGCCGAGTTCGAGCTGGACAGCTCGATCTTCGCCTTCTCCGCCGCCTCGCGGATGCGCTGCAGCGCCATCTTGTCCTTGGTCAGGTCGATGCCGTTCGTGGCCTTGAACTTGTCGACCAGCCACTTGACGATGCGCTCGTCCCAGTCGTCACCACCGAGGTGGTTGTCACCGGAGGTCGCGCGGACCTCGACGACGCCCTCGCCGATTTCCAGCAGCGAGACGTCGAAGGTGCCACCACCGAGGTCGAAGACCAGGATGGTCTGCTCCTTCTCGCCCTTGTCCAGGCCGTACGCCAGCGCGGCGGCGGTCGGCTCGTTGACGATGCGGAGCACGTTCAGGCCGGCGATCTGCCCGGCCTCCTTGGTGGCCTGCCGCTGCGCGTCCTCGAAGTACGCCGGAACGGTGATCACCGCGTCGGTGATGGTCTCGCCCAGGTACGCCTCGGCGTCACGCTTGAGCTTCATCAGCACCCGGGCGCTGATCTCCTGCGACGTGTAGTTCTTGCCGTCGATCTCGGTCTTCCAGTCGGTGCCGATGTGCCGCTTCACGGACCGGATGGTCCGGTCGACGTTCGTCACGGCCTGGTTCTTGGCCGGCTGACCGGTCAGCACTTCACCGTTCTTGGCGAAGGCGACGATCGAGGGGGTGGTCCGGGAGCCTTCCGAGTTGGCGATGACCGTCGGCTCGCCGCCCTCAAGGACGGCTACGACCGAGTTGGTCGTGCCGAGGTCGATGCCGACCGCTCGCGCCATGGTGCTTTCCTCCTGTGTAAGCCTGCTATGTACGTGACCTGCACGTTCGTCCCCGCCTTGAGCGGGTACGTGGCAAGTTTAGTCGGGTCCTCACGCACCTCGTCAAGCCGGACTTGAGTCGACTGCGCTCAACCTTCGTACCCAGCCTAACGAGCCGTTCCCGGTTCTTGTTCCCGGGTTCCGCGGGATCGCCCGGCCTGAGTGGGTGTGATGCCGCTCACCAGGCCCGCGCCGAGGCGGCTGCCCACCACGCCTGGCCGCGTCGCCGGTCGGTTCAGGAGCGGCGGCCGGTCCAGGAGGAGCGGAAGAAATCGGGGTTTCCCTGCTGCACAACGACTTCCGCCGGAGTGCCGACCCCGGAAGTCACTCGGTAGTGGGAATCCGCGGCGACCGGCACCCCCAGCGCCGGCGCCGCGGCCTGCTCCCCGCGGGTGAAGCCCACGACGCCGAACATCGCGACGGCCCCCAGCAGCGCGGCCGCCAGCACGCGCCGTTCGATCTTGCCCATGGTGAAAACGCCCCCGTGGTAAGGAAAAGGTCAGGCCGCGCGGACCGTGACGCTGCCGCTGTCGGTGGTGAGGTCGAGCGTGTTCGGCGCGGAGCCGTCGGTCGGGACGTCGACGCTGCGGTGCCCGCTGTCGCTGTCGCCGACGACGCGGTACGGCCCGCCCGGCACCCGCACGTCGATGCTGCCGCTGTCGGCCTTGATCGTGACGTTGTTCGCCTGTACCAGCGAAAAGTCGACGCCGCCGCTCGACGACGTCACGTCGACCGGACCGCGGACGCCGGTGCCCCGGATGCCGCCGGAATCGCTGTGCAGCTGGACCTCGCCGACGTTCCGCAGGTCGGTCCCGCCGCTATCCATCCGCAGTTTCACCAGGCCGGGCACATCCTCGACCCGGGCGTGCCCCGAGTCGGCCTGGACGTCCACGCTCGCCACCCCGGCGATGTCGAGCCCCCCGGAGTCGACCCGGCCGGTGACGGGCACGCCCGCGGGGACGACGACCTCGAAGTCGACCGAGCAGTTGGTCCCGCAGTCGGTGAGCACGAGCTGGTCGCCGTCGACGCGGTAGAAGGTGTCACCCGGTTTGCTGCGCCAGTGGTAGTCGACTTTTTGGTGCACCGTCGACGGTCCGGTGCCGGTGCGGATCTTCACCGACCCCGCGTCGCCTTCCAGCTTCACGCTGCGGATCGTTTCCGAAAGGGTCTGGGTGTTCTCGAAGTCCGAGCCCCAGCCCCAGCCGAACGCGGTCGCCAGGCCGACGCCGATCAGGACGATGCCACCAAGAGCCAGGAGCGGGCGTGCCATGGTCGTTGGTCCCCTCAGTGTTGTTCCCTCTGCGTGAGAAAACGTTAGGACCGGGGGAAGGGCGGGCACATGGGGGTAACCCCCCGAAAGACCCTGAGATCCGTCCCTGACACGCGGGGGCGGGGCCGGGGGCCTAACCTGGCGCCAGACTCCAGTTCCGTGATCAGGAGGATCCATGCCGCAAGCACCCGGCCCGTACGAATCCCTGCCCGACGTGCCGTCCTTCACCCTGCGCAGCACCGACGTGGCCGACGGCGAAACCCTGGCCACGCCCCACCTCTCCGGCATCTTCGGCGCCGGTGGCGAGGACCGTTCGCCGCACCTGTCCTGGGAAGGCTTCCCCGCGGAGACGAAGAGCTTCGCGATCACCTGCTACGACCCGGACGCCCCCACGGGCAGCGGGTTCTGGCACTGGGCCGTGTTCAACGTCCCGCCCTCGGTGACGGAGCTGGCCTCGGGCGCGGGCGACGGCTCGGGCCTGCCGGAAGGCGCGGTCGCGCTCAAGGGCGACGGCGGCGTCAAGCAGTTCCTCGGCGCGGCGCCGCCGCCCGGGCACGGCCCGCACCGCTACTACTTCGCGGTGCACGCGCTGGACGTCGACAAGCTGGACGTGCCGGAGGACGCGACTCCCGCCTTCCTGGGCTTCAACATGTTCGGGCACACCCTGGCCCGCGCGGTGCTCACCGCGGTCTACGAGAACAAGGGCTGACGTGGGAAGGCCACTCCCGCCGGTCCGGGTCGTCTCCCCGGACGACTGGCGGGAGTGGCGCGACCTCCGGCTCCAAGTCCTTCGCGACGCTCCGCACGCGTTCAGTGCCACGCTCGACGACTGGCTGGACGCGCCCGAGGAACGCTGGCGGGAGCGGCTCCGCGGCTCCCACAACGTGATCGCCGACTTCGCCGGTGGACCGGTGGGAATGGCCACCGGCTTCCCGGACGAAGGCACCGTCGAACTCGGCACGATGTGGGTCGCGCCGCCCGCGCGCGGGCGCGGGGTCGGCGAGGCGCTGGTCCGCGCGGTCGTCGACTGGGCGGCCCCGCGCAAGGTGACGCTGCGGGTCGCCGACGGCAACACCGCCGCTCTCGCCCTCTACCGGCGGCTCGGGTTCACGGGCGACGGCCGGCTGGAACACCGGGCACAGTCTTGAGAAGCCGGTGTCAGCGCAACGACTCGGTGTTCACGCCCTCGCGTTCCAGGTAGCGGCCCTTGGTGTGCTCGCCGAAGCCGAACTGCCGGTACAGGCCGTGCGCGTCGGCGGTGTGCAGCATCCAGCGGAAGCCGGCGCCCGGACCGTTGTCGATCATCTCCCGCACGAGCTCCTTGCCGAGGCCGGCTCCGCGCGCGGAGCCGACGACGAACACGTCGGCGAGGTAGGCCGAGCTGACGCCGTCCGAAAAAGCCCGTGCGAAGCCGACCTGTTCGGTGCCGCGGTAGGCGCCGACGACTCGCCACGAACCCTCGACGGCCGCTTCGACCTGCTCGCGCGTGCGCCAGCGGCCCCAGTAGGCCTCGGTGGAGAGGAACTTCCACACCACGTCGAGGTCCAGCCGGGCCCGGTCGTCGTCGAGTTCGTGGTCACCGAAGATCCGCATACCCCGGAAGTTAACCCAGGCGGCCGGATCAGCCCCACTGATATTTCAGGAACTTCCCGTCCATGGTGACGACCACGCGCTCGCCGCCCGGGTCTTCGCGCCGCGAGACGTCGAGCTTGAAGTTGATCGCGCTCATGATCCCGTCGCCGAACTGCTCGTGGATGAGCTCCTTGATCGTCGGCCCGTAGACCTGCAGGACCTCGTAGAAGCGGTAGATCGTCGGGTCGGTCGGCACCACGTCGTCGAGGGCGCCGCGCGTGGGTTGCAGCCGCAACGCGGCTTCGGCGTCGGAGTCCAGCTCCAGGACCTGGGCGGCTTTCGCGGCCAGCTCGGCGGGCACCGGGTGCTGGCCCAGCAGCGCGGACGTCGTCCACGCGAGCGGCGCGTCGAGGGTTTCGGCGAGCTGGGCCCAGCTGAGTCCGAGACGGACCTTCGCGGCGAGGACGGCTTCGGCGGCTTCCTGCTTCGTCGTCATGCGCCCGACGCTAGAGCCGGGGTGTTTCAGCGAGGTTTCAGCAGGTAGTCGACAACCGGGCGCAGCTCGTCGGCGGACGGTGGCTCGTCGTCGATCAGGCCCTGGATCAGCAGCCCGTCGATGCCCGCGAGGAACACCCGGAACGCCACTTCGTCGTCGTGGCGGACCATCGACGTCAGGACGTCGAGCCAGCGGCGGGCGGCCGGGCGCAGCTCCGGCTTCCGCGCCGCCAGCAGGTACAGCTCGTACTCGGCCATCGTGCGGCCGCGCCGCGGGCCCAGTGCCTCGGCGAGCAGGCCCGCGACCTCCTCGGCGCCGCGGGAGCCCCGCGAGCGGGCCCGGTCGATCATCCAGTAGACCTCGGTCGCCATGTCGCGGGCGCACGAGATGAGCGTCGCGATCAGCAGGTCGTCCAGCGACGAGAAGTGGTACGTCGTGGACGTCGTCGGCACGCCGGCCTCGGTCGCGACCGTCCGGTGCGTGACGCCCGCGACGCCGTCGCGCTCGATGACCCGCAGCGTCGCCTCGATGATCTCCGCGCGCCGCTTCTCCCCGCGTGCCTTGCGGCCGTCCACCTGCAGTTTCACGTCGACGCACTCCCGACTTCGATCAGCACGACGCCGCCGATGACCAGCGCCAGCCCGGCGATCATGGCCGCGTTGACCGGCTCCTTGAGGAACACGACGCCGACGATCGCGACCAGGGCGACGCCGGCCGCGGCCCAGATCGCGTACGCGACGCCGATCGGCAACCCCATCTTGAGCACGTACGACAGCGCGACGAACGCGACGGCGTACCCGGCCACCACGACGATCGACGGCCCGAGCTTCGAGAAGCCCTCGGAGAGCTTCAGCGAGACCGTCGCGGACACCTCGGCGGCGATCGCCAGCGCGAGGAGAAGGTACGCACCCATAGGGTGAAAACTACCTGAACGATCGTCCCGAAACAAAGAGCGACGTACACCACATCGGTGGGACTTAGCCCCACTCAACGGGTTACTCATCAGTAAGAAGCATTAGTCTGCCCGAACCACCACAGCTCGATCCGGACGAAAGGCACCCGAACGATGGGCGCTCTGCAACTGACGCTCGGCGGGATCTCGGTCCTGCTCGGCGTCGTCGCCTGGGGAATGTTCGCCGCGACGATCGCGCGCTTCGTGCGCGTCATCCGTCTCGGGCAGCCCGACTCGACGCGCAACGGCCCCTTCATGCCCCGCATGAAGACGTTGGTCAAGGAGTTCGCCGCGCACACGCGGATGAACCGCAAGCGCAGCGTCGGCCCGGCCCACTGGCTCGTCATGTGGGGCTTCCTGCTCGGCTCGCTCGCCCTGTTCGAGGCCTACGGCGAGGTCTTCGTCCCGACCTGGGGCTGGCCGATCCTCGACGACTTCCCGCCGTTCCAGCTGCTCATGGAGCTGCTCGGGGTGGGCACGATCGTCGGCATCCTGGTGCTGATGGCGATCCGCCAGCGCAACCACCCGCGCCGCGCCGACCGCCAGAGCCGCTTCCAGGGCTCCAACTTCAAGTGGGCGTACTTCATCGAGGCCGTCGTGCTCATCGAGGGCATCGGCATCCTCGGCGTCCGCGCCGCGAAGGCCGCGCTGGGCGCGCACGAGACGCCGACCTGGGCCGCCTTCGTCTCGAACCCGGTCGGCGAGCTGCTGCCGGCCAGCCCGAACCTGGTCACGGTGTTCGCGTTCGTCAAGCTGATGAGCGCCACCGTCTGGCTGATCGTCGTCGCGCGCACGATGACCATGGGCATCGCCTGGCACCGCTTCAGCGCGTTCTTCAACATCTACTTCAAGCGCGAGGCCGACGGCGGCGTCGCCCTCGGCGCGCTCAAGCCCATGATGAGCGGCGGCAAGGTCCTCGACCTCGAGGAAGCCGACCCGGACGAGGACACCTTCGGCGTCGGCAAGGTCGAGGACTTCAGCTGGAAGGGCTGGCTGGACTTCTCGACGTGCACCGAGTGCGGCCGCTGCCAGGAGCAGTGCCCCGCGTGGAACACCGGCAAGCCGCTGTCGCCGAAGCTGGTCATCACGCAGCTGCGTGACCACGCCTACGCGAAGGCGCCGTACCTGCTGGCCGGCGGCAAGCGCGACATGGCGGGCGACGAGGTCGGCCTGTCCGGCGAGAACATGTACGCCGGGATCGACGTCCTCGCGATCGCCGAGTCCCAGAAGGCCTTGATCGGGGACGACGGCGGCGTCATCGACCCCGACGTCCTGTGGTCCTGCACCAGCTGCGGCGCCTGCGTCGAGCAGTGCCCGGTGGACATCGAGCACGTCGACCACATCGTCGACATGCGCCGCTACCAGGTGATGATCGAGTCGAACTTCCCGAGCGAGCTGAACGGGATGTTCAAGAACCTGGAGAACAAGGGCAACCCGTGGGGCCAGAACGCCAAGGACCGACTGGCCTGGACCGAGGACCTCGACTTCGAGGTGCCGGTGTTCGACGGCGACCTCGGCGACGCCGAGTACCTCTTCTGGGTCGGCTGCGCCGGCGCGTTCGAGGACCGCGCGAAGAAGACGACGCGCGCCGTCGCGGAGCTGCTGCACATGGCCGACGTCAAGTACACGGTGCTCGGCTCGGAGGAGTCCTGCACCGGTGACCCGGCTCGCCGCGCCGGCAACGAGTTCCTCTTCCAGATGCTGGCACAGCAGAACGTCGAGGTCCTGAACTCGGTGTTCGAGGGCCGTGAGCGCAAGGCCCGCAAGGTCGTCGTGACCTGCGCGCACTGCTTCAACACCCTCGCCAACGAGTACCCGGAGCTGGGCGGCCAGTTCGACGTCGTGCACCACACGCAGCTGCTGAACCGCCTGGTCCGCGAGAAGCAGCTGGTGCCGGTGGCGCCGGTCGCCGAGGACGTCACCTACCACGACCCGTGCTACCTCGGCCGCCACAACAAGGTGTACGAGGCGCCGCGCGAGCTGGTCGGCGCGACCGGGGCGCAGCTGCGTGAGATGCCGCGGCACGGCGACAAGTCGATGTGCTGCGGCGCGGGCGGCGCTCGCATGTGGATGGAAGAGAAGATCGGCAAGCGGATCAACGTCGAACGCGTCGACGAGGCGCTCGGCACCGCGCCGTCGAAGATCGCGACGGGCTGCCCGTTCTGCAAGGTGATGCTGAACGACGGCCTCACCGCGCGGCAGGCCGACGGCAGCGCGAGCGAGAAGGTCGAGATCGTCGACGTCGCGCAGATGCTGCTCGAAGCGGTCAAGCGGAAGCCGGAGCCGAAGCCCGTCGCCCTCGGCGCGCCGTCGCTCTCGGAAGAAGACTGACGCGATTCGCAGAAAACGCACGGCCCCGGTCAGGACTTCCTGGCCGGGGCCGTTTTCGATTGCGGGAAAGACCGCTCCGGCGAATTGGTAACGGCTGAACTACCCGTTGTCACAGCGACCGAAGACGTCCACTAGCTGGGATTTCCGTGATGGCAATCGATTACCCGAAGATCGTTCATGATAATCACTGAAATGGCCCATCGTGCCAATGACAAACGACGACCTGAAGACTGGACATCCGGCGTATCCTGACGTTTCCTCGCCGCCACCGCTGCCTGCGAGGACCCACTCGACGATCACGGAATCAGGGGGCAGCGAGGATGGGCGACGACCTGCGGACCACGGGCACCGGGCGCGGGGAAGATCGTCATTCCGCCACCGGCAGGCACACCCTCCGCGAGGATCCGCCCGTCGAGGAGAGCCGGATCACCGAGCCGCTCGGCCACGTTCCCGCCCAGCGCACCCTCGTCCGCCCGTACGTCCTGACGCGCGGCCGCACGCAGTCGCGGCGGCACCTCGCGATCGAAGCGCTCGTCTCGACCCGGGCCGGCGCCCACTGGAACGGCGCCCGGATCGCCGGCGAGTTCCGCTCGGTCCGGACGCTCTGCCGCCACCCGCGCTCGGTCGCCGAGGTCGCGGCCACGCTCAGCGTGCCGCTCGGCGTCGTCCGCGTGCTGCTCGACGACATGGCCGAGCAGGGCCTGGTCACCATCCACGACACCCGGGTGAACACGGAAGGCCGGCCGGCGGTGGCGCTCATGGAGCGCGTGCTGCACGGCCTGCGCCGCCTCTGACCATTACGCTCACCAGGGTGACCGAGGACAACGGGAACGCGGGGGGCGAAAGCACCCTCACCGTTCTGCTCGCCGGGGGCGTCAACCTGGCCATCGCCGTGATGAAGCTGATCGCGGGGATCATCACCGGGTCCGGCGCGATGCTGTCCGAAGCGGCGCACTCGGTGGCCGACACGTTCACCGAAGTCCTGCTGCTGACGGCCTTGAAGCGTTCGTCGCGCCCCGCCGACCGGATGCACCCCTTCGGCTACGGCAAGGAGCGCTACTTCTGGTCACTGCTCGCCGCCGTGTCGATCTTCGCTTCGGGCTCGATGTTCGCCCTCTACGAAGGCGTTTCGACGGTGCTCGGCCACGGCGAGGCCCAGAGCACGTCGATCCTCAGCTACATCGTCCTGGCGATCGCGTTCTGCCTCGAGGGCACGTCGTGGCTGCAGTCGATCCGCCAGGTCCGCCGCGAGTCGAAGGACGAGAACCGGACGTTCTGGACGTACCTCCGGCTGATCGACGACCCGGCGCCGAAGACCGTGCTGTTCGAGGATTCGGCGGCCCTGATCGGTCTGCTGCTCGCGTTCTTCGGCATCCTGCTGCACCAGCTCACCGGCTCGGAGATCTGGGACGGCGCCGCGTCGATCGCCATCGGCCTGCTGCTCGCCTGCGTCGCCTACCTGCTCGGGCGGACGAACCGGGGCCTGCTCATCGGGCGCCAGGCCGACCCGCAGATCGTCCGCGGCATCCGCGACCACCTCTCGGCGGCGCCGGAGATCGAGGCCGTCGTCGACCTGCAGACGATGCTGATGGGCACCGACCAGGTGCTGGTCTGCACCCGCGTCGACTTCGACGACTCACTCGGCGCCGCGGACCTCGAACGCGCCTGCGTCCGGCTGGCGGCCGAGCTCACCGAGCAGTTCCACGACGTCACCGAGGTGTTCATCGAGCCCGTGCCACGCACCGATCCCGAGCTGCGGGCGCGGGTCCTGGAGCGCTACGGCGACATCGCCGAGCGGTGGAACCGGCAGGTGCCGGGCCCCCAGTAGGGCTTCAGCCTCAGTAGCCGAAGTCCTGGACCCAGTACCAGCCCTTCGTCGTGACGCCGACGCCGATCTTGGTCAGGGAGCAGTTCAGGATGTTCGCGCGGTGGCCTTCGGAGTTCATCCACGCGTCCATGACCTGCGCCGCGGACGTCTGGCCCTTCGCGATGTTCTCGGCGCCCGGCTTCGAGTAGCCGGCGTTCTTGATGCGCTGGTCGAACGTCGTCCCGTCGAGACTGGTGTGGGAGAAGAAGTTCTGGGCGGACATGTCGTCGCTGTAGTCCTGGGCGGCCGTCGTCAGGTGCGGCTCTTCGGACAGCGGCGCGCAACCAGCCTTCGCGCGCTCGTCGTTGACGAGGTCGATGACCTGCGCGGCGGTCGAGGGCGCGACGCGGGCCGCGGGCTTGGTGCTCGGCGGCGGCGCGGCTTCGGACGTCGTCGGCTGCGGGCTTTCGCTGGTCGTGCTCGGCGCCGGAGCCGCGCTGGACGTCGCCGGGGCCGGGGCGCCGGTCGTGGGCGGCGTCGTGGTGCGGACCTGACCGCCGGCCAGGTCGGTGCCGCTGCCGCCACCCGACCCCGCCGGCGCATGGGGAAGCACCAACGCCGCGGCGCCCAGCTCGGCGGTGTTTCCTTCCGCCGAAGCCATCCAGGTGCCGGCCGCGGCAGAAAAAACGCCGATCAGCACACTGAGTGACACCATCACCACGCGAGCACGTTCACCAATGGGGGACACGGCGCGAGAACGTATCACGAGACGATTACGGCGAGAACCCTGCGAACGCACTGGTCACATTTCTTCGGCACGACTTGTCGCCGAAGGGTCCGGAATTCGCCGCAATCGGACGCTGGCCCGTTACTCCATTCAGCCGCTTCGGACGACGAAGGTGGCGTCGCCGGAAGCCGTCACCGGACGACCGGTCGGGTCCTCACCGGAGACGGTCACCCTGCTCGTGAAGCCTTCCTTGCCGGCGATCGTCGTGCAGGTGTAGGTGATTTCCGCGTCGGGCGCGAGTTCCGGGACGCGGTGCGCGCAGGCCGGCGTGTGGTCGTCCACGACGGAGACGGCGGTGAGCGGCACGTCGCCGGTGTTCTTGACCAGAACGGAAAAGGTGACGGTGCCGCCAGGGCGGGCTTCGTACGGCGTCGCGTCCTTCATCACCGCGATCTCGGGGTGCACCACATCGACTTTTTCCTCGGTTTTCGAGTGCACCGCGCGACCGGTCGGGTCCATTCCCGTCACGTCGGCGGTGGTGGTGAAGTCGTCGTCCGGCGCTTTCCGGGTGCAGGTGTAGCTCTGGTTCGCGCCGGCGGCCAGCACGTCGAACTTCTTGGCACAGGTGCCGTCATCCACAATGGACACGCTGGTCAGCGGGACGTCGCCGGTGTTGGTCACGACGACGGTGAAGGTGACGTCGTCGCCCACGCGGACCGTTGCGGGCTTCGCTTCCTTCGCGATCTTCACGGCCGGGTGGATGACGTCGACGTCCGCGGTGTCCTTCGCGCTGACCGGCGGGCCGACCGGCGCGGTGGCCCTGGCTTCGACGGTGCTCACGACGTCGTCCTTCGGGGCCGTCGTGGTGCAGTCGTACTTCTGCGTGGCGCCCGCCTCGAGCTTGTCGAACGTCCTCGCGCAGGCCTGTTCACCGCTGACGGCGACCGCGGTCAGCGGCACGTCGCCGGTGTTGGTGACGGTGACCGTGAACGGCACGGTGTCGCCTTCGCGGAAGGGCCCCTTGGTCTCGTGCACGATCGAAAGCCCCGGGTGCAGGACGGTGTAGGACGCGTTGCCGGTGGCGCTGACCTGGCGTTTCGTCGGATCGGTGCCCGTGGCGGTCGCCGAGGTCGCGAAATTGTCGGTACCCGCGGTTACCGTGCATGTGTGGCGCGTGACAGCGCCGGAAGGGAGGGTGCCGATGGTCCGAGCGCACGCCGGGGTGCGGCTGTCCGCGAGGGACACGTCGGTCAGCGGGACGTCCCCGGTGTTCGCGACGACGAGGGTGAACGTGACGGTGTCGCCTTGCCGGACCCGCGCGGGCGCGGCGTCGTCCGTGACGGTGACCGCCGGGTGGATGACATCGACCGGTACCCCGGCGGCCGCGGTCACCGGACGGTTCGTGGCGTCGGTGCCGATGACCTCCGCGGTGGCGGTGAAGTCGGCGTCCCCGGCGGCTTGGGTGCACGTGTAGGTCTGCTTCGCCAGCGGTTCCAGCCGGCCCAGGGTTTTGGCGCAGCCCGGCGCTTGCTTGTCGGCTACGGAAACGTCGCGGAGCGGGCTGTCGCCGGTGTTGGTGACGGTGATCGTCGAGGTGACGGTGTCACCTTGGCGGACAGTCGTCGGATCGGCGGACCTGCTGATCGCGACGGCCGGGTGGATGACATCCACCGCGGACTCGGCGTCAGCGGTCACGACGGACCCGACCGGCGGCGTGCCGGTGACGTGAACGGCGGCGGCGAAGTCGTCGCCCGGGGCGGTGAGGGTGCAGCCGAAGTCCCGGGAGGCGCCGGGATCGAGAGTGCCGTCGAGGACCTGGGCGCACCCGGTGGCGCGCGCCTGCGGACCGGTGGTTCGCGCCGTGGGCGGAGTGCCCGCGGCTTGGCTGTCGGCGCCCGCGACCTGTTCGCCGGCGTGCGGCACGCCGACGGCCACCGGCTCGCGAGAGACGTGGCCCGCCGGCCCCTGGCCCGTGTCCTGCCGGGCGGGCGAGTCCGTGACTCGCAACGCGGTCAGGGGCACGTCGCCGGTGTTGCGGACCGTGATGCGCAGCGGCACCGCGTCGCCCTCGCGGAACGGGCCGCCCGTCACCTCGGCCGTGATCGCCACGGCCGGGTGCTGGACGGCGAACGCGGCCTCGGCGGTGGCCGTCACCGGGCGGGCCGTCGGGTCCGTGCCCGTCACCGCCGGCTTGTTCGTGAGGCCGGCCGGGCCCGCGATCGTCGTGCACGTGTACGCCGAAGTCGCCCGCGGCTGGAGCGTTCCGAGCGGCTTCGCGCAGCCCGCGACCTGGTCGTCCGCGACCTTCACGTCGGTGAGCGGCACGTCGCCGGTGTTGGTGGTGGTGATCGTCCACGTCACCGTGTCGCCTTCGCGGACCGCGGCGGGCGAAGCCTGCGCGGCGAGCGCGACGGCCGGGTGGATGACGTCCACCACGGCGTCGCCGGTGACCTTCACCGTGCGGCCGAGCTCGTCCTTCCCCGACGCGGCGGCCGTGTTGGTGAAGTCGTCCGGCGGGGCCGGCGTGGTGCAGGTGTACGTCTGCCTGGCCCGCGGCGGCAACGCGCCGATCGTCTTCGCGCACGCCGGAGTGCGGTCGTCGGTGACGGCGACCTCCGTCAGCGGCGCGTCGCCGGCGTTGGCGACCGTGATCGTGAACGTGATCGGGTCGCCGGGCCGCACGACGCCCGGCGAGGCGTTCTTCGTGAGCGTCAGCGCCGGCGTGATCACGGTGACGGTCGCCGACGCGGTGGCGGTCACCGGCCGGCCCGAGAGGTCGGTGCCGGTGGCGGTCACGTGCGACGTCGTCGTCGCGGACGGGTTCGCCGTGCACGTGTACGTCTGCGTCGCGCCCGCGGCCAGGCTGTCGAACGCGCGCGAGCACGACGTCGTCGTGTCGTCGGTGACCTTCACCTGCGCGAGCGGGCTGTCACCCGTGTTCTTGACCGACACGGAGAACGTGACGGCCTCGCCCGCGTGGACCACCGGCGGGGCCGCGGTCTTGGTGACCGCGACGGCGGGCGCGATCGTCGGCGCGGGTGCGTCGGCGGTGGCCGTGACCTGCTTGCCGAGCTCGTCGGTGCCGGTGGCGGTCGCGGTGTTGACGCCGTCGGCGATCGGCGCCTTCGCCGTGCACGTCGTCGTGCGGCTTTCGCCGGGCGCGAGCGCTCCGGCGAGCGTGCACGAAGGGACCTTGACGTCGGCGACCGCCAGGCCGGAAAGCCCGGTGTCGCCGGTGTTCGTGACCTTGACCGTGAAGGTCGCGGTGTCCCCGGCGCGGTAGGCGGGCTTGTCGGCCGTCTTCGTCAGGCCCAGTGCCGGGTGCAGGACGTCGACGTGGGCGGACGCGGCGCCGTCGAGTGCGTCGCCGAGTGCGGTCGTGCCGGTCGCCTTCGCGGTGTTCGTGAAGTCGTCGGCCGGTGCCGGGCCGGTGCAGTCGTAAGTGACGGTCTGGCCCGGCGCGAGCGTGCCGAGTGGCTTGGCGCAGGCCGGGACGACCTGGTCGGCGACCTGCACGCCGGACGCGGGGAGGCCGCCCGGGTTCGTCACGGCGACGGCGAACGTCACCGGGTCGCCGGCGTGCGCCTTCGGCTGTTTCGCGTGCATCGCGACGTGGAGTTCGGGCACCGGCACCGAGAACGCCATGTTCTGCGCGAGGTAGGTGTCGCCGCTGGTGACGAAGCCGAGCTTCGCGCTCGTCGCGCCCGCCGGGATGGTGTCGACGTCGAACGCCTTCGCGTCCACGCTGAAGTTGTTCTTCACCCCCGGCGCGGCGGCGTTGTCGGCGTTGGAGATGAAGAAGTTCGACGTCCCGCCGGTCGCGGGCTCGGCCGCCGGGGTTCCGTCGACGAGGAACTGGTCGCCGGACTCGCCCCAGTCGCCGTCGTACGCGGTGACGCCGATGTGCGCGTCGGCGGCCGCGGCGCGGAAGCCGGTGATCGTCGTCTCGGTGGGGGCGCCGGGCGTCTGCCGGACGTGCCCGTCGTAGACGACGACCTTGCGCTTGTTCGGCGCGAAGTCCGGATTGCGCTCCGGGTAGGCGTAGACCAGCGAAACCGACCAGCCGCCGACGCAGCCGAAACCCTTGGGGGCCCACACGTTGCCGACCGTGAGGTCGAGCGCGGACTCGGTCGGCGCGCCGGCGAACTGGGCGGTCACGTCGGCGTTGGCCGAGTAGTACTGGCCCGGTTCTTCGCTGAAGTTCGCGGGGGCGACATCGACGGGCTTCGCGCTGCCGACCGAAAGCCGGACCTTCTGCGCGGCGGGTGTCCCCGGCGGCGGGACCGCGGGCACGCCTTCGCGGAGACCGCACGTCGTCCCGGTCGTGTTTCCGGCCCAGTTCAGGCGGGCGAACGCGATGCGGGCGCCGGGCGGGATGCGCACCGACGCGCTGGCCGAGTCGAACGTGCCGGGGTCGGCGTCGACGTCGGCCCACTGCATGAAGAAGTCGTCGTTGGCCAGCGTGTCCTTGCGGTCCGCGGTGTTCGCGCACGCCGCCGGCGTGGCGACGGCCCCGGACACGGGCGCGTCGTCGGCGGCGACCGGGCAGCGCAGGACGCCGTTGCCCGCGTACAGGAAGTCTCCGTAGACGACGTCGTCGTAGCCGACCGAGAACGGCGGGGCGTCGGCCGCACCCGCCGACGGCGTCAGCACCGAGGCCAGGAAAACCAGTGCCAGCACGAGAATCACGCGAAGCGGTCTTGCGGGCAACGGCACTCCTCGCCACCTCCGGGGCCGAGACGACCTTGGGAGCCTGGCACGGGAACGGGCTCGGCGCCCCGAATCTCACCCGTCCGTGGCGCCGGTCAGCTTGGCCGTCGACTCGTGGGTGAGGGCCGTGGCCGCTTCGACGAACCCGATCACCGTGCGCAGTTCGTCGTCGGTGTAGCGGTCGCACAGCTCGTGCATGCCCTTGACCAGGTGGTCCCACAGGTGCACGCCGCTTTCGATGGCCTTCCGGTCCAGCGCGATGAGGACGCGGCGCCGGTCGTCGGGGTGCGGCTCCCGGTTGACGATGCCCTTGCGCTCGAGCCGGTCGATCATCGCCGTCACCGAGGCGGGCGCCAGCCCGGACAGCCGCACCAGGTCCTTCGGCGTCTGCGGCCCGAAGCGCGCGAGGTAGTCCAGGACCTTGGTGTCGACCGCCGACAGCCCGCGCGTCGCGGCGATCGCGGTGTGGAACATGACCGTCTCGGTCGACAGCTCCCGGGACCTGAACAGGACGTCTTCGACCAGTTGTGCGCGCTCGCTTGACACGGGGACCAGCTTAGCCCACTCTTTAGTTCGACAGAACGAATTAGTTCCTAAGATATTTGAGGGGACGAACGAGATGACCAAGGCGCTGATCATCGGGGGCGGCATCGCGGGCACGATCACGGCCATCGCGCTGCACGAGGCCGGCCACGAGCCGGTGCTGTTCGAGGCCTACGACCGGGGAGCCGAGGGCGTCGGCGCGTTCCTCACCCTGGCCGTGAACGGCCTGGACGCGCTGCTGCCGCTGGGCCTGAAGGACGTCGTCAAGGGCGTGGGCTTCGACTCGCCGCGCATGGCGATCGGGCTCGGCAACGGCACGAAACTGGCCGAGTTCCCCCTCGGCGGGACACTGCCGGACGGGACCGTCAGCCAGACCGTCCTGCGCTCGGATCTCTACGTCGCCCTGCGCGACGAGGCGACGCGGCGCGGAATCCGCGCCGGGTACGGCAAACGCCTGATCGGCGCGAGCCAGACGGCTTCGCAGGTCAGAGCGGAGTTTTCGGACGGCTCTCACGAGACCGGCGACCTGCTGGTCGGCGCCGACGGCCTGCGTTCGCGCGTCCGCACGATCCTCGACCCGGACGCGCCGGCGCCGCGGTACGTGCCGCTGCTCAACACCGGCGGGTTCGCCGAAGGCCTGTCGCTGCCGGACGAGCCGGGCGTGCTGAACATGGTCTTCGGCAAGCGCGTGTTCTTCTGCCACGTCGTGAGCCCGGTGGACGGCCGCGTCTGGTGGTTCGCGAACCCGGCGCGCCGGACCGAGCCGACCGCGTCCGAGCTGGCGACGCTGGCCGGCGAGAAGCTGCGGGCCGAACTGCTGCACCTGGTGGCGCCCGACCGGACGCCCGCCACCGAGGTCATCCGCGCGACCCGCGAGATCTACCCGGCCTGGCCGACGTACGACTTCCCGACGGTCCCGGTCTGGCACCGCGGCCGCATGGTGCTCATCGGCGACGCGGCCCACGCGACGTCGCCGGCGGCGGGCCAGGGCGCGTCGATGGCCATCGAAGACGCCGTCACACTGGGGAAGTGCCTGCGTGACGTACCCGAGGTCGAGCGGGCACTGGCCACCTACGAGGGGCTTCGGCGCGAGCGCGTCGAAGCCGTGGTCGCGGCGGGCAAGCGCAACGGCGAGCAGAAGGTGATCGGCCCGGTCGGGCGCGTCGTCCGCGACTTCTTCATCAAGCGGGCGTTCGCGAAGCCGTTCGACGAGGACCCGAACGCCTTCATGTGGAACCACCACATCGACTGGGACGAGAAGATCCCCGCCTAGCGCCAGGTGTCGACGCGGTGGAAGTTCTTGTACGCCCGGCTCGGGGTCGGGCCGCGCTGCCCCTGGTAGCGGGACCCGGCCTCGCTCGAGCCGTAGGGGAACTCGGCCGCGCTGGAGAGCCGGAAGATGCACAGCTGGCCGATCTTCATGCCCGGCCAGAGCGTGATCGGCAGGTTGGCGACGTTCGACAGCTCGAGCGTGATGTGCCCGGAGAAGCCCGGGTCGATGAAGCCGGCGGTCGAGTGCGTGAGCAGCCCGAGCCTGCCGAGCGACGACTTGCCCTCGAGCCGGCCGGCGAGGTCGTCGGCGAGGGTGACGAGCTCGAACGTCGAGCCGAGGACGAACTCGCCGGGGTGCAGCACGAAGGGCTCGTCGCCCTCCTTCTCGACCAGCGAGGTCAGCTCGTCCTGCTGCAGCTGCGGGTCGATGTGGGTGTACTTGCTGTTGTCGAAGACCCGGAAGAACCGGTCGAGCCGGACGTCGATGCTGGACGGCTGGACCATGGCGGGGTCGAAGGGGTCGATGCCGAGCCGGCCGGCGTCGAGCTCTTTGCGGAGGTCACGGTCACTGAGCAGCACCGGGGAAGCCTATCCGGTGGGTTCAGGCGGCCCGCATGTGCTGCGCGTACGTGGTGTCGGGCGCGAAGATCTTCTCGAGCCGCTTCACGTACCCGCGGCGCCCGGCCTCGCCGATCCGTTCCTGCAGCAGAGTCGCGCCGGGGATGAACCGCCGCACGGTCTCGGCCGCGAAGTTGACGCCCGCGACGCCGACGATCACCGCCTGCGCGACCGGGTCGTTCGGCAGGCCGAGGAAGTCGGCGTTGGTCTTCCCGAGCACGAGCCGGCTGATCGAGGAGTGCACGGCGACGGAGACGTGGGAGAGCACCTTCCCGACGGCGCCGCGCCCCTCGCCGACGGCGGCGTTGGCCTCGATCAGGGCCTTGGCGAGCCGCTTCGAGTCGTCGTCGGGGATGAACTCGGTGGCGGCGAGCAGCCAGAGGAGGCGCCAGGCGTCCTCTTGACCGGTGGGCAGCAGTTCGTCGTCGACGCCCATGAGCCAGCCGACGTAGCGCCAGAGGTGCAGGATGTCGCCGCGTTCGCGGGCGGAATAGCGGAGGCCGAGCAGCTGCGTGCCGAAGACGTAGACGAGCGAGAAGAGCAGGAGCGTGCCGGCGGTCTGCACCTGGTTGACGGGCCGGTCCCAGGCCGCGTAGTCCCAGTCGTCCCGCCGGTTCATCGCGGCGCGCACGTGGGCGTGCACGAGCCGGATCCGCAGCGCGGAGGCGTAGCCCTTCTCGCCGTGCTTGAGCGCACCGGGCGTGGTGACGTCGATCCACCAGGCGGCGGTCTCGACGAGCCGCCGGGCCGCCTTGTGCTCGATCTCACCGGTCCCGACCAGCGCTTTCGTGGCCCGGGACGCGAGGTAGCCGCCCATCAGCGACATGTCCCCAAGGGGGAAGAGCCCCAGCAGCCCGGCCCGCGTGATGGCTTTGGCGCCCCGCTCGATCCGCTCGTCGTCGACCCAGTACGGCTTCGCATCGACTTGGTCGAAGAAGGCCTTGAGCGGCCCTTCGGCGGCAGTGCCGTTCCTCAGAGCATCTTCGAAGAGCTCTCGGCCGCGGCCCGTGGGCTGCCCCGCCATCCAGGCGACGACGTCGTCGGCGAGCCGGTCCTCGACCTGCGCGAACTCCCGCAGCCGCGCGACCTGCCGCTCGTCACCCCGGATGTCGCCCTCGATGAACAGCCGTTGGGCCAGCCGGAACCCGCCCTGGCGGAACAGTTCGGGCTCGTCCATGGCACTCACCTCCGAGGTCGACAACAAGTGTTGTCACTTCAAGCGCGCACGTCAAGGAGGGAGGGGTCTGGACAGGGGGATCACGGCGCCGTGTATGCTTGCGACGCACTGCGGATGTAGTTCAATGGTAGAACATCAGCTTCCCAAGCTGAATACGCGGGTTCGATTCCCGTCATCCGCTCTGGAACGAAAGCCCCGGACGTGAAGTCCGGGGCTTTCGCATTTCTTTTCAGGCCCAGAAATTGTCGTCGGCGGCTTCGTCGCTCGAGACGTCCGTCAGTTCCGTCGCCTGGCCGTCGCGGATGCGGAAGACCAGGGCGTGGCGCGTGTCGAGCTGCTTTCCCGCGCGGGTGCCCGTCGAACGGTAGACCGTGACGACTTCCTCGTCGTTCGCGTAGACCTCCTCCAGCTCCACCTTCAGCGTTCCGCCGCTTCGCTCGGCCAGTTGCCCGTACATGGCGAGGATCGCGTCGCGGCCCTTGTGGTCGCCGGAGAACACGTTGTGCCCCGGCATGTGCTGGACAGCGTCCGGCGCGAGGATTTCCGACAGCGTCGCGACGTCGCCCGTGGAAAACGCCGCGTAGCCGCGACGGATGAGTGTGGCGTTCTGGTGTTCGGCCATGGGTGGCCTCCTCGGATAGGACGTCCGTTCATGGAACGCGCCCGTCCGGACGACGGTCAAGCCGCGGTTTTTCACTGAGCGGTAAGGAAAACACCCACAACAGGAATCGTCTACTGTGGACTCAACCGGCGACGCAGGTGCGCCGCGTGGGCGGCCGGGAGCCCGGTTTCCACCGCGCGCTCCAACGCCTCGGACGCCGACGGGGAACCCAGGCGGTGCAACAACTCCGCCCGCGACGCGTGCCACCACGGGTAGTCGTCCAAGTCCGGCAGCGCGTCCACCAACGCCAATGCCGCCGCCGGGCCGTCCCGTTCCGCCACCGCCGCCGCGCGGTTCACCCTGACCACCGGGGTGTCCTGGACCGACAACAGCACGTCGTACCAGGAAATCACCGCGTCCCAGTTCGTTTCCGCATAGGACGGCGCCAAATCGTGGCAAGCCGCGATCGCCGCCTGGACCACGTACGGGTTCGGCACCGAAGGTGTTCGGCGCAACCCCACGCCGACCAGCTCGACGCCCTCCTTGATCAGCGCGAAGTCCCACGCCGAACGGTCCTGGTCGGCCAGCAGCACCGGCACCCCCGACGAGAACCGGGCCGCGCGACGGGCGTCCTGCAGCAGCACCAGCGCCAGCAGGCCCAAGGCCGTGGGCTCGTCGGGCATCAGCGAAACCAGCAGACGCGCCAGCCGGACCGCTTCCGCGAGCAGGGCCTCGCGGCCCGTGTAGCCCTCGTTGAAGATCAGGTACACCGTCGCCGCCACGCCGGCCAGCCGGGACGGCAGTTCTTCGGCGGGAGGCACCCGGTACGGGATCCGCGCCTGGGCGATCTTCTGCTTCGCCCGGGTCAGCCGCTTCGCCATCGTCGCTTCGGGGACCAGCAGGCCGCGCGCGACCTCCGCGGTCGACAACCCGCCCAACGTCCTGAGCGCCAGCGCCACCTGGGCGTCCAGGGACAACGCCGGGTGGCAGCACGTGAAGACCAGGCGCAGCAGGTCGTCGCGGACGGAAACCGGGTCCGGGAACGGGTCGACGGCCGGCATCGCGTCCGCCTCCTTCCCGAGCCGCTTCGCTTCACGGCGGACGACGTCCACCGCGCGCCGGCGGGCCGCCACCAGGAGCCAGCCGCGGGGGTTGCCCGGGACGCCGTCGCGCGGCCACGTCTCCAGCGCGCGCACGACGGCGTCCTGGACCGCGTCCTCGGCCAGGTCGACGCTGCCGGTGACGCGGACCAGCGTGGCCAGTACCCGGGTGCCCTCCTCCCGGACCAGCCGCGCGACCGCGTCCCCGGCGTCGGTCACTGGCCGAAGTCGACGACCGGCCGGACCTCGATCGCGCCGTCCCAGGCACCCGGGATGCGCGAGGCGACCTTGACGGCTTCGTCGAGGTCGGCGCACTCGAGGAGGTAGAAGCCGGTCAGGGCTTCCTTCGTCTCCGCGTACGGGCCGTCGCTGGTGACGACGTCGCCGCCCTTGCCGCCGGTGACGCGGACCGTCGTCGCGGTGGCCGTCGGGTACAGGGCCGCGCCGCCGCGGATCACGGCCTGCGCGCCGTCGTGGAACTCGTTGTAGTCCTTCATCATGTCGACGGCCTCGGGCTTGGTCGGGTCGACGTCGGAGGCGTAGATGATCGCGGCGTACTGGGGCATGGCTGCTCCTCACAGGTCCTGACCGGCGCCGATCGCCGGCTATCACTGTAAGGACGAACGGGCGAAGGCGCGGCTGGACACTTGCCGCGGAGAAAGTTTCCCGGGCGGGGTGGCGGGCATGGGCCTGCCGCTCGACCACCTGCCGATCCGGCTCTAGCCTTCGACGAGCTCCCACTCGGCGTCCGGCGTCGCACGGTCGTACACCTGGCCCGGGGCGGCCTTCAGCACGCTGCGGACGTCCGGGTACAGGTTCGCGACGTGCTCCAGCTCCAGGCCCTCGACCTCGAAGTCCTCCGCTTCGGGGACCTCGAAGCCGACGAACAGCCAGGTGCCGTCCTGTTCGCGGACGACCTGGCGGACCGCGCGCACCGGCTGCTGGGGGCCGGTCGGGATCTCCGTCAGGCCGCTGCTGATCTGCGCCTCGTCGTCCGGGGAGCCTTCGAACTCCCAGGCGGCGCGGCGCTGGGTGAGCAGCCGGATGTCCTCGTCCTCGTCGTCGGAGCCGGTCACCGACGAGAGCAGCCACGTGCGGTGCTCCGGGTCCCAGTCGGCGGCCATGCCCGTCGGCAGGCCGGCCAGCGCGGCCAGCTGCGGCAGCAGCTCGACGGCTTCGCGCAGCGACATCTTCCGGAAGCTCTCGCGGTTGACCAGCACGTCGTCGGACAGCTCGGTGCCGTCGCTGATGAACCAGTCGTCCTCGTCGTCCAGCACGACGAAGCCCAGTGCGTCCGGGTCGTTCACCAGGGCCAGCGCGATGATGACCGGCCCTTCCGGGTCCTGGCGCAGCGGCCATTCGGTCGACATGCGCCATATCCCACCATCGCCGCGGCGCGCGCCGGGAGCCGGGGTCACCCGTTCGGTTAATTCATCAATCGTTGATATCATCGGGCCCATGGTGCTTCCGAAGGGACTCGCCCGCTTCAACCGCGTGGCGACCAACCGGGTCAACAAGTACGTCGTCAACTGGGCCCCCGGGTTCGGCATGCTCGTCCACAAAGGACGGAAGTCCGGCAAGGAGTACCGGACGCCGCTCAACGTCTTCCGCACGGAAGACGGCTTCGTCGTCGCCCTGACCTACGGGCCCGACACCGACTGGGTGAAGAACGTGCTGGCCGCCGGGAGCTGCACGGTCATCACCCAGCGGAAGAATTACCGCGTGCATTCCCCCGAACTTGTGCATGATGAGACACGCCGAGCCATGCCGACACCCGTGCGGCAGTTCCTCGGCCTGCTGAACGTCCAGGACTTCCTGCTGCTCAAGCGGGACTAGGGGGAGAAATGCTGCTCGAGGGGGAGCTCGTCCGGCTGCGCGCGCTCGAACCGGAGGACGCCGAACGCATCCACGGCTTCGTGACCGACCCGGAGGTCGGCCGCTGGATGGAGAACGGCCACCCGCTCTCGCTCGCCCAGGTGCGCAAGCGCTGCGAAGAGCGCGCGGTCAACACCTACGAGAAGGTCGTCCTCGGCATCGAGGCCAAGGCCGAGCGGAAGCTCATCGGCATCGTCGACCTGCGCGACGCCGAGCCCGAGGTCGGCGAGGCCTACCTGGACATCTACGTCGGCGACGCCGAATACCGCGGCGGCGGCGGGTACGGCACCGAAGCGCTGCGCCTGATGTGCCGCTACGGGTTCGACAACATGCGCCTGCACCAGATCTCGCTGTGGGTCGTCGCCGAGAACGAGGTCGCCCGGCACGTCTACCGGAAGGTCGGGTTCGTCGAAGAGGGCCGGCACCGCGAGTCGTTCGTCGGCCTCGACGGGCAGCGCCACGACATGATCCTGATGAGCATGCTCAAGGGCGAGCTCACCTGGTGAGCCGGGGCGGTGCCTTCAGCCGCCACGCCTCTTCGAGCAGCTCACGCAGCTGATCGACGTCGACCTGCTCGAGGTCGACGATGATCGAGCCGTGGCCGTCGTAGTGCGGTGTCGTGAAGAAGGCCGCGTCGCCGGACTCCAGCAACGCGGCCTTCTCGTCGAGCCCGCACATCACGACCAGGCCGCCTTCGGCCTCGGTGCGCAGCCGCGCGAACCCCTTGCCCGCGACTTTCAGCGCGGGGGTGCGATACCACGTCGCCGCCTCGACCTCGGGCAGTGCCGAGGCCAGGCGGACGACGTCTTCCCAGGTCGTCATGGGTCCATTGTCGACCCGGTGGCTTGCAAAAACGGGAACTACGGCAGCTTCGTGATCCGGTCCGCCGCGGGCGGGGCCAGGTTCGGGTGGGCGCCCAGGTACGCGACCAGCGCGTCCAGGTCCACCGGCCCGCCGGCCAGGTTCGTGCCCTTGGTGAACTCGGTGAAGCCGTCCCCGCCGGCGGCGAGGAAGTTGTTCACCGACACGCGGAACGTCGCCGCCGGGTCGACCGGCGTGCCGTTCACCGTGATGTTCGAGACCCGCGAGCCCTGCGGCGCGGACGCCGAATAGCTGTAGTGCAGCGAGCTCGAGATCTGCAGGAACTTCGGGTTCACGCCCGGCGCCCACTGCTGCTCCAGCACGTTCTTGAGGTTCGCGCCGGTCAGCGTGATCGTCTGCATGATGTTCGAGAACGGCTGGACGGTGAACGCCTCGCCGTAGGTCACCACGCCGTCGCCTTCGCCCTTGTCGGACGACTTGTAGGTCAGGTCGGCGCGGATGCCGCCCGGATTGGTCATCGCGATGACCGCGCTGTTCGACTGCGTGCCCGCGAGCTGCGCGTCGGCGATGACGTCGCCGAGCGCCGATTCGCCGGCCGCGTTGCCCGCCGCCTTCAGGTCCTCGGTGATGGTGCCGACCTGCTTGTTCGCGATCGGGCCGGACTTGGCCTTCGCGTCGTCGACCAGGGCCGTCACGGCCGGGTCCGGCGTGACCGTCCGCGTGACGATCTCGTTGAACGCCTTGGTCTGCGACCGGACGACGTCGCGCGTCTTCAGGCTGATCTTCAGGTCCACGACCGACAGCAGGCGGCCGAACGACGAGCCCTGGATGACCGGGCGCGGCTGGCCGGCCGGGTCGTTGATCACGCAGTTGTACTGCTGGTGGCTGTGGCCGGTGAAGATCGCATCGACCTTCGGGGTCACCGCCTTCGCGATCGCGGTGGCCGGGCCCGGCAGGACCCTGCAGTCGTTCGGGCCCTCGAGCTCGGTGCTGTCACCCTGGTGCAGCAGCACGATCTGGGCCTTGACCCCGAAGAAGTCGAGCAGGTTCGCGGTGCGGTTGATCGCCTCGACCTCGTCGCCGAACTTCAGGCCCTTGATCGCCTCCGGCGTGACGACCGACGGCAGGTCCTTCAGCGTCGCGCCGATGACGCCGATCGGCACGCCGCCCTCGAACTTGACGGTGAACGGCAACAACGCGGGCAGGCCGTTGGTGAAGTACACATTGGACCCGAGGAACGGGAACTTCGCACCGTCGAAAGTCTTCTGGAACTGGCAGCCGTCCGTGGGGTGGCAGCCCCCGAACTGCATGCGCTGCAGTTCCTTGTAGCCCTCGTCGAACTCGTGGTTCCCGACGACGGACGCGTTGACGCCCAGCATGTTCAGGAAGTCGATGGTCGGCTCGTCGTGGAACAGCGCCGAGGTCAGCGGCGACGCGCCGATGTTGTCGCCGGCGGACACGACGAACGAGTTGCGCACCTGCGAACGGAGCTGCTTCACGTGCGTCGCCAGGTAAGCGGCACCGCCGGCGTCCACAGTGGTCCCGTCGGACTGCGTGACGCGGCCGCTGGAGCCGGACGGCGGCTCGAGGTTGCCGTGCAGGTCGTTGAACCCGATGATCCGGACGTCCGTGGTGGGGTCCGGGCGCTGGCCCGCGGACGCGGGCGCGGTGGTCACCGCGGTCGTCGCCAGCGCGGCCGCGGCGAGCACCACGAGCCGGGTTGAAAGCCTCATGCGTGTTTCCTCCGATTCGCGCCCAAGGTCCCCAACGGGCGCACGGCGGAGGATTCTGCCTCGCGAAGCGGTCAGCTACCAGGGTCAAAAGACGGACGTAAAGCGAATGTCACCTAACGGCTTCCCTCGAGCAGCACCCGCGCGACGAGTCCGGGGTCGTCGTTCATCGGCACGTGCCCGCAGCCGGGCAGCAGCTTGAACGTCCCGTTCGGAGCGATCTTCCGCAGGTCGGCGAGGCGCGGGCGGGCGAGGATCCGGTCGTGCTCGGCCCACGCGACCGTCACCGGGACGCCGGTGACCGGGCCCGTGAAGCGGAAGTCGCCGCGGGACTCGGCGGCAGTGGGCTCGAAGCCCGGCGCGGTCGCGAGCGCGTGGGCGTCCTCGACGACGGCGTCCGGGGTCAGCAGCGCCGGTTTCCCGACGATCATCCCGGTCAGCGCCGCGCGCCCGGCGGCCGTCGCGGCGATGCGGCGCACGACGTGCGGTGGCGTGCGCAGCGCGAGAGCGCGGTGGGCCTTGAGCGTGGCGATCGCGTAGAGCTTCTGCGACCGGGTCCACAGCCCGGCGGGCGACAACGCCGTGACGCTGCGGACGAGCCCGGCCTGCCCGAGCGCCAGCGACAGCAGGCCGCCGAGCGAGTTGCCCGCGACGTGCGGGCGGTCGATGCCGAGCTCGGTGAAGAGCTCCTTGAACATCACGAGCGCGGGCTCGACGCCGTACCCGCCGGCCGGCTCGGGCGACTCCCCGAAGCCCGGCAGGTCCACGGCGATGACGTCGCGATGCGGCGTGAGCAGCGGGAACACCGGCGCCCACGCCTGACGGCGGTGGCCGATGCCGTGGATCAGCACCAGCGGTTCGCCGGTGCCCGCGCGGTCATAGACAACGTCGTCCATGACCCGAGAGTAAGGCGGGGATAGCGGAAAAGCTACAACCGCCGGTAACAGTTACTCTGCGTCCGGGTGAACCCGTGCGCCGGAGTCGGCCGCCCGCTGGACGGCGTCGAGCACCCGGTGGACGCGCCGCGCGTGCGCGAAGTCCGGCAGGTCGCCCTTGAGGTGCCGCGCGTAGGCGTGCGCGACGTTGTAGGACGGCTCGGCGGCGCGCCCGGCCAGCTGCGGCAGCTCGTACCGGCCGGGCACGGTGAGCCGTTCGAGCGTGCCGGTCCGGCTGCCGCGCAACGTCAGCTTCGCGATCCAGAACAGCGGGTCCGCGGCGTTGACGACCAGGGTGCCCTCGGTGCCGTTGATCTCCCAGTGGAAGTCGGTGGCAGGCGAGGACCCGCCGCGCAGGTGCAGCGACGCGACCGCGCCGCCGGTGAGCACGCCGGTGACGGCGATCTGGTCCGGCGCGGTCATCGGGACCGGGTCGCCGGTGACCTCGTCGCGCACGCGCGGCCGGACGGTCGCCATCGTCGCCGACAGCTCGCTGAACCGGCCGAGGACCATGTCGAGCGCGTCCACGGTGTGCGCGAACGGGATCGTCAGCATGGTCGCGCCCCCCTCGGGGTGCAGCTGGTAGTCGCGGCCGGCGCGGACGCTGGGTCCCCAGTTCCCGCCCGAGCCGATCAACGACGTCGACAGCACACGGCCGACGTAGCCGTCCTTGATCAGGTCACGCAGGTAGCGCAACGCGGGCGCGGACCGCCCTTGGAGGCCGACCGCGGTCTTCGCGTCCTTCGCGGCTTCGGTCAGCGCCTCGGTTTCGGCCAGGCTCACGCCGAGCGGCCACTCGCTCAGGACCTGCTTGCCCGCGGCCAGCGCGGGCTCGATCAGGGCCCGGTGCTCGGCCACCTTGACCGCGACGACCACCAGGTCGACCTCCGGGTGCCGGGCGAGCTCCCCGGCGTCGCCGAAGGTCAGCGGCACGCCGTACTTCTCCCCGGCGACGCGCGCCGACTCGGTACTGCTCCCACTCAGCGCGCGGAGCTCGTAGCCCTCCACCGCGGCCAGCGCGGGCACGTGCGCGGTGGCGGCCCAGCCGCCGTTCGCGCTGAGCCCGACGATGCCGACCCGGACCGGTGCCATCAGTGTTCCTTTCGTTGCCCCCACAAGACTTCGACGTGCTGAGCGTCGTGGTCATTCCCGCTCGAGCGCAAGCCGCATCCGGTTACGTCTTCCGTTGCCGTGACGAATTCGACTCGCCGGGCGGTTCGGTAACACCCCTTGACCCCGCAGCGATGACGGTGCATTCCGGTGACTGGGGGACGAATGGGCATCGAGGTCGTACTCGTGGTGCTGGCCGTCGTCGTGCTGCTGATCGGCGGCACGGTGTTCAGCGCGTGGCGGGCCGAGCGCACCGAGGAGCGCGACGACGACTGACCGATCGGCCCGGCCGCGGTCGGCCGAGTGGCCGATGGGGTCCGGCTCTTCGACCGAAGTGGCCCCGGGGCAAGATCCATAACGTCGGTGGCATGACGAACGCACAGGTCACCGCCCTGCAGTACGGGTTCATCGGCTTCCTCGCGCTGTGGTCCGTGGTGCTGGTGCCGCAGCTGATCACCCAGCTCGCGCGCCACGGCGGCCTGCGCCTGCGCGGCATCGTCACGACCGCGGCGGTGCTGCTGTACGGCTGCATGACCTTCGCGGTCGTCTTCCTGCCGCTGCCCGGGCCCGGCACCCGCCGGCTGAGCCAGACGGTGCAGCTGCACCCGTTCCAGTGGATCACCGACATCCACACCGAGCTGCTCAAGCACGGCGAGCCGCTGTCGCAGTGGTTCATGACGCAGACGTTCCAGCAGGCGTGCCTGAACGTGCTGCTGTTCGTCCCGCTCGGGGTGTTCGCGCGGATCCTGTGGCGCCGCGGCCTGGTCGGCACGACGCTCATCGGCTTCGGGGTGTCACTGCTCATCGAACTCACGCAGGTCACGGCGAACTT
The DNA here is from genome assembly GCF_054781455.1 of Amycolatopsis stemonae. Lineage (NCBI taxonomy): Bacteria > Bacillati > Actinomycetota > Actinomycetes > Pseudonocardiales > Pseudonocardiaceae > Amycolatopsis > Amycolatopsis stemonae. The sequence continues at coordinate 872,406 of NZ_BAAGUJ010000002.1, read as the reverse complement.
CGGCACGGCGCCCTACGTCTACCGCATCTTCGACGTCGACGACCTCATGAACAACACGCTCGGCGCCGGGGTCGGCTGGGTGTTCGGCGCGCTGCTGCTCACGCTCCTGCGTTCACCGGTCCGCGTGCAGCCGGCCCGGCGCGAGCGGGTCCACCTCGCCCAGTCGCGCTAACCGCGCCTTCCGCTGCAGGGCCGCCCGCTTGGCGGCCCGCCGGTCTTCGAGGACGACGACGAGCGTGGCGACGGCGAGCACCAGCGCGACAAGCCCGAGGACGATCGGAAGCTGCACGAAATCCTCCTCGGTACGGCGCTGTGCGGGAGATCACACAGGGTACGCAGGTCCGTGGCGACTTCGCTACCCCCCGCGACGGGCTCGGGCAGCGAACCAGGTCCGGTCGGAGGTGAGCCAGCGCTCGAAGACCAGGTCAGCCCCGGCCAAGGCCTCGTCGAGAACCAGGCGGCGGCAGGTGAACTCCTGGTCCCACCGCCGCCCGCCGGCCGAATAGCGGACCGTCGCCGACAGCAAGTCGCCGTCGCGGACCACGTCGGCCAGCTCGAGGTCCACCTCCCCGAGCCGCCCGCCCTGCCCGGACGCGACCGAGCCGAACCACTCGGTCGGGTGCCACTCGACGACCAACCGCCCGGAAGGGGCGAGGTGGCGCCGCGCGGCGGCGAGCAGCGCCTGCCGGTCCCGCACCCGTGCCGTGTTGATCAGGTGGCTCCCCAGCAGGACCGCGTCGAACGTCCGGCCGAGGTCCAGCTCGCCGATCCGCGCGCACACCGTCTCCGCTCGGACGTGCGCGAGCATCGCCGGCGAATCGTCGACGGCGACCACGGGATGCCCCAGCTCCAGCAGCGGGTGCGTGACCCGGCCGGCCCCACAGCCCAGCTCGAGGATCGACGCCCCGGGCGCGACCGCGTCGTGCACGATCTCCGGCTCGCCCGCGGCGGGCAGCAACCGGTAGACCTCGACCGAACACCCGTCCGCGGTGACCTCCATCCCACGAGCATGCCGGAAACTGAGCCCGTGAGACCGACCAAGGACCAGCTCGCCGCCGCGCACGACACCACCATCCCGGACGTCATCGCGCCCGGCCTCGACGTGCTGTTCTGCGGCATCAACCCCGGCCTCTACTCCGGCGCGCTGCAGCAGCACTTCGCGCGGCCCGGCAACCGCTTCTGGCCCGCGCTGTACCACGGCGGCTTCACGCCGCGGCTGTACGCGCCGAGCGAGCAGGACGCGTTGCTCGACCTGAAGCTCGGCATCACGAACGTCGTCGCCAGGACGACCGCCCGTGCCGACGAGCTCACCGGCGACGAACTCCGCGAAGGCGGGAAGCTCCTCGAAGCGAAGGTGCTCGAGTACCGGCCGCGGTGGCTGGCCGTCGTCGGGATCACCGCCTACCGGACCGCCTTCGGCTTCCCGAAGGCGCGCGTCGGCCGTCAGGAGCACCGGATCGGGAGCACGCGCGTGTGGGTCCTGCCGAACCCGAGCGGCCTCAACGCGCACTGGACGCCGGCCGGGCTGGCGGAGGAGTTCGCCGCCCTGCGGAGCGCATCCGAAGCGCGTCGAAATCGTTGAACAACCGGCGAGCCACCCTCAGTAGCACCAACAGCCCCATCGGGTCCTCCCCAGCTCGGCCGAGCCACCTCTTCAAGATCGTCTTCTACCCATAGTTTGCTGTGACCAGCGGATTGGGCCATGAGGGGGAATTGGCGTCATGAGCTGCGCAATCGCGACTCGTACCAAGCAGGAGGAGTCACTTTTGGCCGGTCCCGCAGGGGGGACCGGGTGGTGCCGGACGCGTGAACCGAGGGGACGCGTCAGGCGTCCCAGGAGCGACGGCGCAGAGACGGAGGCCCACGATGCACGGCATCGAGCCCACCCGCAGGCCCGCTGGGCCGATCGGACCCGGCGGGCGCAGTCTCGGCGTGGCGGTCGTCGATCCGGTCCCGATCTTTCGCGACGGCCTCGCCGCGCTCGTCCACCGCAGCCAGGGGCTGCACTGGGCGGGCCAGGCGGCCAGCCACCACGCCGCGCTGCAGCTGTGTGAGCAGGTCAAGCCGGACGTCGTCGTGCTCGATTCGGCACTCGACCCGAACTGCCACCTGACGAAGCTGCTCAACGCCGGCGACCCGGCACTGATCCTGGTCACGTTGATCCGGGACACGAACCGCACGCAGCAGTACCTCGCGGCCGCGATCGCCGCGGGCACGCACGCGATCGTGCCGCGGTCGATCGATTCACGGCGGCTCGCCGAAGCGATCCGGCGTGCGCACACCGAGCGCCGGTACATCGACCCGGCGCTGGCCGCGCTCACCGCCCGGCCGAAACGGGCGACCGTGCCGAAGGACGGCCTCGCCCACGACAGCCCGCCGGCGCCGCGCGGCGGGATGCCGCTGTCCCGGCGCGAGTACCAGGTGCTCCAGCTGGTCGCCGAAGGCCTGGAGAACTCGGCGATCGCGAAGCTGCTGTTCCTGTCCGTCGAGACGGTCCGGACGCACGTCAAGAGCATCCTGCGGAAGCTTTCCGCGCGCGATCGGACGCACGCGGTCACCATCGCCTTCCGCGGTGGGATCCTCATCGCCCGCGCCGAAGACGGCCACGTGCCGGTGACCGCCGACACAACGGCCCTCCCGGGCCAGCGCTGACCCCGGAAACCACCCGGATTTCCGCACCCGGAAGTGCGGATCTGCTTGCTCCAGTTACCCGCAGGTAATATCCTGAAGTTACCGGCGAGTAAGGCGAACATGTGCCCGGCCGGGGAGCCGAACACATTGGAGTGACGACATGGGCCACTACAAGAGCAACGTCCGAGACCTGGAGTTCAACCTCTTCGAGGTCCTGGGCGTGCAGGAGCGCCTGGGCAAGGGCGTACTCGCCGAGTCCGACGAAGAGACCGCGCGCGGTGTGCTGTCCGAGCTGAACAAGCTCGCCACCGGTCCGCTGGCCGAGTCCTACGCCGACGCCGACCGCAACCCGCCCGTGTACGACCCGAAGACCTTCAGCGTCAAGATCCCCGAGTCGTTCAAGAAGAGCTACCAGCAGCTCATCGACGGCGAATGGTGGCGCCTCGGCCTGACCAACGACCTCGGCGGCTTCGGCCTGCCCCCCACGGTCCAGTGGGCCGCCTCCGAGCTGATCCTCGGCGCGAACGCCCCGCTGTTCATGTACATGGCGGGCCCGAACTTCGCGATGATCGTCGACAAGAACGGCACCGAAGAGCAGAAGCACTGGGCGCAGCTGATGATCGACCGCGCCTGGGGCGCGACGATGGTGCTGACCGAGCCGGACGCCGGCTCCGACGTCGGCGCGGGCCGCACCAAGGCCGTCAAGCAGGAGGACGGCTCCTGGCACATCGACGGCGTGAAGCGCTTCATCACCTCCGCCGAGCACGACATGAGCGAAAACATCATGCACCTCGTGCTGGCGCGCCCCGAGGGTCCGGGCATCGAGACCAAGCCGGGCACCAAGGGCCTGTCGCTGTTCCTCGTGCCGAAGTTCCACTTCGACACCAAGACCGGCGAGCTGGGCGAGCGCAACGGCGCCTACGTCACGAACGTCGAGCACAAGATGGGCATCAAGGCCTCGACGACCTGCGAGCTGACCTTCGGCCAGCACGGCACCCCGGCCAAGGGCTGGCTGCTCGGCGAGGTGCACGACGGCATCGCGCAGATGTTCCAGGTCATCGAGTACGCCCGGATGATGGTCGGCACCAAGGCCATCGCGACGCTGTCGACGGGTTACCTCAACGCGCTCGAGTACGCCAAGGAGCGCGTCCAGGGCGCCGACCTGCCGAACATGCTCAACAAGACCGCGCCGCGCGTCACCATCACGCACCACCCGGACGTCCGCCGCTCGCTGATGCTGCAGAAGGCCTACGCCGAGGGGCTGCGCGCGGTGTACCTGTACACCGCGTCGTTCCAGGACCAGCTGTGGACCGGCGAGGGTGACCAGAAGGTCGCGCACGGCGTGAACGACCTGCTGCTGCCGATCGTCAAGGGCGTCGGCTCCGAGCGCGCCACCGAGCAGCTCGTGCAGTCGCTGCAGACCCTGGGCGGGTCCGGCTTCCTGGAGGACTACCCGATCGAGCAGTACATCCGCGACGCCAAGATCGACTCGCTCTACGAGGGCACCACGGCGATCCAGTCCCTGGACTTCTTCTTCCGCAAGATCGTCCGCGACAAGGGCGCGTCCCTGGCCTTCGTCGCCGGCGAGATCACGAAGTTCATCGAGTCCGAGGCGGGCAACGGCCGGCTCAAGAACGAGCGCGGGCTGCTCAAGCAGGCCCTCGAGGACACGCAGGGCATGCTCGGCTCGCTGATCGGCTACCTGACCGCGTCGCAGGAGGACCCGCAGAGCATCAACAAGGTCGGCCAGCACACGGTCCGCCTGCTGATGTCGGTCGGCGACCTGCTCATCGGCTGGCAGCTGCTCAAGCACGCCGAGGTCGCCATCGGCAAGCTCGACGCGGGCGCGTCCGCCAAGGACGTCCCGTTCTACGAGGGCAAGATCGCCGTGGCCTCGTTCTTCGCGAAGCAGGTGCTGCCGGAGCTGACCGCCCGCCGCGCGATCGTGGAGGCCGCCGACAACGCGCTCATGGAGCTCGACGAAGCCGCGTTCTGATCGTCACGAAAAGGGCCCTCCTCGCGTGAGGAGGGCCCTTTTCGTGTTTCAGCTTCACCCGATGAGGGCATTCCGGTCACCGAGTTCGCGGCGCGGCCGCGGATCCTGGAGAGGAGAAGCGATGACCATCGGCAGCATCCTTGGCGCCATCATCATCGGGTTGATCATCGGTGTCCTCGGACGGTTGGTCGCCCCCGGCAAGCAGAGCATCCCGATCTGGCTGACCATCGTGATCGGCATCGTCGCCGCCTTCATCGGCACGGCCATCGCGCGCGGTCTCGGCTACGCCGACACCAAGGGGATCGACTGGCTGGAGATCCTCACGCAGGTCGTCGTGGCCGCGATCGGCGTCAGCATCGCCGCCGGCGCGTACGGCCGCCGAGGCGTCAGCAGGTAGCGCTTTCCCCAGCCGGCCCGGTCCGGTCCGTCGTCGGGGGCGGACCGGCCCGGGCCTTTCTTCGCCGCTCACTCCATCGGGGGGCAAGGCGGGCGACGAGCCCGCATCGGTGCCACCGTGGCGCTTATTGCGCAATCCGAGGAGGCAACCGTGCTCGGCGGACTTTGGGGCATCATCTCGACGATCATCGTGGGCCTGATCCTGGGCGTCCTGGGCCGGCTGTTCGCGCCGGGCGACCAGAAGATCCCCATCTGGCTGACGATCGTCGTCGGCATCGTCGCGGCGTTCATCGGCAACTGGCTGGCCGGGGTGTTCGGCGTCCGGGACACCTCCGGCATCGACTGGATCCGGCACATCTTCCAGATCGTCGCCGCGGTCGTCGGGGTCATCCTGGCCTCGGGGATCTACGCCAAGGTCAAGGGCGGCAGCCGCTCTACCGCCTGAGCGCCAGGCCTGCGCCGGCGAGCAGCAGCCCGGCGGCGCAGGCCATCGCCGTGGTGAGGGCGGTCGCGGACGACGTCACGGCCAGCGTCAGGAACAGGCTGCCGAAGGTGGCGACGCCGACGACCTGGCCCAGCTGCAACGTGGTGGTCAGCAGGCCGCTGACGTCCGCCGCGCGCTCGGGCGGCACGTGCGTCAGCGCGTTCACCATCAGGGAGCCGAACGCCGGTCCCATCGACAGGCCGAACAGCAGCAGGGCGACGACGAACAGGGTCCCGCCGTCCCGGCCCAGCCCGAGCAGCACGTAGGCGATGGCGGACCCCACGTACCCGCACGGGGTCAGCCAGGCGTGCACCCGCCGCGGCAGCCGGTTCCAGAAGAACCCGCACAGCCCGAAGACGACCCCGCCGGGCGCCATCGCCAAGCCGGCGGCCATCGCCGTCTTGCCGAGGCCCGACTGCAGGTGCAGCGCCACGCAGAAGAGGAACCCGCCGTAGGACGCGACTCCCGCCGCGAGCGTGGCCAGCCCCGGGGCGACACCGCGGATCTTGAGCACGGCGAGGTCGACGAGCGGTTCGCGCACCCGGCGTTCGACGACCACGAACAACACGGCCAGCAGCGCGCCCACGGCGATCGAGGCGAACGTCCAGGCGGGCCAGCCGGTTTCGTGCCCGAGCACCAGCGGCAGCACGACGAGCACCACCGCGGGCGCGGCGATCCCGAGCCCGGCCAGGTCGAGCCGTCGGCCCGCCTTCGCGGCACCGGCGGGCAGCAGCTTCCCCGAGAGCACGGCCACGAGCACGCCGAGCGGGACGTTCACCAGGAAGACCGGCCGCCAGCCCGTCCCGAACAGGTCGGCGCCGACGAGCACCCCGCCGAGCACCTGGCCGGACACGAACGCGACGGAGATGACGGCGGTGTACGCGCTGAGCGCCTTCGCCCGCGCGGCCCCCGTGAACTGCGCCTGGATGACGCTGACGACCTGCGGCATCATCAACGCGGCCCCGGCGCCCTGCGCGACTCGCGCGACGACCAGGACCGCCGCGCCGGGCGCGAGACCGCAGAGCAGCGAACAGACGGTGAACGTGACGACGCCGGTGACGAACAGCCGGCGCCGCCCGAACAGCTCGCCGAGGCGGGCGCCGGTGATCAGCAACATCGCGTAGCCCACGGTGTAGCCGGAAACGACGAGCTGCAGCGCGGCGCCGGAGGCGTGCAGGTCGGTGCGGATGCCGGTCATGGCGACGTTCACGACGGTGACGTCGAGCAGCGCCATGAACTGGCCGAGCAGCAGGACGGCCAGCATGAACCACGGCCGCCGGTCTCCTCGGGCGGCCCGGTCCGGGGTGGCCGGGGCAGAGGTGGTCAGTGTCATGCGGCTGACCTTGGTTCTCTTCGGCTTCGCGCGGAGAGAGCCTGCGGATGCTGGTGCCGGGAGTACCTGCTTCGCCGGGTCTTCCGAAACTGTCGTACCCCTCGGGCACCATGTCCCCATGACCGACACGCAGGTTCGCACGAGCCGGGAGGAACTCGGCCGGTTCCTCAAGGCGTGCCGGGCGCGGATCGGCCCGGAAGAGGTCGGGCTGGCGCCCGGCGTACGCCGTCGTACGAGCGGGTTGCGCCGCGAAGAGGTGGCGCTGCTCGCCGGCGTCGGCGTCACTTGGTACACGTGGCTCGAGCAGGGGCGGCCGATCAACGCGAGCGCGCAGGTGCTCGACGCGGTGGCGCGCACGCTGAGGATGGACCACATCGAGCGGGAGCACCTGTACCGGCTGGCGGAGCTGACCCCGTCACGGCTGCCGTCGTCGGCCGAAGTGGTGCCGGACGCGGTGCGCGAGGTGCTGCGCGCGCTGGATCCGTTGCCCGCCACGGTGGTCAACGGCCGGTTCGACGTGCTGGCGTCGAACGCGGCGCAGGAAGAGCTGTTCTGGGAGTGGCACAGCCTGCCCTGCCTGCACAAGAACCTGCTGTGGTGCTGCGTGACCGAGCCGAAGGCGCGGGAGTTCCTGCTGAACTACGACGAGGAGGTCCCGCACATGGTGGCGCGGATGCGGGCCGAGTACGGCGGGCACGTCGGCGAACCGTCCTGGGAGGAGGACATCCGCCGGCTGTCGGCGCTGAGCCCGGAGTTCGCGGCGCTGTGGGAGCGGCACGAGGTGGCCGAACCGCGGGCGCGGCTGCGCCGGCTGCACCACCCGCGGGCCGGGCGGATGACCTTCCGGCTGACCGAGCTGGCGGTGTCGGAGGTGCCGGGCCTGCGGGTCCAGGTGTCCACTCCGGACGACCCGGCCACCTGGGCCCTGCTGCCTTCGACACGGCGGTCGTCATGACGTCGGTCGAGCTCGGCGGCCAGGGGCTGACGTCGTTCCCGGCGCTGCCCCCGGGGGTGACCCGACTGGACCTGTACGAGAACTCCCTCACGGCCGTGCCCGCGTCGCTGTGGGAACAGACCGGGCTGGAGGTGCTCAACCTCGCGGCCAACCGGCTGTCTTCGCTGCCACCGGGCATCTCGGCGCTGAAGTCGGTGCACACCTTGGATCTGGCGCACAACGAGTTCGACTCCCTGCCGGACGAGCTGGGCGACCTGGCCGGGCTGACCGAGTACCTGTACGTCAGCGACAACCGGCTGTCGTCGTTCCCTTCGGCGTGGTGCCGGCTGGACCGGTTGCGGTACCTGGGGTGCACGGACAACCGGCTGACGGCGCTTCCCGCCGATCTCTCGGGCTTCGCGTCGCTGCGCGAACTCCGGTTGTACCGCAACGCGTTGGACTCCCTGCCGGAGTCGATCGGTGCGCTCGGCGCGTTGCGGGAGCTGCACCTGCGCGGGAACCGGCTGCGTTCGCTTCCGGACTCGATCGGCTCATTGACCGAGCTGCGTCAGCTGGACCTGCGGGAGAACGCGTTGACGACGCTGCCGGCGTCCGTCGCCTCCCTGTCCAAACTGGACAAGCTGGATCTGCGGTGGAACAAGGACTTCCGGGAGCCGGCGTGGCTGCGCGACTTCGAGGAGGCGGGGTGCATGGTCCTTCGCTGACGGCTCAACAGAGGATGGTCGGACGCGGACCGTAGGTCGCGGTGTGCGACGTGCGCCGGACTTCGGCGCCGCTCGCGATGTCGTAGAGCACGCGCGTGTCGGTGACGCTGAAGCCGGGTGTCCCGATCGACGGCACGCACGGATCGGTTCCACCGAACTGCACCGGCGGCGGGTCACCGGGGGTCTGCGCGCCGGTCTGGCTCTCGACGCGGTAGTGGCGGGTGCCCCAGATCCGGACCGTCACGGAGTCGCCGGAAACCGTGGCCTGGATGGCGATCCCGGTCTGGGTGTCGTTGGTCAGCTTGAGCTCGACCGGACTGCCGTCGGCGTTCACGGCCTTGGCGTCGCGGCCGGCGGGGTAGCGGTCGAGGTAGTGGTCGTGCTCGAGGTGCCCGGCGTCGGCCAGGCCCGCGAGGTAGCCCGCGTTGTACAAAGTGGACGCCAGCTGCGAGACGCCACCGCCGACGACGGTCGCGCCGGTGCCGTCCTCCTCGACCGGGGCGGGCACGTAGCCGTTGTCGGCGGTGCGCGGGCCGGAGCGGGCGCCGAGGCTGAACGTCTCGCCGGGCTTGACGATCGCGCCGGACACGCGGGCGGCGAGCGTCCGGTTGTTGGTCGCGGCCGGGCCGGCCAGGCCACCGGTGGTGAACTCGCCGACGACCTCCTTGATGCCGAGCGCGCCGGCGTCGTCGGTGCTCACGCTGGGTTTCGACGCGCTGTAGACGACGGGCAGGTCCCGGCCGTCGGTCTTCTTGAGCACGTCGACGAGGGGCAGGAAGGTCTTTTCCCAGTTGACCTTCCGGGCGTCCTCGGACGGCTCGACGGCCGGCTGGTCGCCGGTGAAGACGATCTGCGCGTCCTTGCCGTCGGTCTCGGTGCTCGCGAGGCCGTCCTTGAGCGCAGCCTGGAGCTTGCCCTGGTCGATGCGGACCTCGACGGCCCCGCCTTCGACCGCGGCGAACTGGAACGACCCGGCGATGGCGTCCGGCTTGAGGGGAACGTCCTTGCCCTGCCCGTGCACGACGACCGGCTTCGCCACCGCGGGCACGACGATCTGCTGGTAAGCGGCCTGCACCCCGGCCGCGGTCGCCTTCACGGGCGTGATCGCCATGGCGAGCTTGACCCCGCCGGCGTCGAGCCAGTGGTCGGTGACGGTGTGCACGGCACCGGCGAGGTCGGTCAGCTGCTGGCCCTGCCGCGGCAGGATCGGGTAGGGCGTGACGCCGCCGTCGCTGCCCTGAACGGGCGTGAACCCGACGGCGCCTTCGGTGGCCGGGTGGTTCAGCTTGCCCTCGGCGAGCTCGCGCACGGCCTGGCCGATCTGGTTCGGATCGGTCCGCGTCGCGACGCCGACTTCGCGGCTGGTGAAGAAGGACATGATCCGCGTGATCGGGCTCAGCGGCTGGTGCCCGGCGAGGCCGAGGGTGTTCGGCCAGTCGAGCCCCAGCCCGGACTGCGCGGGAACGAGCGTCGCCTGCACATCACCACCGTGCACGACGACGGGCCGCGTGAGCCGCGGCTCGAGTTCCTTGCGCAGCTTGGCTTCCGCCTCGGCATGGGTAAGCCCCCCGACATCGATGCCGGCAACGGTCACCCCGCGCGGCACATCTCCGGCACTGGTGATGAGGTCGAGCGCGTAGAGGATGACGAAGAGCCCGAGCGCGATCCCGATGGCCATCATCGTGCGCGCAACCCCCCGGCGCATCCGAGCACCCGAAGTCTCGGGCGCCCGCGGCGGCGCGGGGGTTTCGAGGAGTTCACCGAGCAGATCATCGGCGAAGAGATCGGTAGCGGGCTCCGCGACGACGGTCGCGGGTTCTTCCGGCTCGAGCTCGGAACCCGGCTCTTCAGCAGGTTCCAGGACGGCAGGCGCCTCGGCGACCGGCGCCTCGGCGACCGGCGGCTCGGCGACCGGCGGCTCGGCGGCGCCCGGCTCCTCGGCGGCGCTCGGCCCCTCGGCCCCCGCCGGTTCGGGCTCGGTGGATGCTTCGGCGGCCGGATTGCTTTCGGCCACCGGCTCCTCCGAGGGTGCCTCGTCGTCTGCCACGCCCCCGCCCTCCGCGGGACCCGACCTACAGGTAGAGCCCCGTGCCGTGCTCGGTGCGCTCGGTCGCCACGGCGTGGATGTCGCGTTCGCGCATCACCAGGTGCCCTTCGCCCTGGATCTCGACCTCGAGCTGGTCCTCCGGGTTGAAGAGCACGCGGTCGCCGGTCTTGACGTTCCGCACACTGTTGCCGACGCCCAGTACATCACCCCAGGCGAGCCGCCGCGCCACCTGTGCGGTGGCGGGGATCACGATGCCGCCGCTGCTGCGGCGCTCGCCCTCTTCCGGGGACAGCCGCACGAGCACCCGGTCGTGCAGCATCTGGATCTCGAGTTTCGGCCCGTCAGACACGGCCTGCATGTTACTCGGCGGGCCGGGGTTCCCCCGCCATGACCAGGCTCAGCTCGTGCGCGCCGTCCGCGGCGAGGCGCACCGGGACGCCCCAGTCCTGCCGGGTGATGCGGCACGCCGGGTGGTCGCCGCCGTCGTCGCAGCTCGCCGCCTGCGCGACCACCTGCAGCACGCCTTCCGTCACGCCCGGCGCGAGCTGGATCTTGCGCGTGAGGTCCGTGCCGGTGCCGTCGCCGCCGGCCAGCAGCGACGGGGGTGAGGCGCTGATCTCCAACCGCGTCGACGGGCCGAAGCGGTCGTCGAGCTTCTCGCCCGGCGGCGCCGTGAACACCACCGAAAAGTCGATCTCACCAGGGGCCAGGACCGTCGGCGGTCTGCGGACGGCGTGCGCGTCGCCCGAGACGACCGTCGGCTCCGAGGACGAGTCCAGCGGGGCGATCCGGTTGCCCGCGGACTCGACGACCAGCAGTTCGCCGTCGTGCAGCAGGAGTCCCTGCGGCTCCGAGAGCCCGGTGGCGATCGTGGTCACGACGCGGGTGAAGACGTCGAAGCTGCGGACGGCGCCGTTGTAGGTGTCCGCGATCGCGATCTTGTCGCCGGGCAGCACCGCGAGGCCGAGCGGGTGCTGCAGCAGCGCCTGGTCGGCCGGGCCGTCGGTGTGACCGAACGAGAACAGGTCGACGCCGATCGCGGTGTGCACCGTGAACGACTCGCCGTCGGGCTCGATCCAGCGCAGGGCGGACGTCTCCGCGTCGGCGAGCCACAGCTTGTCGCCGTCCGCGGCGAGGCCCGAGGTCTGCGCGAAGAACGCCTCGGCGACATCGCCGTCCTTGAGGCCTTCGACGGTCGTCCCGGCGAAGCGGCGGATCGTGCCGGACACCGGGTCGAACACGCTCAGCGTGTGGTTGCCCGCCATCGCGACGACGACCCCGCCGGCCGGGCCCCACCAGGCGACGTCCCACGGGCTGCTCAGGTCGACGTCGGGGCCCTTGCCCGAGTCCGGGCCGGTGCGCCACTGGGCGCCCGTGCCGGCGACCGTCTTCACCTCGCCGGTGATCAGGTCGAGGCCGCGCAGCCGGTGGCCGGCGGTGTCGGCGACGACGGCGTGGTAGCCGGCGCGCTCGGCGACGTCGTAGGGCAGCAGCGCGATGCCGGACGGCTCGGCGAAGGTCGCGACGTCGAACGGGCCGTCCTGGCCGCCGCGCTCGCCGCTGCCGAAGCGCCGGATGACGGTCTCGCCGTCCGAAGCGAACTCGACGACGGAGTGGTGCCCGGTGTCCGCGACGAGGACGCGCCCCTCGGCGGTCGCGACGGCCTTGCTCGGGAACCGCAGCTCGCTGACCTGCTCTTCGACCGCCACGTACGGGCTGCCGCCACGCCGGAGCGTCCCCTTCGCTTCGTGCTTGGTGACGAGATCGGCGATGACGCGGCGAAGCGCCTCTTCGTGCCCTTCGCCCGCTGCGACGTGCACGACATACCCCTCGGGGTCGACGACGACCAGCGTCGGCCACGCGCGGACCGCGTACTGCGACCACAGGTCCATTTTCGGGTCGTTGACGACCGGGTGGTGCACCTCGTAGCGCCGGACCGCGGCCTCGATCGACGCGCGCTCGCCCTCGTGCAGGAACTTCGGCGAGTGGACGCCGATCGTGACGAGCACGTCCGCGAACTCGGCTTCGAGGGGACGCAGCTCGTCGAGCACGTGGAGGCAGTTGATGCAGCCGCTGGTCCAGAAGTCCAGCAGGACGATGCGCCCGCGCAGCTCGGCGAGGGTCAGCGGGCGGCCGCCGGTGTTCAGCCAGACGTCGCCGCGCAGCTCGGGAGCGCGCACGCGGGCCTGCGGTCGGGGTGAAGTCACGGCAAGAGTGAACTACACGCGTTCACGACCTGTTCCGAAGTCCGGCCGATGAGAGAACAAACTCACCCCACGGGGGTGCCCCGTGAAGACGGCGGAAAAGAACGCGCGGCGGGGTGAGCCGCCGCTTACGCTCGTCGTCATGACCCCCGTCCAGCCGGCCGGTGCCCTCTCGTTGGAGGAGGCCCGGCACCTGCAGGAGAACCTCCGGGAACCGGTGCGTCCCGGGCTGACCGAACCCGAGCTCGACGACGTCGAGCGCCGGTTCGGTTTCCGCTTCGCCGCCGACCACCGGACGTTCCTGGCCGCCGGCGTGCCGATCGGCGACCGCTGGCCGGACTGGCGCTGCGGCAACCCCGAGCAGCTGCGCAAACGATTGGCCTGGCCGGTCGACGGCGTGCTGTACGACGTCGAGCACAACGGCTTCTGGCTGCCGGAGTGGGGGACCCGCCCGGTCGGCCCGGAGGACGCGGTCCGCGAAGCCCGCCGGCGGCTGGCCGACGTCCCCCAGCTGGTGCCGGTCTGCGGGCACCGCTACCTGCCGGGGCTGCCCGGCACGACCGGCTACCCGGTGCTGTCGGTGTACCAGACGGACATCATCGTCTACGGCTGTGACCTGCGCGACTACCTGCACCGCGAGTTCGCGACCGGCGGCATCAGCACGGCCCCGCCGGACGGGCCGCGGTACATCGACTTCTGGTCGCGCTTCATCGACTAACCGGCTATTCGCTCGTCTAGCACCAGGACTAGAAAGACTTAGCTTTCCCTGCGCAGCATCCGGCTGACGCCCGCCGCCACCGTGGTCGCCAGGATCCAGCCCGACGCCGTGAAGCCCGCGGCCACCCAGTTGTCCGCGCCGTGCATGTACCACCGCGACTTGTTGCCGAAGTCGACGATCGGCACCAGCAGGTCCGCCGTGTAGATCACCGCGTTCCACTGCAGGCCGGTGTCCTGCTGGTTCACCACGCAGCGGGGGCCGTTCGCGATGATCTGGTGCGTTTCGTCCGACTTCCAGTGCACGCAGTCGTCGGTGCCCAGGCCGAACCACAGGCTGCCCAGCACCAGCAGCGTGAACAGCCAGCCGAGCGCGCGCACCGGGCGGTAGCCGTAGCCGACCATCGAGCGCTGCAGCCAGCTCCACAGCCGCACGCCCGGGCCGAAGAACTTGAACCCCCCGGCCAGCGCTTCGTAGCGGAACTGCTGCTTGCGCAACGCCACCGTCGAGGCGTGCTCTTCGTTCCCCGCCGCGCGCAGCATGTGCGCCAACTGGTCGTACGGTCCCGGGCGGTAGCCGCGCATCGCTCGGCTCAGCAGCTCGATGCGGTGGTCGAGCGCCTTGTCGTCGTCGAGCGGGATGCTCTTGCCGAGCGCGTCGTAGCGGAAGTCCTCCAGCTCGATGCCCTCGGCCGCGGCCCAGAACGCCTCGTTGTCGGTCAGCGTCCCGCAGTGGGCGCGGCGCAGCACGACCCGGCCGGCCGGCGGCACGCTCGGCGTCAGCGTGAACTCGTCCGCCGCGACGTCGCCGGCGTCGAGCGCCACGAAGAACGGCGAGAGCGACCCCAGCTGCGAACCCCGCAGGTCGACGCGCCGGGCGACCTGGGCACCGTCGAGGTTGACGCCGCCCTCGGCGACGAACGGGCGGCCGTTGTTGTCCCGCAGCGTCAGGTCGCGGCCGACCCGGCCGGTCCGGACGTCCAGGGAGAAACTGCTGGTCGCGCGGCGTCCCGGGTCGGTCAGCCGGGTGCCCGCGAGGTTGATGCTGCCGCCGACCTCGACGCCCTGCAGGCGCAGCGTGCCGTGGATCGTCGCGTCCGTGAGCTGGAAGTTCCCCGCGATCCGCGAGCGGCGCGCCGAGAACACGTCCCGGCCCGGGTGGCGGAACATCGAGTTCCAGGCCAGGAAGTTGCCGCCGACGGTGACGTCGGCCAGCCGCAGCTGCCCGGTCGGCACGCGCAGGCTCGTCGCCTCGATGTCGCCGCCGATCTCGGTGCCGTCCAGGTGCAGCGCGCGGTCGTAGTAGGGCTGCGACTTGCCGCGCACGACGCTCACTTCGGCGCCGGCCAGCCGCAGCGAGCCGCCGATCCGGGCGTTGACCATGCGCAGCGTGCCGAGCGCCTGCAGGCCGTCGGACAGCTCGACGTTCCCGTCGACGCGCATCCGGTCGAAGACCAGCGCGGGCCGCGGGTCCAGGTAGGGGTCGTTCGACTTCCACGCGTCGACGGCGATCGGGCCCTGCTGCGACACCGTCAGCTTGGCCTCGCGCAGCACGATGTCGCTGGCCACCGTGGCGCTCGGCAGGTACATGATCCCGGTGGCGGAGAAGCGTTTCCGCTGGCTGGCGGGCCCGTAGTTGTCGACTTCGCAGAGCAGGCTGCCGCCGATCTGCAGTCCGTTGCCGTTGAGCGCGAAGCCGTCCGGGTTGTTGAGCGTGGCGCCGGAGAAGTTGACGTTACCGCCGGTCCGCACGCCGGGGAGCCGGACTTCGCCGTTCGCGACCATCCGGTACGCCAGCAGCGCGCCGGTCAGCACGAGCCGGTCGGCCTGGATCGCCTTGCCGTGGGGGTGCGAGATGACGGTGCGCGTGAGGACCATCGACCCCTCGATCACCGCGTCGGTCAGGTTGACCGCGGCGTTCGGCATCCCGCGCTCGCGGTCGTCGCCGCGCTGCACGGTGGTTTCCTCGATCTCGCGGTCGGCGCCGTCGACCTGCACGACGCTGCGGATCAGCCGGACGTCGTTGCGGCTGCGCATGTTGCGGGCCTTGAGCCCGGGCAGCCAGCACTTGCGGAACACGAGGCCGAGCAGGTTCGCCTCGCGCACGTCCGGCGGCTGCTCGAACCGGCAGCGCTCGAAGCGGAACAGGTACTTGAGGTCGGCGGCCCGCAGGTCGAGCGTGCCGGTGATGTAGGCGTCCTCGACGTAGACGATCGGGGCGTTCGTGGCCTGCCGCCGCCAGCGCAGCAACCCGCCGTTGCCGGGTTTGAGCAGGTCCGACGCCTTGACCTCGTACCGGCGGTCGGGAATGCCCGCGAAGGGGTCGAGAGGTGGCAGCGCATTTTCGGTCGTCATGAGCCGCCCCCTCCCTCACCCTCCTTCAAAGTAGCGAACGTGAACGGTGTTCGTCAGGCATTCGGGTTGAGTACACGGGCGAGGAACGACTTCGTCCGCTCCTCGCGCGGGCTTCCGATGACCTGGTCGGGCGGGCCCTCTTCGACGACGACCCCGCCGTCCATGAACAGGACCTTGTCCGCCACCTCGCGCGCGAACTGCATCTCGTGCGTGACGACGACCATGGTCATGCCGTCCTTGGCCAGCTGCTTCATCACGCCCAGGACGTCGCCGACGAGCTCCGGGTCCAGCGCGGACGTCGGTTCGTCGAACAGCATCAGCTTCGGCTGCATCGCCAGCGCCCGCGCGATCGCGACCCGCTGCTGCTGCCCGCCGGACAGCTGCGACGGGTAGTTCTTCGCCTTGTCCCCGAGCCCGACGCGCTCCAGCAGCTCCAGGGCACGTTGCCGCACCTGGGCCTTCGGCTCGCGACGGACCTGGATCGGCGCCTCCATCACGTTTTCCAGCGCGGTCATGTGCGGGAAGAGGTTGAACCGCTGGAACACCATCCCGATGTCCTTGCGCTGGAACGCGACCTCCTTCTCGCGCAGCTCGTGCAACTTGTCGCCACGCTGCTTGTAGCCGACGAGCACGCCGTCGACGTAGAGCCGGCCGGCGTCGATCTTCTCGAGGTGGTTGATGCAGCGCAGCAGTGTCGACTTGCCCGAGCCGGACGGCCCGATCAGGCAGAGCACCTCGCGCTCGTGCACCTCGAGGTCGATGCCCTTGAGGACGTCGACAGAGCCGAAGCTCTTGCAGATCCGCTGTGCGGACACCACAGGGGTCATTGGGCGTTCCCTCCACCCCGGCTGAACATCCGCGCCGCCCAACCCTGCCGCTGGACCACGTCCCGCGACGTGCCGCGCGAGAACCGCTTCTCGATCTGGAACTGGATCAGGGTCAGCACCGACGTCATGAACAGGTACCAGGCCGCGGCCGTGATGAGCAGCGGCACGGTCTTGTAGTTCTGCGAGTAGATGGTCTGCACCGCGACCATCAGCTCGAAGTAGCCGATGACCACGACCAGCGACGTCGTCTTCAGCATCGAAATCGTCTCGTTGCCGGTCGGCGGGATGATCACCCGCATCGCCTGCGGGAGGATGATCCGCCGCAGGGTCTTCGTCCGGCTCATGCCGAGCGCGCTCGCCGCCTCCAGCTGGCCCGAGTCGACCGACTGGATGCCGCCTCGCACGATCTCCGCCATGTACGCGGCTTCGTTGAGGCCGAGCCCGAGCAGCGACGCCGTGAACTGGGTGATCAGCTGGTTGGTGTCCCAGCTGACGAACTCCGGCCCGAACGGCACGCCCAGCCCGAGCCGGGGGTACGCCAGCGCCAGGAAGTTCCAGATGATCAGCTGCGTGATCAGAGGCGTGCCGCGGAACAGCCAGATGTAGATCGCCGCCGCACCCGAGGTCAGCGGGTTCGGTGACAGCCGCATCACGGCGAGCAGGATGCCGCCGGCGATGCCGATGATCATCGAGATCACCGTCAGGATGAGCGTGTTCTGCAGGCCGCGCAGAACCCGGTCGTCGAAGAGGTAGTCCCCGACGACCGGCCACTGCAGGGCGTCGTTCGTGATCACGCTGCGGATCACGATGAACGCCAGGAAGACGATGATCACCCCGGCCACCCAGCGCCCGTAGTGGCGCACCGGGACGGCCGTGATGGGCTCGGCGTCGATCGGCGCCTCGGCGGGAGGCGCTTCGGAGGAACTCACGAAAATCGGTCCTTAACTCAGGAGGCCGGGTTGATCTCCGACTTGGTGACCGCGCCCGCGGCGTTCAGGCCCCACTTGTCCAGGATCTTCTTGTAGGCGCCGCTGTCGATCAGCTTTTGGATCGCGCCCTGGACGGCCTTGCCGAAGTCGCCGCTGTTCTTCGGCAGCACGATGCCGTACGGCGCGGTGTCGTAGGGCGCACCGACCGACTCGAGCTGGCCGTTGGTCTGCTTGACCGCGTAGTCGATGACCGGCGAGTCGGCCAGCTCGCCCTGCACGCGCTTGGCGGTGAGGGCCAGGTTGACGTCCGTCTGGGCCTGCAGCTGCGTGACCTCGATGGCCGGCTTGCCCGAGCCGGTGCAGGCGGCGTTCTTCTTGTCGAGGTCTTCGACCTGGGTGGTGCCCTTCTGGACGGCGATCTTCTTGCCGCACAGGTCGTCGGCCTTGAGGCCGTCGGGGTTGCCCTTCAGCGCGGCCAGCGAGGTGCCCGCGCTGTAGTAGGAGATCATGTCGACCGACTGCAGCCGGTCCTTGTTGATGCTGAACGACGAGATGCCCATCTCGTACTTCTTGGCGCCGATGCCCGGGATGATGCCGTCGAACGAGGAGTTCTGGAACTCCATCTGCACGCCGAGCACCTGGCCGATGGCGGTGCCGAGGTCGACGTCGAAGCCGGTCGCCTTGCCGCCGTCCTGGAACTCGTTCGGCGGGTAGCTCTGGTCCTGGCCGACCACGATCTTGCCGTCGGTCTTGACGTCGGCGGGCACCATCGCGGCGAGCGAGTCGTCCTTGGCCACGGTGCCGGTGTCACCCGACGACGCACCGGGCGCGGCACTGCTGGACGCGACACCACCCGCGCCACTGCCGCCGGCCCCGCACGCCATGGTCAGTCCGACCAGGGCGAACGCAGGCAGCAGCGCGATCGCCTTGAGCTGGGTTCCTCGGGCCACGTCGTCACTCCTCGTAGTTCTCAGTTCGTGAGAGCACGCATATTGCCACTCATCCATACCAAAGCACAGCACTGGTGAGTTACGGCGACGTTTCACACCGCGCCCACCAGCGTGGGAGTGTCGCGCGTTCGTGGCCACGTGGGTCAGGATGTCGTTCATGAATCCCACCCCGCCTCGGCTGCCCCCGTCCGGTCGACGCGCGAGGAAGGCGACGACCCGCCGGATCACCCGGCCCGGGGCCCGGTTCGACGGGTACCTCTCGCCGGAACGCCCGCACGCCGGCGCGTACGACGAGATGTTCGCGCCCGACGGCACGGTCCGCGGCCCGTACCGCGCGCTGTACGAGTCGATCGCCGCGCTCGACGCGCACGACCTCAACTCGCGGTCGCTCGCGCTGGACCGGGCGATGGTCGACCAGGGCATCACGTTCTCGCTGTCCGGGCAGGAGCGGCCGTTCCCGCTCGACCTGGTCCCGCGCGTGATCCAGGCGGCCGAATGGACCAAGCTCGAGCGCGGCGTCGCCCAGCGCGTCCGCGCGCTCGAAGCGTTCCTCGCCGACATCTACGGCGACCGGCAGATCCTGCGCGAAGGCGTGCTGCCGCGGCGGCTGATCACGTCGTGCGAGCACTTCCAGCGGGAGGCGTTCGGCATCAACCCGCCGAACGGCGTGCGCATCCACGTGTCCGGAGTGGACCTGGTCCGCGACGAGGAGGGCACGTTCCGGGTGCTGGAGGACAACCTCCGCAACCCGTCCGGGGTGTCGTACGTGATGGAGAACCGGCGGACGATGGCGCGGGTCTTCCCGGACCTGTTCGCCCAGCACCGCGTCCGGCCGGTCGGCGACTACGCGTCGCACCTGCTCCGGGCCCTGCGCGCGGCGGCCGCGGCGAACGTCGCCGACCCGATGGTCGTCGTGCTGACCCCCGGCGTCTACAACTCGGCGTACTTCGAGCACTCGCTGCTGGCCCGGCTGATGGGCGTCGAGCTGGTCGAAGGCCGCGACATGTTCTGCCGTGACAACGTCGTCTACCTCCGGACGACCGAGGGCGAGCGCCAGGTCGACGTCATCTACCGGCGCATCGACGACGAGTTCCTCGATCCGGTGCACTACCGGCCGGACTCGGTGCTCGGCATCGCCGGCGTCCTCAACGCGGCGCGCGCGGGCAACGTCGTCGTCGCGAACGCCATCGGCAACGGCGTCGGCGACGACAAGCTCGTCTACACCTACGTGCCCGAGATGGTGAAGTACTACCTCAACGAGAAGCCGTTGCTGCCCAACGTGGACACCTACCGGTGCTGGCTGCCGGACGAGTTCGACCACGTGATGGCCCACCTCGACGAGCTGGTCGTCAAGCCGGTCGAAGGCTCCGGCGGCTACGGGATCGTCTTCGGGCCCGAAGCGACTCCGGCGGAACTGGCGACGCTGCGGCGGAAGGTGCGGGCCAACCGGCGCGGCTGGATCGCGCAGCCGGTGGTCCAGCTCTCGACCGTGCCGTCGAAGGTCGAGGACCGGCTGGCGCCGCGGCACGTCGACCTGCGGCCGTTCGCCGTCAACGACGGCAAGGACATCTTCGTCCTCCCCGGCGGCCTGACGCGGGTGGCGCTGCCGGAGGGCAGCCTGGTCGTCAACTCGTCGCAGGGCGGCGGCTCGAAGGACACGTGGGTGCTCGCGTCCCGCGCGTCGACGGCCGAGCGCGAGCTCGAACAGCCCGCGCTCGGTGCGATGTCCACTGTGGACGGCCTGACCGCCGAGCAGGGACCCGAGCTGACCTCGTCCCAGCAACAGCAGCAACAGCAGAGCTAGGGAGGTTCGGATGCTCGCCCGCAACGCGGAGTCGCTCTACTGGATCGGCCGGTACGTCGAACGCGCCGACGACACATCCCGGATCCTCAACGTCTCGGTCCACCAGCTGCTGGAAGACGCGACCGTCGACCCGGACTACGCCAGCCGGCAGCTGCTGGCCGTCCTGGGCATCGATTCGGAGGGCACGGACGCCCTCGACGTGTGGAAGCTGACCGAGCTGGTGGCGTACGCGAAGGACAACCCCGCCTCGATCGTCGGCTCGATCAACTCGGCCCGCGAAAACACGCGCGGCGCGCGCGAAGTCGTCTCGACCGAGCTGTGGGAATGCCTGAACGCGACGTGGAACGCGGTGCCCGACCGGCAGCGCTACGCCCGGCGCGCGGGGCCGCACGCGTTCCTGTCGTTCGTGGAGGAGCGCGCGGCGATGTTCGCCGGCCTCGCCGACTCGACGATGTCCCGCGACGACGGCTGGCTGTTCATGGTGCTGGGCCGCTCGATCGAACGCGCGGACATGGTGGTGCGGCTGATGCTTTCCCGGGTCGCCGACCGCGCGTCTTCGCCGGGCTGGATCACCGTGCTGCGCTCGGCCGGCGCGCAGGACACGTACCTCCGGACGTACCGGGGCGCGCTGGACGCCGGCCGCGTCGTGCAGTTCCTGGTGCGGGACACGCTGTTCCCGCGCTCGGTGTTCCACGCGCTGCGGCAGGCGGAGGAGTGCCTGCAGCGGCTCGACCCGGGCGGCGGCTCGCGCAGCAACGAGAAGTCCGAGGCGTTGCGCCAGCTCGGCCGGGCCCGCAGCGAGCTGGAGTTCCTCCGCCCGGCGGACCTGCTGACCGACCTGCCGCGGCGGCTCGGGGCGTTGCAGACGACGATCAAGGAGATCGGGGAAGCGGTGTCGTTGCAGTACTTCAGCACGTCGCCGTGGGTGGCGTGGAGCGGTGCGGAGGTTTCCCTGTGACGTGGCAGCTGCGGGTGGCGCACCGCACGGGGTACCGGTACGCGACACCGGCGACGCAGTCGTACAACGAGGCGCGGCTGACCCCGCGTTCGGACCGCCGCCAGACGACGGTCGCGACCCGCATCGAGACGACCCCGGCGACGCGCGCGTACCGGTACACGGACTACTGGGGCACGGTCGTGACGTCGTTCGACCTCCACGCACCGCACACGGAGTTCACGGTCCTGGCGACGTCGGTGGTCGAGACGGCGGACGAAGCCGAACCGATCCGGACGGCGTCGTGGACGGAACTCCGCAGCGACACGGTCGTCGACCACCGCACGGAGTACCTGACCCCGACCGACTACACCCCGCGCGACGCCACGCTGGCACGCGAGGCCCGCTCGCTGCGCCGCGGGCTGGACCCGGCGGAGTCGGTGCTGGCGGTGTGCGAGTGGGTGAACAAGCAGCTGAAGTACCAACCGGGCACCACGGGCGTCCACTCGACGGCGACCGACGCGTGGCAGGCACGCGAAGGCGTGTGCCAGGACTTCGCGCACGTGACGCTGGTGATGCTGCGCGCGATCGGCATCCCGGCGCGGTACGTGTCCGGCTACCTGCACACGAAGCCGGACGCGAAGCTCGGCGAGGTGGTGGAGGGCGAGTCCCACGCCTGGGTCGACGTCTGGACGGGCGGCTGGTGGGCGTACGACCCGACGAACGCGATCCCGGTCGGCCCACGGCACGTGTGGGTGGCGATGGGCCGCGACTACACGGACGTGGCGCCGCTGAAGGGAATCTTCACCGGCGGCGGGCAGTCGACATTGGACGTCTCGGTGCAGCTGACCCGGCTGGCCTGAGCGGCACTTCCACGTGAAAGCGACCTGGAGGGGCGCTTTCACGTGGAAGCCGCGGTCAGCCGTGGGCGTGCGCGTCCAGGATGTGCGCGACGGCCTCGGTGACCTGCTGCGCGTAGTCCAGGTGCAGCCACTCGTCGGGCACGTGGATGTTCGAGTCCGCTCCGCACGCGCCGGTGACCAGGAACTGCGCCTCCGGGTACTTGCGCGAGAGCAGGCCCATGAACGGGATCGACCCGCCCATGCCGGTCGCGCGGTGGGGGCGGCCGAAGACCTCGTCGCTGACGCGGCGCAGCGCGGTCGTCAGCCACGGTGCTTCGGTCGGCGCGTTCCAGCCGTTCTCCGCCTGCGGCGAGCCGAGCGTGACCTTCGCGCCGTACGGGACGTCCGTGGTCAGCGCGTTCTTCACGGCCTCGAGCGCCTTCTCGGCCTCCGCGGTCGGCGGGAGCCGGAAGCTCAGGGTGAGCGTGGTGCTCTCGCGCAGCACGTTGCCGGCGTCGGCGGGCTTCGGGAAGCCGTCGGCGCCGATGACCGACAGCGTCGGGCGCCACGCGTTGTTGAGCATCAGCTCGAGCGCGTCCTCGGTGATCACGCGGCCGCCTTCGACCAGCGGGAACGCCTTCGTCAGTGCCTCGGGGAAGTCCTGTGCGACGGCCTTGAGCTCGGCGAGCCGGTTCGCCGGGACGTCCACCTTGAGCTCGTCCAGCAGCAGTTCGCCGGTCGCGCTGTCCTCGAGCCGCTCGATCAGGTGCCGCAGGATCCGGAACGAGCTCGCGACGACGCCCGAAGCGACGCCGGAGTGCTGCGCCGAGCCCAGCAGCTGCACGTTCACGTCGAGGTGCAGCATCCCGCGCAGGCTCGTGACCAGCCACAACCGCTCGTAGTCGCTGCCGCCGGCGTCCAGGCAGACCACCAGCGAGACGTCGCCGATGCGGTCGGCCAGGTGCTCGACGTACGCGGGGAGGTCGGGGCTGCCGGACTCCTCGCCGGTCTCCAGCAGCACGACGATCCGGGCGTGCTCGCCGCCGGCCGCGTGGACGGCTTCGATCGCCGTCGTCGCCGCGTAGCCGGAGTAGCCGTCGTCGACGGAGCCGCGGCCGTACAGCCGGCCGTCGCGGATCACCGGGGTCCACGGGTCGAGGCCTTCGGACCAGCCGCCGACCGGGGGCTGCTTGTCGAGGTGGCCGTACATCAGGACGGTGCCCTTGTCCGCCGCGCCCGGGGTCGCCGGGACGTCGACGAGCAACAGGGGAGTGCGGCCTTCGAGCTGGACGACTTCGAGCGTCGCGCCGGGCAGGTCACGCCCGGCGATCCAGGCGCGGACGTGCTCGACGGCCGCGGCGAGGTGCCCGCTGTTCGCCCAGTCGGCGTCGAAGGCCGGGGACAGGGCGGGGATCGCGACCAGCCCGGACAAGCTCGGGGTGACGTCGTTGGTCCACGAGGCCACCACGGATTCACGAACGGATTTCTGCTCCACGCGGCCCATCGTGCCACGCACCTGACAACCGGGGCTTCGCCCCGGGCCGGGGGCTCCGCCACCCGGAGCCCCCGAAAAGCTGCCAGTGCCGCCGTGCGGCACATCACAGCACGTCGACGGAGAGTGTGTACGGGTGTCCGCACGCGCAAGTACGCGTGCGGACACCCCTGGTGAGCAGGCGGACCGACTCCCTACTCTCGTAGGTCCGAAGCTAGGTCTTCCTAACGTTTTCCCTGTTCAGAGCCCGTTTCTCAGCAACAAATCAGCAACCGTGGCTCACCAAAGCGCGGACCTTCGTGCCAGGATGTCGGCGAGAACCGTCAACGCCGACGGTGACCGAGCGCTTCGGACCCGATGCGCTGGTCCCCGCCGGTGCAGTCGCTGTGGTCGCCACAAGCGGCCGCCAGAGGCACCGACACCAAGGAGTACAGCGCATGCCGTCCGAACAGTGGACGCACCCGGAGCCTGGAGACGGCCCGGCCGCCGTATCGGCCCAGCCCTCCCCCGAACAGGTGATCGCCGGATTGCGAGCAACCAGCGAAGGTGGCGCTGAGCTGACTCAGCTGCTCACCCCCGAAGGCGAACGGGTCCCCTCGCCCCAGTTCGACAAGTACGTCGACGACATCGACGCCGAAGCGCTGCGCGGGCTCTACCGCGACATGGTGCTGGTGCGCCGCGCCGACCGCGAAGCGAACGCGATGCAGCGCCAGGGCCAGCTCGGCATCTGGGTCCCGCTGCTCGGCCAGGAAGCCGCGCAGATCGGCTCGGGCCGCGCGCTGAAGAAGAACGACATGGCGTTCCCCAGCTACCGCGAGCACGGCGTCGCGTACGCGCGCGGGGTCGACATGAAGGAGCTGCTGGGCATCTTCCGCTGCACCGACCACAGCGGCTGGGACTACCAGGGCCACGGCTTCCACCCGTACACCATCGTGATCGGCAACCAGGTGCTCAACGCCGCCGGGTACGCGATGGGGCAGAAGTTCGAGGGCAAGGTCGGCGACGACGACGGCGAAGCCACCATCTGCTACTTCGGCGACGGCGCGACCTCGCAGGGCGATGTCCACGAAGGATTCGTCTGGGCCGCCGTCTACGACGCGCCGCTGGTGTTCTTCTGCCAGAACAACCAGTGGGCGATCTCCGAGCCGACCGAGCGCCAGTCGCGCCTGCCGCTGTACCAGCGCGCCCGCGGCTACGGCTTCCCCGGCATCCGCGTCGACGGCAACGACGTCCTGGCCTGCCTGGCGGTGTCGCGCTGGGCCCTCGACGAGTGCCGCCACGGCAACGGCCCGGTCCTGATCGAGGCGTTCACCTACCGGATGGACGCCCACACGACGACCGACGACCCGACGCGCTACCGGCTCTCCGACGAGCTGGAGGAGTGGAAGCTCAAGGACCCGATCGAGCGCGTCCGCGCGTTCCTGGCCCGCGGTGGCGGTGCCGACCAGGCGTTCTTCGACAGCGTCCAGGCCGAGGCCGACGCCTTCGCGGCCGAACTGCGCGACTACACGTTCAACATGCCGGAGCCCCCGCCGGACCGGATCTTCAGCAACGTCTACGCCGAGGGCAACCCGGTGCTGGACGCGCAGCGCGAAGAGTTCCTGTCCTACCTCGACGGCTTCGTATCGGCGGGTGAGCACTGATGACCGACCTCCAGAAACTCACCATCGGCAAGGCGCTCAACCTCGGCCTGCGCCGGGCGATGGAAGAAGACCCCAAGGTCCTGATCATGGGTGAGGACGTCGGCAAGCTCGGCGGCGTCTTCCGGATCACCGACGGCCTGCAGAAGGACTTCGGCGAGCAGCGCGTGCTGGACACGCCGCTGGCGGAGTCCGGCATCATCGGCACCGCGGTCGGCCTGGCCGTGCGCGGGTTCCGGCCGGTGTGCGAGATCCAGTTCGAAGGCTTCATCTTCCCGGGCTTCGACCAGATCTCCTCGCAGCTGGCGAAGCTGCACTACCGGACGCAGGGCAAGGTCAAGATGCCCGTCGTGATCCGGGTGCCGTTCGGCGGCGGGATCGGCGCGGTCGAGCACCACTCGGAGTCGCCGGAGTCGCTGTTCGCGCACATCCCCGGCCTCAAGGTCGTGTCCATTTCGAACGCCGCCGACGCCTACTGGGGCATCCAGCAGGCGATCAAGTCGGACGACCCGGTGCTGTTCTTCGAGCCCAAGCGGCTGTACCACTCGGGTGCGCTGCGCGCGGAGATCGACGTGGCCGGGACGCCGTCGCGGGTGTTCTCGTCCCAGGTGGTCCGCGAAGGCACGACGGCGACGGTCGTCGCGTACGGCCCGTCGGTGAAGGTCGCCCTCGACGCGGCCGCCGCGGCCGAGGACGAGGGCAAGTCCCTCGAGGTCATCGACCTGCGCACGCTCTCGCCGCTGGACCTCGGCCCGGTGTTCGAGTCGGTGCGCAAGACCGGCCGGCTGATCGCGTTGTCGGAGGCGCCGTCCGAGTCGTCGCTGACCTCGGAGATCGCCGCGCGCGTCCAGCAGGAGTGCTTCTACTCGCTGGAAGCCCCCGTCCTGCGCGTGACCGGGTTCGACACGCCGTACCCGCCGGCCAAGCTCGAGGAGCACTACCTCCCCGACCTGGACCGGGTGCTGCACGCCGTCGACCGTTCGCTCGCCTGGTAAGGGGGATCTCCGCGCAATGCCTACGTACAAACAGTTCCCCCTGGCCGACACGGCGGAGGGGCTGACCGAAGCCGACATCCTGGCCTGGCAGGTCAAGCCGGGCGACACCGTGACGGTCAACCAGATCGTGGTCGAGATCGAGACCGCGAAGGCCGCCGTCGAGCTGCCGATCCCGTGGGCCGGCGTGGTCACGGAGCTGCTGGTCGAGCCGGGGCAGACGGTCGAGGTCGGGACGCCGATCCTGACCATCGACGTCGACCCCGGCGGTGCGTCCGCCGCTCCCGCTCCCGCGCCCGCCGAACAGCCGGCCGAGGAGGAGATGAAGCCGCTGGTCGGCTACGGCTCCAAGACGGTCGTCACGCAGCGGCGGGCCCGCAAGGGCTCGGAACCCGCTGCTCCGGTGGCCGCGGTCGCCGCTCCACCGGCGCCTGCGCCCGCTCCGGTCGCGCCTCGCGGCGGGTACGTCCCGCTGGCGAAGCCGCCGGTGCGGAAGCTGGCGAAGGACCTCGGCGTCGACCTGCACGCGCTGACCGGCAGCGCTTCCGGCGGCGTCATCACGCGTGAAGACGTCGAGCGGGCCGCCAACGGCACCCCGGTCGTCGAGTCCGTTGTGGACAGCGGATCCCGCGAGCGGCGCGTGCCGATCAAGGGTGTCCGCAAGGCCACCGCGGCGGCGATGGTGCAGAGCGCGTACACCGCTCCGCACGTCACGGAGTTCCTGACCATCGACGTCACGCCGATGATGGAGTTCCGCGAGAAGCTGAAGAAGTCGCGGGAGTTCGCCGGGGTGAAGGTCACGCCGCTGACGTTCGCGGCGAAGGCCGTGTGCCTGGCAGCGAAGCGCACCCCGGACGTCAACGCGGTCTGGGACGACGCGGCGCAGGAGATCGTCTACAAGGACTACGTGCACCTCGGCATCGCGGCGGCCACGCCGCGCGGCCTGATCGTGCCCAAGGTCCGTGACGCCGACTCGATGTCGCTGAAGGAGCTGGCTGTAGCGTTGACGCAGCTCACGGACGTGGCCCGGGAGGGCAAGACGCCGCCGGCCGACATGCTGAACGGCACGATCACGATCACCAACGTGGGCGTGTTCGGCGTCGACACCGGTACGCCGATCATCAACCCGGGCGAGTCCGCGATCCTGTGCCTCGGCGCGATCAAGGACCAGCCGTGGGTGGTGGACGGCGAGATCAAGGTCCGCAAGGTGCTCCAGCTGTCCCTGAGCTTCGACCACCGCGTGGTCGACGGCCAGCAGGGCTCGGAGTTCCTGGCCGACGTCGGCGCCCTGCTGGCCGACCCGGCCATGGCCATGACGTACTGAGCCAAAAGCCGGCCGATGGGGTGTCTCCGAATCAAGGAGGCACCCCATCGTCACTTCCGGATATCCGCCAACGCGCGTTTTCGCCGCGGACCGACAACGATCAGATGACTTCGCGTTATGTCTTGACGCCTGCTCGGGCCTACCCGGAAAGCAGTAACTGAACGTAACAATCACCACCGCTCCGGCGACAGGTACCTACGTCAAACAAGAGGCCGAAACCGGGGAGCTGAATTCAGTGACTGCCGACCTGAACGTCAACGAGTCTCCCGTTGATGGCAGCAGCCCCCAGGAACTGGCCCGCGAACTCGCCAAGGCGTATTCAACGGCACTCGCGATCTCGCTGATCAACGAGAATGACCGGCCGTTTTCGCGCATCTCGGAAAACGTCGAGATCGATCACGGTGAATGCCGGAGACGATTGACCATCGATTGGCACCTGCCCACACTCGCCGAAGCGCTGCACAACGACCCGCGCATGCGGGACGCCGAGACGATCCAGTCCTTCAACGAGTTCAACCCGACCCTGGTTCTGCCCATCTTCATCGCCCGCAAGGGTCGTCTGATGAACCACTTCTGCGTCGAAGACCCTGGCGGCACGAAGCTCTACTTGTGCGGGCAGCGAGAAGGGCAGGAGCGAACCCGGATCATGCTGCGAGTCTTCTGGGAGGTGGTGGGACTTACCCCACCCGGAAACTTGTACACCGCCGGCAGACTCGAAGAACTGGGGCGCAAGTATCTGGAAGTGCCGGCAATGGACGCAGATGCGGCAGAGGTGCGTGTCGGGCACGTATGCACCGAACTGCGAACCCTCGGGCTGCCATTCTACCCCGAGGCGCTCGGTCGCCTCAAGTACGTCGGCAACTACATGGCCAAGCGGCACCTGATCTGGCTCCATCTGACGGCCCGCCCAGGTCAAGCGGTCCGGCTCAGCGTCTCGTACCGCACGAGGTTTTCCGCCGACTATTCGCCCAGACCACGAGAAGGCAGATATCAGCCGAAGAGCATCTTCAAGCGACTGGACGAGGGTGCTCGACGTGCTGTCGGACAGGAGCCGTACGAGTTCAGGATCCCGATCTCGACCCACAGCTTGTGCACGAGTTACCACTTCACCCAGACCGCACCCGCCGGAACCTTCTTCCTCGAACAGCGGTTTGCGTACGAGCAGACGCTGACCATGCCGAAGCCGTATCAACAGGGCACGTTCGAGGAGAGCCTGCGAAAGAGCGAGGCAACCACTCAAGGTGAGAACGAAGCTGGCGGGCCGGTAGCTCACCTGTACGCCCGCAATCTGCCAAGCAAGGTGGGTGACCAGGTCTACGCGTACACGCTCCTACGTGAGCGCCCTCCCGGCACAACGGCGCTGGTGATGTGGCTGACCCTCTTCGCCAGCATCTTCTTCTGGTTCTTCTGGCGCATATGGGATGGCCTGGTCTTCGACGACACCAAGGGGATCGATGTGGCGGCCCTGTTTGTTGCCCTCCCCGGCCTGGCGTCGATCTGGTTCTCCCGGGCTTTCAAGGACGACATCAGGCCGCGGATCCCCTTGGTGAGCCGGATCGGGTTGCTCGCAGTCGGGATGTCAGCGTTTTACGCACTGCTCGGCGTTGTCGTGAGGCGCGGCGTCTGCAACACAGGCTCTGCCGTGTGTACACCCGAACTGATGGCCGTCTTCTCGCGAAGTGCCCTGTTCGGCGTGGCCCTACTACTCAGTGTACTGACGGCTTGGCTCTTCGTGCGGAAGTGGCGCTTCCAAAAGAGTTATCAAGAGCTCCAGAAGAACGTAGTCGACCCCTACTCACGCTAGAATCACACGGAAGGTGTCCTCGATGCCGGAGAGATCGACATGGAATTCATGCGACCACAGGTCGGTGAGATTATGGATCTGACCGTCAACGCGGGTCCGGACACGTTCAGCGCCCAGGCGCAGAAAGTCCTCCAGCACGATGACCGAACCACGGCGTCCATGTTCTCCGACACAGCGCGTCAGCCGTTCATCGTCGCGACGGAC
Source organism: Amycolatopsis stemonae (assembly GCF_054781455.1). Lineage (NCBI taxonomy): Bacteria > Bacillati > Actinomycetota > Actinomycetes > Pseudonocardiales > Pseudonocardiaceae > Amycolatopsis > Amycolatopsis stemonae. The sequence continues at coordinate 842,845 of NZ_BAAGUJ010000002.1, read as the reverse complement.
GCCGCGTCGGCAGCCCGCCTGCCCAACCTCGTTCCCGAGAGCTGGCACCCCCACATGACGGAGTTGATCTTCCGCGCCGTGGCGTACGTATCGAGGACACCGGCAACAACGTCGACGCAGATCGACGGAAGAGACTAGGGCTCACGCGCTTCCGGCTTGGTCGGCGATCAGATTGGTCCGGCCGAGGATGCCTCGACCTCAGCGGTCGCGATCCCCGACGCCATGCGCAAGCACCGCGAACGCCATCACCCAGACCACACCCAGGCGCCAACGATTACCCATTTGACGGAGTGAGCACTCACTCCGCACACTGGTGACATGACCCCAGCACCCGAAACCCGGCGCAGAGCGCCGAGCATGAGCGCCGAAGACCGGCGCGCCATGATCGTGCACGCGGTGCTGCCGCTCCTGATGGAGCACGGCACCGCGGTCACGACCAGCCAGATCGCCCGCGCCGCCGGCATCGGCGAGGGCACCATCTTCCGCGCGTTCAAGGACAAGGACGAGCTGTTCGACGCCTGCACCGCCGAGGTGCTGCGCCCCGACCACGTCCTCGACGCGATCGCCGAGATCCCCGTCGAGCAGCCCCTGGCGGACCGGCTCGTCGAGGCCGCCGAAGCGCTCGGCGCCCACTTCGAGCGGATGGGCGCGCTGATGGGGGCCCTGCACGCGTCGGGCAGGCACAAGCAGCGCGACCCCGAGCAGCGCCTGAAGAACCGCACGATGAAGGGCGGCCGCAGCGAGTCGATGACCGCGATGCGCGGCGCGATCACGGAGCTCTTCGAACCCGAGAAGGACCGGCTGCGGCTGACCCCCGAGCAGCTCGCCGCGTTGTTCCTGACCCTGCTGTTCGGCGGCCGCCGGATGGCGCCGATCGACGACGTCCCCACCACGCGCCAGGTGGTCGACGTCTTCCTGCACGGCGCGGTGGAGGCCCCGTGATCCCGGGCGGCGGGATGGAGTTCATGCTGGCCCGGCGCGGCCGGCGGCGGCACGTGTCGACGGTGCCGGAAAGCGGCCTCACCGGCCCGGTGGAAATCCCGGAGCCCAAGCAGGACGACCAGCCGAAAGACCTGCGGTCCCGGCTGAAGCGCGCCAAGACGTCGGTCGCGGGGACGGTCCGCGGCCTGCCCAAGGTCGTCAAGCTGACGTGGCAGGCCAGCCCGGTCCTGACGATCCTCCTGGCGCTGATCACGCTGCTGTCGGGGCTCCTCCCGACCGTGACCGCGTACGTCGCGAAGCTGCTGCTCGACTCGGTCGTCGCGGCGATCCAGCACAAGGGCACCACGGGCGACATCGTGAACGTCGCGTTGTTCCAGTTCGGCGTGCTCGCGGCGACGGCGATCAGCAGCGCGCTGACGTCGATCGCGCAGTCGCTGCTGCAGGAGCGCATGACGCTGACCATCCGCCACCAGGTGATGGCGCACGCGAGCGAGCTGCACCTGGCGTACTTCGAGGGCTCGACGTCGTACGACATGCTGCGCCAAGCGGCGCAGGAAGCACCGACGCGACCGCTGTCGATGATGAACTCCGCGCTGGGGCTGGTCCGGACGTTGATCACGTTCGGCAGCATGGTCGCGCTGCTCGTCGCGATCAGCCCGCTGCTGGCGCTGGTCGCGCTGCTGGCGCCGATCCCGGCGTTCATTTCGCAGTCGAAGTACGGCTCGCGCGCGTTCTGGCTGACGTTCCTGATGTCGCCGATCAAGCGGCGGATGGACTATCTGTCTTCGCTGGTCACGACGGACACGTACGCCAAGGAGACGAAGCTGTTCGGGCTCGGCCCGTACTTCGTCGACCGGTTCCGCCGGCTCGGCCTGGTGTCGTACGAGCGCCAGCGCAAGCTGACGATCAACCGCAACGTCAGCTCGACGTCCTGGGGGCTGCTGAGCACGTTCGCGGGCTCGGCGATCGCGCTGTACATCGCCCTGGAGGCGGTGGGCGGCCGGCTGACCCTGGGCGACCTGGCGCTGTACACCGCGGCGGCGACGTCCGTGCAGACGTCGGTGTCCGGCCTGTTCACGGCGTTTTCGGGGATGTACGAGAACAACCTGTACCTGGACACGCTGTACCGCTTCCTGGACACGAAACCGGAGATCACGGCGCCCGCGTCACCCCGCCCCTTCCCGTCCACTGTGGAGGGTCACATCGAGTTCGACTCGGTGACGTTCGCCTACCCGGGCTCGGAGGAACCAGCCCTGGACGACGTCAGCTTCGAGATCCGCCCGGGCGAAACGGTGGCGGTGGTGGGCCGCAACGGCGCGGGCAAGTCGACGCTGTTCAAGCTGCTGTGCCGGCTCTACGACCCCACGGGCGGCCGGATCCTGCTGGACGGCGTGGACATCCGCGACTACGACCCGGTCGAGCTGCGCAAGCGGATCAGCGCGATGTTCCAGGACTACGTGACGTACCAGGGAACAGCGGCGGAGAACATCGGCCTGGGCGACCTGTCGCGGCTGGAGGACCGCCCGCACATCGAGGATTCGGCCCGCCGAGCGGGCGCGGACGAGCGCATCGAGCGCCTGCCCAGCGGCTACGACAGCCCGTTGGGCCGCTGGTTCGACCAGGGCGTCTCGCTGTCCGGCGGCGAGTGGCAGAAGATCGCACTGGCCCGGGCGTTCCAGCGAGAGGCGCCGATCCTGATCCTCGACGAGCCGACATCGGCACTGGACGCCCAGGCGGAGCACGACCTGTTCGCACGACTGCGCTCCCTGTCGGAGGGCCGCACGACGCTGTACATCTCGCACCGGTTCTCGACGGTGCGCCAGGCGGAGCGGATCCTGCTGCTGGACCACGGAAAGGTCGCGGAGTACGGAACGCACGAGGAGCTGATGGCGGCGAAGGCCGGGTACGCGGACCTGTTCACCCTGCAGGCGCAGGCGTACCTGGACGAGGTGCCCAGCTGAGCACTCCCGGCCGGCACGCACCGGTCAGGCGAGCGTCCGGTGCCGGACGTGCCGGTCGGGGATCTCGGTGCCACCGCGGCACTCGACGTTGCGGAGGTTCAGCCACCGTTCGCCGCCGCGAGGGACCAGCCACGGCCGGATGCCTTCCCACTTGGCGATCGACAGCGTGACCGTGTCCAGCACGCTGTCGATCAGCCAGACCATCCGCTCCTGGTCGGCCTGCAGCTCGAGCCCGAACCGGCACCGGAGGAACCGCACGTCCTCGAACACCAGTCGCGGGAAACCCCCGGCCCCGGCGGTCCACCCGTCCGAGACGTCGAACACCAGCTCGGTGTCGGCGAACTCGAGCTGCTCGAACCGCAACTCGCCGCTGAGGATCGACACCGCCGAGAAGTCCAGCAGCTCGGTCCGGAAGCGGCAGCGGTAGAACGCGACGGACTGCCGGGCCAGGTGGCCGCCGGAGAAGTGGAGCACCCGGCCGGTGAAGTCGCAGCCGACGAACTCGGCCCGGCCGTCGAACCGGGCGCTGCCGAAGGTGGTCCGGTCAGCGCCGAAAACGGTGCCGTGGCAGCTGAGCGCCCCGGAGAACGACGAGCCGGCGAACGTGGTCAGTTCGCCGGTGAACTCGGCGCCGTCGAAGTTGACCAAGCCTTCAAAGCCGAGACCCGCGAAGTCCGCGTTCTCGAAGCGCACCCCGGTGAAGTCGAAGTCCAGGGCCCGCCAGGTGCCGAGGTAGCGACTCAGCCGGTCACGGACCATGCGCAAGATCGCCTGCCGCACCTCTTCTTCGCCGGGCGTCACGACGTCGGGCTGCAGGCGCAGGTACCCGCACAGGACGTCGACGCAGACCTGGCGCTTGTCGGCCCAGTCGTCGGCCAGGCCGGCGAGGGCGTAGACACCGGTCAGCCGGACGGCGGGGCTGTCGTGGGCGAGCTGTTCGGCAGCGGTGCCGAGCCTTTCGTTGAAGCCCTGCACGGCCTCGCGCCCGGCCTTCTCGACAGCGAGGGCGTGCTCGTTTTCGGTGACCCGCTGCTTCCGGTAGTTGACGGCGAGCAGCACCACCCCGCCGAACCCGGCGACCACGGAGAGTGCGATCTTCAGCAGGTCGAGCAGCTGGTCAACGGCGAACACCCCGGCGGTCGGCAACCGCGGCCAGCCGAGGAACCACAGCAACCCTCCACCGGTCCCCACGGCGACAACCCCGGCGATGACCAGCCATCCGAGCACGGAGAGCGAGATCCCACCGCCGACCCGAGGCAGCGCGGGCAACCGCGGCCCCCGCCGAGCGACCACGAGCACAACCGCAGCGAGCACCGCGGCGGCGATGAGGAGCCAGCGGAGCCAGTCGGACACGAGGGGTGAGACTAGCCGGTGTGCTCGAGGGCGCGGGAGCAAATCGGACAGCTCGTTCGTTGTCCGAGTATGGCTGTCGCGTTCCTGCTCTACGTCATCGCCGAGATCGCCGCGATCTGGGCGGTGGGCTCAGCCGTGGGCGTGCTCGGCACACTGGGCCTCCTGCTGGCCGGCGCGTTCCTGGGCTCCTGGCTGGCCCGCCGCGAGGGCGGTAAGGCGATGAGGGCATTCATGGACACGGCCCGGGCGGGGCGTCCGGCGGAGAAGGAACTAACCGACGGCATGCTCGTCGCCCTCGGCGGGTTGTTGATCCTGGTCCCGGGGTTTGTCAGCGACGTGCTCGGGTTGCTGTTGATGCTTCGCCCTTCACGCGCGGTGGTGCGTCGGCTTTGGCTGAAGCGGATGGAGAAGCGAGCGGTCCGGTTCGCCAACCAGCGCCGCGGTCCGGTGATGGTGGTGGACAGCGAAGTGGTCTCCGAAGAACCACAGCGTCAGCCCACGGTCATCGAGGGCCGGGTCATCGAAGGCTGACCGGCGAGTGCACCGTCCGGTGGTACTCGAGGTGCTCGTCTTTGATCCGGTGCCCCGGGAGCTCGCGCAACTTGCCGACGGGGGTCCCCTCGCGAAGCACGCTCCGATCCGCTGCGATCACGATGGCACCGCGATCGAACTGCACATGGCAGTTCGGGCAGAGGCAGAGCACGTTCGACGCGAAGTCGGGGCCGCGGTGCAAGCCGCCGAGAGCCCTGACGTGCGCGCCTTCTGAGTATCCTTCGCCGTTGCCGACCGACAAGCGGGTGCTGCAGATTTGGCACGTGTGGTCGTGCAATGCCTTGACGTCGTCCGCGACCTTCGTGGTGCGGATGATGCGTTGCGCCGTTACGGGCTTGCGCCCCGGCTCCGCGTTGCCGATCGGCATCTCGGGGTGCTCAGGATCAGCCGACAGCAGGTATTCGCCGAGCCCGAAAGTCACGTCAGCGACCTTGCTCAGCTTGACCATCTGGAACCGGCAGACCAGGTAGCCGCTTTGGCCACGCACCATCGCGGAGTCTTCAACCTTGTACAGGCCGTCGTAGCGGTAACCCTGATCAGGTGCGTACGGGGACTTCGGATCCGGACCGCGAACAACTCGAACGGGAGCACCCGTCTGCCAACTGGTGCGAAGGGCCGCATTGCCCCGCGTAAACGCCTGGTCAGCATTCTGTCGACCACGGCCATCTCGCCCACCTTGGCCGGTGTAGATCAGCTCATCACCGCGGTCATCGTCGTCTTCGTAACCACCCGACGACACGATCGACTCGGCGCCCAGCTTCTCAGTCCCCACGATGCCGGCCTGCAACGCACGGTGAACCCCACTCGCGGCCGCCTCGGCTCGACTTGCAAAGGTCGTTCCCTCGGGAAAACCCAAAATTTCGCCGTAGATAGGCGAGCCCTTGACCGGCGATGCGGCGACATCGCGGAAATCGAAGCCAAGCTCGGTCAAGCGAGCACCTACGGTCCGAACTCCGCCACTGAAGTCCGAAGCGCTGAGCGCCTCGCCGGTCGCATAACCGTGAGCTGCGCCGATCAGCGCCTTCGAGTCGTACTCCCTGCTGCCCTGGACGACCACGTACTGACGAGCTTCGGCGAAGCCATACTTCTCGAGAAACGCCTCTCGACCGAGGTCATCGAACTCCTCGATAGCTTGAAGGACGTGCTCTCGATCAACATCAGCCAGGCTCATAGCTGCACTCTAAAGGCTGACACCGACAGTTTGGTGTCCGCGCCGGGCGACAGCTAGTCCACGGTCGGAGGGCGACCACCAAGCGCTCCATCGGTCTTCAGTCCCTACCGGAAAGCACCGCGTCACCGCTGATCCGCTCCAGCAGACCGGAAGTCAGGCGAACCATGTCGTCCTGCTGCTCGGAAGCCCTTTTCGTGCTGGTAGAGACTGAACGGCCACCCGAACTAGTCCGCGGTCGGCTTGGGGATGTCGAAGTAGCTCGAGAACCGGACCGCCGGCGCGTACTCGCCCTTCACCTTCACTCGGCCCGTCACGAACATCGCTGCCACCGCGGCGTTGCCCGTGGCCATCCGGATGAAGTCGTCCACGGACAACGTGATCGTTGTGTCCGGCGTTCGCGACAGGTCCGTTGACGACACGCACACGCCGTCCTCGATTACTGTCTGGAAACGGTCGTAGTTGTCTTCGCCGGCTCCGTCGGAAAAGCGCCATGAAACCACGAAGTCGACGTGGCGGGCTCGCTCCGGCAGGAAATGCTCGGACATTCGGCGGAAAATCTCGTCCAAGAACACCGCGCGCAACTCTGCGTGGTCGGCGATTGCCTTCAGCTGGTCGCGGGAGGCTCTGCGGACCACGTCCACCAGGACGTCCGTGCTCAGGGAGCTCAGCTCGATTCCGGCGCCCGCCGAGCCCAGCATGTGCAAGGTCTCCAGGACCTGGATGAACTGGTCGGGCGTCAGGTTGCCGACGACCAGCTTCTCCGCGAACGCGTTGACCGCGTGGCTGCCGCGGACGCGGCTGTGGCGGGGCCGGGAAAGGCGCCACTTCGCTTTTCGGGGCACGGCCACGGACTATACGGGGTGCGGGAGGTCGAAGAATCCGATCAAGCCCGCCGCAAAGGCCAAATCACCCTTGACCTTGATTCTTCCCGTGACGAACAACACCGCCGGCGTCGCCTGGTGGGTGATGAGCCGGAAGAAGTCCGCCGGCGCGATGGTGATGGTGACCCTTGCCGCGGAGTTCATCTCGCGGCTCACCGTGCACGAGCCGTGCGAAATCACCGTCTCGTAGCGGTCGTAGCCTCCCTCTCCCACGCCGCCCGACAGGCGCCAGTGGACCACCGCGTGCAGGTCGCGGGCGCGGTCGGACCTGATGTGCGCGCCCATGCGGGCGAAGATCTCGTCCAGCACGCGCTCACGCAGGGGGCGCTCCGCGACGACGCTCTCGAGCTGCGCGCGCGACGCCGACGCCACCAGGGAGGCGAAGCGCGCCGGTTCGACCTTGCTCAGGTCGAACGCCGGCGCGCGCGAAGCCAGCCGGAGCAATGCGTTCAGGAGTCTTCGGAAGTCGTCCTTGCCCAGATCGCGGGGATCGACCGCCTCGGCGAGCGCGTTGACGTCGAGGGCGTGCGCCTCCGGGCTCAGCGGGTCGAGCCGCTCCAGCGCGTCCAGCAGCGCCGCCCCACGGAGCCCCGCGACCTGATCGGCGCTGGTCATCCCGGCGTTGTCGGCCATGGCCACTCCCTCTCCAGTTACCCACGCGTAAGGCTACCCGCCAGTAGGTAGGCGGGCAAGCGTGCCGAAATCACCCTCCCGGGGCAGCTGCCGGTACCGTCTCCGGGCAGAAACAGGGAGGTCCAGCGTGTCAGAGGATGATCAGCGTCCGCCCGAACGGGCCAGGCGGCTGCCGCGCGCCGTGCGTGAGCGGCAGATCCTGGACGCGGCCGTCCAGGTCTTTTCCCGCCACGGCTACCACGCGGCCTCGATGGACGAGATCTCCGACGTCGCCGGGGTCTCGAAGCCGATGATCTACACCTACCTCGGCTCGAAGGAAGACCTCTTCGGCGCGTGCATCCGGCGCGAGGCGACGCGGCTGCTCGAGGCCATCCAGGCCGGCGTGCAGCCCGACCTGCCGCCGGACATGCAGCTCTGGCACGGCCTGCGGTCGTTCTACCGCTTCGTCGCGGAGTACCGAGAGTCGTGGACGGTGCTGCACCGCCAAGCGCTCACCGTCGGCGGGGCGTTCGCCGCGGAGATCACCGACATGCGGGCGCGCGCGATCCAGCTGGTCGCCGCGCTCGTCGTGTCCGCCGGCACCCGCAAGGGCGTCGGCGAGCAGGCCGAGTTCTCCGGCGAGGGCCTGTCCGCGGCCCTGGTCGGGGCGGCCGAGTCGCTGGCCGACTGGGCCCTCGACCACCCCGACATCTCCGACGGCGTGCTCGCCTCGTGGCTGATGAACCTCGTCTGGCTGGGCTTCAACGACCTCATCGAGGGCGAGGTCTGGAAGCCGTCAGAGTGAGGTGATCGTGCCCTCGAGGTGCGGCTTCGCCTTGCTCCACAGCTCGAACGCCCACCCCTCCGGGGTAGACCACGACGTGAAGCCCGCTTTCGCCGGGAGCAGCACCGGCTGCTTGAACTTGACGTCGATCGTGAACGCCGACGGCAGCCGGCCTTCGAACGCCGCCAGGGCGTGGGCCTTCGTCCACATGCCGTGGGCGATCGCGCGGGGGAAGCCGAACAGCTTGGCCGTCAGCGGGTGCAGGTGGATCGGGTTGCGGTCGCCCGAGACCTCCGCGTAGCGGCGGCCGATGTCGCCCGGGATGCGCCAGATCGCGTCCGGCGTCGGCGGGGCGAGCTGCTCACGGCGAGCGGAGGAGCCCGAAGAGCCGCGGCGCAGGTACGTGCTCACGTCGGCCCACACCAGGTCGTCGCCGGACCACGCTTCGCTGACGACGTCGAACTGACGGCCCTTCTCGTGCGCGCGCAGGTTCTCCGCGCGCACCCGCATCGTCAGCGGCTCGCCCAGGCGCAACGGCCGGTGCTGGGTGATCCGGTTTGCCACGTGCACCATGCCGAGCAGCGGGAACGGGAACGCCGGCTCGGTCATCAGCGCCATCTGCAGCGGGAACGCCAGCATGTGCGGGTACGTCGCCGGCAGCTCGTCGCTCAGCCGGAAGCCGCAGACCGTGTTGTACGCGGCCAGGTGCGCCGGGTCGACCACGACGCCCGTGCGGACCAGCTCCGTGTCCGGCAGCGAAGAGCCGGTTTTGCGCAGGCCGAGCAGCGCCTTCGGGTACAGCGTGGCCAGGCTCGGCGTGCTGTCGAGTTCGCGGATCACCACGTCACGCCCCCAGCAGGGCCTGGCCGCAGACGCGGACCACGTTGCCGTTCACCGCCGCGGACGCCGGGTTCGCGTACCAGGCGATCGTCTCGGCGACGTCGACCGGCAGGCCGCCCTGGCCGAGGCTCGACAGGCGCCGGCCGGCCTCGCGGATGAACAGCGGGACCGCCGCGGTCATCTTGGTCTCGATGAATCCGGGCGCGACGGCGTTGATCGTGCCGCCGTACGCCGCGAGCTGCGGCGCGCCGACGTTCACCATGCCGATGACGCCCGCCTTCGACGTCGCGTAGTTCGTCTGGCCGACGTTGCCGGCGATGCCCGCGATCGACGAGACGCCGATGATGCGGCCGTTCTCGTTCAGCACCTTGTCGGCGAGCAGCTTGTCGTTCACCGCGAGCTGCGACGCGAGGTTCACGGCGATCACCGAGTCCCACGCGCTCTCGCTCATGTTGCCCAGCGTCTTGTCGCGCGTGATACCCGCGTTGTGCACGACGACGTCGACGCCACCGTGACGCTCCTTCAGGTACTCCGCGAGCTTCGCGGGCGCGCTCGGCGAAGTGATGTCGAGCTGCAGCGACGAGCCGCCGATCTTGTTCGCCACCTTGGACAGGTCCCCGCCCTGCGCCGGGATGTCGAGCGCGACGACGTGCGCACCGTCGCGGGCCAGCACCTCGGCGATCGCCGCGCCGATGCCGCGGGACGCGCCGGTGACCAGCGCGACCTTGCCGTCGAGGGGCTTCTCCCAGTTCGCGGGCGCGGAGGCCGTCTTGCCTTCGGCGCCGATCCGGATGACCTGCGCGTCGACGAAGGCGGACTTCGCCGAGAGCAGGAAGCGCACTGTCGACTCTGTCGCCTCTTCGGCGCCTTCGGCGACGTACACGAGCTGGGCGGTCGCGCCGCGCTTCAGCTCCTTCCCCACCGATCGGATGAACCCTTCGAGCGCGCGCTGGGCGATCCGCTCTCGGCCTTCGACCTGCTCCGGCGGCGTGCCCAGGACCACGACGCGACCGGACGGCCCGACGCTGCGGATCACCGGGTGGAAGAAGTCGTAGACCTCGCGCAGCCGCGAAGGGTCGGTGACGCCGGTGGCGTCGAAGACGAGCGCCGCGTGCCTCTCGGCGGCCGCCGTGACGACCTCGATGCCCGCGTCGGCGAGCTGGTCGCGAAGGGTCTTCTCGAGGCGTCCACCAGGCGCGGCGCCGAGAAGTGCGGGACCCTCGAGGGCGGGTTGCCCGGGCTTGTAGCGGCGCAGCGTGGCGGGGTTGGGCAGGCCGAGCTTCGGCACCACGAACTTCCCCACCGGGGTTTTCGTGAACTGCTGGTACCTGTCAGCCATCGGTTGCCTCCCGTGCAGTCTGCGTCACGTCGCAGTCTAACCTACTCGCTAGTAGGTTACAGTGTGAGGGACACGACCAGAGAGGTGAAGTCATGCCACCGAAGAAGACGCCCGCCGTGCGCAAGGTCGCGATCATCGGGGGCAACCGGATCCCCTTCGCGCGGTCCAACGGCCCGTACGCGAAGGCGTCGAACCAGGACATGTTCACCGCCGCGCTCGACGGCCTGGTCAGCCGTTTCTCGCTGCAGGGCGAGGTGATCGGCGAGGTCGCCGCCGGCGCCGTGCTCAAGCACTCGAAGGACTTCAACCTGGCCCGCGAGAGCGTGCTGGGCAGCAAGCTCTCGCCCGCGACGCCCGCGTCCGACGTCCAGATGGCGTGCGGCACCGGCCTGCAGGCGATCGTGAACGTCGCCAACAAGATCGCCCTCGGCCAGATCGATTCGGCCATCGCGGGCGGCGTCGACACCACGTCCGACGCGCCGCTGGCCGTCAACGAGGACCTGCGCCAGATCCTCATCCAGCTCAACGCCGCGAAGTCGCTCGGCGACCGGCTCAAGCTCGTCGCGAAGATCCGGCCGGGGCACATCGTCCCGGCGATCCCGCGCAACGAGGAGCCGCGCACCGGCCTCTCGATGGGCGAGCACGCGGCCCTGACCGCGAAGATCTGGGAGATCACCCGCGAGGCGCAGGACGAACTGGCCGCGGCCAGCCACCAGCACCTCGCCGCCGCCTACGACCGCGGGTTCTTCGACGACCTCGTGACGCCGTTCCTCAAGCTCGCGCGCGACCAGAACCTGCGCGCCGACTCGACGGCCGAGAAGCTCGCCAAGCTCAAGCCCGCCTTCGGGGGCCCGGACGGCACGATGACGGCGGGCAACTCGACCCCGCTGACCGACGGCGCGTCGACGGTCCTGCTCGCCACCGACGAGTGGGCGAAGGCGCACAACCTGCCGGTGCAGGCGTACCTGACGTTCTCGCAGACCGCGGCCGTCGACTACGTCCACGGCGAAGAGGGTCTGCTGATGGCGCCCGCCTACGCCGTGCCGCGGATGCTCGCGCGCGCCGGGCTTTCGCTGCAGGACTTCGACTTCTACGAGATCCACGAGGCGTTCGCGTCGCAGGTGCTGGCCACGCTCAAGGCGTGGGAGGACCCGGCGTTCGCCAAGGAGAAGCTGGACCTGGACGAGCCGCTCGGCGCGATCGACCGGGCGAAGCTGAACGTGAACGGCTCGTCGCTGGCGGCCGGGCACCCGTTCGCCGCGACCGGCGGCCGGATCGTCGCGACGCTCGCGAAGCTGCTGCACGAGAAGGGGTCCGGCCGCGGCCTGATCTCGATCTGCGCGGCCGGCGGCCAGGGCGTCACCGCGATCCTGGAGAAGTAGCGCGCACGAAAAGGGCCGCCCCTCGCGAGGGGCGGCCCTTTTTCGCTAGCTGGGCAGCTTCTTCTGCGCCCGCTTCGCGAGCTTGTTCGCCCGCTTCTCGGCCTTGCGGCTCAGCTTTCCGGCGGCGACCCCGACGTCCTTCGCGGCGTGCTTCGCGCGCCAAGCCGCCGACGGCTTGCCGTGCGTGTCCGCGACCGCGAGCAGGAGGCCACCGGCCAGGCCCACGTTCTTGAAGAACTGGATCTGGTGCTGCTGCCGCTCTTCCGGCTCCTTGATGGCCCAGAAGCTGTGCGCCGCCAGCGTCGTCGGCACCAGGCTGCCGAGCAGCAGCCCGGCCGCGAGCCGCGGCGCCTTGCCGGACGCGAGCGCGAGGCCGGCCCCGATCTTCACGGCGGCGTCGATGCGGACGAGCGTCACCGGGTCGCGGGGGACCTGCTGCGGGACGACGTCGCCGACCTTCTCGAACGCGCTGTTCAGGAAGGGCTCCGCGGCTTTCGCGTGCCCCTCGGCCTGCCTCAGCGCATTGATTCCGCCCGTCACGAAGATCGTGGCGAGCAGGGGACGTGCCACTCGACGGAGTATCACGGTCGTTGCCTTCCTCGTACGGGCCGCTGCCTGGTCGAACCTATCGCTTGGGTGCCCGCTCCGCCCGCACTCGAATCCTCGGCGTTTCTGCGTGAATATCGCATTTTCGCTAGAAAGTCGTAGAGAGTGTTAGCGGCTTGACCTTGACGTTGCGTCAACTTCTATCGTCGACGCCATGGAGTGGTCCATCCAGGACATCGCCCGCGCCGCGGGGACGACGAGCCGGACGCTGCGCCACTACGGCGCGGTCGGCCTGCTCGAACCCAGCCGCGTCGGCGGCAACGGCTACCGCTACTACGACGAGCAGGCGCTCGTCCGGCTGCAGCGGATCCTGTTGCTGCGCGAGCTCGGCCTCGGGCTTCCGGCGATCGCCGAGGTGCTCGACGGGCAACGCGACCGCGTCGCCGCGCTCGAAACCCACCTGGAGCTGCTCGAACAGGAGCAGCGGCGGATCGGGCGGCAGATCGACTCGGTCCGGACCACGCTGCGGAAGCTGAGAGGAGGTGAACGACTGATGGCAGAAGAAGTGTTCGACGGCTTCGACCACACGCAGTACGAGGAGGAGGTCACGCGCCGCTGGGGCGCCTCGGCGTACGCGTCGGGGGACCAGTGGTGGCGCTCGCTCTCGGCCGGGGAGAAGAAGGCGCACCAGCAGGAACAGCGGGACATCTGGGCCGCGTTCGGCGCGGTGTCCGCCGGATCGGCTCCGGGCTCCGACGAGGTCCAGGCGATCACGCGACGGTTGCACGCCTGGCTGCGGCCGGCGGTTTCGTCCGTGTCGGCGGGGTACTTCGCGGGTCTCGGGCAGTTGTACGTCGACGACCCGCGCTACGGGCTCGAGGGCGAGACGGCCGAACTGGTCCGCGATGCGATGAAGATCTACGCGGAACGGAACCTCGGCGAGTGAACCGACGTCGTAGTCGGCGCTGGGGGTAGGGACGAGCAGGGCTGCAGACCTGTTCGTCTCTATGGACGCGCCGGTCGCAGCAGGGTGCGCCGGGTCGTGTCGAGGTGGCGGACGACCTCGTAGCGGTCGGCCTCGGGTGGTTCGCCCTCGAGCAGCGACCAGCCGCCTTCGTAGGTGACCAGGTACGAGCCGGCGTGGACGTCGCTCACCTCCGCGGTGAGGACCGCGCCGACCGGGTGCCGGGCCTTGCGTGCCCGCCACTCGTCTTCGGTCACGCCGTTGTCGAACGGGCCCGACCGCAGCCGCGGGTCGAGCGGCCAGAGGCGGATCTGCGCCGGACCGCGGGTGAGCACTTCGAACGTGCTCGTCGTGCCGGCCGCCGGCCACGCGGCGGCGTCCCGGGGCAGGCTCAGGACGTCGACGAAGCCTCGCGGCTCTCCGCCGAGGTCCACGAACAGCCCGATCGCGCCGGGGCGCGGGACCAGGCACACCGTGCCCGTCACCACCGAGCCCACCTCGAACCGCCGCCCGTCCACCGCGCCACCTTGCCACGGCGCCCGTGATCGTTCGGCCAACCGGTCGAACCTCCGCGACACGCGCTAGCCGTCTATGGCGGAATATCGGGCTCGCGCTAGATACGTCGATAGCTTGGCAGAGTGGACCCCATCCGCAACCCCTTCGCGCCGGGCGCCGGGCAACGGCCGCCCGAGCTGGCCGGGCGCGAGCGCGAGCTCAAGGCCTTCGAGGTCGTGCTCGAGCGGGTCGCGCGGGGGAGACCCGAACGCAGTCTCGTCCTCACCGGGCTGCGCGGGGTCGGCAAGACCGTGCTGCTCGGGGAGCTGCGGGCGATGGCCGTCCGGCACAAGTGGGGGGCCGGCAAGATCGAGGCGCGGCCGGACGCCGAGCTGCGGCGGCCGCTGTCCGCCGCGCTGCACCGGGCCATCCGGGACCTGGCCGTGCGGCACCGGGCGCCCGACCGCGTCGAAGAGGTGCTCGGCGTGCTCAAGGCGTTCGCGTTGCGGGCCAACAAGGCCGACGCGAAGCTGCGCGACCGGTGGCAGCCGGGCATCGACGTGCCCGCCGCGCAGGGGCGCGCCGACTCCGGGGACATCGAAATCGACCTCGTCGAGCTGTTCACCGACGTCGCCGAGCTGGCCGCGGACGTCGGGACCGGCGTCGCGCTGCTCATCGACGAAATCCAGGACCTGCAGCCCGACGACGTCTCCGCGCTGTGCGCCGCCTGCCACGAGCTCTCGCAGTCCGGCGCGCCGCTCGTCGTCGTCGGCGCGGGGCTGCCGCACGTGCCCGCGGTGCTCTCGGCGTCCAAGTCCTACTCGGAGCGGCTCTTCCGGTACGCGCGGATCGACCGGCTCGACCGCGAGGACGCCGACTACGCCGTGATGGCGCCGATCGAACGCGAGGACGCCGGCATCGAGCCGGAAGCCCTCGACGCGCTCTTCGACGCGTCCGGCGGCTACCCGTACTTCATCCAGGCCTACGGCAAGGCGGCCTGGGACGCGGCGCCGTCCGACCCGATCACGGTCAAGGACGTCCAGGTGGCCGCGCCCGAAGCGGAGTCGGAGCTGGCGGTCGGGTTCTTCGGCTCGCGCTACGACCGCGCGACGCCGGCCGAGCGGGAGTACCTGCAGGCGATGGCCGAGCTGACCCAGGGGCGCGACGAGCCCGCCGGGACCGCCGACGTCGCGGTCTTCCTCGGGCGGAAGCCGTCTTCGCTGTCGCCCGCCCGCGACAGCCTGATGAAGAAGGGCCTCGTCTACTCCGCCGAGCGGGGCCAGATCGCCTTCACCGTGCCGCACTTCGGGCACTACCTGCTCGGCCGCGACTGACTCTCGACGTCCCTACCCGAGTATCGGAAAATCGCTAGACATTCCTAGAGACCCTTAGCCGGGTTGCTTCGTCGTGACCGCCGACACCATGATTCATCCGGTTGTACGCCTCTGTTTCCGATGATTCATCGGCTAGTGCTGCACATCACCGGACATTCGTTGGATTCCTTGTGAAAAAAAGCGCATACTTGAGACACAAGCCACCGAGACCCTCCGAAGGGGATGCAGAAACCGATGAACAACATGGCCGCCAAGCTCCGTGCCCGTCGCGCCGAGGTTCGCACTCGCCGGGCGCTGAACCGGGCGATCGACACCGCCGCCACCGCGACGGTCCGTCAGGAACTCATCGCGATCGCGCAGGCTCGCACGAACTACATGCGCTGAGCCCGTCCTCAGCCCAGTGGCGGTCGCCCATTCGAGTGACCTACGCCACAAAGAGCTGAGGGTGTAACGCCACGCAAAGTGGCGTCGATACCCCCTACGACCCCGTGATGCTGGCGGACCCCCGACCTGGCAGCATCGCGGGGTTTCCCATGTCCGGACCCCGGTAATCGACTTGCCGGCGTGGCCGTCCGCAGTATTCTTTGACTTCGTCAACGAGTTTGTTGAGGTGGTCAATGAACGACGCTCAGCTGGCCGACCGCGTGGCCGCGGTCCGCGCCTTCAACCGGCTCTACACCGGGGTCATCGGCGTGCTCGACGAGGGCCCGGCGGACGCCGAGTACTCGCTGCCGGAAGCACGCGTGCTCTTCGAGCTGGCCCACCAGGACCCGCTGCCGGTCACCGACCTGCGCAAACGGCTCGACCTCGACGCCGGCTACGCCAGCAGGCTGCTCGGCCGCCTCGAAGCGCGCGGGCTGGTCGAGCGCGAACGGTCCGGCGAGGACGCCCGCCGCCAGCTCGTCCGCCCGACCGCGGCGGGCCGGGACGCGTTCGCCGTCCTGAACGCCCGGTCCACCGAGCAGATCGGCGGGCTGCTCCGCCGCTTCCCCGACGAAGACCAGCAGCGGCTGCTGACCGCCATGCGCACGATCGGCGACCTCGTCGGCGACGCCCGGCGCGACCCCGTACTCGTCCTCCGCCCGCCACGACCGGGCGACCTCGGATGGGTGGTCGAACGCCACGGCGCGCTCTACGGCCGCGAGTACGGCTTCGACGACCGGTTCGAGGGACTGGTCGCCCGGATCGTCGCGGACTTCGTCGAAACCCGCGACGACCCGCGGCAGGCGTTCTGGATCGCCGAGCTCGACGGCGAGCGCGTCGGCAGCATCGCGTGCACCGGTGGGCCGGACGCGGACACCGCGAAGCTGCGGCTGCTGCTGCTCGAGCCGTCGGCCCGCGGGCACGGCGTGGGCAAGCGGCTGGTCACCGAGTGCGTCGAGTTCGCCAGGGCGCACGGCTACCGGGGGATGGAGCTGTCGACGGTCTCGATCCTGACGGCCGCGCGCTCGATCTACCGCGCGGCCGGCTTCGAGCTCGTCGGCGAAGCGGACTTCGACACCTGGGGCCCGAAGCTGACCGACGAGACCTGGCGCCTGACCTTCTAGCGCGGTACGCGGCCGAGCAGGTAGAACTCCGGGTTCGGCCGCAGGGCCGTGAGGTGGGCGAGCCGGTTCGACATCGCGAACAACGCCGTGATCGCGCCGACGTCCCAGATCTCGTCGTCGGTGAGGCCGGCGTCCCGCGCCGCTTCGATGTCGGCGTCGCCGAACAACGCCGAGTCCTGGGCCAGGGCGAGCGCGAGGTCGACGATCGCGCGGCCGCGCTCGTCCAGCTCCACCTGCCACGGGTTGCTCGACACCCGGTCGGCCAGCTCGGGGTCCTTGGCGCGGATGCGCAGGATGGCGCCGTGCGCGACGACGCAGTAGGTGCAGTGGTTGGCCCCGGATGTTGCGACGACGACCAGTTCGCGCTCGGCCTTGCTCAGTCCGTCCGAGCGCTCAATGAGGGCGTCGTGGTAGTCGAGGAAGGCCCGCAGCTCGGCCGGGCGGTGGCCGAGGGCGCGGAAGATGTTCGGCGTGAACCCGGACTTCTCCGCGATCACGCCGACCCGCTCGCGCAGGTCTTCGGGCAGGTCTTCGCGGTCCGTGACGGGGAACCGGCTCACCGAGTCGCTCATACCCCGCACGCTAGTCGTGGTTGGCTGTGCTCGTGACGGACTACGTCGACGGGTACTGCGAACGCGTCGGGCCCGGGCTCTGGGGTGAGCCGCTCAACAGTCTCAGCAACCTCGCCTTCCTCGTCGCCGCGCTGCTCGTCTGGCGGCTGGCCGCGGGGAACCGGACCGGGCGGCTGCTGGCCGTGCTGATCGGGCTGGTTTTCCTCGCCAGCACGGTCTTCCACCTGGTCGCGACGCGGTGGGCCGGGGCCGCGGATTCGGGGAGCATCCTCGTTTTCGTGCTGGTCTACGTCGTGGTGTTCGCGCGCGGGTACCTCGCCTGGCGATGGGCGTGGCTCGCCGCGCCCGCGTTCCTCGCGCTGACCGTCGTCACGGCCTTGCTGGGCGGCGGGCTCTACCTGTCCGCGTTGGTCGGGCTGTTCGCCATCGCCGCACTACTCGCCTTTTCGCGCGACGCCTATTGGACGCACTTCGCCGTCGCGGGCGCGATTTTCGCGCTCTCCCTGAGCCTGCGCACGCTCGACCGGGACGTGTGCGACTACGTCCCGGTCGGCACGCACTTCCTCTGGCACCTGCTCAACGGCGTGGTGCTCTACCTCGTCTCGCGGACGGTGCTGCTCCGAAACCGTCCTTAGTGGACACCGATGGGGCGCAGGTCCTTGTCGTGCTCGTCGGCCTGGTAGTCCTCGGGGTTCGTGTCGTCGGTGCCGTTGAACACCTTCAGCTGACGCGCGATGACCGTGAAGACCACCGCGACCACCAGGTTCGCGACCAGGGCCACGAAGCCCACGTAGATCTGGACCTGGGAGCCCGAGAACGGGTGCCAGCCGAAGATCGACATGTTGCCCAGGGCCAGCGCCGAACCGCCGAAGTGCTGCTTGCCGTTGGCCGGGTTGGGGATGCCGTACAGCATGATCAGGCCCCAGCCGATGCCGACGACCCAGCCCGCGATCAGGCCCCAGCGGTGGAACCAGCGCGTGTACAGCGCCAAAGCCACGGCCGGCAGCGTCTGCAGGATCAGCACGCCGCCGATGAGCTGGAGGTCGATCGAGAACTGCGGGTCGATCAGGATGATCACGGCCACCGCGCCCAGCTTCACGACCAGCGAAGCCAGCTTCGCCTGCTTCGCTTCTTCCTGCGGTGTCGCGTTCTTGCGGATGTACTCCTTGTAGATGTTGCGGGTCCACAGGTTGGCCGCGGCGATCGACATGATCGCGGCCGGCACCAGGGCGCCGATGCCGATCGCGGCGAACGCGATGCCGGCGAACCACGACGAGAACTGGTTGTCGAACAGCACCGGGACGATCGTGTTGCCGTCCGCCTTGCCGGTGGCCGCGTTCGTCAGCGGCTTGACGCCCGCCGTGATCGCGACGTACCCGAGCAGCGCCAGCAGGCCCAGCACCAGGGAGTACGCCGGCAGCGCGACCATGTTGCGCTTGATGACGTTGCGCCCGCGCGAGGCCAGCACGCTGGTCAGCGAGTGCGGGTAGAGGAACAGCGCGAGCGCCGAACCCAGCGCCAGCGTCGCGTATTGCAGCTGGTTGTTGGCCGTGAGCAGGATCGACCCGGCCGGCTTGCCGGTGGCCGGGCTCGGGGTGCCGAGCTTCTTCGCCGCCGTGTCGAAGATGTGCGACCAGCCGCCCAGCTTCGAGGGCAGGTAGATGATCGCCACGATGATGACGATGTAGATCAGGATGTCCTTGACGAACGCGATCAGCGCGGGCGCCCGCAGGCCGGACTGGTAGGTGTAGAACGCCAGGATCACGAACGCGACCAGCAGCGGCAGGTGCCCGACGATGCCCGAGCCGTTGATGCCCATCGTCCGCAGCACGGCCTCGAGGCCCACCAGCTGCAGCGCGATGTACGGCATGGTCGCGACGATGCCGGTGATCGCGACGAGCAGCGCCAGCGTCGGCGAACCGAAGCGCCCGCGCACGAAGTCGGCCGGGGTGACGTAGCCGCGTGCGCGCGAGACCGACCACATCCGCAGCGCCGGGAGCAGCACGATCGGGTAGACGACGATCGTGTACGGCAGCGCGTACAGGCCGAGCGCGCCGGCGCTGAACACCAGCGCGGGCACCGCGACGAACGTGTAGGCGGTGTAGAGGTCGCCGCCGAGCAGGAACCACGTGATCCACGAGCCGAACCTGCGGCCGCCGAGGCCCCACTCGTCCAGGTGGTCCAGCGTGCCCCCGGCCTTCCAGCGCGACGCCATGAAACCGAGCACCGTCACCAGCGCGAACAGCACGGTGAAGATGATCAGCTCGGGCCACTGCAGGTTGCTCATCGAGCGTCCCCCTCGTCCAGGTCGTCGACGCTCAGGTTGTCCGGGCCCTCAGCGGCGGGCTTGTCCCGCGTCATCAGGTACACGACCCAGGTGCTGAGCACCCCGACCGCGACCATCAGGAACTGGAACCAGTAGAAGAACGGCATCCCGAACAGCCGGGGACCGTCCATGTTGAACAGTGGCGTGACCAGGACCAGCAGCGGAACGATCAGGAGCAGGTGCCACGGGTTGAACCGCGACCCGCTCGCCTTCCCGTCGTGCTTCGCAGTCGACATCGGACCTCACCTAACACTCCCGTAACCGACCGCCTGACCTTAGAACCTGGGTGACAGGGAGTCACGTCTGTCCGGTATCGATTTGATCGCCACGGTCCGCGTTGCCGACCAACGTCGGTTGCCGTGCTCTGAGCGGCCCTATAGGAATAGCCCGACTCCACTGGCGAAAGACCCAAAAGGGGCAACCGAATGACACGACTCCGCTACGCGGTGGTGATCCCGGCGATCGCCGGCACCCTGCTGGCCGGGTTCACCCCCGCGTTCGCGGGCCAGGATTCAGCGGCCGGCAAGCAGCCGCTGAACTCCACGAACATCCCGGCCCAGTACGCGAACCAGAAGCTGGACTGGCACAAGTGCGCCGTCCCCTCCGAGCTGCCGACCGCCCCGCCCGCGGGTGCCGAGGACATGGAGTGCGCGACCTACAAGACGCCGCGCAACTGGTACCAGGCCAACGCGCAGATCGACCTGACCATCGCGGTCAGCCGGCTGAAAGCGACCAAGGACGCGACGGCCAGCGTCGTCACCAACCCGGGCGGCCCGGGGGCGCCCGGGCGCAACTTCCCGGCCCGCCTGCGCAACCAGCCGAAGCTGCGCGAGCACCAGGAGATCGTCGGGTTCGACCCGCGCGGCACCGGCAAGAGCACGAACATCACGTGCGGTGGCGCCATCGGCACCGGCTCGGACCTGGACCCGCGTGACCGCAGCAAGCAGAACCTGAACCTGATCCTCCAGGCGACGAAGTACGCGGCGCTGTCCTGCCAGCAGAAGTCCGGCGAGCTGGGCCCGCTGATCAACACCGACCAGACGGTCAAGGACATCGACCTGCTGCGCGTGCTGCTCGGCCGCGACAAGATCAACTGGGTCGGCTACTCGGCGGGCACCTGGATGGGCGCGCACTACGCGCAGGCCTACCCGACGCGCACCGGCCGGTTCGTGCTCGACTCCTCGACGGAGTTCACGACGACCTGGCAAAAGTCCTTCGACTGGCAGCCGCTCGGCTTCGAGCGCCGCTTCCGCCAGGACTTCCTCCCGTGGGTGGCGAAGTACGACAAGCTCTACCACTTCGGCACCACCGGCGAGGCGGCCCGCCAGACCTACGAGCAGGTCCGCTACGCCCTGACCCAGGGCGCGGTCACCCTGCCCGACGGCTCGAGCGTGTCGGCCAACGGCCTGGACTCCTTCATCGCGTCGCAGATCTACTCGAAGCGCGCCTTCCCGGGGCTGGCCGACTACCTGGTCAGCGTCCGCACCCTGACCCAGGGTGGCGCGTCGGCCCAGGCCAAGACGTCGGCCGCGCAGAAGGTCAAGGTCGCCGACAAGAGCACCGTGACGCCCGGCGCGCAGCCGCTGATGGTGCCGACCGACGGTGACTCCTACGACGCGTCGTTCTGGACCATCCCGTGCAACGAGGGTCCGTGGACCGGCTCGACCCAGAGCGCCATCAAGCAGTCGCAGAAGCTGATCGACCAGCAGCTGCCCCTGCTCGGCGCGGGCTGGTTCATCCAGCCGTGCCTGTTCTGGAAGAACACCCCGGCCCCGCTGCCCGTGCTGAACGGCAAGGGTGTCCCGCCGGTGCTGATCGTCGAGTCGGAGCACGACCCGGCGACGCCGATCGAGGGCGCGCGCCGCGCGCACAAGGCGTTCGACAACTCGCGGATGCTGACGATCACCGGCGAGGGTGACCACGGCATCTACGCGGGCGGCAACGCGGGTGTGGACAAGGTCGTGGAGGCCTACCTGGTCGACGGCGTCGTGCCGAACGACCAGAGCCTGCCCGGCATGCCACTTCCGGTGCCTCCGGGCGCCTGAGGGCACTAGATGTGGTGGGGCCCCGCCGAACTCCGGTTCGGCGGGGCCTTTTCCACACCTGTGCACAGAGTTGTCCACGACCTGTGGACAACTCTGGTATTAGTATTGGCGCCATGGTGCGTGTACCGCTGACGGACGAAGAGCGCGAACGGGGCGAACGCCTCGGCCAGGCGCTGCGGACGGCACGCGCCGGCCGGAGCATGGTCGACGTCGCCGTAGAGGCCGGGATCTCGGTGGAGACGCTCCGGAAGATCGAGACCGGCCGCATCCCGACCCCGGCGTTCTTCACGGTCACGGCCATCGCGGACGCGGTGGGCCTGCCGCTCGACGAGCTGCGCGCGGCCGTCGCACCTGCTGCGTCACCACCGCTTTCCCAAGCGAGCTAGGTCTCTTGGACGCGCGCTGGCACCTCACCGAGGACATCGACGGCTTCCTCGCCCGGACTGGGGAGTTCCTGCGCTCCCGCCCCGCGCTGCACACTTCGCAGCTGACCCGGCTCGAGAAGCTGCGGACGCAGGAGGAGAAGGGCACCCTCTTCGGCCACCTTGAGCAGGAGGGTGAGGTCAGGGCCGTCTTCTACCGCCGCCCGTCGCAACGCCTGCTCCTCACCGCGGTCTCGCCCGAGCAGGCCGGTGCCCTGGCCTCGCAGCTGGCCGACCTCGGCGTTTCCCTGAGCGGCGTGACCGCCGAAGACGAGTCCGCGGCTGCATTCGCCGAGGCGTGGCAACAGCGCAGCGCAGCGGTGCCGGTGGCCGGCGTGCGAGTCCGGCTCCACCGGCTCGGCTCGCTCACCCCGCCGGAGCCGGAACCCGAAGGCCACCCACGGGAAGCGCCCGACCGGGCGGAGGTGATCCGCTGGTGCAGCGAGTTCGCCATCGCGGTCGGCCAGGCACCGCTCGCGGACGAACGCGCGTGGGCCGCCTCGAACTTCGCCGGCAAGCACTTCACGTTCTGGGACGCCGGAACGCCCGTCGCCATGGCGGGCTCGCCCCGATGCTGGCGGGCATGGTCCGGATCGATCCCGTCTACACCCCGGCCCGCTTCCGCGGACGTGGTTATGCGGGCGCCGTGACGGTCGCGGTGAGCCGGGCCGCGCTGGCCGCGGGCGCGACGGACGTGGTGCTCTACACCGACCCCGCCAACGTCACCAGCAACGCGCTGTACCGGCGCATCGGCTACCTCCCGGTCGCCGGTTTCACCGGGTACGACTTCCGCTAGAGCCCGCGCAGCTGCCGCAGGATGTGGTCGCGGTCGTTGAGGAACGCGCAGCCCGCCACCGGCAGGTCGTAGCTGTTCAGCAGCTTCTCGAAGTCGGAGAGCTCGTCGGCCGAGAGCGCGAGGTCCACCTTGACCGCGTGCGCGGCCAGGACGTCGGCCAGCTCCTCCCACTCGCCCGACCACAGCAGCGTGCGGTAGTGCGTGTAGTCCTCCGGGGAGAGGCGGTCGCCGAGCATCGTCAGGACGTTGTCGGCGAAGAAGCTGATCCGGTTCTCCTTGAGGTCGGCGACCGTCGGGTTCGCCGGGTCGCGCGCCGCGTCGGGGTTGCGGATGACGCCCGGGCCCGCCACCGGGTACGCCGTGTGCACGTGGCCGTTGTCCTCGACCAGCACGATCAGGTGCACGTTGAACCGCTCGCCGGCGCACCGCCAGCGGCCGTTCAGCTGCTGCCGCCGCGCTTCGCTCGGGTCGTTGGCGACGTCCTTGACCACGGAGATGATGTGCTCGTCGGTCCAGCCGCGCGGGAACTCGCTGGTCGCCCTCCGCCCGACACCCGGTGCGTGTCCGCCGCCCACGGCTGCTCCCTTCGTCGTACCGAGCGTAGGTCAAACGGCGGCCGAGAGCACCACGATCCCGATGACCAAGAGGTCGAGACCCCGGAAGAGCTGCCGGGTGAGGTTGGCGGGCATCGGCCCGACCGGGGTGTCGACGAAGCCCGGGTTCGCGTAGTCGACGGCGGTGCGCGTGACCGTGCGCAGGATCGAAAGCACCGCGAGCGGCACGGCGAGCCAGGCGCCCGCGGTGAACGCCGTCCCGGCCGCCAGGGTGACGACGGCGAGCAGCGCCGCCCACGCGAGCCCGGCCGCGGCGAGGACCACGCCGTGCGCCAGCACCAGTTCGCGGTTCGACGACCCCAGCCAGCGGCGACGGCCCGGGTTGCGCCACAGCTCGCCGAGCCCGGCGCCGTACGGCGTCAGCGCGACGTACCCGCCGAGGCCGGCCAGGACCGCGCCCGGCATCGTCGGCAACGCTATGTGCGCGACGACGACCGCGAAGGCGACCAGCGCCGCCGCGCCCGCGTACCGCGAGCGGCCGAGCGTGCCCGCCCAGGCCAGCCGCAACGGTGCCGGGCGCGTCAGCGAAATCCGGCCGATCGGCGCGGACGGCGGCAGCAGCATCATCGGGTCGAGGAACGTGACGGCGACCGAGCGCAGCACCCGGCCGTCCCAGCCGGCGAGCAGCGCGGACCGGCCCGCGCGCGCCACCGGCTCACCGCCGAACGCCAGCGGCAGCGCCGCGACCAGCACCCCCGCCGCGACGCATTGCACGGTCAGCGGGCCGAGGCCGAACGCGGCGACCGCCAGCCCGAAGACCGCCAGCGCCAGCGGGCCGAGCGCGTCGAACCACAGCGACGTCCGGCGCGCCGAGGTGAACGCGACCACGCCGGTCGCGACGACGACCGCGATGCCCGCCCGCCACAGGTCGAGCCCGGCCCCGCCGACGGCGAGCATCAGCGCGGCCAGGTAGCCGGTCACCGCCACGACGCCGGTCCAGGCGCCGAGCAGCCGCAGCGTGACGACGCGGCCGCGGTCGACCGGCGCGAAGTCGAGCCAGGTCAGCTCCGCCGGCTCGACCCAGGCGAACCCGCGGCGCAGCAGACCGCGCCAGGCCACCGCGCAGCAGAGCGTCAGCACCCCGAGCACGGCCGGGAAGTCCACGACCGCCGAGCCGTAGACCGCCTTGCGCCAGGCGTCGACGTGGAAGAACGCGGTGAACAGGAACCCGAAACCGAACAGGAAGACGAACGTCGCGGTGTCGCCGCTGAAGATCCCGCCGAACCGCTTGCGGCCCGGGATCCGCATCCGGCGCGGCGCGAGCGTCACCACAGTTCGAGCACGCTGTCCGCGGCTTCGAGCAGCGGCGGGTGGTGCGTGGCCACCACGACCGCCGCGCCGGCCGCCGTCGACCGGGCGATCACCTCGACCAGCCAGTCCTTGCCCGCGACGTCGAGGGCGCGCTCCGGCTCGTCGAGCAGCAGCACGCGGTGCGGGCGCGCGGTGACGCCGAGCAGGAGCAGCCGGCGGCGCTGGCCCGCCGAGAAGTGCCCGGCCGTGACGCGCATGCGTTCGCCGAGGCCGGCGTCGCGCAGCAGCTCCTCGTGGTCGCCGAGGTCGGCGCCGAACGAGCCGGACAGCAGTTCCAGGTGCTGCAGCGGGGTCAGCTCGGCGAAGAAGTCGGAGTCGTCGAACAGCACGGACACCTTGCGGCGGAACTCGACGTCCCGCTCGTCCGGCACGTCGCCGTCCACGAGCACACGGCCGTGCTGGGGCTTCTGCATGCCGTAGAAGCAGCGCATCAAAGTCGACTTGCCGACGCCGTTCGGCCCGACGATCGCGGCGCACTCGCCGGGGTCGACCGAGAAGTCCAGGTCGTCGAACAGCCACAGTTCGCCGGCCCGGACCCCGATGCCCCGCGCGTCGATCATCGGAGGTGCTCGAGGACCGGCGCGAACTCGTCGAGGAACATCTCGAGGATGGTGAAGTAGGTGAAGCCGAACCGCTCGCGGTGGCCGCGCAGCTGGTCCGCGATCTGCGCCGGCGTGCCGACGAGGGCGATCGGCAGCTCGCCGATCTGCTCGGGGCTCAGGCCGCCGCCGACGAGCTGCGAAAGCTCGGCCAAGCCGGCCGCGCGGTTGTTCGTGACCTTCACGAACTGGCAGAGCAGGTTGAACTCCACTTCGGACTCGCGCTCGCCGAGCTTCGCCCGGACGAACGCCACGCGCTCGTCGACGTCCTCGGGCGGGGCCGCGGCGATGGGCGCGCCGTCGGGGGTCTTCGCGGTGCCGGTGAAACCGATGATGTCGGCGTGCTCGACGGCCAGCCCCAGCACGCGGTCACCGCGCCCGCCGAGCAGCAGCGGCGGGCCTTCGGGGCGGACCGGCGCGGGCTTGTGCTCCGGGTCGGCGTAGAGGCGCTTCAGTTCGAGGATCGTCTTTTCGAGGTGGTCGACGCGCTCGCGGGCGGACGGGAACGGCATCCCGGCCGCCTCGAACTCCGCCTTGACGTACCCGGCGCCGAGCCCGAGCTCCAGGCGTCCGTCGGTGAACTGGTCCGTGCCCGTGACGTCGCGGGCCAGCAGCACGGGGTTGTAGAAGGGCGCGTTGAGCACGAAGGTGTTCAGCTTGACGCGCGAGGTGACTTCGCCCGCGAGCACCAGCGCGGGGAACGGCGTGGCCATGCCGAGGTGGTCGGCGACCGACAGCACGTCGTAGCCGAGGTCCTCGACCTTGCGGCACTTCTCCGCCCACGCGGCGCGGCTGTCCGGCACGACCATGTTGACGCCGAAGCGGAAATCCCCAGTCATACCGACAACATACTCAGCGGAGCTTTTCGATCACCGGCGCGAGCCTGGTCAGGTCCTCTTCGACCACGGTGAAGTAGCTGACCCCCAGGGTTTCCCGCGTGCGCAGCAGCTGCTCGGCCGCCGCTTCCGCCGAGCCGACGACGACGGTGGGCAGCTCACCGAGCTCGTCGACGCCGAGGTGCGGGACCAGCCGGTGCGCGGCTTCGAGCGCCACGCGCCGGCCGTCGGTGATCCGGACGAAGTGGATCAGCAGGTTGAGCTCGGCGTCGCGCTCGCCGAGCGCTCGTTTCACGAAGCCGACGCGCTCGGCGATCGCGTCCGGGCCGGCCAGGGCCAGCCGGCCCTCGGCCGCGCCGGGCGCGGTGCCGGTGAAGGCGATGGTGTCGGCGTGCTCGGCGGCGAAGGCCAGCATGCGGTCGCCGCGCCCGCCGAGCAGCAGCGGCGGCCGGGGCCGGCCTTCGTAGGCGCGCTCGATCTCGGTGACCGCGCGGACGAGCCGGTCGAACCGCTGCCCCGGCGTGCCCCACTCGATCCCGGCCGCCTCGAACTCCGCGCGGACGTACCCCGCGCCGATGCCGACCTCGATGCGGCCGCCGGTGAACTCGTCGAGCCCGGTGACGTCGCGGGCCAGCAGCACCGGGTTGTGGAAGCTCGCGTTGAGCACGTAGGTGTTCAGCCGGACCCGCTCGGTGGCCTCGGCGGCGAGCAGCAGGGCCGGCACCGGCGCGACCCGCCCGAGGTGGTCGACCACCCCGACGACGTCGTAGCCGAGGTCCTCGGCCTGCCGGCACTTGGCCACCCACTCGGCCCGGGAGCCGGGCACCACCAACGCCACGCCGAACCGGAACGGTCTCATGCCGCGAAGGTACCCCCGGCAAGGGAGAAGGGGACGGCTCCCGGATGCGGCCGGGAGCCGTCCCCCTCTGCTCAGGGTGTTCAGCCGAGGCGCTGGGCCAGCGCGTCGAGCTCGTCACGCAGCGAGGTGGGGACCTCGCCGATCTTCTCGAACCACTCCTGGATCAGCGGCAGCTCCTCGCGCCACTCCTCCGGCTTGACGTCGAGGGCGGCCTGGATGTCCTCGATCGGCTCGGTGAGGCCCTCGGTGTCCATGTCCTCGGCGCGCGGCACGTAGCCGATCGGCGTCTCGACGGCGTTGCCGCGGCCCTCGACCCGCTCGATGACCCACTTGAGCACGCGCGAGTTCTCGCCGAAGCCCGGCCACAGGAACCGGCCGTCGTCGCCGCGGCGGAACCAGTTGACGTAGAAGATCTTCGGGAGCTTGTTCGCGTCGGCGTTCTTGCCCAGGTTCAGCCAGTGCTTGAAGTAGTCACCGGCGTGGTAGCCGAGGAACGGCAGCATCGCCATCGGGTCGCGGCGCACGTTGCCGACCGCGCCGGCCGCCGCCGCCGTGGTCTCCGACGACATGGTGGCGCCCATGAACACGCCGTGCTGCCAGTCGCGGGCCTCGTTCACCAGCGGCACCGTGGTCTTGCGGCGGCCGCCGAACAGGATCGCCGAGATCGGCACGCCCTTCGGGTCGTCCCACTCGTCGGCGAGGATCGGGCACTGCGACATCGGCGTGCAGTAGCGCGAGTTCGGGTGCGCGGCCTTCTCGCCCGACTCCGGCGTCCAGTCCTCGCCCTTCCACGACGTCGCGTGGGCGGGCTTGTTCTCCATGCCCTCCCACCAGATGTCGCCGTCGTCGGTCAGGGCGACGTTCGTGAAGACCGTGTTGCCCTTCTCGATCGTGCGCATGGCGTTCGGGTTGGTGTGCCAGTCGGTGCCCGGCGCGACGCCGAAGAAGCCGAACTCGGGGTTGACCGCGTACAGGCGGCCGTCCTCGCCGAAGCGCATCCACGCGATGTCGTCGCCGAGGGTCTCGGCGCGCCAGCCCGGGATGGTCGGCTGCAGCATCGCGAGGTTGGTCTTGCCGCAGGCGCTCGGGAACGCGGCCGCGACGTAGTGGACCTTGTCCTCGGGCGAGATCAACTTGAGGATCAGCATGTGCTCGGCCAGCCAGCCCTCGTCGCGGGCCATCACCGAGGCGATGCGCAGCGAGTAGCACTTCTTGCCCAGCAAGGAGTTTCCGCCGTAACCCGAGCCGTAGCTCCAGATCGCGCGCTCCTCGGGGAAGTGCGAAATGTACTTCGTCGTGTTGCAGGGCCAGGAAACGTCCTTCTCGCCCGGTTCGAGCGGCGCGCCCACGGAGTGCAGCGCGGGCACGAATTCACGCTCGGTGCCGTCCGGCGCGACGAACTTGTCGAGCGCGGCCTGGCCGGCGCGGGTCATCACGCGCATCGACGCGACGACGTACGCGAAATCGGTGATTTCGATACCCAGCTTGGGGTTCTCGTCGCCGAGCGGGCCCATGCAGAACGGGATGACGTACATCGTGCGGCCACGCATCGAGCCCCGGTAGAGCTCGGTCATGGTGGCCTTCATCTCGGCCGGGTCCATCCAGTTGTTGGTCGGGCCGGCGTCCTCGGGACGCTCCGAACAGATGAAGGTGCGGTCCTCGACGCGGGCGACGTCGTTGGGGTCGGAAGTGGCCCAGAAGGAGTTGGGCTTGGACTTGAGCTGCACGAACGTCCCGGCCTCGACCAGTTCCTGGTTGATCCGGGCGGCCTCTTCGTCTGACCCGTCGACCCACACCACACGGTCCGGGGTGGTCAGCTCGGCGACCTCCCGGACGAAGGACAGCACGCCAGTGTGCGTCGTCGGCGCGGTGTCCAGTCCGGGGATGGCGACTGCGGTCATCTCTACTCCTGACTTCCGACGACAAAAGAGCCCACACCGGGAACGACGCTGTTCCGGCGCGGGCCTCATTGCCGACGACGAATGGCTTCGCACACCGGCTGGCGAACCGGTGTGCGTGTTTTGGGATTCCCCGAGAGTAGCCGCATGACCGGCAAGTAACCGAGAGCTGACGTGTAGGTTCTCTCACAAGAACGATAAGGGAATCGATTCAGACGTCACCGGATCGGTGTATTCGCTGAAAATCTTCCGGTGACCGCTGTCACGCCTGTGACCTGGTCGTTTTCATTTTCGACATGAAGAAAGCCCGGCGCTCGCGCACCGGGCTTTCAAACTGTGACCTGGGTTACGTTTCAGTTGGGCGAGATCCACTGCCCGGTGCCGGAATCGATGCGCGCGACGCCCTCGAGGGTCTGCGTGCCGGCCGCGCCCCACGCGGCGTCGTCGGCCGGGTCGCCGAGTTGCTGCTCGCCACCCGGGTCCACCAGTCCACTGGAGACCTCGGTCCACTGGCCGGGTCCGGTGTGCTCGAACGTGGTGGTCGTGCCGTCCGATTCGGTCTGCACCGCGATGTCGGCCTCGCCGTCGCCGTCCTTGTCGGTGAAGGCGATGGTGCCGCCGCTCTTCGTCTCGACGATGGCGGTGTCGTTGTGGCCGTCGTGGTCGGTGTCGATCGTCGCGACGCCCGCGTCGACCTCGCCGTCGGGCATGTCCGCGTGGATGTGGCCGCCGGAGCTGTCGTCGTGGCCGGTGCCGGAGTCGTCGTGGCCGCCGCCCGAGGACTGGATCCACTCGCCGCTGGCCTCGTCGTAGACGGCCTGCTCGACGACGTGCCCGCTCGAGTCCAGCACGGCGTACTGGTCGGCCTCGCCGTCGTGGTTCGTGTCGATGAAGGCCTGGGACGTGCCGTCGTCGTGCTCGACGATCGCGGTGTCGTTGACGCCGTCGTGGTTCAGGTCGTAGTTGACCTCGGCCTGGTACTCCTGACCGTCGACGTGGACGGTCATCGCGTCCGGGCTGGAGGCGTCGGTGTCGCTGCCGCCACTCTCGTCGACCCACATGGGACTTCCCCCTTTTGTACCGGGTAACGCCGTCTCTGACCTGCTGTCCGAGGGTATGACTCACCGTATGCCGGTTCGGTTCCGCTCCACAACCGGACGGGCGGTCAGGCCGCCTTGTCCCGCAGTGCCCGGATCCGCGTCAGGAAGGCTTCCGCCCGGTCACGACCCTCGGAAACCTCTTTGAGCCGCTTCGAGACGATCGCGATCTTCTTGGCGCGTTCCTGGGCACCCATCTTGATCGTCTTGTCGACTTCCTTCAGCTCGGCCTCGATCGCGTCGATGCGCCGGCCCAGCGCCTCGTCGAGCGCCATCGACAGCTGCTGCTCGGCTTCGATGAGCTGCTCGGCGACGAGCTGGTCGAGCGTCGCACGGGCGTCCGCGATGGCTTCGACCAGCCACTGCTTCATGTGCTGCTTGTCCGCCGCGTGCTTGCGCGTGCGGGCCATCCACCAGCCGGCGCCGAGGCCGATGATGATCGTCGCGGGCAGCACGACCGGGTTGAGGATCGCGACGCCGGCCAGCGGCAGCGCGGCGACCTTGCCGGCGCCGACGCCGCCCGAGATGCCCATGAAGACGAGCAGCTTGTCCTCGGCCGTCGGCGGCTTCTTGTCCGGCGGGCGCAGCACCACCGGCGGGCCGCCGGCCCGGGCGAACTGCGCGCGGATGACGTCAAGCTCTTCGGGCGAGAACAGCTCCGCCAGCGAGACGTTCGTGACCTGGTTGAGGCGTTGCGAGAGCAGCATCGAGATCCGCTGCGACGTCGTCTGCAACGCGATGTCGACCTGCTGGGGGAGCGCGGCCAGCTCGTCGCGCTTGGCCGCGTCGATCAGCTGGCGGAAGTGGGTCTGCGCGTCCCGCATCTGCCGGGCGCTCTCGTGCCCGACCTCGACGCGCGTGCGCTGCACCTCGCCGCGCAGCTTGAGCTGCCAGCCGCGGGTCGACGTCCGGCGCTCGGCCTGCAGCTGGTCACGGCGTTCACGCAGCTGCTCGGCCTCGGCCTCACCCGCGGACAACGCCCGGCTCTCGGCCTGCAGCTTCGCCTTGATTTCCCCCAGCGCGCTCGACAGCGCACGCAGGGTGTTCGCCTCGCCGAGCATCGCCGAACGGCCGACGAGCAGCTCCTGCAACGCCGTCTGCACCGCGGCGACGCCGGACTTCTCCCGCAGCATCGCCGCCATCTGCTCGTTGGGCGCCTTGGCCGCGGTCTCGAACAGCCGCGCCGACACCGGGTGGAAGACCGCGTCGGCGAAGCGGGGCGCGTGGTCGCGCAGCAGCTGCCGGTCGGCCTCCATGACCTCGCGCCAGCCGCGGAACATGTCGACCTTGGTCAGCGCGAACACCACGGTCTCGACGCGCTCGCCGACGTCGCGCAGGAACTGCAGCTCGGTCGAGGTGAACGGCGCCGAGGCGTCGACGACGAACAGCAGCGCGGTCGCGCCCGCGGCGGCTTCCTTGGCCAGCTCGCCGTGCATCGAGTCGAGCCCGCCGACCCCCGGGGTGTCGACCAGGGAAAGCCGTTCGAGCAGCGGTACCGGCCCGGTGACTTCGACGTACCGCGGCGGGAGCTGGCCCGGCGGCAGCTCGTGCGCGGCGGACACCCAGTTGATCAGCTGGCCGAGGTCGATCGGCACCGGCGCGAGCTGGCCGGGGTAGCAGGCCTGCGCGCCCCACGCGCCGGCGTGGTCGAACACCAGGTAGGTCGCGGTGGCGACGTCGGCGTCCACCGGGGACAGTCCCGGCGCCGCGAGCAGGGCGTTGACCAGCGAGCTCTTGCCGCGGTTCGTCTCGCCGACGACCACGACCGACGGCTTCTTCGGCCGGGCCCTGCGGACCTCGTCGACCCACTTCGCGGCGTCCGGGTCGGCGTCCCGGACGACGGTCAGCAGCTGGTCTCGCGCCGTCTGGACCTGCGCGGGCAGGCTCGGCGCCGTCGGAGCGCTCACGAGCTCTTCTTCGCGTAGACGGTGACGACCGGGGCGCGCAGCAGGCGGTCGTGGTCGGCGAACCCGGTGACCTCGGTTTCGGCCACGATCCCGTCGAGCGCCGGGTCGTCGGTGGGGACGGCGCCGCCCGCCTCGTGACGGGCCGGGTCGAACCGCTCGCCGTCGGGCCGCAGGGCCTGGACGCCGACCGCGGCGAGCCCTTCCTCCAGGCGCTCGACGACGCCGCCGCTGCGGGCGCGGTCCAGCGCGTACAAGCACATCTGGATCAACGCCTGGCGGTCGGCCAGCGCACGATCCAGCTCCGACGTGGCTACCTGCTGCAGGGGGTGCACATCCGTGTCCGACGCGGGGGTTCCGGCTTCGGTTCCCTTTTCGGCGTCGGCCTCTTCGATGATCGCGGCGATGCTCACGGCCGCGATCTGGCCGGTCGGGGCGTCGTCGGGCTCGACGGATCCGTCCCTGCGAAACCACGCCATGCGCACCACCCCGTCCGGTTCCGCCAGATTCCACCAGTCTGGCCGGCCCGGCCGCCATCCGGGGGCTCAGACGAGCTGGTCGATCACCTCGCGGAGCACGGCTTCGAGGCCGGGGCCGTCCTCGGCCAGCCGGGACGAGACGAGCAGCTGGTCCTCCGCCGTGCGCAGCCAGATCGGCCCGGCGACGGAGATCTCGATGACGTTCAGGCGGAACGGGTACGCCCGCCGGCCCAGCCGCACCTCGGCCTCCCGAACGAGCTGGCCGAGCCGCTCGCCGGCCACGATCTGACGCCGGTAGAAGCCGGGCGCCCACGGCGTGCCGTTCGCCGGCTCGCCCGCGCCGCGCAGGGCGGGCCCGCGCGCGTTGGCGAAGTGGCGGGCCGCGGCCGGGCCGAAGAAGTCGACCGCCTGCCGCATCGCCGACCCCTGCGCGAGCGCGGGCCTGCCGAAGCGGGCGCGCGGGCTGCGGGGGTCCGGGTCTTCCCGGTTGCGGAGGAACGCGAGCAGGTCGACCCACCAGTCGGCCCACTGCGCCTGGACGGCCGCGCGGTCGATCTCCGGCGGGACGTGCACCGGGACCTGCGGCTCCACCGGCGGCAGCACCTGTCCTTCGGAAACGGACAGGGCCAGGGCGTCACGGATGTACAGCGCGACGTCGATCTCGTTCTCGCTGCTCCAGCCCGCTCGCCAGGATGTCGTGTGTTCTAGGCGCACATTCCCACAGTACGCGGGAAACGGCCCCGACCAGGCAAAGTCGGCAAGCAGAAACAACTCAGGCTTCGCGAACCTGTTGCCAGATCAAGAAGTACGCGCGGTGCACGACGTGTGCGACGCGGCTCTGCGCCGGCGTCGCGCCGAAGGACGCGAAGGACCGCCACCAGCCCGCGCGTTCGAGCGCGTGCGCCGCCAGCTCCGGCCGGGCGGCGCCGGGCTTGCCGAGCTGGGCGCCGATGTCGGCGTTGCTGCCGACCCGCAGCACCTCCTCCGACAGGTCCTCCGGCATGTCGACCGCACCGGAGGCGACCAGGGTCAGTGCCTCGAGCAGCCGCAGCTGGTGGGCCTCGGGCTTGGCGAGCAGCACCTCGATGGCGTCGTGCACGCGCTGGCGTTCGGCCGGGTCGCCCGAGGCGTGCGCGAGCGCGGTGACCGAGGCGAGCGCGGCCGCCGCCTTGATGCCGTCGGCGCGGGCGGCGAAGACGATCGACAGCCGCTGCCGCACCGCTTCCAGCCCGGACGCGTCGAGCAGCGAGCGCCGCAGGGCGCCCGCCGTGATCTCCGGTTCCTTGCGGATGGCCTCGACGGCGTGCGAGATGCCGAAGAGGTCCAGCTTCTCCAGCAGCCGCAGCCGGGTGCCCGCCGGGACGTCGCACTCCCAGCTGGTGAAGATGTCGGCCGACATCAGCATGGTCTGCAGGACGTCGTCGTCGAGCTCGGCGAGCTGCCGCAGCGCCTCGGCGTCGGCGGAGGTGAACCCGCCGGACTCGGCGGACTCGGCGATCAGCCCGATCACCGGCAGCACGTCGGCGACGCGCGGCTTCAGCGTGCTCGCCTGCTTCTCCGACAGGATCGTCGCGGCCTTCCAGACGTCTCCGCCGGAGCCGTCGACCGACTCGGGCGCGATCGTGTCGGCCTTGTTGAGCACGGCGATGGCGTTGACCGGGCCGGCCTCGCGGCTCGCGGTGGCCGCGGTGAACGCGGCGAGGGCCTGCTGGTCGTCGGCGCGCACGCCCTGCGTGACGACGTAGAGCACGGCTTCGGCACCGGCGACGGCGTTGCGCGAGGTGTCGTCGAGCTCGTCGGAGCCCTCTTCCTCTTCTTCGTCCTTGCGGTGCTTCGCGGCGCCCAGCAGCTGCTCGGTCCGCGACACCGAGGCGGCGTCGAGCGACCCCAGGCCGGGGGTGTCGATCACCGTCATGCCCTGCAGGACGGCGTTCGTCAGGTACGCCTCGATGTGCGACACCCTGTCGATGTCGACGCCCAGCTCGGCCGGGATCATGCCGTCGGAGGCGAAGGGCAGCACCTGCTTGCGGCCGTCGGTGAAGACGATCTCGACGCGGTCGACCGTGCCGTACTGGAAGCGGGTCACCAACCGCGTGCACTCACCGATGTCGGTCGGCGCGACCCGGCGCCCGATCAGCGCGTTGACCAGCGTCGACTTGCCCGACTTGATCCGCCCGGCGACGGCCACCTGCAGCGGCGCGCCGAGCCGGCGCAGCACCTCCGCGAAGCCGGCCGCGGTGCGCGCGGAAACCTGCGACTGCAGGCGGTGACACAGGTTGGCCACCGACATCGACAGCGGACCCGCGAGCCGGCCCTGCTCCGGTGACGTCACGGCCCCCAGCCCTCCCCGGTCGAACGGACAACCCCGTGAATCGTGCCATGGTGCTCATCCCGAGGTCGCACCGAAGGTGCTACCGGCGACCGACGCGCGGTCCCGGGCCCGGGACCTAGTGTTGTCTGGTGCGACGGCTGAGCCTCTGGATGCGTGCCCACCCCATGGCGGGCGACACGGTGCTCGCCGTCCTGCTCGGGCTGATCGACATGCTGTTGTTCGTCGCCGACCAGTTCGCCGAGCTGCCCGAGCTGCCGCCCTGGTACGTCGCCGTGCCGATCAACATCGCGATGGTGGCGCCGCTGGTGTTCCGGCGGAAGTCGCCGCTGTGGTCGGCCTACGTCGTGCTCGTGGTCAGCATCGTGCACGCGACGCTGATGCTGGGCATCGGCAGCGCCGCCGGGCTCGCGATGAGCCTCTACTCGGTCGTGGTCTACGCCGGCCGCCGCCAGGGGCTCGTGTTCGTCGGCGCGGTCATCCTCTCGTCGGCCGTGCAGCTGGCGCTGGCCCCGCCGGACGACGAGCTCGTCATCGCGATCGTGTTCCTCGCGTTCGGCATCGCGCTGTGCTGGACGCTCGGCGAGTTCGTCGGCGCCCGGCGCGCCTACGACGTGGAAGTGGAGGCCAGGTTGCACCTGCTCGAGACCGAACGGGACCAGGCCACCCGGATCGCGGTGGCCGAGGAGCGCGGCCGGATCGCGCGCGAACTGCACGACGTCGTCGCGCACGCGGTGAGCGTCATGGTGGTGCAGGCCGACGGCGCGTCCTACGCGATCGAGAGCAACCCCGAGCTCGCGCAGCGGGCCCTGCAAACGATTTCCGAGACCGGCCGCGGCGCGCTCGGCGAACTGCGGCGCCTGCTCGACGTGCTCCGCAGCGACGACGCCGACGGCGAGCCGCGCGTCCCGCAGCCGGACGCGCACGCGCTCGCCGAGCTGGCCGAGCGGATGCGCACCGCCGGCGTGCCGGTGGAGCTGGAGACCGACGACCTCGGCGACCTGCCCGCCGGTGTGTCGCTGGGGATCTACCGGATCGTCCAGGAGTCGCTGACCAACACGCTCAAGCACGCCGGGCGCGGCGCGACCGCGGCGGTGCGCGTGCACCGCACCGGCGACCTGGTGGAGGTGGTCGTGTCCGACGACGGCGCGGGCCGCGTCCCGCAGCTGGCCGGTGCCGCTCGGCGGCTGCCGGGCGGCAACGGCCTGATCGGCATGCGCGAACGCGCGCACGTGTACGGCGGGACGCTCGACGTGGGCCCCGCTCCGGGTGGTGGGTGGCAGGTCCGCGCGGAGCTGCCGGTTAGGTTGGACAAGTGATCCGTGTCGTGGTCGTCGACGACCAGGAACTGATGCGCGTCGGGTTCCGGATGGTGCTGGGCGCGCAGGCCGACATCGACGTCGTCGGCGAGGCGGGCGACGGCGCGCAGGCGATCGAGCTGGCTTCGCGGCTGCGGCCCGACGTCGTCCTGATGGACGTCCGGATGCCGGTGCTCGACGGGGTGGAGGCGACCAAGCGGATCGTCGCCGCCGGCACCGCGCGCGTGCTGGTGATGACGACGTTCGACCTCGACGAGTACGTCTACTCGGCACTGCAGGGCGGGGCCAGCGGGTTCCTGCTCAAGGACACCCAGCCCGACCACCTGGTGTCGGCGCTGCGGGCGGTCGCCTCGGGCGACGCGGTGGTCTCGCCGTCGGTGACCCGCCGGCTGCTCGACCGCTTCGTCGGCGCCGGCGGCGCACCGATGCGGGACACCGCGGAGCTCGACGTGCTCACCGACCGCGAGCGCGAGGTGCTCGTGCTGATCGCCAAGGGCCTGTCGAACCTGGAGATCGCCGAGACGTTGTTCCTCTCGGAAGCGACGGTGAAGACGCACGTCGGGCGGATCCTGGCGAAGCTGGACCTGCGGGACCGGGTGCAGGCCGTGGTGCTGGCCTACGAAACCGGCCTCGCCCGGCCCGGCCTCGCCTAGCGGAAGTCGTCCGGTGGGGTGGTCACCGGGTCCTTGCCCGCGTGGCGGACTTCGGTGAGCCAGCGGCCGAAGTCCGGGCGGTCGCCGTCGACGTCGGTGTAGCCGTACTCCTTCATCAGCGTCCAGGACGCCAGGGTTTGGCCCGCGAAGCGGGCGACGTCCGGGTCCTGCGCCAGGGCCGCGACACCGCGGGCCAGCAGGTACGGCGTCTCGGAGATCTTGAAGTCGACCGGGGCGAGCTTGCCGACCGCGTCCCGCCAGTTGTCCTCGGTGACCTCGAAGTGGTCCAGCATCGACTCCGAGCGCAGGAAGCCCGGGGTCACCGCGAGGCCGACGCAGTCGTTCTTCTTCAGCTCCACGCCCAGCGCCCGGCCGAGCGCGCGGATGCCGCACTTCGCCAGGTAGTAGGGGAGGCCGGCGCCGACGTAGTCGTCGTTGTCGCCGTCGGTCACCTCCAGCACGAGCCCGCGGCGCGCGACGACCAGCGGCAGCAGCTTGTGCAACGCGATCAGGTGGGTGTCGAGCGCGTTGTGCGTCAGGCTGAGTGCGTCCTCCAGCGGCGTCTCCCAGAACGGCGCGTCGAAGTGGAAGTACATGTCGCCGCCCCAGACGTCGTCGACCAGGATGTCGATTCCGTCCACTTCGGACTCGATGCGCGCCTTCAGCGCGTCCACATCGGACACCGAGGTGAAGTCGCAGCGGACGACCACCGCGCGCCCGCCGGCCGCCTCCACGAGCTCGCCCGTCTCTTCGATCGTTTCCGGGCGCTTCAGCGGTGACGCCGTTTCGCGCGTGGTGCGGCCGGTGACGTACACCGTCGCGCCCGCGCGGCCCAGCTCCACCGCGATCGCCCGGCCGCAGCCCCGGGTCGCCCCCGTGACCACGGCCACCTTGCCCTGCAAGCTCATGCGTCCTCCCGTCCCCGCCACGCGGAGAGCACCGCGTCGACGTCTTCCGCCAGCCGGTCGGCCAGCCGCCCGTGCGGCCGGATCGACCAGTCGATCGACACCCCGTTGATGACCCCGAGCACCGCCCGCGCGGCCCGCGGCGCGCTCGGCGCGCGCGGCAGCGCCGGAGCCGCCGCCCGCACCAGCCGTCGCAGCTCCGCTTCCACCGCCGTGAAGTGCTCGCCCAGCAGCGACCGCAGCACCGGGTCGCCGATGTCCACGCCGAGCTGGCCCAGGTGGTTCGCCGCTTCTTCGGCGTCCCCGAGCACCGCGTAGACCGCCACGGCCGCTTCGCGCAGGCCGTCGACCGGGTCGTCCACCCGCTCGGCGCACTCCCGCATCTGCTCGACCGCCCGCCGCGTGGCCCGCCGGCTCATCGCCTGCAGCAGGCCGCTCTTGGAGCCGAACCGCTGCGCCACCGTGCCGACCGAGACACCCGCCTCCGCGGCGACCTGCGCGAGCGTGAAACCGGGGCCGCAGCGGCCGATCACGGTCTCCGCCGCACCCAGCAGCCGCTCGTCGGTGATGCTCCTCGGCCGGGCCACGTCATTATTGAACCACAGTTCATTAATGATGGCGAATCAGGGTCGGCTCAGGGTCATCACGGATCGCGCCTCGGCCGAAAAGCCAGCAAGGTACTACTCAGGTAGGGGGAACGGTTCGGCCTCCAGGGTGACGCGCGAACCGGCCCCGACCCGCGACGATGAACGCGTCGTAAGCGAGGGGCGGAAGAGGAGCAGTCATGATCGAGGCAACCGGCCTCACCAAACGGTACGGAAAGACACTGGCGGTGAACAACCTGTCGTTCTCCGTGTCCGCGGGTCAGGTCACCGGCTTCCTCGGCCCGAACGGGGCGGGCAAGTCCACGACGATGCGCATGATCCTCGGCCTGGACACCCCGACGGGCGGTCAGGTCACCATCGGGGGCAAGAAGTACCACGACCTCAAGGAACCGCTGCGCACCGTCGGCGCGCTGCTCGACGCGAAGTGGGTGCACCCGAACCGCTCGGCGCGCGCCCACCTGCAGTGGATGGCGAAGTCCAACCGCATCCCGGCCGCCCGCGTCGAAGAGGTGCTCGAGACCGTCGGCCTGACCAGCGTCGCCGGCAAGCGCGCCGGCGGGTTCTCACTCGGCATGTCGCAGCGGCTCGGCATCGCCGCGGCCCTGCTCGGCGACCCCGAGGTGCTGCTGTTCGACGAGCCGGTGAACGGCCTGGACCCCGAGGGCATCCTCTGGATCCGGAAGTTCATGCACCGGCTGGCCGACGAGGGCCGCACCGTGTTCGTGTCGAGCCACCTGCTGTCCGAGATGGCACTGACCGCGAGCAACCTCGTGGTGATCGGCCGCGGGCAGCTGATTTCGCAGTCCTCGACGCAGGACTTCGTCGCCCGCGCGGCGGAGAACACGGTCAAGGTCCGCTCACCGCAGCTGCCCGAGCTGCGGGACGCCCTGCAGCGCGCGAGCGCCGGCGTCACCGGCGACGCGACCGCGCTCGTGGTGTCCGGGATGGACAGCGACAAGATCGGCGAAATCGCCGCCGCCAACCGCATCGTGCTGCACGAGCTGAGCCCGCAGACCGGCTCGCTCGAGCAGGCCTTCATGCAGATCACCGGCGACTCCGTCGAGTACCACACCGGGCTCGACGCCGAGGCGCAGCACGTGCTCGAGTCCGCCAAGTAACCGGGGAAACCAAAGACCATGAACCTGCTCGCGGTAGAACGCATCAAGCTGTTCTCCACCCGCTCGCCGTGGTGGTGCGCACTCATCACCCTGGCCCTGTCCGTCGGCTTCGCCGCCATCCTGGCGAGCGCGACCGAGGCGACCGACTCGCTGTCGGTCTCCGCTACCCAGTTCGGTGCCTCGCAGTTCGGCATCCCGGTCGTCATGGTGCTCGCCGCCCTCGCGGTGACCACCGAGTACCGCTTCAACACCATCCGCACGACGTTCCAGGCGGTGCCGCACCGCTCGCCGGCGCTGGTCGCCAAGGCCGTCGTCGTCGCCCTGCTGGCGCTGGTCCTCGGCGAGCTCGCCGCCTTCGGCGCGTGGGGCCTGGGCGTGCTCATGCGGCCGAACGACCACCTCGGCCTGCACACCACGCAGGAGTGGCTGAACGTCGCCGGCATCGGGCCGGTCTTCGCGATCAGCGCCGTGCTCGCGGTCGCGATCGGCGTCCTGGTCCGGCACAGCGCCGGGGCGATCGCCCTGCTGCTCATCTACTACCTGGCCGTGGAAGAGCTGGTGCAGCTGATCCCGAAGATCGGGCACCACATCCACGAGTGGCTGCCGTTCAACGTGGCCAACAAGTTCCTCCGCGGCTCGGAGGTGGTCAACGGCCCGGCGTCGTCGGACTCGCCGCTGAGCGCCGGCTGGGCGCTGGCGTACTTCGCCGGCATCGCCATCGTGTTCCTGCTCGTCGCGCTCGGGGTCGCGAAGAAGCGGGACGCCTGAGGGGATAAGGGGAAAAACGGGAATCCGGGTCGCACTGTCGGGGGGCGACCCGGATTCCCGTTTCTCGGTAGGCTTCCCGGGTGATCGAAGCGAACGCGCTGACCAAGCGGTACGGCGCCACCACCGCCGTCGACGAACTCACGTTCACCGCCCGGTCCGGGCGCGTCACCGGCTTCCTCGGCCCGAACGGCGCCGGGAAGTCCACGACCATGCGGCTGGTCCTCGGCCTCGACACGCCCGACGCGGGCACCGTGCTCGTCGACGGCGTCCCCTACCGGCGGCTGAAAGATCCACTCCGGACGGTCGGCGCGATGCTGGACGCCACCTGGCGCCACCCCGGCCGCAGCGGGCGCGACCACCTGCGCTGGCTGGCCGCGACCAACGGCATCCCGGACAAGCGCGTCGAAGAGGTCCTGACGCTCGTCGGGCTGTCGAGCGTCGCCAAGACGCGCGTCCTGCAGTACTCGCTCGGCATGCAGCAGCGGCTGGGGATCGCCGCCGCGATGCTCGGCGACCCGCGCGTGCTGCTGTTCGACGAGCCGGTGAACGGCCTCGACCCCGAGGGCATGGCCTGGATCCGGCAGCTGCTGCACGCGCTCGCCGCCGAGGGCCGGACCGTGTTCGTCTCCAGCCACCTGCTGCCCGAGATGGCGCAGACCGCGCAGGACCTGGTCGTGATCGGCCGGGGCCGGCTGATCTACCAGGGCACCATGGCCGACTTCGTGGCGCGCACGAGCGAGCACGGAGTGCGCGTGCGCACCCCGCACACGGCCGAGCTGCGGGCCGCGCTGACCGGCCAGGCGCAGTTCACCGAGGCGGACGGCGCGTTCGTGGTGTCCGGAATGGACAGTGACCGGATCGGGCAGCTCGCCTTCGACGCCGGCGCGACCCTGCACGAGCTCAGCCCGATCACCGGCTCGCTCGAGCAGGCCTACCTCGACCTGACCCGCGAAGCCGTCGAATTCTCTGCCGTGGAGGCCACCCGATGACCATGACGGCGAACCTGCTGCGCGCCGAGCGCATCAAGCTCTTCAGCACCCGCGCGCCGTGGTGGTGCCTGGCGATCGCGGTCGTCGCACCGCTCGGCTTCACCGCGTTGTTCTTCGCGCTGGCCGGACCGGAGATCCCGCCGACGGTCGGCAACACCCAGATCGCGACCGGCAACGGCCGGACCGTGCTGCTCGTCCTCGCCGTGCTGGCGACCGCGTCGGAGTTCAACTGGGGCACGATGCGCCTGACGTTCCAGGCCGTGCCGAGCCGGGTGCCCGCGCTGCTGGCGAAGGCCGTGGTCGTCGCCGCGCTCGGCGCCGCGCTCGGGCTGGTCGTCGGCTTCGGCTCGTGGGGCCTGGCGGCGCTGGTGAAGCCGGACGCCGACCTCGCGCTGAACTCGGCCGCGGACTGGCGGTCGGTGCTCGGGCAGAGCCTGGTCTTCCTGCTCACCGGGGTCGTCGGGGTCGGCGTCGCGCTCCTGCTGCGCAGTGTCGCGTTCGCCCTCACGGTGGTGCTGGTGTGGACGCAGGTGCTCGAAGGCCTGGTGATCTTCATCCCGGGCGCCGGCAAGCACATCTACCAGTGGATGCCGTTCCACGCGGCCGACGAGTTCGTCGGCGCCGGCGGGTTCGCGGCGGGCCCGCTGCAGCTGCCGTCGGCGGCGCTCGGCCCGTGGGGCTACCTCGGCTACTTCGCCGCGATCAGCGTTGCCCTGGTCGTGGCCGGCGTGCTCGTCACGGCGCGGCGCGACGCCTGAGCGTAACGGCTCGCACGGAGCTCAAAAAATTCTTGTTAAGAAGAGATGAAATGGCTGTGGCTTCTCTCACAGGCACCGGACATACTGCTATGACCAGGCAATATTCGTAAGTGAGCACCGGAACCGTCTGCGCTCCACTGGAGGTGATCCTTGACGGTGAACACCGGGCAAGAATTGGGCGGCACCATTCCCCGCGCTCGCGTCGAAGACGACGCTCCCCGGCTCGAACCCATGCTGGACCTCGAATGGTCGCGGGCGATCGAGCTCCCGCAGGCCGCGCTGGAGGCGACGACGCCCGCGGAGCTTCGGCGCGCGTGGGTGCACCGCGCGCCCGAAGACAGCGTCCTGGCCCTGTTCCGCGCCTCGGCCGGGATGGCGGGGCCGATGCCGGCGCCGTGGTGGCTGCGGGCGGTCGCCGACGGCACCCTCGATTCCCGGGAACAGGGTTTCCGCGTCGAAGACCGCATCGCACAACTGCTCGGCCGGCGGCCGGGCTGGGAATTCGTGCCGTGGGCCGCGGACGGTGAATCCGGCTACTGGGAGTTCATGCCGTCCGAACGCGGGAAATCGGGCCACGCGATTCCCACGACCGTGATGAACACCGACCGGCACCCCGGCTGGATCGACGTCCTGCCCGCGCACAGCGGCCCGACGCCGGACCCGATCGCGATCGCCGGGCTGGCCGGCCTGCGGTCTCGTCTCGGGGAGCTCGAAGCGGTTCGTTAGCCTCGGTGGGTGGAGAACCAGGACCAACCCCGCCTGCGCAGCGTCGTCAGCTACGTGAAGCGCGGCGGCCGGATGACCGTCGGGCAGCAACGCGCGTGGGACGAGCTGTGGCCGAAACTCGGCCGCACGGTCGGTGAGCTGCCCGAAGGAACGCTGGACTTCACCGACTGGTTCGGCCGCGAGGCGCCGGTGATGCTGGAGATCGGCTCCGGCATGGGTGAGACGACCTCGCAGCTGGCCGCCGCCGCGCCGGAGCTGAACTACGTCGCCGCCGAGGTCTACGACCCCGGCCTCGGGCAGCTGATGCTGCGCGCCGAAAAACTCGGCGTCGAGAACCTGCGGCTGCTGCACGGCGACGCCGTCGTGCTGCTGACCGAGCACGTCGAGCCGGGCACGCTGCACGGCGTCCGGCTGTTCTTCCCGGACCCGTGGCCGAAGAAGAAGCACCACAAGCGGCGGATCGTGTCGCCGTCGTTCGCCGCGCTCGTGGCGTCGCGGCTCGCGCCGGGCGGCACCTTCCACATGGCGACCGACTGGGAGAACTACGCCGAGCAGATGATGGACGTCTGCTCCGCCGAACCCGCGCTGCGCAACCGCTACGACGGCTGGGCGCCGCGGCCGGAGTGGCGGCCGGTGACCAAGTTCGAGCAGCGCGCCGACGTCGAAGGCCGCGTCTCCCACGACCTCATCTTCGAAAAGCGGTCGTGAGTGGTCAGGGCGGTTGGAACCGCCCTGACCACTCACGACCTCCCTCTGT
Organism: Amycolatopsis stemonae; assembly: GCF_054781455.1. NCBI lineage: Bacteria > Bacillati > Actinomycetota > Actinomycetes > Pseudonocardiales > Pseudonocardiaceae > Amycolatopsis > Amycolatopsis stemonae. The sequence continues at coordinate 799,457 of NZ_BAAGUJ010000002.1, read as the reverse complement.
ACCCCCGGTGCTCGCCCTCCCCCCGACAGGAGGGCGAACGTCCTATTCGTCGGCCAGCGGCTCCGCCTGGACCCGCTTGAGCGCGGGCGTGCAGACCGACGCGCCGAGCAAGGCCACCCCGACCCCGAGCACGACCGGCGCCAGGATCCACGGGCTGAGCACGATGCCCCGCTCGTCGACCATGCTGAACAAACCAACGCCGACCAGTACCCCGACGATTCCCGCGCCGATGGTGGCGACCAGCGCGGGCAGCGCGGCCTCCATCCGCAGCGCCCGCGCCAGCACCCGCACCGGCGTGCCGGCCGCCATCAGCGCCCCGAACGTCCGGCGGCGGTCCATCACCGAGCCCGCGGTCGCGACCGCGGCGCTGCAGCCGGCCAGGACACCCGCCGCGACCAGCCCGATCACCGTGACGCGGCGCAGGTCGCCGAGCTCGGTCTGCTGGTTGAACAGGTACTGGTCCCGGCTGCCGATCTCCTCACCGGCGGCCGGACCGGCCAGCGCCGTCCGGACCGTCTCGCGGTTCGCGTCGGTCGTCGGCGCGACCACGGTGACGTACTTCGGGGCGAAGCCGTCCGGCAACGCGGCCGGGTCGATGATCGACGTGGTGGTGAGATCCGGGTCGCTGGGCCGGACGGCCTCCGCCCTGGTCCCCGACCTGACCGGCGCGGCCTGCCCTTCCCAGGTGTCGGTGACCTTGAACTGCGCCAGGTCGAGCGCCGTTTCGCCGAACACGGCCGGACCGCCCGTGCAGTTCTCCGCGGTGAGGCCGAACCGGGTCAGCTGCACCGCGTCCGCGCAGCTCATGACCAGTGCGCGGTGGCCGGTGCGGTTGTTCCCCTCGCCCTGGACGAGATAGACCTCGCCGACCGCGACGGCCTTCTCGGACTGTCCGTACTTCCGCAGGGACGCGTTGGCCTGGTCGACGATCTTGCCGGCGTGCTGGTTGTCGGTGTCGACGTAGAGCGCCGAGTCGACGAAGGACCGCCCGCCGCCGGCCATCGACTCGAACGTCGGCAGCAGCGTCAGCGCCATCGACCCGGCGAACACCGCGAGCACGATCCCGGCCGAGGCGCGGTACGCGCCCTTCGGGTCGTCACGCAGGCGGCGCCCGGCGAGCAGCCCGGACGGCCGCCTCCAGACCCGGACGAACGTGCCGCCCACCGCCGACGTCACCCACGGCCCGACGATCGCGGCCGAGCCGACCAGCAGGAACAGGCCCGCCATGACCATCGTGATGCCGCCGGAGTCCTTGGCCGTCGTCACCGCGACGAGGAAGAACAGCCCGGCCGCGGGCAGGGCCAGCAACCGCCACCAGCGCAGCGGCTTCTTCGTGTGGCCGCCCGTCGCGAACAGCGGGTTCTTGAGCACGCGGCGCAGGCCGAGGACACCGGCCAGGACCACGAGCACCGGGATGGCCAGCGCGATGAAGACCGTCAGGCCGATCGGCAGCGTGAAGTCGGACGCGAGCCAGGTGCCACCGGCCCAGGGCACGAACGACGCGAGGCCGTGCAGGGCCGGGCTGATCAGCAGGCCGAGCGCCGCGCCGAGACCCGCCGACAACGTCGTCTCGGCGGCCACCATGTTCGTGACCTGCCCCGGCGTCGCCCCGGCCAGCCGGAGCGCGGCCAGCCGCCGCTCGCGCCGGGCCGCGGTCAGCCGGGCCGAGGAGGCGACCAGCACCAGGCTCGGCACCAGCAGCACGATGATCCCGACCCAGGACAGCAGCATGAGCAGGCCGTCCGGGCTCGCCTTCCCGCTGGGGAAGCCCGCGATCGGGTCGGCGCGCACCGGCATCGCGTCCGGTGCGTGGCCGACGAGCGCGACGAGCTGCTCCGGGAAGCGGAGGCCGTCCTCCCCGAGCGCGCCGACGGGCTTGCCGAACCGGTCGCCGAGCTGGTCGGCCGGGTGGCCCTGCAGCAGCCGGCCGAGCGCCGGCGAAACGACGGTCTCACCCGGCCCGGGCAGCTGCGGCACCCCCGCCGGCAGCTTGACCGACCCGGGGGTGGCGCCGCCGGTCAGGGCGACGTCGACCCGCATGATCTGCTTCCCGTCGAAGTAGTCCTTCGACGAGCTGTAGAGGATCTTGGCCGGGCCGGCCCCGGCGAGGGCGCTGTAGAAGTGCTCACCCTGCCAGAGGGCACGCTGCTCGCGGTTCTGCGTGGCGAACGGCAACGTCGCCAGCAGCAGCACCAGCCCGGTCGCGACGGCCACCCCGACCGCGGTGAGGATCGCCGACGTCCGGGTCCGCCGGTCGACCCGCAGCACCCGCAGGGCGATCTGGAGGGAGTTCACGCCGCCAGCCTCGTCGCGATCAGGCCGTCGCGGATCGCGACGGTCTTCGGCATCGACTCGGCCAGCTCGCGGTCGTGCGTCACGACCAGCACCGCGGCGCCCGTCTCGTGGGCGGCGCCGAGCAGGGCGTCCATGGTCTCGCGGCCGGTGCGCGTGTCGAGCGCGCCGGTCGGCTCGTCGGCGAAGATCACCTTCGGCCGGTGGGTCAGCGCCCGCGCGATCGCGACGCGCTGGGCCTCGCCGCCGGACAGCTCGCCGGGACGGCGGCGTTCCTTGCCGGCCAGGCCGAGGCGCGAAAGCCACTGGCGGCCGGCTTCGACGGCTTCCTTGCGGCCGAGTCCGGCCAGCAGCGAGGGCAGTGCGACGTTCTCTTCCGCGGTCAGCTCGGCGACCAGCATCCCCGACTGGAAGACGAACCCGAACTCGGTGCGGCGCAGCTCGCTGCGCTTCTTCTCGCCGAGGTGGTCGATCCGCTGGCCGGACAGGAAGATCTGCCCGTCGTCGGCCCGGAGGATCCCGGCCAGGACGTGCAGCAGCGACGTCTTGCCCGAGCCGGACGGCCCGACGATGGCGACGGCGTCCCCCGGCTGGATGTCGATGTCGATGCCGGCCAGGGCGTACTGCGCGCCGTAGCGCTTCACGAGCCCACGGCCGGACAGCACCGGCCCATTCGTCCACTGTGGAGTGTTCGGGTCCACGAGGTTCTCCCTGTCGGTTCGGATCTTGATGCCGACGAGCTTCGCGGAGAGCCGGGGGTGTCCACTTCGGGCAGACGGCCAGTCACGCCCGCGGCGACATCGGCCGATCGGCCGAGGCAGCGCGGGCCACACGGCCAAGGTGCGAACCGGGCCGGATCCTCTAACGTCACGTTGTGACCGCCGCGCCCCCGCCGAAAACGCTCTACAGCCGCGCCGCCGCCCTGGTGCGGCGCATCGGCGTGCCCACGGCCGTCCTGCTCGCCGCCCTGCTCTTCGACATCGCCTTCACGACCCAGGCCGCGCTCGACGACAACGGCCCGCGGTTCGTGGACTTCGGGCTGCTCCCGGGCATGCTCGCGATGGTGGCCTGCGCCTTGTGGGCGCAGAAGCGCGCCGCCGTCGCCGGCACGGTCGGCGCGGGCGTGCTGGTGTTCTCCACCCTCTTCATCCACGCGTTCCACATCCCGCCGTACTCCAGCGTGCTGCCGAAGGTGACCATCTCCGAGGTCGTCGCGGGCGTGCTGATGGTCTACTACGTGGCCCGCCGGGCCCGCGCGGGCGTGGCGTTCTGCGTGGTCAGCGTCCTGGTCGTCGGGGGACTGGTCGCGGTCTTCGGCCGGTACGCGAGCGTCCGCGAGATCGACGGCACCATCGGCACCCAGGCGCTGCTGGTCGGGGTCGTGCTGCTGGCCGGCGCGCTGACGCCGGCGATCGCGACCCGGGACCGGAGCCCGCGGTCGGACCCGAGCAAGCAGCGGCTGCGCAAGCTGAACGAGCTGGCCATGGGCCAGTGGGTGCTGATGGGCGTGCTCGCCGTCGGGCTGCTCATCGAGTTCGGCTACACCTACGACAGCGGCGCGCGCGGGTTCCCGGTGCTGTTCTGCTCGGTCCTCGCCGCCGTCGTCGCGGCGCTGTCGCCGCGCCGGCCCGCGGACGCGCTGCTCGGCCTCGCCGGCGTGCTGCTGCTGTCCGCGGTCATCACGCCGTTCCTGCACCTGCGCAGCGACTACCCGATGCCGTCCGGGGTGCCGTTCGTGCAGGTCGCCGCCGGGATGGGCACGGTGATCAACCTGACGAGGGCCCGCGGGCTGAGCGAGTCCTGGCCGCGGATCGGCGTGCTGTCGGCGGTCGTCGCGCTCGCGGCGATCGTCAACTCGCGGTACAACGGCCTGCAGACCGACCCCCGCGCCCTCGCCCCCTTGGCCTTCGGCGCGACGCTCCTGCTCGGCATCGCGATCGCCGTCGGCCTGATGCTGCGCTCGCGGGACTCCGAGCGCACCACGGTCGTCCAGTCGGCGGTGGCCGACGCGCAGACCGCCGAGCGGATGGCGCTGGCCCGCGAGCTGCACGACGTCGTCGCCCACCACGTGACCGGGATCGTCGTGCAGGCCCAAGCCGCGCGGATGATGGCCGAGCGGAAGCCGGAGGTCGCGGTCGAGGCGATGGCCCGGATCGAGAACGCCGGCGTCGAGGCGCTCGCGGCGATGCGGCGGCTGGTCCGCTCGATGCGCGGCGACGCGCCGGCCGGGTCGAGCGAGTTCAGCGAGCAGGCCACCACCGACCTCGGCGCGGACCTGCGGAAGCTCGTCGAAAGCGCCAACCACGGCGTGGCGACGTCGATGCACCTCGAGCTGCCGCCGGACCTGCCGCACGAGGTCGGCCGCTCGGCGCTGCGGCTGGTGCAGGAGTCGCTGACGAACGTCGGCAAGCACGCTGCCGACGCGACCCACGCGTTCGTCCTGGCCGAGGTCGACGGCGAAGAGCTCCACCTCCGGGTGACCGACGACGGCAGCGAGCCGACGCGGCGGCCGGCCGGCGGATCGGGCGGCTACGGTCTGATCGGCATGCGCGAACGCGTCGCGCTGCTCAAGGGACGGCTGTCGGCCGGGCGCGGCCCGGACGGCGGCTGGCGGGTCGAAGCGTGGCTGCCGCTGGCCGCCGGGGAAGGGGACGAGTGATCCGGGTACTGATCGCCGACGACCAGGAGATGGTGCGGATGGGCTTCCGCATGATCCTGGACGCGCAGGACGACATCGAGGTCGTCGCCGACGTCGCGGACGGCGTCTCGGCGGTTTCGAAGGCCCGCGAGCTGCGCCCGGACGTCTGCCTGCTCGACATCCGCATGCCGGGCCTCGACGGCCTCGAGGTCACCCGGCAGCTGGCCGGGCCGGATGTCGCCGATCCGCTGAAGGTGGTCGTGGTCACCACGTTCGACCTCGACGAGTACGTGCACACGGCGCTGCGCAACGGCGCGCACGGCTTCCTGCTGAAGGACGCGGGCCCGGCGCTGCTGATCGAAGCGGTCCGCGCGGCCGACCGCGGCGACGCGCTGGTGTCGCCGCAGATCACCATCCGGCTGCTCAAGCACTTCGACGGGGGCGCCACGCGGTCGCAGGCGGCACCGCCCTCGGAGCCGCTGACCGCCCGGGAGATGGACGTCGTCCAGGCGGCCGCGCGGGGTTTGACGAACACCGAGATCGGCGCGGAGCTGTTCCTCTCGCTGTCGACGGTGAAGACGCACCTGGCGTCCGTGCAGGGGAAGATCGGCGCGCGCAACCGCGTGGAGATCGCCGCGTGGGCGTGGCGGAGTGGAGTCGTCTCGTAATCGAGGGTGCGTAGTATCCAGAGATGCAACGCCGTTTCCACGCCCCTGTCGTTCTCCCGGCCGACCCGTCCTGTTCGCTCCTGCGTGACGCGGTCGTCGATGTCGACGCCGATGGGCGCATTTCCTTCTGCGGACCGGCGGCCACCGCCCCCGAGTCCGCCGCACCGGTCACCACCCTGACCGGCATCCTGCTCCCCGGCCTGGTCAACACGCACGCGCACAGCCCGATGACGCTGCTGCGCGGCATGGGCGGCGACCTGCCGCTGCTGCCCTGGCTCAACGAGATCATCTGGCCCGCCGAAGCGAAGCTGCGGCCCGAAGACGTCCGCACCGGCATGCTGCTGGGCTCGGTCGAGATGCTGCGCCACGGCGTCACGACCAGCGCCGAGATGTACTTCGAAGGCGAGCAGCTGGTCGACGCGGTGCTCACGACCGGCGGCCGCGTGCTGGTCGCGCCGCCGGTGATGGAGCTGCCCGGCCTGGACTGGCGGGCCCAGCTGGCCGCGATCGAGCGCTGGATCGACGCCGACGGCCTGCGCTTCGGCCCGGGCGACCGCATCGAGCTGGGCTACGGCCCGCACTCGGCGTACATGCTGTCCGAAGAAGCGCTGCGGGCGACGGCGGAGTCGGCCCGGTCGCGGGGCGCGCTGATCCAGATCCACGTCGCCGAGGCGGCCGCGGAAGACCTCGCCGTGCGCGAGGCGCACGGTTCGGTGCCCGCGTTGCTGAAGAAGCTCGGCATGCTGGACGGCCGGGTGCTGGCCGCGCACGCGATCCACCTGTCGGACGAGGACATCGCGCTGTTCGCGCAGCACGGCATCGGCATGGCGCACTGCCCCGGCTCGAACGCGAAGCTGGCTTCGGGCATCGCGCGGATCAGGGACCTGCGCGCCGCCGGGGTCCACGTCGGCCTCGGCACCGACGGCCCGGCGTCCAACGACGACATCGACCTGTGGGAAGAGCTGCAGCTCACGGCGATGTTCGCGCGTCTGGCGACGGGCGACTCGACGGTCCTGACCGCGGCGGACGTCTTCCTGCTGGCGACCCGCGGCGGCGCGGCGGCACTGGGCCGCGACGACATCGGCGCGCTGGAGCCGGGCCGCTGGGCCGACCTGGTGCACGTCGACCTGGACGACCCGGCGTTCGCGTGCGGCATCGACGTCCCCGACGTCCAGCTGCTGTCGAACCTCGTCTGGGCGGCGGGCTCCCGGCGGGTCCGCGACGTGTGGGTCGCGGGCGAGCAGGTGGTCGCCGACGGCGAGTCGACGCAGGTCGACCGCGCGAAGGTCCAGGCCGGCGTGGCCGAGACCGCCGTGCGGCTGCGTTAGTTCGGCTTCAGGATCAGCTCGGTCAGGTGGGCGTCCGGGGTGGCTGACACCGCGGTCAGCACCGCGGTCGCCACCGAGTCCGCCCGCAGCAGGTGGGACGTGTCGTAGTCACGGCCTTCGCCCTTGAAGATCTCCTGCTGCATCTCGGTGTCCGTGCGGCCGGGGTAGACCGACGTCACGCGCAGGCCGGGCTCCTCCTCGCGCAGGGCGTCGGCGAAAGCACGGACGGCGAACTTGCTCGCCGCGTAGGGGGACCAGCCCGGGCGGGCGGCGCGGCCGGCGCCGGAGTTGATCACGACGACGTGGCCGCGGGCGGTGCGCAGCGCGGGCAGCAGCAGCCGGGTCAGCTCGACCACGGCCAGGGTGTTGACCTCGAAGTTGTCGCGCCAGGCCTGGGCGGACGCGTCCTCGATGCGGCCCAGCTTCGCGACCCCGGCGGAGTGGACGAGGACGTCCAGGGACTCGATGCCCGCCGCGGCCTCGGCGAGCGACGCGGGGTCGGTCAGGTCGACGGGCCACGCCTTCGCGCCCGGAAGCTCCTTCGCCACCGCGGCCAGGGCGTCCGCGTCCCGGCCGCCGAGGAGGAGGCGGTGCGTCGGGGCCAGCTGGTGCGCGACCGCCGCGCCGATGCCGCGGGAGGCGCCGGTCACGAGGGCGAGGGGAAGATCCGTCATGGGACCACCGTAACTACGCGAAGCCGACGTCCACAGTGCGGTCGTCGCGGTTGCCGGGGCCGAGCTGACGCGGGTCCGCACACCCGGTCGCCGGGTCCGCGTCCGAGTCCTTCGCGTCGTCACCCGCGTCCTTGGTGGTCGGGTGCTTGCCATCGGCCGTGAAGCAGAGCCGGTAGCTGCCGTCTTCCAGGCCGGTGAAGGCGTAGGCGCCGTCCGGGCCGGTGACCACGCTCGTGCCGTTGTCCAGCGCCACTTTCACCCCGGCCAGGCCCGGCTCGCCCGGGTCCTGCAGGCCGTTGCCGTTCGTGTCCGACCAGGCGAAGTCGCCGATCCGGTTCGTCGGCGGGGCCAGGCCGAGGTCCACGGTGAAGTCCTCGCGGTGCGGCCCGCCCAGCGTGCGCGGGTCGGTGCAGCCGTCGGGGTCCGCGTCGGAGTCGCGGTCGTCGGCCGCCGCGTCCTTGCGGGTCACCGTGAAGTCCGCCGGGACCGCGAAGCAGACCTGGTAGGTGCCGTCCTTCAGCTTCTCGAAGCCGTACTTCCCGCCGGCGTCCGTGGTCGCGGTGCCGACCGTGCCGCCCGCGCCGTCCTTCAGGGTCACCTTGACGCCGGCGACGCCGGGCTCGTCCGGGTCCTGGATGCCGTCGCGGTTGCGGTCGTTCCACACGAAGTCGCCGAGCTTCGCGATCGCGGGCGGCGGCACGACGGTGATCGTCGCCGACGCCGTCTTGTCGCCCAGCGTGCCGCCCAGGTAGTGCACGCCGGTGACCTTCGCCGTGTTGACGTGCCCGGTGTCGGCGACCGTGAGGTTCGGGTGGTCGCAGGTCAGCTGCCTGTTCTCGCCCGCGGCCAGCGCGAACGGCTCGAACGACCCGCTGCACCACGGGTCCTGCACCGCGATCCCGGTGAGGTCCTGCGAACCCTCGTTCGTCACCGTGACGCGGTAGTGCGCGGTCTCGCCCGCCGTCACCGTCGCGAACGGGCCCCACGCGCCGGTCGCCGGGTTCTGCACTTCCTTCTTCACCGAGTACGCGGCCAGCTGGAGGCCGACGCAGTCCCAGCGCAGCCGCTCGGAGCTGGTCGTGGCGAAGAACTTCACGCTCGTGGCCTTCGCCGGAGCGGTCGCCGCCGGGAAGTCCTGTTTCGCCAGGTGCCCGTCACTCGCGTCGTGGTCGGCGACCAGCTTGGTCTCCTGCACCTGGGCGCCGTTGACGTCGAAGAAGCGCAGGCCCGTCGCGGGTCCGGCGCCCGGCGCGTACGAGCCGGTCGACACGCTGAGCGTGTAGACGCCGCCGGGGACGAACTTCTCGGTCTGGGTGGCGGCGCTGGCCTTGCCGTCCGGCGTCTGGATCACCGCCGACCGCTGCCCGTCCACGGCGAACGCCTGCTCGGTCAGCAGCTTCGGCTGCTTGGCCGGGGGTGTGCCGGGCGGCACCGGCGCGGCCGGGGTGAAGACGTAGCCGTCCGGAGCGCCGTTGGCCGTCGTCTGCTCGACGCTCGGGTTGCCCGCGACGCCGCCGCACCCGGGCGCCGGGTCCGCGGTCGCCGTGGGGACCACGACCGCCGAAGCCGCCACCGCCAGTGCCATCGCGCGCGCCGAGAAGATCACCCACCGACTATGACGCGAGGCCAGGGCCCGCACCGGCCGAGAACCGTCCACTTAAGAGTGAACCTCGGCGGCGCGGACCCCGGACGTCAGCGTTCGCCGATGCGGCCGAAGGGGCCCTTCTTCCACACCGACACGATCGACGGCCGCGGCTGCGCACTACCGCCGTCGGGCCAGTGCGACGTCGGGTTCGCCGAGCTCGCCGCGTTCTCGCCCGGGTGCTGCACGGCGACGAGCACCAGGTTGTCCGTCACCACCGGGCCGCAGGTCTCGGCGCCGACCGGCACCGAAAGGAACTGCTTGACCTGACCGCGTTCCGGCCCGGTCACCGGCACCGAGAACAGGCCGTCGTTCGCGCCGAGCGCGTTGCCGTCGGTGGCGATCCAGAGGTTGCCGTGCCGGTCGAAGGCCACGTTGTCCGGGCAGGAGATCGGGCTGACCTTGGTCTTGTCGAAGCCGCCGAAGTAGGTGTCGGCCGCGGCCGGGTCGCCGCAGACGAGCAGCAGCCGCCAGGAGAACTTCGTCGACGCCGCGTCGCCGCGGTGCTCCTCCCACTCCAGGACGTGACCGTTCTTGTTGCCCACGCGCGGGTTCGGCTCGTCGACGCCGGCCTTGCCCGCCGCGCCGCGGTCGGTGTTGTTGGTCAGCGCCGCGTAGATCCGGCCGTTGACCGGGTTCGGCTCGATGTCCTCGGGCCGGTCCATCTTCGTGGCGGCTACCTTGTCGGCGGCCTGGCGCGTGAAGACGTACACCTCTTCGGCGGTGAATCCGTCCACAAAGGACTTGGTGCCGCTCGCCAGGGGAATCCACTCGCCGGTGCCGTCGAACTCGTGGTCCGCGGGGAGCTTGCCGGTGCCGTCGATCTCGGCCGCGGGGCTGTCGCCGGTGAAGCGGCCGACGTACAGCGTGCCTTCGTCGAGCAACGCGGAGTTGTGGCGACGCGCGTGGGCGCTGTTCCCGGGCTTGTACCTGTCCTTCGAGACGAACTTGTAGATGTACTCGAACCGGCTGTCGTCGCCGGAGTAGACGGCGACCCGGCCGTCGGCGGTGATCTTGATGTTCGCGGCCTCGTGCTTGAACCGGCCGAGCGCGGTGTGCTTGACCGGCGTCGAGTCCGGGTCGTTCGGGTCGATCTCGACGACCCAGCCGAACCGGTTCGGCTCGTTCGGCTCCTGCGCGACGTCCCAGCGCTTGTCGAACCGCTCCCACTTGCGGGTGCTCGTGCCGGTGCCGACCGTGTACCGCTTGAGCCGCGCCGCCTCGACCGGGTCGGTGACCTTGTCGGCGTTCGCGAAGTACTGGTCGAAGTTCTCCTCGCCGGAGAGCACGGTGCCCCACGGGGTCACGCCGCCGGAGCAGTTGTTCTGGGTGCCGCGGACCCTGCGCCCGCTCGGGTCGGCCGACGTCTTCAGGAACTTCGAGCCGGCGGCCGGGCCGCGGACCTCGAAGACGGTGTCGAGCGTGATGCGGCGGCCGTACCGGCTCGGCACGACCTCGAGGCCGCCGCGGACCGGGTCGCGGCGGGTCAGCAGCACCGAGAGGCCGTGCGCCGCCCAGGCGATCTTCACCTGCTCCTCGGTCGGGTTCGCCGGGTCGTACTGGCCGGCCGGGAACATGTGGACCTCGGTCGTGTACTCGTGGTTGACCACGAGCAGGTTGGTCAGGCCGAGGGGATCCTGCGGGATCAGGCCGACGAAGTCGTTGTTGTAGCCGAACTGCTTCGCCTGCGCGGCCGCCGTCTGCCGGTCGAAGTCGAACTTCGGCGCGCCCGGGACGACCGCGTCGCCCCAGCGGACCACGACGCGCTGGGCGTAGCCGTCGGGGATGCTGACCTGGTCGAGCTTGTTCGGCGCGACCGGGTCGAAGTCGGTGCCGGGCACCGGGCGCGGCGGCCGAGGCTTCTGGAGCGGCGCGGCCGCCGCCGTGCCCGAGAGGGCGGCGAACCCACCCGCGGCGGCGGCCATCACGGCACCGGCCTTGAAGACGCGGCGGCGCGAGAGGTCCTTGACGACGTCGCCGAAGTACTCGTTGGCGGACTCGTTCGCCTCGGGGTGGGCGCACGCGTTGCCGCAGCGGTACTCGCAGGTGACCGGGGACCGGCCGCCGGGGTGGGCGGGGAACAGCGGGAGCAGGCGGTCGAGCACAACGCCTCCATGGTGGGAGTTCGGGAACGAACCGAACCTAAGCTCCCAAAACCAGCCAATCCAGACATCCAGGTGAACGTCAGGTGTACTGGTCCGCCGTCAGAACTCCTCGCCGACGAGCACCGCTTCCTGCGGCACCGCGTGCGGGTCCGCCTTCTTCTCCCGCAGCGAAAGCAGGCCGCCGGCGATCACGCACAGCACGGCCGAGGCGACGAACGGCGCCTGCGGCGAGCCGAACCACTCGGCGACGTGCCCGACGAGCGTCGCGGCGACGGCACCCCCGAGCCAGCGGCAGAAGTTGTAGCCCGCGCTCGCGACCGGGCGCGGCGCGTCGCTGATCGACATCGCGGTGCCGGTGAACAGCGTGTTCAGCAGCCCCGAGACCAGGCCGGAGACGATGATCCCGGCGACCAGCACCGGCTTGCTCGGCACGGCCAGCACCAGCATCAGCACGGCGTACCCGAACACGGCGGCCGCGGCGGCGTGCCGCTCGCCGAGCTTGGCGGCCAGCCGCGGCGCCAAGGCGACCCCGGCGACGGCGACGCACAGGCCCCAGCCGCAGAAGATCAGCCCGACGGCGATGGCGTTCCAGCCCAGCACGAACGGCGACCAGGCCAGCACCGCGAAGAACGCGGCGGTGTACAGCGCCGACGCGACGGACGTGCGCAGCAGACCGGTGTGCTTCAGCGCGCGAAGCGGGTCGAGCAGCTTGATCGGCTCGCGCTTCTCGTGCTTGTCGCTCTTCAGGAAGACCGCGCACAGCACGAGCGCGCCCGCCATCAGGACGGCGGTGCCGAGGAACGGGCCGCGCCACGAGATGCTGCCGAGCAGCGCGCCCAGCAGCGGGCCGACCGACAGGCCGACACCCAGAGCGGCTTCGTAGAGCAGGATCGCGCCACCCTGGCCGCCGGTCGCGGCGCCGACGATCACCGAAAGCGCCGTCGCGATGAAGAAGGCGTTGCCGAGACCCCAGACCGCGCGCAGCCCGACGAGCTGCTCGATCGAGCCGGCGGCCGCGCAGAGGGCGGTGGCCGCGACGATCAGGGTCAGCCCGACGAGGACGGTGCGTTTCGGGCCGAACCTGGCGCTCGCCGCCCCGGTGACCAGCATCGCGATGACCTGGACGCCGAGGTACGACGAGAAGAGCAAGGTGACCTGCGACGGCGTCGCGTCCAGGCCCTTGGCGATGGACAGCAGGATCGGGTCGACCAGGCCGATCCCCATGAAGGCGATGACCGCGGCGAACGCGGTGATCCACACCTGCTTGGGCTGGCCCTTGACGGCGTCCAGCAGGCTCGAGTGGTGCTCAGCGCTCATCGCTGATCAGTTCCTCCTTCTTGGTGTCAACGAGCAACTTGGCGAGAGCCGGAAGGGCGGCTTCGATCGCTGCGCGGTCGGCGTCGTCCATCGCGATCAGTCGCTCGCGGAGGAACTCCTCGCGGGCGGCGACCATCTCGGCGTAGAAGCGACGACCCTCGTCGGTGACGTCCACGAGCACCGCCCGCCGGTCGGCGGGGTCCGGCGCGCGGGTGGCGAGGCCGAGGCGTTCGAGCCGGCTGACGACGTCGGTCATCGACGGCAGCTTGACCCGTTCGAACTCGGCCAGGGCGCTCATCCGCCGCGGCCCGCCGTTGACCAGCTCGCTCAGCACCGAGCCCTGGGTGAGGGTCAGCGTCAGCTGCGGGGTCTGGCGGCGCACCTGGTGGTACAGCCGGAAGACCAGCGGCCGCAGCCGGTGGGCGAGGTCGGCGATCGGGGAAGTCACTTAGCCAGGCTAACAAAATTTAGTAAGGGTAGCTAAGTAATTCGGCTCACAGGTTACGCTCGGGAGATGGACGCGGTGATCTTCGACCTCGACGGCGTACTGGTGGACTCCGAGCGCATCTGGGACGAGGTGCGGCGCGCGGTGGTCGCCGAGCACGGCGGCACGTGGCGTCCGGAAGCGACGCGCGCCCAGCAGGGGATGAGCACCCCGGAATGGGCGCGGTACCTGGTGGAGGAGCTGGGCGCGCAGCTCACACCACCCGAGATCGCGACGCTGGTGGTCAAGCGGATGGCGGCCCGGTACGCGCAGGAGCCCCCGCTGATCCCGGGCGCGGTGGAGGTCGTCCGGCAGGTGTCGGCACGCCGGCCGGTCGCGATCGCCAGCTCGTCCCCGGTGATCCTGATCAAGGGCTTCCTGGACGTGACGGGCCTGCCGGTGGGCGCGGCGGTCTCGTCCGAGCAGGTCGGAGCCGGGAAGCCGGCCCCGGACGTGTACCTGAAGGCGGCCGAGCTGCTGGGTGTCGCGCCGTCGGACTGCGCGGCCGTGGAGGACACGACGAACGGGCTCCGGTCGGCTCTGGCGGCGGGGATGGCCGTGTATGCCGTGCCGAACCCGCACTTCCCGCCGGACCCGGAGGTGCTGGGGCAGGCCACGGCGGTGGTCGAGAAGATCACCGACCTGCCGGGTGCACTGGGGCTCAGCTGACCTCGTACCGCACCGGCGGCGAGCCGGGAGACACGTCGGCCACGAACACCTCGTACGAATTCGCCGGCCTGCCGACCCACTTGCCCTGGCTCAGATCACCCTTCGCGTCGTAGAGCCGCAGGAGGTTCGACGTGGCGCCGACCAGGTAGACCGCTTTGCCCGGCGGCAGCGGCGCGGCGGCTTCGCCGACATACCCGGCGAGCACGACCTTCCCCTCCGCCGAGGCGAAGGGGACGCACTGCGGCGAAACGCCGTACTGCGAGCCGGCGCGGTCGAACGGCTGGTCCCGGGGGAACGCGGCCACGCAGAACAGCAGGCCGGACTCGCCTCGCCGGTGCGTCGTGAACGCCCAGGCCCGCCAGCGGTCGGTCTGCCCGGCGAACTCCGTGAGCGCCACCGGCGAGCTCATCCCGAGCAGCTCCGCCATCGGCACGTACACCGGCTTGGCGAGCGTCAGCGGCTCACCGGGGTTCGCCGGCGGGGCCGGGGCCCGGTTCACTTGCGTGGCCAGCAACACACTGGTCAGCACCACGAGGACCGCGGCCAGCGGCGCGATCCACACCGTCGCCCGCCGCCGGCGGGGGCGGCGCTGCCTGCGCTGCTGCTCGGCCCAGGCCGCGTCCAGGTTTGGCGTGACCTCCCCGGCCTGCTCGCGCAGGGCGTCGGCCAGCTTGCGTTCGAGGTCGGTCATCGCTCACCTCCCGGCTCGTCCCCCAGGTGCTTGCGCAGGTTCTCCATCGCGTGGTGGGTGGTCGCCTTGACCGTGCCCGGCGAAATGCCGAGCGTCTCCGCGATGCCCGCCGTGCTCAGGTCCAGCCAGTAGCGAAGCACCAGAACTTCGCGTTGGCGACGGGACAACTTCCCCAGGACTCCGCGCAGCCGTTCGTGCTCCCAGTTGGCCACCGCTCTGACCTCGGCCGACAGCTCGTCCGGCGGCCGGTCCTGCGGTGTCCGGCGGACCACCCGCAGGTGCCTGGTCCGCGACCGCGACATGTTGACCACGGTCGTCCGGAGGTAGCCGGCGACCCGGGTGTGGTCGGTGAGCGAGTCCCAGCGCTGGTGGAGCTTGACGAACGCCTCCTGCGCGACGTTCTCCGCGTCGTCTGCCCCGAGCAGGCGGGCCAGCCGCGTCATCTGGCCGAAGTGCTCCCTGAACAGGTCGTGGAAGGTCGGCGCACCCAGATCCCCCGGCGCGCTTTCGCCCACGCTCGCACTCACGCCCCGCCAACGCGCGCCCCGCCCCACCGGTTTAGTGGACCACGCGAAGAAGGCCGTCACCAGCGGTGACGGCCTCCTCGGCGGTAGCGGCTCAGAGCTCGCCGCGGATGAACTTCTCGACGGCGTCGCGGGCGGTCGCGTCGTCGTACTGCTCCGGCGGCGACTTCATGAAGTAGGAGGACGCCGACAGGATCGGGCCGCCGATGCCGCGGTCCTTCGCGATCTTCGCCGCGCGCACCGCGTCGATGATGATGCCCGCCGAGTTCGGCGAGTCCCACACCTCGAGCTTGTACTCCAGGTTCAGCGGCACGTCACCGAACGCGCGGCCCTCGAGCCGGACGTAGGCCCACTTGCGGTCGTCGAGCCACTGCACGTAGTCCGACGGTCCGATGTGGACGTTGCCCTTGCCGAGCTCGCGGTCGACCTGCGACGTGACGGACTGGGTCTTCGAGATCTTCTTCGACTCGAGCCGCTCCAGCTCCTTCATGTTCAGGAAGTCCATGTTCCCGCCCACGTTGAGCTGCATCGTCCGGTCGAGCTGGACGCCGCGGTCCTCGAACAGCTTCGCCAGCACGCGGTGCGTGATGGTCGCGCCGACCTGGGACTTGATGTCGTCGCCGACGATCGGGACACCGGCGTCTTCGAACTTCTTCGCCCACTCCGGGTCGGAGGCGATGAACACCGGAAGCGCGTTGACGAACGCCACGCCGGCGTCGATCGCGCACTGGGCGTAGAACTTGTCGGCCTCTTCCGAGCCCACCGGCAGGTACGAGACCAGCACGTCGACCTCGGCCTCGCGCAGCGCCGCGACGATGTCGACCGGGGTCTCGTCGGACTCCTCGATCGTCTCGCGGTAGAAGCGGCCGAGCCCGTCGAAGGTGTGGCCGCGCTGGACGGTGACGCCGAGCGGCGGCACGTCGGCGATCTTGATGGTGTTGTTCTCGGAGGCGAAGATCGCCTCGGACAGGTCGCGGCTGACCTTCTTGGCGTCCACGTCGAACGCGGCGACGAACTCGATGTCGCGGACGTGGTACCCGCCGAAGTCGACGTGCATCAGACCGGGGACGCGGGTGGCCGGGTCCGCGTCGCGGTAGTACTGGACACCCTGGACCAGCGACGCCGCGCAGTTGCCGACGCCCACGATGGCCACCCGTACGCGGCGGTTCTCGCCCATGGGGGTTTCTCCTTCAATCGTCTGTTCAGTAGGTCTGGTGCCGCGACGCTGCGGCCCGGCCGCCGGCTCAGGTCTCGGGACCCTGCCGTTCGGCTTGTTCGTGCGCGATCAGCTCGTTGAGCCAGCGCACCTCCCGCTCGCTGGTCTCCAGCCCCAGCCGGTGCAGCTCGCGGGTGTAGCGATCGATCTTCTGCTCGGCCCTGGCCAGCGCCGCCCGCAAGCCCTCGCGGCGTTCCTCGACGCGACGGCGGCGGCCCTCGAGGATCCGCATCCGCACGTCGGCCGGGGTCCGCGAGAAGAACGCCAGGTGGACGCCGAAGCCCTCGTCGTCCCAGGTCTGCGGCCCGGCGTCGCCGAGCAGCTCGCCGAAGCGCTCCTTGCCCTCCGCGGTGAGCTTGTAGACCCGCCGTCCGCGGCGCGACCACGCGCGGTCGCCGTCCTCGTCCAGCTCTTCGACCAGGTACCCGGCCCGCAGCAGCCGCCGCAGGGTCGGGTACAGCGAGCCGTACGAGAACGTCCGGAACGTGCCGAGCGTCTCGTTCAGCCGCTTGCGCAGCACATACCCGTGCATGGGCGCTTCGTGCAGAAGACCGAGGATCGCGAACTCCAGCACACCGCACCCCCTTCCGGGAACAAACCGAGACGAACCGCGTTGCTCCGAACGATCGCCTCGATCCAACCTACTCAGCCACTATATCGCGCCGATACATCGAAGTGGTGAAGCCAACAGGTGCCGGTCATCCGGGGGTGGGCGAAATTCACCGGAGAGTTATCGAACGTCCGGCGTGTCCGCCCCGGTGGCAGCGGTGCCCGCGCTAGGGGGCGTGGACGACACAGGAAGAGCCCGTAGTCTGTCCTGGTGATTAATCAGCGGCAGGTCGTGGACTACGCGTTGCAGCGCCGTGCGCTGCTCGCCGAAGTCCGCTCCGGGCGCGTCGGCAGCTACGAAGCCTGCGACGCGAGCCCGTACCTGTTGCGGGCGGCGAAGTTCCACGGCCGGGCCGGTGACCGGCCCTGCCCGATCTGCCGCCAGGAACCGCTGACCCTGGTGTCCTGGGTCTACGGTGACGAACTCAAGCACGTCGCGGGCTCGGCGAGGTCCCCCGAAGAGCTGGCCAGGATGGCCGGCCTGTTCGCCGAGTTCACCGTGTACGACGTCGAAGTGTGCCGGGCGTGCCACTGGAACCACCTGGTGCGGTCATACGTCCTTGGCACAGGAGAGCCGGCCGACGGTCCGCGAAGGACCGCAGGCCGGTGAGCTGGATCACAACCGCTGGAGAGCACAGGCCGACGCCTCACCCGGTGCCGGTCTGGGAGGCCCATTCGTGAACGACGACCGCAACCGCTCCTGGCCCGGCCAGGAGCCAGATGCACCTCGCCGTGCCCAAGACCCCGGACCGGCATGGCCCGGCGAGGGTGCCCCTCGCCGTCCACAGCGCGGCACGCCACCCCAGGGCGTCCCCGCCGGCCGTGGCGGCGAGCCCGGCTGGCCGTCCGACGACGAGAGCGGCCCCCAGTGGCCCAGTGAAGAACCGCCTCGGCGACCGCAGCGACCCCGCCAGCAGCAGGGCATGCCGCCGCGCCGGGCCGTCCCGCCGCCCGGCGGCGGACGTCCCCAGCAGGGGCCGCCCGGCTCGCCGCCGCAGGGCTTCCGCCAGCCGGGGGCCGGCCGTCGCCCGGGCCCCCCGCCCGCCGAGCGCGAACCGGACCTCATCACCCACCACGCGCACAACGGCACCGACGACTTCGGCCGCGACCCGTACGACGACGGGTACGAAGACGCCCGGTTCAACGAGTTCGCCGACGATGTCGAGCCCCAGGACGAGCTCGACGAAAACGGCAAGAAGGTCCTCTCGCCGGCGCAGCGCAAGCGGCGCCGCTGGAAGATCATCCGGCGCGTGGCGTACGGCGTCGTCGGGCTGTTCTTCGTCGTCCCCGCGATCGCGTTCGTCATCACCTACTTCCTGGTCGACGTGCCGACGCCGGAGAGCATCAAGGCGCTGCAGAACCAGCCGATCACCTACTTCGACACCAGCGGCCAGATCATCGACCGGGAGCTGCCGCCCGGCGGCGACCGCCAGCTGCTCAAGCCGGGCGAAGTGCCCGACGTCGTCAAGCACGCCGTCTACTCGGCGGAGGACGCGACGTTCGAGACCAACTCGGGCTTCGACGTCACGGGCATCCTGCGCGCGGTCTGGAACCAGGTCACCGGCGGCCAGGGCGGTGGTTCGACCATCTCCCAGCAGTACATCAAGCAGGCGACGCAGAACGACGCCCCGACGCTGACCCGCAAGTGGACCGAGCTGGCCAAGTCGTTCAAGATGAACAACCAGATGTCCAAGGAAGAGATCATCACCTCCTACTTGAACATCGTCTACTTCGGCCGCGGCGCGAACGGCATCCAAGCGGCCGCGAAGGCGTACTTCAACAAGGACGCCAAGGACCTCAACGCTTCCGAGGCTTCTCTGCTGGCCGGCCTGATCCAGGGGCCGGGCCGCTCGGAAAACCAGGAGTACGCCCAAAAGCGGTGGACGTACGTGATGGACCAGATGGTGGCCAACAAGTGGCTGCGCCAGGACGAGCGCGCCACGGCCCAGTACCCGACGCCGATCCCGAAGAACTCCAACAAGGAGCAGGTTTCGGGCAAGCTGAGCTACCAGGTCCAGCAGCGGATCAAGGACGAACTCGCGGCGAAGGGCTACGACGAGAGCAAGCTCTTCTCCACGGGCGCCAAGATCTACACGACGATCGACCCGGCCGCGCAGGCGGCCGCGGACCAGGCCGTCTCGGAAGGCATGAAGGGCCAGACGGACGAGAACCTGCTCAGCGCCCTGGTCGCGGTGGATCCCAAGACGGGCGGGATCCTCGCCTACAACTACGGCCCGGAAATCGTGAAGGACAAGAACGGCAAGGACCAGATCGGCCAGGACCGGGCGAACCAGGCCCGCAACCCCGGTTCGTCCATGAAGCCGTTCGACCTCACCGGGTTCCTCAAGATGGGCGGCGGCCTCGGCGACGTCTTCGACGGCTCCAACAACCGCAAGTTCCCCGGCGTTGCCAAACCGATCCGGAACGCGGGCGAGGACGAAAGCTGCGGCAAGGACTGCACGGTCGCGCGCGCGATGGAGATTTCGGCGAACACCGTGTTCTACGACATGGTGCTGAACAAGGTGAAACCGTCGGGGGTCGTGGCGGCGGCCAAGGAGGCCGGCGTCCGGACGAGCGACAACGGCGGCAACGCGACGCTCTTCGCCGGTGACAACAACATCTCGCTCGGCGGTGGCCGGACGGCGGTGGCGCCGAGGGACATGGCGGCCGCGTACTCGTCGTTCGCCAGCGGCGGCGTCTACCACGAGCAGCACTTCGTCGCGAAGCTGACGAACGCCCAGGACGAGGTCGAGTTCGACGAGAACAACATCAAGACCAACCCGGCGTTCGACAACGACGCGGCCAAGAGCCAGCAGATCGCGGGCAACGTCACCGAGGCGCTGAAGCCGGTCATCTCGCACTCGAACCTGAAGTGCCCGGCCGGCCACGAATGCGCCGGCAAGACCGGTACGCAGCAGTACGCGCCCAAGGACTCCGACCCGCCGTCGTACGGCAACCTCAACGCGCAGACCTGGATGGTGGGCTACACCCCGTCGGTGTCGGCCGCGGTCTGGGTCGGCGGCGACGGCAACCTGCCGCTGCACGACGCGAAGAACAAGCCGATCTACGGTTCCACGATCGCCGGCCCGACGTGGGAGAACTTCCTGAGCCTCTACCTCAAGGGCAAACCGCCGGAGAAGTTCGACAAGGTCGCGCCGCTCGGCAAGGACGTCAACTCGGTGACCACCACGCCGTCGAAGCCGTCGGACACGCCGAGCACGACGACGACCCCGACCAGCCCGGAGTCGTCCGACAGCACCGAGCCGTCGAACACCACGACCGACACGCCGACGAAGACCCGGACCCGGCCCGGGCCGCCGATCACCTCGATCGAACCCGGCGGGTTCGGCAACAACGGCGGTGGTGGCGGGGTCGCCTCCCCACCGGGCTCCGGGCCCGGGTAGCCAGGTCCGCGCGAAGGGCCCCGCACGTGACGTGCGGGGCCCTTCGCCGTTCTCTGCCGGCGACGGCGCTCCGCGCGGAGGTGAACCACGGCGGGCGGCGGTACGTGTGCCTCCCGAGAGGACTGCGTCCGCAGCCCACCGTGGAGGACGGCCCGTGAACAACGACCGCACGTCGCCTGGCCGGCAGCCCGACCCACGTCGCCGCCGCGCGGCTCGCCGGGGCAGCGCGCCCCGCGCCGGGCTGCTCGGCGCCGAGCCGGAGCTGATCACCCACCACGCGCACAACGGGACCGAGCCGGACGACCCGCCGACGGTGCCGATCCTGCGGCCGCGTCCGGGGCAGCCACCGCGCCGGCCCCGGCCGGCGACCGCGCAGGACCTGCGGAGGCG
The DNA here is from genome assembly GCF_054781455.1 of Amycolatopsis stemonae. Classification (NCBI taxonomy): domain Bacteria; kingdom Bacillati; phylum Actinomycetota; class Actinomycetes; order Pseudonocardiales; family Pseudonocardiaceae; genus Amycolatopsis; species Amycolatopsis stemonae. The sequence goes on along the minus strand of NZ_BAAGUJ010000002.1, from coordinate 778,806 downwards.
GCGCTGGCGACGGGTCCGGCGGATCGCGTACGTGGCCGCCGGGCTGTTCTTCCTCGTCCCCGCGGCCGCGTTCCTGATCACCTACTTCGCCGTCGACGTCCCCTCGCCGGAGACGGTCGCGCAGGCGCAGGGCCAGGCCGTCACGTACCTCTACAGCGACGGCACCGAGATGGGCAAGGACGTGCCCACGGGCGGCAACCGGCAGATCCTGGCGGCGAGCCAGATCCCGGACGTCGTCAAGAAGGCCGTGATCGCGACCGAAGACGCGTCGTTCGAGACGAACTCCGGTTTCGACGTCGGCGGCATCCTGCGCGCGGCGTACAACCAGGTCACCGGCGGGTCCGGCGGCGGGTCGACGATCTCCCAGCAGTACATCAAGAACGCGTCCGGCGACGACGACCCGACGCTGACGCGCAAGTGGGTCGAGCTCGCGAAGTCGTTCAAGATGAACCAGACCTACGAGAAGGCGGACATCATCACCGCCTACCTCAACATCATCTACTTCGGCCGCGGCGCCTACGGGATCCAGGCCGCCGCGCAGGCGTACTTCGGCAAGGACGTCGGCCAGCTCGGCTATTCGGAGGCGGCGTTGCTGGCCGGGCTGATCCAGCAGCCGGGCCGGTCGGAGAACACGGCCGTCGCCACGAGCCGGTGGACCACGGCGCTCGACCGGATGCTGAAGAACGGCTACCTGACGCCGGCCCAGCGCGCCGCCGCGAAGTTCCCGACGCCGATCCCGCTGCGGGAGAGCAAGCAGGCCGGGGCGCTGAACCCGTTCATCAAGAAGCAGGTCAAGGCCGAGCTGGCCGCGCAGGGCATCGACGAGAAGCAGTACTACTCCGGCGGGTTCCAGGTGTTCACCACCATCGACCCGCAGGCGCAGCAGTCCGCAGAGAAGGCCGTGTCCGAGGAGATGGCCGGGCAGACCGACAGCCGGATCCTCGACGCGCTGGTGGCGGTCGACCCGAAGACCGGCGGCGTACTCGCCTACTACGGCGGCGACGCGATCGTGAAGGGCCCGAACGGCGAGGACCTGGCCGGGCGCGACTGGGCCGACGAGGCGCACAACCCGGGTTCGTCGATGAAGCCGTTCGACCTGGCCGCGTTCCTCAAGCTCGGCAGAGGTCTCGACGCGCGGTTCGACGGCACCTCGCCGCGCACGTTCCCCGGCGTCGAGCTGCCGGTCCGCAACGCGGGCGACAGCAGCAGCTGCTCGCAGCAGTGCACGGTCGCCGAAGCCATGCAGCGGTCCACGAACACGGTGTTCTACGACATGGTGCTCAACGTGACGAAGCCGTCGGGCGTGGCGGAAGCGGCGCAGGAAGCGGGGATCCGGACCAAGGACAACGGCGGCCGCAGCGCGTTGTTCACCGGCGACAACAACATCTCGATCGGCGGTGGCGGCACCCAGGTGACGCCGGCGGACATGGCCTCGGCGTACGCGACGTTCGCGGCGAACGGCCGCCAGCGCGACCGGCACTTCGTGCAGAAGGTCACCAACGCGAACGGCGAAACCGCGTACCAGGCGAAGGACCAGTCGACCGACGCCTTCGCGGACAACGACCCGGGCAAGAGCGCGCAGATCGCCGGGAACGTCACCGCGGCCTTGGCCCCGGTGATCCAGTTCTCGCGGCTGAGCTGCCCGGCCGGCCACGAATGCGCCGGCAAGACCGGCACCCAGCAGCACACCCCGCAGAACGACGAACCCGCGTCGGCGGCGAACGCGAACTCGCAGACGTGGATGGTCGGCTACACACCTTCGGTGTCGGCGGCGGTCTGGGTGGGCAGCGACGGTGACAAGGCATTGCGCGGCCCGGGCGGCGCGCCGCTGTTCGGCTCCACCCTGGCCGGGCCGATCTGGGACCGGTTCATGCAGCTCTACCTGTCGGGCAAGCCGGGCGAACGCTTCGACCGCGTGGCCGCGATCAGCTCACCCCAGGACCGGGTGCAGGTCGAGGTCCAGCAGCCGGAGGATCAGCAGCAGCCCGACCCGAGGGGGCCGGGCCGGGGCGACGACCGGCAGCAGCAGCTGGACCAGTTCCGCCAGTTCCAGCAGCGGCTGCAGGAGCTGCAGAACCGCCAGCGCAACCGGAACGGCAACGGCACCGGTAACCGCGGCGGCAACGACACCGGTCAGAGCGGAGACCCGAACCCCGGCGGCTGATCCGGTCGGCCGAGCGTGGAAGAGGCCGTGACGTCGGCGCTGGGGGACACCGGCGTCACGGCCAGTCTGACGAGGATGCGGCGGGAGATCGAGGACGCCGTCCTCAGAGCTTGATCACGGACCCTTCGACGCCGGACCGGTGCGCGGCCTCGATCACCCGCAGGGCCTCGACCGACGACTCGGGGTCGACCGGGAACTCGCCTTCGCCGCGCAGCGCGTCCCGCACCTGCGCGTAGAACAGCTCGTAGCGGCCGGTTTCGGTCGGGACCGTCTTGACGTCGTTGCCGACGCCGATCTTGCCCGCGTCCGCCGCCGGCTCCACACCCCACGCGTCGTCGCCCGGGCGCATCCCGGTCTTGATCTGCGGTTCCTGCACGTCGAGGCCGTACTTGGTGAACGTCGCCTGGTCGCCGAGGACCCGGAACCGCGGGTTGAGCGTGCCCGCGAGGGCCGTCGCCCACAGGTGCGAGCGGACGCCGTTGGCGTGCTTCAGCGCGACGAACACGTCGTCGTCGACCTGGACGCCGGCGCGGCGGCGGTCGACCTCGGCGTAGACCTGCGTGACCGGGCCGAACAGCTGCAGCGCCTGGTCGACGATGTGCGCGCCCAGGTCGTAGAGCAGGCCGCCGGCTTCGGCTGGGTCGCCGAACTCGCGCCAGTTGTCCTTCGGCTTCGGCACCCAGCGGTCGTAGCGGGATTCGAAGCGGAACACTTCACCGAGCTTCCCGGACTCCAGGACCTTCCGGACGGTGAGGAAGTCGGAGTCGAGCCGCCGGTTCTGGAAAACCGTCAGGCCGACGCCCGCCGCCTTCGCCGCGGCGACGATCTGCTCGGCCTCGAGCGCGGTCGGCGCGAACGGCTTGTCGACGACCACCGGCAGGCCGGCCTCGATCGCCCGCAGCGCGAGCGGCACGTGCGTGCGGTTGGGCGTGCTGACCACGACGAGGTCGAGGTCGGCCGCCCGCTCGAAGAAGGCGTCGGCGTCGGGCACGACCTCCGCACCCGGGTGGTCGGCGCGGGCCTGGGCGGCGTTGCTCGACGTCGTGATCAGCGCCGGGGTGAGCCCGGGCGTCGCCGCCACCAGCGGGGCGTGGAAGACGCGCCCGCCGATGCCGTACCCGAGGATGCCCACGCGCAAGTCACTCATGGGCCCCATTAAACAACACTGTTGCGTAATTGACCAGGCGTGGGAAGATCGGGTCCATGGCGGACACCGGGGTGAACCTGCGCAACGTGCGCGAACACAACCGCGCCCTGCTGCTCACGCACATCCTGCGCGCCGGCGGCCTCAGCCGCGTCGAGCTCGCCGAACGCACCGGGCTCACCCAGCAGGCCGTGTCCAAGATCGTGCCCGAACTCCTCGACGCCGGCCTGCTGGACGAGGAACGCCAGCCGTCGGCGGGGGTCGGGAAGCCCCGCACGCAGCTCACGATCCGGCCCGGCGCCCGGCACGCGCTCGGCGCGCGCCTGGACCGTGACGAGTACCGCGTGCTGCGCACCAACCTCATCGGCGAAGTCGAGGAGACCGCGGGCGGCCCGCTCCCGGTCGGCTTCACGCCCGAGCAGGCCGTCGAAGCGATCGGCGCCACCGCGCTGGAACTGGCGGACGGCTTCGACGTGCTCGGCCTCGGCCTCGGCTGCGTCGGCCCGCTGGACCACCTCGCCGGCCTGGTCCGCGACGCGACGAACATGCCGGGCTGGCACGAGGTCCCCCTGCGTGACCTGCTCGAGAAGCGCACCGGCCTGCCCGTGACGCTCGACAAGAACACCAACGCCGCCGCGTTCGCGCAGCTCTGGCCGCACGGCGAGCCGACGGCGACCGCGGTGGTGCTCGTCGGCACCGGGATCGGCGTCGGCCTGCTGATCGACGGCCGGCTGTACCGCGGTCCGCGGACCAACGCGGGTGAGTTCGGGCACACCACGATCGCCTACGACGGCCCCGTCTGCGCCTGCGGGCGGCGTGGCTGCGTCGAGATCATGGCCAAGCGCGCACCCGACACACGGACCGCCGCGGGTTTCCTCGGGATCGGCCTCGCCGACCTCGTCCAGGTGCTCGACCTGGAGCGGATCGTGCTGGCCGGGCGGGCCGTGCGGGACGAACCGGGCGGCTACCGCGACGGCGTTTCGGAGCGTCTGGCAGAGCTGCTGCCGCTGCCGCACTGGCAGCGCATCGAGGTCGTCGAGGACTCCTTCGGCGAGGAGATCGTCACGCGCGGGGCCGCCGCGGAGGTCCTGGCCTCGTACTACGCGAATCCGGCATGATCACCGGCTTCACCGCCGCGCACCACGATCACCGCTAACATCCGCACTCGTGCCAGAGGAGACCACGCGCGAGCCGGACCCCGGCCCCGTGACGCTTACCCGGGCGGAACGGGTCGTCCCGAGCTGGAACGAGCCCCTCGCGGCGGCGGTCACCAGACCCATCGGCGGCCCGCTCGGCGAGCACGCGGCGGTCGGCAGGCACTGGTTCTGGTCGCCGCAGCGCGTCGGCCTGCTGCTGGCCACGCTCGCGCTGATGCTCTGCTGGTTCGGCAAGGGCTCCTGCATCCAGCAGTACCAGGACTCCAGCGGCGCCACCCAGCTCGACTGGCGGGCGGGCCGCCCGTTCGTCGCCATGTGCTACTCCGACATCGTGCCGCTCTACAGCTCCGAGCGGCTCGACCGGCCGGGCACCTTCCCGTACTACACGTCGTGGAAGGAGAGCTCGCAGACCGCGGAGAACGACACCCGGTACATGGAGTACCCGGTGTTCACCGGCCTGTTCCAGTGGGCGAACGCGAAGCTCGCGGCGGGCTGGGAGAACCTCGCCGAGGCGGGCTGGCTGCCCGGCGGGCTGCCGGTGGCCGTCTACTTCGACATCACCGCGTTCTTCCTGGCCCTGGCCTGGCTGGTCACCGTGTGGGCGACCGGCCGGACGGTGAAACGCCGACCGTGGGACATGGTGCTGGTGGCGGTCTCGCCGCTGGTGCTCGTGCACGCGTTCACGAACTTCGACGCGATCGCGACCGCGTTCACCGCGACCGGCCTGCTCGCCTGGGCGCGCAAGAAACCGCTGCTCGCCGGGCTCCTGCTCGGCCTGGGCGCGACGGCCAAGCTGTACCCGCTGTTCCTGCTCGGCGTGCTGTTCGTGCTGTGCCTGCGCGCGGGGAAGCTGACGCCGTTCTGGAAGACCGCGGCCGCGGCGGTCGTGACGTGGCTGGCGGTCAACGCGCCGTTCATCCTCACCGCCACCCGCGGCTGGTGGGAGTTCTTCCGGATGAACACGCTGCGGCCGATGGACCCGGACTCGCTGTACAACGTGCTCTCGTACACGACCGGCTGGACCGGGTTCGACGGCGTGCTGCAGCAGAACCAGACGCCGACCTACCTGAACATCACCGTGGCCGTGCTGTTCCTCGCCTGCTGCGCGGGCATCGCCTACATCGCGCTCGCCGCGCCACGGCGGCCGCGCGTCGGGCAGCTCGCGTTCCTCGTCGTGGCCGCGTTCCTGCTGACCAACAAGGTGTGGAGCCCGCAGTACTCGCTGTGGCTGGTGCCGCTGGCCGTGCTGGCGATCCCGCGCTGGCGGCTGCTGCTCGGCTGGATGCTGATCGACGCCCTGGTCTGGGTGCCGCGGATGTTCTACTACCTCGGCGTCGACCACAAGGGCCTGCCCGAAGGCTGGTTCCTCGGCACGGTCGTGGTCCGCGACCTGGCCGTCGCCGCGCTGTGCGTGCTGGTGGTGCGCGAGATCTACCGCCCGGGCACCGACCTCGTCCGGCTCGCCGGCGACGACGACCCGGCGGGCGGGTTCCTCGACGGCGCCCGGGACGTGATCGTCCCGAACGCCGTCCGCCACCGCCGGAAGGTCGCGGCGGCCTAGTTCAGCTTCTCCCGCAGGTACGCGATGTCCGTGGCCTGGCCGTCGGGCGGCGTCTCGACGACGACCGGCGCGCCGGCGGCCCGGGCGACCTCGACGAGCACGTCCGGGTCGATGGTGCCTTCGCCCTCGACGACGTTCGCGTGCCGGTCGCGGGTCGAGCCGAACTCGTCACGGGAGTTGTTGAGGTGCACCAGGTCGATCCGGCCCGTGATGGCCCGGACCTGCTCGACGGCCGTCGAGAGGTCCCAGCCCGCGGCGAACGCGTGGCAGGTGTCCAGGCAGAACCCGGCGCCGAACTCGCCGACCTTGTCCCACAGCCGGGCGATCACCTCGAGGTCGCGGGTGATCGCGTTCTCGCCGCCCGCGGTGTTCTCGATCAGGATCGGGACCTTGAAGCCGCCCTTCTCCTGTTCGCGCTCGAAGAGCTTGCGCCAGTTGTCGAGGCCGGCCTCGACGTCGTCGTTGTCGCCGACGTGCCCGCCGTGCACGATCAGGCCCTTGGCACCGACCGCCGCCGCGCCGTCCGCGTGCTGGGTGACGTTCTTACGGGATGGGATCCGGATCCGGTTGTTCAGCGAAGCCACGTTGATGAGGTAGGGAGAGTGGATGAACACCTCGACCGGGTCGGCCAAGATGGCTTCGCCGTGGGGGTGTGGCTTCGGGGCCTTCCAGCCCTGCGGGTCCGAAAGGAAGAACTGGACGACGTCGGCTTTGCGCGCGGCGACCGCGGTCAACGGGTCGTCGTCACGGACGTGGGCGCCAATCAGCATGCCGAGCACGCTACTCCGGGCCGCGCTCCGGGTTCTCTTTCCCCGTGCGGGGCCTGGTTGGTGACGCTCGTGGAGTACCGTGAGCGCGTTCCGTGATCCAGATTGGTCCGACTGCCGGAGGGCATCGATGGGGAAGCAGCTCGCACGGATCACCGCACTGGGGTTCACTTTCGCCGCTTCGGCCGCCTTGGCGCTGCCGGGCGTCGCGAGCGCCGACCCCAGCCCGACCCTCGGCGGCGACTGCTCCGCCACCCTGCAGAACGGCCAGGCGCGCGACGCGAAAACCGGGCTGCTCCTCGACGCCGGCGCCCCGCTCAACGCCCCGAACCGGCTGACCGTCGGGCTCGACTCGAGCGCGAAGAACACCAACGGCTCGGCGCCGCTGCTCACGCTCCCGGTGGGGGACACCGTGCGGGCGCTCGGCGTCGGCGAAGTGCCGGTGGTCGGCGACGCCGCGGCCAAGGCCGTCTGCCCGGCCGCCCAGGGCGTCGTGAACACGGTCGGCAACGTGACGCAGGGCGCGGCCGGCGAACTGCCCCCGCTGCCCCTCCCGCCGGGCCCGAACCCGCCCCAGCCGAACCCGCCGACGCCGCCGGCGCCCCCGGGCCAGAACCCGCCCGGTGACAGCACCGGCCCGGTGACCTCCGGTCCCGGCGGCGCTGGCCTGCCGGGCGACGCGATCTCCGGCATCTTCACCAACGCCGCCCTGCTGCCGGCCAGCCTGGTCCAGGCACCGGTGGTCGCGCAGATCATCCCCGGCGAGCAGGTCCCGACGGTCGACGAGCAGAAGTCCGGCACGGCGGAGGCGCTCCCCGGCGTCACGCCGCCGGCGAAGCTCCCGATGCTGCTCGCGGTCCTGGCGCTGGCGATCGTCGCCGCGGCCCTCGTCCGGGCGTGGATCCGCCGCAAGCCGGCCTGATTTCACCGACGGTGACCCCCGCTTCCACTCGAATGCCGGACATTTCTGAACGGGCGGGCGTCACCGCGCTGCCTTAACGTCGTTGTCCTGGGGAGAGGCATCGAGACAAAGGGGCAGCGGGTATGCGGGATCGGACACGGAGGGCTACGGCGGTCGGTGCGACGGCGTTCGTCCTCGCCGGTTCGGCCGTGCTCGGCGCGCCCGGGACGGCCTCGGCCGGCGAGACCAAGACCGCCCCGTGCGGCGGCTCGGTGACCGCCGCGCCCGGCGACACGGTCCAGGGCACCACCCCGCTGCTCGGCATCCCGCTCAACCTCGGCGTCGTCACCCAGGCCACCACGGTGCTGACCGGGACGATCAACTCCGTGCTCGGCACGCTCTGCAAGGTCACCGTGACGGTGGTGAACACCGCGGTCTCGCCGGTCCCGGTGGTCGGCGCGCCCGCGGCGAGCGCGATCAACCAGGGCGTCCAGGGCCTGACCAGCGGCGCCCAGCAGGGCCTGAGCGCGGTGACCGGCGGTGGCAAGCAGCAGTCGCCCGGCCCGGGTGGCAACCCGCAGCAACCGCCGTCGCAGGGGACCGGTGGCTCGCCGCAGGGCGGCGCCCCGCAGGGTGGCGGCGGCATCCCCGACTCGAACAGCCCGCTGCTGCCCGGCTTCTCGAACAGCAGCCCGGCGTTCGGCGGCTTCCCGTTCAGCATCGGCACGGGCTATTCGCCGATGCGCGACTACAGCGGCATCCCGTTCGCGACGGCCGGCCTGTTCACGCCGTCCCCGGCGATCCGCTACGGCAGCCAGATCCCGGGTTACGCCCCGCAGTACGGCCTCAACGGCCCCGACAGCACGGCGTCCGGCAACGCCGGAATCCAGACGGCCGGGCGCGCCGAAGCGCTACCCTCCGCGTCCAACGGCATCACGGACGGGTCGAACCTGCCGCTGCTGATCGCGGTTCTGGCACTCTCCGGAGTCAGCGCGGGCCTCGTCCGCACCTGGGTGCTCCGCCGAATGGCCGCTGCGAATTGACCCGACTGCCGAGTATCTTTCACGTATCCCCGTCGTTCATCCTGGTGAACGGAACGACGCCCCGATAACCCCACGGAGGACTGTGCTCGTGCGGAAGCTCTTGACCGTTACCGCCCTGGCCGCCTTCGTCACCGGGAGCGCCTTCCTCTCCGCCGGCACCGCTTCCGCCGCGACGACGCTCGCGGGCACCTGCTCCGGCTCGGTGAACGGCAGCATGGGCGACACCGTCGCGGTCCAGGGCTCCTCGGTGAAGGAACTGGTCCGCACGGGCGCGCGGGACTACGTGAACAGCCACCTTTGGACCGCCCTGTCGGTGTGGCCGGATTCCCTCGCCGACACGATCGCGGGCAAGGGCGCGCTGGCCGTCGGCCAGGTGCCGAACTCGGCGGGCGGCACGATCGCCGGCTCGGCGATCGGCAGCACGGTCGCCACCGCGCTCAAGGGCGCGAACGGGCTCGGCTTGCTGGACAGCACCAAGACCGAGGTCCTCAACGCGATCTCGGCGAACGTCGCGAAGAGCTGCGGCCTGACCACGATCGCCACCAACTACGTCGCCCCCGGCCAGCAGGGCACCGGCAGCACCGGCGGCCAGCAGGGCGGCACGGGCACCGTCCCCGGCGGCAGCTCCGGCAACCTCGCCAACCTGAACCCCGGCACCGCCGGTGGCACGGGCGGCAGCGCGCCGATGCGCGACTACAGCGGCATCCCGACCGCGACCGCCGGCACGGCCGTCGCGCCGGGGGCCCGGTACCCCGCGAACGGCACGCTCCCCGGGGACGCCTCGGCGCCGCAGGCCGGGCCGGGTGACCAGGCCGGGCAGGGTGCCGACGTCCGGGATGCGGGCAACGCCCAGTCGCTCGCCTCGAACGGGGCGTCGAGCGATGTGCAGCTGCCGATGCTGCTCGCGGTGATCGTGCTCGCCGGCGTCACCGCGGGCCTCGTCCGCACCTGGGTCCTGCGCCGCGCGAGCTGACCCCGCCCGCGGGGCCCGCCGGTACCCCCAGGTAGCCTTACCTGGACAAACCCTCCTGCCACGGACAGTCCGTGGCCGCGAGCCCATAGGAGGTGAGTGGTTGTGTCACGCCATTACGAGGTAATGGTCATCCTGGACCCCACGCTCGACGAGCGCACGGTCGCCCCCACGCTGGACAACTTCCTCAACGTGATCCGCACTTCGGGCGGTTCCGTGGAGAAGGTCGACGTCTGGGGCCGCCGCCGCCTTTCGTACGAGATCAAGAAGCACGCCGAGGGCATCTACGCCCTGCTCGACCTGAACTCGTCTTCGGACGCGGTGAAGGAGCTGGACCGCCAGCTGTCGCTGCAGGAGACCGTGCTCCGCACCAAGGTCATGCGTCGCGAGGTCAAGCGCGCCGCGGCCAAGCCCGCCGCCAAGGCCTGAGCCCGAGGGGAACCCCGATGGCCGGAGACACCGTCATCACCGTGGTCGGCAACCTGACGTCCGACCCGGAGCTGCGCTTCACCCCGTCCGGTGCGGCGGTCGCGAACTTCACCGTCGCGTCCACCCCGCGCACCCTCGACCGGCAGTCCGGCGAGTGGAAGGACGGCGAGGCGCTGTTCCTGCGCTGCAACATCTGGCGGCAGGCGGCGGAGAACGTCGCCGAGTCCCTGACCCGCGGCGCCCGCGTCGTCGTGCAGGGCCGCTTGAAGCAGCGGTCGTTCGAGACGAAGGAAGGCGAGAAGCGCACCGTCGTCGAGCTCGAGGTCGACGAAATCGGGCCCTCGCTGCGCTACGCCACGGCCAAGGTCAACAAGGTCAGCCGCGGTGGCGGCGGCGGTGGTGACTTCGGCGGCGGCGGTGGCGGCAACCGCGGTGGCGGCGGCGCACCGGCCGACGACCCGTGGGGCTCGGCCCCGCCGGCCGGCGGCGGTGGCGGCGGCTTCTCGGACGAGCCCCCGTTCTGATCTCGTACACATCCACAAAGATTTTGAGGCTTATTCTGGTCAGCTCGGCGCTACGGGCCGCAGCTTTCGACGAGCCGTAACCCTTGCGCCGGGCGACGGCTGAATAAGCCTCACCGAGTTACCAGGAGTAGACAGTGGCCAAGCCACCCATTCGGAAGCCCAAGAAGAAGGTCTGCGTGTTCTGCAAGGCCGAGAAGAAGGGCCGTCCGGAACTGATCGACTACAAGGACACCAACCTGCTGCGGAAGTACATCTCCGACCGCGGCAAGATCCGTGCCCGTCGCGTCACCGGCAACTGCAGCCAGCACCAGCGTGACATCGCCATCGCGGTCAAGAACTCCCGCGAGATGGCGCTGCTGCCCTACACCTCGACCGCGCGCTAAGGGAGGGCACTGACATGGCGAAGATCATCCTCACCACGGACGTGGCCAACCTGGGCGGCCCCGGCGACATCGTCGAGGTCAAGGACGGGTACGCGCGCAACTACCTGCTCCCGCGGGGCTACGCGATCGTGGCCTCCAAGGGCGCGGAGAAGAACGTCCGCACGATCCAGCGCGCGCAGGAGAGCCGTCGCATCCGCGACCTCGACCACGCCAAGGAGATCAAGGCGACGCTGGAGGGCCTCGGCGCCATCCAGCTGGCGGGCAAGGCGGCCGAGGGCTCGAAGAAGCTCTTCGGTTCGATCACCGCGGCCGAGATCGTCGACGCGATCAAGGCGGCCGGTGGCCCGCTGCTCGACAAGCGCGTGATCGAGCTGCGCGAGCACATCAAGACCGTCGGCAAGCACTCGGTCGGCGCCCGGCTGCACCCGGACGTCAAGGTCGACGTGCGGCTCGAGGTCAAGGCCGCGCAGTAAGGCAGTACGTCGTGAGAAAGCGGGCCGTCCCTGGTGGACGGCCCGCTTTCACGCGTTCAGGGGAACCCCGGACACGACGGCGCCGTCGTAGGACAATGGAGCGGGACGCGAAGGGAGCGCACTCGGATGGGTAACGAGGTCAACATGTCCGCGCCGTCCGGCGGAGGGGGCTTCACGTTCGACGCCGACAAGATCGACGGCGTCATCAAGAAGTGGCAGGACCTGCAGACCGACCTGCAGAACGACGCCGCCGACGCCAACCTGATGGCCGACGTCAAGGCGCCCGGCAAGGAGTTCGCGAGCGGCGACTGGGAGAAGCTCGCCAACCCGTCCGGCAAGGCGTTCCTCGAGCAGAACAAGAAGATGCAGGACTACGTGAAGAACTACATCCAGGCGCTGCTCGACGCGAAGAAGAAGATCACCGCCGCGGACGCGGCCCACACCGGCGACATCTCGAAGGCGGGGCAGCAGCGGTGAACCGCCGTTTCGCCGCGCCCGCGCTGGTCTTCGCCGCGCTCGCCCTCGCCGGCTGCAGTTCCACCACCGGCGGCACCGCCAACCCGGCCGCGTCGAGCGCGCCGGACTCCACGAGCAGCAGCAGCTCGGACGGTGGCGGCGCACCCAAGGTTTCGAGCCCGCTCGACCCGGCCAAGCTGAAGTCCGACCCGTGTTCGGTCCTCTCGTCCTCGCAGCGTTCGACGCTCGGCCTGGAGGACGGCACGCCGCGGTCCACGTCCGCGGGCACGTCCTGCGCGTGGATCTACACCGGTGACGAAACGCGCAGCAGCCGGATCGACATCGCGGCCGACCCGAACACCGACGGGCTCGCGGGCATCTACGACCTCTACGCCAAGGGCGGCAAGGACCAGTACGAGTACTGGGAACCGGCCGACGTCTCCGGCTACCCCGCGGTGTACGCCGCGACGAAGGACTTCCGCAGCCAGGGCCAGTGCAAGCTGCTGGTGGGCGTGACGGACACCCAGGCGGTGCAGGTCTTCACCCAGATCGGCAACGGTCCGGGGGCGACCGCGCCGTGCCCGTACGCGGAGAAGGCGGCCGAGGCGATGATCCAGACCTTGAAGGAGGGCTGAGATGCTGGAACTGGTGCTGCTCGGCGGGTTCGCCGCGTACAACATGGCGACCACGCACTCCGACGACCACAACTCGCAGCAGGGCGACCGCAAGATCGACTGCTACGACATCTGGGACAAGATCACCCACGGCCCCGGCACCGGCTCGATCCAAGACGGGCAGGCGGCGGCCAGCCGGCTGAAGGGCGCCTACGCGGACCGGCTCACCACGATCGACACCCTCGCCAAGGAGATGGACGCGGCCTGGACGGGCGGGGGCTCCGAAGCGGCGCAGAACGCGGGCGCGCACCCGCTGCGGGTGTGGATGGAGGACTCGGGCACCAAGCTGACCGACTCCGACAAGTACCTCGGCGAGCAGAACACCGCGTTCACCACGGTGCACGCGAAGGTCCAGGAGGTCCCGAAGGACCCGCCGAAGAACAACCTGCTCAACGCGATCACGCCGTGGACGACCGACACCGACCGGGCGATCCGCGACTACAACGCCAAGGGCCAGGCCAACGTCGACGCCTTCAACACCTACTTCAAGGCGAGCAACGACAACGGCCAGAACATGCCGACGTACTCCGCGCTCAAGGGGCAGCAGGAAAACGTCAGCGTCGACAACGGCAAGGACGGCAAGAAGAAGCCGGGCGACGGAAACGGCGGCGGTGGCGAGAACGGCGGCGGTCCCGGTGGCGGTCCCGGCGGTGTGAACATGCCGGGCCCGGGCGGCGTCCCGTCGTTCAACGGGCAGCCGCCGAACATCCCGGGCGGCGGCTTCGACCCGTCGAAGGTGCCCGGCGGCGGCACCTACACGCCCCCGAACTTCGATCCGTCGAAGGTCCCGAGCGGCAGCTACGACCCGTCGAAGCTACCGGGCGGCGGCAGCTACACCCCGCCGAACTTCGACGACGGCACCCACTCGTCGGGCTTCGCGCCGTCGAACGTCCCGGGCTTCGGCCCCGGGGGCACGCCGAACTTCTCCGGCGGGGGCGGCGGCTTCGGGCCGGGCGGTTCCGGCGGGGCCGGCGGGATCGGCGATCCGACGGCGGGCTTCGGCCCGGGCGGCGCGGGCTTCGGGCCCGGCGGCTCGACCGGCGCGGCCCTGCCGGGTGGCGCGGGTGCGGCCGGCGCGGGCCGGGGCGGCATGGGCGTCGTCCCGGCGGGCGCGGGCGGCGTGGCGGCCGGGCGCGCCGGCTCCACCGGGATGGGGGGCATGGGCGGCATGGGTCACGGCGCCAAGGGCCAGGGCGGCGGCGACGAAGAACGCACGTCGAAGTACCTGCTCGGCGACGACCCGAACGACATCTTCGGCACCGACGAGCTCACCGCGCCGCCGGTCATCGGCGAGTAACGCGCACCGGACAGCCGGGCGCGTGCCAAGATGGGCGCGCCCGGCCTTCGCGTTCACCGGGTTTCTGATTCCCAGGAGGAAGAGCGGTGCTGGACAGGCAGGTCTCGATCACGACCGGCACCCTGATCAACCTGATCCGGCGCCGCGGCGGAGAACCGCACACGGTGCTGTCCGAGACGCCGACCTGGTACAGCGAAGAGGCCCAGCGCGCCGAAGACGAGCGGGTCAACGCCGAGCTCGCCAAGGCCGGGCTGTTCGGCCCGCGCGGCATGCACCCCGGGTTCGTCGCGACGATCGAAGCGGTCGCGCGGCCGCAACTGGAGTACTACGGCTGGATCGACGGCGGGTTCCAGGGCCGGCCGGTCAGCTACCGGCTGCTCGGCGGCAGCGCCGGTGGTGAGGCCTTCGTCCTGGCCAAGCACGAAGAGCTGGACGTCGTCGTGCTCGAGTCCACCCGCCCCGGCGAGCTGCTCGACGACTTCCTCGGCCAGATCCCGAAGCTGGCGCCCGGGCGCGGGACGCCGATCGCGGTGCCGAAGAGCCAGATCGAAGGGACGGCCCGCGGCGACGACGGCGCCGGGTACGCGGTGCTCCGCAACGACCGCCCGGCCGACGGCTCGCACGAGGTCGAAGAGCTCAAACGGATCCTCGCACTGCGCCGAATGGGGAGTGGCAGCCTCTACGTCGCGGCTCGCAGCCGCACGGGTGCCCGGCACCGGATCGAACGTCCGGTGAACTACATCGATACCTCGGAAGGCCGATGGCTGACGGAGGAGGTTCCGGGGCGTGGCGAGAGCCGGATCGCCTTCACCCCGGCCGACCAGCGCGTTCTCGCTGACCGGTTACGCAGCGCACAGGGCCGGCTCACCGCGGCCTGACCGGTCGGCCGTTCAGCCCACCGGGTTACGGCTCTACCGTCCGTAGTTTTCATCCACAAGCCGTGTGGGCGAATGGGCCCGGACTGGTCCACGACACGCCGAACAACGGACTTCGCGCGACACGCCGCACGAGTTTCAGGGAAGTTCTCCACACCTTGTTCACAGCCTTCGACCTGCGGATTCAGCGAAGCCGATCACGCTTGTCCCCAACTTGTCCACAGCTGTAACGGCACCTGTGACTGGTTACCCCCATTCATCCCCAGGTTGTCCACAGCTGGGTCCCCACCCGGAATTGCCTTCGGCCTTCCGGGGGATCTAGCGTGCCCGCTCGGGCCTGTACTCACGGTGGCGCTCCGCGTGTCTGCGACAGCCGGACGCCGTTGTCGCCGATCATCGGGGGACGGGTCCGGAGACGGGTGGACGCGGATCGAGCCGCGTGCTTCGAGAGCGAAGATCCGGCATACTCGAACGGGTGTTCGACATGATGAGGAGGTGTCCGGGGCGGTGGCGCTGACCGACGATCGCAGTCCGATGTACGCGGAGTCCGACCCGGGTCCGAGCGACCCCGGTCCGGGCGGGGGCGGGTTCGACCGCCAGCCGCCGCAGGACATCGCGGCCGAGCAGTCCGTGCTCGGCGGCATGCTGCTGTCCAAGGACGCGGTCGCCGACGTCATCGAAGCCCTCGGCCCCGACGACTTCTACCGGCCCGCGCACCAGGCGATCTACGACTGCGTCCTGGACCTCTACGGCCGCGGCGAGCCGGCCGACCCGATCACGGTGTCGGCGGAGCTGGAGCGGCGCGGGGAGCTGGGCCGCGTCGGCGGCGCGCCCTACCTGCACACGCTGATCGCGACGGTGCCGACGGCGGCGAACGCGGGCTACTACGCGGAGATCGTCGCGGAGAAGGCGGTGCTGCGCCGGCTGGTCGAGGCGGGCACCCGGATCGTGCAGTACGGCTACGGCGCGGCCGCGGCCGACGGCGCGAACATCGACGAGGTGGTCGACCGCGCGCAGGCGGCGATCTACGACGTCACCGAACGCCGGACCAGCGAGGACTACGTCGCGCTGGAAGAGCTGCTGCAGCCGACGATGGACGAGATCGACGCGATCGCGTCGCGCGGCGGCCAGTCCCAGGGCATCCCGACCGGCTTCACCGACTTCGACGAGCTGACCAACGGCCTGCACCCCGGCCAGATGATCATCGTCGCGGCCCGCCCCGGTGTCGGCAAGTCGACACTGGGCCTGGACTTCGCGCGCTCGGCGTCGATCCGGCACGGCATGACCAGCGTCATCTTCTCCCTGGAAATGAGCCGGACCGAGATCGTCATGCGCATGCTCTCGGCCGAGGCGAAGATCCGCCTCGCCGACATGCGCGGCGGCAAGATGTCCGACGACGACTGGACGCGCCTGGCCCGCCGGATGAGCGAGGTGTCCGAGGCGCCGCTGTTCGTCGACGACTCGCCGAACATGACGATGATGGAGATCCGGGCGAAGGCCCGGCGGCTGAAGCAGCGCAACGACCTCAAGCTCGTCGTCCTCGACTACCTCCAGCTGATGACGTCCGGCAAGCGCGTCGAGTCGCGGCAGCAGGAAGTCTCGGAGTTCTCGCGGCAGATGAAGCTGCTGGCGAAGGAGATCGAGGTCCCGGTGATCGCGATCAGCCAGCTGAACCGTGGTCCCGAGCAGCGGACGGACAAGCGCCCGATGCTGTCCGACCTGCGTGAGTCCGGCTCGCTGGAGCAGGACGCCGACCTCGTCATCCTGGTCAACCGCCCGGACGCCTGGGAGCGGGACGACCCGCGCGCGGGCGAGGCGGACCTGATCATCGCGAAGCACCGTGCCGGGCCGACGGCGACGATCACCGTCGCCCACCAGCTGCACTACAGCCGGTTCGTGGACCTCTCCCACGACTGACCCAAGGCGCTGTACCCGCGGACGAACGCCGTGAGGAGCCGGCCGAAGGTCTCGCGATCTTCGTCCGGCCAGTCCGCCATCACCTCCGCGAACACCGAGCGGCGGAAGGCGTGCAGGTCGTCGAGGTGCGCCTGGCCGGCCTCGGTCGTGACGAGCACCGCACGCCGTCCGTCGCGCTGGTCGGCTTCGCGGCGAAGCAACCCTTGCTCGACAGCGCGCGCCACCAGCCGGCTGGCGCGCGGCTGGTCGACGCCCATCGCCGCGCTCAGGGCCGTCACGGTGCTGGGTTCGCCGCGTTCGGTGAGCTCTTCGACGACGTCGAGCAGCTCGTGCACCGGGTCGTGCGCGCCCTGGCCGCGGGCCTTGCCGATCTTGCTGAGCGCCCGCCGCTGCTGGCTGCGGCGGATGGCGATCATCGCGCGTTCGACGTCGGCCACCGCGTCCGTCATGGTTGCCCCACCTCCGAACTTCTCGAATCTTCCCTGGCCCAGGCCCTCGACGCCGAGTCACTGACCCGCCGGCACTGGCAGGTACTCAACACGATCGTCCGCGGCGCCCGCACGCCCCTCAGGGAATATCCCGGGGGACCACGGCGTCAGGTATCGTAGTAGTTGAACTTTCAATAACTGGAGCCGTCGATGACCCGCACCCCGGTCCTCTACCTCAGCCACGGAGCGCCGCCGCTCGCCGACGACGCCACCTGGACCCGCCAGCTCGCCGCCTGGTCGGCCGACCTGCCGAAACCCCGCGCGATCCTCGTCGTGTCGGCGCACTGGGAGGAGGCTCCGCTGACCATCGCGGCCACGACGACCGTGCCGCTGGTGTACGACTTCTGGGGCTTCCCCGAGCGCTACTACCAGGTGCGGTACGCGGCACCGGGCGCGCCGGAACTGGCGGAGAAGGTGCGAAAGCTGCTCCGCTCGACCGCGACGCCGGTGCACGACGCGCCGGAGCGCGGTCTCGACCACGGCGCCTACGTGCCGCTCGTCGAGATGTACCCGGACGCCGACATCCCGGTGCTGCAGGTCTCGATGCCGTCGCTCGACCCGCAGGAGCTGTTCGACCTCGGCCGCAAGCTCGCGCCGTTGCGCGACGAAGGCGTGCTGATCATCGGCAGCGGCTTCTTCACCCACAACCTGAGCGGCATGGCCCGCGCCACCGACGGGACGCCGCCCGCGTGGTCGGCCGAGTTCGACCACTGGGGTGACGAGGTGGTGCGCCACGGAGACGTCGACGCGCTGCTGGACTTCCAGCACAAGGCGCCCGCGGCGATGCTCGCGCACCCGCGGATCGAGCACTTCGCGCCGCTGTTCGTCTCCCTCGGCGCGAGCACCGAAGAGGGCTCCGGCCGCACGGTGATCGACGGGTTCTGGCACGGCCTGGCGAAGCGGTCCCTGCAGTTCTCCTGAAAAGCGAACGAGCCCCAAGAGCCGGGTTGCGGCTCTTGGGGCTCGTCCCTCTCCAGGGAAGGAGATCCGAGAACGCTCCGTGCGAGGAGTCCTCGCGGCGCGTGGAGCGTCGGTCAGGGTCAGGGGCCGGGCGGGCTCTGGCTGAACCCGCCCGGCGTCACCGAACTACTTGCGCTTGACCAGACCCAGCAGCTTCGCCAGGAAGCCGGTCGAGTCCAGGCCCGACATCGCCGGGACCTGCGCGGTCGGGGCGGCGCCGTCCAGCACCGGCAGCTTGGCGTGCACCGGCAGCGAGGCCGGGGCGGCCGGCAGCGCCGGGGTCGCCGGGAGGGCGACCGGCAGGGCCGGGGTGGCCGGCAGCGCCGGGGTCACCGGCAGCGCGACCGGCAGAGCCGGGACGCCACCCAGGGCCGGCAGCGCCGGCAGCGCGACGGGCAGGCCACCGGTCGGCAGGTCGGCACGCTCGGTGCCACCCAGCGCGGGGAGCGCCGGCACCTGCAGGGGCAGGCCGGCGGTCGGCAGGTCCGCCCGCTCGGTGTGCCCGGGCAGGGCACCGCCCAGCGCCGACAGCCCGGTCACCGCGGGCAGGGCCGCGGCGGAGGGCAGGGTCGGCTTCGGCAGCGCCGGGGCGCCCGGCAGGCCCGCTGGGGTCGGCAGGTGCGCCAGCTGGGACAGCCCGGCCAGCGGGTTGCCGCCGCCCGGCAGGTCGGCACGCTCACCGAGCGGAGCCGCGGTCGGCAGCGCGGGCAGGCCCTGGGTGGGCAGCCCGGCGGTCGGCAGGCCGGAGGCGAGCCCGGTCAGCGAGGGCAGCTCGTCGGCCGCCATCTCCGAACCGTTCACCGGGAACGCGATGGCGTCGTCGGCCTGGTCGATGCTCGTCATGTCGGTCGCCTCGGCGGTGGCTTCCCCGAGCACGTTCAGCGGCACCCCGAAGATCTGCACCGGCAGCGCGAACGCGTGGTAGAAGTTGTAGCCCGACAGGCTGGACCCGTCACCGGCGGTGGTGGGCACCCCGCCGTTCTGCGTGGTCAGCGTGTTGTCGCCGACGGCGTGCGCGACGCCGCCCACGGTCACCGCGTCGCCGAACAGCTGCGCGACGGCCGTGGCCGGGATGTCGAGGATGTTGCCGGAGATGGCGCCCTCGACACCCGAGGTGGTGTCGTCGCCCGCGTTCTGCACGGACGTCGTGTTGATGCCGGTGCCGCTCGCCACACCCGCCGCGCTGACGGCGTCACCGAAGACCTGCGCCACCGGCAGCGCGTCGGCGCCGATGATGTTGCCGGCCACGCTGCCGCGGTCACCGTTGGTGGTGGCGTCGCCGCCCGCGTGCGACATCGTGTCGCTCGTGCCCAGGCCGTGGCCCAGGGCCGCACCCGCGACACCGTCGCTGAACAGCTGCGCGGCACCCGCGACCGGGGCCTTCACGATGTTGCCGGCGATGGCACCGTCGTGCCCGTCGGTGAGCGCGTTGCCGCCCGCCGAGGAGTCGGTGATGTTGTCGTTCTCACCGGTGCCGATGCCCGCGAGGGCGGCACCGCTGCCGGCGGCCAGCACCGGGAGCGAGACCGGGGCCTCGATGATGTTGCCGGCGCCGGCGCCCGCGGGGCCGTTCGCCTTGAGGTCGCCGCCCGCGTGGGACGTCGTGTCGGTCGAGCCCTTGCCGTGGCCCTGGCCGACGAACGCGCCGCCGATGTTGGCCACCTGCACCGGCAGCGAAGCCGGCACGGCGCCCAGGTTCGAGCTCAGGAAGCCGTTGTCGTCCTGGGTGTTGCCACCGCCGCCGCCGGAGACGACCTTGGTCTCGTCGGCCGAGCCGGAGCCCTGGCCGATGAACGAGCCGCCCACGCCGAAGACCTCGGCGGGCAGGCCGACCGGCACCTGGACGACGTTGCCCGAGCCGGACGAGTCGTTGCCCTGCGTGCCGTCGTACCCGCCGGCGGTGACCGTCTTGTCCTCGGTCGCCGTGCCGGCCGCGTTGCCGATGTGGCTGCCGCCGATGCCGAAGACCTCGGGCGCACCCGCGGTCGCGGTGTTGACGACGTTGCCGCCGATGACCGAGCCGTTGCCCTTGGTGTAGCTGCCGCTGCCGGCGTTGGCGTTGGTGGTGTTGTCGTGCGCCGCGATCGCCTGGCCGATGTAGGTGCCGCCGATGCCGAAGGCCTCGACCGGCAGCGCCACCGACGGGTTGATCACGTTGCCGCCCGCGGACGACTTGTCGCCCTCGGTCTTGACGAAGCCGCCCGAGTCGACAGTGCTGGAGGAGCTGCCGGGCTCGGGGGCGCCCGCCGTCGCGTTGCCGATCCAGGAACCGGCGACACCCGCGACGTTGGCGATCGGGGACAGCGCGGCGGAGCCCGCGTTCCCGCCGAGGAACGAGCCGTTGCCGCTCGTCTGCTCGTAGGTCGGGATGTTGTGGAGACCCTCGCGGGTGCCCCCGGCCGTGGCGTCGGCCGAGTTGGTGCACGAACCCGCGTGCGACAGCGAGCCCCACACGGCGCCCGAGTTGCAGTTGAACTTCACCGGCAGGGCGATCGGCGCGCCGACCACGTTGCCCGAGCCGGCGCTGTCGTTGCCGGAGGTGAACAGCGAACCGCCGGAGGTCGCGACCGTGTCGGCGGAGTAGCCGTGGCTCTGCCCGTTGCCGAGCAGGTACGAAGCGGCGTTCCCGGTCACCTGGACCGGGGTGGCGAACTGGCCCGCCACGATGTTGCCGGAGAGGGCCGAGCCGTCGCCGTCGGTGTCGACGTTCCCGGTCTCGGTGGTGCTCTGGCTGGCCGACCCGCCGGTCACCCGGCCGGTGCCGCCCGCGACGCCGCCGCCGTTGCCGGCGATCTGGACGGGGAGGGCCCAGTCGAGCGCGACCGCGTTGCCCGCGAGGCTGGAGCCGTCGCCGGTCGTCGCGATGTCCTGGTTGTGCTCCCAGGTCTGCTGGTGGTTGCCGCCCTGGACGTTCGCGTCGCCGAGCACACCGACCGCGTTGTCCACGATCTGGATCGGGACGACGACGTCGCCGGTGACCTTGTTGCCCTTGAGGTTGTTGTGGCTCGGCGTGAAGGCGCCCGCGCCGTCGGCCTTGGTGACACCGCCGAGGGTGCTCTGGCTGATCGGGCTCGCGTCGTCGAGCTGCTTCGCGGCTTCGTTCGCCGCGTTGGTGACCGGCTTGGTGCTCAGCTCCGTCTGCCCGGCGGGCAGGTCCAGCTGACCGAACGGGGTGCCGACCGCGTTGTTGGCTTCCTGGATGGGAGCCGTCACGTTCAGGTCGAGGGGGGAAGCCGGGGCGTCGGGGTTGACGTTCTCGTCGGCCGAGGCGATGCCGGTGCCCAGCATCAGCAACCCACCGGTGACAAGTGCGGTCTGGAGTCCGCGCTTTGCCCACGTCTGCATGGGGTTTTTCTCCTTTATTTCGGGTTCCCTTGCGGGTTCATGGCGGTGCGTCGAACGCACCGAGGGGGGAAGGAACTTCTTGCGGGCGCGACAAAGCGCACCGCCGTGTCACGGGTGTCGAGCGGACGCGGACGCCGTCAGATGCAGACGGACTTGGGCGCGTCAGCTACCCGTGAAGGGAGGTGTTCAGTCAGGAGTGACACCGGGCTGCTCGCCCGGGGTGCGCATCGCGGTGCGCAGGCCGGCGCGGCTCATGGCCGCGACGGCGGAGTCGACGGCTTCGGTCGTCCAGAACGGGACGCCGAAGTTGAGGCCGTCGAGGTGACCACCGGGGGCAGTGCTGCCACCCGGGGCGGTGGGGACGGACGGTGCGGACGGAAGCTGCACCGGGGTCAACGGGGACGGCAGGTCACGGTGCCCGTCGCGGGACTGGCCCGCGGCACCCGTGCCGTCGTCGTGCTGGGAAGCCTTCGCCATCGCGAGCGCGGCGCGCACCGAGGCGGGCAGTTCGACGGTCTGGACCGCGACCGAGTCGGCCGTCTGGCCGACGCCGGTGGTCACCGGCTCCTGAGCGGCCGGGGCGATCCCCGGGAGCGGAACCAGGTTGCCGTCGCCGACCGGGCCGAGCAGCTGGAGCACGTCGTGCGCCGGCTCGGGCGTGAAGGTCTGCTCGAGGACCTGGCGGGTGTCCTGCGGCTTGCGGACGATGTGCTCGACCGCGCCGAGGGTGCGGTGCACCGGGCTCACGACCGCGTTTTCGGCCAGGTCCGAAACCGAGTCGCTGACGCGGTCCGAGACCTCGTGCCCGAGGACGCGGGCGCACGGCGCGCTCCACGTCGTGGCGTCCTGGTGGCAGCTCGTGTCGGCGACGTCGCCGGTCGCGTCCGAGGCACCCTGGTCGACGTCGCCGAGGCTGCCGGTCGCGGCAGCGGTGATCGGGGCGACGTCGACGGTGTCGGCGGAGGCGGTGGCACCGGAGACGAGCCAGGCGGCGGCGGTGCCGGCCACGGCCCCGCCGAGCACGAGCAGCGCACGCGACACGAGCCGGCCGGCGCGCTTGGCGCCCTGCCCCTCGTTCGTCGCGTCGTTCGCCACAGGTACGTCTCCTCGTGCTGGGGTTCGTGATCGACCGGCCACAAGCCGTTGCGGAAGCGACCTAACCAAACCCGCGGCGCGGCGCGCACCCTTGACACGGCTTGATGCCCCCATCGTGTGAAGAACACAGCGTGCAACCGCCTCTGACACCGGGTGATCGTTCCTGGCTGCCACGCGTGTCGGACCCGCCCTCGGAAAAGGGGCCGAATCGGACGGACTTGCCAGTACGGTGAGCGGGGTGAGCCACGCGCGACGCGAAGACCCGTTCCTGCCTGAACACGAGGACATCACCGGCTTGATCCCCCGGGGGCTGCGCATCAGCGCGGCGCTGGCGTGGCGGTTCATCGTCGTGATCGCCGCGCTGTACGCGATCGTCTGGGTGATCGGCTACCTGTCCGTCGTGGTCATCCCGCTGTCCATCGCCCTGCTGGTTTCGGCGCTGCTCGCGCCGGCGGTGCAGAAGCTGGTGGCGGTGAAGTTCCCGCGCGGCCTGGCGACGGCGATCGTGCTGATCGCCGGGCTGGCGGTGCTGGGCGGGCTGCTGACGTTCGTCATCACGCAGTTCTCCTCCGGGCTGCCGCAGCTGCAGCAGCAGGTGAACGCGAGCCTCGACCAGATCAAGAACTGGCTCCTCAACGGGCCGCCGCACCTACGCCAGGAGCAGATCCAGGACTTCATCAACCAGGCGATCGGGTTCATTCAGAACAACCAGGCGTCAATCACCACGACCGCACTGACCACGGCGAGCACGGTCGGCGAGATCCTCACCGGCTTCCTGCTGACGCTGTTCATCACGATCTTCTTCCTCAGCGGCGGCGACGGCATCTGGACGTTCCTGGTCCGCGCGGTGCCCGGCCGGGTCCGCAATCGCGTCGACGTCGCCGGGCGCCGCGGGTTCGCGTCGCTGGTCAGCTACGTGCGGGCGACCGCCGCGGTGGCCGTGGTCGACGCCGTCGGCATCGGCGTCGGGCTGTGGATCATGGGCGTGCCGCTGGTCATCCCCCTGGCCACGCTGGTGTTCATCGGCGCGTTCATCCCGATCATCGGCGCGGTGATCACCGGCGGTGTCGCGGTGCTGATCGCGCTGGTCACCAACGGGTTCATCGGCGCGGTGATCGTGCTGGCCATCGTGATCGGCGTGATGCAGCTGGAGAGCCACATCCTGCAGCCGCTGCTGCTGGGCCGCGCGGTGAAGCTGCACCCGCTCGCGGTGGTCCTGGCCATCACCGCCGGCCTGGTCGCGGGCGGGATCGCCGGCGCGCTGCTGGCCGTGCCGCTGCTGGCGGTGCTCAACGCCGGCGTCCGGTCGCTGCTGCACGAGACCGACCCGGACCCGAGCGAGGTCGACGTCCTCAAGGACCAGGCCGCCCAGCCGAACGACGCCGAGCCGGGAACCCCGAAGGCGGAGGTCCCCACCCGCGGCGAAGAAGAAGAATGACCGTCGCGCGGACGCCCGACCCGATCACGCCGATGTGGCGTGGGGTGCTCGCGTTCCGCGTGCTCACCTGGGGGTTCGCCTGCGGCACCGTGATCGTCCAGAGCGGGCACTACCACCGGGAGTGGCTCGCGTGGACGATCCTCGGCGTGATGGCCCTGTGGTCGGTCGTCAGCAGCTTCCTCTACCTGCGTGAGCGGACGCGGCCGCCGGCCCTGGTCGTCTTCGACCTCGTGTTCACCACCGCGCTGCTGCTGACCTCGCCCTGGGTGCTGAGCGACGAGCAGTTCGCGCTGAACGTCCCCCTCATCACCACGGTGTGGGCGGCCGTGCCGCCGGTCGCCGCCGGCGCGCGGTTCGGCGCGGGTGGCGGGGTGCTGGCCGGGCTGGTCGTCGGCGTGGCGACCGGGCTGGCGCGGGACAAGTTCGACCTCGACGTCGCCCGCGACGGCGTCCTGCTCGCCGCCGCCGGGCTGCTGGTCGGGATGGCCGCGACGATGGGCCGGCGGTCCGCGGCGCGGCTGGAGCAGGCGCTGCGGAAGGAAGCGGCGACGGCCGAGCGGGAACGGCTGGCCCGGTCGATCCACGACAGCGTGCTGCAGGTGCTGGCCCGGGTCCGCAAGCGCGGCAACGAGGTCGGCGGCGAGGCGGCCGAGCTGGCGAAGCTGGCCGGCGAGCAGGAGATCGCCCTGCGGTCGCTGGTGACGACCGAGCCGCTGACGCCGAACGACCGCGGCACGACGAGCCTGCGTGCCGCGTTGCAGCTGCTCGCGACGCCTTCGGTGCAGGTCTCGACGCCGGCGGACGACGTCGAGCTGCCCTCGCACGTCACCGAAGAACTGGTCGCCGTGACCCGCGAAGCGCTTTCGAACGTCGAAAAGCACGCGGGCCCGCAGGCCCAGGCCTGGGTGCTGCTGGAAGACCTCGGCCCCGAGGTCGTGGTGAGCATCCGCGACGACGGCCCGGGCATCCCCGACGGCGTCCTCGAGCGGGCGGCGGCGGAGGGGCACCTCGGCGTGGTGGAATCCATCCGGGGGAGGGTGCGCGACCTCGGCGGGAGCGCGACCCTCGACACCGGGCCCGGCCGGGGCACGGAGTGGGAGGTCAGGGTGCCGAGCACCGGGGGTGTGAAATGATTTCCGTGATGGTGGTCGACGACCACCCGATCTGGCGCGACGGCGTGGCCCGCGACCTGACCGAAAACGGGTTCGACGTCCGCGCGACCGCCGCGGACGCCGCCGCGGCCGTGCGGATCGCTCGCACCGTCCAGCCGGACGTCGTGCTGATGGACCTGAACCTGGGCAGCACCTCGGGGGTGGACGCGACCCGCGAGATCACCTCGGCGCTGCCGTCGACGAAGGTGCTGGTGCTGTCCGCGAGCGGTGAGCACAAGGACGTCCTGGAGGCGGTGAAGGCCGGCGCGTCCGGCTACCTGGTCAAGTCGGCGTCCGCGGCCGAGCTGGTGGACGCCGTGCACCGGACCGCGGCCGGCGACCCGGTGTTCACCGCGGGCCTGGCCGGGCTGGTGCTCGGGGAGTACCGGCGGATGGCCGACGCACCGGCGGAAGGGGCCGAGCCGCCGCGGCTGACCGAGCGCGAGACCGACGTCCTGCGCCTGGTCGCGAAGGGGCTGACCGCGCGGCAGATCGCCGAGCGGCTCGTGCTCTCGCACCGCACGGTGGAGAACCACGTGCAGTCGACGCTGCGGAAGCTGCAGCTGCACAACCGCGTCGAGCTGGCCCGCTACGCGATCGAGCACGGCCTCGACGAGGAGTGAGTCAGGGCAGCACCGCGATCCCCGACCACTCGCTCGCCGGGAGCGCGGCCTTGCCCATCCGCCAGGCGGGTTCGCCCGGGTGCCAGGCGGCGAGGACGCCGTCGGCGAGCACCAGGTCGCCCGCACCGGTCCAGTCCAGCCCGCCGCCGCGCTTGAGGTGTTCGGTGACGAAGGGCATCGCGGCCGCGTGCTCCCAGGCCGGCCCGTCCGGGTGGAGCAGCCAGAGGTCGTGGGTCTGCGTGCTCGTGCCGCGGTAGGCGGGGTTGGCGAAGTCGGCGGCCCACACGGCGCCGTCACGCGAGGGCACGACGGTGGGCGTGCTCCCGACCGCCGGCCGGCTGAGCTGCTTGCGGACGGTGGTCCGCAGGTCGACGAGGGTGAGGTCGATCAGGCCGTCGAGCAGCATCCAGTCACCGGCGACGCCGAGGATGCGCGGGGCCTGCTGGACCGTGCGGCCGGTCTCCGGGTCGATCAGCGCGTCCGTCGACTCGGCGACCCCGGAGTCGATGGTGATCAGCAGGCCGTGCCGGGTCCCGGCGCGCACCAGCGTGCGGCAGCTGGCGGACTGGCCGTGGCCGAGCTCGCCGCCGTCGAGGGAGACGTGCTGCAGCCGGCACGCGTCCGGCGCGTCCTGCCGGATGACCCACACCCCGGTGCCCTCGGCGTCCGGCGCGACCGACCACGCGCGGCCCAGCGAACGCGGCGGCGTCGCCGGGCCGGTGTAGGCGAAGACGTCCAGGGGCCGGGTGTCCTTGGGGTCGCGCGGCGCGGCGGTGAAGACCGCGGACGCACCGACCCGGACGACGCTGAGCCCGACGTCGCCACTCGGGTACCCCGGCGGGGTGGCCGCCGGCCCGCGGTCGGCGTCGAAGAGGGTCGGCCCGGTGGTGGGGATCAACGCGGTGACGCCGATGCCGCCGGTCGCGGGGACGCCGGCGAGCCCGTTCGGCAGGGTCGGCACGGCGGTCGGCGGCGCGGTGCTGCTCGGGGCGGGCGGCGGCGGGGTGGCTTCGCCGGTGCACCCGGACAGCAGAACCAGCACCGCGCAGGCGGCGGCGCCGCGGAATACGGGTCCGTTCAGGGTTTTCCCCCGATCTCCCTGGTGAAATCCGGTTCTACCATCGGGGACATGGGTGAGGAAGAGACCACGGCGGCGGAACCGGTGACCGAAACCAAGCCGTTGAGCGAGCGCGATCTTCGGGTGTCCGACGACGAGCGCGAGCACGTCGTCGGGGTGCTGCAGAAGGCCATCGGCCGCGGCATGATCGACCTCGACGAGTTCACCGAGCGCACCGACCGCGCGCTGGCGTCGCGGACCCGCGGCGAGCTGAACGCCGTGCTGGCCGACCTCGCCGGGCTCTACCACCCGGCGGCCGCGATGGCCGCGGCGCCGTCGTACGCGCCTCCGGCCGGCTACGGCGGCTACTCGCCTGGGCGGCGCTTCGAGCTCAACGCCAAGTACTCATCGCTGGTCCGCAGCGGGCCGTGGGTGGTGCCGCCCGAGATGGTCGTGCGGAACAAGTACGGCTCGACGAAGCTCGACTTCACCGAGGCCCAGGTGCAGTCGCCGGTGGTGCACATCGAGCTCGACGCCAAGTGGGGGTCGGTCGAGGTCATCATCCCGGAGCACGCGGCGGTCGACGTCAACTCGATCACCGACGTCAAGTTCGGCTCGCTGGAGGACAAGACGCGCAGCAACGGCCACGCGGGCAACCCGCGGTTCGTGCTGACGGGGCGCGTCCACGGCGGTTCGCTGGTCATCCGCCACCCGCGGCGCGGGTTGTTCGGCTAGCCGGGGCCCCTCTGCCCCCGGCGTCAAGAAGGCCTCCCCACCCTGGCATCGGGTGGGGAGGCCTTCGCTCGTGCCGTCAGGCGACCTTCGGCCGCAGGTTCCGGGCGACGAACCAGACGAGCGCGGCGAACGCGACAGCGGCGAGCCCGGCGACGACGTGCAGCCCGTCGGCGAACCCGTGCGCGCGGACGACGGCGTTGCCCAGCGTCCCGACGGTCGCGAGGCCGAGCGCGTAGCCGAACTCGTTGACGGTCTGGGCCAGCGAAGCGGCGGCGCCGGCCTTGCGCTGCGGAACCGAGCCGACGACGAGGTCGGTGCCCAGCGCGACCATCGGGCCGACGCCCAGCGACGTCACGGCGAACCCGAGCGCGGGCCACGCCGGCCCGCCGGCGGGATCGACGAGCGCGAGGATCGCCATCCCGGCCGCGGCGAGCGCGACCCCGCCGGCGATCAGGGCACTCGGCTTCACCCGGCGGGCGACGGCGGGCGCGGCGAGGAAGCTGACGGTCGAGGTGGCCATCCCGGGCAGCAGCCCGAGCGCGGCGCCGACCGGCGAGAGGTGCTGCGCGATCTGGAAGAACTGCGCGACGAACAGCATCGTGGTGCCGCCGAGCATGCTGAACAGCAGCATCCCGCCGAGCGTCGTCCGGAAGGCCCTCGAGGCGAACAGGCTGAAGTCGACCAGCGGCTCGTCGAGCGTCCGCTGCCGCTTGACGAAGACGTACCCGACGGCGAGGCCGCCGGCCAGGGCGACGACCGGGGCCGGGTGGACACCGTCACGAGCGAGTTCCTTCACGCCGTAGACGGCGGGCAGGATCGCGGCGAGCGACAGGCCGACACTGGGCAGGTCGAGGCGGCCGGCTTCGGCGTCGCGGTACTCGGGAAGCAGCTTCGGGCCGATGACGAGGAGAAGGACCATCGCGGGCACGCCGAGCAGGAAGACCGAGCCCCACCAGAAGTGCTCGAGCAGGAAGCCGCCGACCATCGGCCCGATGATGGCGCCGACGGTGAAGCAGCCGGCCCAGATCCCGATGGCCTGCGCGCGCTGCTGCGGGTTCTTGAACAGCGTGCCGATGAGCGAAAGGGTGGAGGGAGCGAGCGTCGCCCCGGCGATCCCGAGCACGGCCCGCGCGGCGATGAGCATGCCGGCACTGGTGGAGAAGGCGGCCCCCACGGAGGCGACCCCGAAGGCCGCGGCCCCGATGAGCAGCAGCTTCCGCCGCCCGATCCGGTCGCCGAGGGTGCCCATGGTGACCATGAACCCGGCGACCATGAAGCCGTAGGTGTCCATGATCCAGAGCTGTTCGGTGCCATCGGCGTGCAGGCTCGCGGCGAGCCTCGGCAGCGCCAGGACGAGGACGAAGACGTCGAGCGAGACGAGCAGGGTGGGCAGGGCCAGCACGGCCAGTCCGACCCACTCCCGACGCCCGGCCCGCACCTCGGTGCCCGGAGCTTCGGCGGTGATGGTCATGGCTGCTTCCTCTCGACTCGGTGTCCCGGACCTTCACCACCACGTCGAGCGGCCCCGGCCGGGATCGACAACCGGGCCGGAACTTTTTTCGCGGAACGCCGCGGAGGCCGCCCCGGCGTCGAGGCGGCCTCCACGGCATCGCGGGCGGTTGTCCACACCCCTCGTCGATTGGGGACAACTCCGCGCATTCAGGTTCGCACAGATCAGCACTGTCGGTGACGACCGATAGACTGAAAGTGGGGGGCGCCCCTGCGGACGGCTGTTCGCGCTTGGGTCGGCCGGGGCTGTGGGCGGTCGGGTCACGAGCGCGACAGGCGGGTTCCCGGCGGCCGCGGGTCAGCCGTTCCCTTGGCAACCCCGCCAGCCGAACGGCCCGGGCGCGTCGGCCGCCGCCGCAACGGCCGCGACCCACCCGGGCCGCGGCCGGTCCGGTGTCAGGGGCGAGCCGCCGCGCGGGCGGCCGCCGGGTCCGACGTCGCCAACGCCGCTTCCGCCAGTGCCTCGCACTCCGCGAGCGTCGTGGTCGCCAGGCTCGCGCCCACCGTGCGGACCGCCGGGGCGTTCATCGACAGGCTCGTCAGGCCCAGGCCAGCCAGGACCAGCGCCAGCCGCGGGTCCGCGGCCGCCTCGCCGCAGACGCCCGCCGGCTTGCCCGTGGCCTTGGCCGCGTCGCCGATCAGTTTCAGCAGGCGCAGCAGGCCCGGCTGCCACGGGTCGTTGAGCTTCGCCACCGCGCCCAGCTGGCGGTCGGCCGCGAACGTGTACTGCGCCAGGTCGTTCGTGCCGACCGAGACGAAGTCGACGACCTCGAGGATCTCGCGGGCGCTCAGCGCCGCCGCCGGGATCTCGACCATCACGCCCGCCCGGGCGATGCCCGCCGCGCGGACGCGGTCGGCGAACCAGGCCGCTTCCTCGACCGTCGCGACCATCGGGGCCATCACCGAGACCTCGGCGCCGGAGTCTTCCGCCGCACCGGCGATGGCTTCCAGCTGGCGGTCCAGCACCTCGGGCCGGTCGAACGCCACGCGCAGGCCGCGGACGCCCAGCGCCGGGTTCGGCTCGGCCTCCGGGGAGAGGAAGGCCAGCGGTTTGTCGGCCCCCGCGTCCAGGGTCCGGACGATCACCGGCTTGCCGCGGAACGGCGAAAGCACCGCCGTGTACGCCGCGCGCTGCTCGGCCACCGACGGCTCGTCCGCGGCGTCGAGGTAGCAGAACTCGGTGCGGAACAGCCCGACGCCCTCGGCGCCCGCGTCCGCCGCGGCCTGCGCGTCGGCCGGGGAGCCGACGTTGCCGTAGACCTTGACGCGGTGGCCGTCGGACGTCGCGCCCGTGCCGTTCCAGTCGGCCAGCTTGGCGACCGTCGCCGCGACGACCGGTGCCGACGGGTCCGCGACCTCGACCGTGCCGGCGTCGCCGTCGACCGCAAGCGCTTGCGCGTCCAAGGCCAGCAGGCCGCGTACGGCTACGACGGCCGGGATGCCGAGGGCCCGCGCCAGGATCGCGGTGTGGCTCGTCGGGCCGCCTTCTTCGGTGACCAGCGCGAGCACCTTCGCGGGGTCGAGGCCGGCGGTGTCGGCCGGGGCGAGGTCGCGCGCGACCAGCACGCTCGGCGACGCGAGCTCGGGCACCCCCGGCGGCGCGATGTCGAGCAGCTCGGCGATCAGGCGGTCGCGCACGTCGCGGACGTCCCGGACGCGCTCCGCCATGTACCCGCCCGCGGCGGCCAGCGCTTCGGCGAAGCCTTCGGCGGACTGGTAGACGGCCCGCGCGGCGGGCAGCCCCTGGGTCTGGACCAGCTGCTGCGCCTGCGAGGCCAGCGCCGGGTCGGCGGCCATCGCGGCCGTCGTGATGAGGATCGTGGCCGCTTCGCCGGTCGCGGTCTCGGCCTGCTTTTCCAGCCGGGCGGCGACGGCTTCGGCGGCGGGGGCGATCCGTGCGGCTTCGGCGGCGGGATCGGCCGGGGCCGGGGTGGCGGCGGGCTCGCCCAGCGGCTCCGCGACGCGGACGACGGGACCACTCGCGCGGCCGGGGCTGACGGCGACCCCGGACAGGGACTCAGACGACATGGTCTAGACCATAGCTCAGATACGTCTGGATATCTCGTGGTGGCGGGCACAAGCCTCGCCGACGAACCTGTTCGAGCACCGGACCGACCTCCTCGTGCCACCAGGCTTCGGCCAGTTCGCCGCGGCTGCGCACCGGCCGTCCGGCCAGCATACGGCGGAAACCCCAGGCCTCGGCCGAATCGGCGAGCCGGAACCAGTCGGCCGGGTCGTCGAGCCACAGCCCGAGGCGGACGTCGTCGGGCAACGGGACGCGCTCGAGGAACATCCGCTCGGCCGTCTTCGACGGCAGGTCCGCGAGCGTCAGACAGCGCAACGCGCAGGCGACCGTGCTGATCCAGCGCACCCGCGCGCGGATGGTCCGGGCGCCGCGGGCGCGGGCGATGGCGACGCGGTGGTGACCGTCGTCGACGAAGTACATGTCGGACAGGCGGACGAGCCGCACCGGCGGGAGGTCCGCCGACGTCTCCGTCAGGCGCTCCCAGCGCTCCTTCAACGCCCGGTTGCGCGGCCGGAACTCCCGGTCGAAGTCCCCGGCGCGGGCGACCGTGCCGACGATGCCCTCCAGCGGGACGTCCGCGATCCCTTCGTCGACCTCGGTCTGCTTGCCCAGCGCCTTCAGGGTTTCGCCGAGCGGCATGATCGCCAGGCGGTCGGGCCGGCGCGCTTCCGCGATCTCCTTCAGCTGTGCGACGTAGCCGCGCCACCAGGCCGAACCGAACGAATCGCCCATGTGCTGGGCAACACGGGCCGGCGGAGGATCATTCCGCCAGGTCGGCGGCGGTCGGGTAGGACGGCTGCGCGCCGGGCCGCGTCACGCTGAAGGCGGCGACGCGCACCGCGTGCTTCGCGGCCGAGACGAGATCGGCGCCGTCGGCGAGCGACGCGGCGAGCGCGCCCGCGAAGGCGTCCCCGGCGCCGGTGGTGTCGACGGCCTCGACCTTCGGCGACGTCACCTCGGTGGCCCCGCCGGCTTCGACGACGACCGCGCCCGCCGCGCCGAGCGTGACGACGGCGGCTCGAGGCCCGAGATCCAGGAGCTTCCGGAAGTCCGCGCCGGGCCCGGTCAGCCAGGCGGCTTCGTGCTCGTTGACCAGCAGGACGTCGAGCTTGGCCAGCGTTTCCGGCGCGAGCATCGCCGCGGGCGAGAGGTTCAGCAGCACCTTGACGCCCTTTTCGGCGGCCCGCGCGACGGCGTGCTCGACGGTCGGCAACGGAATTTCCAGCGAGGCGACCATGATCTCCACCCCGTCGAAGACGGCGTCGACGTCGCCGGGCACCAGGCTCGAGTTGGCGCCGGGGGAGACCAGGATGGAGTTCTCGCCGTCCGGGGTCACGGTGATGTAGGCGATGCCGGTCGGCCGCTCGCTGGTCCGCACCAATCCGGTGTCGACGCCCGCGGCGCGCAGGGAGTCGAGCAGCAGCCGGCCGTACGGGTCGTCGCCCACCGCGCCGAGGAGCGCGACGTCCGCCCCGAGCCGCCCCGCCGCGACCGCCGTGTTGGCGCCCTTTCCACCTGGCGAAAGCACGGTGTCGCCGCCCAGCACCGTCTCGCCGCCCGCCGGCCGCCGGTCCACCGCGACGACCAGGTCGGCATTGGCGGATCCCACAACGAGTACGTCGGAGTTCATCCCCGAACTGTGCCACGAAAGCCGCCACGACAGCCGTCCGACCAGGTCGGGAAGGGCGCCCGGGAAGAAAGTGAAGGTTTTTGTAACTTATCCGGCGTTGAGTGCGACAATCATGCGAGCAGCGGATTCCCGTCACTCGATCGGGGGATGCCTGTCCCCCGGCCGTCACTTCGCGGACCGGTCCCGCTCTCCAGGTGCGTCATCACGCGAGACGTGGTGGCGTTGCCCGAACCGGCGCGAGCCGGCAGGGCATCGGGTCGCCGGCGCCGATCACGTAGCCCCCCGAGTGATCGGCGTCGGCGGCGCCCAGTCCCCGGCGCCCGCGGTTCTCGTCGGCATGATCGATTCGCCCCACCGGCCGTAACCACTGCGCTATCGTGCGTAGCGCAGGAGGGGAGATCGAACGCGAGGGGAGCGCAGTTCGGTGGGGTTGTTCGGCGACATGCTCGACGCCGCGAGGCACGTCGGGTCGGAAATCGCGCACGCCGTCGAGTCCGGGGGCGAAGGGCTCGGCAAAGTCTTGAACGGCGCGGGCATCGGCCTGCTCGCGGGCGGTCCGCTCGGCGCGGTCGCGGGGGCGTACATCGGGTCGCAGACCGGCACGGGCGCGAACGACCCGCGGACCGCCGGGTTGTCGCCGGGCCAGCTGGTGCAGGCCGTGCTGCGGGGGCCGGGCACCGAGTCGCTGCAGAAGGTGCACCAGGCGGGTGTCGACCAGTCGTCGTACCAGCGCCGGCTCGAACAGGGCACCCGCGAACTGACGTCCGGCCTCGAATCCGCGTGGACCGGCGGCGCCTCGGACGCGGCTCGCCGGCGCCTCCAGCCGCTGACCGCGTCGGCGACCTCGGCGTCGACGACGCTCGACCGCAACTCGACGCTGTCCCAGGCTCAGATCGACCAGTTCCACCAGATGAAGAACTCGCTGCACCCGGACGTCACGGACCAGCCGCCGACGCGCAGCGCCTGGGACGTCGCGACGCCGTGGGACACCGACACCGAAGACAAGATCAACCAGTACAACCAGAAGGCCGCCGAGAACGTCGAGCGGTACAACGCGTACTCGCAGCAGTCCAGCTCGAACACCGCGAGCCGGACGATCGACTACGGCCAGCTCGGCGCGTACGACGGCGGCGACTTCAAGGTGGCGGACCCGAAGCAGCCGGTCGAGCCGCCCAGGAAGCGGTCACGCTCGGAAGTCGGCGGGGACGACCGGCGGATCGGCGCGCAGGTGCAGCCACCGCCGGCGGTCCACCCGCCGCCGAGCCAGGTGACGCCGGGCCAGGTGACGCCGGGCCAGGTGACGCCGCCGACCGGGGTGGACGACGGCGTCCGGGCGCAGGGGTACGTCCCGCCGTCGACGCAGTACCCGCCGGGCTACCAGCCGCCAGGAACGAGCGGCGGGTTCGGGCCGGGCGGCGGGTCCGGCTTCGGCCTCGGCGGCTTCGGTGGCGGCGGCCCCGGGGGCTTCGGTCCTGGTGGCGGCCTCGGGCCGGGCTCGGGAGCGTCGTCCGGCGTGGGCGGCGGCTCCCCGGGCGCCCGCGGTGCCGGCGCGTCGACCGGAGCCGGCGCACTCGGCGAAAGCCGTCCCGGCGGAATGCGCACCGGCGGCGCGGCGGGCAAGCCCGGCTCGTCCGGGATGGGCGGCATGGGCCACGGCGCCAAGGGCGGCAAGTCCGAAGACGAAGAGCACCAGCGCGCGTCGTACCTGGTGGAAGCGGACCCGGAGAGCATCTTCGGCGGATCGGACGAACGGACCGTGCCGCCGGTGATCGGGCTGTGATCTTCCTGCCGAAGACCGCCCTGCTCACGGCGTGGGAGTGGGAGCGGCACGGCCCACCACCGGCGGTCCTCGGGGCGGACAACCACTGGCTCGGCGACGAAACCCGCAAGCGGCTCGACGAGAAGGTGCTCGACGTCCTCACGTCGTTGCGGCTCGCCGCGGGCGGCACGCTGACGCGCGAGTTCCGCGACATGCTGCGCGTCCTGGCGAAGGGAACCCACCAGTTCACGGCCTGGCTGGGCGACATCGAGGCGGACGAAACGGGCACGGTCCTGGTCTCGGCGGCCGGCCCGGACGTGCTCCGCCTGATCCGCAAGGGCGACACGATCCGGATCGACGTGGCGGAGCCGTCCCGGCTGGCGCAGTCACTGGTCGACGTGCTGCCCCCGGTCCCACCAGCCCGGATCTCGGCGACGTCGATCCCGGAGTCCCGGTTCTCCGGCCGCGCGGCGGAGGAGTCGTACGACCTCGAAGACCCGACGACGGACCACGGCACCGACCCCCTGACCTGGGCACGCCGGCTGATGTCGGCCCGCCGGACGGGGCTGCACCAGTGCTACGCGGTCAACCGCGGATCGCGCAGCGCACCGATCACGGCGGTGGACATCGCGGGAACCGGGCGAGTGCTGACGTACGTGCGTCCGGGCCGGGAGCCGGCGGTGACTTTTCAGCCGGGGACCCGGGGTGCGCTGACTGATGTCCTGTACGCGACGCTGAACGGGTTGGGGGGAGGAACACGATGACGAATCCGGGAAACGCGATCTTCAGCGGGGTCGGGTTCTGGGCGACCGATCTGGTGAGCGGAGCTTCGCGGCCCGCCGGTGGTCAGGGGTTCGCGATGAGCTCGGACGAGATGCGGGCAATGCTGAAGAAGGCCGAGGACCAACGGCAGAGCATCGAGGAGCAACGCAACAACGCGGAAATTCTCTCCCAGGCCATTTCGCCGGCGGATGAGCCAGTCAGCAACGCCGCGGTCTTGGGACCCAATGGCGTCAACGAGGTCGGCCGCTACTACCAGGGCCACCTGATATACCAGTTCAACTACCTGACTGAGCTGATCAATCGCCTGCGAGCCGCTCTGGGCATCACCGAGGCCGCGGACCAGCAAGCGGCGGAATCGACGAAGAAAAGCGGGATAGCCGAATGAACAGGCGAGCGACCACCACGATCGCGGCAATAGCCACGTGCGGTCTGCTGCTCACAGGGTGCACAGAAAAGCGTGGGACGGCCAGCCCCACACCCTCCGGCCTGAACACCTCGACCTCGGCTCTTCCACACCACGGTGCACCCAAGGTGGATTCGCCGTTGCCGACAACGGTCCTTACCGGCAACCCGTGCGACTCGGCACTTACGCCCGATCAGGTAAGCACGTTCCTCGGCGACGCGACTTCGGGCAAACCGAGCGACACCGCACTCGGTCCTCTCTGCAACTGGAGCAGCACTTCGGGGAGCGGCGCCGGCTTCGCGATCAGCTACCAGACGAAGTCCGACCAGGGGATCAGCCTGGCTTACCAGAATATCCAGCCCAAGGCCGCGCGGTGGAAGCCCTTGGACCCGATCCAGGGCTTTCCTGCGGTCGCGTACGCGAACTTCGACGACAAACGCGGTTGCGCCGTCGTCGTCGGGGTGACCGACGAACTCGCTTTTTCGGTGGGGTTGACCCTGGGCGACAAAGCCGCCAGTGAGGGCAAGGACTGCTTCGACATCGCGCCCCAGGTGGCGGACGCCGTGATGAGCAACGTCAAGGCGCGGGCCTGAGCTGCACCTTTTCGTTACGGCGGAGATCGCGTTAATGCAAGACTTGTCGTAGTAAGCACCTAGACTGTTCGGATGAGCCACCCCACGCGGAGGGGTCGCGCGCGTGCGGCTACCGAACAGGACATCCGGCGGACCGCCCGGAAGCTGCTCGTCGAGCAGGGGCCCGAGGCGGTCACGCTGCGTGCCATCGCGCGGGAGCTCGGGATCACCGCGCCCGCGCTCTACCGGTACTACGAGTCGCGTGACGACCTGGTCGAGAACCTGCGGCTGGACGTCTGTGCCGACCTGGCCGACGAGCTCGCCGAGGACATCGCCGAGCTGCCGGACGACGGGATGCTGCAGCTGTTCGCGATCTGCAAGGGCTTCCGGCGGTGGGCGCTCACCCACACGAAGGAGTTCACGCTCGTGTTCGCGTCGCCGACCGGCGGCGTCGGGTCGGCGGCCGGGAGTGCGCTGAGCCGGGTCGACGAGCCGTTCGGGCGGATCTTCCTCGCCGCCGCCGGGCGGGTGCTCGCGCGGACCGACATCGTGCTGCCCTCCGCCAGCGGGGTGCCCGATGAGCTGCGGGACGACCTCCGGACGTTCCAGGAATCGCTGGTCAACGTGCTCGTCGAGTCCGACACCGAGGTGCCGGTGGAGAAGATCGACCTCGGCGTGACGTACCTGATGATCCAGTTCTGGGCCCGGCTCTACGGGCACGTCACGCTCGAGGTCTTCGGCAACTACCCGATCCCCATGTCCAAACCGGACGTCCTGTTCGAGGCGATGCTCATCGACCTCGCCCGGGAGATCGGGCTCTACTCCGGCTAGGCCGCGTGGCCGCCGTCCA
This sequence comes from Amycolatopsis stemonae, assembly GCF_054781455.1. NCBI lineage: Bacteria > Bacillati > Actinomycetota > Actinomycetes > Pseudonocardiales > Pseudonocardiaceae > Amycolatopsis > Amycolatopsis stemonae. The sequence goes on along the minus strand of NZ_BAAGUJ010000002.1, from coordinate 741,647 downwards.
CCGACAGCACCGCCGCCGTCACGTACTCGGCGCCCGGTGACGCCAGGTACGCGACCGCCGCCGCCACCTCGGACGGCGCCCCGTAGCGGTCGAACGCCGTGAGAGCGCGCTGGTCCGCCGCGTACGGGCCGTCCGCCGGGTTCATGTCCGTGTCCGTCGGGCCCGGGTGGACCAGGTTGACCGTGATGCCGCGCGGGCCCAGTTCGCGGGCCAGCGCCTTGGTCAGGCCGACCATCGCCGCCTTGCTCGTCGCGTACAGCGCCATGCCCGGGCCCGGGACCCGGTCGGTGACGCAACTGCCGATCGTGATCACGCGGCCGCCGTCCGACAGGACCCCGGCCGCCGCCTGGGTCGTCGCGAAGACGCCGCGGACGTTCACCGCCAGCACGCGGTCGACGTCTTCCAGCGCCGTCTCGGCGAACGCGCCGACGAAGCCGACGCCCGCGTTGTTGACCAGCACGTCGAGCCGGCCGAACTCCGCCACCGTCGCCGAGACCGCCGCCGAAACCGCGGCGGCGTCGGCCGAGTCCGCCGGGACGGCCAGCGCGCGACGGCCGAGGTTCTTGATCTGCTCGACCACCTCGGCCGCCCGCGCGCCGTTGTGCACGTACGTCAGCGCGACGTCCGCGCCGTCCTCGGCGAGCCGCAGTGCCGTGGCCGCGCCGATGCCGCGGCTGCCGCCCGTCACCAGCGCCACCTTGCCGTCGAGGGTCATCCCCGGTTCTCCTTCGCTCGAACGGTTTTCCTTGACCGTTCAATCAAATCGGGAACCCCGGAGAAGCACCGGCGGCTTTCGGACTCGGCGCTACAGGACGATGTTGACCAGCCGTCCCGGCACCACGATCACCTTGCGCGGCCCGCCTTCGCCGACCATCGCCGCGACCTTCTCGTCCGCCAGCGCCGCCGCCTGGACCTCGTCCTGCGACGCCGAAGCCGGCACCGTGACCCGGGACCGGACCTTGCCGTTGACCTGGATCGGGTACTCGACCGAGTCCTCCACCAGGTACTTCTCGTCCACCACCGGGAACGGGCCCTGCACCAGCGAATCCGCGTGGCCCAGCCGGTGCCACAGCTCCTCCGCCAGGTGCGGGGCCAGCGGCGCCAGCATCAGCACCAGCGGCTCGGCCAGCTCACGCGGCGTCGACGCGGCCGCGCCGTACACTTTGGTGACGTGGTTGTTCAGCTCGATCAGCTTCGCGCCGGCCGTGTTGAACCGCATCTCCGCGTAGTCCTCGCGGACGCCCGCGATGGTCCGGTGCAGAACCTTGCGGTCCGCCTCCGAAGCGTCCTCAGTGGACACTCGCAGCTCGCCCGTCGCCTCGTCGACGACCAGGCGCCACAGCCGCTGCAGGAACCGGTGCGCGCCCACGACGTCCTTGGTCGCCCACGGGCGCGACATGGCCAGCGGGCCCATCGCCATCTCGTAGAACCGGAACGTGTCGGCGCCGTAGTTCTCGGCCATTTCGTCCGGCGTGACGACGTTCTTCAGGCTCTTGCCCATCTTGCCGTACTCCTGGGCGACTTCCTCGCCGTTGTAGAAGTACTTGCCGTCGCGCTCTTCCACCTGCTCGGCCGGGACGTAGACGCCGCGCGAGTCCGTGTACGCGTACGCCTCGATGTAGCCCTGGTTGAACAGCTTCCGGTACGGCTCCTTGGACGTCACGTGCCCCAGGTCGAACAGCACCTTGTGCCAGAACCGCGAGTACAGCAGGTGCAGCACCGCGTGCTCGACGCCGCCGACGTACAGGTCGACACCGCCGGTGTCGTCCGCGCCGTACTCGCCGGGCCGCGGGCCCATCCAGTACGCCTCGTTTTCGGGCGCGCAGAACGTCTCGGCGTTCGTCGGGTCCAGGTAGCGCAGCTGGTACCAGCACGAACCCGCCCAGTTCGGCATCGTGTTGATGTCGCGGCGGTACTTCTTCGGGCCGTCGCCCAGGTCCAGCTCGACCTCGACCCAGTCGGTCGCGCGCGCCAGCGGCGACGACGGCATCGAGTCGCGGTCCTCCGGGTCGAACGTCACCGGCGAGTAGTCGGCGACCTCGGGCAGCTCGATCGGCAGCATCGACTCGGGAACGGCGTGGACTTCACCGGCCTCGTCGTAGACCACCGGGAACGGCTCGCCCCAGTAGCGCTGGCGCGAGAACAGCCAGTCGCGCAGCTTGTACTGCACCGTGCCGACGCCGGTGCCGTCTTCGGCCAGCTTCTCGATGATCGTCTTCTTGGCCTCGGCGACGTCCATGCCGTCCAGGAAGCCGGAGTTGATCGCGGGCCCGTCGCCCGTGTACGCCTTGCCGTCGAAGCCTTCCGACGGCTGCACGGTCCGGATGATGTCCAGCCCGAACTTCTCGGCGAACTCCCAGTCGCGCACGTCCTGGCCGGGGACGGCCATGATCGCGCCGGTGCCGTAGCCCATCAGGACGTAGTCGGCGACGAAGATCGGGATCTGCTTGCCGTTGACCGGGTTCGTCGCGTAAGCGCCGGTGAAGACGCCGGTCTTCTCCTTGTTCTCCTGCCGGTCCAGCTCGGACTTGCGCGACGCCGCGACGCGGTACTCCTTGATGGCCTCGGCGGGCGTCGCCGCGCCACCGGTCCAGCGGGGGTCGACGTCGGCGGGCCACTCGGCCGCGGTCAGCTTGTCGACCAGCGGGTGCTCCGGCGCCAGCACCATGTAGGTGGCGCCGAACAGGGTGTCCGGCCGGGTCGTGAAGACCTCGATCGCGTCTTCGCCGGCCTTGAACGTGACGCGCGCGCCGTGCGAGCGGCCGATCCAGTTCCGCTGCATGGACTTGACCTTCTCCGGCCAGTCCAGCAGGTCCAGGTCGTCGACCAGGCGGTCGGCGTACGCGGTGATCCGCATCATCCACTGCCGCAGGTTGCGGCGGAAGACGGGGAAGTTGCCGCGCTCGCTGCGGCCGTCGGCGGTGACCTCTTCGTTCGACAGCACCGTGCCCAGGCCCGGGCACCAGTTGACCGGCGCTTCGGAGATGTACACCAGCCGGTGGTCGTCGATGATCTTCTTCCGCTCGGACGCGCTCAGCGACGCCCAGTCACGGCCGTCCGGCGTCGGGCGCGAGCCGTCGGCGAACGCGGCTTCCAGCTCGGCGATCGGGCGTGCCTTGCCCGCCTCGGTGTCGTACCAGGAGTTGAAGATCTGCAGGAAGATCCACTGCGTCCAGCGGTAGTACTCGGGGTCGATCGTGGAGATGCGCCGGCGTTCGTCATGGCCCAGGCCCAGGCGCCGGATCTGGCGCAGGTAGGTCCGGATGTTCTCCTCGGTCGTCTTGCGCGGGTGCTGCCCGGTCTGGACCGCGTACTGCTCGGCCGGCAGGCCGAACGCGTCGAAGCCCATCGTGTGCAGCACGTTGCGCCCGATCATCCGGTGGTACCGGGCGAAGACGTCGGTGCTGATGAAGCCCAGCGGGTGCCCGACGTGCAGGCCGGAGCCCGACGGGTACGGGAACATGTCCTGGACGAACAGCTTGTCGCTGGGCACCGGCTGCCCCTCGACGGCGAGCGGCCCGACGGGGTTCGGCGCGTGGAAGGTCCCCTGGTCGGCCCAGTGGTCCTGCCAGCGCTGCTCGATCTGACCCGCCAGCGCGGCCGTGTAGCGGTGCGCCGGGACGTCGGTCCCTGTCGCCTCAGTCATGACGTCTTCCTTCGTCGCGAGCTACTCCAGAAACAACTCGACCCCTCAGCCACCAGGGCATGAGGGGTCGCCGCGCCGGCCGGGCCGGACCCGGTCAGCGCGGCAGGCTAAGGAGCAGCCGAGCCGTGTTCATACGTTCATCGTAACTTGCTGGTCAAAGCCGTTCCGAGGGGACCGCCACTGCGGCGAACTGCGTGACCTGCGTGGCCGAGAAGTTGTTGTCGCTGACGATGATCAAGCTGCGCTCGCCGCCCGGCAGCTTCGGGCCCCAGGTCATCCCCTCCAGGTTGTCCACAGTGGACAGGCCGAGGTCGGCGGCGTCGAAGAGCAGGCGCTTCTTCACCGGCTTCACGTTCTTGGCGCCGGCCAGGGATTTCACGTTCAGGACGTTCGTGGCGCCCTTCGTGTCGATCTCGTAGACGCGGACCTTGTTGCCGACGCCGGTCACGAACGAGCGCTCCATCATCAGGAACTTCGTCGGGTCGGCCTGGTCGACGGCCAGCATCGACGAGACGCCGGTGGTCGCGAACGCGCCGGCGGGCACCGGTGACGCGAAAATCGGCTCCTGCGGGTACGCGTACTGCGCCAGGACCGGGCCGAACCGCGACTGCAGTGTGATCCGCGAGACGCCGCCGGTCGTGCGGGTCGACTCCGGGCCGTCCTGCAGCAGCGGGCCCTCGACCTCGCTGGCCAGCAGCGAGCCGTAGCCGGTGAAGGTGATGCCCTCGAGCACGAGGTTCTGCCGCGGCCCGGCCGTCGGCGTCATCTTCTCGTTCGCGGGGATCGGCAGGTCGCGGACGTATTTCCCGTCGCGGCGCGCCTCCCGGATCGACGGGTCGATCAACGTCGTGGCGGTGCGCTCGCCCTCCTGCGACCAGTAGTAGTCGCCGGTCCACGGGTCGACCCGCAGCTCTTCGGGGTCGATCGTCTGCTCGTTCTGCGGCTTCGCGGGGTCGTTCTGCGTGAGCGGCGGGTACGGCGTGCCGTCCGGGCGCAGCAGCGGCTTCGTGCCCGTGAACGTGACCGGGCCGACGCCCTTCGCGGACACCGGGAAGGTCGCGGTGTAGAAGCGGGCGGGGTTGATGGCCGACCGGTCGTCGCAGATCAGCGCGTAGCCGCCGGTCCGCGGGTCGTAGTCGATGCTGGACAGGCCGCCGACGACCGTGCCCTGGAAGAGCAGGGAGTTCGGGACGATCTGCTCGCCGAGCAACCGGACGGGCCGCTGGTGACTCTCGGTGGCGCTCGCCGGCGTCGCGGCGAGAATTCCCCCGATCAGACCAAGGGCCAGCACAGTGGGAAGTACGCGTGGTGACATGGCCTGTAGCACAGTCGGTCAGGGTATCCGGCAGGTTGCCGGGACGTCACGCTTATCCTTGGTCCGTGTTCGCTATCGCGCTGGTTCCGGTCGTGCTGGGTCTGCTCGTCGGCTTTGGTGGGTTCCTCGGGTTCCGCGAGCGCTTGACGCGCGAGGGCGGCACCGGGGTGCGCACGCAGGCGGCGTTGCGCAGCGAAGAGGCGTTCAAGCTGGCCAACCGCGTCGCGGCCCTGCCGACCATGGCCGGGGGCGCGATCTCCGTGCTGGCCGGGCTGGCCGGGCTGGCCATGCCGACGACCGGGGGCCTGATCGCCGCCGCGTTCGCGGGCGTGCTCGCGATGCTCGTGCTGGTCATGGGCGGGGGCGTGCTCGGCAACCGGGCCGCGCTGACCGTGCCCGCGCCGGCCGCGGCGCCCGCCGGGTGCAGCGGGTGCGCGTGCGGTGCCGGCGGCTGCGGCGTCTTCCAGAAGGAAGAGGCCTAGTTCCGCTGCAGGTCGCCCGGGTGGGTGGCCAGCAGCGCCAGCGGGATGCCCTGGCGGCGCAGCACCTGGCTCCACAGGTCGCCCTTCGGCGAGGCCAGGATGTCGCTCGGCAGCGCGGGCACGATGACCCAGTCGTCCCGCTCGATCTCGCCCGCCAGCTGCCCCGAGTCCCAGCCCGCGTAGCCGGCGAAGACGCGCACGCCGCGGACCTTCGGCACGAGGACCTCGGGATCGGTGTCCAGGTCGACCAGCGCGACGGGCCCGCGGACGGCGATCACGCCCGGCACGCTCGCCGCCGTCTCGCCGGTGCGCAGCGCGGCCAGGCACAGCGCGGTCTTCTTCTCGACCGGCCCGCCCACGAACACCGACTGCGGCTCGGCGACGTGCCCGCCCCAGTTCGGCAGCACGTCGTGCACGGCGACCTCGCTCGGCCGGTTCAGGACCACGCCGAGCGTGCCCTCGCCGCGGTGGTCGATGACGAACACCACGGTCCGCCGGAAGTTGGGGTCGACCATCGTGGGGGCGGCGACCAGGAGCGTTCCCGGTTCAACCTCGGCGTCCGCTGGCACGCGACCCATGATCCCACTCCCGACCCGGCGAATTACTTCGGCTCGGGAACAATCGCCCCACCCGCCTCGTTTGAAACACTGGTCGGCGCACTCCGTGTCCCCCGGGCTCACTGAAGAACCGCCTTTGTGGAATACCGTCCGGCTGGAGCCACACTGCGCATAGCCGCCGAGAGGCGACCTTAGTGCGCCGGCCACCCATTACTCTGTCTTCGTGACGATCAGCGCCGGTGTGGCGACGCGAAAAGGCCCCCGGGAGCTGCTCAAGGACCCGGACTTCCGACGTCTGCTCTTCACCCGCTTCGCCGCCAGCTGGGGTGACGGCGTCTTCCGCGCCGGACTCGCCGGTGCCGTGCTGTTCAACCCCGAGCGCGCCGCCGACCCGCTGGCCATCGCCGGCGGGTTCGCCGCGCTCCTGCTGCCGTACTCGGTCGTCGGCCCGTTCGCCGGTGCCCTGCTCGACCGCTGGGACCGGCGGAAAGTCCTCATCTTCGCGAACCTCCTGCGCGGCCTGGCGATCGTCCTGGCGTCCGCCGCCGTCGGGCTCGGGTTCGGCGGGCTCGGCCTGTTTTCGCTGGCCCTGGCGGCGGAAGGCATCTCCCGCTTCATCGGCTCCGGGCTTTCGGCGTCCCTGCCGCACGTCGTGCGCGCGGAAAGCGTGGTGACGGCGAACGCGTTCGCCACGACGCTCGGCTCGGTGGTCGCCGTGATCGGCGGCGGCTGCGCGATCGGCCTGCGCGCGCTCTTCGGCAGCAACGACCTCGGCTCGGCCGAGACCACGGCGTTCGCGGTGCTCGGCACCCTCGTCTCGGCGTTCATCGCCCGCGGCTTCGCGCGGGGAGTGCTCGGGCCGACGGTGGTCGACGAGCCGCCGAACCCCGTGCTGGCCGTCGCGCGAGGGCTGGCTGACGGCGCGAAGCACGCGTGGCGCGCGCCGAGCGTCACGGCCGGGTTCCTCGCGCTGTTCGCGCACCGGGCGTCCTTCGCGGTGTCGCTGCTGGTCACCGTGCTGCTGATGCGGAACTACTTCACCGACCACGGCATCTTCCGCGCCGGGCTGCCCGGGCTCGGCCAGATGGCGGCGCTCGCCGGGGCCGGCCTGCTGCTGGCCGGGCTGCTGACCGCCCGGCTGATCCGGAAGTTCGGCCGGCTGCGCGCGGTCCTCGGGTCGCTGCTGCTCGCGGCGATCGCGCAGGCCGCGCTGGGCCTGCCGATGGTGCTGCCGCTGGCGCTGGTCGCGTCGTTCGTCATCACCGGCGCCGGCCAGGTGCTCAAGCTCTGCGTCGACTCGTCGATCCAGCTCGACGTCGCCGACGAAGCCCGCGGCAGGGTCTTCGCCCTGTACGACACGCTCTTCAACATCACGCAGGTCGCGGCGGTCTCACTCGGTGCGCTGGTCGTGCCGGACGACGGCCGCGCGCCGGGCCTGCTGATCGCGGCAACCGTCTGCTACCTGGTCGGCGGCGCCGGGTACGTCCTGGCGCGGCGCCGCACGACTCGTTGAACGAAAACCACGAACTGGTCACGGGCGCTGCTCCATTGGCATTAGGGTGACGGCAAGTCATTAGTAGGTTCGAGGGACACCGGGGGCACCTGTGACCACCGCGGGCGACGACCGTGCACGGCTCGAAGCACGCAATGCCGCGATGAAGGACCAGATGGACACCCTTCTGGAGAACTTCGAGCGGCAGACCGCCCAGCTGCGTGACGCCCAGGCCGCGGCCGCCGAAACCACGGCTCAGGTCCAGTCCCCCGACGGGCTGGTCCGCGCCACCATCGACGCCGGCGGCACCCTCGCGAAGCTCGAGTTCGCGCCGAACGCGTTCGAGCGCACGACGCCCGCGCAGCTCGCGAACACCGTCCAGACGCTGGTGCGTCAGGGATCGCTGCAGGTCAAGCAGAAGATCGCGGACCTGATGGCGCCGATCACCGAAGGCCTGCCCGACCTCGCGGACCTCGTCGAGGGCGCGCCGTCGCTGGCCGGGCTGGTGCCGCAGATCCCGGAGTTCGCCGAGGAGGAGGAGCCGGCGCCGCGGCCCCCGTCCTTCGAAGAGGGCGGCCCGATCCTGCGCAACGAGTCCGTCCCGCCGCCGATGCCCGCACCCAAGCCGGCGCCGAAGCGCGTCCGCCCGCCGCGTGACGAGGACGAAGAGCCCCCGTCGTCCTGGATGACGAGGGGCGACTGATGCCCGGAGGGGGCTCGGGCTTCACCGCGGAACCCGACGCGGTCCTGCGCGCGTCGAACGGCCTGACCACGGCGGCGGACGGGCTGGAGAGCGCGCTGAAGACGTTGCAGGGCGCCCTCGACGCGCAGGGCGCGTGCTGGGGTGACGACGACTCCGGCAAGGAGTTCGCCAAGGACTACGTGCCCGGCTCGCAGGGCGCCGTCGAAGGCTTCACCAACCTCGTGCAGGGGTTGCGGGGCATGCAGCAGAACGTCGCCCAGTCGATGAAGGCGCTGTCGGGCGCCGACCAGGACGTGAGCTCGCAGCTCGGCAAGGGGCAGTGACCCGTGGGTATGGAGATGCCCGACGCGGTCAAGTGGCTGCTGCCGATCGTCGTCGGGGAAAGCTGGCCGGAAGGCGACGAGACCAAGCTGCGCCTGCTGAGGGACGCCTGGCACACGGCGTCTTCGGCGATCGCCCCGGCGTCCGAGGCGGGTAACCAGGCGGCGTCCGGCATCCGCGACAACTGGACCGGCGACGGCGCGGACGCGTTCGTCGAGCAGTGGAAGAAGTTCGTCGACGGCGACGAGGCGTACTTCAAGCAGCTGGCCGACGCGACGAAGGCGCTCGGGGATTCGTGCGACCAGACGGCATTGGACGTCGAGTACACGAAGTACATGATCATCATCTCGCTGATCGTGCTGGCGGCCCAGATCGCGGCGATGATCGCCGCGGCAGCGGTGACGTTCGGCGGCTCGACGGCAGGCATCGCCCCCGCCCAGGTCGCGACGCGCATGACCGTGCAGATGCTGTTCCGGCAGCTGCTCGAGAAGCTCGCGCAGCAGGGGTTCAAGCAGGTCGCGAAGGAGCTGCTGGAGAAGCTGCTCAAGCAGGGCCTCAAGAAGATCGGCATGGAGGTCCTCAAGAACGAGGCCATCAACCTGGGGATGGACGCCGGAATCCAGGGCCTCCAGATGGCGAAGGGCGATCGCCAGAGCTGGGACTGGTCGAAGACGTCGGACGCGGCGGTTTCGGGCGCGGTCGGCGGGGTCGTCGGTGCGGCTTCGGGATCGATCGGCCGGGGTGCGACGGAGGGGCTTTCGCATTCGGCCGGTGGTCAGGTCGCGGACGCGGCTCTCCGGGCCGGGGCTCGCGGGGCTGTGGAGGGGGTTGCTCAGACAGTCGGGCAGGCGGCTGTCACCGGGGATTTGGGGTCTTTGACGCCGGAGCAGCTGCTGACCGGGGCGTCTAGCGGGGCTGTTGGTGGGGCTGTCGGGGGCGCCAAGGAGCAGATGCACTCGATTCACGAGGCGAACATTCCTCGGGAGCCTGGCGGGGCTGGGGGTTCGGGGGAGGCTCGCGGTGGGGAGCCGGGCTCGTCGTCGGAGCCTGAGACTTCGTCGGAGCCGCGCTCGGCGTCGGAGCCCGAGTCCTCGCCGGAGCCGCGCTCGGCGTCGGAGCCCGAATCTTCGCCGGAGCCGCCCTCGTCGTCGGAGCCCGAGTCCTCGCCGGAGCCGCGCTCGTCGTCAGAGCCCGAATCTTCGTCGGAGCCTCAGTCGCGAAGTGAGCCCGAGTCGCGGGCTGAGCCGGAGTCGCGCGGCGAGGAGCCCCAGCGGCATGAGGCGTCGTCCCAGTCAGCTTCGGACAGCGGGTCGGGTCAGGGCCCGGAACGTCAGCCCGTCGAGCCTCGGCAAGCCGCGGAGGAGTCGGACGCCCCACGGCCGAGTTCCGACCACGTCCAGCAGGCCGAAAGCCCGGCGGCGCCCCACCAGCCCGAGGTCAGAGCCGCGGCCGACAACCCGGCCCCCCAGCAACAGGCCGAGCCGAGGACTGCGGACAGCCAGGCACCTCAGCAGCAGTCCCAGGCCCCGGCACCGAGCCAACCGGCAGCACCGTCGATGGGCGGCGGCGCGCCTGCCTCGGGAGGCGGACTGCCAAGCTCATCGGGCGGGCCAGCAGCGTCGAGCGGAAACGGCTTGCCGAGTTCTTCGGGCGCACCGTCGCACAACTCGCCGAGCGGCTCGTCAAGCGGCGGCTACGGCATGGCCCCACCAGGATTCGGCCAGGAACCAGGACGCCTGACGGGCGGCCGCCCCCAGGACAACGTCGGAGCGGCGGGCTTCACTGGCGGCACGAACCAGCCCCTCGCGGCCGACGCGGGTGCGGCACCGTTCCAAGGCGGCCAGCCCACGCCCCCACCAGCCGGCGGATTCTCACCCCCAGCAGCCGGAATGCCGAACGGCGGCGGCCCGGCCCCGCGAGCGGGCGGCCCGTCGCCCCAGCAGCCAATGCCTCCCCGCGGCGGCCAGCCACCGCAGGACCCGCGTCGGATGCCGCCGAGCGGGCGGCCGCCCCAGGGTGGGCAGCCGCCACAGCACCGTGGTTACCCGCATCAGGGTGGGCAGCGCGGTCAGGCAGCCGGGCAACCGCCGCACGCTCAGCAGCCGCAGGGCGGTTTGCCTGCGCATGGCGGGCAGCCGCAGCACGGCGGGCCTTCGCCGCGCGGCGAGGCTGCGCCCGGTGGTTACCCACAGCAGCCACCGCATGCCGGACAACCGCATGGCCAAGGGCAGCAGCCGTGGGGTGGCCAGCCGCAGGGCGGGCCAATGCCGCACGGCGGGCAACCACAGGGCGGGCCAATGCCGCACGGCGGGCAACCACAGGGCGGGCCAATGCCGCACGGCGGGCAACCACAGGGCGGGCCAATGCCGCACGGCGGGCAACCGCAGGGCGGCTACCCGCATCAGGGCGGGCAGCCGCAGGGCGGACATCTGCAGCAGGGTGGGCAGATCCCGCAAGGCGGGCAGCCGCCGCTGGGTGGCTATCCCCAGCACGGTGGGCAGCCGCCGCACGGCGGTCAGCCTCAGGTGGGTGGGCACATCCCGCATGAGGGACAGCGACCGCCGGGAAGTCAGCCTCTGCCGGGTGGGCAGCCGCCGCAAGGCGGGCAGGTCCCGCAGAGTGGGCCGCACCAGCAGGGCGGTCAGCACCCGCAAGGTGGGCAGCCGCCGCAAGGTGGGCAGCCGCCGCAAGGCGGGCAGGTCCCGCAGAGTGGGCCGCACCAGCAGGGCGGTCAGCACCCGCAAGGTGGGCAGCCGCCGCAGGGTGGGCAGCCGCCGCAAAGTGGGCAGCACCCGCAGAGTGGGCCTCATCCGCACGGGGGGCAGCCCCCGCACGGTGGGTTGCATCCGCAGGATCCTCGGTGGGTGCCGCCGCAGCGTCCGGCTGGTGGGCCGGGGCAGGCGCCGATGTCCGGGGGGCAGCGGCCGGCGAGTTATCCGAGTCAGCCGCGTGGACCTCAGGGGCCTGGTGGGCGGCCGCCGATGCCTCCGCCGCCTGGGCGTCCGCCGATGCCGCCGCACGATCCGCGGCTGGGGTCGCCGCAGGTTCCGCCGCCGCGGTTTGGGCCGCCGCAGGAACATCTGCCTCGGGGTCCGCAGAATCCCTTCGACCAGCCGCGGCCGGGCGAGCACGCGCCGGCGCAGCGGCGACCCGGTGAAGAGCCCGGCGCGCCCGAACGGGCGACGACCGCCGGTGAGCGGACGCACGAAGAGGTTCCTGCGGACCAGCAGGGTGCGGCCGCGCCTGGGCGGGAAGTGCCTTCGGATGAGCAGGTGCACGGGAGCGAGCGCCCGGCCGAGGAAGCGCCTGTACGGGAGCGGCCTGCCGCGCAGGAGCCGCCGGCGGATCGACCTGCTGAGCAGCACGCGCCTGCCGAACATGTCCCGGCGGAGCACCAGGCCGAGCTGGCAAGGCAGCCCGCCGAGCAGACGCCAGGTCACCAGCGCCAGACCGAGCAGACGCCGGATCATGACCAGCACGCCGAGCACCCGGAAGAGCGGGCGCCGGACCACGAGCACCAAGGCGAGCACCACGAGGAGTACGGGCAGGCCGACGTCGGACCTGATGAGCCCTACCTCACCGATCCTCGGTTCCACACCGAGGACCCCGCTGGGGTTCGGCGGGTCGAGGACACCTTCATGGACTCCGGGCGCCAGAGTCCGGAGTCCGGTGAGTGGCGCCACGAGCAGGTTCGCCGGGAGGCCCTCGCCAAGCGGGACGAGTTCCACCCCGGCATGTCCGACGATGGCGCCTTCGCCGTTCACGCCTACACCCGGTACGAGATGGTCGGGCCGCTCAACCGCGCTCTTCGGCTCGGGGGGCCTGAACTCCTTGATCTCGCGCCGCAGGCCGGGGCGCTCGTCTCCGGGCTGAACGAGCTGCCGCCGCACGTCGGGACCGTCTCCCGGCGGGTCGACTTCCAGGGGGATCCTGCGCGCCTTCAGGCCTTCCTCGCCAGGTTCGAGCCGGGCACGCACGTCACCGAGCCGTCCTTCCTCAGCTCTTCGAAGGTCGACGCCGAGCATCCGCGGAGCAACTTCCCCGGCGAAGTCGAGATGCGGATCCAGTCCCAGACCGGCCGGGACGTCGAGTCCATGGCCAGCATCGGGAACGAGCGCGAGGTCCTCTTCAAGGCCGGGTCGCAGTTCGAGATCACCGGGGTCGAGAAGGGGCCTGGACACCCCGACCACCCGAACCACAAGCGGGGCGAGCCGCAATGGATCCTGCACGCCGAGGAAGTTGTGGCCGGGGATCCGCGGCACCTCGGGGACGCCGATGCGCGGCACGCGATCGACGAGCGCCGGGCTCAGGAGCGGGCCGACGAGGACCGGTTCCAGCGTGAGGCCGATGCCGAGCTCGAGCAGTTCTACGCCGAACACCCCGAGCTCAAACCCAAGAACGACCTCTTCAAGCTGCTCGGCGGGGACGAGGACGCGCCGCCACCGCCCGAGCGGCGGGCGCCGGCGACTCGTGCGCCCGAGGGTGGCTGGGCGCAGCTCGCCGAGCCGTTGACGCCGGGTGGGACGCCCGTGCTGCACGCCGGGTCCGTCGAGACGCCGCAGCAGCACGCCCGCCTGGTCCGCGACGCCGTTCCCGAGCTCGGCGCCGTCAACACCCGCAACCACTACGGCCCCGGCGAGCACGGCTTCCGGACCAACGCCGCCGAGGCGATGACCGCCTTCGACCGGCGGATGAACGGTGAGGACGTCGTCGCCGGGCCTGCTCGGGGCGAGAGTCTCAAGGGAGCGTGGACCAGCCGGGGGAGCTTCGACGACGTCGCGCGCGACCTCGGGGAACGTCCCGTCGGCTCGCGGGCCGCCGTGGCCTTCGAGCACGCCGGGGGCGAGTCGCTCGTCGCCGTCGTGCACACCGAGCACGGGGTGTTGTTCGCCGATCCCGTCACCGGGCGGCTCGCCGAGCTGCCGCACGACGCCACCGGGATCCGCGAGCTGCCGCTCGGCCACCACGAGCCGCCGGCGATCGCCGATCGGCTCAACCCCGCGCCCGAACGGCTGCCGCACGACGAGGGTTACCTCTTCGACGACGGCCACCGCGGGACGCCGGCCGACCACGAGAGCATCCGCCGCGCGGTCGGCGACGAGCGCATCTACCAGGACATCCACGACCGCGCGCTCGCCCGCCGCGACGCCGCCGGCCTGCCTCTGACCGACGAAGCCGCCGTCGCGGTGCACGGCTACACGCGCGGCGAGTACGCCTACGACGTCAACGAGGCCCTGCGCCGCGGCCCCGGGCACCCCGGCTTCGACCTCGCGCAGGCGAACGCCCGCGCCATCACCGACGGCCTCAACCAGGTCCCGCGCACGTCCGGTGAGTCCGTCCGGGCGTTCGACGTCGGCGGTGACCCGCGGCTGGCCGAGCTCGTCGCCGGGCCCTACAACCCGGGTGACGTGGTCGTCGAGCCGTCCTTCTCGAGCGCGTCCATCAAGACCGGCGAGTTCTCGACCAGCAAGTTCGGCGACGACGTCGAGCTGCACGTCCGTTCGGACAACCTCCGTGACATCTCGAAGCTCGCCGAGAACCCGTCCGAGCGCGAATCGCTGTCGCCGCCCGGGACGCAGCTCCTGGTGCACGAGCGACGTCTCGAGATCACGCCCGAGGGCCGCCGGAAGTGGGTCATCGAGGCCGAGGAGATCGGTCCTGGCCACCCGCGTCACCTCGACCCCGAGGCCGCGCGGCAGAAGATGGCCGAACGGCGCGCCGAGAACGACCACAACGCGGCCGAGTTCGAACGGCGCCGGCAGGCCTCCCTGATGGAACGCCTCGGCGGCTTCGGCGAGCCGGAGCACGTGGCACCGCCACCCGAGCACCCGGCGGTCCACGACGTCGCCGACGGTCCGGCCGAGCCCCTGCCCGTCCCCGAGCCGGGGCCGGACTACTCACGGCTGGCGCGGTCGACGAACCCGCCGTCCGAACCGGCCATCCACGCCGACGGGACGACGCCGAGCGAGCGCGCGGCCTACGTCCAGGACCGCCACCCGCACCTGCGCGAGGTCAACCCGGGTTTCCACCAGCCGGGCGCCCTCGAAAACGGGTACATGTCCAACTGCACCCGCGCGCCCGAGGCGTACATGGACCGCCTTCGCGGCGGGGACATGACGGCCGAGCCCGTCCTCTTCCACGAGATGGGCACGCGCGGCACGCTCGAGCACCTCGAGGGCCGGTTCGGCGAGACGTTCTCCGAGCGCGGCAGCTACGACGACGTCATCCGCGAGATGCGGGACCGGCCGCTCGACCACCACGCCGTGGTCGCGGTGAAGTACGAAGGCCCGAACGGCGTCGAGTACGGGCACGTCGCGATGGTCGTGCACACCCGCGACGGCGTCGCGTTCATCGACCCGCAGTCCGGCGACCTCATGCACCTGCCGCAGCCGCCGAAGGGCATCAAGCTGATGCACGTCGGCACGCCGGACGAGGTCCACGTCCCGGCCGGGCACGCCGAGACGACGGAACACGGCGGGTACGGCAGCGCCCCGCAGTCGCGGCTCGACGAGCTCCTCGCCGAGCCGCGCGTCGCCGAAGCCCTCGACGGCGCCACGAAGGACTTCGTCGTCAAGGACCACGAGGGGAACTCGCAGAACCTCGGGCCGATCGGCGAGTTCGTCCGGACGCGCTTGGCGGAGCACCCGGAGTTCGTCGACCTGCTCCGCGACCCGGCCAACGAGTTCCTGACGCGCTCGCTGCTGCGCAAGCCGGAGACGATGGCCAACCTGCTGCTGCACGACGAGGCCCTCCCGATCCTCGCCGACGCCGTGCACGAGGTGCACCACCCGGACCCGGACGCCGCCCCGGTGGGCCCGGACGCCGAGCCGACGCCGCTCACGCCCGAGCAGGCGGAGACGTCGAGCGAGGTGGTCGACCAGGCCGAGGGACACCCCCAGCAGCATCGGCAGCAGGCGCCGTTCGACCTGGGCAAGCTCGGGGACGAGACGTACACGCGGGAGTACCTCGCCGAGCGCTACGAGGAAGCCGCTCGGGTCGACCGGAAGCTGAAGGAGATCCTGCCGCCGCTGGCGGAGGAGACCGGCGGCCACGCCGGGTTCCGGCCCGGGCCGAAGTCCGAGGGCCGGGCGATGGACAAGATCAACACCAACTACGACGGCGACGCGTCGAGGCTGGTCGACCTCGCGGGCGCGATGATCCAGTTCGAACGGGTGCAGGACGCCTACGCCGCCTTGGCGCGGATCGCGAACCACCCCGGCCTGGAGATCGTCGACTTCGACGACCGGTTCGCGCACCCCGCGCCGGCGGGCTACCGCGACCTGCAGATGAGCGTGCGCATCGACGGGCACGTCGCCGAACTGCGCCTGCACCTGAAGGCGCTGGACGACGTCTCGGCGTACGAACATTCGCTGTACGAGGTGCGGCGCGACCTCAAGGCGCTCCGGAAGGCCGAAGACCGGCCGTACACCGCGGAGGAACAGGCCCTGATCGACGGGCTGATCAAGCGCGAACGAGAGCTGTTCTGGGACGCGCTGCAGGGGAGTCTCTAGATGGTCCAGACGCCGTCCTACTTCGAGTACTTCAACCACGCGTTCGTGGTCGACAGCACGCCCGACGGCGGGCTCACCGGCCGGATCCTCAACTGGCGGACCGGCCGGTTCGACGAAGACAACGAGCACGTCACGGACGTGCTGTTCGACCACGGCCCGGACATCCGGAGCCTCGACCGCGAGCGGTTCGTGCGCCGGACCGAGGAGGAGCGCAAGAACTACCTCCGCGGCGACGGGCCGATCTTCGCGCTCTACCAGACGATCGACGCGATCTGGGCCGCCGCGGCCGAGGAGAACCGCAAGATCACCAAGGAGGAGCGCGCGCTGATCGACTCGCTGTACCGGCGCACGTTCAAGATGTGGGAGGACGAGTTCGCCCGCCGCGACGCCGGTGAGCCGCCGACCTTCGGCTATTCCTCGACGTTGGCGCGATGATTCACGTGGAACAACGACTTTCGCCCGAAGAGCAGCGCACCGTGCTGGTGCAGCTGGGGAAGCTCGTCCGCGAGCACCGGGCCGACGCCGCCGGGCCCGCGGCCGTCGACTTCCGGCAAGTGGGCGCGCACACCGAGATCGAGGGCCACAACGCTACGACGACGGCCGACATCGCGGACCTCTTCGCCGAGCTGCGCACGGGGATGTACGCCGAGGAGCGCGGCACCTGGCTGCAGGCGCGGTTCACGCTCGACCCGGACGGCTCCTTCGACTTCGACTTCGCGCTCGACGACGATCCGGTGTGGACGGCGGCGCCGCCGTCGGCCGCCTACCCGGACGAGCTGGCCGCGTTCCCGCGCGCCGACGAACACATCCCCGACTGGTGGCGGCTCCGCGCCCAGCTGCCGCTCGGCGTGGTGTTCCGGCACGCCGAGCCCGGCGGTCCGGACGTCGAGCGGCCGCCGCTGACCGACACCGAAGCGCCGCTCGTGCTGCAGTACCTCGAGCGCGAGGCCGTCGTCCACGAAGAAGACGACGAGCGCTTCCACACCGACGGCACCTGGATCTGGTCTTCGTCGGTGGCCGACCTGCTGGCCGAAAAGGGCGTCCCGCCGGAGCCGGACCTCGTCGCGCACATCCGCCGCAACCACTTCCAGCCGCCGTACGTCGAGCCGCTGGTGCGGCGGACCGCCGAAGCGGACCTGCTGGGCAAGCCGCGGCCGAAGCCGGGCCGCTCCGACGTGAAGAAGACCGGCGGTGACCTCGTCGCCGAGCTGGAGACCACGCCGGACCCGGAGCTCGGCGACGAGGAACTGCTGATCGTCCTGGTCCAGCGGCTCGGCGAGCACGGCGTCTGGCCGGAGGCGTACCGCGTCGGCGAGCGGGCCGACGGCACCTGGTGCCTCAACTTCACCACCGAGGGCTGGGAGGTCGCCGCGTACGCCGGCGGGGAGCCTCGCGAACCGAAGTACTTCGACCGGCTCGAAGACGCCGCCCAGCAGCTCCTCGGGGCGCTGCTGCTGCACCCCGCCCGGATGACCGCCGGGCACGAAACCCCGCTCGAGACCGCCCGTGAGCTCGACGACTGGCCGGTGCACCCGGCCGCGGGTGAGCCTCCCCTCACCCTGCTCCGCAACAAGCGCATCACCCGGCTCGTGGCGGGTACGGTCGTCCTGCGCTTCGGCGAGGAACCCGGCAACCTCGTCCACCACGGGGAGGTACGGTTCGCCACGACGTCGCTGCCGCTGGAACGCGAGCGGGAACGGCGGAGCTACCGGCTGAGACGCCCGCTGCACGTGATCACCGGCATCACGGTTCCGTGGGCGAACCTGCCGGGTGGCGCGGTGGCCTTCGTGCTGCCGAAGACGATCGCCGAGCACGAGTCCGACGGAAGCCTGGAGAGGATCGAGTAGGTGGAAGCGGCGGAAGCGATTGCCAAGGTCGGTCAGTGGCTGCGCGCGGTGCACGGTCCGGACGTCTCCGGTCCCGCCGGGCTCCGGGTGGACACCGAGAAGGTGCTGCGCATCCCCGAGGGCTGGTCGGTGCCCTACAACACCATCGCGTTCCTCGACGAGGGCCGGCCGGAGAAGGAGATCTTCCCGCCGCCGTCGGTCGTCGTCCGCGAACCGGACGGCGAGCTGCGGCAGGCGCACCCGCACCCCGGCGGGCTGTCGGTGCCGGTGGCGTTCCCCGGCCAGGAGAACTGGCGCGAGGTCGTCGACCCCGAGTACGTGAAGGCCGGGCTCGGTGAGCTGGGCGTGCCGCTGCAGGCCGTCGCGGGCTGGGTGAAGGTCGACGCCGAGGGCAACCAGACCGGCGAAGAGCGCGAGAACCCCGAGTACAAGGCCGGGCCGATCCGCCGCGGCTACCCGAAGCCGGAAAACACCGTCGAGACGCTGCTGTCGTTCGCCAGCGTCGGCTGGCTGACCCGCGAACTGCTGCTCATCGGCCTGATCCGGTGCGAGGTCTTCGTGCCGCTCGACCTGGAGACCGGCAAGACCGACCGGTTCTACTTCGCCGAGGAGCGCAACGAGCTGAAGGTGTTCAGCTCGACGCGGCACCTGCCCTCGCGCGAGCACGGCTGGTGGAAGGTCGACGTCGCCACGCTCGCCGAGTTCGAGCACCCGCCGAACCTGGTGATCAACGGCGGCCCGACGACGATCGAGGACGTCTCCAGCGGCGAACTCGCCGAGATCGTCCAGCGCTTCCCGCGCCACGAGCCGCGGATCGACGTGCACGGCCGCTGCCCCGAGGCCGAGGAGGACCTGATCCGGGTCGCCGCGGACACGGCGGCGCGGATGGGCCTGCCGGATCCGGTCAAGCCGCCGCTCGCCGCCGCCGAGAAGGCCCGGCGGCGCGGCTTCGAGTTGACCGCCGAAGAGTGCGCGAAGACCGTGCTCGGCGAGTCGTGGCTGAAGCGCCTGAAGATGCCGGAGCCGCCGCGCAGCAAGCCCAACGACCTGCGCGCGAACGGCCTGGCCCCGACCTACGACAACGCCGGGCGCGCGGTGCCGAGACTCGACACCTTCGGCAAGTACTTCGAGCGCGACCTCGACGGCTTCCGCTACGGCTGGCAGCGCGTCACGGGCGCGTACGTCGGCTTCGCGCTCGGCGAGGCCCTCGGCGCGGCCGTCGACAAGATGCCGTTGCACGACATCCACGCGAAGTTCGGCATCGAAGGCGTCACCGACCTGATCCAGGCGTTCGACCAGCCGGGCCGGATCGGCTCGCTGACGCAGCGGCTGCTGTTCTACACCGAGGCCGTGATCCGCAGCCCGCACCGCGAGCAGCCGGAGTCCCGGGAGGCCGAGCAGCTCTTCCCCAGCGTCGTCCGCGGGGCGCTGCAGCGCTGGCTGCGGACGCAGGGCGCGCCGATGGAGAGTGCGGACGGCTGGCTCGTGCAGGTCGCGGACCTGCACGCCCGCCGCGACGCCGACGACGCCGAGCTCAACGCCTACCACCAGCTCGCCACCGAGACCGGGGGCGCGCCGCCGATGACCGGCCCGGCCGCGCTGATCCCGGCGTTGCCCGCCGCGCTGACCATGGCCGGACCCGGCAGTGGCTTCAGCGGCGGCGCGCGCCAGGCCGTGCGGGACCTCGCCGGCGTCACGCACCCGACCGAGCCCGACCTCTCCGCCGCGACCTACCTGACCTGGCTGTTCGAGCACGCGCTGACCAAGGAGGCGTTCAGCTTCCCGATCTGGAACCTCAGCCGCGAGGTGCTCAACCCGGACAACCAGTACCAGCAGGGTCCGGAGTGGACGGCGATCAAGGACATGGTCGCCGAGTCCGTGCCGTTCTTCGGCGAGCACGGGCTGCCCGACCTGCGGATGCCCGAGCTGATCGGGGACGGCCAGTCGACGCTTTCGGTCCTCGGACGCGCCTTCGCCGCGTTATCGGGCTTCGAGAACTACCCGGAACAGGCGCTGCTTCGGGCCATCAACCACTCCGGCCGCAGCGCGCTCACCGGCGCGATCGCCGGTGCCCTGCTCGGCGCGCGCACGGGGATCCCCGGGCTGCCGCAGAAGTGGGTCGACCAGCTGGAGCTGCGTTACGTGGTGGAGAACGTCGCCTCGGACGCCTACTGGCACTTCGACCGGCACTCCGCGCTGAGCGCGCTCGGCGACCAGTGGATCGAGCGGTACCCGCGGCATTAGCCCGAGGATGGGGAGCATGACAGAAAGCGACGAGGGCTTCGTCGAATGGCGGCCCGACGTCGACCCGGAGTTCGACGAGAAGGCGGGCCGCGACCTCGGCATCCCGGTTCGCGCCATCCGCGGCTGGACGCAGTACACGCTGTTCGGCGAGCCGACGGGCCCGCACCGCGGCAACGAGCAGTACACGCCCGGCCCGGTGTGGCGCGGCTTCCCGGTGCCCACGACCGACGCCGAAAAGCTGCTGGGTTACCTGGGCGCGAACTGGATCAGCCGGGCCGAGTTCGTCCGGGCCCTGCTGGACACCGAGGTGCTGGTCCCGACGCCGGACGGCGAGCCGCTGGTGCGCCCGGTGCCCGGCACGAACGGCCACGAGGTGATCGCCTACAGCTCGTCGGCGAAGGTGCCCGGGCGCTACCCGCACCGGTGGCGGGTCGCGGTTCGCGAGCTGCTGGCGGACCGGCCCTCGACCGGGCTGACCCTCGACCCCGGCACCGGACTGGCCCGCAGCCTCACGGCGGCCGAGCTGGCCGGCGTCGAGCCCGGTGAGCCGCGCGCCAAGGTGGACCACCCCGCGCCCGAAGCCGGGCCGGAGGTCGCCGAGGCGCTGCCGGCGCTGGTCGCGGAGTTCGGCGTCGAACCGCCGGACCTGCTCGAACGGCACCTCAGGTACGCGGTCAACCACGCCCGCGACTACCACTTCGAGCTGTCGCCCGAGGACTGCCTCCGGTACCTGCGCGGGTTCGCCTGGCAGTACCGCAACGGTGTCCGCCGCCGGGCCGGCCAGGACCCGGAATGGCCTGCCGACCTGGCCGCGAACGGTCTCGTCGCGCACGTCGGCGAGGACGCGCGGCCACGGCCGGTGCCGTGGACGTTCGGCAAGTTCTCCGCCTTCGGCACGCCTGCCGGGCTCTTCGCGTGGCACCGGATCGTCGGCGCGTACGTCGGCTTCGCCATCGGTGACGCGCTCGGCGGCGGCGCCGACCCGGCGGGCCCGCTGCCGATGGGCGGCCTGACGCGGCACCTGCTCTTCCACACCGACGCCGTGCTGCGCGGCCTGCCGCCGGTGCCGTCCGGCGAGGTGCCGGCCACCCTGCCCGAGCCGGACCCGGTCGGCTGGCTGGCCGTCGCGACCCGGCACGCGGGTCCCGCGCCCGCCGAGTTCTCCGCGTTGCTGGCCACGGCCTTGGCCGCGACGCCGGCCGGAGCGGTCGCCCTGGCGGACGTCGACGGCGAGCAGTACGCGAAGGACGTCGCCCGCGAGCTGACCGGCAGCGCGGCCGGCGCGGAGGTCACCGAGGGCGTCGAGCTGCTGATCGCGCTCTTCCAGGCCCTGCTCACGCGCGACGCGTTCGCGCTGCCCGTCCACCTGCGGCTGCGGGAGATCGGCGGCGACCTGGCGGAGTCGACGCTGGCGCTGCGCGAAGACCGCGACGCCGACGACGTGACGCAGCTGGAGAGCCTCGGCGACGGCCGGAGCGTGCGGTCGGTGCTCGGCCGCGCGCTGTTCGCCGCGGCCAAGCGCGGCTACGACCCGGAAGCGGCGATCAGGCTCGCGGCGCGGTCCGGCCCGGTCGCGGGCGCGCTCGCCGGGGCCCTCGTCGGTGCCCGGGCCGGCGTGTCCGGCCTGCCGTCGGCCGCGCGGCTGGCCGACCTCGGTCTGCTCGACGACGTCGGCAGCGACGTCTTCTGGTACTTCAACCGCAACGGCCTCCAGACGGAGACCGCGGAGCACGCGCGCTGGGAGCGCCGGTACCCGAGCGGCCGGTTCACCCCGGCGCCGGCGGGACCGGGCCTGCGTTCGCGGCTGCGGGGCAGCCTGCTGGCCGGGGCGATCGGCGACGCGCTGGGCGCGAAGACGGAGTTCGACTCCATCGACCGGATCCGCGAGATCGCCGGGCCGGCCGGGATCACCGACTTCATCCCCGCGTACGGCGGCATCGGCCGGATCACCGACGACACGCAGATGACGCTCTTCACGCTCGAAGCGCTGATCCGGGCGCACGCCCAACGGCGGCGGACGGGCGCCGCGGACGTCGTCCACTCACTGCAGATGGCCTACCAGCGCTGGCTGCACACGCAGGGCGTCGCGTGGGACCGGGCGCGCGGGCCGCAGTCGACGGTCGAGGCGCCGGACGGCTGGCTGATCACCCACCAGGACCTGTTCAGCCGGCGCGCGCCGGGCCTGACCTGCTTCGGCGAGCTCGAGGCGTACGGCCGGGCGGGTGTCCGGGGCAGCATCGAACGCCCGGTGAACAACTCGAAGGGCTGCGGCGGCGTGATGCGCGCGGCGCCGGTCGCGCTGTGGTCGGACGACCTCGCCGAGGTGTTCCGGCTCGGTGCCGAGAGCGCGGCGCTGACCCACGGTCACCCGAGCGGGTATTTGTCGTCGGGCTGCTTCGCGGTGCTCGTCCACGGGCTGCTGCACGGCAAGCCGCTGCTCGACGCCCTCGCGGCGGCACGCGACGAGCTCGTGAAGCACCCGGGGCACGAGGAGCAGAGCGCGGCGCTCGACGCGGCCCTGGCGCTGGCGGAACAAGGACCGCCGACGCCGGAGAAGCTCGAAACGCTCGGGCAGGGCAACGTCGGCGAGACCGCGCTGTCGATGTCCGTGTACGTCGCGCTGACCACCACGGACGCCGACTCGGCGTTGCTCGCGGCGGTCAACCACAGCGGGGACAGCGACTCGACCGGCTCGGTCTGCGGCAACCTCGTCGGCGCGATGTACGGCGAAGAAGCCCTGCGGAAGAGCTGGCTGGAGCAGCTGGAGCTCCGCGACGTCATCGTCGGCCTGGCGGACGACGCGATCGCCGAGTTCGGCCCGGATGCGCCGGGCGACGACCGGTGGTTCGCTCGGTACCCGGTCGACTAAGTTTTCTGGGGTCACTGGGGACGGGGAGGACGAACGTGCGTTACCGGGTTGAGGTGGCCGACCGCCCGGACGGCCTGTACGCGACGTGGGGCGAGGGGACGTTCCGCGCGCAACGGTCGACCACGGACGGCACCGTGCTGCTGTCGGTACTGCCGGAGGAAGAGCCGCCGGAAGGCTTCGACAAGGAGCACGACGGCCGGCCGGCGAAGGTCGTGCCGGCGAGCGAAGTGCCGTCGACGTTCACGCTGCGCACCTTCTGCGAGTTCGACGACGAGGTCTTCGAGGTCGCGCCGGGCGACCGGCCGGAGCTGACCCTGCGCTGGGTCCGCGACGACGCCGCCCGCGCGGCCCAGCTGGGCCTGACCGACTTCTCGGTCACGGTGCCCGCCAAGCAGGTCACCGCGCTGTGGCAGGCGCGGCAGGACTTCACCGAGACGTCGGAGGCGCGGCCGCAGCCGGGCGCCGACGACCAGAACGCGCTGCTGCGCGCCATCGGCCGGACGCTGCTGCACACGGTGCCCGGCGGCTGGGTCCGCGTCGGCGCGCAGTTCCGGCAGGTCGGCGACTACTCCGAGATCGAGGTCCGCGCGGTCGGCGACGAAGACGGCCCAGTGTCGGTCTCGCTGCCCGCGGTGCCGCGGCTCGGCGGGCTCTTCGCGCGGCTGCGCGCGGCGATGTTCCAGGCCGAAGCCGGCACCTGGTTCCAGGGCACGTTCACGCTCGACTCGGCGTCGCAGTTCGACTTCGACTTCGACGCCGACCGCGAGCCGGACTGGCGGGTGCCGCCCAACGACGGCGGCCGCCCGTCGACCGCGGCCTACGAGCTGGAGCTGGCGACCTACCCGCGGGCGCCGAAGCACCTGCCGGCGTGGCTCACCGCCAAGGCCGGGCAGCCGCTCGACACCGTGTTCCGGCACGCGCGGCCCGCCGACTCGCACGCCGAGGGCGAGCGCCCGGTCGTCAACCGGCCGCCGGTGCCGCCGGACCAGGTCCGCGGGGTGCTCGACTACCTGTTCCGCTCGCCGGTCGCGGCGCACCGGCCCGCACCGCTGCCGGACATCTTCGGCGCGCCGGGCGCGAAGCCGGACGTGCCGAACGCGTTCCACACCGACGGCACCTGGATCTGGCCCGCCGCCGTGCCGCACTACCTGCGCAAGTACGGCGTGCCGCCGGAGCCGGAGCTGGTCGAGCACATCCGCGCCGCCGGGTTCCGGCCGCCGTTCGTCGGGGAGCTCGTCCGCGCGACCGCGGAAGCGGAGGTCCTCGGCCAGCCGCGCCCGCCGCAGACGAGCGCCGACCTGCCGGACGAGAGCACGCTGACCCGCGTCGCCCGGGGCGAGCAGGTGCGAACCCTGCGCGGTGCGGAGTCCCTGGAGCTGCTGCAGCAGCGGCTCAACGAGCACGGTGTCCCGGCCGCGGCCTACAAGATCGGCGCCGGTGAGGTGCCCGCCGAGGGCGTCTGGACGCTGCGCCGCGCGGAGAACGGCTGGGAGGTCTCGCGGCCCCCGGCCGACGAGCCGGTGGCGTTCGGCTCGCTCGGCGACGCCGCCCGCTACCTCCTCGGCGTGCTGCTGATGCTGCCGCCGCGGCCGGCCGAAGAGTCCGACCAGCCCACCGACTGGCCGATCCTGCCGATGCGCGGCGAACCGCCGTTGAACTTCTACCGCGGCAAGCGGCTGATCGTGCTCACGCCGGGCACGACGGTCGTGCGGTTCGGCAACGAGACCGGCAACCTGGTGCACGCCGAAGGCGCGCGGTTCATCGACACGTCGCTGGCGTTCGACCGCGAACGCGAGAAGCGGCTCTACCGCATCCAGCGCTCGGTACGGGTGCTGACCGGAGTGACGGCGCCGTGGCAGGCGATGCCGGGCGGCGCGGTGGCGTACCTGCTGCCGCGGCCGATCGCCCAGCACGTCGAGGCGGGCTCGCTCAGCAGGCTGTGACCAGGACGGCGGGCGCCCACCAGTAGTCGGCGAGCGGTTCGACGCCGACCTCGGTGAAGCCCGCCGTCTTCAGCTGCTCGGCCCAGGCCTCGGCCGGCTGTTCCCAGTTCGTCCGCTCCTGGCCGGAGACGATCCCGAGCAGCACCGGCAGCAGGAAACCCTGCGCGACCAGGGACGCGTCGGCGCCGTACTCGGCGACGCCCCGCTCGTAGCGCGCGACGAACGAGCGCAGGTGCTCCGGCGAGCCTTCGGTGAACTCGGGGACGTCGAACTCCGCGAGCACCAGCGTCCCGGTGCGCGGCTGGAGGGCACGCAGCACCTCGGCGCGCTGCTCCGGCTCGATCGACTGCAGCGCGAACGTCGACTGCGTGAAGTCCCAGCCGAGGTCGTCGCGGGCGAGGAACTCCTGCGCGGTCGCCTGCCAGCAGCCGGCCGACGGCACGCGCTCGCGGACGCCGTCGAGCAGCGCGGCCGACGGCTCGACCAGGTCGATCCGGCTGGGCGTGTGGGCGGCCTGCGCGAGCGCGGGCACCACCGCCAGGCCGTCGCCGCAGCCCAGGTCGAGCAGCGATTCCGGCTTGACGGCGTCGTAGCGCGCGGCCAGCTCTTCGCTCAGCCGGCGGTAGAGCTCGACGTTGCCGCCGCCGCGGATGAACGCCGTGAACGCCTCCGGCTGGTCGTACACGGGTCCCGAACGGTCCCCGGCCAGGTGGATCCGCAGCTCCCCGGCGAGCGGCGAGCCGGACCGGCGGGCGAGTTCGGCGGCCTGGTCGCGGTCACCGGAGCGGTAGGCGGCGAGGGCGTCGGCGAGCAGCTCGATCGAGGTCATGATCCGGGGATATCAGAAGGGCACCCACAACGTCACCCGCGTGCCGCCCCCGGCGAGTCCCGACTCGACCCGCGACGTCCCGCCGACCTCCGCCAGCCGCGCGGTGATCGACTCGCTGATGCCGAAGCCCGCCGGGTGGTCAGCCGCACTGAAGCCGCTGCCGTGGTCGCGGGTGATCACGGCGATCCCGCCGTCGCGCTCCTCGACCCGCACGACCACGCGGTCGGTGCCGGAGTGCTTCATCGTGTTCCGCAGCGCCTCGCGCACCGCGTCGCGGATGGCGATCTGGCGGACCTCGGACAGCGTGTCGTCGTCCAATTCGGCCACCACGAGCTGGGCGCGCAGGCCGTCGCGCGCCATCTCGGCGGCGAGCGCGGCGAGCTTTTCGCCCAGCGGCCGGGCGCCGTCCTCGGCCCGCTCGGACGCCGCCGACTCGATCGTGTGCCGGATCTCCATCGCCTGCGCACGCGCCAGCCGCTGGATCTCGACGAGCCGTTCTTCGGCGTTCGACGTGCCGGACAACGCCATCGCCTCGAGCGTCTGCAGCACGGTGTCGTGCAGCATGCGGTGCTGCTGGGCACGCTCGGCGAGCCGGCCGTTGCGGGTCCCGTAGGCCAGGGCCAGCCGCGTGCCGAGCCCGGTCAGCACCAGCGCGGCCGTGGCCAGGAACAGCTCGGCCAGCAGCGCCGAGTACGTCGAGAACGCGGCGCCGACGTGGAACTGGCCGGTGTTGACCCAGTTCGCCAGCATCCGCAGCGGGAAGCTGAGCAGCCCGAACACCAGGCCGCTCGGGACGCCGAGGGCGAGCGTCAGCAGCCCCGCCTCGCCGAAGAGGTGGACGCTGCTGACCGCCAGCGCGTCGAAGTACGCGCCGGACGGCACGGTCAGCGCGAGGACCAGCGGCGAAAGCACGGTGAAGACGAGGTCGGCGGCCAGCAGCTTCCCGGCGTTCCGCCCGCGGAACGGCGCCGAGCGGAACATCCAACGGAAGCCGATCACGTTCACCGCGACCGAGAGCAGGGTGAACAGCCCGACCGGCAGCAGCCCGGTCGTGCCGTGCTGGAAGACGTAGACGCCGAACTGGCCGGGCACCGCGAGCAGCCGGTAGGCCAGCGGGATGAGCACGACGTAGCGGGTGGCGCGCAGCAGCAGGCCGTCCCGCCGGGCCGGGTCGATCGGCCCGGCGATCTTCGAGATCCGCTTCAGCGCGTGGATCGGGGTCGGGTCGCCGATCTCGTCCGAAAGCTCGCTGGTCGCCGTCGCGATCGCGGGCGCGCCCTGCCGGAGCAGCGCCACGAAGAAGCTGCCCGGTTTGGGCGGCCCGGGCGCTTCCGTGGACATCGGACGGACAACCCCCTGGTCACGTCGGTGAACCGAGGTTAGGGAGTATCACCGATCCGCGACGGCCAGGTCCAGCGATCCACGGAATTCGGCGTGAATCGGTCAGGATTTCCCGATTCCCTGCTCGGCGGCCCACTTCTTCAGCTCCGCGACGGCGTCGTCGTGCTCCAGCGGCCCACGGTCCAGGCGCAGCTCCTTGAGGAACTTCCACGCCTTGCCGACGTCCGGCCCCGGCTTGATGCCCAGCAGCTCCATGATCTGCTCGCCGTTGAGGTCCGGCCGCACGCGGTCGAGGTCCTCCTTGGCCTTGAGCGCGGTGATGCGGGCCTCGAGGTCGTCGTACGTCGCCTGCAGCGCCGCGGCCTTCCGGCGGTTGCGGGTGGTGCAGTCGGCGCGGACGAGCTTGTGCAGCCGGGTCAGCAGGGGCCCGGCGTCGGTGACGTACCGGCGGACCGCCGAGTCCGTCCACTCGCCCTTGCCGTAGCCGTGGAACCGCAGGTGGAGGAACACGAGCTGGGAGACGTCGTCGACGATCTCCTTCGAGTACTTCAGGGCCCGCAAACGTTTGCGGGCCATCCGCGCCCCGACGACCTCGTGGTGGTGGAAGCTCACCCCGCCGCCCGGCTGGAACTCCCGCGTCGCCGGCTTGCCGACGTCGTGCAGCAGCGCCGCCAGCCGCAGGATCAGGTCCGGCTCCGACGTCGGCTCGTGCGTCTTCTCCAGGTCGATCGCCTGGGCCAGCACGGTCAGCGAGTGCTGGTAGACGTCCTTGTGCTGGTGGTGCTCGTCGATCGCCAGCCGCATCCCGGTGACCTCGGGCAGCACCCGGTCGGCCAGCCCGGTGTCGGCCAGCAGCTCCAGGCCCGGCCGCGGGTCGTCGGCCAGCAGCAGCTTCGACAGCTCGGCCTGCACGCGCTCGGCGGTGATCCGGTCGATCTCGCCCGCCATCGCGGTCATCGCGTCGACCACCCGCGGCGCCGCGGTGAAGCCCAGCTGCGCGGCGAACCGGGCGGCCCGCAGCATCCGCAGCGGGTCGTCGGCGAACGACTCCTGCGGCGTCGCCGGTGTGTCGAGCACCTTCTCCCGCAGCGCGCTCAGCCCGTCGTGCGGGTCGATGAACGTCTTGGTCGCCAGCTCGACGGCCATCGCGTTGACCGTGAAGTCGCGGCGCAGCAGGTCACCCTCGATGCTGTCGCCGAAGGTGACCTCGGGGTTGCGGCCCACGCGGTCGTAGCTGTCGGCCCGGAACGTCGTGATCTCGAGCTGCATGCCCTTCTTCGTGACGCCGACCGTGCCGAACGCGATGCCGACGTCCCAGACCGCGTCGCCCCACTCGCTGACGATCTTCAGCACCCGGTCGGGCCGCGCGTCCGTGGTGAAGTCGAGGTCGCCGGAGCGCCGGCCGAGCAGCGCGTCGCGCACGCTGCCGCCGACGAGGTACAGGCGGTGTCCCGCCCTGGCGAACCTCTCGGCCAGTTCGTCCGCCAGGGGGGAGAGCCGCATCAGCTCGACCACCGCGTTCTCCTTGGCGACCACGTCGTTCACGAAAATCCCACTACGTTCCAGGTGCGATTTACTACAGGCACCACCGGACAGGACACGGAGAGCCAGCCTACCGGGGCAACCGTTTGCTCTAGCATCGCAGCATGTCTGGATCAGCCGGCCGCCCCGGCGCCTCGAAGCCGCGCAGGCGGCGCAGGCGTCAGCGCGGCAGGCGTCTGACCACGGTCGACGAGACGTCGGCCGGTGGCCTCGTGGTGGACGCCGAGCGCGAACAGGCGGTGCTGATCGGCCGGCTGGACCGGCACGGCAGACTGCTCTGGTCGCTGCCCAAGGGCCACATCGAGGACGGTGAGACAGTGGAGCAGACCGCCGTGCGCGAGGTGCGGGAGGAAACCGGCATCGACGCGCGGGTGCTGCGCCCGCTGGGGACCATCGACTACTGGTTCGTGGCGGAGCGGCGGCGCATCCACAAGACCGTGCACCACTTCCTGCTCGAAGCGCTCGGCGGCGAGCTGTCCGACGAAGACGTCGAGGTCACCGAGGTGGCCTGGGTCCCGCTGGCCGAGCTGGAGACCAAGCTGGCCTACTCCGACGAGCGGAAGCTCGTCCGGAAGGCCGGCCCACTGATCGAGGAACTTTTCGCGCGCCCGGACGTCCACGGACGAGACGAGCACGCCCCTGAGGGAGCCCCCGAGTGAAGCGGTTCGCCGCAGCCTTCCTTTCCGTCCTCTTCCTGGCCGTCCCCGCCCTCGCCGGGGCCACCGTGGCCCAGGCGGAGGAAGGCGCCCGCCTTCGCGTCGACCTGACGCAGCTCAACCCGCGCGTCATCACGAGCTCGACGACGACGTTGACCGTCGCCGGCAAGGTGACCAACACCGGCGACCGGAAGGTCACGCGCCCGCAGGTCCGCCTGCAGGTCGGCGACCGGCAGACGACGTCCCGCGGGATCGGCGACGTGCTCTCCGGCGCCGTCATCAAGGACTCCCCGCTGACCGAGTTCACCTCGCTCGCGGACGTGCTGGAGCCGGGACAGAGCGCGCCCCTGGCCATCACCGTGAACCTGACCGGCGCGAAGGCGGCGCAGCTCAGCCGCCCCGGCGTCTACCCGCTGCTGGTGAACGTGAACGGGACGCCCGAGTTCGGCGGGCCGGCGCGGCTGGCCGCGGTCAGCATGCTGATGCCCGTGCTGTCCGGGGCGGGCAAAACGGCCGGGCATTCGTCGGCGGGCGCGCCGAGCATGACCCTGCTCTGGCCGCTGACCAGCAGCGTCCCGCAGGTCTACGCGGCGCCGTTCGGCCAGCCGCTGGTGCTGCGCGACGACCGGCTGGCCGACGAGATCGGCCCCGACGGCCGGCTGAACGCGCTGGTCACGTCCGCGTCGACGGCCGTGCAGAGCGACCCGAACCTCGCCCGGTCCATGTGCTTCGCGCTCGACCCGGACCTGCTGGCCACGGTCGAGGCGATGAGCGGCGGCTACCAGGTCCACACGGAGGCCGGGAACGTCGCCGGCAGGGGCGCCGAGACCGCGAAGACGTGGCTCGCGTCACTCCGGGCGCTGCTGGTCGGCCGCTGCGCGGTGGCGATGCCGTTCGCCGACGCCGACCTGAACACCGTCTCGCAGATCCGCCCCGGCGACACCTCGCTGGTGACCCGCGCGGCCGCGGGCGCGGCGACGATCCAGCAGCTGGCCGGCGTCACGCCGCAGACCGGGGTGCTCTGGCCGGACGGCACGCTCAACGATGCGGTGCTCACCGCGCTGACCCAGGCCGGCGTCCGCACGGTGCTCACGGACGCGGGGAGGCTCGCGCCCGCCGCGGCCGGCGGCGGGGTCACCGTGCAGGGCAGCACCGTGCGGGCCCAGCCGACCGACTCGCTGATCTCCTCGGCCATGACGGGCGTGCCGAGCGTGCCCGACTCGGTCACCGTCGCGGCCAGCACCGAGCGGGCCATCTCGAGCCAGAACGGGCTCGGCGCCCTCGCCTTCCGCGCCGGCCTCGGCCAGCCCGCCGGGCAGGAACGCCCCGACCACCTGCTCGTCGCGCCGCCCCGGCGGTGGGACGCCCCGGCCGCCGAGCTCACGGCGTACCTGCAGCAGGTCGGCAACTACCTCAACGCCGGGCTGGTCACGGCGACCTCGCTCCCGACGCTGCTGGCCGCCGACCCGGGCGGCTCCAGCGCGGTCGGCGACGGCGGGGAGAACCCGGACGCGAGCACCGACCCGTCGGTCGTCTCGACCCTCGCGGACATCGACGGCAAGGCCGCCGGGATGGCCTCCTCGATGCAGCTCGACCCCACCAAACGGGTGAAACCGGACGACGTCGTCGCCCCGGTCCGGCTGGCCGAGCTGCGCGGCGCGTCGGCCGGCTGGCGGGGCCTGCCCGCCGACGCGGCCACCGCGAACGCGACCGCCGAGATCACGGCGATCAGCTCACGGGTGACCGTCTCCCAGCCGCAGCAGACGATCGCGCTGGCGTCGGGCAACTCGCCACTGCCGGTGTACGTGGTCAACGACCTCCCGGTCGGGATCACGGCCCGGTTCACCCTGGACAACAACACCGGCCTGCGCGCGGACGACACGAGCGTCCGCTCGTTCCCGGCGGGCGGCGGCCGGAACTACTTCCTCCCGGTCGAGGCACTGCGGGCCGGCCGGTTCAGCGTCGATGTGTCGTTGAGCACGCCCACCGGTACCCCGCTCGGGTCACCCGCGCGGTTCGAACTGACGTCCACCGAGTACGGCGCGATCACCATCATCGCGACCGTTGCCGCAGGTGTGGCGCTGCTCCTGCTCGCCTCGCGCCGGATCTACCGGCGGGTGAAGGACGCCCGCGCGGGTCGCGACATAGTGGACTGATCGGTCGGGGTTCGCGTGTTCCGGGCGGTTCCCGATTACCCTTGGTCCGCACGTGCGCGGCACCGGGCCGCGGCACCGGAGACGAGCACCGAGGATTGGGCACGCGTTGGAGAGAGAGCCGGGCTTACCACCCGAGCGTGCGAGTCGTCCTCGGCGCGAAGGCGCTCCGCCCCCGCAACGGACTGACGGGCCGCCTCGAGCGTCCCAGCCGGCCCGCCGCCAGCAGCCGCCTCCGCCACCGGAGCGCGGCCGCCGCCAGGCGCCCCGCAACGGACGCCCGCGCCAGCTCCCACCCGAAGACGCCACGGTCCGCGACCAACGCCCGATCCGCGAGGACGGCCCACCCCCGCGCGACCGCCGCCGCCGCGACGACCGGCCCCGCGAAGACTGGCCCCCGGAAGACCGCGCACCGCGCGAAGCCCGCCCGCGCCGCGAGGACCGGCCCGCCGACGACCGCCCGCGCCGCGACGAGCGCCCCCGCGACGAGTGGCCCGCCGACGACCGCCCCCACCGGGACGAACGACCTCGCGAGGACCGGCAGCGTCGCGAAGAGTGGCCCGCCGAAGATCGCCCGCGCCGCGACGAGCGGCCTCGTGACGACCGGTCGCTGGAGGACCGCCCGCGCCGCGACGAGCGCCTACGTGAGGACTGGCCCGCCGAAGATCGGCCGCGCCGGGACGACTGGCCGCCGGAAGACCGGCTGCCGCGTGAGGACCGGCCGCCGCGCCGCGTCCCGCCACCGGGCCCGCCCCCGCGCGGCGGGCAACCGCCCCGCAACGCCGGTGGCCCGGCGCCCACCCGCATCCAGCCGGTGCCGCCGCCGCAGAACCCGGTAGGCCCGGCATCGCAGGGTCAGCAGGGCCCGCCACCGCAGAACCCGCCGGGCTCACCGCTCCAGCCGGGCTCGCCGGTCCAGCCAGGCTCACCGGGCACGCCGGTCCAGCCTGGTCCGCCGGTCCAGCAGGGTCCGCCTTCGCAGCAGGGGCGGCTCCCGCAGCCGTCCCAGCCGATGGTGCCGCCCGGGACTCCGCCGCCGGGCACGCCCGTGCCCCCGCGCGGCCGCGCGCCCCGGCGTCCGGCGCCGGTGCGGCCGTGGCAGGAGGAGGCCCAGCGCCCGCCCGACCCGGAGGCCACGCGGTTCATCCCGCGCACCGCCGGCGTCCCGATGAACTCGCGCTGGCCGGTCGCCGACCCGGACGTCATGCGCCCCTACGACGCGCTGGCCACCCAGGTCATGCCGGCCCTCAAGGGGCCGCTGGTCAAGCCGAGGCCGGACGAAGAGGCGCCGGCCAAGGCGCCGTCGCTGGCGAAGGCGTCCGGCCGGATGGCGATCGCGTCGCTGATCAGCCGGATCACCGGCTTCCTGTGGAAGCTGCTGCTGGTCGGCGCGATCGGCCAGGGCATCGCGAACGACTCGTTCAACGTCGCCAACACGATGCCGAACATCATCTTCGAGCTGCTGATGGGTGGCGTGCTCGCGAGCGTGGTGGTGCCGCTGCTCGTCCGCTCGCAGGACGAGCCCGACGGCGGCGCGGCCTACACGCAGCGCCTGATCACCGTGGCGTTCACCCTGCTGCTGGTCGGCACGCTGGTGGCGGTGGTCGCGGCGCCGGCGTTCACCAGCCTGTACGTCGACGGCTCCGGCAAGGCCAGCCCGTCGCTGACCACGGCGTTCGCCTACCTGCTGCTGCCCGAGATCTTCTTCTATGGCGTGTTCGCGCTGCTCTCGGCGGTGCTGAACGCCAAGCAGATCTTCGGTCCGACCGCGTGGGCGCCGGTGATCAACAACCTGGTGGTCATCTTCACGATCCTGGTCGTCTGGGTCATGCCCGGCGACATCGACACCGCGCACCCGTCGATCACCGACCCGAAGGTGCTGACGCTCGGCATCGGCGTCACCGGCGGCATCGTCGCCCAGGCCATCCTGCTGGTCCCGCCGCTGCTGCGGTCCGGCTTCCGGTTCAAGTGGCGCTGGGGCATCGACAAGCAGATGAAGGAGTTCGGCGGCCTCGCGCTCTGGATCCTCGGGTACGTCGCGGTCAGCCAGATCGGCTACACGATCAACACGCGCGTCCTGACCAGCGGTTCACCCGGTGGTGTGACGGCCTACAGCAACGCCTGGCTGCTCTTCCAGCTGCCGTACGGCGTCATCGGCGTCTCGCTGCTGACGGCGATCATGCCGCGGATGAGCCGCGCGGCCGCCGACGGCGACCACAAGAAGCTGATCGGCGACCTGTCCTACGCGTCGCGGATCTCGACGGTGATGCTCGTCCCGATCTCCGCGGTGATGACCGTGGTCGGCGGCTCGATCGGCATCGCGCTGTTCACGTTCGGCAAGGGCACGGTCGACACGGCCGAGCGGCTCGGCGACGCGCTGGCCATCTCGGCGTTCGCACTGCTGCCGTACGCGCTGGTGATGCTCCAGATGCGCGTCTTCTACGCGATGAAGGACGCGCGGACGCCGACGCTGATCATGATCGTGATGACGCTGGTCAAGGTGCCGCTGCTGTACCTGTGCCCGGTGCTGCTGTCGCCGGACAACGTCGTGCTCGGCGTCATGATGGTCAACGCGCTGACGTTCGTCGTCGGCGCGATCCTGGGCCAGGTGTGGCTCTGGGTGACGCTGGGTAACCTGCGGAGCAAGCGGGTGATCGGCGTGATCCTCTTCACGGTCGTGGCGAGCGGGCTCGGCGTCGGCGCGGCCTGGGTGGCCGGCCAGGTCGTGCCGGACTCGTTCGGGCCGACGCTGCAGGCGTGGGTCAAGCTCTTCCTGCAGGGCATCGTCGGCATCGTCGTCTCGTTCGGCGTGCTGATGGCGCTCAAGGTGGAGGAGCTGAAACCGGCGACTTCGAGGTTCACCCGGTTGATCAAGCGGGGGTAACGATTCCGGTACGGATGGCGACGACTCCCGCGTCGTATTCTGGGTACCCTCGAAAACGGGGATCGAGCGGGAGCGAGTGAGGGTGGACACGAGGCGGAGCGAACAGGCGGGGGGTGCGAACCACGTGGGCAAGGCCCAGGTCGGATCGCTGGCCCCCGGGCGTGTGGTCGGCGACGGCCGCTACCGCCTCCTCGCGCAGTTCGGCGTGGACGAGCGGGGTGACGCCCACCTTTGGCGCGCCCGGGACGGGCAGCTGAAGCGGGACGTCGCACTGACGCTGCTGGTCGGCGACCCGGCCGACCCCGAAGCGGCCCGCCAGGCCCGGCGCACCCTCGAACGCGCCACGCACGCGTCCAAGTTCGGCCACGGCGGTGTCGCCCGCGTGCTCGACGTCCTCGCGCTCGGCAGTGGCATCACCTCCAGCGAAGGCCTGCTCGGCGTGGTGGTCGCCGAGTGGACCAAGGGCAGCGACCTGGTCGACCTCGTCGCGCAGCGCCCGGTGGCCCCCGGCGCGGCCGCGCGGATGGTCCAGGCGCTGGCCGAAGCCGTCGAACAGGCCCACCAGAACGGGCTCGTCCTCGGGCTCGACCACCCGCAGCGGCTGCGGCTGACGCCGAACGGCGCGCTGAAGCTCGCGTTCCCCGGCCCGCTGCCGGAGGCGACGCTGCGCGACGACGTCAAGGCGCTCGGCGCGGTCCTCTACCTGCTGCTGACCGGCCGCTGGGCGCTGCCCGGCGGCCCGCCCGCGATCCCGCCGGCCCCGATGTCGCCACAGGGCCGGATCGTCCCGCCGCGCCAGCTGGTGCCGACGGTCCCGGCGGACCTGTCGTCGCTGGCCGTGCGCACGATCGAGGACGGCGGCAACGGCGGCATCCGCACCAGCGCGGCCATCCTGCGCGTCCTCGACCAGGTGGCCGAGGAGGAAGAGCGCACCCAGCTGATCAAGGCCGTCGGCGGCGACCCGGCCGAGCCCGAGGGCACGGTCTGGACCACGAAGAAGCCGGTCAAGGACGTCGCGCGGCGGCGCAAGCTCGCCCTCGGCGTCACCGTGCTGGTGGTCGCGACCGTCGTCATCCTCGCCTGGGGCGGGCTGATGCTGATCAACGTCTTCCAGGGCGACTCGAAGGCGAGCGGGCCGACGATCAACGTCGCGGCGCCGCCGGCGTCGAGCCAGTCCGCCGCCCCGCCGCCCGCGTCGTCGTCGCCGCCGCCGCCGTCGTCGGCCGCGCTGGGCGCCCCGGTGGACCCGAAGGCCGTGGCCGTCTACAACCCCGAGGGCAAGGGCGACAACCCCGGCCGGGCGAAGAACGCGATCGACGGCGACCCCGGCACGGTGTGGAAGACCGAGCAGTACAAGCAGCAGTTCCCGACCATCAAGCCCGGGGTCGGGCTCGTCGTCACGTTCCAGGACCCGATCAACCTGAGCCAGGTCAAGGTCAGCGGCGGCACCGCGGGCACGAAGGTCGAGATCCGCTCGGCGACCGAGAAGAACCCCGACTTGGCGGACACGAAGGTGGTCGGCAACGGCGACCTCCAGGACGGCGACACGACGATCCCGCTCGCCCAGCCGACGCAGGGCCAGTTCTTCATCATCTGGATCACCCAGCTCGGCGGCAGCGACGGCGAGTACCTCACCCAGATCGGTGACCTGACCTTCCTGCCTGCGGGGTGACGCACCCGACAGGGTCAGTAGGCTCTGCCGGGTGACAGCTGCAGCTCCCACGGATGCGGATCTGATAGCGGCTCACGCCGCGGGGGACCCTCATGCGTTCAGCGAACTCGTCCAGCGACATCGCGACCGCATGTGGGCTGTCGCCCTGCGCACGGTCCGGGACCCGGAGGAGGCCGCGGACGCGTTGCAGGACGCGTTCATCTCGGCTTTCCGGGCCGCGGACAAGTTCCGCGCGGAGTCGCAGGTCACCACGTGGCTGCACCGGATCGTGGTGAACGCCTGCCTCGACCGGATCCGCCGCCGCCAGGCCCGGCCGACCGTGCCGCTGCCGGAGACCGGCTTCAACGAGCCGGCCACCCCGCGCGACTCGATGGCCGAGCGGGAGACCAGCCTGCTGGTGCGGCAGGCGCTGGACCAGCTGCCCGAGGACCAGCGGGCTCCGATCCTGCTCGTCGACGTCGAGGGGTACTCGGTCGCCGAGACCGCGAAGATGCTCGGCATCGCCGAAGGCACCGTGAAGAGCCGGTGCGCGCGCGGCCGGGGAAAACTCGCGAAGGTTCTCGGACACCTGCGGAACCCCGATGCGATTGCGAACGTCCCAACTCACGAAAGCAAACGGGCCGGGCGTCAGCCGGGTAGCGGGGAGGGACGATGACGGACGAAAGCCGGGGGATCGGGGGGACCGTCGGTCCGCCCTGGTCTGTCGACGTGCTCGCCGATCTCCACGCCGGTGTCCTGGACGAGACGCGGGCGGCGGAGCTGTGGCCCCTGGTCAACGCCGATCCCGAAGCCCGCGCGATCCTCGACGCCCTCGACTCGACGCAGTCCGACCTCGCCTCGCTCGCCGACGCGCCCGCCCCGCCGATGCCCGCGGAGTTCGCCGCCCGGCTGGACGCGGCGCTGGCCGCCGAAGCAGCGGCCAGGTTTCCGCGCCAGGCAGGTCCGGCACCGCAGGACGCCCAGGTGGTGGACCTCGCGGCGGCCCGGCGGCGCCGGAACAAGCGGCTCGGCTGGGCCGCCGGCGTCCTGACCGCGGCCGCGGCGGCGATCGTCGCCGTGACGGTCGCGATCCCGTCGACGTCGCAGCAGAGCGGCACGCCGAACGTGGCCGCCCCGGCACCCACGGGCCCGTCGGTCGACAGCGACGGCAGCGGCGCGCAGGCCCTGATCGGCAAGGCGGTCGGCGTCCGCGACTTCGGCCCCCTGCAGAACGAGGACCGGCTGGACGCGTGCATCGCGGCCGCCGGGCTCGACCCGAAGGTGCGGCCCGAGGGCATCCGCCCGGTCAACGTCGGCGGCAAGGCCGGCGTCATGATCATCCTGACCACCGGAAAGCTCGCCCAGTTCCGGCTCGTGGCCTTCGGCGCGGACTGCGGCCCCGGCAACCCGGCTGTGCTGTTCGACAAGGTCGTCGGGGAGAAGTAGCGGCTGTGACATCCGGGGCTCCGCCCCGGTCCCGGGGCTCCGCCACCCGGAACCCCCATGAGCGCTGTCACGGCTGGGAACATGGCCACCTACGATCGTGTTGAGCCTGGTACAGGTCACTACGAGCGGAGGTCACGGGTGGCTGCCGAAGAAATCAGGAACCTGATCGTCGTCGGGTCGGGTCCTGCCGGATACACCGCTGCCGTTTACGCGGCACGAGCCCAGCTGGAACCGCTGGTGTTCGAGGGCACGCAGTTCGGCGGCGCGCTGATGACGACGACCGAGGTCGAGAACTTCCCCGGGTTCCGCGACGGCATCATGGGTCCGGACCTGATGGAGGAGATGCGCAAGCAGGCCGAGCGCTTCGGCGCCGAGCTGCGCGCGGAGGACGTCGAGTCGCTCGAGCTGACCGGGGACGTCAAGTACGTCGTCGCGAACGGCAAGCGCTACGCCGCCCGCGCGGTCATCCTCGCCATGGGTGCCGCGGCGCGGTACCTGAACGTGCCGGGCGAGCAGGAGCTGCTCGGCCGCGGCGTCTCGGCCTGTGCGACCTGTGACGGCTTCTTCTTCCGCGACCACGACATCGTGGTCGCCGGCGGTGGCGACTCGGCGATGGAGGAGGCGACCTTCCTGACGAAGTTCGCGAAGTCCGTCACGATCGTCCACCGGCGCGACGAGTTCCGCGCGTCCAAGATCATGCTCGAGCGCGCCCGCGCGAACGAGAAGATCAAGTGGCAGCTGAACTCGCAGATCACCGGGGTGCTCGGCGACGGCAAGGTCGAGGGCCTGCAGCTCAAGGACACCAAGGACGGCTCCGAGTCGACGCTCGACGTGTCGGGCTTCTTCGTCGCCATCGGTCACGACCCCCGCAGCCAGCTGGTCAAGGGGCAGGTCGACCTGGACGAGGACGGCTACGTCATCACCAAGGGGCGCAGCTCCTACACGAACCTCGACGGCGTCTTCGCGGCCGGCGACCTGGTCGACCGCACCTACCGCCAGGCGATCACCGCGTCCGGCTCGGGGTGCAGCGCCGCGATCGACGCGGAACGATGGCTCGCGGAGCACGGCGAGTCGGCGGCGCACGAGGCGGCCGAGCTCGTCGGCGGCGGCTACGGCGCGGGCACCAACTGACTTTCCGGCGTTCAACCACCCCTTGGAGGAGAAACCATGGCCAACACCGTCAAGGTGACCGACGCGACGTTCGTCGACGAGGTCCTGACCAGCGAGAAGCCCGTCCTGGTCGACTTCTGGGCCACCTGGTGCGGCCCGTGCAAGATGGTCGCCCCGGTGCTCGAGGAGATCGCGGCCGAGAAGGGTGACAAGCTCACCATCGCCAAGATCGACATCGACGAGAACCCGAACACGCCGCGTGACTACCAGGTGATGTCGATCCCGACGCTGATCCTGTTCCAGGGCGGCAAGCCGGTGAAGCAGATCGTGGGCGCGAAGCCGAAGGCCGCGCTGCTCTCGGATCTCGCCGACGTCCTCTGACGCGGACCACACCCGGCGGACCCGGGGCCTGCGGGAACCCTCCCGCGGACCCCGGGTTCCGTACGTTCGGGGGTAATGCGCCCGGTGTGGGTGAATCGAGCGTGACGAGGACCACCGGGAGTGCTCCACTATCGGGCTCTTGACGCACCTACCGGGCCTGCGCTGTCACCGAGAGTTGGCAAGGCACAATAGAGGACCTGGGCCCGTCCCAGCGAAGGTTTTCTTGCCACGCACCGAGCCTCCGGTCGGTGCCCTAGGAAGAGCGAGGAGTGCATGCGGGTACTCCGCCGCGGTGACGCCGGTCCGGACGTCGCCGAGATCAGGTCCATCCTGGCCGGGATGGACCTGCTCCCGCCGGTCACCGGTACCGACGGCTACGACACGTTCGACGTCGCCGTGGAGCACGCCGTCCGTGCCTTCCAGCAGCGCCGTGGGCTGATGACCGACGGCCTCGTGGGTCCGGCGACCTTCCAGGCGCTCAAGGGCGCCAGCTACCACCTGGGCAGCCGGCTGCTGTCCTACTCGATCGCCGCGCCGGTGCACGGCGACGACGTCTTCACGCTGCAGGAGCGCCTGACCGAGCTCGGCTTCGACGCCGGCCGCCCCGACGGCTACTTCGGCCCGGCGACCGAGCGCGCGCTCAAGACGTTCCAGCGCGACATGCGGCTCTCGCCGGACGGCATGTGCGGCCCGGCGACCATCCGCGAGCTGCACCGCCTGTCCTCGCCGCGGGCCCGGGGCGGCCGTCCTGTGTTCCTGCGCGAGCAGGAGCAGGTGCGCCAGGCCGGTCCGCGCCTGCGCGGCAAGCGCATCGTGATCGACCCCGGCCACGGCGGCGACGACCTCGGCGTGGTCGCGAACGGCCTGCGTGAGGCCGACATCTCCTGGGACCTCGCCCGGCGCCTGGAAGGCCGGATGAAGGCCACGGGCATGGAGGCGCTGATCTCCCGCGGCCCGAACCACAGCCCGACGGAGCTGGAGCGCGCCCGCTTCGCGAACGACGCGGGTGCCGACCTGTTCCTCTCCCTGCACAGCGACGGCAACCGCTCGCCGCGGGCCCAGGGCATCGCGAGCTTCCACTTCGGCACCGGCAACGGCACCACGTCCACCGTCGGTGAACTGCTGGCCGGCTTCATCCAGCGCGAGGTCGCGGCCCGCACCGGCATGCTGGACAACCGCACGCACTACAAGACGTGGGAGATCTTCACCCGCACCCGCTGCCCGGCCGTCCGGGTCGAGATCGGCTACCTGACGAACCCGGACGACGCCCGCAAGCTCGGCGACCCGGCGTTCCGCGACATCGTCGCCGAGGGCATCCTGATCGCCGTCAAGCGGCTGTACCTGCTCGGCGAAGGCGACCAGCCGACGGGAACGTTCACGTTCGCCGACGTCCTGGCGCACGAGCTCGCGAAGGCCGAATAGGGCCGACCACAACCCCTAGCGGCTCACCTTCACCTGTCCCACCACACCTGGGGACGCGCGCGTGCCGTCCCCAGGTTCGAGGGCAGTTCTCCACAGCTTGTCCACCGCGTCTATCAGCGCTCTGTGGATAACTCGGCACTTCTTCCACAGTCGTGCGCACACGACGGAATCCGTCGGCGCAAACGTTTGCGGGCAGGTGCTACGCGCGGCCGAGGCTGGGCTCGGCGGTGGTGATCGTCACCTGGCCGAGCAGCCGTTCGAGGGCCGCCTCGACGTCTTCCTTCCAGGTGATCGCCGAGCGCAGTTCGAGGCGCAGGCGCGGCCACTTCTGGTGCGGGCGGACGGTCTTGAAGCCGACGCTCTGCAGGAACGCGGCCGGCAGCACGCAGCTGTGCCCGCCGTCCGGATCCAGCTCTTCGGGGCGCGCGTCGCCGAACGCCTCGATCGCGCGCACGCCGCGCTTGGTGAGGTCCTTGGCGACCGCCTGGACCAGCATCCGGCCGAGCCCGCCACCGCGGAACTCCGGCAGCACCTGGAACGCGGTCAGCAGGACGGCGTCCGCGCTCGGCGGCGACGTCGGGAAGGCCAGCGCACGCGGGACGGCGTTCGGCGGGGCGTACAGCACGAACCCGACCGGCAGCGTGTCGCTGTAGACGATGCGGCCGCAGGAGCCCCACTCGAGCAGCACGCTCGAGACCCAGGCTTCCTTCTCGACCTCGGTGGCGCCGAACTCCTCGGCCTGGTTCTTCAGGTGCGGGGCCAGTTCCCAGTAGACGCACCTGCGGCAGCTCTTCGGCAGGTGCTCCAGGTTGTCCAGTGTGACGCCCACGACGCGACGCGACACCCGCGACCTCCCTGACCTGCGCTCCCGACCGGCTGCCCGGTCGTCAAGCCGCGCTTGACCACGGCACGAACACGGGAGCCATGGTCGAGGATAGGCCGATGTGACAAGCGCCGAAAGGCCAGGGGGTCCTGATGGGTGCCCGGTTACACTCGATGGGATCCGCCGTGCTCCTCAGGAGCAGCCCCTGTACACCGAGCCCCGGGTGAATCGTCGATGACCGAGAACCGCCCCAGCAAGCCGCAGAGCGGCCGCCAGAACCTCGACCCGCACCTCGAGCGGTACGCCGCGCGCACCGCCGGGATGACCGCCTCGGAGATCCGGGCGCTGTTCGCGGTGGCCAGCCGGCCCGAGGTCGTCTCGCTCGCCGGCGGCATGCCGAACCTGGCCGCGCTCCCGCTCGACACGCTGTCCGCGCAGGTGGCGGAGATCATCGCGGACGAGGGTCTCGTCGCGCTGCAGTACGGCTCCGCCCACGGCGTCCCGGTGCTGCGCGAGCAGATCTGCGAAATCATGGCCCTGGAAGGCATCAAGGCGCACCCGGACGACGTCGTGGTGACCGTCGGCTCCCAGATGGGCCTGGACATGGTCACGCGGCTGTTCTGCGACCCGGGCGACGTCGTGATCGCCGAAGGCCCGTCGTACGTCGGCGCGCTGGGCTCGTTCGCCGCGTACCAGGCGCAGGTCGTGCACGTCGAGATGGACGACCAGGGCTTGGTGCCCTCGCTGCTGCGCGAGGCGCTCGACCGGACGGAGAAGGCCGGCCGCCGGGTCAAGTTCCTCTACACGATCCCGAACTTCCACAACCCCGCCGGCGTGACGCTGGCCGTCGAGCGCCGCGCGGAGATCCTCGAGATCTGCCGCGAACACGGCGTCCTGGTCGTCGAAGACAACCCGTACGGGTTGCTCGGCTTCGACGGCCAGACGTACCCGGCGCTGCGCTCGACCGACCCCGACAACGTCGTGTACCTCGGCTCGTTCTCCAAGACGTTCGCCTCCGGCCTGCGCGTCGGCTGGGTGCTCGCGCCGCACGCCGTGCGCGAGAAGCTCGTGCTGGCGGCGGAGTCCGCGACGCTGTGCCCGCCGACGCTCAACCAGATGATCGTGTCGCGCTACCTGGCCACCCACGACTGGAAGGGCCAGATCAAGAAGTTCCGCGAGAACTACCGCGAGCGGCGGGACGCGATCCTCTCCGCGCTCGACCAGTACCTGCCCCCGGGCTGCTCGTGGACCAAGCCGGACGGCGGGTTCTACGTCTGGGTGACGGTGCCGGAAGGCGTCGACACGAAGGCGATGCTGCCGCGTGCGGTGACCGCGCGGGTGGCGTACGCGTCCGGCACCGGCTTCTACGCCGACGGCTTCGGCAGCCGCCAGATGCGCCTGTCGTACTGCTACCCGACGCCGGAGCGGATCCGCGAGGGCGTGCGGCGGCTGGCCGCGGTGCTCGAGTCCGAAATGGACCTCGCACGCACCTTCGGTAACGTGAGCGCGCGCCAGATCCAGGGACCGCAGAACCCGTCCCCGGACACGGTCTAAATCTTCGTATAAGGAGTTTCCACGGTGGTCGACCGTACCGTTGCCGTGCTCGCCGGCGGGCTTTCGCACGAGCGCGACGTCTCGCTGAGGTCCGGGCGGCGGCTGTCCGCGGCGCTCAAGTCCGAGGGCCTCGG
Source organism: Amycolatopsis stemonae (assembly GCF_054781455.1). Taxonomy (NCBI): domain Bacteria; kingdom Bacillati; phylum Actinomycetota; class Actinomycetes; order Pseudonocardiales; family Pseudonocardiaceae; genus Amycolatopsis; species Amycolatopsis stemonae. The sequence continues at coordinate 698,791 of NZ_BAAGUJ010000002.1, read as the reverse complement.
CATCGAGGAGTGGGACACCGACGCCGGGCTGCTGGAGCGCCTGCGCACGCAACGGCCGGACGCGGTGGTCGTCGCGCTGCACGGCGGCGAGGGCGAGAACGGCTCGGTGCAGACGGTCCTGGAGATGCTGGACGTGCCGTTCGTCGGCACCGGCTCCCAGGGCTGCCGCCGCGCGTGGGACAAGCCGACGGCGAAGGCGCTGCTGCAGAAGGCCGGTTTCGTGACGCCGGGCTGGGTCGTGCTGCCGCACAGCACGTTCCGCGAGCTGGGTGCCCAGGCGGTGCTCGACGCGATGGTGGAGCGCCTCGGCCTGCCGCTGATCCTCAAGCCCGACCAGGGTGGCTCGGCGCTCGGCACCCAGGTGGTCCGCGAGGCCGCAGAGCTCCCGGCGGCGATGGTCGGTTGCTTCGCATACGGCGACACGGTGCTCGCCGAGCGGTTCGTGGACGGCGTCGAGGTGGCCGTGACGGTCATCGAGGGCGAGGACGGTCCCGAGGCCCTGCCCGCGGTCGAGATCGTCCCGGAGAGCGGCGTGTACGACTACACGGCCCGCTACACGGCCGGCCTGACGGACTTCTTCACCCCGGCCCGTCTCGACGACGCCGGCGCCAAGGCGGTGGCCGAGCTGGCCGTCGCCGTGCACCGCGTGCTCGGGCTGCGCGACATCTCCCGCACCGACGCGGTCGTCGCGGCGGACGGCACGGTGTACTTCCTCGAAGTGAACCCGTCGCCGGGCCTGACCGAGACGTCGACGGTCCCCATGGCGATCGAGGCCGCGGGCAAGTCGCTCGGCACGGTGTTCGCCGAACTGATCGGACGCGCGATCTCTCGCTGACCCCGGATGCACGAAAGGCCGCCTCGGAACTTCCGTGGCGGCCTTTTCGCGTGATCACCAGTTGTGGTCACCGCGACTGCGTCGAGCAATCATCACCGTGACGAAACACCCCGGGGTGATCCCTAATCGGTTTTCGGTGTCTGATTCGTCCCGTTTTCGTCGATCATCGCGACGATCCGCTCGAGGTCGTCCACCGAGCCGAACTCGAACACGATCCGGCCCTTGCGGCGGCCTAGGTCGACCTTCACCCGGGTGTCGAACCGGTCCGAAAGCCGGTTCGCGAGGTCCTGCAACCCCGGCGCCTGGATCGGCTTGCGCGGCGCGGGCTTCGGTTTGGCCGGCTTCTCGCTCTTCTTGAGGGTGACGGCTTCCTCGGTCGCCCGGACCGACATGCCTTCCGCGATGATGCGGGCGGCGAGCTCTTCCTGGCTGTCGGCGTCCTCCAGCGAGAGCAGCGCGCGGGCGTGGCCGGCGGACAGGACGCCCGCGGCCACCCGGCGCTGCACCGGCAGGGGGAGCTTGAGGAGCCGGATCGTGTTGGTGATGACCGGGCGGCTGCGGCCGATCCGGCTCGCCAGCTCCTCGTGCGTGACCGCGAATTCGTCGAGCAGCTGCTGGTACGCCGCCGCCTCTTCGAGCGGGTTCAGCTGGACGCGGTGGATGTTCTCCAGGAGCGCGTCGCGCAGCATCGACTCGTCGGCGGTCTGCCGGACGATCGCCGGGATCGCCTCGAGCTCCGCCTGCTGCGACGCCCGCAGGCGGCGCTCGCCCATGACGAGTTCGTACTCGTCGTTCCCGAGCTCGCGGACGACGATGGGCTGCATGAGCCCGAACTCGCGGATCGAGTGCTCGAGTTCGGCGAGCGCGTCCTCGTCGAAAACCTGCCGCGGCTGCTTCGGATTGGGCTTGATGGAGCTGACCGGGATCTCGCGGTAGACCGCGCCGGCGACCTCGCCGCTGGCCTCGGGACGCTGGCCGGCCGCGCCGTTCGCCGCGAACCAGCCCTTCTCTTCGGCCGCCTTCTTCTCCGCCGCCGAGGCCTCACCGGGCGCGGGCAGGGGACCGCCGGTCGCCGGCCCGGTCGGGATCAGGGCGGCGAGGCCGCGCCCCAGTCCTCCTCTGCGCTCGGTCATGTCGAACTGCCCCTCTCCATCTGTGCGCCGCGCTCGGCGATCTCCTTGGCCGCGTCCACGTAGCTCATCGCGCCGCGCGAGCCGGGGTCGTAGGCGAGCACGGTCTGGCCGTACCCGGGTGCCTCGGACACCTTCACACTGCGCGGGATGACGGTCTTCAGGACGGTGTCGCCGAAGTGGTTCCGGACCTCGTTCGTCACCTGGTCCGCCAGCTTGGTCCGGCCGTCGTACATGGTGAGGAGGATCGTCGAGACGCGGAGCTCGCGGTTGAGGTGCTGCTGCACGAGCTCGATGTTGCTCAGCAGCTGCCCGAGTCCCTCGAGCGCGTAGTACTCGCACTGGATCGGGATGAGCACCTCCTGCGCGGCGACCATCGCGTTGACGGTGAGGAGGCCGAGCGACGGCGGGCAGTCGATGAAGACGTAGTCGACGCCGATCTCGTTGAGGATCTCCGAGGAGATGGCCTCCTTGAGCCGCGACTCGCGGGACGCCATCGAAACGAGCTCGATCTCGGCGCCGGCGAGGTCGATCGTCGCGGGCACGCAGAAGAGGTTCGGGGACTGCTCGGTCGGCTGCGCCGCGTCCGCGAGCGTCACCTCGCCGATGAGCACCTCGTAGATCGAGGGGGTCCCGGACCGGTGGTCGACGTCGAGCGCGGTGCTCGCGTTGCCCTGCGGGTCGAGGTCGACGACGAGCGTCTTGAGCCCGTGGACGGCGAGCGCGGCGGCGAGGTTGACCGTGCTGGTGGTCTTGCCGACGCCGCCCTTCTGGTTGGCGACGGTCAGCACGCGGCGACGGCCGGGGCGGGGGAGTTCCCCCTCCTTCGGGTGCAGCAGGCGAGCGGCGCGGGCGGCTTCTTCGGCGATCGGGGTCCAGCCCACGTCGGGGGTGGTCTCCGTGGAGTCGGACGGCGGGGGATTCACCGGTCTCGACACCTCCTCCATGTAGACGTCTGGTCAGTGGTCGAGTCGCGTCGTTTCACGTGGAACATCGCGGCCCGTTAACGCTTCCTGCTCCGCGCCTTCGGCTTGGCTGCCGCCGGCAGGCGACGGATCTTCACGACCGTGCTGGGGACCTCTAGTACTGCGGCACCGCATTCGACGATCAGAGGATCGGCCCCGCCGGCCTTCCGGATGGCGGCACCGTCCCGCTCGATCTCGTCCGCCGCGCTGGCGCCCTTCAGAGCGACCAGGAAACCATCGGGACGAACGAGCGGCAGGCACCAGTCCGCGAGCCGGGCGAGCGGGGCGACCGCGCGAGCGGTGACGATGTCCGCGCCACCGAGCTGCTCACGCACAGGCCGCTCCTCCGCGCGTCCACGGACGATGGTGATGGGGAGTTCCAGCTTCTCGGCCACCTCGGCCAGCCAGTCCACCCGGCGAGCCATCGGTTCAAGCAAGACGATACTGAGGTCCGGTCGCGCGATCGCGAGCGGTACACCCGGAAGCCCCGCGCCCGACCCGACGTCGACGACTTTCGCGCCTTCGGGCATCTGCTCGCCGATGACGGCCGAGTTGAGAACGTGCCGCTCCCACAGCCGCTCGACCTCCCGCGGCCCGATCAGCCCACGCTCGACCCCGTGACGCTCGAGGAGTTCGACATACCCGGCGGCTTGGTCCACGCGCTCACCGAACACCCGCCCCGCCGCGGCCCGCACCGACTCCGCGGCTCGCTCCAAGCTCACTCCGTCTACTCCTCATCCGCGCGTTTCACGTGAAACGGCGCCCGCTCGATTGTCCCTGAAGTCGAGACGAAAACGAGCCGACAGACCGCAGATGTGGACAACTCCACTCACCCGGCGGCCGTTCCACGTGAAACACGGCCCCGTCGCGCGGCGTCGGGCGGCTCAGTTCCACGTGAAACATCACGCCTGTAATTCGACCGAACCCGGCGTCCCGTTGCCCATTCGCAGACCAAGAGCGGAGCCGTCGGCCCGGTCGCCACCATCGCGCGCGCGTCCCGAACAGACGCGTCCAAGCGTCGGGCGCGCGCGGAGGGGCGTCCCCTGCGATCGGAGAACATCACGCGTGATTGGGCGGGCATCGCCCCGTCCACGGAAGGCACGGGCGTACAAACGCACGCACCCGATGGCGCGGAGGCACGACCGGCACACGATCGCCGAGCTCGGCTCGGGATCGCCTGCACACAAGAAAGCGGCCCCACCTGACCGAGTCAAGTGGGGCCGCTCGCCGAACCGGGTTTAGGACTCCGGGAAGATCACCACGCGGCGCTTCGGGTCCTCGCCCTCGCTCTCGCTCGTGACGCCGGCGACCGTCGCCACCGCGTCGTGGACCACCTTGCGCTCGAACGGGCTCATCGGCTGCAGGCGGACGCGCTCGCCGCTCTGCAGGACCGACTCCGCCGTCGAGCGGCCGAGCTCGCGCAGCTCCTCGCGGCGGTCCGCGCGCCAGCCCGCGATGTCCAGCATCAGGCGGCTCCGCGAACCCGTCTCCTGCTGGACCGCCAGGCGGGTCAGCTCCTGCAGCGCCTCGAGCACCGTGCCGCGGGGGCCGACGAGCTTCTCGAGGTCCTCGCCGCCGTCGATGCTCACGATCGCGCGGCCGGCTTCGACGTCCAGGTCGATGTCACCGTCGTAGTCGAGCAGGTCCAGCAGGCGCTCGAGGTAGTCGCCCGCGATGTCACCCTCCTGCACGAGGATGTCGTCGCCACCTCCGGCCTTCTGCTCACCGGCCTCGCCCGCCTCGTCGGCGGCCGGCTCCGCGGTCACGTCGTCCTTATCGGCGTCGATCGTGTCGATCGTCTCCGACATCATTCGTCTCCTCTCCGAACCGGTCGCGCCTCAGCGGCGCTTCCGGCCCGACTTCCTGGTCGAGTCTTTGAGAAGGCCCGGCACGCCCGTGCCGTTGTCCTTCGAGCCGTTCTGGCCGTTCGTGTCGGCCGGCGTCGTGTCCGCCTTCGGGGAATCGCTCTCAGAAGCCGTCTGGGCGAAGCCGTGGGCCGAGCCCGCCTTGGTGACCTTCTTCTGCGCGCCGCTCTGCGCGGGCTGGTTCTTCTTCTGCTGGACCGGCTTCTGGCCGACCTTCGGCGCGGTCGGCTTCTGCCCCGGCTTCGGACCGAGCGACGCGCGCTTCTCCGCGGCCTCCGCCTTGCGGGCCGCCTCTTCCTTGTCGATCTTCGTGTAGACGAGGCGCTGCTGCATCAGGGTCCAGCCGTTGTTCGCCAGCCAGTAGAAGAGGAGGCCGAGCGGGAACAGGGCACCGAAGACGAGCACACCGAGGGGGAAGACGTACATCGTCAGCTTGTTCATGATCGCGGTCTGCGGGGTGGCCGACGCGGCGTTCTGCCGGGCCACCGAGTGCCGAGCGGTGAGGTGTGTGGCGATCGACGCGACGATCATGAGGGGCAGCGCGACCGGGAGGACGCTCCAGTGGAAGCCGACGTTGGTCGCGCCGCCGCTGACCACGCCGACGCCGTTGTAGACGGCCTCACCGAGGTTGACGCCGAAGAGCTTCGCGCTGACGTACGAGTGGACGTCGTGCTGGTTGAAGAAGTAGTTCTCGGTCTTCGGCCCGCCACCGGGCGGCGGCATGGTGAACGCGCGGAGGACGTGGTTCAGGCCGATGAACACCGGGATCTGAAGCAGCATCGGAAGGCAGCTGCCGAGCGGGTTCACGCCGTGTTCGCGCTGGAGCTTCTGCATCTCCTGCGCCTGGCGCTGCCGGTCGTTCGCGTACTTCTTCTGGAGCTTCTTCATCTCCGGCGCGAAGTCCTGCATCTTCTTCATCGACCGGACCTGGTTCACGAACGGCTTGAACATGATGCCGCGGACGGTGAACGTCAGGAAGATGATGCCGAGGATCCAGGAGACGGCCGTGGCCTCGCCGAAGACGAACCCGAAGACCTTGTGCCAACACCAGAGGATGAAGGACACGGGGTAGTAGATGAAATCGAGCACTGCTGCTACTCCTCGATCGGTGTTTCAGGTCGTCGGTGGCGCCACGAGAACTCCTCGGGCACGGGGTCACGGCCGGGCGGTGTCCACGGGCCGCAGCGCAACAGCCGGCGCAGCGCGAGGTAGGAGCCGCGGCCGGCACCGTGCCGGGTGAGGGCTTCGACTGCGTACGCGCTGCAGCTCGGGTAGAACCGGCAAGCCGGCGGGAGGAAGGGCGAGATCGCCTTGCGGTAGAGCTTGATGGGGAGCAGCAGGACCCAGGCGACGGGGCCCGGCCGCGGGGGCGCGGGCTCGACGTCGTGTTCGGAGTGGTCGTGCTCGGGGGTGGCTCGCATGCCGGTCACACCGCTGATCCGTGGTCGGGGGCCGCGTCGGCGGGACGCGCCGGGCGGGGGGCATCCCCGGCCGGACGGCGCGACGGTGAAAGACCCAGCCGACGCAACGAGGCGTCGAGATCGGCTCCGAGCTCGGCGCTGGACGCGGTCGCGGACGGCGGCAATGCCCTCACTACCAACGCACTGCCCGGCGGCAGGGTTCCGAGCCGGGCCGAAACGAGGTGACGCAGCCGGCGGGTGACGCGGTGGCGGACCACCGAGTTGCCGACGGCCTTGCTCACCACAAAACCCGCCCTGGCCGCCGATGGTGGATCGGCGGCCCCGGACGGGTCCGTGGTCAGCGCGTGGACGACGAGGTGGCGCCTGCCTGCCCTGGACCCGCGACGGAGAACCACGCGGAAATCCTCACTCCGCCGCAGACGTGCGGCAGCCGGCAGCACGGCGCGCCCCGACGTGCCGGATCAGGCGGACAGCGCGGCGCGGCCCTTGCGACGGCGGCCCGCCAGGATGGCCCGGCCGGCACGCGTCCGCATGCGCAGGCGGAAACCGTGCGTCTTCGCGCGGCGGCGGTTGTTCGGCTGGAAGGTGCGCTTACCCTTGCTCACTGCTTCTCCTGTGTCTCGCGTCGGGCGGTGGAATCTCTTCCCCCGCCTGGCGTGTCGTGCGGGCGCACGGCAGTCTCTGGTGTCTCCTACCAACGTGTGGCCTCGTCACGACGAGCGACGACAACGTGGGCACGCGAATAGCACCCGTCGCATACGGGAGACCTTACGAGGGTACGCACCCCCGTCCGGCGCCCGGTAAGCACCCCCTCGGCCACGGTCCGCGACCGGCCGCCGGGGCCGAGATCATCGACGCCGGGGCACCGAATGGCAACACGCCGTACACCGTGAAATGCTTGCGACCCAGGATGCCTTGTGGCAGCGGGCGGGGCTTGTTAGCGTGCCTCTCTCGGGTCACCGGTCGAGGTGCACGAGTATCCGGGTGGTGGAGTGCCCACCGGCGTACGACGAGCCCGCAGGTGGCGTCGCCGCGGGTCGCCGTACATTAGTGCACAGCTGTGGACAACTATGTGGATATTCGCTGTGCCGGTGCGCACGCGGGTCCGCGGATCGGCGCCGGACCGTGTGACCAGGGGCGTTCGGCCGTCCACGCCGACGAGGGGAGGGGAGCCAGACAGGTGTCGGAGCACCAGCACAATCTGGGTGTCATCTGGGAACAGGTGGTACGCGAACTGTCCGACGGGACCCTGTCCCCCCAGCAGCGCGCCTGGATGCGCGTGACCCGCCCGATCGGCCTGCTCGACGGCACCGCCCTCCTGGCGGCCCCCAGTGACTTCGCGAAGGAAGCGATCGAACGCGGCCTGCGGGGCGCGATCACCGACGCGCTTTCCCGGCGGCTCGGCCGCGCCATCTCGCTCGCGGTGAAGGTCGACAGCGCCGAGGCCGTCGCGCCGGCGCCCGCCGCGCGCTACGTCCCGTCACCCGGCCGGGTGGAAAACGGCGCGGGCCCCGAGCCCGCCCCGCCGCTGCCCGGCAACGGCGCGCCGATGATGCCGCCCCCGCGTCCCGAGCCCGCGCCGCCGATGCCGCCGCACCCCTCCGTCGCGGCGAAGGCGGACGACGGCGACGACACCGACGAAGAAGTGGACGAAGAAGGCGAGGCGCTCGCCGCCGTCCACGAGATCTGGCCGACGTTCTCGGGGCAGCCGATCGCCGGGCAGCCCTACACCGCGCCGGCGCAGCCGCAGACGTCGAAGACGAAGCTGAACGAGAAGTACACCTTCGACACCTTCGTCATCGGCGCGTCCAACCGCTTCGCGCACGCGGCCGCGGTCGCCGTCGCCGAAGCGCCGGCCCGCGCGTACAACCCCCTCTTCATCTGGGGCGAGTCCGGGCTCGGCAAGACGCACCTGCTGCACGCGGTCGGCCACTACGCGCAGCGGCTCTTCCCCGGCATGCGCGTCCGGTACGTCTCGACCGAAGAGTTCACGAACGACTTCATCAACTCGCTGCGCGACGACCGCAAGGTCGCGTTCCAGCGGCGCTACCGCGACATCGACATCCTGCTCGTCGACGACATCCAGTTCCTGGAAGGCAAAGAGGGTACGCAGGAAGAGTTCTTCCACACCTTCAACACCCTCCACAACGCGAACAAGCAGATCGTCGTCAGCTCCGACCGCCCGCCGAAGCGCCTCGAGACGCTGGAAGACCGGCTGCGGACGCGGTTCGAGTGGGGCCTCATCACCGACATCCAGCCGCCCGAACTGGAGACGCGCATCGCGATCCTCCGGAAGAAGGCCGCGCAGGACCGGCTCGCGGTGCCCGGTGAGGTCCTGGAGTTCATCGCTTCGCGCGTCGAGGCGAACATCCGGGAGCTCGAAGGCGCGCTCATCCGCGTCACGGCGTTCGCGTCGCTGAACCAGCAGCCGGTCGACGTCGGGCTCGCGGAGATCGTCCTGCGGGACCTGATCCCGGACTCGCACGCGCCGGAGATCACCGCGCCGACCATCATGGGCGTCACGGCCGAGTTCTTCGACGTGACGCTCGACGACCTGTGCGGCCCCGGCAAGACGAAGGCGCTCGCCACCGCCCGCCAGATCGCGATGTACCTCTGCCGCGAGCTGACCGACATGTCGCTGCCGAAGATCGGGCAGACGTTCGGCGGCCGCGACCACACGACCGTCATGCACGCGGACAAGAAGATCCGCAAGGAGATGGCCGAGCGCCGGCGCATCTACGACCAGGTGCAGGAGCTGACGTCGCGCATCAAGCAGCGCGCCCGCCAGTAGCACATCCCTTACCTCCCAACGACTTCGGGGCGTCCACACACAGTGGACGCCCCGAAGTCGTTTTTGGAGTGTCCGGCACACGGAACACCAAAACCATTGATACACAAGCAAGTTTCCCCATGGTGTGGGCGGATTGCCCACAGCGCCAACGGATCTCCCATCAGGCACGACGCCGGATCCGTCCACATGTCGCCCACAGGGATTCCACAGGCCATCCACACCCTTGTCCACGCGGATTCCACAGGTTGCCCACATTGTGTGCACAGCGGGTGCCGGTCACTCGGAAGGGCGATTCGGACCGCTCCGCGCACCCCCAGAGCCTGGGTACAGATCGCCCCACACCTGGGGACAACCGTGGGGACAACCGGCCCCGGCTGTGGACGAATCCGGGGATGCCCGAAACCATCCACGGACGGCCCGGTTTGCCCACAGGTCCGCCACCACGGTTCTCCACACGCCCGCGAGCACGCCGACCTGCGGGAACGAGCTCAATCCACACAATCCACACCGCTTACTACTGCTACTGCCTTTAGATCTCTTCTAAGAGAGAACAAAACAAAAACAGGCGATGGACGAAGTTGGGGATGGCCGCGAGAACGTGTCGGCATGTCGACAAACCGAAGGGGAGGCCGAGGTGACGGCGGGGCCCGCGACGGCCTAACGTGGACGCCTGCACCTGGTCCGCGCTCCGGCCGCTCAAGGCGGAGGGCGGACCGGCCGGAGGGGGCAGCCGGTCACTGTCCCGCGAGAACGAGGCCTGGCCCGAGCCGACAGCGGTTCGGTCGTCGAAAGGATGCGCGCATGAAGATCCGCGTCGAGCGTGACGGGCTCGCCGACGCCGTCGCGTGGGTGGCCAGAAGCCTCCCCTCCCGGCCTCCGGTGCCGGTTCTGGGCGGTGTCCTCCTCGACGCCGGTTCCGACGGCGAAACCGACGCGCTGACCGTCTCGGGCTTCGACTACGAAGTCTCCGCCACGGTCGGCGTCCCGGCGACGATCGCCGACGGCGGCCGCCTCCTGGTGTCCGGGCGCCTGCTCGCCGACATCACCAAGGCGCTGCCCGCGCAGCCGGTCGAGATCTCGGTCGACGGCGCGCGCGCCACCATCACGTGCGGCAGCGCGCGGTTCTCCCTGCCGACCATGCCGGTCGAGGACTACCCGCAGCTGCCGTCCCAGCCCGCCTTCGCGGGCGAGCTCGCCGGCGACGCGTTCGGCCAGGCCGTCACCCAGGTCGTCGTCGCCGCGGGCAAGGACGACACGCTCCCGATGCTCACCGGCATGCGGCTGGAGATCTCCGGCAGCTCGCTGACCCTCGTCGCGACCGACCGGTTCCGGCTCGCCATGCGCGAGTTCACCTGGCAGCCGGCCGAGGGCCTGGCCGACGCCGCGGTGCTCGTCCCGGCGCGCACCCTCGCCGAAGCGGCCAAGACGCTCGGCGCGAGCGGCGCCACGATCCGGCTCGCGCTCGCCAGCGGAGAGGGCCTGCTCGGCCTGTCCGGGTCCGGCCGCTACACGACGACCCGCCTGCTCGACGCGGAGTTCCCGCCGTACCGCCAGTTGCTGCCCGCGTCGCACACCTCACGCGCGGTCATCGACGTGTCCGCTCTCACCGAGAGCATCAAGCGCGTTTCGCTGGTGGCGGAGCGGGGGACTCAGGTACGACTGGAGTTCGGGGACAACACGCTGCGGTTGTCCGCGGGCGGCGACGACGAGGGAAGCGCCGAAGAAGAGCTCCAGGTCGAGTACGAAGGTGAGCCGGTGACCATCGCGTTCAACCCGGGTTACCTCGTCGACGGTCTCGGCGCGCTCCACAGCGACCGGGCGGAGCTGACCTTCACCACGCCGAACCGGCCCGCGCTGATCAAGCCCGCCGACCCCGAGGGCAACGTCGTCCCCGGCTACCTCTACCTCCTGATGCCGGTCCGCCTGCCGGGCTGACCCGCTTTCCGTTAGTACGTAAGGGGATCTCATGGTTCAGCTCGGTCTCATCGGCCTGGGCAAGATGGGCTTCAACATGCGTGAGCGGCTGCGCGCGGCCGGTCACGAGGTGGTCGGCTACGACCGCAACCCGGACGTCACCGACACGACGTCGCTCGAAGACCTGGTGTCCAAACTGGACGGCCCGCGGATCGTCTGGATCATGGTCCCGGCCGGCGAGCCGACCCGGCAGACCGTCACCGAGCTCGGGAACCTGCTTTCCGACGGCGACATGGTGATCGACGGCGGCAACTCGAAGTACACCGACGACAAGCTGAACGCCGACCTGCTCGCCGCGAAGAACATCGGCTACGTCGACTGCGGCGTGTCCGGTGGCGTGTGGGGCAAGGACAACGGCTACGGCCTGATGGTCGGCGGCGCGGCCGCCGACGTCGAGCGGGCGATGCCGATCTTCGACGCCCTGCGCCCGGAAGGCCCGCGCGAGGAAGGCTTCTCGCACGCGGGCGACGTCGGCGCGGGCCACTACGCGAAGATGATCCACAACGGCATCGAGTACGGCATGATGCAGGCGTTCGCGGAGGGCTTCGAACTCCTCGAGGCCGCGAAGGTCGTCAAGGACGTGCCCGCGGTGATCAAGGGCTGGCAGCGCGGCACGGTCGTCCGGTCGTGGCTGCTGGACCTGCTCGTGCGCGCGCTCGACGAGGACCCGGAGCTGGACGACCTCGAGGGCTACGTCGAGGACTCGGGCGAAGGCCGGTGGACGCTCGAAGAGGCGATCAACAACGCGGTGCCGGCGCCGGTCATCTCGGCCGCGCTGTTCGCGCGGTTCGCCTCGCGGCAGGAGCACTCGTCCGCGATGCGCGCGGTCGCGGCGCTGCGCAACCAGTTCGGCGGGCACGCCGTGAAGAAGGTCGGCGGGTAAGGAGCAGCTGGTGTATCTGCGTCACCTGCAGGTCACCGACTTCCGCTCCTGGCCGCAGGCCGATCTCGCGCTGGAACCGGGGCCGACCGTGCTGGTCGGCCAGAACGGTCGCGGCAAGACCAACCTGCTGGAGGCGATCGGGTACGTCGCGACGCTGGGCTCGCACCGCGTCGCGACGGACGCGCCGCTGATCCGGCACGGCTGCGAGCGCGCGCTGGTGCGGGTCGCGGTGGTCAACGACGACCGCGAACTGACGGTCGAGCTCGAGATCACCAACGGCCGCGCGAACCGCGCCCGCGTCAACCGCGGCGCGGTCGGGCGGCCGCGCGACGTGCTCGGGATCCTGCGCACGGTGCTGTTCTCGCCGGAGGACCTGTCGCTCGTGCGAGGTGACCCGGGCGAGCGACGCCGGTTCCTGGACGAGCTGCTGGTGCTGCGCGCGCCGCGGTACGCGGGGGTCCGGGCTGACTACGAGAAGGTGCTGAAGCAGCGAAACGCGCTGCTCAAGACGGCCGGGAAGCGGCGTACCGGGCGTGAAGACCCGTACGCGCTCTCGACGCTCGAAGTCTGGGACGACCACCTCGCGGTGGCGGGTGCGGAGCTGCTGGCCGCGCGCCTGAACCTCGTCGCCGACCTCGGGCCGTACGCCGCTTCGGCGTACATGGGGGTCGCGCCGGACTCACGTCCGGCGAAGATCTCCTACCGGTCTTCGCTGGGTGCGGCGCTGCCGGAGACGTACGGCGTACCGGACGGCGAGCGGGCGCAACCCGACGTTCTCAAGGACGTCCTACTGAAGGCGCTCGGCGAGGCCAGGAAGGCGGAGCTGGAGCGCGGGATCAGCCTGGTCGGCCCGCACCGGGACGAGCTGGAGCTGATCCTGGGCCAGGCGCCGGCCAAGGGGTACGCGAGCCACGGCGAGTCGTGGTCGTTCGCGCTCGCCCTCCGGCTCGGCAGCTACGAGCTGCTGCGCGCGGAGGCGGGTGAGCCGGTGCTGCTGCTCGACGACGTGTTCGCCGAGCTGGACCGCAAGCGCCGGGCCCGGCTGGCCGAGGTGGCCGCGAGCGCCGAACAGGTGCTGGTGACCGCCGCGGTCGACGAAGACGTGCCCGAAGAGCTGGCCGGGTGCCGGTTCGTGGTGGCGGATGGTGAGATTTCGCGTGGCTGAACAGCGCAAACCGGGCTCGGCAAGTTCGACTCGTGCACCCGGTGTGACCGCTGACACAGGAGTTGCCCACCGATCTGGGGACAAACCTGTGGACAGTGTGGATAAACCCGTGCCCGCGTTATCGCCCGGCGTGACCAAAACCCCGGAACAGCGGCTTGACGCCCCCCACGCGAGGGTTAACCCACCCGAGAACGGCACTTCGAGTACGCAGAGTGAGAACGGCGCTGCTCCGAACGGGCCCACGACGGGCCGGGACCTCGCCCATGCCGCGCTCGAAGCCGCGAAAGCCAAGGCGAAGGAACGCGGCACGTCGCCCGGCCGGCGCCGTCCCGCGACCGGCGGCGGGCAGAACCCCCGGCGTCGGCGCTGGTCGGGACCGGGGGCGGACCCGCGCGACCCGCAACCGCTCGGCCGGCTCGTCTCCCTGCTGGTCAGCGACCGCGGCTGGAACGAGAGCGTCACGAGCGCCCGCGTCTTCGCCCAGTGGGCGCGGCTGGTCGGCGAAGACGTCGCCGAACACGCCCAACCGGTCGCCCTCAAGGACGGCGAGCTGACCGTCCGCGCCAGCTCCACGGCGTGGGCCACCCAGCTGCGGCTGCTGCAGGGGAAGCTGCTGCACAAGATCGCCGCGGGCGTCGGGAACGGCGTCGTCAAGCGGATGCGGATCCAGGGGCCGACCGCCCCGAGCTGGCGGAAAGGGCCCCGCCACGTGCCGGGTCGCGGCCCGCGTGACACGTACGGCTGAACCGGGTTGCGCGATGCTCGGTTGAATGCCCCGAGAACGCATTCAGACGTCCCGGGTTACGTCAAGACTCGGCTCGGACCGATTTCGTCCGTCTGTGACGCGTTCAGGGGTGTCCTTGCCGCATGTCAGCGGACGTGGCCAAGTACACTGGAGAGGAGCGAGTGTCCGCTCGGGCGAGACGAGGAGAAACAACACCTGTGACCGAGAACAAGAGCGAGTACAACGCGGCTTCGATCACGGTGCTCGAAGGCCTCGAAGCGGTCCGCAAGCGCCCCGGCATGTACATCGGTTCCACCGGTGAGCGCGGCCTGCACCACCTCGTCCAGGAGGTCGTCGACAACTCCGTCGACGAGGCGATGGCCGGGTACGCCACCAAGGTCGAGGTTACCCTCCTCGCCGACGGAGGGGTGCGCGTCGTCGACGACGGCCGTGGCATCCCGGTCGACATGCACCCCAAGGAGCAGAAGCCGACCCTCGAGGTCGTGCTCACCGTGCTCCACGCGGGCGGCAAGTTCGACAGCGACTCCTACGCGGTGTCCGGCGGCCTGCACGGCGTCGGCGTCTCCGTGGTGAACGCGCTGTCGAAGAAGCTGCTCGCCGAGGTCAAGTACGGCGGCCGCAGCTGGCGGCAGGAGTACACCGACCAGGTGCCGGGCCCGCTCGAGGACCTCGGCCCCGCCGACTCGACCGGCACCACGATCACGTTCTGGGCCGACGGCGACATCTTCGAGACCACGACGTACAACTTCGAGACCATCTCGCGCCGGCTGCAGGAGATGGCGTTCCTCAACAAGGGGCTGACGCTGTCCCTGCGTGACGAGCGCGTCGCCGACGAGGAGACCGAAGAGGACGCCGAGGGCAAGGTCGCGCGGGTCAAGGAGAAGACCTACTGCTACCCGGGCGGGCTCGAGGACTTCGTCAAGCACATCAACGGCAGCAAGGAGCCGATTCACCCCAGCGTGATCTCCTTCGACGCCAAGGGCACCGGCCTCGAGGTCGAGGTCGCGATGCAGTGGAACACCGGGTTCACGCCGTCGGTGTACACGTTCGCCAACACGATCAACACCCACGAAGGCGGCACCCACGAAGAGGGCTTCCGCGCCGCGCTGACCCGCGTCGTCAACGCGTACGCGCGCGACAAGAAGCTGCTCAAGGAGAAGGACGCCAACCTGACCGGTGACGACGTGCGCGAGGGACTCGCGGCGATCGTCTCGATCAAGCTGGCCGAGCCGCAGTTCGAGGGCCAGACCAAGACCAAGCTGGGCAACAGCGAGGCCAAGACGTTCGTGCAGCAGACGTCGAACGAGTGGCTGGGCGACTGGTTCGAGCGCAACCCCACCGAGGCGAAGACGATCATCAACAAGTCGATCTCCTCGGCGCAGGCCCGGATGGCCGCCCGCAAGGCGCGTGACCTGGTCCGCCGCAAGGGCGCGCTGGAGATCGGCGGCCTGCCGGGCAAGCTCAAGGACTGCCGTTCGACCAACCCGGCGGAGTGCGAGCTCTACATCGTCGAGGGTGACTCGGCCGGCGGCTCGGCCAAGGAGGGCCGGGACTCGATGTACCAGGCGATCCTGCCGATCCGCGGCAAGATCATCAACGTCGAGAAGGCCCGGATCGACCGCGTCCTCAAGAACACCGAGGTCCAGTCGCTGATCACCGCGCTCGGCACCGGCATCCACGACGAGTTCGACCTCGCGAAGCTGCGCTACCACAAGATCGTGCTGATGGCCGACGCCGACGTCGACGGCCAGCACATCACGACGCTGCTGCTCACGCTGCTGTTCCGGTTCATGACCCCGCTGATCGAGCACGGCCACGTCTTCCTGTCGCGGCCGCCGCTGTACAAGATCAAGTGGCCGCGGATGGAGCCGGAGTACGCCTACTCCGACCGCGAACGCGACGCCGTCATCCAGGCGGGTGTGGAGGCCGGCAAGAAGCTGCCGAAGGACGACGCGATCCAGCGCTACAAGGGTCTCGGCGAGATGAACGCCGAAGAGCTGTGGGAGACCACGATGGACCCGGCGAACCGGCTGCTCGGCCGGGTCACGATGGACGACGCCGCCCAGGCCGACGAGCTGTTCTCGGTCCTGATGGGCGAGGACGTCGAGGCGCGCCGCTCGTTCATCACGCGCAACGCGAAGGACGTGCGCTTCCTGGACGTGTGAGCGTCCCCGCCCCTTGTCCCGCTAGGACTCCGCACTCGAGAAGGACTTCATGACGGAAACCCTGCCGCCGGCTCCGGAGAACGACCGGATCGAACCGGTCGACATCCAGCAGGAGATGCAGCGCTCCTACATCGACTACGCGATGAGCGTGATCGTGTCGCGGGCGCTGCCGGACGTGCGTGACGGCCTCAAGCCGGTCGCGCGCCGGATCCTGTACTCGATGTTCGACTCCGGCTTCCGGCCGGACCGCGGGTACAACAAGTGCTCGCGCGTCGTCGGCGACGTCATGGGCAACTACCACCCGCACGGCGACTCGGCGATCTACGACGCGCTGGTCCGGCTCGCCCAGCCGTGGTCGCTGCGGTACCCGCTGATCGACGGGCAGGGCAACTTCGGCTCGTCGGGCAACGACCCCGCGGCCGCCATGCGGTACACGGAGTCCCGGCTCGCGCCGCTGGCCATGCAGATGCTGGCCGACATCGAAGAAGACACCGTCGACTTCTCCGACAACTACGACGGCCGCACCCAGGAGCCCGACGTCCTGCCGTCGCGGTTCCCGAACCTGCTGGTCAACGGCGGGTCCGGGATCGCGGTCGGGATGGCGACCAACATCCCGCCGCACAACCTGCGCGAGGTGTCCGAGGGCGTCGTCTGGGCGCTGGAGAACCCCGAGGCGACCGACGACGAGCTGCTGGCCGCGCTGCTGGTCCGGATCAAGGGCCCGGACTTCCCGACGAAGGCGATGATCCTCGGCACGTCCGGTATCGAGGACGCCTACCGCACCGGCCGCGGCTCGATCCGGATGCGCGCGGTCGTCGAGGTCGAAGAGGACGCGAAGGGCCGCACGATCCTGGTCGTGTCGGAACTCCCGTACCAGGTCAACCCGGACAACCTGGTCGAGAACATCGCGAACCTGGTCCGCGACGGCAAGCTCACCGGCATCGCCGACATCGCCGACGAGTCCAACAGCCGCTCCGGCATGCGGATCGTCGTCACGATCAAGCGGGACGCCGTCGCGAAGGTCGTGCTGAACAACCTGTTCAAGCACACCCAGCTGCAGCAGAACTTCGGCGTCAACATGCTGGCCCTGGTCGACGGCGTGCCGCGCACGCTGCGGCTCGACCAGATCATCCGGCACTACGTGAAGCACCAGGTCGAGGTCATCGTCCGGCGGACCAAGTTCCGCCTGAAGAAGGCCGAAGAACGGGCCCACATCCTGCGTGGGTACGTCAAGGCGCTGGACATGCTCGACGAGGTCATCGCCCTCATCCGGCGGTCGCCGTCCGCGGACGAGGCCCGGCCGGCCCTGATGGAGCTGCTGGACGTCGACGAGATCCAGGCCACCGCGATCCTCGACATGCAGCTGCGCCGCCTGGCCGCCCTGGAGCGCCAGCGGATCATCGACCAGCTGGCCGAGATCGAGCTCGAGATCGCCGACCTCAAGGACATCCTCGACAAGCCGGAGCGGCAGCGCGCGCTGATCCGCGACGAACTGATGGCGATCGTCGACAAGTACGGCGACGACCGGCGCACGCAGATCGTCGGCTTCGGCGGCGACGTCACCGACGAGGAACTCATCGCGGTCGAGGACGTCGTCGTCACCATCACCCGCACGGGGTACGCCAAGCGAACGAAAACCGATCTGTACCGCTCGCAGAAGCGCGGCGGCAAGGGCGTGCAGGGCGCGACGCTGAAGCAGGACGACATCGTCCAGCACTTCTTCGTCTGCTCGACGCACGACTGGATCCTGTTCTTCACGAACAAGGGCCGTGTCTACCGGACCAAGGCGTACGAGCTGCCCGAGGCCAACCGCAACGCGCGCGGCCAGCACGTGGCGAACCTCATGGCGTTCCAGCCGGACGAGCAGATCGCCCAGGTCATCCAGATCAAGAACTACGAGGTGGCGCCGTACCTGGTGCTCGCCACCAAGCGCGGCCTGGTCAAGAAGACCAAGCTGACCGACTTCGACTCGAACCGCTCCGGCGGCCTGATCGCGATCAACCTGCGCGAGGGCGACGAGCTGGTCGGCGCGGTGCTGGCCGGCGCCGAGGACGACCTGCTGCTCGTGTCGGCCGAGGGCCAGTCGATCCGCTTCCACGCGACCGACGAGGCCCTGCGCCCGATGGGCCGCCCGACGTCCGGCGTGATGGGCATGCGCTTCAACGACGGCGACGAGCTGCTCGGCATCAGCGTGGTCAAGGAGGGCAAGTTCCTGCTGGTCGCGACCGACGGCGGGTACTCCAAGCGCACGCCGATCGAGGACTACCCGGTCCAGGGCCGCGGCGGCAAGGGCGTGCTCACCATCCAGCACGACCGGAAACGTGGCAGGCTGGTGGGTGCGCTCATCGTCGACGCCGAGGACGAGCTGTACGCGATCACCTCGAGCGGCGGCGTGATCCGCACGCCGGCGGGCGACGTCCGCAAGGCAGGACGGCAGACGAAGGGGGTCCGGCTGATGAATCTCGGCGAGGGCACCACTCTTCTCGCCGTCGCACGCAACGCGGACGAGCCCTCGGACGTCGCCAATGGTGACGCCGAAGGCGACGCCGCGGAAGCACCCGCCACGGGTGACGAAACGACGGCGCCGCCGGAGCAGTAAGTTTGGTACGGACGGCCCACCACGGCACGGGTAAGGACTGACTCTTCGTGACACCATCCGAGAATCCCGAGGCAGCGGGTTCGAACGGGACTCCGGCGAGCCCGCCCTGGCAGCGGGTCGGCAAGGACGGCGACTCCGAAGCGACGGTCGGCATCGCCACGGAAGAAGCGCTCTACAAGGGCGAGGCGCCGGCCGGGGAGACGCAGCCCGTCTCCCCGGAGCAGCGCCCGGTGGTCACGGGCAGCGCGGCCAACCGCATCTTCGGCGGCGGAAGCGACACGCCCCCCTCGGGCGAGCCGACCGCGGCGGCCGTCCCGTCGGCGAGCGCCCAGCGCGCCCGCCCGAGTGCCCTGCGCCGCCCAGGCCGCGGCCCGCGCCGCGCATCGCTGCAGGTGAAGCGGTTCGACCCGTGGTCGGTGCTCAAGCTGTCCCTGGTCCTGGGCGTCGCGATGTTCTTCGTCTGGCTGGTCGCGGTGGGCGTCCTGTACACGGTCCTCGACGGCATGGGCGTCTGGGACAAGCTGAACGGCACGTACTCGTCCCTGGTCGGCGGCGAAGGCGCCAACGCGTCCTCGGAACCCCTGATCAGCGCGGGCCGTGTCTTCGGCATCGCGGCCATCCTCGGCGCGATCAACATCGTCCTGGTGTCGGCCCTCGCCACGGTCAGCGCGTTCATCTACAACGTGTCGGCAGACCTCGCGGGCGGCCTGGAAGTCACGCTGTCGGAGCGGGAGTAACCCGGTTGCAGGGCCCCCTCGGGGGTCCTGTAAAGTTCTCCTCGTTCAAGGGCCTATAGCTCAGGCGGTTAGAGCGCTTCGCTGATAACGAAGAGGTCCCAGGTTCAAGTCCTGGTAGGCCCACCCCGAACAGATCCCCGGTTCCCTCGAACCGGGGATTTTGTCGTTCCCGGCCTTAAATCTCGATCAAGCGCCGGTTCGGTTCGCGGCCCGCGGGGTTACCTTCCCAAGAGGCGAAGGGGGCCGACATGGGTTGGATCATCGTAGGGGTCGTGATCGTGGTGCTGCTGGCGGTCGCGGTGGCGGTGGACTTGAAGGACCGCAGCCGGGGCGGGAAGCGGATCGCCGGCGGGCTGCGCCAATCGCGGCAGGACGACGTCGTGCGCGATCCTCAGGTGGGGGACCAAGGGAACTACCTCGGCCTCTGAGCGCGCCCGGATACAGGTCAGCCCTGCCGGGAAGAGAAGGAACCGGCAGGGCTGAGCGGTCACGGTCGATGCGCGCTACGGTCGCCTCTCGGCGAGTGGCTCATCGCGGCTCCAGCCGAACGGAACTCCGCGAAGGCAGTGGTTGAGGCCCGGGGGACACGGTGGGCGCACCGACCAGTGGGTACAACGGGAGACCCCCTCCCCGTATTTCCCAGTGCGTGTGACGTGCGTTACCTGCGCAATCTTGGTTCCACGTGGAACCACCGCCCCGACGGTGGCCGACGCCGGTGCAGTAACATCGCGGGGTAAGGGAAGCAAGCTGAGAAGGGGGCTTCGGTGAAGAAGCTGCTGGCACTCGCGGTCATCGCGGGCGGCGTCCTGTTCGTCGTCAAGCGCAACAAGGCGGCCAAGGCGGAAGCCGACCTCTGGCGCGAGGCGACCGCGCCGGTCCCCTCGAACAACGGCACGACCCCGGCCAAGCCGGCGGGCGCGTCCCACAACTGAGTTTCCGCGGGCGCGAGCCCGCACTCGGGGCTGTAGCTCAATTGGTAGAGCACCGCCTTTGCAAGGCGGGGGTCAGGGGTTCGATTCCCCTCAGCTCCACACTTTCTTGCCTCACTTCAGGAAGCTGATCACGGCGTCGCGGCCGGCGTGGCCGCGTTCGCGGTTCTGGATCGAGTGGGACTCGCCCGGCACGATCACCAGCTTGCCCTGCGGCGCCCGCGCTGCCTCCTCGCGCGCCCACTCCAGCGGCGTCGACAAGTCGCGGTCGCCGTTCAGCAGCAGGATCGGGACGTTCGGGAGCCGGCCCGACGGGTTCGACCCCGCGCGCTCCGCCGGCCAGGGCAGGCAGCTCTGGATGAAGCCCTGCCGTGTCGCGACGTCCGTGGTGTACGGCCAGGTTGCCGACGCCGGGAGGGTTCGCGCGGCCAAGGACAACAACGGCTGCCGCACTGCCGCCGGCGTGGCCGATGAGCCCCACGGGAAGCGCTGGTCCGCGCACAACGTCGCCGCGTGCAGGCCCGCGCTGAAGTCCTTCGGGGCCACGTCCTCGGCCGTGTAGCCCGCCACCAGCTGGTCGAGCTGGTCCGGCGCACCTCCGCGGGCCGCGTGCAGGGCGCCGATGAGGTCGCCCGCCGCCGGGGCGCGGTAGGTCGGGTCCGAGAACTCGTACGCGACGACCGCGTCGAAGACCTTGACGCCGTCCGCCGGGCTGCGGTGGCGGACCACCCACGCCAGGTCGTCCGCCGGGTCGAAGCCGCACGCCGGCGCCACCGCGCACGCCGCGCGCAGCACGCGGGCTTCGGCCGTCAGGCCCGTCAGGTACAGCGAAGCCGACGCGGAAGCCTCGTGCGGCAGCACCGAATCCAGGATGACCTTGCTGACGTTGCCCGGGTGCGCGATCGCGTACCGCGCGGCCGTGAACGAGCCGTACGAAACGCCGTCGACCACCATCTTCGGCACGCCCAGCGCCTGCCGGAGCTGGTCGAAGTCCGCGACGCTCTGGTCGGTCGAGTACAGCGGCGCCGTCCGGCCGAGGATGCGCGCGCACTCGGTGACCGCGTCGGGCGTCGGCGTTGCGATGTCCGAGCTGCCCATCTGCGCCTGCAGGCCCGGGCAGTTCAGCGCGCCCGCGCCGGTGCCGCGCTGGTCGAGCATGACGAACCGGTAGTCCTTCGCGACCTCCGGCAGCCGCAGGTTCGCGATCCGCGGGATGGTGCCGACGCCGCCCTGGCCGGGGCCGCCGGTCAGGAACAGCAGCACGCCCTTGGGCGCGGCCACGTTGTCGGCGGTCGCGATCGGCAGGTCGATCGTGCCGGGCACGCGGCCGGTGTGGTCGAGCGGCACGGTCAACGTCGAGCACGTGAAGCCCGGCTGGCCCGGGCACGGGTGCGAGTCCGTCAGCTCCGGTCGTCCCCCAGGACGCGCGTCGGCCGAGGCCACACCCCCGAGGGCGGCGGTCAACGCCAGGACCAGCCCGGCGGTCAGCAGTTTCGAGCGCATGATCCATCATGGCCACACCGGCTCGGGTGCGGGATACCCCCGAACGGCCATACTTGCTTCAGCCTCGACTCGCCGAAATCCCGCGCTGCGGGCCTAAGGCCAGAGGCGCTCGCGGACCCAGCCGCCGTCGGTCTTGCGGTACCGCAGCCGGACGTGGCGACGGTCGTGGCTGGCCTGCCAGAACTCGGCTTCGTCCGGGTCCACGAGGTACCGCGTCCAGGTTTCCGGGGCCACGCCAGGGTTTTCCGCGACCCAGCGTTCGGCTTCCGCGGCCGCCGCGTCGAGGTCCGCCGGGTCGTGCAGCACCTGCGACTGGTGCCCGATGAACGCTTCGACGCGCGATGCCGGTGGCCGGGCCAGGAAGTCCTCGGCGGAGACCTCGGGTGCGGCGGGGGAAACCGGCCCACGCAGCCGGACCTGACGGCCGCGGCCGGGCCAGAAGAACGTCAGCGCCGCGCGCGGATCCTTGCGCAGCTGCAGTCCCTTCGGGCTTTCCGAGCTGGTGGCGATCGCCCAGCCGGCCGGGCCGACGTCCTTGAGGATCACCACGCGCGCGTCCGGCGCGCCGTCGGCGTCCACTGTGGACAGCGTGACGGCGTGCGGGGCCAGGACGTGCTCGCCGGCCTCGTTGAGCCACTCGACGAACAGGTCCCGAGGGTCCGCCGGTGCCGTTTCCGGTGTGAACACGGGAAGTTCTTCGGGGAACGAGGGCCATCCGCGCAACGCGACCATGTCAGTAACCGTACGGCCCCTGCTGCGGCGGATACCCCGGCGGTGGGTAGACCGGCGGCTGCGGTCCGGCCGGGCCGGCGTAGGGCGGGGGCGGTACCGGCGGCGCGGCCATCAGCGGTTGCTGTTGCCAGCCGGGCGGCGGCTGCTGCGCGGGCTGCTGTTGTTGCTGCGCCTGCTGCCACTGCACCTGCTGGTACACCTCGGCGGGCTGCGGGAAGCAGAACGTCAGCTTGGCGTTGACCGAGCCCTGCACCGCGGCGCCCCAGAACTTGCCGCCGACGAACGCGTACATCTGCCCGGCCGAGAGGTCGACCGCGACCATCCGCGTCTCGCCGCCGAACTGGTTGCCCGACTTCGCCGACGCGGCCTGCGCGGCGTCCGGGTACACGCGCCGGCCGACGAGCCCGGCGATGACGACCGACGCCGCCGTCCAGCCCGCGGTGCCGATCATGTTCGCGCGGGCGTGCTGCGTGGCGCGGCCGGTGAAGTCGTACAACGCGGCGGCGCTGACCTCGGGCACGGCCGCGGCGACGACGCAGTAGTTCATCGTCGACATCATCACGGACTCGGTGAACAGCCCGACGACGGCCGTCGCGGGCCCGATCTGCACGGAGTTCAGCCGGCCGCCGGAGCGCTGGATGCGCTCGGCCACCGCGCCGAGGTACTGCTCGGGGGTGAGCACGCCGGGACCTCCCTCACTGAGACGACGCCATCGTCGCACGCTCGCCCGTCACGGCGAGTTCAGCCAGCGGGTTTCACACACGCTTCATGGTTGACTGTGCGCGCTATGCGACGACTCGTACTTCTCGCGCCCGCCGTGGTCCTGCTGGCCGGCTGCAGCTCCACGACCGTGTCCGGTACCGCGACCCCCAGCCCGCCGTCCGCGTCCGCCGGGGCGAACGCGGGCGGGGACCTGCCGCCGGATCCCCAGCCGGCGGCGACCGGTGACTGCCCGTATCTGGACAGCGAGTTCGTGGCCGACTCGAACGGCCAGCACGTCTCGAAGGTCCGGATCTCGGCGGACCGGCCCCACCCGGCGTGCTTCTTCTACCGCCCGGACGGGAAGGTCCAGCTCACCGTCCGGGTGTACGTCGGGGACGCGAAGACGGCGACGGCGCTGGTCAACAAGGCGGCGCCGGTCGACACGTCGAACCCCGCCAGCGACCCTTCGGGCTGGAAGGGCGGCTACCAGTCGACCGACGACGGGGCCGTCTACGCGGTCGCGAAAGGGGCTTCGGCCGTCATCGCGACCACCAACCAGAAGCAAAGCGTGAAGGCACGCACAGTGGTCAAAAAGGCTATCGCCGCCCTGAAGCTCTAGGTAGTGGGCTCCACACGGGTGAGTGAAGTTGATCTTGTATTACCCTGTGCGTCACGCGCAGGCTTCGTGGACTCGCGCACCGCAGCCATCGGGGGATCCCCACCCCGGGGCAGGGCACAAAATCTGCAACGACAAAAGGACAAGATTCGTGGCTGACACCCTCAAGGAAATCCTGCTCGACTCCAGCCGTCGCCCGGCTGTCGTGACCGACTTCGAGGGCCTCGTGGACGCCGAGGTCTCCGACAAGGGCGGCGTTTCCGGTGCCGTCGTGAAGACCGGCTTCGCCGCGGTCAAGAAGATCAAGCCGGGCATCATCCCCTCGGCCGTCGACACGCTGCTCCCCGACTTCGTCGTCGCGCTCGAGCCGTTCTACGGCGACTACAAGGCCAAGGGCGGCAACGACTTCGGTGCCTACCTGGCCGGCCGCTCGGACGAGGCGTCCGACGCGCTGCTGAGCGTCACCGACTCGCGCGCGGAGAAGAGCAGCCGCGACAGCATCAAGAAGGTCTACTCGAAGCTGCGCCCGAACGGCAAGAAGAACGTCGAAGAGGCGCTGCCCCGCCTCGGCCAGCTGGTCGACAAGCACGCCGCCAACGCGTGAGCTGATCCCCAGGCACGACTGAAGAAGCCCCCGGTGCACGCCGGGGGCTTCTTCGCGTCGCGATCAGTTCTTCTTCTCGGCGGGCGCCGGGGACGGCGCCTTGCCGTTCGCCTGCGGGCTCGGCTTCGCCGCTTCGGCGGGCTTCGGCGCAGGCGGGGTGGCCTTCGGCGGCGCGGGCGCGACCGGCGGCTCCTGCTTCGAACGGAGCACGTAGGCGGCACCGGCGCCGACCACGACCAGGCCGAGCAGCCACGGCCACTTGCGACGGCTGCGGGTGCCCTTCGCCGCGGCCTTGGCCTCGACGACAGCGGCGTAGAAGTCCTTCTTCGCCGCCTTGAAGTCCTTCTTGCCGCGGCGCTTCGACTCGCCGGCCGCCTTCGCGGCCTTGATGGCGGCCTTCTTCGCCTTGCGGCCCGGCTTGCGCAGCTCGGAGAGCCGGGCGAGGGCCTCCTGGCGGGCGGCCTTCGAGCTCTTCTTGAGCTCCTTACGGGTCAGCTCGGTCTTCTTCGCGAGCTGCTTCTGCGCGCGCCGGCCCTGCTTGACACCCTCGGTGACGAGTTTGTCGGCGGTCTCGGCGGCCTGGGCTGTCGCCCGGGACATGGGCTTCACCTCATCAATCGTTTTGACACTGCTCTGTTACCCGTAACCTATCGTGCCCCTTTTCTCCGCCGCCCGCTGCTGATGGCACGATGAGGCTCGTGAAAGCTACGCTGCACACCAACCAGGGTGACATCCACCTGAACCTGTTCCCCGACCACGCGCCGAAGACGGTCGCGAACTTCGTCGGGCTGGCGGAGGGCACCAAGGAGTACACCCAGCCGAACGCGGCGGGCACGAACTCCGGCCCCTTCTACGACGGCTCGATCTTCCACCGCGTCATCGACGGCTTCATGCTGCAGGGCGGCGACCCGACCGGCACCGGCCGCGGTGGCCCCGGCTACAAGTTCGGCGACGAGTTCCACCCGGAGCTGCAGTTCAGCAAGCCGTACCTGCTGGCCATGGCGAACGCCGGGCCGGGCACGAACGGCTCGCAGTTCTTCATCACCGTCGCGCCGACCACCCACCTGAACTTCCGGCACACGATCTTCGGTGAGGTGGCCGACCAGGAGTCGCGCGCCGTCGTCGACGCGATCGCGCGCACCGCGACCGGCCCGGCGGACCGTCCGCTGACCGACGTCGTGATCGAGAAGGTCTCCATCGAGCACTGACGGCTCGTCCGGACGGGTTTCGGTAGGTTGGTGTCATCGTGAACCAACCGCCGAACCCCACCGCCGAACCGCAAGCCGCGCTCCCCGGGTGCTGGTGGCACCCGAACCGCCCGACCGGGCTGAGCTGTTCCCGGTGCGGGCGTCCGGCGTGCCCGGACTGCCTCCGCGAGGCCCCCGTCGGCTTCCAGTGCACCGACTGCGTGCACACCGGCACCCAGCAGCAGCGCCGGCAGCACCGCGGCTACCAGGAAGCGGGCCTCGGCCAGCGCACCATCACCGGTGCGCGGCTGTCGGGCTCCTTCCTCGTCACGCAGGTCATCCTCGCCGTCAACGTCCTGGTCTTCCTGGTCACCGCGCTGCAGGCCCGGAGCCTGTACGACAACCAGGTGTCGGGCGTCTTCCAGGTCGGCGTCCTGTGGGGCCAGGCGACGCTCGGCGCCGGCGAGTGGTGGCGGCTGTTCACCTCGGGCTTCCTGCACTACGGGCCCATCCACATCGCGGTCAACATGTTCTCGCTGTGGATGATGGGCCGCGCCCTCGAGCCGGTCTTCGGCAAGGTCCGCTACCTCGCGCTCTACTTCGTCTCGATGCTCGGCGCGTCCACGGCCGTGCTGCTGTTCGACAACCTCGACGGCGGCACCGCCGGCGCGTCCGGCGCGCTGTTCGGCCTGATGGGCGCCTACGCGGTCATCGTCCTCAAGCTGCGGCTCAACCCGACCGGGCTGATCATCACGCTCGCGCTGAACGCGTTCATCACCTTCGGCGTCGCGAACATCTCGATCTTCGGCCACGTCGGCGGCCTGGTCACCGGCGCGCTGGTCACCGTGGCGATGCTCTACGCGCCGCAGGCACGGCAGGCGACCTACCAGGCGGCCGGGGTCGCCATCCTCGTCGTCGCGATGATCGGGCTCCTGGTCTACAAGGACACCGAGGTCGCGGCGCAGACGTGCCACTTCGTCCAGTACCGGGGCCAGCAGCTCTACAGCTGCGGCTAGCTGCGCAGCGTGCTGAGGACGTCCAGGACGTCCCGCGGGTCTTCGCCGAGGTCGAGCCAGCCGAAGACGTACAGCTTGTCCTCGTGCTCGACCTCGAGCGTGACGCCGTCGCGGCCCAGCCGCCGGGTGGTCCGCAGCCTGGTGCGGGTCTGCGCCCACGGGAGGCGGTGCGTGCCGCTCAGCGTCCGGGCGACGAGGCCCTCGGTGTCGGCGGCCAGCCGCGGCCGGACGAGCGTCGCGTGGGCGGCGAACGCGCCCACGGCCAGCGTCGCCAGTGCGAACAGCACCAGGCCGCCGTGGTCGCCGGTCACCGCGTCGGCCACGACGCCGGCCAGCAGCAAGGCCGTCACCACCCAGGCCGATACCACAAGGGCCTGCCGCGGAGCCCAGGAGGTGGGGTAGTTATCCACAGGGGTTATCCACACTGGGGATGAGTCACACCGGTGTAATTCGGCGTCAAGCCGCCATTCGGAGTAATAATCAACGCCAGCGCATAGTCATGAGCAACCCGGCGATCATCAGCGCGAACCCGCCGGCGAAGTTCCAGTTGCCCAGGTCGGCCATCCAGGAGATCTTGTCCCCGGCGATGTAGTTCACCAGCAGCCAGACCAGGCCCAGGAGCATCAACCCGAACATGGGGATCTTCCAGGCGAGGCCGGAGGGGCCGGCCGCCCGCACCTTCACCGGCGTGCGCCGGTCGGCAGGCGGGG
This sequence comes from Amycolatopsis stemonae, assembly GCF_054781455.1. Classification (NCBI taxonomy): domain Bacteria; kingdom Bacillati; phylum Actinomycetota; class Actinomycetes; order Pseudonocardiales; family Pseudonocardiaceae; genus Amycolatopsis; species Amycolatopsis stemonae. Next base: position 671,517 of record NZ_BAAGUJ010000002.1, on the reverse strand, counting down.
TGTACGCCGTCTTCTTGCGGACCTTGGACTTGGGCATCGTCAGTTCCTCGCGGTGCTCTTCGGGCTGGTCGGTGGCGATGACCCGCTCGGGGTGCGCAACCAGCGCCACGTGCACACGTTAACGTAAACGACCGCAGGAAAGCAGCGGCCGGGAGTGGTCGGATTTCCCGTACCGTGACGTCGGGGTCACCAAGTGTCGGACGCGGCTTGAGAGGAGCTTGCGTGGCTACGCGCGAAGGACCGGATGACGACCGGCGCAGAACCCCCGGACAGCGGCCCATGCCCCCGCGCCGCCCCGACACGCCCCCGCGCGGCCAGGTGCCGCCCCGCCCGGCCCCGCGCGGCCAGCAGCCGCGCGATCCGCAGGGCCCGCCGCCGCGCCGTCCGCAGGGGCCGCCGCGGCGCTACACCAGCCCCGCGCCCCCGCCCGGCTCGGCCGAGGAGACGGTCGTGTTCGCCCCGGTCGGCAAGGGGGGCACCGCGACCGCGGAGAAGAAGACCCCGCCGCCGCTGGGCAAGGGCGGTGTCGCGATCCGGACGGCCGGCGAAATCCTCATCACGCTGGGCCTGGTCGTGCTGCTGTTCATGGTCTACGAGCTGTACGTGACCGACCTGTTCTCGGCGGGCAAGCAGTCCGAGGCCAGCGACCAGCTCGACGGCGAGTGGGCGCACGACCGCACGCTGCACCCCGAGCTCATCGACGGCAAGGCGTTCGCCCGCATCCACATCCCGACGTTCGGCGTCGACTACAACTTCACGATCCAGGAGGGCACCGACGAGGCGGCCCTCGAAGTCGGCCCCGGCCACTACAAGGGCACGGCGCTGCCCGGCGAGCCCGGCAACTTCGCCGTCGCCGGCCACCGCGTCGGCAAGGGTGCCCCGTTCAACGACCTGGACAACCTCTCATCTTGTGACCAGATCGTGATCGAGACCTCGACCGACTTCTACATCTACAAGGTCCTGCCCTACGACGACGAGATGGACAACTGGGCCGGCGGCAAGGGCGCCGACCCGAAGTGCAAGGGCGTCTCGACCCTGCGCGACCCGAACGCCGAGGGCGGCGGCGCGTACAGCGAGACGTTCGGCCGCAAGGTCGTGCTGCCCAGCCAGGGCACCGCGGTCAACCCGGTCCCGTACAAGGACGCCGAGACGCTGCCGAAGGCCCAGCAGGCCGCGCTGCTCACGCTCACCACGTGCCACCCGCAGTTCTCCGCCCGCGAGCGGCTCATCATCACGTCGGTGCTCACCCAGCAGGTGCCGAAGAACCAGGTCAAGGACTACGGCGACCTGCTCTCGAAGATCGGGGAGGCCTGATGTACGCCTGGATCTGGCGGAAGCTGCCGGGCCCGTTCGCGGCGAAGCTGACGATCGCCGTGGTGCTCGCCCTCGGCGTCGTGGCGCTCCTGATGTTCGTGGTGTTCCCGTGGCTCGAGCCGCGCCTGTGGTTCAACGAGGTCGCGGTCAACTGAGCGGTGGCCGCCCCGCCAGGTGCGCCGGCGGGGCGGCCGCGGGCTAGCAGTCGCGCAGTTCCGGGCTCTGGTTGAGCAGCTGGCCGCGCGGCGAGACGAACGCGCGGTAGCGGTCACCGTCCACTTCGGACGTCTTGAACACCGCGACCCGGTGGCAGTTCTGGAAGGCCAGCTTGACGCCGAAGTGGCGCTCGAGGCCGCCGCGGATCGCGTCCGAGGCGAGTGCTCGCAACAGCTGACCGCGGGCGGCTTCGCTCGGCGGCGGCGTCTCGTTGTCGGCGAACCCGTCCGCCGCCCCCTCGGCGTCGGCGATGACGCCGGTGATGACCTCCCAGGCGTACGGCAGGGACTCCTTGACGCAGGTGACGAACTCGGCGTCGGTGACCTCCCCGCGCTCGGCCTTCTCCAGCAGCGCGGGTGACACGTCCAGGGACATCGAACCTCCAGTTTGAGCAGGGCCACCTTCTTGGCTACCGCCCGGGTGGTCCGGCCACAAGAGAAAACGATGATCATCACCACTATGGCGGATCACTCCCAGCGGAAGAGCTTCGCCGCGGACGCCGTGCCGATCACCGCGAAGCCGGCGAGGACGACCAGCTGCAGCGGCTGCACCCCCGAGCCGACCCACGTGTCCTGCAGCGGCTGGGTGCCCGGCGGGAGGTAGTCGCCGATCCGGCGGACGACCTCGGGCAGCAGCGGCCGCGGCAGGTACACGCCACCGAAGAACATCGTCGGGACGAACGCGATGAGGGCGAACCCGCCCGCGGCCTTGGCCGTGCGGGCGACCGCGGCCGCGAGCAGGCCGAACGAGAACATCGAGACCGTGCCGAGCACCAGGGTCAGGAGGAACGGCAGCGGGTGCTTCGGCATCGGCACGTCGTACGCCGCGTGGGCGACGCCCAGCGTCACGCCGATGCCCGCCAGCGCGACGACGACGTGGATCAGCAGCTGCGCGCCCAGCAGGTTCGCCGGGTGCACCGGCGTCGTGGCCAGCCGGCGCAGCACGCCCTGTTCGCGGTAGGTGGCGACGGCGGCCGGGATCGACTGCAGCGCCGGCATCGCGAGGCTGATGACGATCACCGACGGCACCCAGGCGTCGATGAACCGGGCGCCGCCGGCCTTGGCGCTGGGCTCCGTCATGCCGGGGATGGCCCCGACCACGAGCAGCACCGCGGCCGGCAGCAGGACACCCGCGATCGCCATGATTGGCGTGCGGAGGAAGAGTTTCGCTTCGGTGGCGGTGATCTTGGCGAAGGTGTTCACAGCGTGCTCCTCGTGAGCGTGACGAAGGCGTCGTCCAAAGTGGCGGCGTTGACGGACTGCCGGAGTTCGGCGGGGGTGCCGGTGGCGATCACACGCCCGGCGTCGAAGAGGGCGACGCGGTCGCAGAGCCGCTCGGCCTCGTCCATGAAGTGGGTGACCAGCAGGACCGTGACACCGGTGGCGCGCACGCCTTCGACCAGCCGCCACGTCTCGCGGCGGGCGTGCGGGTCGAGCCCGGTGGTCAGCTCGTCGAGGATGGCCAGCTCGGGGTTGCCCACCAGGGCGAGCGCGATCGACACGCGCTGCTTCTGACCGCCGGACAGCTTCCCGAAGTACCTGCGGGAGTGGTCGCGGAGGTCGAGCCGGTCGAGCAGGACGTCGACGTCGGCGGGGTCCGGGTAGAACGACGCGAACAGCTCCAGCGCCTCGCGCACCCGCAGCTTCGCGGGCAACTGGCTTTCCTGCAGCTGGACGCCGACGCGGCGGGTCAACGCGGCGCGGTCGGTGGCCGGGTCGAGGCCGAGCACGGAGATCACGCCGCCGTCGGCTTGGCGAAGGCCCTGCAAGCATTCGACGGTGGTGGTCTTCCCGGCGCCGTTCGTGCCGAGGATGCCGAAGACTTCGCCGCGCTCGACGGTGAACGAAACGCCGTCGACCGCGACCCGGGAGCCGTAGCGCTTGCGGAGGTCGGTGACTTCGATGAGGGGCATAGCTATGAAGCTACGAAGCCGCGGCCGTGCGCATAATGACGCTGAAACCCCAGCTCAAGTAGGGTTTTGCTGACGCGGGGGTGGTGCTGGGCCCACCCCGTCCGGGGAGCTTCGGCCCGTGCGCCGGTGCGGCCCGGCCGGGGAAGATCCGGGGAGGAGGTGCCGGATGACGTACCTGCGTGCGCTCGGGCGGGCCGGCGTGCTGGCCGCACACTCGTTGCTCAGCTGGGTCGACGTGCTGGTCGAGCTGGTCGCGTTCGCGCTGCTGTGCGTCGGCCTGGTCTTCTTCCTCGGCCCCGCGGTCGAAGGGTCCCGGCACCGTTCGACGACGGCCCGTGCGCTCGCCGCGCGCTGGTGCGGCGTCGAGGTCGAAGCACCGTACCGGCCCGAGCCACCGGAACCCCAGCGCGAGCGCGACGGCTGGTACCGCGACGGCAACACGCTCTACAAGCACGCGTACTGGATCCGCTGGAACCGCCGGTTCACCTGGGCCATGGAGGATCCGGCGTCCGGTCGCGAGTTCACGTGGCAGCTGCTCAACCCGCTGGTGACCGTGCTGCTTCCGGTCGCGGTGCTGCTCGGCGGGCCGGGGGTGCTGCGCGGCTACGGCCACTGGACGCGCTGGTGGCTCGGCCCGCGTCCGCCGGTCGGGTCCCGGAAGCGGTGGCTGCACCGGCGGCTCGAATCGCTGGGCCACCAGATGGGGATCCTCGCGCTGGGCGTGGTGATGTTCGTCTTCTCCTTGTGGCAGCTGGTCGTCATCGCCGGCGCATTGCCGGTCGCCGCACCGGTGATCCTGTGGAGCCGCACGATCACGGACACCCTGCGCCGTGAAGCCGGCAACTGGACCGGCGTGCGGATCGCGCGGCCGTACCTGCCGCCGCCGGGGCTGCCGGTGCCGCGGCCCGACGGCCTGTTCCAGGTCGGCAAGCAGCTGTACGAAGAGCCGTTCTGGCCGGTCCAGCACGCGCGCAGGCGGTGGGTCCTGCGCGATCGGGCCACGTGGCGGGACCTCGCCGGTGGCGTGGTGATCCCGCTCGTTTCGCTGGCGCTCGTGGTGCCGACGGTCGTGCTGATCGGCCGGGGTCTCGCCGGGCTCGTGACGCTCTGGGTGTGGCGGCCGTTCGTGTCGTCGCCGGTGACGTGGTGGCCGTTCCCCGAGGTCTCGACCCCACTCGGCGCCCTCGCGCAGACGCCGGTGGCGCTTGCCCTGGTCGTCGCCGGGGTCACCCCGGCGACGTGGCTCGCGCGGCAGCAGGCCCGGTTCGCGCGGGCGTGGCTGGGCCCGACGGAGGCGACCCGGCTCGCCACGCGCGTCGAACGGCTCAAGCAGACCCGCGCCGACGTCACCGTGACACAGGCGGCGGAGCTGCGGCGGATCGAACGCGACCTGCACGACGGGATCCAGTCGCGGCTGGTCGCGATGGGGATGAAGCTCGGCGCGGTCGAAGCGCTCGTGGACACCGACCCGGCGGCGGCGAAACGGCTCGCGGCCGAGCTGCGCGCGTCGTCGTCGGAGGCGCTCACCGAGCTGCGGGTGCTGATCCGCGGCATCCACCCGCCAGTGCTGTCCGAGCGCGGGCTGGTCGACGCCGTGCGCGCGCTGGCGCTCGACAGCCCGCTGAAGGCGCAGGTCACGGGCTCGTTGCCGGGGCGCGTCGAGGACGCTGTCGAGGCGTGCACGTACTTCGCGGTGTCCGAGCTGCTGGGCAACGCGGCGAAGCACGGCGCGAGCCGCGCGTCGATAGAGCTGGATTTCTCGGACGACCTGCTGACGGTGGTCGTGACCGACGACGGCCCGGGCGGCGCGGTCCCGGCCCTCGGTTCGGGACTGCGCGGAATCGAACGCCGGCTGGGCGGCTTCGACGGTAGGTTGACCCTGACCAGCCCGATCGGCGGGCCGACCAGGGCGTCCGTGGAGATCCCGTGCCAGCTCGACCCCGAACCGTCATCGCGGAGGACCAGTACCTCCTCCGAGACGGCCTGACGCACTTGCTGGCAGCGCACGGCTTCGACGTCGTCGCGGCGGTCGGCAGCGGGCCGGAGCTGGCGGCGGCGTTGCGCGCAGAGAAACCCGATGTGTCCATTGTGGACGTCCGGATGCCGCCGACGAACACGGACGAAGGCCTGCAGGTCGCCCTGGCCGCGCGTCGCGAGGTCCCGGGCCTGCCGATCTTGGTGCTGTCCCAGCACGTCGAGCAGCTCTACGCGCGCGAACTGCTGGCCGACGGCACCGGCGCGATCGGCTACCTGCTGAAGGACCGGGTGTTCAACGCCGACCAGTTCGTCGACGCGGTCCGCCGGGTCGCCGCGGGCGGCACGGTGATGGACCCCGAGGTGATCGCGAAACTGGTGGCGGCCAACGCCTCCGACCCGCTTTCGGCGTTGACGCCCCGCGAGCGCGAAGTGCTCGGCCTGATGGCGGAGGGCTGTTCGAACGCGGCGATCGCGGCCCGCCTGCACTTCAGCGAAGGCGCGGTCGGCAAGCACACGGCGAACATCTTCCAGAAGCTCGGCATCGCGGCTTCGGACGATACGAACCGCCGTGTGCTGGCCGTCCTCGCGTACCTGGGGTCTTAGCCGCGCGAGACGCGCGTCATCTCGTCGCGCTCCACGACCTTGATCCGCTCGCGGCCCGCCGCGAGCCCGAGCGCCTTCTCGTGCGCGTCGAGCTTGCCCCAGCCTTCCCAGGTGGTGAACGGGATTCCGCGAGCCGCCAGGAAGTCGAGGATCGCGTCCGGGGAGTCGTACTTCGGTGCGCCGAGCGTTTCCGCGTCCGCCAGCAGGCTCGCGATCGTCTCCGCCGCGTCGCCCTTCGTGTGGCCGATCAGGCCGATCGGGCCGCGCTTGATCCAGCCCGTCACGTACACGCCGGGGAGCTGGTTCTCGTCCAGGTCCAGCACCCGGCCGGCTTCGTTGGGGACGACGCCGTTGACGTGGTCGAACGGGATCTCGGCCAGGTGCGACGAGAGGTAGCCGACCGCGCGGTAGACCGCCTGGACGTCCCAGTCGTGGAATTCGCCGGTGCCGCGGACGTTCCCGTCGCCGGTCAGCTCGGTGCGCTCGGTCCGCAGGCCCGTCACGCGGCCGTCTTCGCCGAGGACTTCGGCGGGCGAGTGGAAGAAGTGCAGGTGCAGCCGCTTCTGCCGGTCACCCGGCTCGCGGATCGCCCACTCCTGCAGCGTCTTCACGACCATGTCGATCTGCTTCGACGCCCGCAGCGCGGCGATGCTGCCGTCGTCGAACTCGATGTCCTCCGGCGACACGATGACCTCGACGTTCGGCGAGTGGTCCAGCTCGCGCAGCTCCAGCGGCGTGAACTTCGCCTGCGCCGGGCCGCGGCGGCCGAACACGTGCACGTCGGTGATCGGGCTCGTGCGAAGGCCCTGGTAGACGTTGTCCGGGATGTCGGTGGCCAGCAGCTCGTCGGCCGTCTTCGCGAGGATGCGCGCGACGTCCAGGGCCACGTTCCCGACGCCGAGCACCGCGACCGAAGAGGCGTTCAGCGGCCAGGTGCGCGGCACGTCCGGGTGGCCGTCGTACCAGGAGACGAAGTCCGCGGCGCCGTAGCTGCCGTCGAGGTCGATGCCCGGGATGTCGAGCGCGCGGTCGGCGGACGCGCCGGTCGAGAAGATCACCGCGTCGTAGAACTCGCGCAGCTCGTCGAGCTTGATGTCGGTGCCGTAGTCGATGTTGCCCAGCAGGCGGATGTTCGGCTTGTCGAGCACCTTGTGGAGCGCGGTCACGATGCCCTTGATGCGCGGGTGGTCGGGCGCGACGCCGTAGCGGATCAACCCGAAGGGCGCGGGCATGCGCTCGAAGAGGTCGATCGTCACGTCGGCGTCGGACTTGTCCAGGATGTCGGCGGCGTAGATTCCGGCGGGACCAGCGCCCACGACGGCTACGCGAAGAGATCGGCTCACACCCTCCACGGTAAGTTAGGGTCACCTAACTCGAAATGTGATTTACCGTACGGTCCACCAGTTGAGAGCCGGTAAGCTCGGTGCCATGCGCGTTCTGGTCGTCGACAACTACGACAGCTTCGTCTACAACCTGGTCCAGTACCTGGCCCAGCTCGGCGCCGACTGCACGGTCTGGCGCAACGACGTCGTGGACCTCGACCGCGTGCCGGAGTTCGACGCCGTGCTCGTCTCACCCGGCCCCGGGACCCCCGAACGCGCTGGTCAGAGCATGGACGTCATCCGCAAGTGCGCCGAGACGTCGACCCCGATGCTCGGCGTCTGCCTCGGCCACCAGGCCCTCGGCGTCGTCTACGGTGCGACCGTCGACCGCGCGCCCGAGCTCCTGCACGGCAAGACGAGCCAGGTCCACCACACCGGCGCCGGCGTCCTCAAGGACCTGCCGGAGGAGTTCACCGCCACCCGGTACCACTCCTTGACCGTGGTGCCCGACACCATTCCGGACGACGTCTTCGAGGTCACCGGCCGCACCGGGACCGGCATCGTGATGGGCATGCGCCACCGCGAGCTGCCGCTCGAAGGCGTCCAGTTCCACCCCGAGTCCGTGCTCACCGAGGGCGGGCACCGGATGCTCGCGAACTGGCTGGCTTCCGCGGGGCACCCGGTCGACCCGGCCCGCGTCGACGAACTCGAGAAGGCGACGAAGGCGCTGCAGAAGGCCGCTGTTGCGTGATCCGGCTGGCGGGGGTCGGCAAGCGGTACGGACGCGGTGACTTCGTCCTCCGCGACGTCGACCTGAGCGTCGAGCCCGGGCACGTCGTCGGCGTCCTCGGCAGCAACGGCTCCGGCAAGTCGACGCTGCTGCGGATCATGGCCGGCGTCTCGCACGCCACCACCGGCACCGTGACCGGGAGCCCGCGGATCGGCTACCTGCCGGACCGCTTCCCGGCCGGCCAGCGCATGGGCGCGCGGGCGTACCTGCGGCACATGGCCCGCATCCGCGGCCTCGCCGACCTCTCGGCGATCGACCCGCTGCTCGAGCGGCTCGCGCTCGTCGGCGGCCCGGCGGCGCCGCTGCGGACGCTGTCGAAGGGCAACGCGCAGAAGGTCGGGCTCGCTCAGGCCGTGCTGGTGCGCCCGGACCTCCTGGTCCTCGACGAGCCGTGGTCCGGCCTCGACGTCGGGACGCACGCGATCCTCGGCGAGCTCGTCGCCGAGACGAGGGCGCGCGGCGCGAGCGTCGTGTTCACCGACCACCGGCCGCAGGTGGTGCACGACCACGCCGACGTCGTCCACCTCATGACCGACGGCCGGCTCACGGCGGAGAGCGCCGAGCCGACGACGCGGATCGTGCTGCGCGGGCACGGCACCGACTGGGCGGACGAGCCGGGCGTGCGGCACGCGGTCGTCGAAGGCGCCCAGCTCGTGCTCACGGTCGAAGTCGCTTCGGTGGACGCGGTGCTGCTGCGGGCGTTGAAGGACGGCTGGTCGGTGCGTGAGGTAGCGCCGTGCTCGCCCTGACGCGGTACTACCTGGCGCTGCTCGGCCATTCCCAGCGGTACCTGCCGGCCCTGCTGGCCTACCTCGCGCTGTGCGTGATCCTCTACGCCGACCCGCATTCGCCTCCGTTGCCGCTGTTCGGCGTCAGCGCCGGCGGGCTGTTGGTCGTGTCGTGCTGGCTGACGATCGCGCTGCTCGACATCGAGGACCCGGTGCAGCGCCTGGTCACCCTGAGCCACGCGCGGCAGTGGCGCCGGATGATCACCGGCGCGATCTTCACGGTGCTGGCCTGCTCCCTGGTCCTCACGGTGATCACCGAGGCGTGGTCGGCCCTCAAGTCGTTCAAGGTCCAGCCGTCGGCGCTGGGCATCGGCCTGCTCGCCCACCTCGCGTGCACGCTGCTGGGCATCGCGATCGCCCTGCCGTGCTCGCGGCTGCTGGTCCAGCGGATCGGCTGGACGGTGCTCGCCGCCGTGGTCACCCTGACCGTCGTCCTGCTGGCGAAGATCCCGCTGGTCCACCCCCTGCTGCACGCCCTGACCGACGACGAACCCCTCGGCGGCCCGCTGGCCCTCGCGCTGGTGACGTCCGTGGTGGTGCTGGCCGCGAGCTTCTTCGCCGTCTCGAAGCTCGTGCGACGCCGGTCCTGAATGCATTTTGCAATCTTCAATTTCCGCGCCGGGGTTCCGGCGGTCGCTCGGGGCCGACTAAGGTTCGGGGCCTCTCCGGTTCTGGGCGAAGGGAGCAGGGGTGACGGCTGGGATCGTCGCGATCACCGGGCCAGACTCCGACGGTGAGCTCCGGGAGCTCGCCGCCTGGTTGCGGGACGAGGATGAGCTTCGCGGCCGCGTCCAGTTGTTCGACGCCGTCGTCGTCGGGGTCACCAGCAAGTCCGCCGCCGTTTTCTGCCGGTCGCTGATCGCGTGGCTGCGGCGCTGCCGGGAGGGTCGGGTCTCCCTGAAGGTCAAGCGCTCGGGGGCGGCCGAGGAGCTGGAGCTCGACTGCGGTCCCGCCAGTGACGCCGAGCAGGTGCTCGGTGCCGTCCGGGGATTTCTCGACAAAGCCTGAAAACGAAAGAGGGCCCGCACGGCGAACCGTGCGGGCCCTCTTCGTCGTCACCGCTTACTGACCACCGGGGCCGTTCGACGTCGTCGGGAACAACCCGTCCGAGACCGCCACGTTGATGGTCTGGTTCTTGTCGATCTGCGTGCCCGCTCGCGGGCTCTGGTTGGTGATGGTGCCTTGCGGCTCCCGGCTGAGCTTGTCGGACTGCTGGTTCAGCGTGCCGCTCCAGCCCATGCTCGCCAGCTTCGACTGCGCCTCGTCGACCGTCATGCCGACCAGCTTCGGCATCTCGATCTGCGTCTGGGTCTGGTCCGGCCCCGTCGACACGGTCAGCGTGATCGTCGAGCCCACCGCGACCGAACCGCCGTTCGGGTTCTGGGTGATGACGGAGTCCTTCGGCACCGTGTCCGAGGACTGGTCGACTCGCTTCGTCTTGAAGCCCTGGCCTTCCAACGAAGCCTTCGCCTGCGAGTACGGCTTGTTCGTGAAGTCCTGGACCTGCTTCAGCTCCTTGGACTTCGCGACCACGATCTTCACACTCGAGCCCTCATCGACCTGCGACGCGGCGGTCGGGGTCTGCGACTGCACCAGGCCGGCCTGGCTCGGGTCGTCGACCTCGATCTCCTGGACGTTCTGGTCGAGGGTCAGCTTCGCGTCGGTCAGGGCCTGCTGGGCCTGGTCACGCGTCTTGCCCTTGAGGTCGGGCACGGTGGCCTTCCCCGGAGCGGTTCCGACGTAAAGCGTGATCTTCGTGGTCGTCGCGACCTGGGTGCCGACCCCGGGCTCGATCTTGATGACGTTGTTGATGTCGTCCTGGGTGCAGGACGGGCTGCCGTCGGTCGGCTGCACCCCGCAGACGACGTTCTTCGTGTCGAAGTTGTTGAAACCCTTGCCGGTCAACGTTTCCCGGGCCTGCGGCACCCGCTGGTGCAGCACGTCCGGGATCGCGACGGTCGCGGTTTCGTTGTTGCTCTTGAACGAGCCCGAAAGCCACATGATCAGCAGCACGGCGCCCAACACGAACAACGCCGCCAGTGCGGCCAGCAAGGTCCGGCGGCGGCGCTTGGCCCGCGGGTCCTCGTCGTCCGGGGTGTCGTACTCCTCGTAGCGCTGCGGCTGGCGCCGGTCGGCGTTCATGACCTGCGTGCGCTCGTCTTCGGACATCACCATCGGCGCGGCCGGACGCTGGCCCGAAAGCGTGCGGACCAGGTCCGAGCGCATCTCCGCCGCCGACTGGTAGCGGTTGGCCGGGCCCTTCGCCAGCGCCTTCAGCACGACCGCGTCCAGCTCCGGGGCCACCGCCGGGTTCACCGACGACGGCGGGTTCGGGTCTTCCCGGACGTGCTGGTACGCCACCGCGACCGGGGAGTCGCCGGTGAACGGCGGCTCGCCCGTGATCAGCTCGTAGAGCACGCAGCCGGCGGCGTAGACGTCCGAACGGGCGTCGACCGACTCGCCGCGGGCCTGCTCCGGCGACAGGTACTGCGCCGTGCCGATCACCGCGGCCGTCTGGGTCATCGCCGACTGGCCGTCGTGCATCGCGCGCGCGATGCCGAAGTCCATCACCTTGACGGCGCCGTTCTTCGTGATCATCACGTTGGCCGGCTTGACGTCGCGGTGCACGATGCCGTGGCGGTGGGAGAAGTCGAGGGCCGCGCAGACGTCGGCCATGACCTCCATGGCCCGCTTCTGCGACATCGGGCCTTCGGTCTTGACGATGTCGCGGAGCGTCCGGCCTTCGACGTACTCCATGACGATGTAGGGCAGCGGGCCGAACTCGGTGTTGGCCTCACCCGTGTCGTAGACCGCGACGATCGCCGGGTGGTTCAAGGCGGCGGCGTTCTGCGCTTCGCGGCGGAAACGCTCCTGGAACTGCGGGTCCCTGGCGAGGTCGGCACGGAGGATCTTGATCGCGACTTCCCGGCCGAGGCGCACGTCGTGGCCGTGATGGACCTCGGACATGCCTCCGTAGCCGAGCGTCTCGCCCAGCTCGTACCGGTTGGAGAGCAGTCTGGGTGTGCTCATCTCTGGGTGCCGTTCCATTCCGTCCAAGGTGCGGTCATGATGCCTTGCTGGCCATCGTCGGTCGTTGCGGGAGTGTCCGCCGGATAGGCGCTCGAGGCGGGCGGCTCCTCGGTGGGCGGCTGTCTGCCCGGGACCACCTGGGTCGTCGTCTGGCTCGAGTGCGGTGGCGAGCCCGAGCTGCCGATCATCTTGGCCACCAGGACGATGCCCGCCACCAGGACAACGAGCAGGATGGCGGCGAGCAGCGCCCACCAGCCCCACTGCGACTTCTTCCGCGGTGCCTGCGCCGCGACCGGACGCAGCACGGGCCGGGACGGCGGGCCGATGGCGACCATCGGGTTCACCGCCGGCGACTGCGGGCCGACCGGGATGTGCTGCTGCTGCGGCGGGACCGGCTGCTGCACCGGCTGGTGCTGCACCACCGGCTGCTGACCGGTGAACGCCGCGTTGACCAGACCGGACGGCGTCGGCAGCGGCATGCCCGCGCGGACCGCGGCGACGGCGGCCGCGAACTCGCCGCCGCTGTTGTAGCGCTGCCGCGGGTCCTTCACCAGCGTCGCCTCGATCACGGCGCGCGCGGCCGGCGGGACGTCCGGCGGCAGCGGCGGCGCGATGTCGCGGATGTGCATCATCGCGACCGTCACGGCGTTCTCGGACAGGAACGGCCGGTGCCCGGCGAGGCACTCGTAACCGCACACGGCCAGCGAGTAGACGTCGGACGCCGGCTCGGCCGGGTGCCCGAGCGCCTGCTCCGGCGCGATGTAGTGCGCCGTGCCCATGACCATGCCGGACCGGGTGACCGGGGCCGCGTCGGCCGCCTTCGCGACGCCGAAGTCGGTGATCTTCACCTGGCCGGCCGACGTCACGAGGATGTTGCCCGGCTTGACGTCGCGGTGCACCAGGCCCTGCTCGTGCGCGGCCTGCAGCGCGTTGCCCGCCTGCTCGAGCATGTCGAGCGTGAACTCCGCCGACAGCCGCCCGTGCTTGGCCAGCAGGCCCGCCAGCGGGTCGCCGTCGACGAGCTCCATCACCAGGTACGCGATCGACAGGTCACCGTCGAAGACGGTCTCGCCGTAGTCGTGCACCGCGGCGATGCCGGGGTGGTTGAGGGAGGCCGTCATCCGCGCTTCGGTGCGGAAGCGGTGCAGGAATTCGGCGTCGCCGGAGAGCTCGGCCTTGAGGATCTTGACGGCCACGGTCCGGTCCAGCCGGGTGTCGCTGGCCTGCCAGACCTCGCCCATCCCGCCGACGGCGATCCGGTTCGTCAGCTTGTACCGCTCGGCCAGCAGCTGACCCGAGGACAGCATCCGCTATCCACCCCCGAGCTTGGCGTTGATCGCCGCGCGGCCGATCTCCGCCGCGACCGTGCCGCCGGTGGCGGCCAGCCCGCGGTTGCCGCCGTCCTCGACGATCACGGCGACCGCGATCTTCGGGTCGTTCGCCGGGGCGAAAGCGGTGTACCAGGCGTGCGGTGCGGTGTTCTTGGAGTCCGTGCCGTGCTCGGCGGTGCCGGTCTTCGACGCGATCTGGATGTCCGGGCGCTTGCCGCCGCCCTTGGTGAAGCCTTCGGAAGCGATCATCATGTCCTTGAGGATCGCGGCGTTCGACGACGACAGCGCCGGGGTGCCGGTGAGCTCGGTGGGACTGTAGTCCTCGATGGTGGAGAGGTCCGGCGCCAGCACCGACTGCACCAGCTGGGGCTTCATCGCCATCCCGCCGTTGGCCACGGTGGCCGCCAGCAGGCAGTCCTGCAGCGGGGTCAGCCGGACGTCGCGCTGGCCGATGCCGCTCTGGTAGAGCGCGCCCTGCGAGTCCAGCGGCCCGACGGTCGAGGGCGCGACCTTCATCGGCACGGCCAGGTCGGTCTGCCCGATGCCGTAGTTCGCGGCCGTCTTCTTCATCTTGTCCGCGCCGAGCTGGCCGGCGAACTCCGCGAACGGCACGTTGCAGGAGTGCGCGAGCGCGTCCTTGAAGGTGGTGCCGGGGCAGGCCTCGCCCGCGTAGTTCTCCAACGTGACGTTGGTGTTCGGCAGCTTCGTGTTCGGCGCCGAGTTGATCGGGGTGTCCGGGCCCTTGCCGTCCTCGAGCGCGGCCGCGGCGGTGACCAGCTTGAACGTCGACCCCGGCGGGTAGGTCTCCGAGATCGCCCGGTTCAGCATCGGGTTCTTCGGGTCCTTGACGTAGGAGTTCCAGGCGTCCGTCTGCGCCTTCGACGTGTGCGAGGCCAGCTTGTTCGGGTCGTACGACGGCGTCGAGACCATCGCCAGGATCCGGCCGGTGCTCGGCTCCATCGCGACGACAGCGCCCGTGTAGCCCCGCTGCGTCATCAGGTCGTACGCGGCCTTCTGCACGGCCGGGTCGATGGTCAGCCGGACGTTGCCGCCACTGGGGTCGCGGCCGGTGACCATGTCCGACAGCCGCCGCACGAACAGCCGCGGGTCGGAGCCGTTCAGCACGTCGTCCTCGGCGCGCTCGAGACCGCCCGATCCGTAGTTGATCGAGTAGTAGCCGGTGACCGGCGCGTACATCGGGCCGTCGACGTAGGACCGGGTGTACTTGTACTTGTCGTTCGACGGGTCGACCTTCGCCAGCACCTCGCCGTTGGCCTGCGACACGATCTGGCCGCGACGGCGGGCGAACTCGTCGTAGAGCACGCGCGCGTTGCGCGAGTCGGTGCGGTAGTCGTCGGCCTTCACCACCTGGATGTAGGTGGTGTTCGCCAGCAGCAGGACGACCATCACGAGCATCGCCATGCCGACCTTGCGGAGCGGGGTGTTCATGCCTGGGCACCCCCGTCCGCCGGCGGGCGCTGGACGAGCACGGTGTGCGCTTCGGCGATCGGCGCCTGCTGCTGGGGCTGCGGCTTCGGCCGGGCCGCGGGCCTGCGGGCCGCGTCGGAGATCCGGAGCAGCAGCGCGACCAGGATGTAGTTCGCCAGCAGCGACGAACCACCCTTGGACAGGAACGGGGCGGTGATACCGGTCTCCGGGATGAGTTTCGTGACCCCGCCGACGACGACGAAGATCTGCATGACCATGGTGAAGGCCAGCCCGCCGCCGAGCAGCTTGCCGAACGTGTCCCGCACGGCGAGCGCGCTCCGCATGCCGCGCATGGCGACCAGCAAGTACAGCATCAGGACGGCGGCCAGGCCGATGAAGCCGAGCTCTTCGCCGATCGCCGCGGTGATGAAGTCCGTGTTGGCTTCCGGGACCATGTCCGGGCGCCCGGCGCCGAGGCCGGTGCCGCCGATGCCACCGGTGCCGAGGCCGAACAGGCCCTGCGCGATCTGGTAGCCGCCGCCGGGGTCGTCGTAGGTGGCCAGCGGGTCCAGCCAGTTGGCGACGCGCTGCTGGACGTGCGTGAAGAGGTTGTAGGCGAGCAGGCAGCCGCCGACGAAGAAGCTGAGGCCGAGGACGACCCAGATGATCCGCTCGGTCGCCACGTACAGCATCATCAGGATGACGCTGAAGAACAGCAGCGACGTGCCGAGGTCCTTCTCGAACACCAGGATGCCGATGCACGCGACCGCGGCGATGAGGATCGGGCCCAGGTCACGCGCCCGGGGCAGCTCGACGCCGAGGAACTTCTTGCCCGCCACCATGAACAGGTCGCGCTTCGACACCAGGAACGAAGCGAAGAAGACCATTAGCAGGATCTTCGCGAACTCGCCCGGCTGGATCGAGAAGAACGGCAGCTTCAGCCACACCTTGGCGCCGTTGACCTCGGACAGGCTCGACGGCAGCATCGCCGGCAGCGCCAGCGCGACGATCCCGACCAGGCCCGCGGTGTAGCCGTAGCGGGTCAGCGTGCGGTGGTCGTTCACGAACACCAGCACGGCGACGAAGAACGCCAGCGAGATGACCGTGAAGAGGACCTGCGCGGTGACGGCCGGCGTGTAGTCCTTGCCGCTCTGCGCGGCGCGTTCGGCCAGGGCCAGATCGATCCGGTGGATCATCACCAGCCCGATGCCGTTCAGCAGCGCGACGCAGGGGAGCAGCACGGGATCCGCGTAGGGCGCCCACTTGCGCACGGCCAGGTGCGCCGCGGCGAAGATCGCGAGGTAGGCGAGGCCGAGCCAGATGATCGACCAGGTGAGCTCCTGCTCCTGGTTCGCCTCGACCAGCACCAGGGCGACGGTGACGATGAACGCCGCGAACCCCAGCAGCACCAGTTCGGTGTTGCGGCGGGTCGGGACCTCGCGCGGCGGGTTCGTCTGGAACTGCGCGGCGATCGAGTCGGCGGTGCGCGCGACGGGCTGGCCCATCAGTTACCGCCTCCTGTCGTCGGTGCCGTCGAACTCGGCGTCGAGCAGTCCCTCCCCGCTGGCTGGTTCGCCGACGACGGAGCTGTGGAACCGGCCGGAGCCGACGACGTGGGCGTCGGACTGACCGTGGGGGTCGGCGTCGGGGACGGCTGGCCACCCGCCGGCGCGCAGTTGTTCAGGCGCTTGTGCAGCTGCAGGAAGTCGTCGATGTACTTCCGGGCGTCGTCGAGGCTGTCCTTCTTGACGCCGTTCTGCACCGCGAGCCGCGCGTCTTCCTGGAGCTGGTCGACGCGCAGCTTGTCCGTGCACACCTGGTTGGGCGGGCACGAGCCCTGCTCGTAGGTGTGCAGGTCGATGCCGAGGATGCTGCCGGGGACGCCGCGGTAGATCACGACCTCCTGGTCCGCACCTTCGCCGACATAGTACTGACTCAGGACGAAGTACCGGGTGGCGATGGCGGCCGCGGCGAGCACCACGAGCACGACCAGCGCGCCGGCGAGCCAGCGGAACCGCTTCCGGCGCTTGGCCTTCGGATCTACCGACGGCTGCGGCAGCTCCGGCCGCGGCTGCGGCGGGGGCTGGGTCAGCGCCCGGGCCCGGGCCGCGGGCGAGTCGCCCTGGTGCCGCTCGTCGCTGCCGTCGCCGGCGGCGCCGCCCACGATGGGCGCGTCCTCGCCGAAGTCGACGTCGACCACGTCGGCGATGATCACCGTGACGTTGTCCGTGCCGCCGCCCTTGAGCGCCAGCTCGATCATCCGGTCCGCGCACTGCTGGGGGTCCGGGATCTGCACGGCCTCGGCCAGCGTCTCGTCGCTGACCATGCCGGACAGGCCGTCCGAGCAGATCAGGTACCGGTCGCCGGAGCGGGCTTCGCGCACGGTCAGGCTCGGCTCGACCTCGTGGCCGGTCAGCGCCTTCAGCAACAGCGACCGCTGCGGGTGCACCGCCGCCTCTTCCGGCGTGATGCGGCCCTGCTCGAGCAGTTCGTTGACGAAGCTGTCGTCGCGCGTGATCTGCGCGAACTGGCCACCGCGCAGCAGGTACGCGCGCGAGTCGCCGACGTGCACCAGCCCGAGCCGGTTGCCCGCGAACAGCACGGCGGTGAGCGTGGTGCCCATCCCGTCCAGGTCGGGGTCCTGCGAGACGAGCTCGGCGATCGCGGCGTTGCCGTTCGCCACCGCCTCCCGCAGCTGGGCGAGCAAGTCGTCGCCGGGCTCGTCGTCGTCGAGCGGGGCGAGCGAGGCGATGACGACCTTGCTGGCCACCTCACCCGCCGCGTGGCCACCCATACCGTCGGCGAGCGCGAGCAGGCGAGGGCCGGCGTACACGGAGTCCTGGTTGCTCGAACGCACCAGGCCCCGGTCGCTGCGGGCTGCGTAGCGGAGGACGAGAGTCATGGGCGAAGCTCGATCACCGTCTTGCCGATCCGGATGGGGACTCCGAGCGGGACCCGGAGGGGTGCAGTGACCTTAGCCCGGTCGAGGTAGGTCCCGTTCGTCGAGCCCAGATCTTCCACGTACCAGTCCTCACCGCGCTGGGCGATCCGTGCGTGCCGCGTCGACGCGTAGTCGTCGTCGAGCACCAGCGTGGAGTCGTCGGCCCGGCCGATCAGGATCGGCCGGCCGTCCAGCGCGATGCGCGTCCCGGCGAGCGCCCCGTGGGTCACCAGCAGCTGCTGCGGCGACTTGCTGTTGCGGGGCTTCTTCTCCTTCTTCCGACCGAAGGTCGGCACCTGGACGCGCATACCCGACGCCGCGTAGAGGTCCGAGCGGACGACTCTGAGCGCGGCGAACACGAAGAGCCAGAGCAGCACGAGGAAGCCCACCCTGGTGAGTTGTACGACCAGCTCTGGCACTTGGTGTGTCCGCTCCCGACTCGTCCGTGCAGCCGCGACGCGGGTACGCCGCGGTCCCCCCGCACGTCAATTCTGCGGGAACAGTATTCCGTGCCCCCAGTCAGCCCTGTGTACGGAACACGAGGGAGGAATGCCCCACCCGGATGACGTCGCCGTCCGCGAGCTGCCAGGTCTGCACCGGAGTGCCGTTCACGGTCGTGCCGTTGGTCGACCCGATGTCGGCGAGCGTCGCGCTCTGGCCGTCCCAGGTGATCTCCAGGTGCCGGCGCGAGACGCCGGTGTCCGGGAGGCGGAAGTCGGCGTCCTGGCCGCGGCCCACGACGTTCCCGCCCTGCTTCAGCGAGTACGTCCGGTTCGAGCCGTCGTCCAGCTGCAGGCTCGCCGCGAGCTGACGGCCCGGCGCGGGCTGGCCGTAGCCACCACCCTGCTGGCCGTACGGGTCGCCGGCCGGCTGGCCGTACGCGCCCTGCTGGCCGTACTGGTCGTAGCCGCCCTGCTGCTGGCCGCCGTACTGGTCGTAGCCGCCGCCCTGGGGCTGGGCGTAGCCGCCCTGGTCGTAACCACCCTGCTGGTAGCCGCCCTGGTCGTAGCCGCCACCTTGGGGCTGGGCGTAGCCGCCCTGGTCGTAACCGCCGCCCTGCGGCTGGCCGTAACCCTGGTCGTAGCCGCCGCCCTGGGGCTGCTGCGCGTACCCACCCTGGTCGTAACCACCCTGCTGGTAGCCGCCCTGGTCGTAGCCGCCGCCCTGGGGCTGCTGCGCGTACCCACCCTGGTCGTAGCCACCCTGCTGCTGGCCGTAACCCTGGTCGTACCCGGGCTGCTGGCCACCCTGCTGTCCGTAGCCGTACTGGCCCTGCTGGCCGTACGGGTCACCCTGGTCGTATTGGCCGTAGCCGGGGGGCTGGCTCATTGCTGGGTCTCCTGCGTTGCTGGGTCGTGCCGACCGTGGTGTGCCGGCGCCTGAGGGGCGGGCGTCGGGATCGACGGACGAACGGGTCTTGAACTGTCCAGTATGCAGCGCCTCGTTGCGCTCGAGTGATACGACGACGTCACCATAGGTGTCCAGGCCCTCCGCGGCGAGGTGTTCCGCCACCGCCTTGGCCAGGACCTGGGTGACGCGTTGCTCGTCACCGGCCATGCGCTCGTGGTCAGCCGTCCCCAAGGACACGATGTAGTGATTCGGGGCGAGCTGCCGACCGCCTGCCAGCTCACGAACGTTCTCCTCACTCTCCCGCTCGAGCGCGATCGCCACTTCCTGCGTGACGACGTTGCCACCGAACATGCGCGCGAAAGTGTTCCCCACCAGGTTCTCGAGTCGCCTGTCGAATCTCTCGGCGCGGCCCACCGGGGAAAACCTCCTTGCACGTGTGCTTCCGCACCCGATCCTATCCGGGTGAGCGAGCCTCTACACGGCCCCCGGTGAAACCCGTTCAAACCACCTGCTAGTCTTCTCCTCGCTGTCAGAGAGAAGCACTCGGGCGAGTGGCGGAATGGCAGACGCGCACGGTTCAGGTCCGTGTGTCCGAAAGGACGTGAGGGTTCAACTCCCTCCTCGCCCACGCTGTTCAGAGGCCCGGTCGCCAGCGCGACCGGGCCTCTTCCCGTTTTCCTTGTTTCTCCCGGGGGCCGAGCCCCCGGACCCCCACGGTGCCTCGTCTCACCTTCCAGCGTGGCTGGGCTGGGGGTCTGGCGGTTCTGGATTGGTGGGGAATATCACCCGTTTGGCTCTGCGTGGTGTTCGCTGACGGCGGACTTCCGGGTGTATCAAGCCGTCGTTCCGGTGATCCAGTCCGCCAGCACGTCCGCGCGGCTGGTCGTCTCGATGCCCGCGTGGGGGCAGCCCGGGCCCGTCGCCTCCACCGCCACCAGTTCGGTTCCCGTGAAGTACGGCGCTCCCGAGTCGTACGTGCACGCGCTCGTCGTGATCTCCGGGGCCGCGCCGCGGACGCCCAGGGTCGTCGGGTCCACCTTGGCCACCGCGACCGTGCCCTGCTGCATGCGCGTGGCCGGCTTCGGGTCCGTGCCCGTCAGGCTGCCCCAGCCCGCCATGGTCAGCTGCGTGCCCACCTTGGGGATCGTGCGGTTCACCTTGAGCGGCGTCACCGTGGTCACCGGGGTGTCCAGCTTGGCCAGGGCGACGTCGCTCCCCTTGGCCTGGACCACTTCGGTGATCTTGCGGGCCACCCCCGACTCGGTGGCCTCGTCCACCAGGCCGAGGGTCGCCGTCGTCGGGTAGGGCGTCTTGCCGGAGACGCGGGTGCGGTTCGCGTCGTGGAAGCAGTGCCCTGTGGTCAGGAGCCAGCCCGGCGCGATCAGGGCGCCCGTGCAGTAGCTGCTGTACGTCGAACCGTCCGGGCGCGGGATCTTCGTCATCGACAGTTTCGCGACGAAACCGAACTGGCCGGGTGGTACGTCCGTGCCGTGGGCGATCCCCGGCGCGGCCGCGGCGCCGGGGGCGGTGGTGATGGTCAGGACAGCAGCGGCGAGCAGAGCGCGCAGGCGCATTCTTCCCCTTCGTCGAACCGGTGATCGACGTTCGAGGCTATTGCCGCCGCCGCACGCGGGGAATTCCCTGGCCGGGCGTCACCCGGTGGGCCACCGGGTGACGCCCGGAAGGAGGTCAGCCGGTGTGCGAAGCGATCCAGTCCGCGACGACGTCCACGCGCGAAGTCGTCTCGAGCTGGTTGTGGGGGCAGTCCGGGCCGGACGACTCGACCGAGACGAGCTGGCCTCCGGAGCCGCCGGCGACGAAGTAGGGCGCGCCCGAGTCGTACACGCACGCGCTCGTCGTCGACGTCGGGGCGACGCCTTGGACGCCGAGCGTCGCGGCGGCGACCTGGCCCACCTTGACCGTGCCCTGCTGCAGCTTCGTCGACGGCGCCGGGTTGGTCGCCGTCAGGCTGCCCCAGCCGGCGAGCGTCAGCTGCTGCCCGACCGACGGCGTGACCCGGTTGACGGTCAGCGGCGTGATGCCGGGGACGTCGGAGTCGAGGGTCGCGATCGCGATGTCGTTGGCGGCGGCCTGGTACACGGTGACGACGTTGCGCGTCACCCCCGGCGTGCTCTGGTTGACGGTGCCGAGCAGCACCGAAGTCGGGTACGGGACCGGCCCGGAGACGCGGTTGCGGTTGGCGTCGTGGAAGCAGTGGCCCGCGGTGATGATCCACTTCGCGGCGATCAGCGCACCGGAGCAGGCGCTGTTGTACTTCGTGCCGTCCGGCTTCGGGATGTTCGTCATGGTCAGCTTCGCGGCGAACTGGAACTGGCCCGCCGGGACGTCGGAACCGTTGGCCACGGCCGAAGCCGGCCCCGCCGTGGCGAGGCCGGCGGCCAGCGTCAAAAGGGCAGCAGAGAACACAGCGCGAGCGCGCATCGGTGGATCCCCCTTGTCACGCACCGGCGGTCGAAGGCCGGTGATCACCTTCGAGGGTAGTGACGCCGGGACGCCGGAAAATACGCCGTTCAGCCCAAGTGTGCAGCGATCCAGTCCGCGACGACGTCCACCCGCGCGGTGGTTTCGGCCTGGTCGTGGGGGCAGTCCGGGCCGTCGCTCTCGACCGAGACGTTGCGGCCGCCCTTGCCCGACGGGACGAAGTACGGCGCGCCCGAGTCGTAGGTGCACGCGCTCGTCGTCGACGTCGGGGCGAAGCCCTTCACGCTCACGTACTGCGGGTCGACCGTCGCGACCGTCATCCGGCCCTGCTGCAGCTTCGTGCCCGGTGTCGGGTCGACGGAGGTGAGGCTGCCCCAGCCGGCGAGCGTGACTTTCTGGCCGACCACGGGCGCCTTCCGGCTGAGCGACAGCGGCTCGATGCCGTGGACCGGCTTGTCGAGCTCCGCGATCGCGATGTCGTTGGTGGGCGACTGGTACACCGTGACGACGTTGCGGGTGACGCCCGGCCGGTCCACGGTCGTGGTGCCCAGCAGCACGGACGTCGCGTACGGCACCGGGTTGCGGGCCGCGTCGTGGAAGCAGTGGCCGGCGGTGATGATCCACTTCTCGGCGGTGGCGGACTGCCCGCCACCGCCGGACAACCTAGTTCACACCGACCAGGTCGACGACGAAGATCAGGGTTTCGCCGGGCTTGATGACGCCGCCCGCGCCGCGCTCGCCGTACGCGAGGTGCGGCGGGATGACGAGCTTGCGGCGGCCGCCGATCTTCATGCCCTCGACGCCCTGGTCCCAGCCGGAGATGACCTGGCCGGCGCCGAGGCCGAAGCGCAGCGGCTCGCCGCGGTTCCACGACGCGTCGAACTCTTCGCCGGTCGAGTGCGAGACGCCGACGTAGTGGACGGTGACGGCCTTGCCGGCGGTGGCCTCCGCGCCGTCACCGACGGTGATGTCGGTGATCTCGAGGTCGGCCGGCGGCGGTCCGTCCGGGCGGTCGATCTGGGGCTTTTCCAAGGTCATGGCGCTCACCGTACCCACGCGCGCGAGGCTGCGCCGATCGGACTACGTCCAAGGGCTGAAAAACGCGAAAAGTCTTCACACTTGTCTTACTGGTGGGTAGCGTGCGCTTCGTCACTCTTCTGGACTGAGGGGAGCCCGGCATGCGACGTGGCATCCGCGCCCTGACCTTGACGGCGGTGGGGGCCCTCGTGGCCGGCCTCACCCAGGTCGCCGTCACCGCTCCGGCCGCGCAGGCGGCCGCGTCACCCGACGACTACTGCGGCGGGCAGTGCAACGACATCCTGCCGCCCGGCGAACAGGGCAGTGCCACCCTCGCCGAGATCCTGGCGCACAAGGTGCTCGGCACCCGGCCCGACCACGCGGCCGACCAGATCGGCAAGTACGCGTCGCTGGCCGGCGGCTACCAGTCGCTCACCACGAGCACGATCAGCCAGTACTTCAACGACTCCTCGTTCGGCGTCGCGGCCGACCAGGTCGCGAGCACGACGAAGCCGCGTTCGGACGTGACGATCGTGCGGGACAAGGCGCTCGGCGTCCCGCACATCACCGGCACCACCCGGTCCGGCACCGAGTTCGGCGCCGGGTACGCCGCGGCGCAGGACCGGCTGTGGCTGATGGACGTGCTGCGCCACGCCGCCCGCGGCCAGGTCACCCCGTTCGCCGGCGGTGCCGAAGCCAACCGCGAGCTGGAGCAGCAGTTCTTCTCGAACGCGCCGTACACCGAGGCCGAGCTGCAGCAGCAGATCGACCGCGTCGCGAACAGCGGCCCGCGCGGCGCGCAGGGGCTCGCCGACGCGCAGGCCTACGTCGACGGCATCAACAAGTACATCAACGACTCGCACAGCGGCCGCTACTTCCCGGGCGAGTACGTCCTCACCGGGCACGTCGACGCGATCACCAACGCCGGCACGATCGACCCGTTCAAGCTGACCGACCTCGTCGCGCTCGCCTCGCTGGTCGGCGCCGAGTTCGGCGCGGGCGGCGGTGGCGAGGTGCAGAACGCCATCGCGAAGCTCGCCATGCAGGAGAAGTACGGCGTCGTGCAGGGCGAGAAGGTGTGGCAGAGCCTGCGCTCGGAGGACGACCCCGAAGCCGTCAAGACGCTGCACGACGGCCAGACCTTCCCGTACGGCAAGACGCCGGCCAACGCGGTCGGCCAGGCGATGCCGGACAAGGGCTCGGTGACCGGCCAGCAGCTCGTGTTCGACCAGACCGGCTCGGCGGCCACCGCGACGCCGTCCACTGTGGACGTTCCGGCGCCGCAGGACCAGGAGCCCGCCCGCGGGATGTTCGACAACGGCGTGCTGCCGGGCAACATGCTGAGTGAGAAGCACGGCATGTCGAACGCGCTGCTCGTGTCCGGCGCGAAGACCGCCAGCGGCCACCCGGTCGCCGTGTTCGGCCCGCAGACCGGCTACTTCGCCCCGCAGCTGCTGCTGTTGCAGGAGCTGCAGGGCCCGGGCATCAGCTCGCGCGGCGCGGCCTTCGCCGGCCTGAGCATGTACACGCTGCTGGGCCGCGGCCAGGACTACTCGTGGAGCGCGACGACGTCGGCGCAGGACATCATCGACACCTACGCGCTGACGCTGTGCGACCCGACCGGCAAGGCGGCGACGAAGGACTCCAACTACTACACCTGGCAAGGCCAGTGCATCCCGATGGACACCGTCGAGGTCAAGAACGCCTGGAAGCCGACGGTGGCCGACGGGACCGCGGCGGGCTCGTACACCCTGCGCAGCTACCGGACGAAGTACGGGCCGGTGCAGAGCCGGGCGACCGTAGGCGGCAAGCCGGTCGCGTACGCGGCGCTGCGCTCGTCCTACTTCCACGAGGTCGACTCGCTGATCGGCTTCCAGGAGCTGAACGACCCGGGCTTCGTCAAGTCCGCGGCGGACTTCCAGAAGGCCGCGGCCGACATCAACTACACGTTCAACTGGTTCTACGCCGACTCGAAGGACATCGCGTACTTCAACTCCGGCAGCAACCCGTCTCGTCAGTCCGATGTGGACCCGAACATGCCGGTGTGGGGCGACCAGGGGCACGACTGGATCGGCTGGAACCCGGTGGGCAACGTCGCGACCTACACGCCGGCGTCGCAGCACCCGCAGTCGATCAACCAGGACTACTACGTCAGCTGGAACAACGCGCAGGCCAACGGTTACGCGGCCGCCGGTGCCGACAAGTCGGCCGTGCACCGCGTCGACCTGCTCGACTCGCGCGTCAAGCAGCTGATCTCCAGCGGTACCAAGGTGACCCGGGTCAACCTGACCCAGGCCATGGAGTCGGCCGCGCTCGCCGACCTGCGCGCCGAGCGCGTCCTGCCGCTGCTGCTTCAGGTGCTCGACAAGACGCCGACCACCGGCGCGGCCGCCGACGCCGAGGCGAAGCTCAAGACGTGGCTCGCGAACGGCCAGCAGCGCAAGGAGACGTCACCGGGGAGCAAGACGTACGCCGACGCCGACGCGATCCGCATCTTCGACGCCTGGTGGCCGCTGCTCGTCCAGGCCGAGTTCAAGCCGGGCATGGGCGACGACGCCTACAACGCGATGACCGGCGTGCTGGGCATCAACGAAAGCCCGTCCGGCTTCCAGAACGGCAACGGCCAGCACACCGGCCAGCCCCACAAGGGTTCGTCGTTCCAGTTCGGCTGGTGGGGCTACGTCAGCAAGGACATCCGGCAGGTGCTCGGCCAGCCGGTCGCGGGCCCGCTCGGCCAGACGTTCTGCGGTGGCGGCAACGTCACGACGTGCCGCCAGGCGCTCGTCGACTCGCTGACCACGGCCGCCGGCCAGGCCGCGAACACCGTGTACCCCGGTGACGCGTCCTGCTCGGCCGGGGACCAGTGGTGCGCCGACACGATCGTGCACACCGCCCTCGGCGGCATCACGCAGGACAAGATCAGCTGGCAGAACCGCCCGACGTTCCAGCAGGTCGTCGAGTACACCGCGCACCGCGGCGACAACATCGCCAACCTCGCGCCGGGGAAGACGGTCAGCGCCACGAGCGCCGAGACCGGCTTCTACAACTCCCCGGCGTCGAACGCGATCGACGGCAACGCCTCGACCCGCTGGGCCAGCGACTGGAGCGACGACCAGGCGATCACCGTCGACCTCGGTTCGGTGCAGCAGGTTTCGCGGGTGCTGCTCAGCTGGGAAGCCGCGTACGGAAAGAGCTACAAGATCCAGACCTCGCCCGACGCGGTGCACTGGACGGACGCGGCCGTGGTCACCGACGGCGACGGCGGGCAGGACAACCTCTCGTTCGCCCCGACACCGGCCAGGTTCGTGAAGATGCAAGGCGTGCAGCGCGGCACGAAGTACGGCTACTCGCTGTACGAGTTCGAGGTGTACGCCCACTGAGCAGGCCGGGCCGCCCGTGGACGCGCGGGCGGTCCGGCCACCCCACCGGGGCGCCATTACCGTGAGGCGCATGGACGACTGGACGCCCCGCACCAAGGCCATCGCCGCCGGCCGGCCGCACGGACCCGGCGAGCCGCTGAACACCCCGCTCGTCGCCACCAGCACGTACCGGGCCGGCGGCGACTCCGTGTACGCGCGGGGCGACGGGACGCCGACCTGGCACGCGCTGGAGGAGGCCGTCGGCGCGCTGGAAGGCGGGCACGCGACGGCGTTCGCGTCCGGCGTCGCGACCCTGTCCGCGGTGCTGGACCTGCTGCCGGTCGGGTCGCGGGTCGTGGTGCCGGCGTTCAGCTACGCCGTGACGCGCGGGGTGCTGGCCCACGCGCAGAAGCTCGGCAAGCTCGCCGTCACCGAGCTCGAACCGACCGACACCGACGCCTGGGTCGCCGAAGCCGCGACGTCCGACCTGGTCTGGCTCGAGTCGCCGACCAACCCGACCCTCGACGTCATGGAGATCGCGACGATCGCCAGCGCCGCGCGCGGCCGGGTGGTCGTCGACAACACGTTCGCGACGCCCTTGCAGCAGCGGCCCTTGGAGCTGGGCGCCGACGTCGTCGTGCACAGCGCGACCAAGCTGATCGGCGGGCACAGCGACCTGCTGCTCGGCATCACGGTCGCCAAGGACCCGGCCGTCGCGGAGGAGCTGAAGGGCGCGCGGACCCGCGTCGGGTCGACGCCCGGCGCGCTCGAGGCGTGGCTCGCCCTGCGCGGGCTGCGGACGATGCCGGTCCGGCTGGCCGAGCAGGAACGCACCGCCGCGCTGCTGGCTTCGCGGCTCGGTGACCACCCCGCCGTGACGCGCGTGCGCTACCCGGGCTTCGGGATGATGGTCTCCTTCGAGCTGGCCGACGCGGCGGCGGCCGACCGGTTCTGCGCGTCGACCAGGCTGATCGTCTCGGCGACGAGCCTCGGCGGCGTCGAAAGCCTGGTCGAACGGCGGGCGTGGCTGCCCGGCGAAGAGCGCGTCCCACCGGGACTGGTCCGGTTCAGCGTGGGCCTCGAAGACCCCGACGATCTGTGGCGGGATCTCGACACCGCGTTATCCGCGTAACGCGGACGGGTGAATCCTCGATAGTCGCGGCATCGCAGGTCAACCGCCATTAGGAGTCGTCGTGGGTAGATCGCTGGGCCGTGTCGCCGGAGTTGTCGTCGCGGGTGCGCTCGCCACTTTGTTCGCGGCCCCGGCCGCACTGGCGCAGACCGACACGACCACGGCACCGTCGACGACCGAGACCAGCACGTCCGAGACCACCACCACCACGACGACACCGTCCACTTCGGAGACCACGGCTCCGTCCACTCCGGTCACGAGCAGCAGCTCTTCTCAGGCCCCCGGCGGCGAGGTCAAGACCACGGACAAGCCCCAGGCGAAGGTGCAGCCGGAGATCAAGGGCGACACCCAGGAGCCGCCGAAGGACGACGACGGTTACCAGGACGCCGTCGGCCACGGTTACATCGGCCTCAGCGGTGAGGGTGTCCTGGTCGTCGCCTGCGCGTCCGGCAAGGTCGGGGGCATCCTCAGCCAGAACCTCAGCGTCACCGCGGGGCCGGACCAGGACGAGGCCGACGGCCGGTACTGGAACTACGCCGTGACCGTCGTGACGCCCCCGTCCGGCCCGACCGCCCGCTTCGCCTTCACCTGCGACGGCGTCGAGGGCATCGGCATCGTCGACTTCGAGCAGGAGCAGCCGCCGGCGACCTCGACGAGCAGCGAGCCGACCACCAGCAGCTCCGCACCGTCGAGCAGCAGTGCGCCGGTCACCACCGCGACCAGCTCCGCTCCCGGCAACGCAGCGCCGAAGGCCCAGGTCAAGGTCGCGCCCAAGGGCGGCGTCGAGACCGGCTTCGGCGGTACCGCCTGATGCGCGCCAGGGCGGGCGCGGTCGTCGCCGCGCTCGCCGTCGTGCTGGCCGGGTGCGGCACCGCGGCCGAGCAGCCGGCGGCCGCACCCAAGGCGCCCGTGCCGTCCTCGGTTCCGGTGTCCGTGCCGTTCAAGGGACTCCGGCCGACGTCGGTGAAGATCCCCAAGATCGGCGCGGAGTCCAGCCTCCTCGCGGTGGCGGTCAAGCCGGACGGCTCGATCTCGGTGCCGTCGGTGCACCAGCCGATGCAGGCGGCCTGGTACAAGCTTTCGCCGGTGCCCGGTGACGTCGGCCCGGCGATCGTGCTCGGGCACGTCGACGGCGACAAGAAGCCCGGCATCTTCTACAAGCTCAAGGACCTCGCGCCCGGTGACGAGGTGGACATCGACCGCAGCGACGGCAAGAAGCTGAAGTTCGTCGTGGACCGCGTCACGCAGGTCCCGAAGGACACGTTCCCGCGCGACGCCGTCTACGGCAACAGCGACAAGCCGGAACTGCGGCTGATCACCTGCGGGGGCGCGTTCGACCACGCCGAGCACAGCTACAAGGACAACATCGTCGTCTACGCGAACCTAGCCAACGCCTGAGGCGGGGTACGGGAACGCGGGTTTCGAAGAGGTGTCCGGACAGACCCAGCGGCGCATCCCGGCGTCGCACACCGCGTACCCCCAGTTGATCAGCCGTTCCTGCAGCGGTTCGCCGAAGCGGGTCAGCCGGGTCGCGGTCTTGGCGAGCTCGGCGGTGCGGGCGGCCGGCGCCTCGAGGGCGTCGGTCAGCTCGAAGTTCGTGATGTCGCTGCGGGTCGCCCAGTACGTGCCGGCGAAGACCTTGTCCTGGTAGGACTTCAGCAGCGTGCCGGTGCGCAGTTCGCGCACCTGGTTGTCGGTCACGGACATCACCCGGACCAGCTGCCGCAGCCAGTCGCGCTTCGGCTTCTTGACCGGCCGCATGCGCTTTCCCGCGTCACTGACCAGGACCGTCGCGCACTGGTTCTCGATCGGGTCGAGGCCGAGGTTGTCGTACACGCCGGCGTCGCTGAGCACGATCCGGCGGTCGGGCCGGTGCGGGTCCGGGATCACGACCGGCGAGAGCATCGGCGGGAAGGCCGACGACGCGGCCACCGCGGTGGCGAGCGGGATCCGCCCGTGCGGGCCCTGCTGGCGGAAGAACCACCAGAGCTGGCCGTCCTGCAGGTTGGTGGCGGTGAACACGAACTGCGGCCCGGCCGGGTCGAGGTCCGCGAGGCAGCAGTCGCCGAAGAGGTGTTCGGCGTACCGGCGCGCCAGCTCCTCGCCGGCGCTGCGCCACGGCATCAGAAGGGCTTTGAGCGTCACGGGCACGTCGAGATTGGTGCTCGCCAGTTTGCGCAGGGGCCGCACGACTTTCTCGTCGAGGTTCCGCGCGACACCGTCCTCGCCGAACTCCAGCCCGTGCCACGCGTGCGCGAGCACGCCCGCGGCGATCGAACCACCGGAGACGCTGGAGACGGTGGTCAGCTTCGGCAGCCAGCCGAGCTCGTTGAGCCGCCAGAGCGCGCCGGCGTGGAAGAGCATCGCGCGGTAGCCGCCGCCGGACAGCGCCAGCCCGGCACCTGCTCGTTTCGTCGCCGCCACCCTGCCGAGTCTAGGTCCGCAGCAGCGGCGTGAGCAGCGGCCGTTGCCCGGGTGGAACGTATTCGGAGTAGTTGTCGTACAACGCCTGTTTGGCGAGGTGCGACGCGCCGGCACCGTCGGCCGAGCGGATCGCGTCGAGCACTTCGGCGTGGTGGGCGAGCCAGCTGCGCATCAGCGACGCCCGGTTGCTCGCGTGCTCCAGCTTGTCCTCGATCAGCTCCAGCACGACCCCGCGCACGACTTCTTCGCTGACCACCAGCAGGGGGTTGCGCGAGATGCGCGCGATGACTTCGTGGAAGGCGACGTCGGCGCGGCTGAACTCGGCGTAACCGTGCGAGACGCCTTCGCGCATCGCGTCCAGTGCCGTGTCGAGGCCGGTCAGGTCGTCGTCCGTGCGCAGCTCGGCGGCGAGCAGGTGCGCGGAGCCGTCGAGGATCATCCGGAACTGCAGGAGCTCGGCGAGCCCGACGTGGTCCGCCCGCGCGAGCCGGTGCATCGAGCGGTGCAACGCGGCCGGGGACGCGGCCAGCACTTCGGGCCCGCGGGGGTCGCCGGGCCGCGAGCGGATCAGTTCGGCGGCCTGCAGGACGCGCAGGGCTTCCCGGATCGTCGAGCGGCCGACGCCGAACTGCGTCATGAGTTCTCGTTCGCCGGGCAGGCGTTCGCCCGGTTTGAGCTCGCCGCTGATCACGGCCTGCTCGATCTGCTCGACGACCCGCTCGTACGCGCGGACCGGAGCCACCGGTTCGAACCGCATGCCTTGACCTCGTCGTCCGCTCAGTGCAGGCTACTGGTCAGACCAGTGTACTGACTGGGAGGTCGAATGAAAGCCCGGATCACCGCGACGGCAGCGGCTCTGCTGCTCGTGGTCACGGGATGTTCGGCCGGTTCGTCCGCAAGTGTCTCCGCCGGCCCGGACACGCTTTCAGTCGGCTTCACGGCGGAGCCGGCCAACTTCGACTTCACCCGCACGGACGGCGCCGCGATCCCGCAGGCGCTGCTCTACAACGTCTACGAAGGCCTGGTGAAGCTCGACTCGCAGGGCAAGGTCGTACCCCTGCTCGCGAAGTCGTGGACGATCAGCCCGGACCGGAAGACCTACGACTTCCAGCTCCGGCAAGGCGTCAAGTTCAGCAACGGCGCGCCGTTCACGGCCGAGGACGTCAAGTTCTCGCTGCTGCGGGTGAAAACCGACTGGACGATCTCCATCAAGTCCACGATGGACGTCGTCGACCACGTGGACGTCGTGGCGCCGGACCACGCCCGGGTCGTGCTGGCGAAGCCGTCGAACGGCTGGCTGTTCAGCCTGACCAGCCGGCTCGGCGCGATGTTCAGCCCGACCGGCGTCGCGGACTTGGCGAACAAGCCGGTCGGCACCGGGCCGTACGTCGTGGCGGCGCGCAAGCGCGGCGACTCCGTGGTGCTGAAGGCGAATCCCGCCTACTGGGGCCGCGAGCCGGCGTACAAGACGGTGGTCCTCAAGTACATCAAGGACCCGACGGCGTTGAACAACGCGTTGTCCAGCAACGGCATCGACGTCATCTCGGCGATCACCGCGCCGGACTCGATCCCGCAGTTCCAGGCGGACGACCGGTTCCAGGTCGTCCAGGGCACGACGAACTCCGAGGTCACGCTCGCGATGAACAACCGGCGCGCGCCGCTGAGCGACGTCCGCGTGCGCCAGGCGCTGACGTACGCGATCGACCGGAAGGCGTTGCTGGACACGGCGTGGGCGGGCCGCGGCACGCTGATCGGCAGCATGGTCCCGCCGACCGACCCCTGGTACGAGGACCTGTCGAAGGTCTACCCGTTCGATCCGGCGCGGGCGAAGGCGTTGCTGACCGAGGCCGGCGCGACGAACCTGAACCTGCGGCTGCGGATCCCGAACCTGCCGTACGCGGTGTCGGCGGCGCAGGTCGTGCAGTCGCAGCTCGCCGACGTCGGCGTCCGGACCACGATCGAACCCCTGGACTTCCCGGCGGTCTGGCTGAAGCAGGTGTTCACCGACCACGACTACGACCTGTCGATCATCCAGCACGTCGAGGCGCGCGACATCACGACGTTCGGGAAGCCCAAGTACTACTGGGGTTACGACAGCAAGCGCGTCCAGCAGTTGCTGGCCGAGGCCGACAGCGGGACGCCGGAGCAGCAGGTCGCGGACATGAAGCAGGTGGCGCGGCAGCTCAACACCGACGCCGCCGCGGACTGGCTGTTCCTCTTCCCGAACGTCATCGTCGCGAAGGCCAAGGTCGGTGGGTTCGTGCAGAACCAGGTCAGCGAGTCGTTCGACCTCACCGGGCTGGCGCCGCGATGACGGCCAAGGTGCTGCGCCGGGTGGCGATCTTCGTGGTCAGCGTGCTGGTCGCGTCGATCGTGGTGTTCCTGTTCATGGCCGTGCTGCCGGGCGATCCCGCGCAGGTGGCGCTCGGCGTCAACGCGACGCCCGAGCTGCTCGCCAAGACGCGCGCGGAGTTCGGCATCGACCGGCCGCTCGTCACGCAGTACTTCGACTGGATCGGCGGCGTGCTGCGCGGCGACTTCGGCCGCTCGTACGTCACGCGCGACGCGATCGGCCCGCAGCTGCTCGACCGCCTCGGCGTCACGCTCTGGCTGGTCGGCGCGGGGATGCTGGTGGCGCTCGTGATCGCGGTCCCCGCGGGCACGTTCGCCGCGGTGAAGCACCGGAAGGCGTCGGGTGCGAGCGTTTCCGGACTGTCGCAGATCGGCGTCGCGATCCCCGCGTTCCTCGCTGGGATCATCCTCGTGCAGATCTTCGCCGTGCAGTTGCGCTGGCTGCCCTCGGGTGGCTGGACGCCGCCGGACCAGAACCCAGGGGAGTTCCTCCGCGGCCTGATCCTGCCCGCGTTGTCGCTGGGGTTGGTGCAGGGCGCGGTGCTGACGCGCTACGTGCGTTCGGCGGTCCTGGACACGCTCGGCCAGGACTACCTGCGCACCGCGCGGTCCAAGGGCCTGCGTCCCGGGCAGGCGCTGGTGCGCCACGGTCTGCGCAACGCGTCGGTCCCCGTGGTGACGGTCCTCGGCCTGCAGCTGGCGACGCTGCTGATCGGCGCGGTCGTCGTCGAGCGCGTGTTCGTGCTGCCCGGGCTGGGCTCGATGCTGCTCGACGCGGTGTCGTCGCGTGACCTGCTGACCGTGCAGGGGATCGTGCTCGTACTGGTCGTCGGCGTGCTGCTGGTCAACTTCGTCGTCGACGTCCTCTACACGGTGCTCGACCCGCGATTGCGAGGTTCGTGATGCGCAATCTCGTGCTGGGCGGGGTGCTCGTCGGCCTGGTCGTGCTGGCCGCGCTGCTGTCGTTCGTGTGGACGCCGTTCGACCCGGTCAAGGTCGACGCGGCGCACCGGCTCCTCGACGCCGGAGCGACGCACTGGTTCGGCACCGACAAGTTCGGCCGGGACCTGCTGAGCCAGATCATGGTCGGCGCGCGCACGACCTTGTACGTCGGCGTGGTCGCGGTCGGCATCGCCGCGGTCATCGGCACGCCGCTCGGCATCCTCGCCGGCATGTCGCCGCGGTGGCTCGGCGAGTTCGTCATGCGGGTCAACGACCTCGTGCTCGCGTTCCCCGCGCTGCTGCTGGCGATCATGTTCGGCGCGGTGTTCGGGGCGGACACGCTGACCGCGATGGTCGCGATCGGCATCGCGACGATCCCGTCGTTCGCGCGGATCGCCCGGTCCGGGACGCTGCAGGTGATGAGCACCGAGTTCGTTCTCGCCGCCCGCGCCGGCGGCCGGTCGAGGCTGACCATCGCCGTGCGGCACGTGCTGCCGAACATCTCCGGCCTGCTGATCGTGCAGGCGTCGGTGTCGT
Source organism: Amycolatopsis stemonae (assembly GCF_054781455.1). Classification (NCBI taxonomy): domain Bacteria; kingdom Bacillati; phylum Actinomycetota; class Actinomycetes; order Pseudonocardiales; family Pseudonocardiaceae; genus Amycolatopsis; species Amycolatopsis stemonae. Next base: position 638,310 of record NZ_BAAGUJ010000002.1, on the reverse strand, counting down.
TCGCGATCGCCGTGCTGGCCGAGGCGGCGTTGTCGTTCCTGGGGTTCGGCACGCGGCCGCCGACGCCGTCGTGGGGCCGGATGCTGCAGGAGTCGCAGGAACTGCTCACCGTGCACCCGCGGCTCGCGTTGGTGCCTGGCATCGCGATCGCCGTCGCCGTGCTGGGCTTCAACCTCCTCGGCGACGGCCTGCGCGACCGCCTCGACCCCCGGTTGGCGGCGAAGGTATGACGCTCTCGGTTTCGGGTCTCACGGTTTCTTCGCTCGTTCGCGGCGTTTCGTTCGAGATCGGCGCGGGGGAGCGCGTCGGCCTGATCGGCGAGTCCGGGTCCGGGAAGTCGTTGACGGCGCTGTCGATCATGGGCCTGCTGCCCGAGGAACTGCGGGCTTCCGGCTCGGTCCGTCTCGGCGGTCGCGAGCTGCTGGGAATGTCCGAAAAGGACCTGTCCCGGCTGCGGGGCAACGATCTCGCGATGGTGTTCCAGGAGCCGATGACGGCGTTGAACCCGGCCATGCGCGTCGGCCGTCAGGTCACCGAGCCCGGCCGGATCCACGGCCGTCGCCGGTCTGCTGAAGAGCTACTCGACGCGGTGGGCTTGCCGGGGACGGCTCGCGCGTACCCGCACCAGCTCTCCGGTGGCCAGCGCCAGCGGGTGGTGCTCGCGATGGCGCTGGCCAACGAACCGTCGCTGCTGATCTGCGACGAGCCGACGACCGCCCTGGACGTCACCGTCCAAGCCCAGATCCTCGCGCTGATCAAAACGTCGCTTTCCCGGGAAAGTGCCCTTCTCTTCATCACCCACGACCTCGCGGTGGTCGCTTCGGTGTGCGAGCGCGTGCTGGTCATGCTGGACGGCGAGATCGTCGAAGCGGGCTCGACGCGCGAAGTGCTGACGTCGCCGAAGCACGAGTACACGCGGAAGCTCCTCGACGCCTCGGACCTGGAGGCCCGCCGATGATCCTCGAAGTCCGCGACCTCGAACGCCGTTACGCCCGCCGGGACGTGCACGCGCTGCGCGGCGTCAGCTTCGACGTCGAGGCGGGGCAGCGGTTCGGCATCGTCGGCGAGTCCGGCTCCGGCAAGTCCACGCTGGTCCGGCTGCTCGCCGCGCTCGACAAGCCGACCGCCGGCACGGTGTCGTTCCAAGGCCGGCGCATCGACAACCTGCCCGAGCGCCGTCTCGGGTTCCTGCGCTCGGAGCTGCAGATCGTCTTCCAGGACCCGATGGGCTCACTCGACCCGCGGATGCGCGTGCGGGACATCGTTTCCGAGCCGCTGGGGCACCGGGAGCCCGACCGCGTCGCCGAGCTGCTCGCCGCCGTCGGCCTGCCCGTCGACGCCGCCCAGCGCTACCCGCACCAGTTCTCCGGCGGCCAGCGGCAGCGCATCTCGATCGCCCGCGCGCTCGCGCCGAACCCGAGCGTGCTGATCGCCGACGAGCCGGTCAGCGCGCTCGACGTCTCCGTGCGCGGCCAGATCCTCGACCTCCTGGCGTCGCTGGTCGAGCAGTTCGCGTTGACGCTGGTCTTCGTGTCGCACGACCTGGGCGTCGTCCGGCACGTCTGCGACCGCGTCGCGGTGATGCGCCGCGGCGAGATCGTCGAACTCGGCGACGTCGCCCAGGTTTACGACGCACCGCGGCACGAGTACACCCGGGAGCTCCTGGCAGCCGCCCCGAACCTGCGCGCGGAGCTGGCCCGGTTGAGCGGAGGTGAAGGTGGCTGAGGCCGTGAGCTACGAAAACCTGTTCCGCCTGGACGGCCGGCGGGCCGTGGTGCTCGGCGCGGGCGGCATCGGCCGCGAAGCCGCGCGGGCCCTGGCCGCCCACGGTGCCGAGGTCGTCTGCGCCGACCGGGACGTCGACGCAGCGCGCGAAACCGGCGTCGGCGAGGTGTACGAGATCGACCTCCTGCAGCCGGGTGCCGTCGACCGGGCGGCGACGGACCTGGGCCCGCAGGACATCGTCGTGCTCACGGCCGCGATGAACGTCCGCAAACGCTTGCTCGACTACACGCGGGAGGAGTTCGACCGCGTCATCGCGCTGAACCTCGGCGTGACGTTCGAGGTCGTCCGGGTGTTCGGCGCCGGCATGGTCGCGCGCGGCCGCGGCAGCATCATCGGCTTCTCGTCGATCCGCGGCACGACCGTCGAGCCGGGCCAGGGCCCGTACGCGGCCACGAAAGCCGGTCTGGTCCAGCTGTTCCGGACGGCCGCGGCGGAGTTCGGCCCGGCCGGCGTCCGCGTCAACGCGATCGCGCCCGGCGTCGTCGAGACCCCGCTGACCGCGCAGATCAAAGCGAATCCCGAGTGGTACGACGCGTACGCGACGAAGGGCGCGTTGGGCCGCTGGGCGCGTCCGGAGGAGATCGCCGGCGCGGTCGTGTACCTCGCTTCGGACGCTTCGTCGTTCGTGACCGGCTCAGTGCTCGCGGTGGACGGCGGCTGGACCGCCGTCGACGGCCGCTTCGAACCGCCCGCCTCGTAAGGAGCGCTCATGACCGAGTTGCCGGACCTGACCGCTGTCGAGCTCGTCGCGCAGTACCGCGCGAAGACGCTCTCGCCGGTCGAGGTGACCGAAGCCGTCCTCGCACGCATCGAGGCGCGAGAACCGGAGTTGCACGCGTTGTACGCGTACGACGCTTCGGGCGCGCGAGAGGACGCGAAGGCCGCAGAAGCGCGTTGGCACGCAGGTGAACCGCTGGGCCCGATCGACGGCGTCCCGCTGACGCTCAAGGAGAACATCGCCACGCGCGGCACCCCGGTCCCGCTGGGCACGGCGGCGACCGCGCTGGTCCCGGCCGCCGAGGACGCGCCGGCGGCCGCGCGCGTCCGCGAGTCCGGTGGCGTGCTGCTGGCCAAGACGACCATGCCGGACTACGGGATGCTGACGTCCGGGCTGTCGAGCTTCCACGAAACCGCCCGGAACCCCTGGCGGACCTCGGCGTCGCCGGGCGGGTCGAGCGCAGGTGCGGGTGCCGCGGCCGCCGCGGGGTACGGACCGCTGCACGTCGGCACCGACATCGGGGGCTCGATCCGGCTGCCCGCGGGCTGGTGCGGCCTGGCCGGGTTGAAGCCGAGCTTCGGCCGCGTGCCGGTCGATCCGCCGTTCCTCGGCCGCGTCGCCGGCCCGATGACCCGCACGGTCGCCGACGCGGCGTTGCTGATGAGCGTGCTCTCCGCGCCGGACGAGCGCGACCACCTGAGCCTGCCCCCGGCCGACCTGGACTGGGCTTCGCTCGACGGTTCCCTGAAGGGCCTGCGCGTCGGCCTGCACCTCGACTCCGGCCCCGGCCTCCCGGTGGACCCGGCGACGCTCGACGCGGTCACGGCGGCCGCCCGGGCCTTCGAGGCCGCGGGCGCGATCGTCGAGCCGGTCGGGCCGTTCCTCACCCGCGAAATGCTCGGTGGCCTGGACGTCTTCTGGCGCACCCGCGCCTGGTCGGACATGACGGCGTTGCCCGCGGACCGGCGCGCGAAGGTCCTGCCGTACATCGCGGAGTGGGCCACGGGTGGCGCGGACGTGTCCGGACTGGACGTCTACCGCGGCTTCGCCCAGATCGACGCGATCAGCGTCGCGACCCTGCGCGCGACCTCGGCGTTCGACGTCGTGCTGTCGCCGACGTGCCCGGTCGCGGCGCCGCCCGCGGAGTGGGCGTCCCCGACGAACGACCCGGCCCGCCCGTTCGAGCACATCGCGTTCACGGTGCCGTACAACATGTCCGGCCAGCCGGCGGTCTCGGTGAACTGCGGCTACACCGACGACGGCCGCCCGATCGGCCTCCAGCTCAGCGGCCGCCGCTTCGACGACGTGGGCGTCCTGCGCGCCGCCGCGGCTTACGAAGGCCTCCGCCCGCCCCAGCGGCCTTGGCCGATCGGATAGGGAAGATATCCGGGTCCCGCGGCGAAGTGGTGGTGAAGCTGTCGCCGACGGGAAGGGATCCCATGACAGAGGCAGCCCCGGTGACCGGCACCGACCAGTTCACCGAGGTGCACGACCGTCACTTCGCCGAGGTCTACCGCTACATCGCCGGCCGGCTCGGCGCGCAGGCCGCGGAGGACGTCGCCGCCGAGACGTTCCTGGTGGCGTTCGACCGGCGCGGGACGTTCGACCCCGCCCGGGGTGAGCTGCGCGCCTGGCTGTTCGGCATCGCGACGAACCTGGTGTCGAGACACCGGCGCAAGGAAGCCCGCCACTACCGGGCACTTTCGCGGCTCGAAACGCCGCGTCCCGACGAAGGCCACGAAACCCGCGTCGTCGTGGCCGGGCAGCTGGGCAGGGCGCTCGCCCGGCTCACCTCGGGCGAGCGGGACGTCCTGCTGCTCGTCGCCCTGGCCGACCTCGGCTACGCGGAAGTCGCCGAGGCCCTCGGCATCTCCCCGGGCACGGTCGGCTCCCGGCTGACGCGCGCCCGCAAGAAGCTCGCTCCCGTTCTCGCCCCGGAGGCCACCGATGAATGACCTCGAAACCCTGCGCACGGCCCTCCTGCCGGACGAGCCGGCCCAGGACGTCGTCGACCGCAGCCGGCACCGGCTGCAGAACCACGTGCTGCGCGGGCGCCGCAAGCGCGTCGGCCGCCTGGTGCTCGGCGCCGGGCTCGTCGCGGCCGCGGCGGCGGTCGCCGTGGTGGTGGCGACCCTGCCCGCACCACCGGCACCGCTGCCGTCGGTGGCGAGTCCGGCCGACGCCCGCCCGGCCGTCCTGCTGGCCGCCGCCACCGTCGCCGAGCACGCCCAGGTCGGCACGGGCAAGTACTGGCACTCGACGACGAAGGTCGGCGAGCAGACCTGGGAGTACTGGACCACCACGGACGGGCAGGAGTGGTACCGCGACGAACACACCCACGGCAAGGCCGAGCTCATGCCCCGCCCGCGGCCCATCCGGCTCAACGGCGACGACGACGTCACCCTCAGCCGGATCCTGACGCTTCCCGCCGACCCGGCGGCCCTGCGGGCCTGGCTCGCGGACGGGCTGACGCGCCACCACCTGCCGGCGGGCCAGCTGGAAACGGCCGTGCTCCAGTCCCTGATCGGCCTGGTGTCGACCGTGCCGTCGCCCCCGGCGGTGCGGGCGGCGGCCTTCCGCGCGATCGCCGCCGAACCGGGCGTGCGCGAGCTGGACGACCGAAGCGTGCGGCTGCCCGGCGGCGGCCGGCTGGTCGTCGACCCGGCGACCGGCCGGGTGGACGGCTCGTCGGCGTTCCTGGACGAGAACGGCAAGCCGGCGCACACCGCGGCCGGGGACCAGTACGACGTCCGTGGCGAATGGACGGACGACCTGCCGGAGTGAGCGTGGCGGAGGCCGTCAGCCCTGGACGGCCTCCGCCAGCGCCAGCACGCGCCGGGCGTTGTCGACGTGGAGGTTTTCGATCATCCGACCGTCCACAGTGACCACGCCACGGCCTGCCTTCGACGCTTCCTCGAAGGCCTCGATGATCCGCCGCGACCGGTCGATCTCCTCGTCCGAGGGCGCGAAGAGCCGGTTGCACGGCTCGACCTGCGCCGGGTGGATGAGCGTCTTGCCGTCGAAGCCGTACTGGCGGCCCTGCCGGCACTCCGCCTCGAACCCTTCGAGGTCCTTCACGTCGTTGTAGACGCCGTCGAGGATGACCTTGCCCGTCGCGCGCGCGGCCAGCAGGCAGAGGGAAAGCCCGCCCAGCAGCGGCCCGCGGCCCGGGACGAACTCCGCGTGCAGCTCCTTGGCCAGGTCGTTCGTGCCCATCACCAGCACGGTCAGCCGCTCGGACGCCGCCGCGATCTCCTCGGCGTGCAGCATCGCGACCGGCGTCTCGACCATCGCCCAGATCTTCGTGTGGCCGGGCGCGCCGCCCAGCTCCAGCGCACGCTCGATGTTGTGCACTTCGGCCGCCGAGTTCACCTTCGGCACGACCACCGCGGCCGGGCCCGCCGAAGCGGCCGCGCGCAGGTCGGCGTCGTGCCACTCGGTGTCCAGGCCGTTGACCCGGATCGTCACCTCGCGCTTGCCGTAGTCGCCGGAAGAAGCGGCCGCGCACACCCGCTCGCGCGCGGCTTCCTTGGCGTCCGGCGCGACGGCGTCCTCGAGGTCGAGGATCAGGGCGTCGGCGGGGATCGTCTTGGCCTTCTCCAGCGCTCTTTCGTTCGCGCCGGGCATGTAGAGGACGGAACGTCGGGGCGTCGTCATCCGAGGATCTCCTTGGTGGCCGCGTCGTAGGCCGCGGCGAGTTCGGGGTCGTCCGCCGCGAGGGCGTCGGCCAGTTCGGCGACCACGCGGCACTGCTTCACCGACGCGTCGTCCTGCATCTTCCCGTCGATCATCACGGCGCCGGTGCCGTCGCCCATTTCCGCGATGACGCGACGCGCCCAGGCCACGTCGGACGGCGAAGGCGAGAACACCTTCTTCGCGATGTCGATCTGCACCGGGTGCAGGCTCCACGCGCCGACGCACCCGAGCAGGAACGCGTTGCGGAACTGGTCTTCGCACGCGACGACGTCGCGGATGTCCCCGAAGGGCCCGTAGTACGGCAGGATCCCGTGCATCGCGCAGGCGTCCACCATCCGCGCGACCGTGTAGTGCCACAGGTCCTGCTGGTACGTCGTGCGGCCTTCGGTGAGGTCGTCGCCGACGGGGTCGGTGCGCACCAGGTAGCCGGGGTGCCCGCCGCCGACGCGGGTCGTCTTCATCCGGCGGCTCGCCGCCAGGTCGGCCGGGCCGAGCGAGATGCCCTGCATGCGCGGGCTCGCGCCGGCGATCTCCTCGACGTTGGCCACTCCGCTGGCCGTCTCGAGGATCGCGTGCACCAGCAACGGCTTCGTCAGGCCGGCACGGGCTTCGAGCTGCGCCAGCAGGCGGTCGACGTAGTGGATGTCCTGCGCGCCTTCGACCTTCGGCACCATGATCACGTCGAGCTTGTCGCCGATCTCGGTGACCAGCGTGACGAGGTCGTCGAGCACCCACGGCGAATCGAGGCTGTTGACGCGCGTCCACAGCTGCGTCTTGCCGAAGTCGGTGGCCTTGGCGATGGAGACGAGCCCGGCGCGCGCGGCTTCCTTGCGGTCGGCGCGCACGGCGTCTTCGAGGTTTCCGAGGAGGACGTCGACCTTCTTCGCGATGTCCGGCACCTTCGCGGCCATCTTTTCGTTGCCGGGGTCGAAGAAGTGGATCATCCGGGACGGGGTCACCGGGATCTCCCGCACGGGGGCCGGCGCGCCCAGGGCGAGCGGGGCGAAGAAGTCCTTCGGGGAGCGCATCGGTCCTCCACGGCGACGACTAAGTGACTGATCGGTAACTTTAGTCGCGGGCGCGCGTGGACGCTGCGGTGTAAGTCACCGCCATGTGGGTGACACTGGACAACCGCAGCTCAGCGGCCTGCGTCCACTGTGGATTTTCCCCGCATTGCGCCGAATGGGCTAGTGGGACCGCGCTGGCCGGTTCCTCCGTTCGGTAGTCGATCGCGGGCGGACCGTAATGCCACTCACCTGGCTCTCACTCGGTTGGCCGCACCGTTCGACCGAAGTCGGATGACCGCCTACCGACCGGTCATCGACCGCTGGGCGCCGCCGATCGCAGCCACTCGCACTACCCGGCGACTCCGCGCCGTCGCGCTGTTAGACAAGTGAGGTGCCGGTTTTCACCGGTCACGAAGCGGTGCAGGTTAGAAGGAGGCGGACTCGTGGCGGCTACACCTCAGAACACCGAGCGCTCGACGGTCGCCGGTGGCGCGAAGCGCAGCCGGTCGATGCCGAGCCGGGTGGTGCCGCCGATCGAGCTCCCCGCGAGCGTCGACGAACTCGCCCGCACCGCCGCCGCCCAGCTGGGCTGGAACGGCATCGTGCTCCCCGAGACCACGATCCTCGGCCGCAAGGTCTGCGTGGTCGCCAAGCTTCGCACCGAAGTGCACGCCGAGCGCATCGCGATGGGTGCCGGCCCGGTGGCCGACCGCGCCACCGTCGACACCTGGACCTGGCCGGAGCTGGCCGGAACCGCCCCCGCCCCGGCCGCCGAGATCGTCGGCGTCCTGGCCGTCGCGCGCCACTGGCGCACCGCGATGGCCTCCGCGGTTCCGTTCGCCCGCTACGGCGAGGCCGCGATGGTGCTCCCGTCGCCGGCCGTCCTCACCGAGGACTACGTCGGCAACTGCCTGCCGCGCGCCCGTGCGTACGGCCTCGCGGTCGTCACGGCCGACCCGAACGCGGTCGTCGACCTCGACCTCGAGGGCCGCACCGAGCGCGTCGTGCTGGCCGAGGACCCGGTCTCCCGTCTGGTGAACGAGCTGGTGTACGACCACCTGCTGCGCACCGCGGAGGCGCCCGCTTCGCACTAGGGTCGGCTCCATGCGAGTCGTCATTGCAGGTGGACACGGTCAGATCGCGCAGCGGCTGGAGCGGTTGCTCGCCGCGCGCGGGGACAAAGCGGTCGGCATCATCCGGAACCCCGCCCACGCGGCGGACCTCGAGGCCGCCGGCGCCCAAGGCGTGGTGCTGGACCTCGAGAACTCCGATGTGGACGCCGTCGCCGAAGTGCTGAAGGGGGCCGACGCCGCGGTGTTCTCCGCGGGCGCCGGGCCGGGCAGCGGCACCGCGCGCAAGGACACTGTGGACCGTGGTGCCGCGGCGCTGTTCGCCGAAGCGGCCGAGCGGGCCGGCGTCCGGCGGCACCTCCAGGTCGGCTCGATGGGGGCCGACAACCCGGACAACCCCGACGTCAGCGAAGAGTTCCGCTACTACCTGCGGGCCAAGCGCGCGGCGGAGGACGACCTCAAGGCCCGCGACCTGGACTGGACGATCCTCCGGCCGGGCCAGCTGACCAACGATCCCGGCACCGGCCTGGTGCTGCTCGCCGACAAGACCGGCCGCGGCCCGGTCCCGCGCGACGACGTCGCGGCCGTGCTCGCCGCCCTGCTCGACGCCCCCGCTTCCGTGCGCCGCACCCTTGAGCTGATCTCCGGTGACGTCGCGATCGGCGAAGCGATCGCAGCGCTGTGATCAGCCAGGCGTCGAGAGAGATCGCCGTCTTCAGCGGTTCCGCGCACCCCGAACTGGCCGAGGAGATCTGCACCCAGCTGGGCGTGCCGCTGCAGCCGGTCGAGATCCAGCGGTTCGCGAACGACTGCCTCGAGGTGCAGTTGCAGGCGAACTGCCGTGAGCGGGACGTCTTCATCATCCAGCCGCTGGTCAAACCGGTGCAGGAGCACCTCGTCGAGCTGCTGCTGATGCTCGACGCGGCGCGCGGCGCCTCGGCGTCCCGCATCACCGCCGTGATGCCGCACTACTCCTACGCGCGCTCGGACAAGAAGGACAAGCCGCGGATCTCCATCGGCGGCCGCCTGGTCGCCGACCTGCTGACCACGGCGGGCGCGAACCGCGTGCTCGCGATGACGCTGCACTCGCCGCAGGTGCACGGCTTCTTCAGCGTCCCGGTCGACCACCTGCACGCCCTGCAGGAGCTGGCCCAGCACTTCCGGCAGTACGACCTCTCGCGCACCACGGTCGTCTCGCCCGACCTGGGCAACGCGAAGGAGGCGTCGCACTTCGCGCGGCTCCTCGGCGTGCAGGTCGCGGCGGGCGCGAAGGAGCGATTCCCCGACGACCGCGTCCAGATCACGTCGGTGATCGGCGAGATCACCGGCCGCGACGTGATCGTGCTCGACGACGAGATCGCCAAGGGCAGCACCGTGCTCGAACTGCTCGACCGGCTGGCTGAGCTGGAGCCGCGCTCGATCCGCGTCGCGTGCACGCACGGGCTGTTCGCGGCGAAGGCCATCGAACGCATCGGCGGCCGGCCGGAAGTGCTGGAGATCGTCTGCACGAACACGGTCCCGGTGCCCGAGGAAGAGCGCACCGAAAAGCTCAAGATCCTGTCGATCGCCCCGGCCATGGCCGAGGCGATCAACCGCATCCACAACGGCGAATCGGTGTCCGCCCTGTTCAGGTGAGCGGGCCGAGCACCCGGTCGAGGTAGGTGTTGGTGAAGACGCCGGCCGGGTCGGTTTCCTTGCGCACGCGCAGGAAGTCGTCGAAGTGCGGGTAGCGCGAGCGGAGGACGCCGGCGTCGAGGTCGTGCATCTTGCCCCAGTGCGGGCGGCCGCCGACCGCGCCGGCGATCTTCTCGAACGCGCTGAAGTACTCGCGGTACGGCATGCCGGTGAACTGGTGGATGGCGATGTAGGCGGAGTCGCGGCCCTGCGCGGTCGAAAGCCAGATGTCGTCGGCCGCGGCGACGCGCACCTCGACCGGGAACATCACCGGGTCCTTCAGCGTCGGCACTACAGCCCGTAGTTCGGCGAGCACGTCGAGCACTGATTCACGTGGAACAGCGTATTCCGTTTCGGTGAAGCGGACATTGCGCGCGGTGACGAAGACCCGGTGGGAGGTGTCGCTGTACTCGCGCGCGGACAGCATGTTCGACGCGAAGCTGTTCAGCGGACGCACCAGCCGGGGCATCAGCCGGCCCGTCCGGCAGAGGCCGCCGAACGCGACGTTTTCCATGATCTGGTAGTCGACGAACTCGCGGAGCTTGCTCAGCGGCTCGGCCGTCTCGCTGCGGTTGTTGCGCTTGACCAGGGCGTTCTTGCCGTAGGGAAACCAGTAGAACTCGAAGTGCTCGTTGTTCTCGGCGAAGTCGTGGAAGCCCTCGAGGACCTGCTCCAGCGGCTCCGGCCGTTCCTGCGCGCGCAGGATGAACGACGGCTCGCACTTGAGCGTCACCGTGGTGATGACGCCGAGGGCGCCGAGGCCGACGCGGGCGGCGGCGAAGAGGTCGGGGCGTTCGTCGGCCGAGCAGGTGACGGTCGAGCCGTCCGCGAGGACGAGTTCGAGCGCGGCGATCTGCGTGGCGATGCCGCCGAGCTTCGCGCCAGTGCCGTGCGTGCCGGTGGAAATCGCGCCGGCGATGGTCTGTGCGTCGATGTCGCCGAGGTTGGTCATGGCCAGCCCGAGCGCGTCGAGCTCGGCGTTGAGCCGCTTGATCGTGGTGCCCGAGCGGACGGTCACGAGGCCCGTCTCGAGGTCGGCCTTTTCGATGCCGGTCCAGTGGCGCAGGTCGAGCGCGTCGGAGTCGGCGACGGCGATCGCGGTGAAGGAGTGTCCGCTGCCCCAGGGCCGCACGGTCCGGCCGGCCGCGGCGACGGCTTCGACGGCCGCCGCGATTTCGGCCGCGCTGCGCGGCTGGTGGACGTGCTGCGGCGACGCGGACGCCGTGCCCGCCCAGTTGGTCCACCGGGTCATGCGCGCACCCTCCATCGGTCGAGTGCCCGAAACAGTATGTGAACAGTATTCGCGTTTCAAGCCTTCGTGTCGTACTTTAGACCTCGTGACCAGTGCGACGGTGTACGACTTGGCGACCAAGGACCTCGATCCACCCTTGGCCGTGGTCGACTTGGCGGCCTTCGACGCGAACGCGGACGACCTCCGCCGCCGCGCGGCGGGCAAGCCGATCCGCGTGGTCTCGAAGTCCGTCCGCTGCCGGGCGTTGCTGGAGCGCGTGCTCGCGATGCCGGGCTTCGAAGGCCTGATGTGCTACTCGCTGGCCGAGGCGGTCTGGCACGTCGAGCAGGGCACGACCGACGACATCGTCGTCGCCTACCCGACGGCCGACCACGAGGCGCTGCGCCGCCTGGCCGAGTCCGAGCGGGCCCGCGCGGCGATCACGATCATGGTCGACTCGCCCGCGCACCTGGACCTGGTCGACGCCGCGCTCGGCCACGGCCACCCGGAGATCCGGGTGTGCCTGGAGCTGGACGCGTCGTGGCGCCCGCTGCCCGGAATCCACGTCGGCACGCGACGTTCCCCGATTTTCACGCCGAAGCAGGCATCGACGTTCGCCCAGCAGGTCGTCGCGCGCCCGGGTTTCCGCCTGGTGGGCGTCATGGCGTACGAGGGCCAGATCGCCGGCCTCGGCGACGCGGCCGGCGCGCGCCTGAACCGCGCGGTGATCGGCTGGATGCAACGCCGTTCGGCGGCGGAGCTGAACCGCCGCCGAGGCGAAGCGGTCCGCGCGGTCCAGGCGGTGACCCCGCTGGAGTTCGTCAACGGCGGCGGCACGGGCAGCGTCGAGTCGACGGGCGCGGACACGGTGGTCACGGAGATAGCGGCGGGCTCGGGCCTGATCGGCCCCACGCTGTTCGACGGCTACACGAAGTTCAAGCCCCGCCCGGCGGCCCTGTTCGCCTTGCCGGTGGTCCGCCGCCCCACGCGCAAGATCGCCACGCTGTTTTCGGGCGGCTACATCGCTTCGGGCCCGGCGGGCGCTTCGCGAGTCCCGCAGCCGTACTTGCCGACAGGCCTGAAGCTCCTGGGCTTCGAAGGAGCGGGCGAGGTCCAGACCCCGGTGACGGGCCGCGCGGCCCGCACCCTGCAACTCGGCGACCGAGTGTGGCTGCGCCACGCCAAGGCGGGCGAGCTGGCGGAGCGGTTCACGCACTACCACCTGATCAACGGCGACCAGGTGGAGCGAACGGTTCCCACGTACCGGGGCGAGCACCAGAACTTCGGCTAGCGGAGGAAGCTGATCTTCGCCAGCGCCCCGCGGAACGAGGCGAGCAGGAAGCCTTGTGGTCGCCCGGGAGCCGGGCGCCCAGCTGACGTTCTACTGCCGCCCAGTCGACGGGCACCGGCTCGACGTCCGGAGAACCCGAACACCCGCGCCACCTCGAAAACCGCATTCGCCGACCGCTGGGGCAAGGCATCTCTCTTTGGGATGGTGGCCAACGCGGGGCTTTTGCCCATCAGTACTCGAAGGACCGATCGCGCGGGCCCGAGCAAGATGGCGGCCGGGGAGCAAGTCGCGGTCGCCGGTGCGCACTTCCACCGCCGGGAGCATCGTGGTGTCCCAGGCCCGGACGGGTGAACAAACTCTCCTGCCAGCTGGTGGCCGGGCCGCGGACGCAGCCCACCCTCCCCGGGGGAACCCCCACAACCAGTCTATCGGCGCACCCCGACGGACCCGGCCCCGAACACCGGGTTGTCCACAGCTGTGCATGGCTGTGGACAACTTCTGTGGACAGCTAGGACCGCTCCCCGAACCGAGCCGCCAGATACCCCTTCACGACGTACTTGGCCTCGGCGACGATCTTCTCGTCCCCACTGGGCTCCCGCCGGAACGCCAGCTTCAACAGCGCGTCGGCGACCTCGTTGGCGATCGTGATCGCGAACCGGAGGTCCTCCACCGGGCGGTCGACCTGGGCCGTCAGGAGCTCCGTCAGGGAGTCCACGATCACCGCGTTGTTGTCGCGGGTCTCGTCCAGCAGCTGGCGGTCGATGATGTCGCCGAAGTGGACCTTCGAGAAGCCCGGCACCGAGCGGTGCATCTCCAGGTAGATGTCGAGGATCGAGTCGACGACGTCCCACCAGTGCTCCGGGCCCAGCTGCTGCAGGCGCTCGTTCACCGCGCCTACGAAACGCTCCAGGTTGCGTGCGGTAAGCGCTTGCACGACGGCTCGCTTGTCCGGGAAAAACTGGTACAGCGAACCGACGGCCACTCCTGCGCGCTTGGCGATCAGGGTCGTCGTGAGTGCGTCGTAACCGAGCTCGTCGATCAGCGCCGCGCTGGCGTCGAGCATCTGCTCGACCCGCTTGGCGCTTCGCTGCTGGACCGGCTGACGGCGCAAGGGGGTGGCTTCTGCCGGCACCTTCGCGGCCTGGATGTCGGACACGGCACTCCTCCTCGTCTGATCTGGGACTTTATCGTGCCGACGGGCTTCCCCACGGACGAGTGAAGACCTAGTATATGAGAACTTTTCATGTTCACCCGAACGGGTGGCCTGACGAAGGGGTCTTCAGCGGTGCAGAACCCGATCTTCCCGCCCGGCTTCCTCTGGGGTGTTTCGACCTCGGCGTTCCAGATCGAGGGCGCTACCAGCGAAGGTGGGCGCGGACCGTCCATCTGGGACACGTTCACCGCGACCGAGGGCAAGATCGCCCGCGGTGAAGAAGCAAAAGTAGCGGCCGACCACTACCACCGCTACCCCGAGGACATCGCCTTGATGGCGGAGCTCGGCGTCGGGGCCTACCGGATGTCCGTTGCCTGGCCGCGCATCCAGCCCGACGGCAAGGGCGCGCCCAACCCCGAGGGGCTCGGCTTCTACGACAAGCTCATCGACGCCGTCTGCGAGGCCGGTATCGCGCCCGCGGTCACGCTCTACCACTGGGACACGCCCCAGGCGATCGAAGACGAGGGCGGCTGGCTCACCCGCGCGACCGCTGAGCGCTTCGCGGAATACGCCCACATTCTCGGCGAACGCTTCGCCGATCGGGTGAAACTGTGGATTCCGCTCAACGAGCCCATGGTGATGTCGATCTTCGGCTACGCGATCGGCGAGTACGCGCCCGGCAGGACACTCCTCCTCGACGCCATTCCGACCGCGCACCACCAGAACCTCGCGCACGGCCTCGCCGTCCAGGCGCTCCGCGCGGCCGGTGCGACGAACATCGGCACGGCCAACAACCACTCGCCGATCTGGCCCGCCGACGAGAGCGACCACGATGCCGCCGAGTGGCTCGACGCGCTCCTCAACCGGCTCTTCGCCGACCCCGTGCTGCTCGCCACCTACCCCGAGCAGCTCCACGAGCACCTGCCCGCCGGGTTCGCGGACGACCTGCCGACCATCGCGCAGCCGCTCGACTTCTACGGCATCAACTACTACGAGCCGCAGGGGGTCGCGAAGCCCAGCCCGGGCAACCCGCTGCCCTTCGACCTTCGCCCGATCGAGGGCTACCCGATGACGACCAACGACTCGCCGATCGTCCCGCACGCGCTGCGCGAGCTGCTGCTCGGCTTCCACCGCCGCTACCGGGACAAGCTGCCGCCCATCCAGATCACCGAGAACGGCTGCAGCTTCGCCGACGTCGTCGCCGAGGACGGCGGCGTGCACGACCCCGAGCGCATCGAGTTCCTGCACAGCCACCTGACCGCCCTGCGCGAGGCGATGGACGCGGGTGTCGACGTCCGCGGGTACTTCTGCTGGTCCCTGATGGACAATTTCGAGTGGTCCAAGGGCTACGCGCCGCGCTTCGGCCTGGTGCACGTCGACTACGAAACCCTGCGGCGCACGCCGAAGGACTCGTTCCACTGGTATCGGAAGCTGGTGCGCGATGAGTGAAACGACCCGGACCGTCCCGGAAGCGCTCGCCGAGCCCGTCGTGCGGGTGCGGCCCGGCTGGATGAGCCTGCTGTTCTTCGCGAACATCGCGCTCTGGCTGGGGATCTACGCGCCGATCCAGGTGCTGCTGCCCCAGCAGGCGGAGCTGCTCGACCAGGCGAACAAGGAGTTCGTGCTCGGACTGGTGATGGGTGTCGGCGCGATCGTCGCGCTGATCGTCAACCCGGCGGTCGGGCTGCTGTCCGACCGGACGTGCTCACGCTTCGGCCGCCGCCACCCGTGGACGGTGATCGGCGCCGCCGTCGCGACCGTCGGGCTGCTGGTGCTGGCGTTCGCGCCGAACGTGGCGCTGCTGATCGTCGGCTGGTGCCTGGTCCAGGCGGGGCTCAACGGGATGCTCGCCACGCTGATGTCCGCGATCGCCGACCGCGTCCCGGTCGGGCAGCGCGCGCAGGTCGGCGGGCTCGTCGGCATCGCGCAGATGCTCGGCACCGTGCTGGGCGCGGTCGTCGTGGTCGTGATGCTCGGCATCGCCGGGATCCCGCTGGCGTACGCGGTCTGCGCGGTGATCGTCGTGGCCGGGGCCGCGTTCTTCGTGCTGCGGACGCCGGACGCGCGGCTGCCGGTCGAGTTCCGCCCGTCGTCCCAGGCCGGTGAGGTGCTGCGCAACCTGTGGGTCTCGCCGCGGCGGCACCCGGACTTCGCGTGGGCGTGGTCGTGCCACTTCATGATCAACCTCGGCAACGCGTTCGGGACGCTCTACCTGTTGTTCTTCCTGAAGGACGCGGTGCACTACGAGGACCCGGACACGGGCCTGCTGATCATGATGGGGCTCTACGGCGTCGCGCTCGTGATCGGCGCGGTGCTCGCCGGCCACTTCTCGGACAAGTCCGGACGGCGTAAGCCGTACGTCCTTGCGGCCTCCGGCGTGATGGCGTTGGCCGCTTTGCTGCTGGTCGTCTGGCAGAGCTGGCCGGTCGCGCTCGCGGCGTCGCCGCTGCTGGGCGTCGGCTTCGGTGCGTACATGGCCGTTGCGCTCGCGATGCTGACGCAGGTGCTGCCGACGGCGCAGGACCGCGCGAAGGACCTGGGCGTCATCAACATCGCGAACTCGCTGCCGCAGGTGGTCGCGCCGCTGCTGACGCCGCTGGTGCTCGCCTACCTGGGTGGCTATCCGGGACTCTTCGCCGCCTCGGCCGTCGCGACGCTCTTGGCCGCGGTCCTGGTGCTCCGGGTGAAGGCGGTTCGCTAGACGTGGAACCGCGGGCCGGTGCCGGTCGGGGGAGGGGAGTGCAACGGCACCGGCCCGCGGAATTCAGGGGCCGCAGGGGCGGATCAAGGCGGGGTGAACCAGTGGTCCACGTCCGGTTCGATGATCAATCTAGCGGGGGATTACCGCCTGGGCTAGGCCTGACGCGTATTTTTTTCGATTAATCGCGGTGGGGACCGGGTGGTGTGGCCGAGGACCGGTTCGCGCTGCTCGGGGGTGCGGGCGAAACAGTCCTCGGCCGGGCGAGAGCAGGCGCGGGTCCGATGGGGCGATCGGTCGGCCGCGCTCGCCGGTCTGGGTGGGCGGCGCCGGTGGGACCGGCGCGAACCCTGGGGCTTCGGTCAGGACGGGTGGGTCGCCACCGCGGGAGGAGGCGACGGCCCGGGTCCGTCAGGCCGTGACCGCTCGGCGCGGGTTCACCAGTGCGTGGCGCCCAGTGGTCTCCGCCGCGGTGGGACCCGGGACCGGACGGCCCTGCGTGGGGACCGGGCTCTTGCGCCGGCCCTGCAGGCGGTTGTCCGCCGAGGTCTGCTGCGGTGCCAGCCCGCCGGCGACCAGGTGCTCGTGCGCGACCTGCCAGACCGAGCACGGCGCCTTGCAGCGGTGCCACCGGGTCGAACAGGTCGGGCAGTCACCGCGCTCGTCGGGCTCGTGCATCTTCAGCATCGCGCGCCACGCTTCGGTCAAGCGGGGCAGTTCGGAGCGCGCGACCGAGACGAGCGACTGGGCGTCGGCGCGGTTCGCCAGGTCGGTCAGCATGTCGAGGCGCTCCCAGACCGCGTTGCGGAGGACCTGCCCGAGTACCTGATCCATGTCAGCTCACCGTTACCTTTCCGCCATCTTGGCGGCTTCGTTGAGCGCGGCGCGCAGCTGTCCGAGCTGGCCGGACGTCAACCGCGCGGTCTCGCCGGGGGGCGAGACCAGTACCACCTGGTTGTCTTCGACGAACACCGTCACCGCGCGTTCCCGGCTGATGAGGTCGCCGCACTGCACGCGCCACACCAGCTGGCCGCCCTCGTAGTGCCGGACGCTCGCGGTGCGGGGGTCCACCGCGGCGGCGGGGGTCACCGGGCGGACGGCGGAGATGGGAGAGACCACCGGCCGCACGGCGCGGGTCGCCGTGCCGGCATGTCCCCCTGCGAACGAGTCCACGAACTCCACGCCCTTCTCCGCTCTGTCGTCCTCTTCGGAGCGGGCTCCGAAGATGCCTTCTGCAACATCCCTGCGGTTTTCGTAGCTCTCCGTGATCGCTGCCGGTGTCCGGGCGGTGACGGAGATCTGACAACTACAGTGAGGTGAAACCGGGTGCGATAGAAGGTCGAAATGGCGTCATAGCGGTGACCGGACCGGGTTCCACGGTAAGCGGTCAGTGGACTTCGCCCGGACCGATCAGGGCACCAGTTCGGCTGTTCACACGGCTTCGCCGGTTTGCTTACGCTGTTTCACAGACGCCCGACCGGACAGTGGAGGGGGCGCGATGGACGCCAACAACGGTGGCAGTGCCGAAGCCCGGCAGAGCCACGCGGTTCCCGCCGACGCGTGGGAGCAGCCGGAGATGAGAGCAGCTCTCGCCACTCGCGAGATCAGCGCCGTCTACCGCCTCTTGCGCAAGCACGGTGTCTCTCAGCGCCAGATCGCCGCGATGACCGGCCAGTCCCAGTCCGAGGTGTCGGAGATCCTCAAGGGCCGCCAGGTCATGGCCTACGACGTGCTCACGAGGATCGCCGACGGCCTGGGCGTCCCCCGTGGGTACATGGGCCTCGCCTACGACGAGGCCACGGCGATACGGGTCGTCGGCTCCGCCGACGGCCAGCAGGCTGAGGAGGACGAGTCCGTGAAGCGACGGAGGTTCCTCGCGCACGCCGCCCAGGTCACGATGGGTGCGGCGGTGTTCGGTCCGGAATCGGGCACGTGGTCGGCGGGACCGGCCAGGACGCCGGCGCCCGGGCGCATCGGCATGACCGACGTGCGCCAGGTGGAGGCCGCGACGCGGGCCCTCCGGGCCCTGGACTACCAGTACGGCGGCGGGTTCTGCCGCGACGCCGTCGTGGCGCAGCTGTCCTGGGGACAGCAGATGCTCGAGGCCAACGGCACCGACATCGTCAAGAACCGGCTGTACGTGGCGCTCGCCGACCTCCACTCGCTGGCCGGCTGGACGTCGTTCGACACCGGGCTGATGGACTCCGCGCGCGGCCACTTCGCGAACGCGCTGGACCTGGCCAAGCAGGGCGAAAACCACCCGCTGGTGGCCAACGTGCTCTACCGCATGGGGCGCGTCTACCTGCACCAGGACGCCCCGAACGACGCGCTGAAGCTGTTCCAGCTGGGCCAGATCGCGGCCCAGGAATCCGGTTCCGAGCTGGCGGTCTCCGTGCTGTGCGCGAACGAGGCGTGGGCCTACGCGATGATGGGCAACGAAGAGCAGGCCGTGAAGCTGCTCGGGCGGAGCAAGGACGAGTTCGAGCGCGCCAACCTGGCCGAAGCCGAGTCCTGGGTGAAGTTCTTCACCGAGACCGACGTCTACGCCATGGTCGGCACCGTCCACACGGTGCTCGCGCAGAAGAACACCGAGCACACGAAGTACGCGATCCCGGCGCTGACCAGGGCCGTCGAGTCCTACGACGACGAGATGGCCCGGTCCAAGACGTTCATGCTCAGCGCCCTGGCCACCAACCACCTGATCGAGGGCGACCTCGACCACGGCGCCAAGGTCGGCGGCAAGGCCATCGACTGCGCCGAAGGCATCAAGTCCGAGCGGGTCAAGGACCGCATGCGCCCGCTGCAGGACGAAGCCGAGCGCCGCCGCAACAACGCCGACGCCCGTGACCTCGCCGATCGCCTCAACGCTTTCTACGCCGCTTAAGGCCGAAGGGGCCGGCACCGTCTTGGACGGCCGGTTCACCCCCGCGAAGCTGCGTGGCGTGCTGGCGGAAACCTGTGCCCGGCTGGGCGTCGACCCGGCCGGTGCCCGGCTGCTCCGGTTCACGAACAACGCCGTGTACGCGCTGGTCACGGCGCCGTTCGTGATCCGGATCGTCGGCTCGACCCAGCTCCGGCACCGCGTCGACACCGTGGTCCTGGTGGCCCGGCACTTCGAGCGGCACGGCGTCCCCGCCATCCGGCTGCTCGACACCGTCGAGCAGCCGATGCCGGTCGGCGGGCACCTCGTGACCGTGTGGCACCAGGTGCCGAGCATCGGCCGGCCGGCGACCTCCGCGGACCTGGCCCGGCTGCTGCGCCAGGTGCACGCCCTCCCCGCGCCCGACGGCCTGGCCGAATGGGCGCCGTTCGCCGCCGTGCGGGCCCGGGTGTCCGACGCCGAAGAGCTCAGCCACGCCGACCGCGTGTTCCTGCTCGACCGCTGCGCCGAGCTCGAAGACGCGCTGTCCGGGCTGGAGTTCCCGCTGCCCAGGGGCCTGGTGCACGGCGACGCGTACCCCGGCAACGTCATCCCGGGCCCGGACGGGCCGGTGCTCTGCGACTTCGATTCGTCGTGCGTCGGCCCGCCGGAGTGGGACCTGACGCCGCTGGCCGTCGGCCGCGAGCGGTTCGGTGACCCGCCGGTGCGCTACCGGACGTTCGCCGCGGCGTACGGCTTCGACGTGACGTCGTGGCCCGGGTTCGCCGTGCTCCGGGCGATCCGGGAGCTGAAGCTGACGACCAGCGTGCTGCCGATCCTGCGCAGCCGGCCGCAGGTGCGGCCGGAGCTGTTCCGCCGGCTGGACGATCTTCGCAGCGGCCGGACGGACGCACGCTGGACGCGTTACCGCTGACCCTCGACTGTCACATGATGTGACCGGGACCACAATCTGCACGTGCATTCGCCGACTGCAAATGACCGTTCGTCGCTTCCGAAGTGGGCTCGTCTCTGCGTAGAGAGTTCGGTCCGACGGGTCGCCCCCAATGGTCTACCCCTCAGCCCAATGCGCAAGTTGCAGCTACACGGCGTCACTGACACCGGATCTACCTGCGGGGAAGGGCTTTCAAGAGGCGACGACGGGCGCCCGCGTCAGCACGACGGCGAACCCGAACGCCAACCCCATGACCGTCAGCTCGAGCGTCGCCCACGCGGCGAGCGCCGTGCGGTTGTGCCGGACGATCTGCGGCATCAGCCGGAAGCGGGTGTACGCGCCGAGCAGCGCGATGACACCCGTGCAGAGGAACTTCAGGATGAAGAGCCGCCCGTACGGCGTCGTGAAGATCGCCGCCCAGAACCCGATGGTCGGGTTGAGCGAGATCTCGATGAGGCCGTTGAACAGGCCGGTCGCCGCGGAGAGGAGCAGGCAGAGCGTCGCGAGCTTCGAGAACCGGGGCAGCGCGTGCGCCAGCAACGTCCGGTTCGCGACGAGGAGCACGGTCATCGCGCCGAGGCCGCCGGTCCAGGCGACGGCGCTCATCACGTGCAGCTCCATCGAGATCATCGTGTAGTCGTGGTAGCTCCAGTTCGAAGCGTGCCCGGTGACCGGCAGCGGCAGCAGCGCGAACAGGCCGAGCCCGACCCGGACCTCGGCGGGCACCTTCTCGCCGAAGTGCAGCGCCAGCGCGCCGATCCCGGCGTGGACGAGGGCGAGCGCCGCGACGATGACGAGCGCCTTGCCCGCGCCGACGTTCGCGATGTAGCCGCCGATGTCCCCGGCGGTGAGCGTCGACGACCCGGGCTTGTACTCCGCGGTCTGCAGGATCAGCGCGACGACCGCGGCCGTGGCCCAGACGAGCGCGGCCGCGACGCCGGCCGGGCGGGCCAGCCGCATGACCGGTTCGGTGAGCTTCGGCCGGTCGTAGCCGACGAGGACCGACAGCAGGGCGAGCCCGATCGTCGTGACCGCGGCGAGGTCGAGCAGGACCCGCACGACCGGGATGCCGGCCGAGACCACCGCGCCGGGTTCCACGACCCCGGGGACCGGGGTGGTGGACATGAGCGCGACGCCGATGAGGGCGCCGAGCAGTCCCGCCGTCACGACGCACAGGAGCGTCGAATAGCGGGGCTTCGTGGTGGCCTCGGCCTGGGTCATCAGTTCTTCTCTTCCACCGACCGGCCGGACCGCAGGGCGACGGTCAGGCCGATGACCAGCAGCACCACCGCCCCGGCGATCCAGACCCAGATCGGCACCCCGGTCGTCGACGACTGCGGTGCGGCCTGCGAGGCGCTGCCCGGCGACTTCGCCGCGTCGACGGTCGCCGGCGTGCCGGTGCCCGCGGTGGTGAGGGTGAAGGTCAGCTCCCCGGTCACCGGGTGGCCGTCGGCGGACAGCACGCGGTAGCCGACGGTGTAATTCCCGGCCGGCCCGAGCGGCCGCAGGGGTGCGCTGATGACGTTGTTCACCACGCTGATCGGGCCCTCGGCCCACTGGCCGCCGCTCGGCCCGGTCACCGCGATCTGGTTGACGTCCGCGCCCTGCACGTACTGGTCGAACGTCAGGCTGACCTTCTGCGGGCCGGCGGTGATGGACGAGCCGTTCGCCGGGTCCGAGGAGATCAGCACGTTGTGCGCCAGCGCCGGGGTGGCCGTGCCGAGCACGGCCACCACCGTCAACGCCAGCGCGACGAGCGCCTTCCGCATCTAGCTGTTGCCTCCCGACTTCGCCGTGGCCTTGCGGGCCCGGATCGTCGCGCCGGCTCCGACGCCGACGCCGATGGCGCCGACGAGCAGGCCGGCCCCGCCGAGCCAGCGAGCCGTGCTGTCGGACGACGCCGCGGCGGCTTCGGTGTGCTCACCGGTGGTCGACGCCGTCCCCGCCATACTGCCGTGGTCGTCGTCGCCCGCGGACTTCGCGGCCAGCTTGACGGTCGGCGCCGGGTGCTCCGGCTCCTCGCCGCCGGGCGGGGTCGGCTGGGTCCAGTCGACGACCTTGCCGTCGCTGTAGGTCTGGTGCGCCGGGAACTCCACCTCGTCCACGTTGGTGGGCAGCGGGCCGAAGCTGACCGAGAACTCCTGGTAGTCCGTGGCCTTGAGCTCGTTGCCGGGCTGCGCGGTCCACGTCACCGCGGTGACGGCCTCGGTGATCTGCGTGCCGTTGTCCTTGGTGATCGGGGCGGGCAGCTTCGACTTCGTCACCTCGGCGGTCCAGCCGGGCACCGGCTTGGTCCGCACGCTGCCGATGCCGTAGTCGGGCTTGAAGTCGACGGCGACCTTCTTGGTGGTGGTGTTCGGTTCCTCGCTCGGGACGCGGAACACGATCGCCGCGTAGCCGCCCTTGGTCGGCTGGGCGCCGTAGACGTTGGCGGTGACGTGCGCGGAGGCGACGCCGGCGCCGAGGAGACCGGCGGCACCGACGGTGGCGGCGAGGAAACCGGCGCGCTTGAAGACGTGCTGGGACATGGGTTCACTCCTGATGAACTCAGTGAAGGTCAGCGGCTTCGGGGAGCCGCTGTTCGGGGATGAGCTGGTTTCAGGAGGGGCCGGGCGGGCCGCGCCGCCCGCGGATCCGGCGCAGGTCGACGCCGACGAGGTGACCCGGCGCGGCGGCGCGGACCGGGACGGGCGCGGGGGCCGCCGGGACCGGCAGCGGGGTGAGCAGCCGCGGCAGGATCGCGCGCAGCACGGCGAGCACCGCCAGCAGCGTCGAGTCGGCGCGGGCGAGCAGGAGCGCGGTGAGCAGGGTCGCGAAGGCGTGCGCGGCGACCATGCCGAGCCCGCTGCGGCCGGGCGCCGCGGCCATGTCGTGGCCGGCGAGCGTGGTCAGCAGCAGGTGCATCACGAGCTGGGCGGCGCCGAGGAGGGCGATCGTGGCCACCGGTCCGCGGGCCTTGCGGGCCAGCGCGCTCGCCGTCCAGCCGAACAGGCCGGCGAGCAGCACGGTCATCGCCGGGTCGGGCAGGCCGCCGTCGGCCAGGCGGTGCGCGGTGACCGACAGCGCCGCGGCGCACACGGCGAGCAACACACCCCGGATAGCACCGAGCACGGCGGGTCGCCGTGCCGGAACGCTCATGAGGAGCAGCCTAAGGGACCGCCTCCCGCGTGAGCGTGTGATCCCGTGAAGTGAGCACACGCCGAGTTCACGTACCGCGCCACGCCGTGGTTCAGGTCACTGGTTGCCGATCACGCCCGGATAGGCCACGGTGTTCGGAACCAACGGGGGTTTGGACCGGCGTCGCGCTGGGTACTGAGTCGTCGGTCAGGAACTAGCCCGATCGGGTGAAGGTCCGAGCGAAGGGCGGGAGAGCGCACACGGATGAACCTCTTCGACTACATCTCCGATCGGGCGAGCAAGCTCTGGCTGGAGGCCTACCTGCACACCAGCATGGTGGTGCAGTGCACGATCCTCGCCGCGGTCCTCGGCGTGCTGATCGGGGTCGCGGTGTACCGCAGCCCGATCGGTTCGGCGGTGGCCACGGCGCTGGCGAGCACGATCTTGACGGTCCCGTCGTTCGCCCTCCTGGGCCTGCTGATCCCCATTTCGGGGCTCGGTCCGACGACGGCCGTGATCGCGCTGGTGCTCTACGGCCTGCTGCCGATCGTCCGGAACACCATCGTCGGGCTCGACGGGGTCGACCCGGCCGTCGTCGACGCCGCGCGCGGCATCGGGATGAGCCGCTTCGGCGTGCTCACCCGGGTCGAGCTGCGGCTGGCCTGGCCGGCGATCCTCACCGGCATGCGGGTCGCGACGCAGATGCTGATGGGCATCGCGGTGATCGCCGCCTACGCGAAGGGTCCCGGCTTCGGCGCCGAGGTCTTCTCGGGGCTCACGAACGCGGGGAGCACGAACTCCCTGAACCAAGCCGTCACCGGAACGGTCGGGGTCGTCATCCTCGCGCTGATCCTCGACGGCGTCTACGTCCTGATCAAGCGCTTCACCATCTCTAGGGGTGTCCGTGGCTGAGAACGAGGAAGTCTCCGGCGTCGAAATCGAGCTGGAGAACGTCACCAAGCGGTACCCCGGTACGCGTGAGCCGGCCGTCAAAGAGTTCTCGATGGTCGTGCCCGCGGGCAAGATCGTGGTCTTCGTCGGGCCGTCCGGTTGCGGCAAGACGACGACGATGCGGATGATCAACCG
Source organism: Amycolatopsis stemonae (assembly GCF_054781455.1). Taxonomy (NCBI): domain Bacteria; kingdom Bacillati; phylum Actinomycetota; class Actinomycetes; order Pseudonocardiales; family Pseudonocardiaceae; genus Amycolatopsis; species Amycolatopsis stemonae. The sequence continues at coordinate 613,972 of NZ_BAAGUJ010000002.1, read as the reverse complement.
GCTGGTCCAGCCGACGTCCGGCCGCATCACCATCGGCGGCGAGGACGCGCTGAAGCTCGACGTCGACACCCTGCGCCGCCGGATCGGCTACGCGATCCAGCAGGCCGGGTTGTTCCCGCACTTCACCGTGGCGCAGAACATCGGGGTGGTGCCGGGCCTGCTCGGCTGGGACAAGAAGAAGGTCAACGACCGGGTCGAGGAGATGATGGACCTGGTCGGGCTCGACCCGGCCGACTTCCGCGACCGCTTCCCGCGCCAGCTCTCCGGTGGCCAGCAGCAGCGCGTCGGCGTCGCCCGCGCGCTCGCCGCGGACCCGCCGGTGCTGCTGATGGACGAGCCGTTCGGCGCGGTCGACCCGATCACCCGCGGCAACCTGCAGGACGAGCTGCTGCGCCTGCAGGACGAGTTGAAGAAGACGATCGTGTTCGTCACGCACGATTTCGACGAGGCCGTGAAGCTCGGCGACAAGATCGCGGTGCTCGGCAACCAGTCGTCGATCCTGCAGTACGACACGCCCGAGGCGATCCTCGCCAACCCGGCCAACGACACCGTCGCCGGGTTCGTCGGCGCGGGCGCGTCGCTCAAGCAGCTGACGCTGCTGCGGGTCCGCGACGTCGAGCTGACGCAGGACGCGCTGACCGCGTCGGTGTCCGACGACCCCGCCGAGCTGCGCAAGAAGCTCGAGGAGACGCGCAAGCACTTCGCGCTGGTCCTGGACGCGCGGCGCCGCCCGACGCGCTGGGTGCACGTCCGCGACCTGGTCGCCGGGGCGTCGCTGGCCAACGCGGGCAAGCCGCTGCGCGACATCGTCAGCCTGCAGTCGACCCTGCAGGACGCGCTCGAGGCGATGCTCGCCGAGGGCGGCTCGGTGCCGGTGACCGGTGCGCGCGGCGAGTACGCGGGCACCATCCAGCTCGACACCGTGATCTCGACCATCCAGCAGCTGCGTGACGAGCACACGAACGGCGAGGAGGTGTCCGCATGACGGCTGCCGTCGATACCGGTTTCAGCACCGAGTCCGGCTCCAACCGCGCGGAACGCGTCCGGCTGTTCGCCCAGCCCGTCGCGGTGCTGGTGATCGTCGCGGTCACGCTGATCTGGGTGTTCTCCAGCGGGCTGAACGCGACGGAGAAGGAGACGCTGAACGCGTCTTCGCTGCTGACGGCGCTGTGGGACCACCTGCTGATGACGATCGTGGTGACCGCGATCGTGGTGCTCGTCGCCGTGCCGCTCGGCGTGGTCGTGACGCGGCCGTGGGCGCGTTTCCTGGCGCCGATCTTCCTGGCGATCGCGAACATCGGCCAGGCCGCGCCGGCCCTCGGCGTGCTGGTGCTGTGGTTCATCATCACCGGCTCGACCGGCGGGCTCTGGGTCGCGGCCCTGCCGCTGGCGTTCTACTCGCTGCTGCCGGTGCTGCGGAACACGATGGTCGGCATCCAGCAGGTCGACCCGGCGCTGATCGACGCCGGCCGCGGCATCGGGATGTCGGCGTCCGCGGTGCTGTGGCGGGTCGAGCTGCCGCTGGCCGTCCCGCTGATCCTCGCCGGCCTGCGCACCTCGCTCGTGCTGGCGGTCGGGACCGCGACGTTCGGCATGTTCGTCAACGCCGGCGGGTTCGGGCTGCTGATCGACACCGGCTACAAGCTGAACCTGACCTCGGTGCTGGTGACCGGCTCGGTGCTGGCCGTCGCGCTGGCGCTGCTGGTCGACTGGCTGGGCGCGGTCGCCGAACAGTTCTTCGGACCGAAGGGGCTGCGATGAAACTCCGGCGCTTGAAAGCGCTCTTCGGGGTGGCCGTGCTGGGCGCGACGCTGTCGGCGTGCGGCCTGACGGTCAACCAGGCGGTGCCCTACGACATCCAGCCGGGCTCGATCCAGCCGATCCCGTCCCTGCAGGGCCTCAAGGTCACGGTCGGGTCGAAGGACTTCACCGAGAACATCATCCTGGCGTACATGGCCGAAATGGCCCTGACGGCGTCGGGCGCGGACGTCGTCGACCTCTCGGACATCAAGGGGTCGAACTCGTCGCGGCAGGCGCTGCTGACCGGGCAGACGGACGTCACCTGGGAGTACACCGGCACCGGCTGGATCAACTACCAGGGCAACGAGCTGCCGGTGCCCGGTGGCGAGAAGGCCCAGTACGAGGCGACGGCCAAGGCGGACGAAGAGAAGTTCGGCGTCAGCTGGCTGAACTATTCGCCGCTCAACGACCAGTACGCGTTCGCGGTCACCGAGGACTACGGCGCGAAGAACAACCTGAAGACGACGTCGGACCTCGCGGCGTTCCTCAAGCAGAAGCCGGACCAGAACGTGTTCTGCCTGGAGACGGAGTTCACCAGCCGTCAGGACGGCTTCCCGGCCGCGGTGAAGGCCTACGGGTTCCAGAACCCGAAGATCGAGAACTTCGGCATCGGCACGATCTACTCGGCCGTGGCGAGCGGCACCTGCCCGGTCGGCGAGGTGTTCACCACCGACGGCCGCATCTCCGGGCTGAACCTGCGAGTGCTCGAGGACGACAAGAAGGCGTTCCCGCAGTACAACGCGGTGGCCACGCTGCGCACCGAGTTCCTGAAGCAGCACCCGGACATCCGCGGCCCGCTGGAGAAGATCAGCGCGGCGATCGACAACAAGCAGATGATCGAACTCTGCAAGAAGGTCGACGTCGACGGCGAGGACGCGGGCAAGGTGGCCCACGACTGGATGGTCGAAAAGGGCTTCGTCAAATAGCGGCCCGATCGGAAACGGCCCCGGTTCGCCGGGGCCGTTTCCGTATCCGGGTCAGATCCCGAGCCGGTGCAGCAGCTGGCCTTCGAGCCGCTCCAGCTCGCCGGCCACCGCGCGGTGCGCCGACTTCCGGCGGGCCGCCGGCATCCGCTCCGCCGCGCGGACCGTCGCCGACAGCTGCTCGAGCGTGCCCAGCGAGTCCTTCGCGAACTCGACGTCCGCGGCCGAAGCCTTCTCCGACTTCTCCAGGTCGCGGCAGCCTTCCGCGATCCCGGCGATGCGGGCGTGCAGCGCCGCGCCGCGGCCCGTGTACGAGCCCAGCTGGTCCACGGCCACCCCCAGCTTGCGGGCCTGGTAGCGGTCGTACAGCTCCCGGGCGGCGCCCGCCGCGCGCACCGCGTACGGCGCGACGACCGGGATCACGGCCGGGCCGAGCACCTTCGCCACCGCGACCGCGTTCTTCGCCTTCTTGGGGGTGATCCGGGCTTCACCCTCGACCTTGGCCTTGCGCGCCATGGCACCTCCTGCGACGTGTCGAGGTCGAACTTACTGGTCGCCCGGGTGGCGGGCATGTCGGCTCGGCCGTGGGAATCTAGAGTGATCTCCATGAAGACCGAGGTGGTGCTCGACGCGGGAGCGGTCAGCCGCTGCCGTCGTCGCGTGCACCTCGAGCACGATCCGGCGATGCGCGAGGTACCGCTTTCCCCGCCGGACCCGACAGCGCAGCAGCGGATCGCCGACGCCACGGCCCACCGCGAAGACATCGTGACGCGGCTGATGGAAGCGAACCCCGGCCACTGGCTGAAGATCGGGCGCGACCTGCCCGCCGCCGAGCGCGTCGAACTGACCGAGCAGGCCTTCGCCGCCGAAGCGCAGTACATCTGGGGCGCGCTGTTCCCGGTCGACGCGGCCGGGCACCGGCGCGGCGGCATCGACCTGCTCGTCCGCACCGGCCGCGGTTACGTGCCGGTGCTCGTCGTGCGCCACCGCATCACCGATCGCGGCACGGGCGCGATCGTCACCGGGATGACGGACCTCGACCCGGCGCACCGCGGCGCCGACGAAGGCCGCAAGGTGCGGGCGCAGCCGCGTGACCAGCTGCGGCTCGTGCACATCCGCCGCATGCTGCAGACGCTCGGCCAGGCCGACGAAAGCGTCGCGATCGGCGGCGTGATCGGGCTCGACGCCGACGTCGTCGTCTGGCACGACCTCACCGCCGGCACCTGGCCGGGCGGGCGCAGCGCGCTCACCGAGTACCAGGTCCGGTTCGCCGACCGGCTCGCCATAGCCTCGGCGGCCGCGAACGGCGAAGAGCCCCTCGCGGAGCCGTCGCGCGTGCTGGAGTGCCGCCGCTGCCCGTGGTGGCCGACGTGCGAGGTGGTGCTCACCGAGACCCGCGACGTCAGCCTCGTCGTCCGCGGCGAGGACGCCATGGAGCTGCGCCGCGCCGGGGTGTCCACTGTGGACACGCTGGCCGCGCTGGACCCGGCGGGCGAGCCGCCGCCGGTGAACTGGACCGGCGTGACGTTCCCGGACGCGGTCGTGCTCGCCCGCGCATGGCTGGCCGACCTGACGCTGGTGCGCCGGGTCGATCGCGTCGACGTGCCGCGCGCCGACGTCGAGGTCGACGTCGACATGGAGAGCTTCGGCGACGCCGGCGCGTACCTCTGGGGCTGCCTGCTGAGCGGCGCCGACATCGGGCTGGAGCCGGGCTACCGCGCCTTCGCGACGTGGGACCCGCTGCCCACCGACGACGAAGCCCGGTCCTTCGCGGAGTTCTGGGCCTGGCTCACCGACGTCCGCCAGCGCACCGAAGCGGCCGGGCTGACCTTCCGCGCCTACTGCTACAACGCGCTCGCCGAGAACCGCTGGCTCTTCGGCTCGGTCGAGCGCTTCGGCGACCACCCGGGCGTCCCGGCGAAGAAGGACATCCAGTCCTTTGTGGACTCCGATGAGTGGGTCGACCTCTTCCGCAGCGTCACCGACCAGTTCCTGTGCTCCCACGGCAAGGGCCTGAAGGTGATCGCCCCGGTCGCCGGGTTCGCGTGGCGTGATCCGGAGGCGGGCGGCGAGGCGTCGATGCGCTGGTACCGCGACGCCGTCGGCATGGACGGCGAGGTGCCGGACACCGGCCAGCGCGAGCGGCTGCTGCGCTACAACGAGGACGACGTCCTGGCGACGCGCGCGCTGCGCGAGTGGATCAGCGAGCGGGCGCAGGCCGAAGTCCCGTACATGTTCGACCTCTGAGTAGTTCGCCGACTAAGACACTTGCCGACTGACGCGTCTGCGTGCATACTCGTCTGCGAGTACTCGTGGACGAGGAGTCGGGATGAAGCGGCGGAAGGTCGGCAACCTGCTCGGGCTGGCCGTGCTGTCCGCCGTGGTCGAGCGGCCCATGCACCCCTATGAGATGGCCACGGTGCTCAAGCAGCGCGGCAAGGAAGCGGACCTGCCGATCAAGTGGGGTTCGCTGTACACGGTCGTCGCGAACCTCGAGAAGCACGGCTTCGTGGAAGCCGTCGAGAGCGTGCGTGACGGCGCGCGGCCGGAGCGGACCGTCTACCGGATCACGCCGGCCGGGCACGCCGAAATGGAGGACTGGGTCCGCGAGCTCGTCGGCACGCTCGACCGGGAGCCGCCGCGGTTCAAGGCCGGGCTGTCGCTGATGGGCGTGCTCGGCCCGGACCAGGCGGCCGCCCTGCTGCGGCAGCGGGCCGCCGACCTCGACGAACGCGCCGCGGCGCAGCGGGCGAGCCTCGAGCAGCTGCGTCCGGTGACGCCGCGGATCTTCCTGGTCGAGGTCGAGTACGACCTCGCGATGACGGAGGCCGAGGCGCGCTGGGTGCGGGCCTTCCTGGCCGACCTGACGAGCGGCGCCGTGCCTGGCACGGACGCCTGGCGCCACTGGTACGAGACCGGCGAATTCCCTGACGACCTGGGGGAATTCGTGGAGAAATAGCACGGACCCCGGGAGGTGCTGGCACACCGCCCGGGGTCCTCGACCCCGAACCGAGCACGCCCGGCCCCGAGGTGGCACCACGAGGATAACCGGGCGGCTCTCCGGTTCGGATCACCCGAAGAGGAGAGATCCATGGAGACGACCCGCAAGCACAAAGTCCCCGAGATGGAGGGCTTCCAGGCCCGCTGGTACGCCAAGAACCGCGGCACCGAAGCGCAGCTCCGGCAGTACCGGAAGCAGGCCGCCGCGGTGACGGCCGGGCTGAACGAAGGCGCCGAGGTCCTGGAGGTGGCGCCCGGCCCCGGCTACTTCGCCATCGAGGTGGCGAAGCTCGGCTTCCGCGTCACCGGGCTCGACATCAGCCACACGATGGTCGAAATCGCCCGGGAAAACGGCGCCGGCCTGGACGTCGACTTCCGGCAGGGCGACGTCACGCACGCGCCGTTCGCCGACGAGTCGTTCGACTTCCTGGTCTGCCAGGCCGCGTTCAAGAACTTCCGGCAGCCGGTGGCGGCGTTGAACGAGATGCACCGGGTGCTGCGCCCGGGCGGGTTCGCGGTGATCCACGACCTCAACCACGAGGCCACCGCCGCGGACATCGGCCGCGAGGTCGCCGGGATGGACGTCGGCGTGGTCAGCGGCTTCACCGTGCGGCAGACGCTGGGGTGGCTGCGGCGCCGGGCGTTCACGCGCGAGCAGTTCGAGGCGCTGGCCGCGGAGAGCGCTTTCGGTGGCTGCTCGGTCACCACCGACGGCATCGGCCTGGAGGTCCGCCTCGCCCGCTGAGACCGCCCTGGGGCGGCACTTTCACCTGAAAGTGCCGCCCCTTCGGGTCAGCGCGGGGCCATCCGGAGCGAGCCGTCCATGCGGACGACCTCGCCGTTGAGGTAGTCGTGGTCGATGAGCGACAGCGCGAGCTGCGCGTACTCGTCCGGCCGCGCGAGGCGCTTCGGGAACGGGATGCCGGCGGCGAGGGCCGCGCGGAACTCGTCGCTGACCGTGGCGAGCATCGGCGTGTCGACGATGCCGGGCGCGATGGTCAGCACGCGGATGCCGTGCGAGGCCAGGTCGCGGGCCGCGGGGAGCGTCATGCCGACGACGCCGCCCTTGGACGACGAGTAGGCGACCTGCCCGATCTGGCCGTCGAACGCGGCGATCGACGCGGTGTTGATGATGACGCCGCGGGCGTCGTCCTCGAGGGGCTCGGTCTTCGCGATGGCCTCCGACGCGATCGTCAGGACGTTGAACGTCCCGACGAGGTTGATCTGGACGACCTTCGCGTACAGCGCGAGGTCGTGCCGGCCCTTTTTGGACAGGATGCGCGCGGACGGCCCGATGCCGGCGCAGTTCACGACGGTCCGCAGCGGCACCCCGGAGCCGGCCGCGGTCGCGACGGCGGCTTCGACCTGCTCGACGTCGGTCACGTCGGCTTCGACGTAGGTGATGCCGTCGACCTGCTCGGCCTTCTCGATGGACGGCGCCAGGTCGAGCGCGAACACCCGCGCGCCCTTGGCCGCGAGGGCCTTCGCCGTCGCGCCGCCGAGGCCGGACGCGCCCCCGGTGACGAGCGCCGCGGTGTCGGTGATCTGCATCTGTGCGGTTCCCTTCGCTGCTCTGGTTCCGGACCCAGGTTAACGCTCGTTCGCACGGGCGCTTTGTGTGCTCGCTCACCGGCCGCAAACTGCTGTTAACGCACCGCCGCGGTGTCGCGTGGAGTACTCACCGGTGTCCGGTTCCGTTAGCGCGATCGTCAACTCCGGCTGTCACCTTCAGCACCATGACGCCAGCTCGGATCGTGGTGGTAGGAACCGGTTACGTCGGCTTGACCACGGGGGCCTGCCTGGCCAGTCTGGGTCATTACGTCACCTGCGTGGACGTCGACCGCGCGAAGGTGTCGCGGCTCGCCGCCGGACGCGTAGACATCCTCGAACCGGGGCTGGCCGATCTGGTCACCCGCGGGATCTCGGCCAAGCGCCTCCAGTTCGTCGTCGGCGCGCGGGACGCGGTCCGCGACGCGCAGGCGGTGTTCCTCTGCGTCCCGACGCCGATGGGGGCCGGCGGTTCCGCGGACCTGCGCGCGGTCGAAGCCGTGACCGCCGAGATCGGTGACGTCCTGCCCGCCGGCTGTGCCCTGATCACCAAGTCGACCGTGCCGGTCGGCACGTCGAAGCGGATCCGGGAGATGCTCGGCCGGACCGACGTGCCGGTGGTGTCGAACCCCGAGTTCCTCCGTGAAGGCACCGCGGTCGCGGACTTCCTGGGCCCGGACCGGATCGTCGTCGGCTGCGACGACTTCGCCGCCGCGAGCTGGGTCGGTGACCTGTACGCCGAACTCGACGCACCGGTCGTCGTCGCGGACGCGGCGAGCGCGGAACTCGTCAAGTACGCCGCGAACTGCTACCTCGCGCTGAAGCTGTCCTACGTCAACTCGATCGCCGAACTGTGCGAGCGGCTCGGCGCGGACATCAACCTCGTCACCGAGGGCATGGGCTACGACCGGCGGATCGGCCGGACGTTCCTCAAGCCCGGCCCGGGCTGGGGCGGCTCGTGCCTGCCGAAGGACACGAGCGCGCTGGTCAAGGTCGCCGAGTCGGTCGACTACGACTTCAGGATGCTGACCTCGGCGATCGACGAGAACCTCGCCCAGCGCGACCGGATCGTCGCGAAGATCGCCGGCGCGGTCGGCGGGACGCTGGCCGGCGCGCGGATCGGTGTGCTGGGCCTGGCGTTCAAGGCCGGCACGAACGACCTGCGCGACTCGCCGGCGCTCGGGGTGTCCTCGGTGCTGTGCGCGCTGGGCGCCGAAATCGTCGCCTACGACCCGGCGATCGACTGCGAGATCGACGGGATGACCGTGGTCGACGACGCCTACCAGGTCGCCAAGGACGCGGACGTGGTCGTCGTGCTGACCGAGTGGGCCGAGTTCAAGGACCTCGACTGGCGGGCCATGGCCGAGCTGATGGAGGGCATCGACGTCGTCGACACGCGGAACCTGCTCGACCCGCGGACGATCGTCGCGGCCGGGTTGTCCTGGCAGGGCGTCGGCCGGCCGCGCGCGGCGGCGAAAATCAAGGTGTCTTGACCGGGTAGCGCTGGCTACGATCCGAAATCGTGCCGGTATCCGTATCCGTCGAACTCAACCACCTGATCGTCCCGTCCCGGAACAACCGGGAATCCGCCGAATTCCTGGCGAACCTGCTCGGCCTCGAAGTCGGGGAAGAGTGGGGTCCGTTCATCCCCGTCGAGACGCGCAACGGCGTCCGGCTGGACTTCGCGACCGTCCCCGAAGAGGACCTTCGCCTGCAGCACTACTGCTTCCTGGTCCCGGAAGACGACTTCGACGCCGTGTTCGCGCGGCTCGTCGAAACGGGCGTGACCTACCACGCCGACCCGATGGGCAAGCAAGTCGGGGAAATCAACCACAACCACGGCGGTCGTGGGGTCTATTTCCTCGATCCCGGCGGGAACGGGATGGAAATCATCACGCAGCCGTACGAGCCGGAGCGGCGGCGGCCGGCGCGCTGGTAAGTTCCTTAGCTTTGCGTACTATCGGGGCATGTTCACGACGAGGCCGGAACTGGCCGGCACCTTCGGGATGGTGGCGTCGACGCACTGGCTGGCTTCGGCCACCGGGATGGCGGTGCTGGAAGACGGCGGCAACGCGTTCGACGCGGCGGTCGCTGCCGGGTTCGTCCTGCAGGTCGCCGAGCCGCACCTCTGCGGGCCGGCGGGCCAGGTGCCCGGCCTCTTCGTGACAGCGGACGACCCGACCCCGCGGGCACTGGCGAGCCAAGGCCCGTCGCCCGCGGGGGCCACGCCCGCGCACTTCGCCTCCCTGGGACTGGACCTGATCCCGGGCAGCGGTCTGCTCCCGGCGACCGTGCCGGGCGCCTGGGACGGCTGGTTGCTGCTGCTTCGCGACTACGGCACGAAGTCCCTTCGCTCGGTGCTCGGCTACGCGATCGGCTACGCGCGCAACGGCGTTCCGCTGGTTTCGCGGGTGGGCGACACGATCCGCGCCGTCGAGCGGTTGTTCGTCGAGCACTGGCCGACGTCGGCCAGCCTGTGGCTGCCGGACGGCAAGCCGGCTTCGGGCCTGCACCGGAACCCCGCGTTGGCCGACACGTGGGAGCGGCTGCTGCGGGAGGCGGAAGCCGTCTCGGGGCGTGAGGCGCAGATCGACGCGGGCCGTCGCGCGTGGTCACAGGGCTTCGTCGCCGAGGCGATCGACGCGTTCAGCCGTCAGGCGTTCCGCGACGACTCCGGCCGCGACCACGCGGGCCTGCTGACCGGCGACGACCTGGCGTCGTGGTCGGCGTCGTACGAGGAGCCGTCCTTCGTGGACGTCGACGACTGGCGCCTGGTCAAGCTGGGCGGCTGGACGCAGGGCCCGGCACTGCTGCAGCAGGCACTGCTGCTGCACGGCTTCCGCGACGAGCTGTCCTTTGTGGATGGTGTCGCGTCGGAGCGGACCGTGCACCTGGCCGTCGAGGCGGCGAAGCTGGCCTTCGCGGACCGCGAGGCTTGGTACGGCGACACCGACGTGCCCCTGGACGTGCTGCTTTCGCAGTCCTACACGGACTCCCGGCGTGCCTTGATCACCGACACGGCGTCGGCCGAGCTGCGTCCGGGGGACGCTCGCGGCCCGGCGCGGCTCCCGGCGATCCTGGACTCGCTGCGCGGCGTGCGGGCGGAAGGCGGCGCGACGGGCGAGCCGACCGTCGGCCCGCAAGGTCAGACACGCGGCGACACCGTCCACCTCGACGTCGCCGACGCGGCGGGCAACCTGGTCTCGCTGACCCCGTCGGGCGGCTGGCTGCAGTCCAGCCCGGCCATCCCGTCGCTCGGCTTCTGCCTCGATTCGCGCGGCCAGATGTTCTGGCTGGAAGAGGGCCTGCCGAACTCGCTGGCGCCGCGCAAACGCCCGCGCATCACGCTGTCGCCGTCCCTGGCCCTGCGCGACGGCGTCCCGACGCTCGCGTTCGGCACGCCCGGCGGCGACCAGCAGGACCAGTGGCAGCTGTGCTTCTGGCTGGCGCACGTCTACGGCGGCCTGAACCTCCAGGAGTCGATCGACGCCCCGGCCTGGCACACGACGGCGTTCCCGAGCTCCTTCTACCCGCGTTCGTGGAACCCGCGCGAGCTGGTCGTGGAGTCCCGGCTGGGCGCGTCCACTTTGGACGCCCTGCGCACCCGCGGCCACGAGATCGTGGACGCGGGCGACTGGGCACTGGGCCGCCTGTCGGCGGTCTCCCGCGACGGCACCCTGCTGCACGCGGCGGCCAACGCCCGCGGCATGCAGGGCTACGCGGCGGGCCGTTAGCTCGGCTGCTGCCAGAGGTAGAACTCGATGCCCTGGGTGTCGGTGCAGTCCGCGGTCAGGCCGTAGGGATGGGTCTCGACTTCGCCCGCTTCGCCGCCCTGCTCGCGTACCCGCGCGAGAGCCGTGTCGAGGTCGTCGACCGCGTACATGAGCTTCCAGCCGACCTGCCGGCCCGGGCCGCCCCAGAGGCCGCCTTGCAGGCCGTGGCCCTGGACGTTCCACGCGCCTTCGACCGAGCCCGGGGTGAACTCCCAGCCGAGCACCGCGCCGTAGAACGCCTTCGCGGGCTCGTCGGCCGGGACCTGGAACGTGAAGTACATGGCTTCGCCGTGCTTCGGCTGCGGCTCGGGCTCAGGCGTCGCCTGGGAGACGAGCCAGCGCTGGCCGAACGGGTCGCGGAACGAGCCGCCCCGGCCGTACGGCGAGTCGCTCACCGGGCGGATCAGCGTCGCGCCACGCTCGAGTGCGCGGGCCACCGAGACGTCCGGGTCCGGCACTTCGACCCGCACCGACGCGCCACCCTCGCGCGGCGCCACGTGCCCGATCTCCGGGTGTTCCTCGGCGAGCATCAGGACGGCGTCGCCGACGGCCAGTTCGGCGTGGCCGATCCGGCCGTCCGCCATGACGATCGGGTCGCCGCGGCGGGTCGCGCCGAAGACGTCGACGTAGAAGTCGAGCGCGGCCCGGGCGTCGGACACGGCGAGGTAGGGCGTCAGGGAACGCAGCGCGGCATCGGTGGTGGCAGGCGCTTCGGTGGTCGTCACATCGGCTCCGTTCAAGATGACGCGACGCAGGTTGTCGCGCAGTTCGGCGGCGAAGGCCGGGTCGGGCTCGACCCGCTCGGAGGGCCGGCGAAGCGCGTCGTACGGCTCAGGCATCGCGACCCTCCTCTTCCTGGTAGGCACGGCGGAACGCGGCACGGGCCCGCACGAGCAACGCCTCGGTGGCGTGCACGCTGCGGCCCAGGTGGCCGGCGACTTCGGGCACGCCGAGGCCGTCGACGTACCGCAGGGTCAGGGCCGCGCGGTGGTGCGACCCGAGGGATTCGAGCACCTGTCTCGCGCGCAGGGCGTCGAGTTGCTCGTCCCACGGGTCTTCGACGTCCGGCTCGCTGTCGTGCACCAGCCGCAGCCCGCGTTCCTCACGTTCTTTGCGCCGCCAGTGGTCGGCGAGCTTGTGCCGGGCGACGCCGATCAGCCACCCGGTGCTCACTGGAGGTGCGTACTCCTTGCGACAGGCGGCGACCGCGCCGAGGAACGTCTCGGACGTCAGCTCCTCGGCGAGCGTGCGGTCGCCGCACCGGGACAGCAGGTACCCGTAGACCTCCGGCAGCGCGGTCTCGTAGAGCCCGAGCAGCGCGAAGGCCGGGTCCGGTCGCACCCGTGGTTCCGTCACACCCTCATAGTCGTCCGGCGCGCGGATTTTCCGACGGGTGCATCCGGACTTTCTCAGACCCGCGGGTCGGGCAGCCGCCGTCCGGTGACCGCGACGACCGCCGCCAGCACCGCGACCACGCCGATCACCAGCGCGAACGCCTCCCGGCTCCCCAAGGAACCCGAAAGGGCCGCGTACAAACTCCCGAGCGTCGCCACGCCCAGTGCCAGCGACGTCTGCTGGTTCGTCGTCATCACGCCCGAGCCGACCCCGGCCAGGTCCGTCGGCACGTGGGACAGCACGATCCGGAACAGGGTCGTCATCGCCAGCGCGTTCCCCACGCCGATCGCCACCATCGACGGCGCCAGGTCGAGGATGGTCACGTGCGGCCACGCCGCCAGCGTCGTGCACAGCAGCGCCACCATGCCCACCGCCGTGATCGCGCCGCCGAGCGGGACGACCTTCTGGCCGTAGCGCGCCACCAGCCGGCTGCTCAGCATCGACACCGTGAAGTACGCGACCGCCAGCGGCGTCAACGCGCCGCCCGCGCCGAGCGGGCCGAAGTGCAGGCCCTCCTGCAGCGTCATCGCGAACACGAACATGAACGAGCCGAACGCGGCGAAGAACGGCACCGCCACCATCAGCCCGCGCCGCACGCTCGGCAGGCGCATCACCGACGGCGGCAGCAACGGTGTCCCGCCGCGCCGTTCGAGACGCCGTTCGACGTGCACCAGCGCCGCGGCCGAGAACGGCGACAGGGCCAGCAGCACGATGGACCACACGGGCCAGCCCAGCGCGCGGCCCTCCATCAGCGGGACCAGGAAGGCCAGCAAGGTCGTCGCCAGGAGCAGGGTGCCCAGCCGGTCGACACCCAGCGGGTTGTGCGCGCGGCTTTCCGGCAGGCGGCGGGCCAGTACCAGGACCACCAGGCCGATCGGGACGTTCACCAGGAAGATCGGCCGCCAGCCGGTGCCCCACAGGTCGGCCGCCACCAGCGCGCCGCCCGCCAGCTGGCCGACGACCGTCGAGAGGCCGCCCGTCGCGCCGAACAGCCCGAGTGCCCGCGAACGCTCTTCGCCGGACGTCGTCGCCTGGATGATCGAGAGGACCTGCGGCAGCAGCAGCGCCGACGCCGCCCCCTGCGCGGCGCGGGCGATCACCAGCGTGGTCGCCGTCGGGGCGATCCCGCAGGCCAGGGACGTCAGCGTGAACAGCCACAGGCCCGCGAAGAACAGTCGCCGCCTGCCGAACGAGTCGCCGAGCCTGCCGCCGACCACCAGCAGCACCGCGTACGCGATGCCGTAGGCGGCGACCACCAGCTCCAGCGTGGCCGTCGACGCGTGGAGGTCGGCATCGATCGTCGGGAGCGCGACGTTGACGATGAAGAAGTCGATGATGGGCAGTGCCGCCCCCAGCAGCACCGTGACCAGGCCGGCGGGGGTCAGTCCCGGCCTGGCCGGGGCGCCGGTGGTGACCGGCGCGAGGTGAGTCGTGGTCATGACTACTACGATCAGCGCTTTCCTAAACTGGTACCAGTTGTCGTTTATCCGGGTATCACGACTACCTGGTACCAGTTTCCGGAGCGTGGCATCCTGGCACCATGACCACGGCCGTCGAATCCGAGCTCCGCCGCCAGGAGCTGGCGAGGTTCCTGCGCAGCCGGCGCGAGCGGATCACGCCCGAGCAGGTCGGCCTCCCGCTGGTGGGCCGCCGCCGGACGCCGGGCCTGCGCCGCGAGGAGGTCGCGCAGCTCGCCGGCGTCGGGGTCACCTGGTACACGTGGCTCGAGCAGGGCCGCGACATCAACGCGTCCGAGCAGGTGCTGCAGGCGATCGCCCGCACCCTGAAGCTCGACCCGCACGAGCACACGCACCTCTTCCGCCTCGCCGGCGCGCCCGAACCGGAGAGCGAGAAGGACTGCCAGGTCATCACGCCCGCGATGGAGCTGATGCTGCGGAAGCTCGAGCCGTACCCGGTCGCGGTGCGCAACGCCCGCTGCGACCTCATCGCCTACAACCGCGGCTACACCTGGCTGATGGGCGACGTCGACGCGATCCCGTTCGAGGACCGCAACACACTCGTCCAGTGCCTGCTCAACCCGCAGTGGCGCGAGCGGATGCTCGACTGGGACACGAACATCCCGCGCGTGATCGCGTCCTTCCGCGCGGCGATGGCCGAGCACGTCGCCGAGCCGGCGTGGAAGAACCTGGTCAAGCGGCTGAAGGCGGAGTCGCCGCTGTTCGCCGAGCTCTGGCCGCACCACGACGTCAACTCCGAGCCGATCCGCACGAAGCGCTACCTGCACCCCGACGTCGGGCTGCTGCGCTTCAACTTCACGTACCTCTACTACGGCCGCCGCTCGGAGATCACCATGTCGACCTACACCCCGGCCGACGAGGAGACCGCGGCGAAGCTGCCGTTCGTGTTCGACTGACGACGTACGCCGGCGGCGCGCTTCGGGACGGACGCGCCGCGGCCTGCCGGCCGGTAGTTTTCGCGGCATGAGATGGCCGCCGTGGGTGGGGCGCGTGGTGCGCACCGGCGTCGTCCTGGGCTTCGTGCTCGGGGCGACGAGCGCGTCGTCGCGGTGGCAGCCCGGCGCCACGCCGCTGACCCCGCTCGGGGCCGCCTGGCTCGCCGCGACCGTCCTGACGCTGCTGCTCGTCCACCGCTTCCCGCTGACGCTGTTCCTGTTGACCGGCGCCTCGGCGTTCGCCTACTACTCCTCCGGCCTGCCCGGCGGGCCGGTCGTCATCGTGCCGACCGTCGCGTTGTTCGTGCTGACGCGGCAGCGGGGGCCGCTCACCGCCGGGCTCACCGGCTCGGCCGCGCTCGTCGTGGCCTACGTCGCGCACGTCGTCCTGACCGGGTCGTTCACGCTCGAAGCCGGGGCCGCGTTCGTGGTCGTCTGGCTGACCGCCGTCATCGGCGTCGGGACCGCCGTCCGCTACCAGCTCGACGCCCTCGCCGCCCGTCGCGAGCAGGCCGACGAGCACCGCCACCGGCTCGCCGAGCAGGAGCGGCTGCGGATCGCCCGCGAGGTGCACGACGTCGTGGCGCACAGCCTGGCCATGATCAACGTCCAGGCCGGCGTCGCCGCGCACGTCGCCGACCGGCGGCCCGAGCAGGCGAAGGAGGCGCTGCTGAACATCAAGGCGGCCAGCGCGTCCGCGCTCAAGGACCTGCGCGCGACCCTGGCGGTGCTGCGCTCGGGCGAGGACAAGGCACCCGCGCCGAGCCTCGCCCAGGCCGCCGAGCTGCTGGCGCACGCCCGCGACGCCGGGCTGACGGTCGAGGTCCACGGCGAGGCCGGCGACCTCCCGGCGCCCGTGGACGCGGCCGCGTACCGGATCCTGCAGGAGTCGCTGACCAACGTCGTCCGGCACGCCGAACGGCCGCACCACGTCGACGTCCGGTTCGAACGCCGGCCCGGGGCGTTCACGCTGCGGGTGCGCGACGACGGCCGCGGCACCGCCGAACCGGTCCCGGGCCACGGCCTGCGGGGCATGGGCGAACGCGCCGCGGCGCTCGGCGGCCGGTGCACCGCCGGGCCGGTCGACGGCGGGTTCGAAGTGCGCGTCGAGCTACCGATCGAGGGGGAAGCATGATCCGCGTCCTGCTGGCCGACGACCAGGTCCTGGTCCGCGCCGGGTTCCGCGTGCTGCTGGAGACCGAAGACGGCTTCGAGGTCGTCGGCGAGGCCGGCGACGGCGAGCAGGCGGTCGCCGGCGCGGTCGAGCACCGGCCGGACATCGTCGTGATGGACGTCCGGATGCCCGGTGTCGACGGCCTCGAAGCCACCCGCCGGATCACCGCCAACCCCGAGCTGGCCGGGACCAAGGTGCTGGTCCTGACCACCTTCGACGTCGACGAGTACGTCTACGAAGCGCTGCGTGCCGGCGCCAGCGGGTTCCTCCTCAAGGACACCGAGCCGGTCGAGCTGCTGCGCGCGCTCCGGGTCGTCGCGAGCGGCGAGGCCCTGCTGGCGCCGACGGTGACCCGCAGGCTGATCCAGGAGTTCGTCGGGCGGCCGGAGAACCGGCGCATCGACACCAGCGCCGTCCGGGAGATCACCGACCGCGAGCGCGAGGTGCTCGGCCTCGTCGCGGGCGGCATGTCGAACGACGAAATCGCGGCCCACCTGGTGATCTCGACGGCGACGGCCCGCACCCACGTCAGCCGCATCATGACGAAGATCGGCGCCCGCGACCGGGCGCAGCTGGTGGTGCTGGCCTACGAGTCGGGGCTCGTCACCCCGCGCCACTCCGCCTGACCCGGCGCACGATCCGCACCGCGCGGACCGCGAAGACCATCGCCAGGACGGCGACCAGGCAGATCCAGACCATGCCGCCTCCTCTCGGTCCCGATGCTCTGCTCGTAGGGCGCGCGGGGGTGGGAGGGCGTTGACCGACACGGCGTAAGTCACCCCTTCGGGGCATGGCCGGGAAGGCTCCCCAAAACCCGCTTCTTCCGCTACGTTGCGGATCAATCGCAAACCGCAACCTCGCAGGTCGGCCCTCCGTGCCAGACTTATGCCCCGAACGGTGGATGGGGGTCGAAGATGAGCTGGCAGGAAGATCTGCGCCGACTCGACGCGGACCTGGCAGCCGGGCGGATCGAACCCGCGGCGCACCGCAAGCAACGCGACGAGCTCCTCGCCGCCGCGTCCGGAGCCACCGTGCCTTCTCCGGTGCCCTCCCCGCTGCGCCGGCCGGGTGAGCCGCGCTCTTGGCAGAGCACCAACCCGGCGTCCGTCCCGCCGGCCGGCCCGGTGCCGGCGCCGCGGCCCGTGCCGAGGCCGGCGACCCCGCAGGAACGGCCGTGGATGCGGACGCCGCAGGGCGCGAAAGCGCCTTCACCGGGCGGGATCCCCGCCCTGCCGGACCACATGACCACCGCGCCGAGCCCCGCCGACATCGTCCCGACGCGGTACCTGCGCGTCGAGGGCCAGGTGCCGCAGAACTCGCCGCTGAGCCGGTTCCCGCCGCTCCCGGCGGACGCCGGTGCGCCGCCGGACCCGGACGCCGAGGCCGGACGGCACCGGCACCGGGGCACCGACGGCGACGACCGGTCGGGCCGGCCGGTCTGGCTGTTCCTCGCCCTCGGCGTGGTGCTGGTGCTCAGCCTGGTCGTCGGCGGCACCTACTGGCTCGGCACCCGGACCGACGCGCCCTCGGACTCGGCGCTGCCCCCGATGCCGACCAGCGCGGCGCCGTCGACGAACGGCGCGATCGACCCGCAGGCCCCGCTCGACCGGCGGCTGCCGGCGCTGCCGGGCAAGCCGAACGACGCCGACTCGACGATGTCGATCGACAAGGCGCTCGAGGCCAAGGTCATCACCGAAGCCGACGCCAAGCAGCTCCAGGCCCACAACGCCAAGGAGATCATCTTCCGCGCGTCGTCCGACCTGGCGAAGCCGCGCAACGGCAACCTGCTGATGGCGATCCCGACGCTGTCCGTCTTCGACGCGAAGCAGCTCGCGGCGGGGCTGCGGACCAACCTCTCCGGGGCGCACCTGGCCGCCACCCAGATCGGCCCGACCGACAACGACCTGATGTACACCCAGCGGGGGACCGACGGCTGGGTCGCGATCCTCTGGTACGCGTCGGGAGCCGTCGTGGTCGGGGTCGGCGTCTCGCAGCGGGAAACCGGCGATTCCGCCGAGCTGCGGACCCGGCTCGAGGCGATTCGCGACAGCGTCTCGACCGTCCTGCCGCCCGGCTGAACGGCCCGCCGCGGACGCCCGGATAACAAATCGACCCGCAGGTCGGCCGGGGCGGCCTGAAGTGCACAATGTGCGTGGCATTCGACAGGCGAAATCGGGTTGGCCGCCGGCCGGCCGATCGGACCGGAATAAGGGGGCTCCTGGTGTCCTGGCAGGAGGAGCTGCGTCGGCTTGACGAGGAGCTCGCGGCGGGCAAGCTGTCCGCGGACGACTACCGCCTCCGGCGCGACCAGGTACTTTCGTCCGCCGTCGGCGTGGAGAACCAGCAGCCGCCGCAGCAGGCGCCGTCCAGCGCGGACGAGACCCAGGTGATCAGCCCGGTCAGTCCGCCTGGTGGGATCCCGCAGCCGAACCAGGGCGGCGGGGACGCCGAGCGCACCCAGGCGGTCTCGTGGCACCCGCAGCAGGCCCAGCCGGGGGCGACCGCGTACGTGCCGCAGTCGCAGCCGTTCTCGCCGTCCGGTGGTTTCCCGGCGCCGCAGAACGCCGAAGACAGCCCCGAGCGCACCCAGGTGGTCCGCAACACCGGCGAGTACCAGCCGAACTACGGCGAATACGCGCAGCAGCAGCCCGCGCAGCCGGGCTGGAACCAGGTGCCGCCGGGTGCGGCCGCCCCGCCGTGGGGCGGTGGCGACCCCGGCGCGCCGCACGGGTCGAACGACCTGAACTGGATGCGCCAGGGCCCCGAGTCCTACTTCGAGACGAAGAGCGGCTCCGGCAAGAAGAAGGGCATCGTCATCGTCGCGGCGGTGCTGGTCGTCCTGCTCGCCGGCTTCGCCGTCTGGTGGTTCGGCCTGCGCAGCGACTCGAACTCCGTCGCGGACCCGTCGACGTCGAACAGCCCGACCTCCGCGCCGACCACCAGCGCCCCGCCGCCGAGCGTCGCGCCGACCCGCGTCCCGCCGATGCCGGGCAAGGCCAGTGAGAAGAACGGCACGATGAGCGTCGACGACGCCGTCGACAAGGAGTTCCTCACCGCGGCCGAGGCGACCTCCGTCAAGTCCGCCGGCTCCGCGTACG
This sequence comes from Amycolatopsis stemonae, assembly GCF_054781455.1. Classification (NCBI taxonomy): domain Bacteria; kingdom Bacillati; phylum Actinomycetota; class Actinomycetes; order Pseudonocardiales; family Pseudonocardiaceae; genus Amycolatopsis; species Amycolatopsis stemonae. Next base: position 594,848 of record NZ_BAAGUJ010000002.1, on the reverse strand, counting down.
TCAGCTGCCAGGCGTCGACCAACACTCCGTTCGACTACACGGTCGTGCTGGTGAACACCAAGAGCGTCGAGGACGCGAACCGGCTCGCGCAGAGCCTGCAGAAGCCGGCGGCGAGCACGAGCCTCCAGCCGGTCGCCGACCACGCTGGGCTCCCGCAGTCGGTCTCGGTCTTCAAGGCGGTCCTCTCCGACCACACGACCTACCGCGCGGTGTACGTCTCCGGCGCCGCCGTGCTGCGCGTGGACGTCAACCAGGCGCCCGCCACGGACACGGCCGTCACGAAGGAGTTCCAGGGCGTCATGAAGGCGATGCTGGAGAACGTTCCGAACTCGTGACCGGTACCCGGGTGACCACGCCGCTGCGGTCCCTCGTCGACCACGACGAGCACGGCTGCACGGTGCTGTCCACCGGCGTCTCCGACTACGCCGACGGAGCCGAAGACCTCGTCACGGCGTTGCTGGAGAACGCGCAGGACCGCGGGTCGCTCAGCGACGAGCTGACCCTCGCCGCGCGCACCTGGCCCGAGCGGTACCACCTCGACCACGGCCGCGCGAACGTCCTGCGCGGCCTGCGGCTCCCGCCGGAGGCCGCGGTGCTGGAGATCGGCTGCGGCACCGGCGCGATCACCGGCTACCTCGCCGAGTGCTGCGCCACCGTGGACGCCGTCGAGCCGGTGGCGAGCCGCGCGCGGGGTGCGCGGGCCCGGACCCGCGACTTCGGCGACGTCGAGGTATTCGTCGGCGGCATCGAAGACGTCCCCGCGGCCGAGGCGTACGACGTCGTGGTCGTCGTCGGCGTGCTCGAGTACGTCGGTGGCGGGAGCAATGCCGACGACGCCTACCTCGGGTTCCTCCGCGCCGCCCACGCCCGGCTGCGTCCGGGCGGGGTGCTCGTGCTCGCGATCGAGAACCAGCTGGGCGTCAAGTACCTCTGCGGGGCGCCCGAAGACCACACGGGCATCCCGTGGGACGGCGTCGCCGGGTACCCGGCGGGCGGGGTCGCGCGGACGTTCTCCCGCAAGCGGCTCCTGGACCTGGTGGCCCGCGCCGGGTTCGCCGAACCGGCGGTGCTCGGGGCGTTCCCGGACTACAAGCTGACGCGGGCCCTGCTCTCCGACGAACTCCTCGCCACCCAGCCGCGGCTGGCCACGGGGCTGCCCGCGTTCCCCAGCCCGGACTGGGCGGGCGGCGGTGAGCGGGTCGTGGACGAGCAGCGGGTGTGGCGCGAACTCGTCGACGCCGGAGTGGCCGCGCACCACAGCAATTCGTTCCTCGTGCTGTCCGGGAAGGACGGTGCCGAGCGGCTCTGGCCGGCCGGCGCGCTGGCGGTTTTCTTCAGCACGGACCGGGCCGCCGACTTCTGCACCCGGTCGGTCGTGGAGCGCGACGGCGAGGTCCTGCGCGTGCGCCGGACGCCGCTGGCCGCGCACCCCGCCGCCGCGCACGGCGTCCGCATCGTGTCCACAGTGGACGAAGTGTTCGACGCGCCGACCGTGCTGGCGCTCGCCGCGGCCCAGCCCGGGCGGCGGACCGAACTGCTCACCGCGTGGCGCGACCTCGTCGTCGCCCGGGCCGCGGAGCTCGGCCCGCGGCTGTGGGACCTGACCCCGCAGAACCTGCTCGTGACGTCGTCCGGGCTCGTCCCGATCGACCTCGAGTGGTCGGTCGACGACTGCACGGCGGCCGACGTCGTCGCCCGCGGCGTCCTGATCACCGCCGACGAGCTGGCCCGGGGCGGCCACGCGGCGGGGCCGGTGGTCGCGGACGTCGTGCGCGACCTCTGCGACCGGCTCGAGCTCGACGAAACCGCGGTGCTGCGGGCCACCGCGGTGGAGGCCCGCTTCCAGGTCGTCCGCCAGGCGGGCCGCTGCGACGCCGGCTACCTCGCCGAGCGGACCGCCGAGCTGCGCCAGGCCTGGACCGACCGGCTCGCCGAGCCGGTCGCCGGCTGACCCTTCAGGCGCGCATCGACTCCGGCAGCATGCGGCGCATCGCGCGGCGGGTCGGCTCCTCGAAGTACCGGTGCAGCACGTGCGCGATCAGGATCGTCAGCGCGATGAAGCCGAGCACGATGAGCCGGTACTCCCAGCTCGTCGGCATGTCCGTCAGCTTCAGCTTGGTCTGGATGACGTGCCGCATCACGTCGATGACCAGCCAGTGCACCAGGTACAGGGCGAACGAGATCTTGCCGCCCCAGATCAGGACTTTCGTGCGCAGCAGCCACGACAGCGGTTCGCGGCGGCTGATCGCCAGGGAACCGATGAGCAGCAGGAAGAGCGGCACCACGACCACCGTCTCGGCCGAGCCCCACATCAGGTGGCCGTTGATCCGCCAGTCCAGGCCCATGTTGTAGCGGCGGAACGGGTCGAAGTGCTGCACCAGGAAGATGATCGCGACGATCACCACGAACACCGGCGACGGCCGCAGGAACCACGGCAGCCGCGCGGACCGGCCGTAACGCAGCACGATCAGCGCGGTGAACGCCCCGCCGAAGAACTCCGTGAGCACGCGCAGCGGGATCATCCCCGGCACCAGCGCGTTGTGGAACAGCAGCAGGTCGCTGCCGTCCTCCATGGTCACCCCGATCGCGACGATCGGGAACACCGCGACCAGCGCGCACAGCACCAGCGAGCGGATGCGGACCGTCTTCAGCATCTTCGCCAGCACCGCGACCGCGACGCTGAACACGAGGTACGCCAGCCATTCCGCGCTCAGCGACCAGTCCACCGGGTTCCACTGGTCCGGTTCGATGAACCAGCCCTGGATCAGCAGCACGTGCTCGAGGAACCGGGCCGGGCTGGCCGCCGCCTGGATGCTCGCGTCGGCGTTCACCTGCAGCGAGTACGCGCGGTAGAGCGCCCAGCCGAGCAGCACCAGGAACATCACCGGCCAGATCCGGCTCAGCCGCAGCCACAGGAACCCGAGCGCCTTGCGCGGCGTCCACGGCTCGGTCATCCGCTCGAGGTGGGTGAAGGTCATGATGAAACCGCTGAGCACGAAGAACAGGTCGACACCGAGGTGCCCGGCGTCGAACAGCGGCGCCAGCCGGCCGAGGAACGGGAACGACGAGACCAGCTCCGGGCGGAAGTGGAACGTCAGCACCCAGAGTGCCGCCAGTGCGCGGACCCCGGTCAGCTGCGGGATGAACGACGGCAGCGGCCCGTGGTCGGCCGGCTTCGCCGGTTCCGGCCGGGACTCCGGCGGGGCGGGGGTCCCGGCCGTGATCGCCGGGAGCACGTCCGTGGTCTCGGTGCTGTCCATGTCCTACCGTTTCGCGTTGGCGGCGGCCCAGGCGCGCTGGGGGTCGAGGTCGATCGGCCGGGCCGGCGGGTCCGGCACCGTGCGGGACAGCAGGACCTGCTGCACCAGCTCCGTGCGGTCGCCCCGGCCGGCCACCCCGAGCCAGAAGCCGTGGTGCTCCAGGCCTTCCGACCACGGGTCTTCCGGCCAACCGCCCAGGTCGTCGAGCACGCTGCGCCGCACCAGGTAGCCGCTGCCCAGGTAGGGCAGCCGCGCCAGCCGCCGCGCCTCCGGCGGGAGCGCGCCGACCAGGCCCCGCTCGGCGTCCGCCACCGGGCAGTGGGCCACGTCCGCGCCCGCCCGCACCGCGGCGAGCAGCCGGGCGACCAGGTGGGGCGAGCATCGCACACCCGCGTCGAGCACCAGCAGCAGGTCAGCCGCGGACTCGGCCAGGAGCCGGTTGTACGCGTGGCCGGTCCCGCGCGGGACGGCGTGGTGGAGCACGTCGTAGGGCTTCGGGCCGGGTGGCTCCGCGGTGCCGTCCTGGCAGACGAGCACCCGCGCCGGCACCGTCGTCCCGCGCGCGAGGTCGTCGACGAGCGCGGCGACACCCGGGTCCGCGACCCGCCGGACGATGAGCACGTCGAGGTCTTCGGCCCGGGTCGCGTCCCCCGGCGAGAGGGGCAGCGCGGCCGGGGTCAGCACGCCGTCGTCCGTCCGCCGGGCGGTTTCCGAGCGCTCGACGACGAGCCGGGCCGCGAGCCGCCGGTCCGGGCCGGGTTCGGCGCCGAGGCCGGACTCGCCGGGGAACCGCGGGTCCCAGCTCGGCGTGTCCTCGGCCAGCGGGCCTTCGGCGGGCACGACGACCGGTGCCGCCTGGCGGAGCGGGCGGTCCGGCCGGGCCGGTGCCGGGTGCCGCTCCGCCAGGTCGGCGGCCAGCTCCAGCAGCGCACGGGCCGACGGGCCCATGTCCAGCTCTTCCTTGACGAAGCGGTAGGACTCGGCGCGGATCGACCGCTCCAGCTCCCCTTCGCGCAGCATCGCCGCCGTCGCCGCGCCCACGACGGTTTCCCGGGCCACCAGCAGGTGCTGCCCGGCGGTGAACGGCGCGAGGTCGCGGCTGGGCTCGGTGACGACGACGCAGCCGTTGCAGGCCGCCTCGAGCACCCGCACCCACTCCAGGGCTCGTGACGCCTCGCGGTGCAGGTTCAGCAGCACCCGGCTGCGGGCCAGGTGCTCGTGCTTCGCCCGGCCCATCAGGAAGTCCGGGCGCGGCTTGACCATCGGCTCGTGCGGCGGCGTCAGCAGCCGGACCGCGAAGCCGTCCAGGTCGCGGGCGGCGCGGGCCAGCAGCGCGGACCGCCGGTGCTCGGCCGTGCCGAGGTAGGTGACGTCGATGTCGCGCGGCGCGTCGAGGTCGCCGCCCCACCGGTCCCACAGCGGGGTGTAGCCGAGCTGGAACCGGCGGACGTCGTGGCCGCGCCGCACCAGCTCGTCGGTGGAGTCGGCGTTGATGTCGACCGCACCGCCGAACCGCGGCAGCAGGCCGGCACTGGTGTCGAAGGTCCGCGTGCCGGGGTGCTCGACGCAGAACGCGATCGTGCGCTGCAGCTGGTCGGGCCGCGGCCGCTGCCGCTCGGGCAGCACCACCAGGTACTCGTGCGGGACGACGACGAACACGGTGTCGTCGTCCGCTTCGGGCAACGGCCCGACGTGCGTCTCGGCCCGGCCGCCCGCCGTGCGCACGGCGTCGGCGACGACTTCGAAGAGTTCTTCCATGAAGGCGCTGCCGCCCGGCGCGGACGCCAGCACCAGCCGTGGGTCGGCCACCGTCAGCGGGTCTTCCGGCGGACCGTGCGCAACGGCGCGGTGACCCGCCAGCTGATCGTCTGCCGGTGCGCTTCGAGCTCCTGCGCGAGGTCGGCGACCTGGCGGCGCAGCTGTTCGGTGTCCCGGTCGTCCGCGGGCACGACCTCGGGCAGGTCCGCGCCGTGCAGCGTGAGCTCGGCCTGCAGCAGGTCCATCCGCAGCTGGTCGCGCTCCATGCGGGTGCGCTCGAGCTCCTGGCGGGCGAGGTCGCGGTCGCGGCGCAGGGCGTCCAGCTCGACGCGGGCCTCGGAGGCCTCGTCGACCTGACGCCGCAGCTCGTCGTTCGCGCGGGCGTCCTCGACGAGCCGCTCCTGCACGCGCAGGGCCTCGCGCAGGTCGGCGTCGGCGCCGCGGAGCCGGCCCTGCAGCCGCTCCCGTTCGGCCATCAGCACCGAGCGCTCGGCTCGCAGCTGCAGCAGCTCGGCCCGCACGGACGCCGGCACGGCGTACTCGACCGGGGCGTCCTCGTCTTCGCGGTGGACCGCGCCTTCTTCCGAGCTCATGCCGTCACCTCGCTGACGCTCGGTGAGCGCCTGAGCGGCTGCGCTGTGTTGAATGATTCACTCGCAAGCTCGCTCATGCTTCCCGTTCCTCGGTACCGGTGCCTCGCGCGAGGCTCTTCAGGATGGTGGAGAACTCCTGCCCGTAGTGCGTGGAGTCCAGGAAGGCGCCGACGCCGGCCCGGGCCCGCTCGGCGATCCGCTCGCGGGCTTCCGGCGGGGTGTCCAGCGCTCGCAGCAGGCCGACGGTCAGCGCGCCGAGGTCGTTGGGCAGGAACAGCCAGCCGCTTTCGCTGTCGCTGATGATCTCTCGGGTGCCGAAGACGTCGGCCGCCACCACCGGCACGCCGAACGCCATCGCCTCGAGGATCGAGCGGGGCAGCGACTCGATGTCGGAGCTGTTGACGAACAGGTCCGCCGCGCGCAGCCACTGCCGCGGGTCGCGGCAGATCGGCACGAGGCTGACCGAGCCGCCCAGCCCGGCCGCCTCGACGTAGTCCTGCAACGCGTCGCAGTACGGCGACTCGTGCGTGCCGACGATCACCAGGTGCGCGTCCGGGTGCGTCACCCGGATCTGCTCGAAGGCCAGCAGCAGCGGCGCCTGGCCCTTGCGCGGCTCGCTGACGCCGATGTTGAGCAGCACGGTCGCCGACTCCGGCAGGCCGAGCTCGCGCCGGACCGCTTCCTTGGTGGCGTACTGCGCCTCCCGGACCGGGACGAGGTCGATGCCGTAGCGGACCGTGACGCACCGCCGCGGCCGCGACCAGGGCAGGAACATCTCGCGCGTGGCGTCGGCGACGAACAGGAGCGTGTCGGCGTCCGCCAGGCACTGCTCCCAGCGTTCGCGCACCAGCGGGTCGAGGCCGTCCATGCCCCAGTTCAGGTACGCGAAGTCCTCCAGGCTGAAGCTTTCGTGGATGACCCAGGCCACCGGCAGCCCAGCGCGCTTCGCCGCGTCGACGCCGGCGAACATGCCGAGCGTGTTCACCAGCACCACGCCGGCACCGGAGGCGGTGGCCAGCATCGCCAGCTCGCCGACGTAGGCGGCGTACTGCGTCGAGTCCTGGACGCGGTGGTGGCCGGTGACGTGCACGGTGACGCCGAGGTCCTCCAGCTCCGCGCGCAGCGGCCCGTCTTCGGGGGAAACCAGCGTGACCTTGTGGCCGTGCGGGCCCGCCAGGTGGCGCAGCAGCTCGCTGAGCCAGAACTGGCCGCCGCCGACGCGCAGGCTGTGCGTGACGACCAGGACGTGGTCGGTGTCCACGGCCGCCTTCACGCGGCCGAGCAGCTCTTCGGTGAACGCCGACGCGCGCGCCGCGGCTTCGGCGTCGCGCCGGTCCGCCGTCCGCCGGCGCAACGTCGCGTACCGGACCGGCGAGGTCCACTCGCGCCCGTCCCGGGTCCAGGCCCGGACCCGCAGGCTCACCTTCCGCCGGTCGCCGGGGGCCAGCGGCAGGGGGATGCGGGCTTCGTACCCGCTCAGCCCGGCCTGCCGGACGTGGCCCGGCAGGTTCCGCGTGACGTCCGGCCGCGGCAGCATCAGCCGCGCGCGCTGCGGTGCGGCGCCGTCGACCTCGACCTCGATCCGGCTGGGCAGCCGGCCGTCGAGGAGCAGCCACCCCGAGACGACGACCAGGTCGCCGGCCAGCTCGGCGTCCGCGGCCGGGAAGTCGATCTCGCCCAGCGGCGTCGGCATCCGGTAGGTGCTCTCCGGCCAGACCGCGACGCGGCTGAGCTCGGTGCCGTCGGGCGCGGTGACCGTCGCCTCGACCCCGGTCGGCCGGTCGACCTCGACCTCGGCCCGCCAGGCCCAGGTGGGCCAGTCCCCGGGCACCCCGGGGACGGCCTTCGTGCCCTGCTCCCAGTGCACCCGGGCGATCTGCCCGCCGAGCCGGACGGTGCTGCCGTCCGGCCCGCTCGGGGAGACCAGCCAGCCGCCGACGGCGACCCGGCCGGCGGTGATCGAGGCACTGCCGGCGTCCACGCCGGCGAGCCACGGCAGCTCCCGCACGATCATCCGATTCCTTCGTCCATGCGCTGGTGCGCGCTCACTGCCGGGGGTGTTTCGCGAGCTGCTCGCTCAGCGTCTTCACCACGGCCGGGGCCAGGATAGGGCTTTGCCCGCCGATGAGGTTGCGTTCCGCGATTTCGAGGACGACGACGTCGCTGTCGGCGAGCTTCGCCGCAGCCGCCGCCGTGTCCTGCGAGACGTAGTCGGAGTGCATGATGGTCATGTCGGTGAACGCGGCCGCGAGGTACATGTTGGCGAAGCCGGTGAACGAGTCCCCGATCATCGCGACCTTGTCGGAGATCGTGCCGGGGACCGCCGGGCCGTGCAGCTCGATGGGCACGGTGTTCGGCTGGCCGAAGAAGGTGCGGGTGCGGTCGGCGCCGCCGTCCGGGGCCAGGCTCTCCAGCTCGGCGGGCTCGCTGCCGGTGCGGCCGATCAGCGGCGGCAGGTCCGTCTGCTTGTCGAACTTCTCCTTCGGCGCGGTCGTCCAGGTGCGGGTCACGCCGGGACGCAGGTCCTCGGCCAGCGCCCGGACCATGGTGAGCCCGCCGTGGAACTGCCAGTGCGTGTCCTGCTTGAAGTAGATCGGCGACCCCTGGCGCTGCGACTCGCCGAGCAGCGGCCCGCGCAGGTCGAGGTAGCCGACGTCGTCGTGGAGCCGCTGCCACATCGTGCGGGCCGCGACCGGGGCGCAGTCCTTGCCGGCGTACTGGTCCGGCAGGTACTGCGGGAAGAGGTCCGACTTGTCCGGCGGCACGATGAGCACCAGCCGCCGCCCGGACGCCTCGACCACCTTGCGGAACCCGAGCAGCTCGTTCATCACGGTGGCGGGCGGGACGATCGGGTTGCACTTGGCGTACAGGTCGTTGCCGAGGAACAGCCAGCCGTCGCGGCCTTCGACGACCGGCGGGTAGTTGCTGTTGGTCTGGCCCTGCAGCTGGCCGGTGTCCGGGCGCGGGGGCGGCGGCTGGCTCGGCACCGGGCCGACCCCGGGAGCGGCGGGTTTCGCGCCGAGCGCCGGCGGCTCGCCGAACAGTCCGCGGCTGATCCCGTCTTCGGCCTGGACGGCGGCCTGGCGGCCGGGCAGCCAGTCGGTGGCCCAGTCGGCGAGCCCGCCGAAGAAGCCCCAGCCGTCGGACAGGCTCGGGAAGTCGTGCAGCTTGCGGTTCTCGAACTCCGAAGGCGGCCCGAAGACGCCGAGCGAAACCACCGGGGCCAGGAAGAAGATGACGGCACAGACCAGCGCGACCTGCTGGCGCCCGTGGCGCGGGCGGTACATCGAGTGGTCCCGCGGCAGCCAGGCTTCGTGGACCGTGAGGGGCTTGAGCCGCTTCTCCGGCTCCCCGCCCCTCAAGTGCACCGACACCCGTCAACCATAGCCGACCCCCGGTTCGCCGGATCCTGACCTCGCGCGTTCGCCGCCGTCACCTCGTCGGACGCCGAAAACTGTCGTACATATGTTCTAAAATGGGCGTTGTCCAGGGGAGATGCCGTCCGCGTTCGCGGGTGGCGTGATGGAGGAAGGCAGGGCCATGGCCTACATCACCCTGCCCACGTTCGTGGGCTACAGCGCGAGTTCCGGGCCGTCGCGGTCGTCGTTCGTCCGGCGGCAGCGCCGGCTGTACGAGGACCCGGCGCGGGCCGCGTTCAACTACTACCGGCGGGCGGCCGGCGCCGTGCGGTCCGGGCGGGCGGCGGGGCAGGACGAGGTCGCGTTGCGCGCCCTCGTCAACGCCGCCGACGAACGGACGAAACCGCACTACGCGGCGATAGCCGAGGGCTGGCTGCGCTACCTCGGCCGCAGGTCGCCGCGGCTGGTCGAGGTCGGCCGCGGCCGGTGCCGCATCGGCGACCTCGAGATCGGCGTCAGCCCGCAGCTCGGGCTCCGCAAGAGCGACGGCCGCCGGTACGCGACCTGGCTCTACTTCAAGGAGGAGCCGTTGACGAAGGACTCCGCGCAGCTCGCGCTGTGGGTGCTGGAGCAGGCGATGCCGGACGTCCTGCCGGGCGGGCACGCCCTGGTCGTCGACGTCCGCCGGAGCAAGGAGTTCCGGCTCTCCGCCCGTGACCGCGAACGGCTGCGGCCCTGGGCCCGCGCCGAGGCTTCGGCGTTCCTGACGCTCTGGGACGCGGCCTGAGCCCGGGGAGGCGCCGGACGGGTCCGGCGCCTCCCCGTTAGCATCGCCCCCGAGCGTCAGGGGGACGACGATGAGACTGGTCGCGGGGCGGTACGCGATCTCGGCCGAGCTGGGCCGGGGCGGCATGGGCGTCGTCTGGCGCGCCGAAGACCGGGTGCTCGGGCGGCCGGTCGCGCTGAAGGAGCTGGCCACGCCGCCGGGCACCAACCTCGAGCGGGTCATGCGCGAGGCGCGCACGGCGGGCCGGCTCAACGACCCGGCCGTCGTCACGGTGTACGACGTCGTCAGCGAACACGGCGCCACGTTCATCGTGATGGAGCTGGTGGTCGCGCCGACGCTCGCCGATCTCATCGGGCGCGAAGGGGCGCTGGCGAACGACCGCGTCGCCGCCATCGGCCTGCAGGTGCTCAGCGCGCTCGAGACCGCGCACGCGGCCGGCATCGTGCACCGGGACGTCAAGCCCAGCAACATCATGGTGCTGCCCGGCGACCGCGTGAAGCTCGCCGACTTCGGCATCGCGCGGGCGCTGGACGACCCGTCGCTGACGCAGACCGGCGGCGTCATGGGGTCGCCCGGGTACATGGCGCCCGAGCTGTTCGCCGGGGCCGGGCCGGCGCCGGCGTCGGACCTGTGGGCGCTGGGCGCGACGCTCTTCCACGCCGCCGAGGGCCGGGCGCCGTTCCAGCGCACCACCACGGCCGCGACACTGCACGCGATTATGTACGACCAGCCGGTGCTGGACCGCTGCCGCGGCCCGCTCGCCGAGGCCGTCCGCGGGCTGCTCACGCAGTCCACTTCGGACCGGCTGGGCGCGCCGGGAGTGCGGCGGCTGCTGGAAACCGCGCGCACCGCGATCACCGACTCGCCGACGCAGGCCGTCGACCCGGCGGCGCTGCCGACGGTCGTCTTCGAGCCGGTGACCGCGCAGGTCGCCAAGCCGGCACCGACCACAGTGGACTGGGAGCGGCCGCGCGGGAAGCGCCGGCTCCCGCTGGTCCTGACCGGGGTCGCGGTGGCCGTCGTCGCCGCGCTCGGCGCGATCTTCCTCCTGAAGCCGGACAAGACGACTCCGGTGGCCGCGGGCGCGCCGGGCCACACGCCGACGTCGTCGACCTCCTCCGCGAAGCCGACGACCAGCTCGCCCGGCCACAAGAAGCCCACGCCGTCGTCGAGCGCGCCCGCGTTGCCGGGCGCGAGTTCCGCGCCCGCGCCGCCGCCGTCGAGCACCGCGGACAAGCCGCACCCGGCCGAGGTGCCGCTGACCCGCTACCACCACCCGGACGGCGGCCACTTCAGCGGCACCAAGAAGATCGGCCCGCCGGACGGCTTCACGAAGGAAGGCGTCTTCGGCTCGCTCGTCGCGACGGACGAGCCGGGCACGCGGAAGCTGTTCGCCTGCAAGGTGAAGGACCAGGAGGACTGGTTCACCTCGACCGACCAGAGCGGCAAGTGCGAGGGCCAGCAGTCGCTCGGCCTGCTGGGCCACATCTACGCGAACCCGCCGTCCTGGGCGGGCGCGCGGGCGCTCTACCGCTGCAACGCGGGCGCCAGCCACTTCGACTCCCTCGACTCGGGCTGCGAGGGCAAGACGAAGGAGTTCCTGATGGGCTACGTCGTCGTCTGAAGCAGCGTGGTGACCATCTGGCAGACTCCACCCGTCCGAGTGACACAGTTCGCGCCGGGCTGACCGGGACTGGACAAACCGGAGGCCGAACACGAAGCTTTCGCGTGTTCTTCCGTGCCCGGCCAAGTCAGAGGTCGTAACAGTGAATGCTGCCTGGGAAGCTGTCTCCCGCGTCGCCGACGAACCGGCCTGGTACTGGGTCTACGACAAGCTGGCGTTCTGGCCGAGCACCTACGCCCACGCCTGGCCGGGCTTCCGCGAGCCCGCGCCGTCGCGGACCTGGGACCTCTCGCCCGGCGACCTCGACCGCGCCTCGGCCGAGTTCCGCCTGGGCCCGTACGCCGTCGAAGAGCACCAGGTCGCGGCGATCGCGCTGGCGGCGTTCCGCGAGGTCTGCGGCCCGGACGACTGGCTGTGGGCGCTGCACTGGCAGCACCAGTCCTACCGCGTCCGCCCGCACCTGATGACCCCGGGCGCGCGCTGGCCGGTGCCGGTCTTCCCGCGTGCGGACTACCACCTGTTCCTGGCGTCGGACTTCTCGTTCGGCACGCTCGGCCACCCGTGGGAGCGCACGCTCTGCGTGTTCGGCGACAAGCTGGTGCCGGCGTTCGAGAAGCACGGCGAAGGCGTGCTGACGAACGTCCTGCGCCGCGACGGGAAGCCGTCCGCGCTGGCCCGCTGAGCCCGTGGTTGATCTCTTGCTACCGTTCTGCGGGTGTTCGAGTATCACGGCTGGGTGACCATCCAGGCGACCAGCAGCGGCGACGACGACCCGGCCCTGCTGGAGCGCCTGGTCGACCGCGTGCACCGCGCGGTCCGCGACGCGGGTGCCTTCGACCTGATCGACCTCAGGTGGAGCGAAGGCATGCCGATGCTCCACATCGCGGGCTTCGACAAACACGGTGGCCCCGGCCTCGAGCTCCTCGACCTCTTCACCAGGGTCGGTGAGCTGGCGGCGGGCTCGTACGGCCTGCTCCACGTGTGGGACGACCAGGACACCGAGCACGACAACGAGTTCCGCGTCTACCGCATGGCCCGCGGCCAGGTGACCGAGCGCGAGGACCCGCACCTGACGCCGGTCGCGCCGACGGTCCTCGACGTCTACGAGCTGTAGCCCGATCGCAACCGCGCCTGAGTAGTCCTGCTCAAGACACGCGGGCGGCCCGGACGAGACCGTGGTCACATGACCAAATCCGGAACCACGTCCCCCACCACGACGGCCTTCTACATCCAGGCGGCGCTCTCGTTCGGCCTGGCCATGGCGGCGGTCATCGGCGGCATCGCGTACCTGCCGGTCGACGGCTGGATCCGCGGTTTCCTCGCCCTCGGCGCGCTCTACCTGGTCACCTCGACGTTCACGCTCGCCAAGTGCGTCCGGGACAGACAGGACGAGACCTCGGTGGTCTCCCGCGTCGACCAGGCCCGCCTCGACAAGCTCCTCGCCGAGCACGATCCCTTCAAGACCCCCGCAGTGTGAGCAAGCATCACCCGAACAGGTGGGATCCCGGGAAGAAGATCGACTGTGACGGTGATCACGCGATGTCTGGCCGAAACATCGTGGGGGTTCCGGGGGCTCGGGCCCCCGGGTGAAATGGCGAGAGGGCTGCATCGGCGCTTTCTGCCGATACAGCCCTCTCGCACTCGAGCGGATGACGGGATTCGAACCCGCGACCCTCACCTTGGCAAGGTGATGCGCTACCAGCTGCGCTACATCCGCACTGCCTTGCTGTTGAGAGCACTCTATACCCTCCCGAAACCGCTCCGATGAGCGGGTCCCGCAGTGCCCTGACCCGGTGCTTCGGTGTCACAGCTGGCGTACAAGGGGTGACGACGGCTGGATCCCTCCGTATGGTGTCCCCATTCGACCGAATGGGGAGACCTTCGGGGAGGAGGTGCCGGGCCGGATGACCGAGCTGGGCACGGTGCCGCCACCAGCGGCCTCGGAATCCGACGAGCAGGCACTGCTGCAGCGACTTCGAAACGGCGAAGACGCCGCGTTCGGGGAGCTGTTCGAGCTGCACGCCGCCGCCGTCCGCCGGCTCGCGCAGAGCCTGGCGGCCGACCGGTCCGAGGCCGAGGACATCACCGCGGAGACGTTCTTCCGCGTGCTCCAGGCCCTGCGCCGTGGTTCGGGCCCGAGAGACTACGTCCGCGCCTACCTCCTCACGGTCGCCCGCCGCGTCTCCTGGGAGTGGCACGGCGCCCGCCGGGACGTCCCGGTTTCCGACGACGAGCTGACCTTCCGCGCCGGGGCGGGGGCGGACACGCACGCCCGCACGGCCGAGCACACGCTGATCACGACCGCGTTCACGAGCCTGCCCGAGCGCTGGCGCACGGTGTTGTGGCAGACCGAGGTCGAGGGCGAGCAGCCCGCGATGGTCGCGACGCACTTCGGGTTGAGCGCGAACGCGACGGCCGCGCTGGCCCGGCGTGCCCGTCAGGGCCTCCGCGCGGCGTACTTGCAGGCACACCTTTCGGTGAACCGCGGGCCGGATTCGTGCCGCGCGGTCGTCGAGAAGCTGGGCGGGTTCACCGCGGGCAGCGTCACCGGCGCCGAGGCGGAGCGGATCAAGGCGCACCTGCACGGCTGCTCGTCGTGCCGCGCGACCCAGGACGAGCTGCGCGACGTCTGTTCGTCGCTGCGGGCGCACGCCGGGGTGCTGGTCCTGCTGGTGCCGGCCGCCGGGGCGGCGGCGAGCGGCAGCGGGCTGCTGGCCGGGCTCGGCGCGACGATCAAGGGTGTGCTGGTCGGCTCCAAGGTCAAGGTCGGGCTCGCGCTGGCGTCGACCGCGGCCGTGGGCGCCGTCGGCGTCGCGGCCGGTCCGGTGCTGTTCGGGACGTCGCCGGCGCAGGACGTCGGCCTGACCGGCGGGGCGCCCGAGCTGGTCGTCGTGCCGCCGTCGGAGACGCACCACCAGCCGCCCCCGCAGCCGCAGCAGGACCCGCGCATCGGCATCGGCGTGCTGAACGGCCGCGGCACCGGCGCGGTCGCGTCGGTCCGGCCGCGCGCCGAGTCCCGGCACCTGGCGGCGAACGAGGTGCCCGGTGGCCTGCCCGCGGGCGGTGGTCCCGCCGGGGACACCGGGACCGGGACGGACCCGGGCGGCACGAGCGGGGTGGCTCCGCGTGACGACCTGTCGTCGACGACCTTCAGCACGCCCGACCACTCGTCGACGTCGCCGCGGCTGGACACGACCAGCACCCGGATGACGGAGTCGAGCACGGCCGGGAGCGCCGATTCGCCGGAGCTGTCGCCGTCCGGCCGCCCGACCACCACGACGACAACCGCGCCCGGCAAGCCCGAGCCGACGGGCGACGATCCGGAGACCACCGAGCCGTCCGCGTCCGTGACGCCGACGTCCGGGAAACCGTGCCCGAGCAGCACGTCCGAAGTCACTGGTTCGAGCGAATCGACCGATTCGACCTCGACCGGCTCGTCGGCACCCTGAGCTGCGGTGATCAACTTCGCCGGGCGGGATGTCCGATTCCTCCCTCGCGCGGCGGAGCCCGCGCACGGTACCGTTGTGCTGCTCACCCTGCGGGCGGCCCTGGAGGCAACTGAATGAACCGGCTGGTACGCGGCGAAGACGGCCGCGACTGGGTGGTCCGTGCCCAGATGGAATGGCGCGCACCGGCGACGGCCGACGACTTCGAGCACGACGTCGCCGGGAGCTACGGCCCCGGGATCGCGATGATCGTGGTGACCGCGCTGCTGGCCGTGATCCTGGTGGTGTGGACGCCGGACCAGGTCAACGTCCCCGCGTGGGTGCTGCTGGCGCTGCTGCTCGTGGTGCTGTTCTTCCCGCTGCGGTGGATCCTGCGCCGGCCGTGGACGGTGGTCGCGGAGACCGAGGGCGACCTGACCGGCGACCGGCCGTCCGAGCGCTGGGTCGGCACCATCCGCGGCATGTTCACCGTGCAGGGTGAGGTCAAGAAGATCTCCAAGACGATCCAGCGGCACTCGCTGCCGGACTTCGACGGGCCGCTGCACCCGGTCGAATAGCGAGTACCGGAATGCGGCCGAAGGGGTGAAACTGGGGACATGCCCGAGCTGCCCGAGGTCGAAGCACTGGCCCACTACCTGCGCGAGAACGCCGTCGGCCGGACGATCTTCCGCATCGACGTCGCATCGCTGAGCGTCTTGAAGACCGCGACCCCGCCGTGGACCGACCTGCACGGCCGGGAGATCACCGCGGCGACCCGGTACGGCAAGCACCTGGACGTAGTCGCCGGTGACCTGCACCTGGTCGTCCACCTGGCCCGCGCGGGCTGGCTGCGCTGGTCCGACGGCCTGGCCGCGGCGCCGCTGAAGCCGGGCAAGGGCCCGATCTCGCTGCGCGTGCACCTCGAGTCCGCGACGGGGCCCGGGTTCGACCTCACCGAAGCGGGCACGAAGAAGGGCCTCGCGGTGTGGATCGTGAAGGACCCGCAGGAGATTTCCAGCGTCGCGCGCCTCGGCCCGGACGCCCTCTCCCTGGACGCCGCCCAGCTCCGGGAGCTGTTCGCCGGCAAGAACACCCGGCTCAAGTGGGCGCTGACCGACCAGTCGCTGATCGCCGGCATCGGCAACGCCTACTCCGACGAGATCATGCACCGCGCGAAGCTCTCGCCGTACGCGACGATCGGCAAGCTCGACGAAGGCGCCCTCGAGACCCTGGCCGAGGCGATCATCGAGATCGAGTCCGACGCCGTCGAGCGCTCGGTCGGCCAGAAGGCGGCGCGGCTGAAGGGGGAGAAGCGCTCGGGTCTGCGGGTCCACGCGCGCACCGGCCTCCCGTGCCCGGTCTGCGGCGACACGATCCGCGAGATCTCCTTCGCCGACAAGTCGTTCCAGTACTGCCCGACCTGCCAGACGGGCGGCAAGCCACTCGCCGACCGCCGGATGTCGCGGCTGCTCAAGTAGCAGATTCGCCCGTTCGGCCGCACGTGCTGCGCCGGGCGTCGCCGACCGCGTGACAGCCGGCGGGAAAATCGTGGTCTGCCTGCCGCTTTCGTCGGAACGGGTGGAACAGCGAGCCCCCGCCGCGTGTTGCGGACAGTGACCGTGAGGCCCTGGTTCCGACTCTCGGTAGGGTCGCCTCAACCCTCGGTCATCACAGTTGGACAGAAAGTGGGAACAGGCCTTGCACCCGGTTGGTCGAGCGCAGAGCATGGACGCCGTGTCCGGGTTTCCGCTTGCGCAGATCATTCCGTGGGGTGTCGCGGTGCTGCTCGGCATCGTGGTGATCGTGCTGCTCGTGAAACAGCGCAAGCCGGCCAGCGTGGTGGAGGACGCCATGCTGCAGGCCGTCCACCGGATGTCGAAGGCCGCGCCGAACCTCCGTTCCGGCCTGGACGAGGACGCCGCCGACAAGATCACCACCCAGCTGCTGCAGATGCTGGACTGCGTCGCCGTCGGCATCACCGACAGCGAGGGCACGCTGCTGTCCTGGGACGGCGAAGCGAACGAGCACTACGTCGACCTCGTCGACGCGATCGGCGCGGCCATCCGCAAGCACCGCCGCGAGGTCGTCGCGCACGACCGGATGCCGTGCAACCACCGCGGCACCTGCCGGATGAAGACCGCCGTCATCGTGCCGCTGCTGGTCGAGGGCGAGACGGAGGCGGCGCTGATCGTCGTCGGCCGCACCCGGGGCCGGCTGGTGCAGATGGCCGACGCGGTCGCCCAGTTCGTCTGCACGCAGTTCGAGCTGTCCCGGCTCGACGAGTCGAAGCAGCAGCTCCAGCAGGCCGAGATCAAGGCGCTGCGCGCGCAGATCTCGCCGCACTTCGTCTACAACGCGCTCAACACGATCTCGGCGCTGATCCGCACGGACCCCGAAGAGGCGCGAGAGCTGCTGCAGGACTTCGCCGACTTCACGCGCTACTCGTTCCGGACGTCGGGCATGTTCACCTCGCTCGCCGAGGAGCTGCGCAACATCGACCGCTACCTGACCATCGAGAACGCCCGCTTCGGCGGCCGGCTCGAGGTGCGTATGAAGATCGCGCCCGAGGTGCTCAGCGTCGTCGTGCCGTTCCTGATCATCCAGCCGCTGGTGGAGAACGCGGTCAAGCACGGGCTGGCCAGCAAGCCCAGCGGCGGCTGCGTCACGGTGATCGCGCAGGACCACGGCACCGAGGCGCTGATCAGCGTCGAGGACGACGGGATCGGGATGGACCCGCGGCGGCTGCGGGACGTCAAGAACGCGCACAGCACCGGCGCGCACGTCGGGCTCGGCAACATCAGCCAGCGCATGCAGCAGGTCTTCGGCAGCGACTACGCGGTGATGGTCGAGACCGCGCCGGGCGCCGGCATGAAGGTGACGCTGCGGGTGCCCAAGTTCGTCCCGGGCGTCCGGCCGAACATGCCGGACTACAGCGCCGACGCCGAGGCGGACGTCCCGGCCCAGGGCGGTCCGGCCCAGCTGAACGGCAGCGAGGTGAACGGCGTCAACGGCTCACGCTCCGGCATCCTCCCCATGGGCTGAATCCCGCTAGCCTGGCGGTATGAGCGTTACCGACAAGCTGGCTTCGCGGATCCCGGTGCTCGCCGACCGCGTCGAGCGCAAAGACGTCGTGGCCGTGGTGAAGCTGCACGGGGTGATCACGCCGTCGCCGTCGCCGCTGGGCCGGGGCGCGATCAACCTGGCCGCCGTCGAATCGGCCCTGACCCGCGCCTTCGGCCACGAGCGGCTGAAGGCGGTCGCCCTGCTGATCAACTCGCCGGGCGGCGCGCCGACGCAGTCCGGCCTGGTCGCGGAGCGGATCCGGCAGCTGGCCGACGAGAAGAACGTCCCGGTGCTGGCCTTCTGCGAGGACGTCGCCGCGTCCGGCGGCTACTGGCTGGCCTGCGCGGCCGACGAGATCTACGCGCACCGCACGTCGATGGTCGGCTCGATCGGCGTGATCAGCGGCGGCTTCGGGTTCACCGGCCTGCTGGAGCGGTTCGGCATCGAACGCCGCCTGCACACGGCGGGCGCCAACAAGTCGCGCCTCGACCCGTTCTCGCCGGAGAAGCCCGAAGACGTCGAGTGGCTGAAGAAGATGCACGCCCAGCTCCACGAGCTGTTCGTGAACTGGGTCAAGGACCGCCGCGGCGACCGCCTGACGGACACGGAGGACCTCTTCACGGGCGACGTCTGGCTGGGCGCGAAGGCGGCCGAACTCGGCCTGATCGACGGAGTCGGCAGCCTCCGCCAGATCGTCACCGAGCGCTACCCGGACGCGGAGATCTCGGTGGCCGAGCCGAAGAAGGCCCTGCTGGCCCGCCTGGGCATCGGCGCCCCGGCCGCGGCATCGGCAGTGCTGGAGGCGGTGACCCAGAAGGCGGCCTGGTCCCGCTTCGGTCTCTGATCCCTCCCCTCGACGGCTTCCGGCCGCCGAGGTCTGGTCGCCTAAGTGAATTTTCGCTAGGCTATGTGAACCGGCGCTAGGGAAACCGGACCGCAAAGGAGCGGCGGATGTACCTCACGCAGACCCTCCACCAGGCCGTGCAGCAGGGGCCGGACCGTCCGCTGACCGTGTTCGGCGACCGTGTCCGGACCGTCGCCGAGAGCGCGGATCGCGTGGCCCGGTTCGCCGGGGCGCTCAAGGAGCTCGGTGTCGGCGACGGTGACCGCGTCGGCATCCTCGCCCTCAACTCCGACCGCTACCACGAGTACCTGCTGGCCACGCCGTGGGCGAACGCCGTGCTCAACCCGATCAACATCCGCTGGAGCCCGGCGGAGATCGCCTACTCGCTCACCGAGTCCGACACGCGCGTGCTGCTCGTCGACGACGCCTTCGCCCCGGTGGTGCCGAAGCTCGAAGCCGGCTTGACCACCGTCGTCCACATCGGCGAGGCGGCGACGCCGGACGGGATGCTCGGCTACGAGGACCTCGTCGCCGGCGCCGAGCCGGTCGAGGACGCGCGCCGCGGGGGCGACGACCTGCTCGGCGTCTACTACACCGGCGGCACCACCGGCACGCCCAAGGGCGTCATGCTCAGCCACCGCAACCTGCTGACCTCCGCGCTGGGCAGCCTCGCCACCGGCCGGTTCCTGACCGCGCGCGGGAAGCTGCTCCACGCCGCGCCGATGTTCCACCTCGCCGACGGCGCCGCCTGGGCGGCCGGGCAGCTCGTCGGCTCGACGCACGTGATCGTCCCGATGTTCACCCCGCCCGGCGTGCTCGAGGCGATCAGCGGCCAGGGCGTCACGGACACCCTGCTGGTGCCGACGATGATCCAGCTGCTCGTCGACCACCCGGACGTCGCGAACCACGACCTGACGTCGATGGCTCACGTCGTCTACGGCGCTTCGCCGATCTCCGAAGCGGTGCTCGAGCGCGCCCGGAAGGTGTTCCCCGGCGCGGGGTTCGTGCAGGCGTACGGCATGACCGAGCTGTCGCCGGTCGCGACCCTGCTGTCCACCGAGGACCACGACGACCCCGCGTTGCGCCGCGCCGCCGGCCGGGCCGCGCCGCACGCCGAAGTCCGGATCGTCGACCCCGAGGACGTCGAGGTGCCGCGCGGCACGGTCGGCGAGATCGTCTGCCGCGGCGACCACGTCATGCTCGGCTACTGGAACCGGCCTGAGGAGACGGCGACGGCGTTGCGCGGCGGCTGGATGCACACCGGCGACGGCGGTTACATGGACGAGCGCGGCTACGTCTTCGTCGTCGACCGGATCAAGGACATGATCGTGAGCGGCGGCGAGAACGTGTACTCCGCCGAGGTGGAGAACGCCCTCGCCAAGCACCCGGCCGTGGCCGCGTGCGCGGTGATCGGCGTGCCCGACGACAAGTGGGGCGAGCGGGTGCACGCCGTCGTCGTGCTGCTCGACGGCCACGAAGCGACCGGCGACGAGCTGCGCGACTTCTGCCGCGAGGCGATCGCGGGCTACAAGGTGCCGCGCACGGTCGAGTTCGCCGACGCGCTCCCGATGTCCGGTGCGGGCAAGATCCTCAAACGCGAACTGCGGAAGCAGCACTGGGCCGACGGCGACCGCGGGGTCCACTGAGTGTCCGCACCCGCCCGCGGCACCCGGCCGCGCAACCGCCGCGCGCTGATCGTCTCGGCCGCCGCCGGGCTGTTCGTCCGCCGCGGCTACCCGCACGTCGCGATGGGCGACATCGCCGAGGCCGTCGCGATCGGGCCGTCCGCGCTGTACCGGCACTTCCGCGGCAAGCAGGAGCTGCTCGCCGAGGTCGTGCGGGACGCACTGAGCGCGCTCACCGCCCCCGACCTCGCCGGTCTGGCGGCGGGCACGCTCGACCGGCGCGACGTCGGCGTGCTGTGGCAGCGCGAGTCCCGCCACCTCGAGCCCGGCGTTCGCCGCCGCGTCGGCGAACCGTTGCGGCGGCAGGCCCGGTGGCTCGCCGGGCTGCTGCGCGACGGGCGTCGCGAGCTGAGCCACGACCAGGCCGACCTGCTCGGCTGGGCGGTGCTCGCGGTGCTGGTCAGCGTCTCCTTCCAGCGCGTCGACCTGCCGCGCCCGGCCTACGACGAGCTGATGACGTCCCTGGCCACGGCGGTCACCGCCGTCGATCTGCCGGACCTGGGCGAACGCGCCGCCGAGCCGGTCGCCGAGCCCGCGAACCGGCGTGAGCTGCTGCTGACGACCGCGACCCGGCTGTTCGCCGAGCGCGGCTTCGACAGCGTCGCCATCGAGGAGGTCGGCGCGGCGGCCGGGATCGCCGGGCCGAGCGTCTACCACCACTTCGGGAGCAAGGCCGAACTGCTGATGACGGCCCTGCGCATCGGGGCCGACGCACTCGGCGAGGACCTGAAGGCGGCATCGCTACCCGCGTTGCTGCGGTCGTACGCCGCCTACTCGCTGGCCCACCACGACGTCGTCGACCTGCTGATCACCGAGGTCGGCCTGCTGCCGGAACCGCAGCGGCACGAGCTGCGCCGCACCCAGCGCGAGTACGTCCAGGCCTGGGCCGGGCTGCTCCTCGACGTCCACCCGGACCTCGGCGCCGATGCCGCCCGTGTGCGCGTCCAAGCGGCGCACACCGTGGTCAACGACGTCGCGCGGACGCCGCACCTGCGTACGCTGCCGGGTGTCGAGGACGCGGTCGTCGCGATCGGATCGGCTCTGCTGGGACTGTCCGGTTTGAGTACTTCCGGGCAGACTTTGTGACCTGTATCACTCTTGTCGGGTAACGGGCCTGGCGATCACCGCGAGTCGTCAGGTCCCCTTGTCGACGGGCTTTGTTGTGACCCGCAACAAATCCGGCTCGACAAGGAGGTCGTTCCGATGCCCCACCTCTCCCGAAGACTCCTCACCCTCGGCGCGGTGCTCGGCGCCGCGGTCATCGCCATCCCGCTCACCCTGCCCGCCGCCGCGTCCATCCCGCCGCCCGACTCGGGCTGGACCACCGTGTTCGCCGACGACTTCACCGGCGGCTCCGGCACCCTTCCCTCGGGCGCGAACTGGATCATCGACACCGGCCACGCCTACCCCGGTGGCCCCGCGAACTGGGGCACCGGCGAGATCCAGAACTACACCGCCGGCACGGCGAACCTCGCCCAGGACGGGGCCGGGAACCTCCGCATCACGCCGTTGCGCGACGGTGCCGGCAACTGGACGTCGGCCCGCATCGAAACCCAGCGCACGGACTTCAAGCCGCCCGCGGGCGGGATCATGCGGATCGAGAGCCGGATCCAGATGCCGGACGTCACCGGCGCGGCCGCGCTCGGCTACTGGCCGGCGTTCTGGGCCCTCGGCGGGCCCTACCGCGGCAACTACTGGAACTGGCCCGCCATCGGCGAGTTCGACATCATGGAGAACGTCAACGGGATCAACTCCGTCTGGGGCGTCCTCCACTGCGGCGTCAACCCGGGCGGCCCGTGCAACGAGACGACCGGTCTGCCCGCCAACCGGGCCTGCCCCGGCAGCAGCTGCCAGTCGGCCTTCCACACCTACCGCTTCGAATGGGACGCGAGCGTCAGCCCGCAGGTGTTCCGCTGGTTCGTCGACGGCCAGCAGTTCCACTCGGTCAGCCAGAACCAGGTCGACGCGACGACCTGGGCGAACATGACCACGCACCAGGGCTACTTCGTGCTGCTGAACGTCGCGATCGGCGGCGCGTTCCCCAACAACAACTCCGGCACGACCACGCCGGGGCCGGGGATCGTGCCGGGCCGCCCGATGGTCGTCGACTACGTCACGGTGACCACGCGCGGTGGTGGCGGCACCACGACGCCGCCGACGACCACCCCGCCCGGCGGCGGGACCAGCGCGTACAGCACCATCCAGGCCGAGTCGTACAGCCAGCAGTCCGGGCTCGCCACGGAGGCGACGTCCGACACCGGCGGCGGCCTGGACGTCGGCTGGGCGGCCAACGGCGACTGGGCCCTCTACCCCAACGTCGACTTCGGCGGCAGCGCGGCGACGAACTTCCAGGCGCGGGTCGCGTCCGGCGCGGCGTCCGGCGTGACCGGGCTGGTCGAGGTGCGGCTGGACAGCCGGTCGAACGCGCCCGTCGGCAGCTTCGCCGTGGGCAACACGGGTGGCTGGCAGAGCTGGCGGACCGTCCCGGCGAACATCGGCGCGGTGACCGGCGTGCACAACGTGTACCTGACGTTCACGAGCGGCCAGCCCGCCGACTTCGTGAACCTCAACTGGTTCACCTTCGTGCATTGAGACTAGGGACCCGCGGCCCCGGCCGCGGGTCTCCCCACATCAGGCGGACGGGGGCTGGACATTGCACTCGGCAATGGGCAGGATGCGTTTCACTGTGAGTGCTCACGATGACACCCGGAAGCTCGTGGTCCTGGCTGTGGACGACGAGCCTCGAGGTCTGGACGAACTCGTCCACTGCCTGCGCAACAGCCCGCACGTGGCCAAGGTGTTCCCGGCCATCGACGCGTCCGAGGCACTGCGCCTGCTGTCCACCGACGACCCGAGGCTACGCGAACGCAAGGACCGCGGCCTGCCGATCGTCGACGCGGTCTTCGCGGACATCGACATGCCCGGCCTGTCCGGCATGGAGATGTCGCGCGTGTTCGCCGCGCTCCGGCCGTCGCCCGCGCTCGTGTTCGTCACCGGGCACGCGGAGGAGGCGGTCAACGCCTTCGACCTCGGCGCGCTGGACTACGTGCTGAAGCCCTACCAGCAGGATCGCCTCGACCGCGCGATCTCCCGCGTGATCGAGAAGCTGGCCTCGGCGGCGGCACCCGCCCCGGGCGGCCTCGGCGGCGAGCCGGTGAAGAACGACGACGAGGTCATCCCGGTCGAGCTGGCCGGCACCACCAAGCTCATCCCGCGCTCCTCGGTCCGCTGGGTCGAAGCGCAGGGCGACTACGCACGGTTGTTCACCACCGAAGGCAGCCACCTGGTCCGCATCCCGCTCGCCCAGCTCGAGGAGCGGTGGGAGAAGGCCGGGTTCGTCCGGATCCACCGGTCGTTCCTCGTCGCGCTGCCGCTGATCACCGAGCTGCGCATGGGCCAGGGTGGCTACCAGGTCGTGATCGGCAACGAGGAGAAGGTGCTGCCGGTGAGCCGGCGGCACACCCGCGCGCTGAAGGACCGGCTGGTCGGTTCGGGCCGGAACGGCTGAGCCGGGACCGGCGATGACCGACGACTTCTACGACCGCCGCGCGAACGGTGTGCGCGAACCCGACCCGACGCTCGGCAGGCGGGTCAGCCGGCCGCTGCCGCAGCCGACCGAGCGCGCCGTCGTCGAGTCGCTGCCGCCCGCCCCGGACGCCGAGCCGCCGCCGAAGCCGGAGCACCACGCGAAACCCAAGCGGGAGCGAGTGATCCTCGCCGACCCGCGCCGCGGCGCCGGCACCCTGCGCGCCCGCGTCGAGCTGGAAGAGCAGACCAGCTGGGGAAAACTGCTCGTGCGGGACCACCTGGTGAAGGTGCAGCTGAGGACGGCCCTGCTGCTCGCGGGGCTCGTCGTCGTCGTGTTCGGCTCGCTGCCGGTGCTGTTCTACGTCGTCCCGGGGTTCTCCCGGCTGAGCCTGCTCGGCATCCCGGTGGCCTGGCTGATCCTCGGCGTGCTGCCGTTCCCGTTCCTGTTCGGGGTCGGCATCTGGTACAACCGGCTGGCCGAGCGCAACGAACGCGCGTTCGTGGACATGATCGAAAACTAGTTTCGCACCGAGTCGTGCGAGGATTCCCCCGTGCAGCTGAACCCGTGGGCCTTGACCGGCATCGTGCTGGTCGCCGTGGTGACGTTCTTCCTCGGTCACCGCTCTTCGCGTTCGGCCACGAGCACGCACGACTTCCTGGTCGCCCGGCGCACCGTCCGGTCGCGCCGCAACGCCGCCGCGATCTCCGGTGAGTACCTGTCCGCGGCGTCGTTCCTCGGCATCGCCGGGATCGTGCTCAAGGACGGCGCCGACGCCCTCTGGTTCCCGATCGGCTTCACCGCGGGCTACCTCGCGCTGATGCTCTTCGTCGCCGCACCGCTGCGGCGCTCCGGCGCGTACACGCTGCCCGACTTCGTCGAGATGCGGCTGGGCTCGAAGGGCCTGCGCCGGTTCTCGACGGCGTTCGTCGTGTTCATCGGGATCCTCTACATGGTCCCGCAGCTGCAGGGCGCCGGCCTGACGCTCGCGACGATCCTGCCGGTGCCGGTGTGGGCCGGCGCGGTCGCCGTGATGGTCGTGGTGGCGTTCAACGTGATCGCCGGCGGCATGCGCGCGATCACCGTGGTCCAGGCCTTCCAGTACTGGCTCAAGCTGTTCGCGATCTCGGTGCCCGCGTTCGTGCTGTGCATGGTCTTCTTCGCCGGCGGCGGCCCGGACGGCTTCCGCCCGCTCGGCGCGGCCGCGCCGCCGGTGTTCACCAGCGACACCACAGTGGACGTCCAGACCGACGTCACCCTGCACGTCACTTCGGACACCTTCCTCTACGCGTACGGCCGCACCGACAACGGTCCGGCGGCCGGGCCGACGCACTGGACCCCGCTGGCGCCGCACCAGGTGTCCGAAGGCACGAAGCTGAAGTTCCTGGCCGGCACGCCCGTCCCGGTGGTCAGCGACGCGAGCGCCGACAACGCGAACTGGCTGCACCCGGCGTCGGGCAGCCTCACCGACCTGCTGCAGACGTACTCGCTGATGTTCGCGACGTTCCTCGGCACGATGGGCCTGCCGCACGTGCTGGTCCGCTTCTACACCAACCCCGACGGCAAGGCCGCGCGCCGCACCACCGTGCACGTCCTGCTGCTGCTCGGCCTGTTCTACCTGTTCCCGACGCTGCTGGGCGCGCTGTCCCGGATGTACGTCCCTGAGCTGCTGGTCACCGGCAAGACGGACGCGGCGATCCTGCGGTTGCCCTCGGCGATGCTGCCGGGGGTCGGCGGGCAGATCCTCGGCGCGGTCACCGCCGCCGGCGCGTTCGCGGCGTTCCTCTCCAGCACGTCCGGGCTGCTGGTGAGCGTCGCCGGGGTGGTGTCGACCGACCTGCTGCCCGGGCGGGTGCGCGACTTCCGCGTCGCGACGCTGCTGGTCGCGCTGCTGCCCATCGCGCTGGCGGTCGCGCTGCGGCCCGAGGACATCTCGCTGTCGATCGGGCTGACGTTCGCGCTCGCCGCGTCGACGTTCAGCCCGTTGCTGGTGCTCGGCATCTGGTGGCGGAAGCTGTCCTGGCCGGGTGCGCTGGCCGGCATGTTCGTCGGCGGCGGCCTGGTGCTGGCCGCGCTGGTGACCAACATCGTGAGCGGCTACACCGGCGGCTGGGCGCCGTGGTTCGTCACCCAGCCCGCCCTGATCACCGTGCCAGCCGCGTTCGTCACGACGTACCTGGTCAGCCGGGTGACCGGCTACGGGCGCCCGGACCACGTCCACGACATCATGTTGCGGCTGCACGCGCCGGACCCGCTCGGGTTCATGCGGGACCGGGCGGTCGCGCGGTTCGGGCAGGCCGAGGAAAAGACGCGGATGGCCGGCCGAGGCCGCCACCGGAAGTGACGGTCCGTCAGAAATTCCTTACCTGATCGAGTGAGTTTCGGTCTGCTAAACGGACATCGCTCGCGAATCTGCTGGTGGTTTTCTACTGATCGTCAAGCGCCCGATTGGGGGCTTACCAACTACGCCGTTAACTCTTTACGGTCCGTTGGCTTCAAACAGTACGGCCAGTACGAGAACGGGAAGGTGGAGATCCGCTGTGAGCAGCACCGAACAAGACGTCGGTGGCGCGGAGCCGCAGACCGACTGGGAGAGGATCCAGGGGAGTCCCGAATTCACGAACCTGCGCCGGCGATTGCGGGTGTTCGTGTTCCCGATGACGGCGCTGTTCCTGCTCTGGTACCTGCTGTACGTCATCCTGGCCGACTACGCGCACGGGTTCATGAGCACGAAGCTGTTCGGCAACATCACCGTCGGCCTGGTCTTCGGCCTGCTGCAGTTCGTGTCGACGTTCGTCATCACCGGGCTGTACGTGCGCTACGCCAACCGGAAGCTCGACCCGGTCGCCGACGAGATCCGCGCGCAGATCGAAGGGGAGCCCGGCAAATGAGCCTCGCCGCGGGCGTGGAAGGCAGCAACTCCACCCTCAACATCATCATCTTCCTGGTCTTCGTCGCGATCACGCTGGTGATCGTGTTCCGGGCCAGCCGCAACACGAAGACGGCGTCGGACTACTACGCCGCCGGCCGCGCGTTCACCGGCCCGCAGAACGGCATCGCGATTTCCGGCGACTACCTTTCGGCGGCGTCGTTCCTCGGCATCGCCGGCGCGATCGCCGTCAACGGCTACGACGGCTTCCTCTATTCGATCGGCTTCCTGGTCGCGTGGCTCGTCGCGCTGCTGCTCGTCGCGGAACTGCTGCGCAACACCGGCAAGTTCACGATGGGCGACGTCCTGGCGTTCCGCATGAAGCAGACGCCGGTGCGCGCGGCGGCCGCGATTTCGACGCTGGCCGTTTCGTTCTTCTACCTGCTCGCGCAGATGGCGGGCGCCGGTGGTCTGGTCAACCTGCTGCTCGGCATTTCCGGGGAGGCGGGCCAGGACCTGGTGATCGCCGTCGTCGGCGTGATCATGATCCTGTACGTGCTGATCGGCGGCATGAAGGGCACCACCTGGGTGCAGATCATCAAGGCCGCGCTGCTGATCGTCGGCGCGTTCGCGATGACGCTGTGGGTGCTCGGCAAGTACGGCTTCAGCCTGTCCGACCTGTTCCAGGCCGCCGTCGACAAGGGCGGCAAGGGCGGCGCGGCGCTGCTCGACCCGGGCAAGCAGTACGGCAAGACGGGCACGACGAAGCTCGACTTCCTGTCGCTGGGCATCGCGCTCGTCCTCGGCACCGCGGGCCTGCCGCACGTCCTGATGCGCTTCTACACCGTGCCGACCGCGCGCGACGCGCGTCGCTCGGTGGTCTGGGCGATCGTGCTGATCGGCGTGTTCTACCTGTTCACGCTGGTGCTCGGCTACGGCGCGGGCGCGATCGTCGGGCCGGAAAAGATCGCGAAGGCCCCGGGCACGACGAACTCGGCCGCGCCCCTGCTGGCTTTGGAGCTCGGTGGCCCGGTGCTGCTCGGGTTCATCTCCGCGGTCGCCTTCGCGACGATCCTCGCGGTGGTGGCGGGCCTGACGATCACGGCGTCGGCGTCCTTCGCGCACGACGTGTACGCGAACGTGATCAAGAAGGGCCAGATCTCCACCGGCGGCGAGGTCCGGGTCGCCCGGATCACGGCGCTGGTGATCGGGGCGCTGGCCATCGCGGGCGGCATCCTGGCGAAGTCCCAGAACGTGGCGTTCCTGGTCGCGCTCGCCTTCGCGGTGGCGGCGTCGGCGAACCTGCCGACGATCCTCTACTCGCTGTTCTGGAAGCGGTTCAACACCCAGGGCGCGCTGTGGTCGATCTACGGCGGCCTGGTCGTCACGATCGTGCTGATCGTGTTCTCGCCGGCGGTCTCCGGCAAGCCGGTCGACCCGAAGACGGGCAAGAGCGCGTCGATGATCCAGGGCGTCGACTTCCACTGGTTCCCGCTCGACAACCCGGGCCTGGTCTCGATCCCGGCCGCGTTCCTGCTCGGCTGGCTCGGCACGGTCCTGTCGAAGGAACGCAACAACGCGAAGTACGCGGAGATGGAGGTCCGCGCGCTGACCGGCGCGGGCGCCGAAAAAGCCGTCACGCACTAGCGGTCCGCGAAGGGCCCTCCCGCACGGGAGGGCCCCTCGCCGTGTCGCCCCTTCAATCACGCGTGATGCCTCCCCAATCACACGTGATGCCTCCCCAATCACACGTGATGCCCGGCCGATCCCACCTCACGCGCGGGCAACGCCCTCGCATGGCAGCATGGAGACCGTGGTGAGCCCTGCTGAACTGCCGACCGCCGAGGTCCGCGACCTGCCCAAGGACGGCCTCGTCCTGCTCGACGTCCGCGAAGACGACGAGTGGGCCGCCGGGCACGCGCCCGGCGCCGTGCACATCCCGATGGGGGAGCTGCCCGCCCGCGTCGGCGAGCTGACCGACCTGCCCGACGACCAGCCGATCCACGTGATCTGCCGCAGCGGCGGCCGGTCCGCGCGCGCGACGGCGTGGCTGAACCAGAGCGGCTGGGACGCGGTGAACGTCGCCGGCGGCATGGGCGCGTGGCAGCGTGAAGGCCGGCCGATGGTCGGCGAGCACCCCGGCATCGACCCCGAAGTGATCTAGCCTTGCAGCCGGGTCCGCCTCCTGGGTACTGGCCGCGCCAGGTGCCGCCGCCGAACGCCCAGCAGCTGCAGGGCCAGGCGCTGGCCGCCCAGCCGGAGCCGTACCCGTACCACCGCCGTCCCCTGCACCGGCCGAAGCTGCGCTGGGTCGCGACCCCGCCCCCGGGCGCGTGGCCGCGCCGCCGGGTGACGCCGCCCGAGCGGTACCTCGGACCGCCGTCGTACCCGGTGCCACCGCGCTGGGGCTTCCCGAACCTGGTCTGGCGCCGCCCGACGTCCGTGCCCGGCACGGCGTCGGACGAAGTCCGCCCGATCGACCGCGTGCCGGTGCTCAGCCGGAGCCTGCTCGGCATCCTCTTCGCGTTCGCCGTCCTCGCCGTCGTGGCCGCCGGCGCCGAGATCTGGCGGTACGTGCTGCTCGTCCAGGGCCGGGAGTCCGCGCTGAACCGCTCGGTCGTCGCGTTCTCCGACGGCTTCGTGCTCACCGCCGGCCTGCTGGCCTCGATCCTCGCGCTGCTGCCCGCCGGGCTGTCGGTCTGGTGGCTGCTGGTCGCGCGCCGGGCCGCCGCGGACGTCTCGGGCGACGACCCGCCGCGGCCGCTCTGGCAGGTGCTGGTCGGCGTCCTCGTGCCGATCGCGAACCTGCCGATGGCCCTGTCGATCGTCGGCGAGCTGGAGCACGCGGTGCTGGGTCGCCCGCGCGACGTCCGGCCGAAGCCGTCGCGCCAGGTCCTCGTGTGGTGGGGCGCCTGGCTGCTGAACTGGATCCTGCTCGGCGTCACGATCGTCTGGCGCTTCCGCGACGACGTGCAGGCGATGGCCGACAGCGTCGTCCTCGTCGCGCTGACCGACCTGTCGGCGGCGCTGCTGGCGGTGGTGACCGCCCTGGTCGTGCGGCGGTTCTCGGCTTTGCTGGCGCCGTCCGACGCTCGCGCCGTGCGCTCGATGCGCGTCCTCAAGGTGGCGGGTGCCCCGGAGCCCGAGCTGCGCACCGCGCGGCCGTCCGGAGCCGCCCGTTAGTAACTGCCGAAGACCGGTTCCAGCTGGTCGAAGGCCTGTTCCGCGGCGGGCCACACCGCGTCGGAGATCTGCTTCTCGTTCTCGAGCGTCCGGTCGAAGACCTCCTGGAAGAGCACGCGCAGCACCGTCGCGAGGTGGGCGGCGGCGAGGACCGGCTCGAGGCCCTGCTCCGGATGGCGCCGGATGAGGAGGTGCGTCAACGCTGCCTCGCGCTCGCGGTGCATTTCGTGCAGCGCGTTCGTCAGGACGGGGCTGTCCTTGATCATGCGCGCGAACCCCTGGCCGGAGAACCCGACCAGCGCGTGCTCGGCGCCCAGCGCTTCGAAGTAGAGCTCGCGGGTGTCGTGGAAGACGCTGTCGTGGATCAGGTTCGCGGGCCAGGCCGCGAAGTCCGCGCGGATGTCGAAGACCAGGTCCTCCTTGCGCGGGAAGTGGTTCGTCACGGTCATCTTGGCGACCCGCGCCGCGGCCGCGATGTCCGCGATCGTCACGTCCTCGAAGCCCTCGCGGATGAACAGCTTCGTCGCGACGTCGGAGATGTTCTTCCTGGTCTCGTGCTTCTTCTGGGCCCGGAGTCCCTCACTCATGGACGTCACTCTACTGGGTCGGACCCAAGTTTGTGCTTGACCTAATCAATGGGTTGGACCTAATCTGAGGTTCGACCTAATGAACGGGGGAGGGCATGACGACGGCGATCCGTCCCGACGCGGCGTTGTGGAAGCTCGGCGGCGTCCTGATCATGGGCGCGGTGCTGTCGATCCTCGACGCGACGATCGTCACCGTCGGGATCGGCTCGATCGCCCGTGACCTGGGCAGTCCGCTGCCGACGGTGCAGTGGGTGGCCAGCGCGTACCTGCTGGCCGCGTCGGCGGCGATCCCGTTGTCGGGCTGGCTGACCGATCGCTTCGGCGGCCGCGCGGTGTGGCTGGCGGCGGTGGCGGTCTTCACGGCCGGCACGCTGTTGTGCGGGTTCGCCTGGTCGGCGCCGGCACTGATCGCGTTCCGGGTGCTGCACGGCCTGGGCGGCGGGCTGATGCAGCCGGTCGGGCAGGCCTTGTTCGCGCAGGAGGCGGGCCCGGCGCTGGGCCGCATGATCGGCGTGATCACGCTGCCGGCCACGGTGGCGCCGGTGCTCGGCCCGATGCTCGGCGGTGTCCTGGTGGCCGGCCTCGGCTGGCGGTGGATGTTCTTCGGCGTCGTCCCGTTGGGCGTGGCGACGTTCGTCTTCGCACGGCGGTTGCTCCCGGCGCCGTCGCCCGGCGGCGTCCGCGCACCGCTCGACGTCCGTGGGATCCTCCTGCTTTCGCCGGGGCTGGGCGTGTTCGTCTACGGCTTGGCCGAAGGTGTGGTCGTCGCTTGGCTGGCTGGGGCTGTCCTGCTGGTCGCGTACGGCGTCCACGCGGCCCGGGCGCCGTCGGCGGTCCTCGACCTGAAGTTGTTCCGCGACAAGGGTTTCACGGTCGCCAGCGTGAGCACGTTCCTGCTGGGTGCGTCACAGTACAGCTCGATGTTGCTGCTTCCCCTGTACTACCAACAGGTTTCGCACGCGAGCGCGTTGGAAGCCGGGCTGTTGCTCGCTCCGCAGGCCGTCGGCTCGGCGGCGGTCATGCTGGCGGGCGGCCGGCTCCTGGCCCGGTTCGGCGCCCGCCGGATGATGCTGGCCGGGATCGGCCTGTCCCTGCTGGGCATCATCGCGTTCACCCAGCTCGGTTCGGCACCGAGCGGCGTCCTGCTGACCTTGTCCCTGGTCGTCCGCGGCGCCGGGCTCGGCGCGGCGACCGCCCCGGGCATGACCACGCTGTACGGCTCGCTGGAGCGGTCCCGCATCCCGCGGGCGGCGAGCGCGTTCAACGTGATCAACCGGATCGGCGGCTCGCTGGGCACGGCCCTGCTGGCCGCGATCCTCCACAGTGAACTCACGAAGGCGGCGGGCCCCAGCGCCTTCGGCATGACGTTCACGTGGGCACTCGCGATATCCGCATTGACCCTGATTCCCGCAGCCTTCTACCCCCCGAGGAGCACCCGGTGACCCTCCGCCTGCTGAGCGTCCACGCCCACCCCGACGACGAGTCCAGCAAGGGCGCGGCCACGCTCGCCCGCTACGCGGCCGAAGGCGTCGACGTCCTGGTCGCCACCTGCACCGGCGGCGAGCGCGGCGACATCCTGAACCCGGCCCTGGACACCCCCGAAACCCTCGCCGACCTGCCGGCGATCCGTCGCCGCGAGATGGCCGCGGCGGCCCGGATCCTGGGCGTCCGCCAGCTCTTCCTCGGCATGGCCGACTCGGGCATGAGCGAGCCACTGCCCGAGGGCTCCTTCGCCACGCTCCCGCTGTCCGAAGCGGCCGCTCCGCTGGTGGCGCTGATCCGCGAGTTCCGCCCGCACGTCGTGATCACGTATGACGAAACGGGCGGCTACCCCCACCCGGACCACATCCGCACCCACGAGGTCACGCTCGAAGCCTTCGAGGCGGCGGCCGACCCGGCCCGCTACCCGGGAACCGGCGAACCCTGGCGGGTTCAAAAGCTGTACTACCAGGCAACTCTGAGCCGGGCCTGGTTCAAAGCCCTGCACGACGCGACCCTGGCCGCCGGCCTCGAGTCCTCCATGGCCGACGTCCTCGCCGAGCTCCCACCCGACACCCTGACGACCACCACGAAGATCCGCTGCGAGGAGTACTTCGGCACCCGCGACCGCGCCCTCCTGGCCCACGCGACCCAGGTCGACCCGGCCCACCCGTTCTTCGCCCACTCCCGCGACATCGAACGCGAAGTCTGGCCCCACGAGGACTACCACCGAGCCCACCCGGCCCCAGGCCCAGACCTGGAAACCGACCTGTTCGCCGGAGTAACCCCATGACCCACCGTGTCGCCCCCCCCAATCACGCGTGATGCCTCCCCAATCACGCGTGATGCCTCCCCAATCACGCGAGATGCCCGTCCAATCACGCGAGTTCGGGCTCGGCTCACGCCGGATCCGGCTTACGTGGTGGCCCGCAGCTCCCGCAGCCCGCGGATGACGAACTCCGGCCGTCGCCGCGGAGTCTCGGCGAGCCGCAGACCCGGCAGCTTCGCCGCCAGCGCGCTCAACGCGGCGGCGATCTCCACCCGAGCGAGAGGAGCGCCCACGCAGTAGTGAATCCCCAGGCCGAACCCGAGGTGCGCGTTCGGAGTCCGTCCGATGTCGAGGGTGTCCGGCGCGTCGAACACCCTCGGATCGCGGGCGGCGGCACCCAGCAGCGCGCCGATCTTCTGCCCCTCCGAGACGACATACCCGCAGATCGACACGTCCTCGGTCGCCGTCCGCTCGAACAGCTGCAGCGGCGCGTCGAACCGGATCAGTTCTTCGACGCACGAATCCAGCAAGGAAGGAGTCACCAGGAGCCGTTCCCACTGGTCCCGGTGGGTGAGCAGGGCCGTGATGCCGTTGCCGAGCACGTTCACCGTTGCCTCGTGGCCGGCCATCAGCAGCAGCACCGCGGTCGCGACCAGCTCGTCCGGGGTCAGCTCGCTGCGCAGCAGGTCGCTGATGATGTCGTCCCCGGGCGACTCGGCGCGGGTCGAGGCCACCGACCGGACGTACTCGACGAACTCGGCGGCCGCCAGCTCGGCGGCGTCGCGGCCCTCCTCGGGCAGGCCGTACTCGTACATCTTGACGATGGCGTTGGACAGTTCGACCATCCGCGGGCCGTCGGTGCCGGGCACGCCCAGCAGCTCGGCGATCACGGCGACCGGCAGCGGCTGGGCGAGGTGCGCCAGCAGGTCCGCGCTGCCGTCGGCGGCGATCGCGGCCGCGAGGTCGTCGACCATCCGGTCGGCGAGCTTCGCGACCATCGGACGCAGGCGCTGCACGTGGCCGCGGCCGAAGGCGCCCGCGATCAGGCGGCGCAGGCGGGTGTGCGCCGGCGGCTCGTTCTCCAGCAGGGAGTTGCGGTGCAGCAGGTTGAACGACGCGAACCGTTCGAGCGGCTGGGCGTCCTGCCAGATCCGGCCCAGGCCGCGGTGGCGCAGGACGGCCGAAGACGCGGCGTGCGAGACGGCGACGGCCAAGCCGAGCTCGTCGTGGTGGTGGACGTCGCCCTGGGAACGGAGCTCGGCGAACGCCGGGTACGGGTCTTCCAGGAACGCGGGATCGCGGGGGTCGAACACGTCGCGAGACTAACCCTTCGATAGCGTCTCAAGCCGAGCCAGAGGAGGCAGCAGTGGGCAAGGGCGCGCGCAAGAAGGGTCCCAAGCAGGCGTCGGACCGCAAGCCGAAGGTGCGCGACGTCTTCGTCGGCCAGCCGTTCGAAGGACTGGCGGCGGAGCCCGAGCTGATCGCGCTGCGCGAGTTCGTGCCGTCCGCGACGGCCAAGCTGACCCTCGCCGACGGCGGGGACGTCACTCTCGGCACGGTGCTGCCGATGGCCGCGGCCGCGTTCGTCCGCTCGGATGGCGAGCGCTACCTCGGCCTGCAGGTGCAGACGCGCTCGTCCGACATCAGCCGGGACCTGGGCCGTTCGCTGAAGTGGCTGCTGGACGCCAAGGAGGGCGACGTCCTCGGCGTGCCGGACACGACGACCCCGCCGGAGGCCGACGAGCACGCCCGCCTCCAGGACCTGCTGAGCCCGGGCGCCGAACTCGACGTCACGCTGCACAAGGACTTCGCCTGGTGGCTCCCGGAGGACGCGGACGCCACCGGCGACGTCGCGGTCTCCCTCGAGCGCGCGAACGCGGCGATCATGCCGACCGAACGCCTCGGACACGGCGCCTACTGGGTCCTCGCGGGCGAAAAGGCGCACCTGCGCTGGGTCCGCCCGGAGCCGGAGAACCTGCTGCTCCAGGCCCTCGCCCGGCTGTCCGCGGCGGGCGAGCTCGGCCTCGGCGAGGGCTCGCGCTACGCCGGTTCGTTCCGGGCGCACGGCCTGCTGGTCCCGGTCTGGGACCTCGACCCCGAGGCCCACGCCCGCGAGTGGGCCGAAGCGAAGGACGCCCTGGGCGGCCGCCTCGAGTCGGCCCTCAAGTCCCTCGACACGGAACCCCTGAACGCCGCCGAGCGCCGCGCTCGCGACGGCCTCATCGGCCGCCAGCTCACCCTGCGCTGACCCACCGGGCGCGGCCCGCCGGAAGGCCCCAGCAGGCCGCGCCCGCCGAGCAGCCCTTCGGGACGGCCACCGTCCGGCCGCGGAGCTCGGATGGGTCGTCGGCGGTAGCCCGCAAGCGGCGTGCCCGAGGCGGTCCGGCAGCCGCCGAGACGTCGTCGGAAAGCACCGGACCGTTCGCGCGTTCCGGTGACCGGAAACTGCTCGATGAGCGTTCAACCAGGCGTTATGTGGCGCACGAGACACCGCCGCCGAATCGCTGTGGTGGGACGATTCTCCGCGTGATACTCCATATCTGCGGGGCGGCCGACTGGGCCGAAGTGGGCGAAGGTGGCGAGTACCGGCCTCCTTCACTCGGGGACGTCGGGTTCGTCCACTGCTCCGACTTCGGCACGGCGCACCTGCCGGCCAACGCGCTCTACCGGGGCCGCACCGATCTGGTGCTGCTCGAGATCGACCCGGGAAAACTGGGGGTCCCCGTCCGCTGGGAAGACGGCGAGCCGCCGCATCCGGCCGGGGTTTGGTTCCCGCACGTGTACGGCCCGATTCCGCGCTCGGCGGTGGTCGGTGTGCACGCGTTCGGCGAGGTGGACGGTGCCGGTTTCCGGCTGCCCGACGCGCTCGCGCACCGCTGACGTGGGCAGTTCGACCCGCCCGAAGTCAGGCGGGAACGCGGGCAACCTGAGGGGGCTGTGATGCGTGTTGGGGAGGAAAGCGGCTCGAACCCGATGGGAGGCGATACGGTGACCGCTGCGGCACCCGTCTTCACCGGGGGAGATACCTGGGTGACCAGCGCAGGCCGAGGGAGGGCCGCGACGTTGCCGGGCGAGTTCACCGACTTCGGTGACTTCGTGCAGGCCACCCTGCCGGGGTTGCTGCGGTACGGGCACGCGCTCACCGGCAACCCGCACGACGCGGCGGACCTGGTGCAGACCGTCCTCGAAAAGATCGGTTCGCGCTGGGCGTACGTGCACGAAAAGACCGGCGACCCGCTCGCCTACGTCCGGCGGTCGATGGCGAACGCGCACGTCAGCCGCTGGCGGCGGACGCGTCGCGAGAACCTCGTGGCCGATCTGCCGGACACCAGTCCGCACGTGCCGGACGACCCGTTCGAGCACGAGCCGCTGTGGCGTGCGTTACGAACGCTGCCGCCGAGACAACGGGCCGTGATGGTCCTGCGTTACTACGAGGGTCTGTCGGAAGCGGAGATCGCGAGCGCCCTCGGCGTCACGCAGGGCACCGTGAAGAGCCAGGCCAGCAAGGCGATCACGTCGCTGCGGATGAAGCTGACCGCGGCCGACATCCAGGGCGAAGGGAGTGACGCGGGTTGAACATCTCCGAGGACGAGCTGGAGCAGCGCCTGCGCGCGCTGTTCGCCGACGAGCGCCTGGACTTACCGCCACCGCCGCCGGACGCCGGCACGGTCATCGTCGCCGGGGCACGGCGCCGCCGCCGTCGCCGGCACGGCGTGCTCGCCGCGACGGGTGTCGCGGCGGCCGTCGTGGCCGTTTCGGGCGGGCTCACCATGGTCAGCCTCCACGGCGAGGACGGCACCGCGGTGATGTCCGCGGGCGGCTCGTCGATCAGCGTCAAGCCGCCGGAGAACCTCACGGCCGGGCGGCAGCCACAACCGTCGGACGCAGGTCCGACGAGCACGCAGGACATCGAGGCTTCCGCGCCTCCGGCCACGCAGCCGTCGAAGGCTTCGCGGCCACCTTCGGCCCAGCCGACGTCGAAGCTCCCGGTCGTGCTGAGCGGGCCGCTGCTCGCCCCGGACGGCTTCGGCAGCCTCAAGCTCGGCATGTCCGAGACCCAGATCGCCGCGCAGGGCGTCACGCTCAGCGACGCGCAGACGGGCGGGAGCTGCACCGTCTACACCGCGCGGGGCAGCGGGGTGCCGTCCGGCGCGACCGTGGTGGTCTCGAAAGCGGCCGGGCTCACCGTCGTCACCCCCGACCAGTCGGCGCACACCGCCGAGGGCATCGGCGCCGGGTCGACCAGGGACCAGGTGCTCGCGGTCTACCCCGCGGCGAAGGACGAGTCGGGTGGCGTCGTCGCCCCCGCCACTGCCGCCGCCGAATACCACTTCCGGCTCGACGACTCCGCGGTCGTGCAGACCAGCCTCGCGAGCGTCAACCAGGACTGCGCCGGCTGAAAACGCCGGCGACATGCGAAAACCCGGGCTGTCCACAGGGGGAGAGCCCGGGTTTTCGGCGTCTTGGGGTTACAGCGCTCCGCCGGCCACCGGCGGCATCTGCGCATCCGTGCCGCCATCGCCGACGGACTCGCGGTGCAGGTGGTTCTCGACCTCGAACAGGTTGCCGTTCGCGCGCTTGACGACGTTCAGCAGCGTGTTCATCTGCGAGATCTCCTCGACCTGCTCCTTGAGGAACCATTGCGTGAACTGCTCGCTGATGTAGTCCTCTTCGGCGCGGGCGGCCTTGGCCATCGCGGAGATGTCGGCCGCGACTTCCTTCTCCTGCTCGAGCGCGAGCTCGATGACCTCGGTGACGCCGGAGAAGTCGTTGCGCACTTCACCCGTGCCCGGGATTTCGACGTGGTGGTCTCGGTCGAGCATGTACTGCACGAGCGCCATCGCGTGGTTGCGCTCTTCGACGGACTGCTTGTAGAAGTGCTTCGCCAGCTGCGGCAGGTCCTCGGCGTCGAACCACACCGCGAGCGCGATGTACTGCTGCGATGCGTTGAACTCGTTGTGGATCTGCGCCTGCAGCAGCTCGTAGAACTTCGAGCGCGGTTCTTTCTTCTTGGTGAGGGCCATGTGAATCAGAATAGATCAAGATTCGGCTCGATGCCACTTCGGGCTGGTGATCTGGCCCCTATTAGGGTTACCATTCCTAAAGAAGACGTACCTAATTTAAGTAAGCCTTCCCTAAATTGTCGTAACCATTTAGGGAAGGCTTACTTCATTTTATTGCAGCGGCTCCCGGCGGATCGGGCAGGACATGCACCGCGGGCCACCCCGGCCGGAACCCAGCTCCGAGCCCGCGATCGGCAGCACCTCGATACCGGCCGCCTCCAGCCGTTCGTTCGTCTCGACGTTCCGCTCGTAGCCGACGACCACGCCGGGCGCCAGCGCGAGCGTGTTGTTGCCGTCGTCCCACTGCTCGCGCTCGGCCGTCACCGGGTCGAGCCCGGTGTCGATGACGCGCAGCCGGTCGATTTCCATGGCCTCCGCCGCGGCCACCAGGAACGGGGCCGGGCCCGCCACCTTCACGCCGCCGTCGCCGGTCGGGCGGATGGTGAACGCCGTCAGCGAGTCGCGGGCCAGCGGGTACATCACCACGGCGTCGGCGGCGACCATCGTGCACACCGTGTCCAGGTGCATGGTCGCGCGGGACTGCTCGATCGGCACCGCCAGCACGGTGTGTGCGATGCCGTCGGCGAACACCGACCGCGCGAGCGACTCCGCGCCGGCCGCGGTTGTGCGCTCGCCGACGCCGATGGCGAGCACGCCCGGCGCCAGCAGCATCACGTCACCGCCTTCGATCGGCGCGGAATGCGCGCCGTACGCGCGGGCGGCGTGCCGGAAGTACGGGTGGTAGGCGTAGATCAGGTCCAGCACCGCCGTCTCGCGACGGCGCGCGGGCATGGTCAACGACGAAATCGCCACCCGGTCGGCGATCCACGCCGACGAATCGCGCGTGAACAGCAGGTTCGGCAGCGGGTCGACGGCGAAGTCGTGCGGGTGGTTCATCATCCGCACCAGCGACGCGCCCTCGGCCGACGGCAGCTCCTCGAACGTCATCCCGGCCATCAGCACCTCGGCGAGGCCGGCGGCGGGGACGCCGGAAAGGTGCGACCGCAGCGAGTCGGCGAGGTCGCCGCCGAGGCGCCGGTCGTCGACCGCCGCGTGCACGCCGGCCGCGTGGGCGCGGTCGTCCTCCAGCGCCGTCCGGAGGGCGTCGGCCAGCAGCAGCACCTCGACGCCGCGGCTGCGCAGCACCTCGGCGAACGCGTCGTGCTCGGCCTGGGCCCGGTCGACCCACGGGATCGAGTCGAACAGGAGCTGGTCGTTGTTGCGGGGCGTCAGCCTCTTGAGCTCGTTGCCGGGCCGGTGCAGCAGCACCGCGCGCAGGGGTCCGACTTCGCTGTCCACCCGGGGAGGTGTCGTTTCGTCGATCACCCCCCGAGCTTAGTCAGGGCAACCAGGAAACGTGCCCCTTCAGCAGGGCGTATCCGACGAACGACACGAAGTCGAAGAGCGTGTGCGCGGCGACGAGCGGCCACAGCCGGTTCGTCTTCTGCCACAGCCGCCCGAACACCAGGCCCATGACGAAGTTGCCGACGAACCCGCCGAAGCCCTGGTACAGGTGGTACGACCCGCGCAGCACGGCGGCGCCGAACACGGCGGTGTTCTCCCGGACGCCGAGCTGCCGCAGCCGCGTCAGCAGGTAGCCGATGACGAGCACCTCTTCGGCGAAGGCGTTGCCGAACGCCGAGAGCGTCAGCGTGATCGGCCGCCACCACGTGTCGCCCAAAGTGGACGGTTGCACCGCTAGGCTGAAGCCCAGGTGGTAGGAGAGGAAGTACAGCCCGAGGCCGGGGATCCCGATCAGCGCGGCCAGCCCGAGCGTCAGCAGCGTGTCGCGGCCGGGAGACCGGCGGTCCAGTCCGACCTGGGCCATCTTGATCCCGGCGCGCCACAGGAAGTACAGCCCGAGCGCGCCCCAGCCGACCAGCTGGGCGGCCGAGAGCAGCTGCTTGAGCAGGTCGATCAGGCTCGCCGCGGCTTGCGGGACGTTGAGCTGGACCTGCTGCTGGGCCAGCGGCGTCGGCTGCAGCAGCGAGTCCACAAGGGACAGCAGGCTGCGTACGCCGGAGAGGCCGAGCGTGATGCCGAAGACGATCAGCAGCTCGATCTTGACCGCCCGGCGTTCGGCCGGGTCCTCGATCGCGCCGGGGAACTCCGGCCGGGCCGGGGCCAGCCACGATCGCGCGGTGAACGTCATGTGCGCACGCTACCTTCGGGGTATGCCGAGGAGCATCGCCACCAACGAA
Source organism: Amycolatopsis stemonae (assembly GCF_054781455.1). Lineage (NCBI taxonomy): Bacteria > Bacillati > Actinomycetota > Actinomycetes > Pseudonocardiales > Pseudonocardiaceae > Amycolatopsis > Amycolatopsis stemonae. The sequence goes on along the minus strand of NZ_BAAGUJ010000002.1, from coordinate 554,773 downwards.
ACCGTCGACCGCGCCGCGCTCGTCGAGTTCCTGTCCACCCGCCACCGCGCGATCCTGATGGCCACGAAGGCCGACGGGAGCCCGCAGCTCTCGCCGGTCACCTGCGGCGTCGACGCCGAGGGCAGGCTGGTCATCTCGACCTACCCCAAGCGCGCCAAGGTCGTGAACGTCAAGCGCAACCCGAAGGTCTCGGCCTGCATCCTCTCCGACGAGTGGAACGACCGGTGGGTCCAGCTCAACGGGACCGCCGAGGTGCTGGACATCCCGGAGTCCGTCGAGCCACTCGTGGAGTACTTCCGCGCCATTTCCGGCGAACACCCGGACTGGGACGAATACCGCGAAGCCATGGTCAAGCAGGGCAAGAGCATCATCCGCGTGACGATCGAGAGCTGGGGCCCGATCGCCAAGGGCGGCTTCCCCGCCGAACTAGCCTGACGTCCCCCGCAGGAACGGGCAGCCGACGAGCCGCCGCAGCTCCATCGCGAGCTGCGGCGGGCTTTCGACGGACTTCGAGAACGCCAGCCGGACGTCGTGGTCGCCCGCGTCGGACTCGACGCGCAGCCGCAGCCCGAACCGGTCCAGCCCGAGCGGGCGGATCCGGCCGCCGCGCAGCTCCGCCGGCAGGTGCTTGGCCAGCTGGTCGACGACGTCGGAGTGGTCGCTCTCCAGGTGCCGCAGCCACTGGGCCTCGTAGTCGTGGAACGGGTCGGGCGGCGCCGCGCTGAACATGTGCGGGCGCAGCGAATGCGTGCCCTCGGCGTCGGCGAGCACGAGCGACGCCGGGGTGAGCCGCAGCAGGGTGACGCCGTGACCGACGTCGAGGAGCCGTTCGTCCGGTCGCGACTCCGCGATCGCGATCGCCCGCGCGCGGGCCGAAACCGGGGAGAGCGGCCGCAGCCAGCCCGTGATCCACAGCAGGCCGCGGATCGGTTCGCGCAGGTCGACGGGTGCCTGGTCGGCCAGTTCGACCATCACGGCCAGCTCGCCGCGCTGGGTCTGCTTCGCCGCGTTGACCATCGGGTGGTCGTCGGGCAGCAGCACGCTGACGCTGCCGCTGTGGTGCACGTGGTGCAGGACCGGGACGACGCGTTCGCTGTCGAGACCGGCGCGTTCGCACGTCGGCATGAGCGACGCCGGCCCGTTGCGGGTCGCGATCGTCTTGGCGCGCTCGGCGGGGTTCGGCGCCGGCGGGCGGCGGATGGATGTCGGTGCCTCGGTCACGGCTCACCTCCTACTTAGGTGAGCCTAACCTGAATCAGTCGGTCTCGGTAGTCGCCGGATTGCGGTTCGGGTCACGTCGCCGGTCCGCTGAGCGGAGCATCCGGTAACGCCGCTGTGCAAATTTCCGAAAAGGCCGGTGACCAGTGTCGACTCGGTGGGGGCCAGCGTGCAGATCATCCCGGTTCCCGAACGCGTGCCCGCGTTCGAACTCGACCCGGCCATGCCGTCGGGCGCCCTGCCGATCTTCGGCGAGTACCTCGACCGGATCGGCCGGAACGCCGCCAACCAGCAGCTGCTGTCGTGGTTCTTCCTGGTGTTCGCCGCCGCGCAGTTCTTCACCGGCGCTGGGGTCGCGCTGTCGGTGGGCGCGCTCGCGCTGGCCGGGGCGTCCGAGGCGTGGTGGCTCCACCGCGCGTACGCCTGGGTGCCCGAGACGCGGTTGAAGCGGGAGCCGTTCCGCCAGGTCGACATCGCCGCCGACGGCCTGGTCGCCGCCGGCCGGGTGGTCGGGGTGCGGCTGCCGGACGGCCGCTGGCTGCGCGTCCGGCTCGACGAGGCGTACCGGCTGCTGCTGGCCGGGCACCGGCGGGTGTGGCTGCTGGGCCGCGGCCCGAAGGTGTTCGTCGGCTTCTCCGGGCTCGTGCGGATCCGCCGCGCCCGGATCTTCGACGCGCCGCCGCCGGGTGCCGTGGCCGTGCCGCCGCTCGCCGGGTCGGCGTCGCCGCGGCTCGACCCCGTGCTGGCCGCGCACCGCCGCCGGATCGCCCGCGAGCTGCGCGTGGGTGCGGCGTTCCTGCTGGCCCTGGCCGGGTTCGCGCTGTGGGTGCGGGTCGACTTCCCCGCCGTGAAGTGGGCTGCCCTGGCCGCCACGGCCGTCGCGCTGCTGAGCGCGCTCGTGGCCGCGACGCGCTCGTGGGCCCACTCCCGCCCGCTTCCGGCGGACCACTGGACGGAGCTGCGGGCGGTCCTCGACGGCCCGGTCCGGATGGGCCGCCGCGGCGCCGCGCGGCTGAGCGGCCTGACGATGCTGGCCGACGGGACCGTGGTCGGTTTCCGCCTGCCCAAGGCGGACCCGTCGATGGCCGCGAACATCGCGGCGACGGGCCGGCTGTGGATCGCGGGCGTGCCGAGGCCGGGCGCGGCGAAGACGGGCGTGCCGGGCTACCCGGTGCTCGGCACGGTCTGGCTGGGCTGAGCGGGCGTCCGGTCCCGGCGCGGCAGCAGCACCGGCGTCACCAGCACCAGAACCCCGGCGGCACCGATCGCGACGCGCGGGCCGGTGAAGTTCGCGAGCACACCCCAGAGCGCGGTCAGCGTGGCGATCGACGCCTTGGTGCTGACCGACCACGCCGAGAGCGTGCTCGCGACGCGGTCCGCCGGCAGCTGCTCGAGCCGGTAGGTGGCGAGCACGGGGTTGAACACGCTGCAGGAGACGATCAAGCCGAGCTCGACCAGCATCACGAAGGCGAGCCCGCCGGCGCCGCCCGGCAGGAAAGCCAGCGCGAGCAGCCAGCACGCCCGGACCGCACCGGCCGTCAGCAGAACGGGGTGCCTGCCGAACCGCGCGACGAGCCGGGGTGTCAGGCGTGAACCGGCGAGCCCGCCGAGGCACGGCACCGCGAACGCGAGCCCGTACTGCCACGGCGTGAACCCGAGCTGGTTCAGCATCAGCACGGCGAGCAGCGGCTCGGTCGCCATGATCAGGCCGTTGAACAGCAGGACGTTGAAGTACAGCGGCCGGAGTCCGGGGTGCGTCAGGATCGTGCGCCAGCCTTCGGCCAGATCCCGCGCGCGCAGGCGGCTGGTGTGCTTCGGCCGCGGCTCGTCCCCGCCGATCGCCCGGATCCCGAGCGCGGAGAGCAGGAAGCTGACGGCGTTGGCGGCCACCGACGTCACCGGCCCGAAGAGCGCGAAGGCGGCCCCGCCCAGCGGCGGGCCGAGCGCGGTGGCCGTCCAGTTCGTCGACTCGAAGCGGCCGTTCGCGACGAGCAGGTCTTCGGGCCGCACGAGCCCCTTCAGGAAGGCGCCGCTCGCCGAGGTGAAGGTGATGTCCGCCGCCGCGACGACCACGGAAACGACGAGGAGCTGCGTGAAACCCAAGGCCCCGAGCGCGTAGAGGGCCGGGACGCTGACGAGCGCGGCGAACCGCACGAGGTCCATCGCCACCATGACCGGCCGCTTGGGGCGCCGGTCGACCCACGGCCCCGGCGGCACGGCCACGAGCGCCCCGACGGCCGGTCCGACGGCGGCGAGCGCGGAGACGGCCGCGGGCCCGGCGTGCAGCACGAGGATGGCCAGCATCGGGAGGGCCCCGAAGCCGAGCCAGGTCCCGAACGCGCTCACGGCGTAAGCGGTCCACAGCCACCTGAACCGCCGTCCGAGCCGCCTGCGCATCACCCGGAGATCAAAGCGGGCAACGGCCGCGGGGAGCAAACAACCGCCGCGTCGGCGCGTCACAACCCGGCGTTGTGACCCTAGAGTCGGTCGTCGTGGACCTCGATGCCGTGCGCACCTTCGTCGCGGCCGCGGAGGCGGGCCGGTTCCAGGACGCCGCGGCCGATCTCGCGATCACCCAGCAGGCCGTCTCGAAGCGCATCGCCGCGCTGGAGAAGACCCTGGCCGTGCGCCTGTTCACCCGCACGGCCCGCGGCGTCCGGCTCACCGGCGACGGTGCGGTGTTCCTGCCCCACGCCCGCGAACTCCTGCTGGCGGAAGCGCGGGCCGTGGCGTCCGTGCAGTCCGGCCGGAGGGCGTTGCGCGTCGACGTGATCGGCCGGCGGCTGGGCCCCGCGTCGCTCCTGCACCGGTTCCACGAAGCTCATCCGGAAGTCGCCTTGGAGGTCGTCACGCTCTTCGACGTCGGTTCGGCCATGGCCGCGGTGCTGGCGGGGTCGATCGACGCCTCGTTCCGGGCGGTCGCGTCCTTGCCCGGCGAAGTCGAGGCGATGCGGGTGCTGGACGAGCCGCTGCAGCTGCTCTGCGGACCGGCGCACCCGTTGGCGACCGAGTCCGCGGTCACCCCGTGGCAGGTGCGGGGGCATCGGATCTGGATGCCCGGGCTCGTGCCCGGCACCGAGTGGGAGGCGTATTACGCCGAGCTGGCGGCGGCTTTCGGCCTCTCGATCGACATGGCCGGGCCGAACTTCGGCACCGAGGTCGTGCTGGACACGATCGCGGAGTCGGCCGAGGTCGCGACCCTGGTGGGAGCGGGCGTCAGGCTGTCGTGGCCTGCGGAGCACGACCTGCGGCGAGTGCCGATCGAGCAGCCGGTTCCCGTGTACCCGCACTCGCTGCTCTGGCGTCGCGACAACTCCCACCCCGGCCTGGCCGCGTTGCGCGACGACCTGCGTGAAGCACCGCGCGCGGACGATGCGTGGCAGCCCGGCTGGGCGAGCTGACCTCAGTGCGTCGTCGCGTTCTCGCGGTTCGTGCCGTACGACAGCCGCAGGGCGACCCAGCCGTCGCGCTCGCCCGCGCAGATCTCCTCGACCGTCTCCACCAGGACGGCCGCCGCGCCCGATGTCGCGTACGGGCCGTGTTTGGCGGCGAACAGCGCGATCTCCTTCTCGATCGCGTAGCGCGCCCGGGTCCGGCTGGTCCAGTTCTCCTTGTACCCGCCCAGCGCGCGGATCCCGTTGATCAGCACCGCGAGCGACCCGACCGCGGCGATGAGCCGCGCGTCGAGGGCGAACGCCGCGAGCGCGGGGATCGTGGCCGTCACGAGCAGGCTCGTGACCTCGACGACGGAGTGCCGGCGCCGCGCGGCCCACGAGGACCGCTGGTAGCGCCGCCATTCGGCGAGCACCGACGGCGGCACGGGCTCGTCGTCGACCCCCTTCGCGTCCAGGACCCACTGACTGCGCGCGATCGAGCGCGGATCTGCCTTCATGGCACGAAAGTTCACACCACCGGGCGACCCGGTCAAGCACGCGGTCAGCCCAGCGACTTCCGCGTCGCCTGCTCGGTCTCCAGGACGCCCTGCCGGATGCCCTCCAGCTGGTCGCTCAGCTCCCGGATCGCGCCGGTGTCCACCGCGACGTCCGTCGTCGCCGCGGTCAGCTCCGCGACCCTCGCCACCAGGCTGTCCAGCCCGAGCGCGCCCGACTGCAGCTGCGCCAGCAGCTTGTCCCGGGCGCCGGAAAGGCGCCCGTGCACGTCCGCCTGGGCCTGGACGGCCGTCAGCGCCTGCTCGAGGTCGCCGCGGACCTCCTCGCGCGCCGACGTCAGCGACTGCTCCAGCCGGCGCCGTTCGCGCGTGACGGCCTCGAGGTCGACCCGGGACAGGGCCTTCCCGGTCGCCGACGCGCGGCCGGCCAGCCGCTCGAGCGTCGCCAGCGTCTCCTGGACGACCGGCTCCATGTCCGCGACGCGGTCGGCGAGCGGACCGGCGTCGAGCGACGAGCTGAGCGACGCGAACCCGTCGGCCGCGCCCTCGGCCCGCCGCAGCCAGTTCGCCTCGGCCGAACCGGGCGCGACGTCGAGCACGCGCGCTTCACGCCGTTCCGGCGCAGCCTCGCGTCCCAGCGAAGCCACGCCCGCACGCGCGGCCAGCACCGCCACCCCGATCAAGACGGCGACGAGCACCGGCAGCTGGACGGCCCAGGCCACGCCCGCCGCCGTGGCGGCCAGCAGCAGCCCCCACGGTTCGGCGAGCTCACGGGCGAACTTCATGTCAGAAATTGGAGATCACGGAGGTGAACACCTGGTTGATCGAGTCCGGTTTGGACGAATCGTACTCCGATCCCTCGGTCGCTTCGGCGATCTGCTTCAGCACGCCCTGGTCGGCGTCCGAGCCGTAGGCGATCGTGAACAGCCGGACCGTTTCCGCGTTGCCTTCCGGCCGCAGCTCGGGGAGCAGGTGGTCCAGGTCGACGCCGCCGGGGTCCTCGTTGCGGCCGTCGGTCAGCACCACGACCGCGTTGATCGCCGTCGGGTCGACGTGCGCCTTCATGTACTCGTAGGCGGCCTTCGACGAGTCGTACAGCCCGGTGCCCGCCTGCGGCGTGAGCCCGCCCAGCCGCGCCGCCAGCGTCTCCTTGCCGTTCGCGCCGAGCGCCTGGACCGGCACCAGCTCCTGGTAGTCCTTGTCGCCGTCGAGGTGCGTCGAGAACTGCCAGAGCCCGACCTGGTCGCGGGGCACGAACTGGCCGAGCGCGTCGATCGCGGCCTGCTTGGCCAGGTCGATCTTGCTCTTGCCGGTGCCGCTCACCTCGTCGCCCATCGAGCCCGAGACGTCCACGACCAGCAGCACGTTCGCCTTCTTGCGCAGCTCGGTCCACGTGGTCAGCAGCTTCGAGAGCACGCTCGGCGACGGCGGTTGCAGGAAGCTGATCTTCGCGTCCGGCTGGACGCCGTTCGCGGTGGTCGCCTGCGGGCCCGGCTTGCCGTCGAACGACCGGAAGCCCAGGTCGGCGAACTTCTGCTGCGTCTCCGGGCCGCGCAGGTAGCCGAGGAAGTCGGCGGCGACCTGCTTGCGCGTCGCGTCGGCCCAGTTCAGCGTGACGAACGGGTGGTCGGAGTTGAGCGTCCCGTCAGCCGGGTAGATCCCCACGAGCGGCACCTTCGGGGGTGCGTGCTGGCCCGCCTTCGCCGGATCGGTCGTCGGGTTGCCCTGGTTGTAGCCGATCAGGGAGTTCTCCTCGACGGTCACCGCCGAGATGTAGGACAGCGCCGCGCCGCGGTCGTCGGCCTTCTGCAGGTTCGTCAGGAAGGTCAGCGTGTTGTCGCCGTAGTGGACGATCGCCTGTTCGATGTTCGTGACGAACTGCTTGGCCTCGGGCTTCTCGAGCGCGGCCGCGGTGAGGTCCGACGACGTGCCCGTGGCCGCGTAGTACGCGCCGATGGTGGCGTTCAGGCCCGCCGTGGAGATGTTCGGGTTCGTCTTGCCGAGCCGGAACTTCCCCCACTCCGGGTGGCCGTACTTCGCCCAGCCCGCCGGGTCGGTGGCCAGCTCGGCCAGGTCCTTCCAGCCGATCGGCTTGGCCGGCCAGCCCAGCGCCTCGGCCATCGGCTTCGGCATCGCGATGGTCAGCGGCGAGTTCGCGATCGACGGCGGGGCGCCCTCCGGCACGATCGACGCCGTGTCGCCCTTCGCGTTGACGCGCAGCAGGTTGACCCAGCCGCTCGCGGCCGGCGTCCAGACGTCCGGGCGCGGCCCGTCGGTGGCTTCGTTCCAGCCGTTCGCCAGCGCCTGCATGGCGACGCCGGACGACTTCGACCGCACGACCACGTCGACGCAGTGCCCGGCGACGGTCCGTCCGGAGTAGGCCTTCGCGGCTTCTTGGACTATTCCGACCTTTTCCGGGGACGACGCGACGTTGAGCGCGATCGCGTCCGAGCCCGTGCACTTCGGGGCGTCCGCGCTGCCGTCCGGACCACTGGTCCAGTACCGGATCCCGATGATCAGCCCGGCGGCGACCACGATCGCGGCCACGAACGGGAGGATCTTTCTCTTTCGCCGTGCTGGTTGGGAATTGATCATCGAATCCTCCCCGTTATGCCGCGGAATTCCATTATCCGGCAACGGAACGGGGAGGGGACGGTATTTTGACTATCCCTTGGGCCCGCGGCGCGACCACGTCCACGCGTAGCCGGGGTCTTCGGACGCGTCGGCGGCTTCGCCGAGCTCCAGCGGCGCGAACGTGTCGACCATGACCGCGGTCTCGTCGAAGAACTCCGCGCCGATCGACGCCTCCGCCGCGCCCGGCTGCGGGCCGTGCGTGAAGCCGGACGGGTGCAGCGAAAGGGAGCCGATGCCGATCCCCGACCCCTTCCGGGCCTCGTAGTTGCCGCGGACGTAGAACATCAGCTCGTCGGAGTCGACGTTCGCGTGGTTGTACGGCACCGGGATCGAGTCCTCGTGGTAGTCGACCTTCCGCGGGCAGAAGGAGCAGACGACGAAGTTCGGGCCCTCGAACGTCTGGTGCACCGGCGGCGGCTGGTGCACGCGGCCGGTGATCGGCTCGAAGTCGTCGATGTTGAACGCCCACGGGTAGAGGCAGCCGTCCCAGCCGACGACGTCGAAGGGGTGCGTCGCGTACGTGTAGCGCGTCAGCCCGGCGCGGTGGCGGACGAGGACGTCCACGTCTTCGCCGTCGGCCAGCAGCGGCTGCGACGGACCCCGGATGTCCCGCTCGCAGTACGGCGAGTGCTCCAGGAACTGGCCCTTCGCCGAGAGGTAGCGCTTCGGCGGACCGATGTGCCCGCGTGCCTCCAGGACGAAGAGCCCGACTTCGCCGTGGGGGACGACGCGGTAAGTGCACGACGTCGGGATCACGAGGTAGTCGCCGTCGCCGACCTCGAGGCTGCCGTAGATCGTCTCGACGGTCGCGGAGCCGCCCTGGACGTAGAAGAGCTCGTCGCCGGCCGCGTTGCGGTAGAGCGGGCTGGGCGCGGTCGCGGTGACGAACCCGATGGTGACGTCGTTGTTGCCGAACAGCCGGCGCCGGTCGGTCACGGCGTCGGTGTCGCCGCCGAACTTGAGGTCCCGCGTCTGGTAGGCGCGAGGCTTGAGGGGGAGGTTCGGGGTGAGCGGGCCGCGGTCCTCCTCGACCGCGACGGCGTCGACGATCGCCGTCGGCAGGCCGCGGTGGTACAGCAGCGCCGAGTCGGCGGAGAAGCCTTCGACGCCCATCAGCTCCTCGGCGTAGAGGCCGCCGTCCGGCTTGCGGAACGCGGTGTGCCGCTTGTGCGGGATCTCGCCTACTTGCCGGTAGTAAGGCATCGGCACCCCTCCGAAATGTGTCCGTTGTGCGAACGATTTTGTCCTCATGTCGTACGCTACTAGCGTGTCAGTCGTGTCAAGCGCTGTGGAACTCACGCCCCCCGGCCCCCGTGGAATCCCTCCCCTGTTCGCGAGGCTCGTCGACGACTCGGCGCTGTTCCCGCCCGGTGATTCCGCGATGCCCGAAGCGCTGCGTGCGCACTTCGCCAGCCGGGAGTCCGAACACGCCGGTGTGCTGGGGGTTTTCCTCTGCCAGGCGTCCCGGCTGCCGGAGCTGATCACCGAGCTGATCAAGATCAAGCCGAAGCAGCCCCTGCCGCTTTCGCTGATCATCGACACCGGTCTGGGCGGCGTGCCGAAGGCGATCTCCATCGTCGAGTCGCGCAGCGAGCTGCTCGCCCTCCGGATGGTCGAGATGCCGGCGCCGTCGGACGTCGACGAGGTCTGGCTGGAACGCGTCTCGGAGTTCGTCCCGGAGGACGTCATCCGCGTGGTCGAGCCGCGGCGCGGCGTCGGCTGGCTGGACGGCGTGCGGAAGGTGATCGAGCACGGCAGCTGGCCGAAGATCCGCTGCGGCGGCCAGGCCGGCGAGAACTTCCCCAGCGTCGACGAGGTGGCGGACTTCCTCGCCGTCGTCAGCGGGGCCACCGGGGCGTCGTTCAAGGCGACGAACAGCCTGCACCGCGCGGTCCGGCACGCCGACCCCGACACCGGCTTCGTGCACCACGGCTTCCTCAACCTGCTCGTGGCCTCCGCGCGCAGCCTTTCGGGCGGCGACGTCCGGGGCGCGCTGGAGTCGACGGACGCCGAAGCGCTGGCCGACGAGGCCCGCGCGTTGTCCGAGCAGGCCGCGAAGGCCGTCCGGGCGCTCTTCGCGTCGTACGCGGCCGCGTCGTTCGACGAGCCGGTCGCCGACATGGGCGAACTCGGCTTGCTGTGACCAGCCGGGAGGGGTCGCTGACGCTCGACCGGGGTTTGGCGCTGCTGCAGGCGGTCGCCGATGCCGGGGGCGACGCGGCGACCATCTCCGAGCTGGCGGTGGCCATCGGGGCCAGCCGCGCGGCCGTCTACCGGCTCCTCGTGCCGCTGTCGGAACGCGGGCTGGTCTGGCGGGACGGCACCAAGGTCCGCCTCGGCGTCGGCCTGCTCCGGCTGGCCGGGCAGGTGCTGCCCCAGCTGCGGGACGCCGCGGGGCCGGTGTTGCGCGAGCTGGCCGAGAAGGTCGGGGCGACCGCGCACCTGTCGGTCGCGCAGGGGCCGCAAGCGCTTGCGGTGGCCGTCGTCGAGCCGTCGTGGACGAGTTTTCACGTCGCCTACCGCGTCGGCAGCCGGCACTCGCTGACCGCGGGCGCGGCGGGCAAGGCGATGTCCCTGCGCCCGGGCGGCGACGGCTGGGTGACGTCGACGGGCGAGCTGGAGGCGGGCGCGTCCGGTGTCGCGGCACCCGTCCGCGGCGTGCCGGGGCTCAAGGCGAGCGTCGGTGTGGTCTCGATGGAGCCGTTGAAGGCCGCCGAGGTGGGCCCGCAGGTCGTCGCGGCCGCCGGGCGGCTGGCCGAGATCCTGAAGGCCTAACGCAGCGGGCGGACCATCGTCAGCAGCAGCGTGACGTCGATGGTGAACAGCAGCCGCTCGAACAGGCCGAGCGTGACTTCCTGGTTCGCCGGGCCGAGGACGAGCGTCAGGACGAACCCGCCGAGCACCACGCCGACGCTGGCGAAGCTCGCGGCGGCCAGGCGCCGGATCGTCGTCCGGCGCGGCTCCCACGGGCACCGCTCGCGGCCCTTCTTCGTCAGCACGAACGCGGCCGCGGGCAGCGCGACGAACGCCGTGAGCGCGGCGGCGTTGTGGATCTGGCCGGACAGGGTGCGCGCCTGGCCGTCGGGGTCCACGGGCACGAGCCCGCACACGAGCAGCCCGGCCGACCACACGCCGAGCAGCACGCAGACGGCGGTGGTGCCGGGCCGGTGCGCCTTCGCGATCCCCGCGAGCAGCGCCACCGAGCCGAACGACAGGGCCAGGCACATCACGCTGAACAGCGGCGCGGCCGAGCCGTGCCCGAGCCGGCCGTAGACGTACTCCGAGAGCGTCTGCCAGACCGGGCTGACCTGCCCGGAGAGGCGCAGGTGCAGGTCGATCGAGATGACCACCGCGAGGCCGATCCCGCCGAGCGCGATCCGGCCGTGCACGGGCGAGACCGCGGACAGGGGCTTGTTCACCTGGCTTCCACCCTTTCGTTTCCGAAAGGTTACCCGGTGACCCTGTGAAAGAGCTGTCGGCTCAGAAGGCCAGCTGGATCAGCGCGAAGGCCGAGAAGCCGGCGAAGACGAACCCGGCGCAGCGCTGGATCAGCTTCGGCTTGATCCGGCTGCGGATCTTCGCGCCGATGAACACGGCGAGCCCGGCGACGATCACGAGCGCGGCGAACGCGCCGACGCCGACGGCGACGGGGTTGCCGATCCGGGCGGCGAGGCTCGCCGTCGCGAGCTGGGAGGCGTCGCCCCACTCGGCGGCGAAGAGCACGCCGAACGACGTCATCGCGGAGCGCAGGAAGGACAGCGGAGCCGGCCCGACCCGCGAAGCGTCTTCACCTGCTTCGTCCGCTTCGCTGAATCCCTCGCGAAGGAGCATGAAAGCGCCGAGCGCGAACATGCCGGCGACGACCAGTGAAAGCACCAGGTCCGGCAGCAGCGTCAGCACGCTGCCGAAGGCGACCGCGATGACGCATTGCACGGCGAACGCGGCGCACACCCCGGCGAATACCGGTCCACCGCGGAAACGGGTGGTCAGCACCAGGGTCGCCACGAGCGTCTTGTCCGGCAGCTCCACGGCGAGGACCAGGCCGAACGCGCTGATCAACGCCACCATCGCGGAAGTCATGAGTATTTTCGCGCCCCTTTCACTGCAACGATAAAGGGGTGATTCAGAAGACCGCAAGCTGATGGCTTGCTCGAAATTGCGCCGTCGGTGGTCATGAATTTGTCATCCAGTCGCGTCGTACATTTGTTTTCGGCATGCCGAAAAGTCATTTGTGGCCTGCGGTAGGTTGACAACCATGGGGTCAATGGCGCGTGCTGCGCAGGTCGACGAGGTCATCCGCCGGTTGGAAGCCCACTACGTGTTCCCGGACGTCGCGGAGAAACTGGCCGAAGTGCTTCGCCGCCGTCTCGGCGAAGGTGCGTATGCGGAAGTGGACGACGCCGGGTTCGCGACGCTCGTCACAGCGGACCTGCAGTCGGTGAACGGGGACAAGCACCTGCGCCTGCGGCACCACGTGGACCCGGTGGCCGAGGACGGCGACGCGGCCGTGAGCTCCGACGGGTACCGGCTCGAGGCCGAACTCGAGGGCTTCGGCATCGCGTCGGCGCGGCGGCTCGCGGGCAACGTCGGCTACGTCGACACGACCCTGCTCTACCCGCTCGACCTCGCGGCGCCGTCGATCGCGGCGGCGATGACGCTGGTCGCCCCCACCGACGCGGTGCTGCTCGACGTGCGGCGCAACCGCGGCGGCACCCCGGACACCAGCGCGTTCCTGCAGAGCTACCTCTTCGACGAGCGGACCCACTACCTCGACATCTACGAGCGCGAGGGCCACCGGACGACGCAGATGTGGACGCTGCCGTACGTGCCGGGCCCGCGGTTCGGCGGGACCAAGCCGGTCTGGGTGCTCACCGGCCCGCAGACGTTCTCCGGCGGCGAGGACCTGGCGTTCTCCCTCCAGCAGCAAGGCCGCGCGAAGACGGTGGGGGAGGCCACGCGCGGCGGCGCGCACCCGCGTGAGCAGTACAAGGTGGACACCTACCTGGACGTGACGGTGTCGATCGCGCGCTCGTTCCACCCGGACACGGGGGAGAACTGGGAGGGCACGGGCGTCCGGCCGGACTTCCCGGTGGCGGCGGACAAGGCGTTCGACACGGCGTACGAGCTGGCGCTGCGGCACGTCGCCGGACTGGGTGACGCCGGTCCGCGACGCGCTGTGGCCGAAGAGGCGCGAAAGGCACTCGAACAGGTGCAGGACCTTGGTCCCAGGAGGGAAGGGACCGATTGATCTAGTCGCTCCGGCGGCGCCGGAGCACGCTGGACCACGTGGAGGTCCTTGAGCTAGCGCGGTGGCAGTTCGGCATCACCACCGTCTACCACTTCCTGATGGTCCCGCTGACCATCGGGCTGTCGATCCTGGTCGCGGCGATGCAGACCCGCTGGGTCCGCACCGGCGATCCGCGGCACCTGAAGATGACCAAGTTCTGGGGCAAGCTGCTGCTGGTCAACTTCGCGATGGGCGTCGTGACCGGCATCGTGCAGGAGTTCCAGTTCGGGATGAACTGGAGCGCCTACTCGCGCTTCGTCGGCGACGTCTTCGGCGCGCCGCTCGCCATGGAAGGGCTCGTCGCGTTCTTCGTCGAGTCGACGTTCCTCGGCCTGTGGATCTTCGGCTGGGACCGGCTGCCGAAGAAGGTCCACCTGGCCTGCGCGTGGGCGTTTTCCCTGGCCACGATGGCCTCGGCGTACTTCATCCTGGCCGCGAACTCGTGGATGCAGCACCCGGTGGGCGTGACGTTCGAGAACGGCAAGCCGACCATGAACTCGATCTGGGCGGTGCTGACGAACAACACGGCGCTGGCCGCGATCCCGCACACCCTGGCCGGCGCGTTCTCGGTGGCGGCGGCGTTCCTGGTGGGCGTCGCGGGCTGGCACCTCTGGCGGCGCCGCTCGAACCAGGACGTCTGGCGCTCGTCGCTGCGCCTCGGCGCCTGGGTCGGCATCGCGGCGTTCGCGGTGCTCGCCATCACCGGCGACACCCAGGGCAAGCTGATGTTCGAGCAGCAGCCGATGAAGATGGCGTCGGCGGAAGCGCTGTGCCACACGGAAAAGCCGGCGAGCTTCTCGATCATCGCGATCGGCGACGTCTCGGGGTCGAACTGCGAGGACGTCAAGACGTTCAACGTGCCCGCGCTCCTGTCCTTCCTGGCCCACAACGACTTCTCGACCGAGGTCAAGGGCGTCGAGAACCTGGTCTCGGAGTACCAGGCGAAGTACGGGACGAACTACCCGGACGACCCGGAGCTGGGCTCGCTGGCCGGCAAGCCGATCGACTACGTGCCGAACCTGCCGGTGACGTACTGGGGCTTCCGCATGATGATCGGCTTCGGCGCGATCTCGGCGGGCGTCGGGCTGCTGGCGCTGTGGCTGACGCGGCGCGATCGCATCCCCACCGGCCGCTGGTTCCCCCTGCTGGTCCTGGCCGGCATCGCGACCCCGTTCCTGGGCAACAGCGCGGGCTGGATCTTCACGGAGATGGGGCGTCAGCCGTTCGTGGTGGCCCCGAACCCGACGGGCGTCGACGGGGTGTGGATGTTCACCGCCCAGGCGGTCTCACGCCTGACGACGGGCGAAGTCTGGACGTCGTTGATCGCCCTGACCACGGTGTACGCGGCCCTGGGCGTGGTGGAGCTGTTCCTGATGCGCAAGTACATCCGGGGCGGCGTCGAGGCCGTGATGCCCCCGGAACCGAAGGATTCCGACAAACCGGGCGAGGACACGCTCGCCTTCGCCTACTGAGGTGCTGACGATGAGTGCCGATGCGATCACCCTGCCGGGTTACCCACAGCCTGCCTGTGGACAACTCCCCGGCTTGTGGACAACTCACGGCTACCACGCTCGAGGAGCGACCCGATGACCCTCGAAACCGTCTGGTTCGTCGTGATCGCCTTCTTCTGGCTCGGCTACCTGTTCCTCGAAGGCTTCGACTTCGGCGTCGGGATGCTGCTGCCGATCCTGGCGCGCGACAACACCGAACGCCGCGTCATGGTCAACACCATCGGGCCCGTCTGGGACGGCAACGAGGTCTGGCTCATCGTCGCCGGCGGCGCGATGTTCGCCGCCTTCCCCGGGTGGTACGCGAGCCTCTTCTCGGCCGCCTACCTGCCGTTGCTGCTCCTGCTGCTCGCCCTGATCGGCCGCGGCGTCGCGTTCGAGTACCGCGGCAAGGTCGACTCCGACCGCTGGCGGCGCACCTGGGACCGCGTGATCATGATCGGCTCGTGGATCCCGCCGCTGGGTGTCGGCCTCGTCCTCGCCACGACCGTCCTCGGCCTGCCGCTGGACGCCGACGGCAACCGCGTCGGCTCGGCGTTCGCCGCGATCCGCTGGGACACCCTGCTCGGCGCGGTCGCGATCGCGGCCTTCTCGATCACCCACGGTGCCGCGTTCCTCGCCCTCAAGACGAGCGGCGACCTGCGGGAACGCGCTCGTCTCCTGGCGCTGCGGCTGCTGCCGTTCGCGATGGTGCCGATCGTCGCGTTCCTCGCGGTGGTGCAGTGGCGCTCGGGCACCCTGTGGACGCTGCTCGCGTTCGGCGTGGCCGCCGTCGCCGCCGTCGTGGCTTGGTTCCGGCTGCGCGCGGATCGCGACGGCCAGGCGTTCGCCGCGCTCGCCGTGGTCATCACCGGTGCCGCCGTCGTCCTGTTCGGCTCGCTCTTCCCGAACGTGCTGCCGTCGACGGTCGACACAGCGAACACCCTTTCCATCGCCGAAGCAGCTTCCAGCCCGTACACGCTGACCGTCATGACCTGGGTCGCCGTCTTCGGTGCCCCAGCTGTGCTGATCTACCAGGGCTGGACGTACTGGGTGTTCCGGAAGCGCATCGGCACCCAGCACATCCCGGCGGTCCACGCGCCATGAGCAAGCTTCCCGGACGCGCTCCCCTTTCCGCCTCGGAGTCCACAGTGGACTCGGCGCGGCCGGGAAAGGGCCCGCTCGGCGTATTGCCGGCCCTCGTGCCGGCCGTGCGCCGAGCGCTGGCCCTGGTGGGGTTCCTGTCCTTCCTGCACGCGGCCGCGCTGGTGGCCCAGGCCTTCCTGCTCGCCGACGTCCTCGCGGCGATCGTCGGAGCGGGTTCCGGGGGGCGCACCGCCCAGCTGGCCGCGCTGCTCGCGCTCGTCGCGACGCGCGCCGTGACCGGCTGGGCCGTGCGCACGGTCTCCGCGCGTGCGGCCGCGACAGCGCAACGCGAGCTGCGCGCCAAGGCCGTCGACCACGCGCTGCGCCTCGGTCCCGAGTGGATCGCCCGGCGTGGCCACGGCGAGCTGACCGCGCTCACCACCCGCGGTCTCGACGCGCTCGACGCGTACTTCCGCGAATACCTGCCCGCCCTGGTGACGGCCGCCGTCGTGCCGCTCGGCGCGGGCGCGGCGATCCTGTTCGCCGACTGGCCGTCCGGCGTGATCGTCGCGCTGACGGTGCCGCTGCTCCCGGTGTTCGCGATCCTCGTCGGCAAGTTCACGGCCGGGCGCGTCGCCGGCGCGACCGACGCGACGCACCGGATGTCCGAACGGCTCCTCGAGCTCGTGCGCGTGCTGCCAGTGCTGACCGCGTTCCGCCGCGCGGCCGCCCAGGGCGAGACGGTCCGGCAGCTGTCCGAACGCCACCGCCGAGCGACGCTCAAGACGTTGAAGGTCGCCTTCTCCTCGGCGTTCGTGCTCGAACTGATCGCGACGCTGTCGGTGGCGCTGGTCGCAGTGACGATCGGCGTCCGGCTGGTGAACGGAAACCTCCCGCTCGCCATCGGGCTGGGCGTGCTGATCCTGGCGCCCGAGTGCTACCAGCCGCTGCGCGCGGTCGGCGCCGCGTTCCACGCCAGCGAGGACGGCGTCGAAGCGGTCCGGCGGGTCGCCGACCTGCTGGCGGTCCCGGCGCCCGCCCCCGGAACCCAGGTTCCTTCGCGGGGCGAACTGCGCGTGTCTTCCCTGCGCGTGGCGCGACGCGGCGGGTTCGCCCCGGACGGCGAGACGTTCTCGGTCCGCCCGGGCGAGACGGTGTGGCTGCGCGCACCGAGCGGCGGCGGCAAGTCGACCACCCTCTCGGCGCTGCTGGGCTTCGTCCCGGCCCACGACGGTGCGATCACCGTCGGCGCGACGAACCTCGCCGACGCCGACCTCGCGCGCTGGCGCGAGCAGGTCGCGTGGGTGCCGCAGTCGCCGGTGTTCACCGGCGGCACGGTCCGCGAGGAGGTCGGCTCCGACGCCCCGCTCGCGGAACTCGGCCTGACCGGGCTCGCGGACCGCCCGGTGGCGCGGCTTTCGCTGGGGCAACGTCAGCGCGTCGCGGTGGCTCGGGCGTTGCTCCGCGTCCGCGACGGCGCCTGGCTGCTGGTGCTCGACGAGCCGACCGCCCACCTCGACGAGGCCGGCGCGCGCCTGGTGCTCGACGCCGTGCAGCGCGCGGTCGACGACGGCGCCGCGGCGGTCATCGCGGCCCACGAGCACACGGCGGCGGTCGACCTGCCGCCGGAAGAGGTCCCGACCGCCGACGTGTCCACAGTGGACTCGGCGCGCGCGCCGCTGAAGTGGCGTGCCCTGCTTGACACCCGCCTGTTCGGCGGCGCCGTGCTGGGCGCGGTGGCGCTGCTGGCCGGGGTGGCGCTGACGGCGACGTCGGGCTGGCTCATCGCCAAGGCGTCGCAGCAGCCGCCGATCCTGACGTTGACGGTCGCGGTGGTCGGCGTCCGCGCGTTCGGGCTGGGCCGTGCGGGGCTGCGGTACGCGGAACGCCTGGTCACGCACGACGCGGCGTTCCGCATCGCGGGCCGGCTCCGGGTGCGGCTGTGGACTTCGCTGGTCCGGCTCGGCCCGGCGCGGGGCCTGCGCGCGGGCGAAGGGCAGCGCCGGCTCGTCGCCGACGTCGACACCGTGCGCGACCTGCTGCCCCGGGTGGTGTCGCCGCCGCTGGTGGTGGCGCTGGTCGCGGCCGGGGCGATCGCCGTGCAGACGTGGGTCCTGCCCGCGGCGGGGCTCACGCTCGCGGCGGCCGTGGCGCTCGGGCTGTGCGCGCCCTGGCTCGCCTTGCGCGCCGAGCGCCGGGCGACGTCGGCCCTGGCGGACGGCCGTCGCGAAGTGGCTTCGCGCGTCCTCGTGCTCTTCGAGGCGGCGGCCGAGCTGCTCGCCTTCGGCAAGGACCGCGCCCACCGCCGCGCGCTCGCGGACGCCGACACCCACTTGGCGGCGCAGGCCCGCCGGCAGGCTTTCGGTGCGGGCGCAGCGGAAGCACTGGTCACATTGGTCTGCGGCGCGGCCGCGGTGGTCAGCACGGCGCTCGCGGCGTCGGCCGTGACCGACGGCCGTCTCGAACCGGTGCTGGCGCCCGTGCTGGCGTTGGTGCCGCTGGCTTTGGCGGAGGTGCTCGCGCTGCTGCCGCCGGTCGCCCAGCACTGGGACACGCTGCAGCGGGCCCGCCGCCGCCTGGCCGACACGCCGGCCACGCACCCGGTCCCGGTCGACGACCACGTGGTCCTCCGGAGCGCCGACCTCGGCTGGCCGGGCGGTCCTGCCGTGCTGCACGACGTCGACGTCGACCTGGCGCCGGGCACTTACGCCGCGGTGGTCGGCCCGAGTGGCGCCGGCAAGTCGACGCTCGTCGCCGCACTGCTGGGCTTCCTCGAGCCGCGGCGCGGAGTCGTCGGCGTCCCGGAGGGGGTCGCGTGGGCGCCCCAGGAGCCGATGCTCGCCGCCACGACGGTCGCCGAGAACCTCCGCCTCGCCCGCCCGACGGCCACGCCGGACGAACTGCGCGAGGCGCTGCGGCAGGCCGCGCTCGCGGACCTCGACCCGTCGACACTGCTCGGCAGCGGCGGCAGCGGCCTGTCCGGCGGGCAGGCCCAGCGCGTCGCACTGGCGCGGGCGCTGCTCGGGGCGCAGTCGGCGGGGCTCGTGCTGCTCGACGAGCCGACCGCGCACCTCGACGAGCCGACCGCGCAGGTCGTGCGCGCGCACCTGCGTGAGGCCTTGGCCGGCCGGACGGTGGTGCACGTGACCCACCGCGCGGAGGAGGCGTCCGACGCGGACGTGGTTCTCGAGGTCCGGGACGGGCGAGTTGTCGCGCGGGTGCCGGTGTCGTGATCGAGTCCGCCAGTGTGCTTGGCGCACCGCCGCAGCGCCGCGCGATAATGACGGAACTCATGGATCCGACGCTTGCCGCGCGGGCGCTGTCCGCCGCCACCGAGATCACGAGCACCGCCCTGTCCGGCGACGACCCGGGCGCGGTGCTCGACACGGTCGTAGCCCGAGCGGCCGAGCTGGCCGACGCCGACCTGGGCCTGGCCATGGTCAGCACCGACGACGGCCGCGTGGTGGTCGAGGCAGCGCACCACGCCACCGCCCACCCGGCCGAGCCGCCCTTTTCCGCCGCGAGCAGCGCTGCCGCTCGCCCGACCGAGCCGCGCCTTCCCGACGCGGGCAGCGCCACCGCCGACCCGACCGAGGCGCCTCTTCCCGCCGTGGACAGCGCCGCTCACCCAGCCGATGCTGGGCTGCCCCGACCCGCCGTCGGCCGCCCGGCGGAGGTCGATGCGTCCCTTCCCGCCGCGGACAGCGCCGTTGGTGAGCCGGAAGCCGCGGGAGACGAATCAGGCTCGGATGCTGCGCCAGGCCATGCCAGTGCCGCGGAACCCTTGCGCGGTCTTGCCTTGGCCGCCGACTCCGCTGCTGGGCGCGTGGCGCGCGGGGGCGAGCCCGTCGCCAGCGCCGACTTCACCGTCGATCCGCGGACCGCGCCCTTCGTGCCCGCCGAATTGCAGGGCTATGGGCCGTTCGCCGCCGCGCCGTTCGGGTCCGGGGGGCGGGTGCTCGGGGCGCTCACGGTCTACCGGAAGCGGGGGCGTGAGCCGTTCTCCGCCGGGACCGTCGAGATGCTCGTGGCCTTCGCCGCCCAGGCCGGGGTCGTCCTCGCGCTCGCCGAAGGCGCCAATGCCCGGCACCGCGTCGCGCTCTACGAAGAGCGGGAGCGCATCGCTCGCGAGCTGCACGACGTCATCGTCCAGCGGCTCTACGGCGCCGGCATGCAGCTCGACCGCGTCCGGCGCAACATGCGCAAGCGGTTCGCCCAGGCCGATGGCGCACGACTTTCGGATGCGATCGACCAGCTCGACCAGACCATCGAGGAAATCCGGGGCACCGTGCGCGCGCTGAGGTCTCCGGAGCCTCGCCACGACACCGGCACGCCCACCGACCTCGCCGAGTCGGCGCGCGGCGAGGTCCGCATCGCCGGCGAGCTGCTCGGCTACCCGCCGACCCTGGAGCTGTCCGGCGAATTCGCCGACATCCCCGCGGAACGCGCCGACCACATCCGGGCCGCTCTGCGCGAAGCACTGTCCAATGTGGTCAGACACTCCGGTGCCAGCGAAACCCGCGTGACCCTGACCAGGGACTCCGGGGGCGTCAAACTCCGTGTCCGGGACAACGGTTCCGGCGTCCCCCAAGGTGTCGCCACCCGTGGCCTGCGTCATCTCGCCGAACGCGCGGACGCCGCCGGCGGCAAGTTCTTCCTGAACTCCTCGCCCAGCCTCGGCACGCTCGTCGCGTTCGACCTCCCACTTGACTGACCGCGACCTAGCCTTCTCGGGTCATCCAGCCTCCCTTCCTCGCCCTCACGAAGATCGTACCGGCTGATCGAACACCCATTCGACTCACGTTAGAGTGAATCTGGCGCCAAGAAACCGCTGATCGACATCGCGGATCGTGACCACGGTTGAAAAGGACGCAGCGAACGGCGGCTTGCGGACGCGATCGTCGCGCGGAGCTACTTTTCCCGGCGCGCGATCCAGGCGGCCGCCTGCGTCCGGCGCTGCATGCCGAGCTTCGCCAGCACCGAAGTGACGTAGTTCTTGACCGTCTTCTCGGCGAGGAACAGCCGCTCGGCGATCTCCCGGTTCGACAGCCCCTGGCCGATCAGCTCGAGCACGTCCCGCTCGCGCTCGGTCAGCGTCGCCAGCTCGTCCGTCGGCGGGTGCCGCATCTTGTCCAGCACCCGCGCGGTGCTCACCGGGTCGAGCAGCGACCGCCCGGCCGCGACCTCGCGGACGGCGTTCACGACGTCCTGCCCCCGCACCTGTTTCAGCAGGTAACCGGCGGCGCCGGCCATGATCGCGCCGACCATCGCCTCCTCGTCGTCGAACGCGGTGAGCATCAGGCAGGCGGGCGGGTTCGGCTTGGACCGCAGTTCGCGGCAGAGCGTGATGCCGTCGCCGTCGCCGAGGCGGACGTCGACCACGGCGACCTCCGGTTCGACGTGCATCGCCACCGCCAGGGCTTCTTCGACGCTGCTCGCCTCGGCGACGACCTCGATGTCAGGCTCGTCGCCGAGGAGGTCGCGGAGCCCGCGGCGGACCAGTTCGTGGTCGTCGACGAGCAGTACCTGGATCGGCATATCCCCAGGTTACGGGGTATGCCGGCGCTGTGGCGAATAGGCCCGGTGGCGGCCGGGAAAAGAATCACCAGCCGCCCGGATTCAGGTGGAGCACTGGCATTTCCGGAATTACGGAAAAGTCCGTAACAGAATGGCCGTCGCCACGATATTAACCCTCGCAATCGCCCCGATTCTCCCCCGAAAGGACTTCCGGTGTCCTTGTTTCGCCGTGCCCTGACGACGGCCGCCGCCGTGGCCGGGATCGCTCTCCTCGGCCCCGTTCCCTTCGCCTCCGCCCAGACCGCCGGTGACTTGGACTGCAGCGACTTCCACTACCAGGAAGAGGCCCAGGCGGTGCTCGACGCGACGCCGGGCGACCCGAACAACCTCGATTCCGACCACGACGGGATCGCCTGCGAATCCCTGCCGCACCGCCCGCAGGGCACGACCACGCCGTCGGCCGAAAAGCCCGCGACCGAGACCCACCCGGCACCGAAGCCCGCCACGACCACCAAGAAGGCCGCGACGGGCAGCCAGGTGAAGGTGAAGCCGGTCGGCGGCGTGGCCACCGGCGGCGGCGAGCCGGACGAGGAGGTCCCCGGGTTCCTGGTGCTCGGCGGCGCGCTGCTCGCCGCGGCGGCGTCCGGCGGCATGGTGCTCTACCTGCGCCGGCGGGCGAATTGAGGCACCCGCGCCTGTGGCCGGCCGTCACGGCGGTCGTCGCCGCGCTCGTCGCGGTCCTGGTGGTGGCCGCCGTCTTCGCCTTCTCGCCGCATCCGGCGAACGAAGTCGCTCCGCCGTCCGCGTCGCCGGTCGCGATCGTCCCGCCGACCACCTTCACGCCCACCGTCGGCGGGCTCCCGGCGGCGAAACCGGCGTCGCTGACCATCCCGGCGATCGGCGTCCGGGCCGAGGGGATCAAGGACCTCGGGCTGACCGCGAAGGGCGAGCTCGAGGTCCCGGGCGACGCGACGACGGTCGGCTGGTTCACCGGCGCGCCGTCGCCAGGCGAGGTCGGCCCGGCCGTGCTGGCCGCGCACGTCGACTACAAGCACGTCGCCGGCGCCTTCTCGCGGCTCAAGGACCTGCGCCCCGGCGAACAGGCCGTGGTCGGCCGCGCCGACGGCCGGACGGCGGTCTTCACCGTCTACCGCGTCGACCGCTACGCCAAGGCCGAGTTCCCGACGGACCAGGTCTACGGCGACACGGCCGGGCCCGAGCTGCGGCTCATCACCTGCGGCGGGGCGTTCGACCGGTCGAGCGGCAACTACCTCGACAACGTCGTGGTCTACGCGCGGCTGACCGGCGTCGGGACCTAGCCGAGTTCGATCCGCGTCAGCTCGAGCCGCCGGTAACCGCGCTCGCCGAGCGACCAGACGTCCAGGACGTCGCCGTCGAGTTCCGGGTACGCGATCACGAGCCGGGCGGGGCCGTCTTCGGCCTGGTACAGGACGTCCGCGGGGATCCCGGCCTCGAGCTGCCAGCAGAGCTGCTGCTGCTTCGGCGTCAGGCGGCCGGAGTAGCGGTCGCTCATCGCCCGCGCGAGCTGCCCGCGCAGCAGGCCCGGGCCGGTCCGCGGGGCCGCGAGCAGGCGCTCGGCGTGGTCCAGGGCGCTCGGTGGCCGGTCGCCCGGCTCGGCGTCGCGGACGACGACCGTCGGCTCGGCCGGTTCACGGGCCGGCAGCACGATGCTCCCGTCGGCGGCGTGCCGGGTCGGCGCGTACCCGGCTTCGCGCAGGGCGTCCAGCGTGCCCGAAGCGTCCACAGTGGACGTCAAGACGGTCGGGGCCACCCCGCGCAGGCCGAGTTTCGCCAGCTTGCGGTGCGCGGCGAGCTCGGCCAGCACGGCGGGTTCGCCGACGACGACGCTCGCGACGTCGAGCACCTGCGCTTCGCCGTGCCGCCTCGCGACGTCGTTGACCAGGTACACCAGCGGTTGCGGCAGCTCGCCCGCGGCGAGCGCGCCCAGCTCGCCGAGCAGCTCGTCGGCCGTCGCGCCCTGGTCGAACGCCCGCCGGACGGTCGCGGGCGAGAACCGCCAGCTGGTCGCGGTGCCCTGGGACTCGCGGTCGGCGACCCGGTCGAGCGACGCGGCGAGCCGCGTGTCCGGCGAGCCGGGCACGATCGCGGTCAGGTCGGTGCCGAACAACGCCGTCGTCCGCGCACGAGCGACCAGCTCGTCGGTGACCTCGACGAGCTCGCCGTCGTCGAGCAGGGCCCGCCCGGCCGCGGTGACGGCGCCGTGCGCGACGACGCCGAGCAGCTCGGCCTCGGCGAGCGCCGCCCGGACGTGGCCGGCGAAGTCGTCGGTCGGCAGCATCGGTGCGTGCCATTCGGCCAGCCGGGCCAGCGCGTCGACGTCGGCGATCGCGTCGCCGGGACCGAGCCGCGCCAGGAGCCGCACGACCAGCCGTCGCGTGAGCGCGGGGACGTCGGTCTCGAACTCCGGCGGCGCCGGGTCCCACCAGGTCGTCAGCAGCAGGCGGTACAGCAGTGCGGGCGCGGGCCGGGCGAGGTCGGGATCCGGCGCGAGCGTGGGCGGCGGCGCTTTCCGGCCGCGACCCAGGTCGGGCGGCTCGGCGGCCAGCAGCAACCCGGCCTGCGCGGCGAGGTCGATGGCCAGCTCGATCTCCGCCACCGCCGCGCCGGTCTCCTTGGCGAGCTTCTTGATCAGCCGCGCGCCGATCGTGCCGTCCTTGAGCAGCGGGAACGGTTCCGCGGAGCCGAGTTCGAGGATCGCCGACACCCGGTCGAGCAGCCGCAGCGCGGCGGCCGACGACGTGGCCTCGGCCGACTCGGCGCCGACGTGCGTGACGGGACAGCCGGGCTCGTCCGGCGTGAACGGCAGGTGGTGGTCCGGGTCGCGCAGGGCCAGCGACACCTCGATCGGCATCACCGCGCTGCCGTCGTAGGTGGCGAACAGGAAGCCGTGCTCGAACGCCCAGCCCTCCGCGGCGTGGAACGGCAGCACGCCCCCGGCCTCGGGAACGCCGTCGGCCATGTCCCGCAACAGTTTCCGCGTCGCCTCGGGCGCGTCGGCGAACAGCTCGCGGACGCGGTCGCCGTCGCGGTAGAACCGCACGAGCGGCGTCAGTCCCCCGGGCAGCCCGAGGGCGCGCGACAGCTGCGCGTGCCGGCCCCGGCCGACCTCGCCGAGCAGGTCCGCGACCGGCCGGCCGAGCCCTTCGGCGCGAAAGCTCTTCTTGTGCAGGAGGTCCGGCAGAACGACGCGGTCGTCGTCACGCCACAGCAGGGCGCGCTCGACGAGCTGGTCCACAAAGGACTCGACAACGTCGGCGGTCGCCCCGAGCAGCCGGGCCACTTCGGCAACCGGCGTCGGCCGCACGCCCAGTGCGTGCCCCAGCTGAACGGCCCGCACGACCTGAGCCTGCGGCAACGACAACCCGAGCACGGCCTCGTTCACGGACTCGGCGGAGGCAAGCCGCGCCGCAACGACATCAAGCCGCCGCGGCCACGGCTCCCGCAGCACATCGGCCCGGTGGGCCAGCACTTTCGCCAGGCCATCCCGACCCAGGGCGGCGAG
The DNA here is from genome assembly GCF_054781455.1 of Amycolatopsis stemonae. Classification (NCBI taxonomy): domain Bacteria; kingdom Bacillati; phylum Actinomycetota; class Actinomycetes; order Pseudonocardiales; family Pseudonocardiaceae; genus Amycolatopsis; species Amycolatopsis stemonae. The sequence goes on along the minus strand of NZ_BAAGUJ010000002.1, from coordinate 530,111 downwards.
CCTGCCGAGCAGGTCGTCGGCGGTGGTCATGCTCCGAAGGCTACTGGGCGGCGGGTTCATGGCCACCCGGGTGTGCGGCCGCCCGGCCGTCCCGGTTCACTGGGGGCATGGCGGGAATCCCGGAACTCGCGCTTCGGCAGATCGAACGGTGGTGCGCGCAGCGCGTGCCCGAGCGTGTCCGTGACCAGGTGCGCGTCGAATGCCGGCGGCGGGGCAGGGCGGTGACCATCGTCGAACGGCGGGCGCCCGTGGACGGGCCCGAGTGGACCGAGCAGAAGATCGCGCAGCTGCGGCTCGACGAGTTCGGGATCTGGTCCGTGCTGTGGGCCGACAGCAACGGGCAGTGGCTGACCTACCCGGACGCGCCCGTCGCCAGCTCGCCGACGCCGCTGCTGGCGGAGATCGACCGCAATCCGCACGGCGTGTTCTGGGGCTGATGGTGGCGCCCAGGCTGATCCACCTGAACGGCCCGTCCGGAATCGGGAAGTCGACCGTCGCCGAGGCCTACGCCGAGCGGCATGCCGGGGTGCTGAACCTCGACACCGATCGCGTCGTCTGCCTCATCGGCGGGTGGCGGGACACCTTCTTCGAGACCTTCAAAGCCGCGCAGCTGCTCACCGCCGCCATGGCCGAGACGCACCTGCGGACCGGGCACGACGTCGTCATGCCGCAGCTCGCCACCCGCGTCGCCGACGTCGAGCCCTTCGAGGAAGTCGCGGAGCGGTGTGGTGCCGAGTACCGCGAAATCCTGCTGACCGCCGAGAAAACCGTCGCCTGCAGCCGGTTCGAGAGCCGTGTCGGGAACGCCGGGACCCAGGGGATCGACGACGTCGTCACCTCGCGGGGCGGGGCCGCCGTGGTCGGGCGGATCCACGACCAGCTCGCCGCCTACCTGCCGTTGCGGCCCGGCTGTGTCGTCGTGCCCACCGACGGGCGTGCGCCCGCCGAGACCTACGCCGACGTCGTCGCCGTGCTCTGATCCGGGGGCGGGAACCGGACTTCGTTGCGGTCGATCTTCGCGTGCGCCGCGGCTGCCAGGTCCACGCCGAGGCGGTCCGCCAACTGGAGCAAATACAGCGTGACGTCCGCGATCTCGTCGAGCACGTTCGCTTCCAGCGCTGGGTCTTCGCGCCACGCGTCGGACTCCGCCGGCGTCAGCCACTGGAACAGCGACGTCAGCTCGCCGACCTCGCCGGACAACGCCATCACGAGGTTCTTCGGGGTGTGGTACGGCTCCCAGGAGCGGGCCGCCGCGAAGGCGCGGAGGCGCTGCGTCACGTCGTCGAAAGTCACCGGCTGATTGTCCTCCGTCGTCACGGTGCGCTAACGGCCGTATGGCGGACTGCCGTTGACCGGTGAATCTCTCACTCAATAGGTTGAACTTCGTCGGGATGCTTGCGGGGCTTGAAGCAGGGAAAGGAACGTCTTGAAGTACCTGCGATCCGTCCGCGGCCGCATGCTGTGCATCGCCTTCGTGCCCGGTGGCGCCCTCGTCGTCGTGGCTCTCGTGATCGCGTTCTTCCTGGTCCACCAAGCGAACCGCACCCGTGACCTCGCGCTGGAGACGGCGGGCGTCGCGGATCGGACCGCTCGGGCCGTCGTCTCGCTGCAGTCCCAGCGCAGCGAAGCGATGTCCGCACCCGACCAACGGACCACGGCGTACGCGAATTTCACCCAGCGGATCGACGTCGCCATCGGCGGCCTCCGCGACTACGTCCGCCGGGCGCCGGACGCCGAATCCGCCTACCAGCAGACGACCGCCGTGGAACTGCTTTCCGTCGCCGAGGGCATGGATCGCTCCGATTCCCTCGCCCTGGCGGGGATCGACGGCGTGACGCGGCGGCCGTTCACCGAAGCCGTCGCGGCCTACCGGGCCGAGTTGACGCGGGTCGCGCCGCAGCTCACCGAGAGTGGCCGGCTCGCCTACGAGTCGCTCACGCGCGGCGCCGATTGGAGCAGGCTGGCCGCGGCCGAGGACGCGCTCATGGCCGCCGAACCGTTGCCCGTGCCCGAGTCCACCTGGCGCAGTGCCGCCTACACCGTCTCCCAGCAGCTGGGCCGGCTGTACTCGCAGCAGAGCCAGTACGCCGTGCAGCTCACCCTCGACGACGGCCGCCGCACGCTCGCCGGCGCGATCGCCGCGAGCGCGGCTCTGCTGCTGTGCGCCGGACTGCTGCTCGTCGTCGTGCGGCGGCTGGTCGCGCGGGTGCCGGTGCCGGTCGTCCCGATCATGGTGCCGACGATGCACGCCGCCATCCCGCGGCCCCGCCACGCTCGGTCACGACGGCCGCGCGTCCCCGAGCCGTGGCCGATGAAAGCCGTGCTCGACGAGTTGCGGGGCTCCTGAGCCGGTGACGCAAGGTGAGCGATTACGCCGAAAAGAGCACGCGGTTGGCCCACACGCGAATCCGCCGGCCTCGGGCAGACTGGTGCGCGTGAGTCCCCCCTCGGATCTTCGCCCCTACCTGCGCACTTTGGACGCGGAGACGTTGGCGGACCTGCTGTACGCCCAGGCCGAGCGTGACCCTGAGTTGCGGCATTCGCTCGAACTGCGCGCGGCCACTCAATCCGGTGATGTCACCGAAGCGCACCGGCTGCTGGACACCGCGGTGACCGACGGGAACGTCGAGTACGCCGCGAAGATCGGCGCGGTCCTCGACACGCTGCAGCGGTTGCTCGACGCCGGCAGCCGCGCCGACCTGGCCCCGCTCGCGCGGCGCACGGTCGACGACGTCAGCGAGGTGCTGGAGCAGTCCGGCGACCACGCCGGCGACCTCGGCGACCGGCTGGAACTCGCCGTCGAGCTGTACGCCCGCGCCTGCGCCGCCCGGCCGCCGGACCCGGAGAAGCTCGCCGACTGGATCCTCGAGGTCGAGTTCGACGGCCCCGGCTGGCCCGTGCTCGACCTCGCCGATTTCGCGACGGCGCTGGGCGAACCCGGCCTGCGCCGGATCAAGTCCACTGTGGACGACGTGCTCGCGGCGAGCGCGGCCGGCCACCGCCGGGACGTCGCGGAACGGCTGCGGGAGCAGCTGGCCGAGGTGCTCGGCGACGTCGACGAGCTGGTCGCGATCCTGTCCGCCAAGCCGCCGCGGCGGGACGTAAGCCTCAAGATCGTCCGGGTGCTGCGGGCCGCGGGGCGGCACAGCGAGGCGATCGCGCACGCCGCTCGCGCGCTCACGCAGGACAAGAACCCGTCGGCGGAACCCCCGCCGCACGGGGTTTTCGGGGGTCCGGGTGGCGGCGCCCCCGGCTCGGGGCGAAGCCCCGCTCGGCAGTGGGACGAAACCTCCCGTCGCCGCAAGGAGTTCGACGCCCGGCCGGACCGCGAGACGTTCGCCGCGCTGCGCGAAGCCGCGATCGCCGACGGGAAGTGGACGACGCAGCGCCGGGCCGCGCTGGCCCGCCTGCGCGAGCTGGCCGACGACGGCGCCGGGCCCGCCGACGAGCTGGCCCGCGTGCTCCTCGACGACGGCCGTCCCGACGAAGCCTGGCGCGCCTGCGTGCGGTTCGGGGCGTCGCCGGAGCTCAAGCTCGAGCTGGCCGAGCAGCGCGCCGCGGAGCACCCGGCCGAGACGATCCCGGTCTTCCGCGAGCACGTCGAGGAGCTCATCGAGCGCAAGGACCCGCAGGCCTACCGGGAAGCCGCGCGCCGGCTGAAGCTGTTGCGCACCTTGCACAAGCGCTCCGAAACCCCGGACGAATTCGCCGCCTACCTCGCCGCGCTGGTGGAGACCCACCGCCGGAAGACCCGCCTGATCACGGAAATCCGGACCGCGCGGATCGCCATCCCCAAGCCCGTGAAAACCGGGGCTTCGCCTCGGGCCGGGGGCTCCGCCGCCCGAACCCCGAAAAGCTCGTAACCTCCCCAAGACCACCTCGTTGAGCCGGGTGAACCGGTGATTCACGTGCACCGGGACAGCGAAGTTCCGCCAAGGCGGTCACGCCCTTGGCCAGCGATGTCGCGGTGGTCCTGTTCCGCCGTCCGGCTCGGCGCCTCCCCGTCGAGCACGCGGCGGGACCCGCGCCAGGGCCACCGCGACCAGCGCTGAACCATCCGGGGCTTCGCCACCCGGAGCCCCCGAAAGCCCGCGTGAAACGATGACTCCATGAGCCCGGTGAGTCGCGCCCGCAAGAAGGCACCGCAGCCCGTCACCCACAGCGTGACCGGCCTTTTCAAGGACGTCCTGAACGACTTTTCGGCGCTGGGCGCCGACCCCGCGCCCGTGGACGTCGAGCTGCTCGCCTCCGAGGTGCTCGGCCAGTTCCACGACGTGCCCCTCGAAGCGGGCGAAGAGCCGCTCGGCCTCGAGCTGATCGGCTTCGCGCAGCGCAAGATCACCCCGGGCGCCGCGGCGCTGCTGGCCGCGCTGAAGGTCGTCGCCGAGACCGACGTCGAGCGCAAGGCCGCCGACGCGGGCCTGCAGACCGTCCTCGGCCGCGGCATCCCCGCGCCGGCCTGGGCCGCCGGGCTCGGCCAGGTCGTCGCCGGCGAGTGCTGGCGGACCGGTGACGTCTTCGGCGACGAATCGTCCCTGCTCTGCGCGTTCTCCCACGGCGGCCGCGCGTACGGCCTGCTCGCGCTGCTCGACTTCACCGAGGGCGGCCGGGTGCGGGACCTCGTCGTGATCGAGGAGCCCGCCGAAGTCCTCGCCGAGATGCGGCAGCAGGCCGACGCGGACCCGGAGCTCGTCGTGCTGGAGGCCGTCGACCCCGCCGAGGCGCACCGCCTGCTCTCCGACGGCCTCGCCGCGACCGACCACCTCGACGAGGCCGACGTCAGCGAGGACTACGCGCGCTTCCACGCGGTCGCCCTGACGTGGTCGCGCGCGCTGCCGGAACCCGCGCTCGTGCCCGAGGTCGCCGTGTGGTCCGACACCGAACGCGCCGCCGTCGTCGAGCAGTTCGTCGCGGCGAGCGGCGAGGACGCCGACGCCGCCCGCGCGATCGGGACCCTGCTGCTGGAGCACGGCCTGGCCACCGACCCCGCGAACCCGCTGCGCGTCGGCCCGGAGAAGATCGCGCGGTTCCTCGAGGGCCTGCTCGGCGAGGAGTTCGAGCTCGACGCCGAGTACGAGGAAGCCGTCGAGCCGGTCGTCCTGGCCTGGGTGCAGTGGACGGCGGACCGGGCCGGGCTGACCGAGACCGCGGTCGCCGCGCTCGACGAAGCCGTCGCCGACTACCTGAGCGAGTACGCCGACGAGGACGACTCGCCGCTGGAGCGCTACTTCGGCGACGTCGGCGACCTGTCGCCGACCGAGCTGGCGGACGCGCTGGAGCGCCGGATGTTCGCCCTGCCGTCGCTGACCACGGAGATCGAGGACGAGGAAGTCGACCTCGACCCGACCGACCCCGAGCAGCGCCGGGCGCTCGTCATCGCCGAAGCCGACGAAGACGAGGAAGAGCAGCGGCTCGTGCTGCGCGCGACGATCGTCGACCAGCTGTGGGACGACGAGCCCGCCGAGGCCTGGCAGGCCGTGCAGCGCCTGCAGGAGGGCGAGCTCGACCGCGAGGAGATCTTCGAGCAGCTGATCGACACGCTGGAAGGCAGTTTGCTGGAGTCCGAGGAATCGCTCGAATACGACGCCGACGCCTATGTCGAGGCGCTGGCGGAACTCTGACGCTCAGGGGAGGGGGCCCGCCGGTTCGATCGGCTTGGCTTTGCGGCGACGCTCTTGCAGGCGGTCGTCGAAGTCCACGACGAACGTTCCGGCGGCCATCGCGACCAGCAGGACCAGACCCAGCACCGCACCGACCCACGTAAGGACCATGGCGAACATCGTGGGCCTCCTCCCCAGCTCAGAGCCGTTTTCCTGACTTCTTCAGGGTCGCTTTCCGAACGGGGTACCGGTATCGGCCAACCGGTTAGGGCTCGCTGCGGCTCCTCGGCCGATCGGCCGGGGTTTCGACGCGGAGAGTCGCGGGCGCACGACGAAGCGTGCCCGCGTGTTCGCCCAGCGTGGAATTCGGCGCCATGTGGGTGACGAGCCGCGTAACCGGTGTCAGAGCTTGCGCAGGCGGACCCGGTTGATGGTGTGGTCGGCGTCCTTGCGCAGCACGAGCGTCGCCCGGGGCCGGGTCGGCTTGATGTTCTCCATCAGGTTCGGCTCGTTGATCGAGCGCCAGAGGTGCCGGGCCTCGGCGCGGGCCTCGTCGTCGGGCAGGCCGGCGAAGTGGTGGAAGTGCGACGCCGGGTCGGCGAACGCGGTGTGCCGCAGCTCCAGGAACCGCTCGATGTACCAGCGCTGGATGTCGTCGGTGTGCGCGTCGACGTAGATCGAGAAGTCGAACAGGTCGGACACCATCAGCCGCGGGCCCGGCTGCAGCACGTTCAGGCCCTCGACGATCAGGATGTCCGGCTGCCGCACGACCTGCTCCTGGCCGGGCAGGATGTCGTAGGCCAGGTGGGAGTACACCGGCGCGGCGACGCGCTCGGCACCCGACTTGACCTCCGTGACGAACCGCAGCAGCGCGCGACGGTCGTAGCTCTCCGGGAAGCCCTTCCGGTGCATGATCCCGCGCCGCATCAGCTCGGCCCGCGGGTACAGGAAGCCGTCCGTGGTGACCAGGTCGACGCGGGGGTGGTCCGGCCAGCGGGCGAGCAGCGTGCGCAGGAGGCGGGCGGTGGTCGACTTGCCGACCGCCACGCTCCCGGCGATGCCGATCACGTACGGGACCTTCGTGCCGCGGGAGTCGTCACCGAGGAACGTCGTGGTCGCCTCGTACAGCCGCTGGCGCGCGGCGACCTGGAGGTTGATCAGGCGGGACAGCGGCAGGTAGACGTCGGCCACCTCGGCCAGGTCGACCTGCTCGCCGAGCCCGCGCAACCGCAGCAGTTCCTCCGCGGTCAGCGGCAACGGCGTCGAACTTCGCAGTTCTTTCCATTGTTCCCGGTGCAGCTCGACATACGGGCTGAGTTCGCGGACCCGGGTCATCGCACACTCCTCCGGCCGTCGCCTGCACTGGCGGACGTTCACCTGCGCGATCAACGGTAGGGCTTACCGCGGGTGAACGCGGTGTGATGTTGTCCACCCCGGGTTGGGAGAAGTCACCGAAGGTGACGGTCGCCGAAGACCTCGTCCCACGCCGCGGCGACCTGCCGGGCGCACGTCGCGGGGTCCACGCCGCCGATGCCGGTGCCCAGACCGGGCATCGCGATGGTGTCCACGAACTCGCGCACCGGGCCCTGGTCGAGGTGGCCGTCGCGCCACTTCCGGAACACCGCGCGGGCCGCGAGGTAGGGGTGCACGGTGTCGGCGGGCAGCCGCTCTCCGGGCTCGCGCACGGTCGGCGCGCTGATCAGCCACGCCGGTTCGGCCTCGCCGGTCGGCACGATCACGGCTTCGCCGATCGGCAGCTCACCGCCGTGAAAAGCCAGCACAGCGCTGCGGACGTACTGCTCGACGCCGGGGAACGCCCGCGCGTAGACGGCGTCGATGCCGCCGCGCATCCAGCCGTAGGAGTTGGCCGGGCTGACCACGGCCTGGGCGACGACGTCGAGCACCGACCCGCGGTGCACCCGGACCCGGCCCGTCACCTTGTTCGCGGCGGACGTCCAGGCGGTGGCGAGTGGTTCATCGACGGCGCACAGCACCAGCTCCGGTGTGCGAGGGGAGACCGGCGGGTGCGTGCCCCCACGGCCGGTGTGCGTGCCCGAGTCGGCGGTCACGTCCCTAGCATCGCAAAAAATGCCACCCGGCGTAACCGGGTGGCGTACCGGCTGTCCGAGTGAAAGTCGCCACGGCGGGGCCCCGTAGCCTGGGTGGTGTGTCACGGATCGCATACTTCGGCCCCCAGGGGACCTTCACCGAACAGGCCGCGCGGGTCCTCGCCGGCGGCGGAGAACTGATTCCGGTCGAGACCGTCCGGCTGGCGATGACGGCCGTCCGCAAGGGCGAAGCGGACGCCGCGTGCGTCCCCATCGAGAACTCGGTCGAGGGCGTCGTGCCCACGACGCTCGACGCGCTCAGCGAGTCGACTCCGCTGGTCGCCGTCGCCGAAGCCATCCTGCCGATCCAGTTCAGCGTGCTGACCCGGCCCGGCGAGCGCGAGATCAAGACCGTCGCGAGCCACCCGCACGCGCTCGCCCAGGTCCGCGACTGGCTGGAGGAGAACCTGCCGGAGGCGCACCCGGTGGCGTCGTCCTCGACGTCGGCGGCCGCGGTCGGCGTGCTGGAGGGCCAGTTCGACGCCGCGGTCTGCGCGCCGGTCGCCGTCGAGCACTACGACCTCGAGGTGCTGGCCACCGGGGTGGCGGACGTCGACGACGCCGCGACGCGGTTCCTGCTCGTCCGCCAGCCGGGTGAGCTGCCCGAGCCGACGGGGGCCGACCGCACGTCCGTGGTCGCCGCGGCCGTGAACCGCACCGGCACCCTCGCCGAGCTGCTCACGGCGCTGGCCGACCGCGGGATCAACCTGACCCGGCTCGACGCCCGCCCGACGCGGAACAGCTTCGGTGAGTACCGCTTCTTCATCGACTTCGAGGGGCACGTGGCCGAGCCGCGGATCCTCGACGCGCTGACGGCGTTGCGCCGGCACTGCCGCAACCTGCGGTTCCTCGGCTCGCACCCGCGCGCCGACGGCACCCGCACCACGATCGACCCCGGCTACGGCAACGACGACTTCGTCGAGGCCGCCGTGTGGGCCGACGCGGTGCGCAAGGGGGACCTGGCGTGAGGCTGCTGCTCGTCCGCCACGGCCAGACCGAGGGGAACGTCCGGGGCGCGCTCGACACGGCGTTGCCCGGCCCGCCGCTGACCGAGCTGGGCCGCACGCAGGCCGACGAGCTCGCCGTGCGGCTGGCGGGGGAGCCGGTCGTCGCGGTCTACGCGTCCCAGGCGATCCGCGCCCAGCAGACCGCGGCACCGCTGGCCGCGCGGTTCGACCTGGACGTCCAGGTCGTCGACGGCGTCCACGAGGTCGTCGCCGGGGACCTGGAGGGAGCGACCGACCGCGAGTCGATCCGGACGTACCTGGAGGTCGTGCGGCGGTGGACGCTCGGCGAGCTGACGCCGGCGCTGCCCGGCGGGGAGAGCGGCACGAGCGTGCGCACCCGCATGCTCGACGCGGTCGGCGCGCTGCGCGCCAAGCACGAGCAGGCCGACCCGGACGGCGTGGTCGCCCTGGTCTGCCACGGCGGCGCGATCCGGCTGTCGGGTGAATGGCTGGCGCCGAACGTCCACGCGGACGTCGCCAACGCGGCCCTGATCCCGAACACCGGGTTCGTGGAGCTGGAGACGCGTCCGGAGGGCCAGTGGTACTGCCTGAGCTGGGTTGACACGCCGCTCTGACCGTCACGAAAGTGTGATCCCGTCACGTTTAGAACACGTTTGGTGGGGAATTAACGGGTCTGAACCAACCTGCCGTAGCTCCGTACGTCTACCCAGTAGCACCACACCAGGGAGGCGATTGACATGGTTCGGACGAAGCTTTCTCGGTTGTTCCCGGTCCTCGCGGCTTCGGCGGGCGTGCTCGCCCTTTCCGCCTGCGGGAGTGGCGGAACCACGCCCGCGGCCAGCAGCTCGACGCCGTCGACCTCGTCGGCGTCGCCGACCTCCACCACCGCGACCACGGCGGCGCCCAGCCCCAGCTCGACCGCGGCCAGCCAGCCCGTCGCCGCGCCGCCGGACAACGGCCTCTGCAAGGCCGGCGACGTCACGCTGTCGCTCGGCCAGGGCGACGCGGGCGCCGGTTCGTCGTACCGGCCGCTGCTCATCAAGAACAAGAGCTCGAAGCCGTGCACCATCCAGGGCTTCCCCGGCGTCTCGTACGTCGCCGGCGCGGACGGGCACCAGGTCGGCAAGGACGCCTTCCGCGAAGGCACCAAGGGCAACGCGGTCAAGCTGGACCCGGGCCAGTCCGCGGCGGCCGACATCCAGTTCGTCAACGTGCAGAACTTCGACCCCGGCACCTGCCAGCCGACCGCGGTGAAGGGCCTGCGCGTCTACCCGCCGCAGGAGACCGCGTCGAACTTCCTGCCGACCGACGGCACCGCATGCGCGAGCACGAAGATCCCGGGCAACCAGCTCGCGGTGAAGACGGTCCACCCGGCCTGACCCGCTAGATCCTGGCGCAGATCTCCTGCGCCTCGACGAGGTGCCGCTGGCCGGAGATGTCGTTGAAGTGCAGGCTCAGCACCATCCGCGCCACGCCGTCGATGTGGTCGGCCAGCGGCTGGTAGTTGGCGTTCACCTGGGCGGCGGCCGCCGACAGCTCGCGGGCCGCCGTCATCCGGTGCAGGCGTTCCGGGGTGAGGCCGGGCGTCAGCGACGGCTGCGCGTCCCGGCTCGTGTCGGGCAGGTCGCCGACGCGGTCGAGCGCCTGGCACGCGGCCAGGGCGTCGTCGAGCGCTCCGGCGTGCACGCCGGACAGCCCCCACAGCAGGCCGAGCACGCCGCCGCCGAGCACGAACCCGGCCACGGCGCACAGCACCAGCATCCGGCGCGACTGCGGCGGGCTCGCCGCCTTGACCTCGTCGGACTCCGCCGAGGGCTCGTCGAAGCCGGGACCGGCCTCGGTGCCGGTTCCGCTGTCCACGGTGCGCATAGCCGCCTCCCACCACCCGGGTGATGAGATATTTCAGCTCACAAACCCGGATCCTGGTGCATCAGCGCGGTGGCTGAGTCCGATTCGTCATCGAGCGGGAACCGGCGCAGCGCGACCGCCGCGAACGCGGCGATCACCAGCAGCGCCAGCCCGGACACGGCGAACGTCCGCGCGGCCGTGCCGAGCGCCTCGGTGAGCACCCCGCCGAGCAGGGCGCCGACCGGGATGGCGCCCCAGACGACCGTGCGCCAGACCCCGAGCACCCGGCCGAGCAGCTCGCCGGGTACCAGCGTGTGCCGGGCGGTGGCGAGCACGACGTTCACCGCGACGACCGCGGCCGCGAACAGGCCGAACAGCGCCGCGCCGGCCACCGGCGAGCGCACCAGGCCCATCCCGCCGAACCCGGCGCCGCAGCACAGGATCCCGCCGACCACGACCGCCCGCCGCCCGGCCGCGCGCACCAGCCGCGGCGCGATGCCCGCGCCGGCCAGCCCGCCGATCCCGCCGACGAACGCGAAGAGCCCGTACGTCGCGTCCGAGAGGTGGAGGTCGTCGAGCGCGTAGAGCACCAGCTGCGCCTGCGCGAGCTCGCTGACCAGGCTCAACAGTCCGGCGACGACGACCAGCCGCAGCAGCAGCGCGTGCCCGCGCAGCCAGCGCAGGCCGTCCGCCAGCTCGGTGCGCAGCCTGGCCGGCGCCGCCTCGCCGCGGCCGCGGTAGGTGCCGGCGAGCCCGAGCAGCACGGTGGCGGCGATGGCGAAACCCGCGGAGTTGAGGATGAACGGGAAGGCGGCGAAGAGCGCGAAGGTCAGGCTGCCGATCGGGCCGCCGAGGAACGTCTGGCCGACGATCTCGCAGGCCTGCAGCTTGCTGTTGGCCGCGTCGAGCGAGCCGTCGCCGACGACCGCCGGGATCAGGGCGTTGGCCGCGCTGTCCGCGATCGTCTCGGCCGTCCCGATGACCAGGGCCGTGAGGTAGACCAGCCAGATCGTCATCCCGCCCGTGGCGACCAGCACGGCGAGGACGCCGACCACGGCGGCGCGGGCGGAGTTCGCGACGATCATCGCGCGCCGCCGGTCGATCCGGTCGACCAGCGCGCCGGCGACGGCGGCGAACAGCAGCCAGGGCAGGAACTGGGTGGCGGACAGCCCGGCGATGAGCACGGGGTCGTGCGTCAGCGTCGTGGCGAGAAGGGGCAGGGCCACTTTGCCGATGCCGTCGCCGAGGTGGGACGACGCGCTCGACGTCAGCAGCCACGTCAGTCTTCGGGTGTTGTCCATCCGGCCCCCCAGGCACGTATCGCAGTCGCCCCATGACTTCGGGTAACAGGATAAGCGCGTGGTCAGCCGATGGTGGTCACGTTGTCGCTACTAGTGGGAGCTCAGCCCCAGCCGAGCTCGTGGAGGCGGGCGTCGTCGATGCCGAAGTGGTGGCCCAGCTCGTGCACGACGGTGACGAGGACCTCCTCGACGACCTCGTCCTCGTCCTCGCACATCGAGAGGATCGGCTGCCGGTAGATCGAGATCCGGTCGGGCAGCACCCCACCGTACGACGAGGTCCGCTCGGTCAGCGCGATGCCGTGGTAGAGCCCGAGGATGTCCGGCGCCTCTTCGTTGAACTCCTCGACGAGCACGACCACGTTGTCCATCGCCTTGGCGAACTCGGCCGGCACCTCGTCCAGGGCTTCCGAGACCAGTTCCTCGAACCGCTCCCGGCTCATCTCGACGGGCATCAGCCGGACGTCTTCGTGGACGGCGGGGCCGAGCTCGACGTCGCCGGGCCGCCGCCGCCGTCCGAAGGCTGGCCGCCGTCCTGGGGCTGGCCGCCGTCGGGACCGCCGGGGGCCGCCTTGACGCTGCCGGTGACCGCCTGCAGGCCGCTCTTGTCCGGCAGCAGGGCCGCCACCTTGCAGTTGACCTTGGCCGACCCGGCGTCCCAGCTCTCCTGCTCCCGCAGGTCCCAGGTCAGGATCAGCTTCTTCGCGTCCAGGTCGGCGCCGCCGGTGTAGTCCGCCGCCTGCTTGGTGCACTCGGTGTCGAGCCAGGCCTTCTGGTCGTTCTGGGAGGGGTAGCCCTCCTTGAACTTGTCCTGCAGGTTCAGCGTCGCGATGATCTCGTACGAGTGCGGCTGCGCGCAGTCGATCGGGTCGCCGACGCCCTTGCCCTGCAGCGCGAGGCAGGTGCCCGGCTCGAAGACCAGGGACTGGTCCTGGCTCTTCGCCGGCCCGGTGGTCGGCAGCAGCTTGCCGCCCGGGCCCGCCCACTGCAGCCCGCACCGCAGCTGGCGGTCGCCGTCGTCCCACTGCGACGTCGTCGGGCGCAGCAGGTTCGTCGTGAGCTTCCCGTACGGGTCGAGCGGGTGGCCGAGGTAGGGCTTCACGTCCGCGGTGCACTTCTGCTGCGCGATCTGCTGCCACTGGTCCAGCGACGGCACCGGCGCGCCGGCCGGGAACTGGGCGCCGATGTCGACCAGCGTGGTCACCTCGAACAGGTGCGGCTGGGTGCAGGCGACCTTGCGCGCGTCGCTCGCGTCCGGGTTGTCCCAGCTCAGGCAGCTGCCGGGGGGTGAGTGGAAGGCTGCTTCGGCCTCGGCCGAGAGCTTGCCGGCGCCGCCACCGGCCCCGCCGGCGATGCCGTCGCTCCACGAGAAGACGACACTGAGGGCGAGCGCGATGAGCGCGCCCGCGAAGATCCCGCCCATCACGACGCGGGTGCGCAGCGTCTGCGTGGCGGTGGGGAACCGATCGGCGCTGGGAGACATCGCAGTCCATGATGCCCGCGCCGCGCGCGACGTGCGCGATCCGGGTGGTTAGGGTGGTCACGGTTTCGTGGTGGCCGGTGATTACGGAGCGCACATGACGCAGGACAACAGTACTGGGGACCAGCCGCCCCCCGAGCCGCCCAGGCGCGGTTCGATGAGGTTTCAGGACTCGAACACGCAACCCAAGCAACCCTCGATCGCGGAACAGCGGGCGCGCCAGCAGGCGATCGCCCAGCAGGAACGCGACGACGAACTCGCCCGCCAGGCCGACGCGAAGGCGGCCACGCGGCGCAAGATCCTGATCGGCAGCGGCGTCACGGTCGGCCTCGTCGGCCTGGTCGCGACGTTCTACTCGGTCGCCAGGACGGAGAACGTCACCGCCGTCTGCACCGACGCGAGCGGTGTCGTCCAGAACGACGACAACTGCGACGAGAACTACGTCACGAGCCATCACGGCTACTCCAGCGGCGGGTTCTGGTTCATCCCGATCGGCAACGGCAACTACCAGAGCTACCGGTACAACTACGGCGGCACGGGCTCGATCGGGCAGCACGTCTCCGGCGGCAGCTACGACGCGCCGTCGTCGCGCACCAACGTCAACACGAAGTCCGGCAAGTCCGTCCAGCGCGGCGGCTTCGGCATCAGCGGCAAGAGCGGCAGCACCGGGGGCACCGGCGGCAGCGGCAAGAGCGGGGGATCGTAGGTGTACCGGGACCGGCGTGAGCCGCGGCGCGACTGGCAGCGGATCGTCGAGGAGCAGGGACTCGTCTACGGCACGCCGGCCCGCGACAGCAGCGGCCGCATGCGGCCGTACTGGGACGAGTCGGTGCACTACGTCTTCGACATGGACGAGGTCCTCTCGCTCGAAGCGGACGTCGAACTGCTCCACTCGATGTGCCTGGAGGCCGTCGACAACGTCGTGACGACCGAGGGCTACCAGCGCTTCGGCATCCCGGAGTGGGTCTGGCCGCACATCGCCGAGTCGTGGAAGCGGCAGGACCCGCACGTCTACGGCCGGTTCGACCTGCGCTACGACGGCAAGTCGCCGGCGAAGCTGCTCGAGTACAACGCGGACACGCCGACCACGCTGCTGGAGGCGTCGCTGCTGCAGTGGCACTGGAAGACCGACGTCTTCCCGGACGACGACCAGTGGAACTCCATCCACGAGAAGCTCGTCGAGCGCTGGGGGCAGCTGCAGGACAAGCTGCCGTCGAACGAGCTGCACTTCACCTGGTCGGCCGCCGACCCGACCGGCGAGGACAACGTCACCACGGCGTACCTGCAGGAGACCGCGGCCGAAGCCGGGCTCGACACGGTGGGCCTGGCGATCGAGGAGATCGGCTGGGACCCGGTGCTCAAGCGGTTCGTCGACCTCGAAGAGTCCCAGATGGCGACCGTGCTGAAGCTGTACCCGTGGGAGTGGGTGGTCGACGAGGAGTTCGGCCGCCACGCCGTCGAGTCGCTGCCGCGGACGCTGTGGATCGAGCCGCTCTGGAAGATGATCCTTTCCAACAAGACGCTGCTGGCGATCCTGTGGGAGAACTACCCGGGCCACCCGAACCTGCTGCCCGCGTTCGCCGACGACCCCGGCCTGCTCACCGAGTACGTCCGCAAGCCGAAGCTGGGCCGCGAGGGCGCGAACGTCCAGATCGTCGCGACCGGCTACGAGACCCAGACGGACGGCGTCTACGGCGCCGAAGGGTTCGTCTACCAGGCGTTCGACCCGCTGCCCGAGTTCGACGGCTACCGGCCGGCGCTCGGCGCGTGGATCGTCGGCGACAGCTCGGCCGGGCTGGGCATCCGCGAGACGGGCGGGCTGGTCACCGACGACGGTGCCGCATTTGTCCCACATCGCATCCCCGAAGCGTGATACAACACCGTCGCTGATCAGCTCTTTCCCCTGGGAGACAATTCGTGAACACGACCCTTGCGCTGTCCGACACGTTCGGCTCCGACCTCGTGCGGGGGATCGGCGCGATCCTCCTGTACGGCGTCGTCGGCCTGCTGCTGATGTTCGCCGGCTTCTACGCGATCGACTGGACCACGCCGGGCAAGCTGTCGAAGCTGGTGCACGCGGGCCTGCCGAACGCCGTGATCATCACCGCGTCCGGGCTGCTCGCGATGTCGTTCATCATCGTGGTGGCGATCTTCAACTCGGCCAGCGACCTGACCGGCGGTCTGATCACGTCGCTCGTCTACGGCCTGCTCGGGATCGCCGTGCAGGTGATCGCGGTGCGGCTGCTGGAGTGGGCGACCCGGATCGACGTCGGCTCGATGATCGAGAGTGAGAAGTTCGAACCGGCCAGCGTCGTGGTCGCGGCCGCGCACATCGCGCTGGGTCTCGTGATCGCGGTCGGCATCTCCTGATCCGCTCGTCGTGGGCCATCCGGTGGGGATGGCCCACGGGCGTGGCCGCGTTCGCCCGTTCGCACTAGCGTGGGGTTCGTGCGCCTGCTGAGGACACCGGACGACCGGTTCACGGACCTGCCCGACTTCCCCTTCGAGCCGAAGTACGCGGAGCTCGACGACCCGTACGACGGCGTGATCAGAGTGGGGTACGTGGAGGCCGGGCCGGCGGACGGTCCCGTGGTGCTGCTGCTGCACGGCGAGCCGAGCTGGTCCTACCTCTACCGCAAGATGCTCCCGGTCCTGGCGGCGGCGGGCTTGCGCGCCATCGCGCCGGACCTGGTCGGCTTCGGCCGGTCCGACAAGCCGGGCGACCTGGTGGACCACACCTACGCGCGGCACGTGGAGTGGATGCGCGCCTTCGCGTTCGACGCCCTCGACCTGCGGGACGTGACCCTGGTCGGCCAGGACTGGGGCGGCCTGATCGGGCTGCGCCTGGTCGCGGAGAACCCATCGCGCTTCGCCCGGGTGGTGGCGGCCAACACGGGCCTGCCCACCGGCGACGTCGACATGCCGCCGGTGTGGCACAAGTTCCGCGAAGCCGTCGAGAACGCCCAGGTGCTCGACATCGCGCGCTTCGTCCAATCGGGGTGCCGGTCAACGTTGTCGGACGAGGAGCGCGCGGCCTACGACGCACCGTTCCCGAACGAGATGTACAAGGCCGCCCCGCGCGCGATGCCGTCCCTGGTCCCGTACCGCCCGGACGACCCGGCGTCGGAAGCGAACCGCGCGGCGTGGAAGACGTTGACGGAGCTGGAAATCCCGTTCCTGGTGGCCTTCTCCGACGGCGACCCGATCACGGGCGGAATGGCCCCGATCCTGCAGCGCTCGATGAAGGGCGCCCAGGGCCTGGAACACCCGGTGATCGCCGACGCCGGCCACTTCCTGCAGGAAGACGCGGGCGAGGAACTGGCCCGGCACGTGGTGACCTTCGTGCGGGGCTGAGCTCCGTTCGGATCTTGCCCGGAACCGGCCGCGAGGAGGACTTCCAGGTCAAGGTGGCCGAGCTCAAGAAGCGGTACTACGAATGACAAGACGAAAGCTCCTGGTCGTGGCCGCGGTCGTGGTGGTCGCCGCCGGTGGGGTGACCGCTGTGGTGCTGTCGGCTCGGGGTGAACCGGCGGCGGGGCCGTGTGACATCCCGGCGTCGGTTCGCGAGGCGCCGGTGCCCGTGACGGGCGGGATCGAAGTCGAGGACAAAGGGGTCTCGACCGCCGGTTTGGTGAGCATGGGGGCGGTCCTGCGCAACACGGGTGATCGGATCGCCTACCGGACCAGGGTGACGCTCAAGGTCGTCGTGTCGGTCGACGGGTTGCCTCCGGGGCCCGTCCAGGGGCCGCTGATGACGATGGAGATCCCGGTGCTCATGCCGGGTCAGCGCGTGGGTGTGGGCCGGCCGCTCATCGGCGTCAGCGCGACGAACCGGGTCGTCTCGGCGGACGTCGAGGTGGGCACGACCACCTGGCTGCCCGCCGGGGCGCTCGGTGCGTTCAGTCCGGTGACGGACACCTACGAGTCCACCACGCGGGCCACGGCCTCGGTGCCCGCCGACGTCGTCCGGTACACCGAGCGGTCGGCCAACTGCCGGGCGCTGGCCGGCCGCCGGACCGCGGTGGTGTTCCGCGATGCCGGCGGCAAGATCGTCGGTGGTGGGCTGCTGCCGCCCGATGGGAAGGGCAACCCGGCCGGCAGCCCGCAGCCGGCGCCGGCGAGTCCGTCCTGCTCACCCGGCGAACGCAGCACCTGGGTCGTGCCCCTGCAGAACATCCCGCCCGGCACCGACGACAAGCGCACCGAGCTGTTCTCTTACTGCGATCTCGACGCGCCGCCGTCCGACGTGAACGCGGTCGACTAGACCTCCAGGGACTGGGTGCCGAGGACGGTGGCGAGCTCCAAGCGGTCGGCGTCCTCGGTGCCGGGCTCCGCCGTGTAGACGCTGATGCGCAGGTCGTCGAGGGTGACCAGCAGGGTGTCGCAGTCGAGGGTGATCGGGCCGACCGCCGGGTGGTCGATCGTCTTGCGGCGGGAAGGGTCCGTCAACGGTGGTGGGGCTTCGGCGTTCCACAGCTCGGCGAAGCGCGGGCTGCCCGCGGTCAGGTCCGCGACCAAGCGCCGCAGGGCGTGGTCGGCGGGGTAGCGCGACGCCGTCAGGCGCAGGTCGGCGACGAGCCTGGCCTCGTGCTCGGCCTGCTCCTGCGGGGTGTGGACGACCCGGGACGGCAGGTGCGTGACGGTGCGCCAGACGGCGTTGCGGTCCAGGCCGCGCCAGCTCGTCGTGTCGCCCATCAGCGCGTTGAACGGCGCGTTCGCCAGCACGAGCGTCCAGGTGGCGTCGTAGACGACCACCGGGGTGTGCGAGAGCCGGTCGAGCAGCCGCTGCACGCTCGGCGTGATCCGCGACGGCACGACGTCCGGGCCCGGGGCCGCGTGGCCCGCCAGGCGGTGGAGCAGGTCGCGTTCGACGTCGGACACGCGCAGTGCCCGGGCCAGCGACTCCACGACCTGCGCCGACGGGGCCGTCGCGCGGCCCTGCTCGAGGCGGGTCAGGTAGTCGGCCGAGATGCCGGCGAGGGCGGCCAGCTCTTCGCGGCGCAGCCCGCTGGCCCGGCGCCGGCGGCCGGCCGGGACGCCGACGTCTTCGGGCGCCAGGCGGTCTCGCCAGCGGCGCACCGTCCGGCCGAACTCCCACTCCTCCACGCCGTCCATTCTGGACGAGCCGACGCCGGTTGTCCTGGCCCTGGCAGTCCTACGAAAACCGGACGACTGGTTGCCGTCCGGCCGTTTTCGCAGGCTGGAGCCATGACCGAACCCGGAACCGTGCTCATCACCGGCCCCACCCGCAACCTGGGCCGCCACGCCGTGCTGGCCCTCGCCGCCCGCCCCGAACGGCCTGATCTGCTGCTCGTCGGACGCGCCGGACCCGACCTGGCCGCCGTCGCCGACGAAGCCCGCGCGCTGGGCGCCACCGTCCGCGAGATCGGCTGCGACCTGGCGAGCCTCGCCGACGTCCGCGCCGCCGCGGCCACCGCCCGCGAGCTGCTCGACACCGGCGCCGTGCGGCCGCTGCGCGCACTGGTCGCCAACGCCGGCGTGATGTCGGCCGACACCCGGCGTGCCTCGGCCGACGGCTATGAGCTGACCTTCGCCGTCAACCACCTCGCGCACGCCCAGCTCATCGGCGACCTGCTCGGCTCGTTCGCCGCCCCGGCGCGGATCGTGCTGATCGGCTCGAACACCTACCACGCCAACTTCTGGCGCAAGCTCCTCCACGTGGCCGAGGCCGACTGGGCCGACCCGCTCGAACTCGCCCGCCCGGGCACCGGCGAGCCCGGCATGGCGGCCTCCGGCGTCGCCTACTCGAACGCCAAGCTGGCGATCCTCTACTACGCCCACGAGCTGCAGCGGCACACGGACGTCCACGTGTCCGTGTTCGAACCGGGCTGGATGCCCGGCACCGCGCTGGGCCGCGGTGCCCCCGCGGCGTTCCAGGCGATCAGCCGCGCCCTGGCCCGGATCCCCGGCGTCTCGACGCCGCAACGCTCGGGGCCGCTGCTCGCCGCGATGGCCGTCGACGAGAAGTGGGCCCACCTGCGCGACGGCGCGTTCGTGGTGAAGGACAAGCTCACGGAGGTCCAGCCGGTCGCCCACGACCGTGGTCGTGAGCGCCGGCTGTGGGAGGCGACCGCCGAGCTGCTAGGCGAGCGCCGCGTGGGTGGCCGCCAGTGAGTCGACCAGGATGTCCAGCCCTTCCTGGGCTTCGTCGGCGGTGAGCGTCATCGGCGGGCCCAGGCGCAGGACGTTGCCGTGCAGGCCGCCCTTGCCGATCAGCAGCCCGCGCTTCTTCGTCTCCTCGAGCATCCGCGCGGCCGCCGCCACGAACGGCTCGGTGGTGCCCGGCTTGACCAGCTCGACGCCGATCATCAGGCCCTTGCCGCGCACCTCCGCCACCAGGGGCGACGACGCGGCGCGCAGCCCATCGAGCAGCTGCGACCCGCGGGCCGCGCAGTTCGCCTGCAGGTCGTGGTCCTTGATGTAGTCGAGCACCGCCGTCGCGCCGGCCATCGAGACCGGGTTGCCGCCGAACGTGGAGAACGACTGGGCCTGGAAGCAGTCCAGGACATCTCCGCGGGCGACCACGCCGCCCACCGCGAGGCCGTTCCCGAGGCCCTTCGCGAACGTCATCATGTCCGGCGTGACGCCGTGCGCGTCGATGCCCCAGAAGTGCTCGCCCGTGCGGCCCCAGCCGGTCTGGACCTCGTCGGAGACGAAGAGCACGCCGTAGGAGTCGAGGACCTCCTTCATGGCGCGGAACAGGCCGTCCGGCGGCAGGCTGAACCCGCCGACGCCCTGGATCGGCTCGGCGATCAGGCAGGCGACGTCGCCCGCGGTCGCCGTGTCGAGCACGTCGACGAGGTCCGCGACGCAGGCCTTGATGTAGTCCGCGTCCGACAGGTCCCGGAACGGGCTGCGGTAGCGGTAGCCGCCGTGGACGTAGTTGACCTTCACCGGGCTCAGCGCCGACGCCGACCAGCCGCGGTTGCCGGTGATCGCGACCGTCCCGAAGGACCGGCCGTGGTAGGAGTTCCGCATCGCCAGCACCTGGTTGCTGCGCCGGAACTGCGTCGCCAGCATCAACGCCGTGTCGTTGGCCTCGCTGCCGGAGTTGGTGAAGAACACCTTGGCGTCCGGGATGTTCGACAGCTTCGCGATCCGCTCGGCCAGCTCGACCTGCGAGCGGATCAAGTACAGCGTCGAGGTGTGCAGGATGCCGGTGTCGAGCTGCTTGCGGACCGCGTCGCCGATCTCCGCGACGTCGTAGCCCATCGAGTTGGTCAGCACCCCGGCGAAGAAGTCGAGGTACGTGCGGCCCTGCGAGTCCGTCATCCGCCGGTCGTGCGCGTGCACGATCTCGATCGGCTCTTCGTAGAGCAGCGACATCCAGGACGGCATGACAGCGCGGTGCCGGGCGAGCAGCTCGTCGGTCATCGAACGCCTCCTCTGCGGTTTCCCTGGAGTATGAGGAGGCCGTGAACAGCGCTTCAACGATCAGACTGTCGGGATAACCCAGTAGGGCCGCACAGTCTGTACGGACTACCCTTTGTCCTCGTGATTGACCCCAGGACACTGCGCGAAGACCCGGAGGCCGTGCGCGCGTCGCAGCGCGCCCGTGGTGAAGACGAGGGAGTGGTCGACAAGCTGCTCTCCCTCGACTCCCGGCGCCGGTCTTCGATCGCGGCTGCCGACAAGCTGCGCAACGAGCAGAAGCTCCTGGGCAAGCAGATCCCGAAGGCGCCGCCGGAGGAGAAGCAGCAGCTGCTGGCCACGGCCAAGGAGCTCGCCGCGCAGGTCAAGGCCGCCGAAGCCGAGCAGAACACGGCGTCGGAGGAGTTCGACCAGCTCTTCCGCACCCTGCCGAACCTCGTGCACCCGGACGCGCCGGTCGGCGGCGAAGACGACTTCACCGTGCTCAAGCACGTCGGCGAGCCGACGAAGTTCGAGTTCGCCCCGAAGGACCACCTCGAGCTGCTCGAAGCCCTCGGCGGCGTCGACATGGAACGCGGCGCCAAGGTTTCGGGCTCGCGGTTCTACTTCCTCACCGGCGTCGGCGCGCAGCTGCAGCTCGGCCTGCTCAACATGGCCATCGCGCAGGCACTCGAAAACGGCTTCACGCCGATGATCACGCCGTCGCTGGTCCGCCCGGAGATCATGGCCGGCACCGGCTTCCTCGGCCAGCACTCGAGCGAGATCTACCACCTCGAGGACGACGACCTGTACCTCGTCGGCACGTCGGAGGTGCCGCTCGCGGGCTTCCACGCCGACGAGATCCTCGACCTGAACGACGGCCCGAACCGCTACGCGGGCTGGTCGTCCTGCTACCGCCGCGAAGCGGGCTCGTACGGCAAGGACACCCGCGGCATCATCCGCGTCCACCAGTTCGACAAGGTGGAGATGTTCGTCTACGCCAAGCCGGAGGACGCCGAAGCGGAGCACGAGCGGCTGCTCGGCTGGGAAGAGCAGATGCTCGCGAAGATCGAGGTGCCCTACCGGGTGATCGACACCGCGACCGGCGACCTCGGCACGTCCGCGCACCGCAAGTTCGACTGCGAGGCGTGGATCCCGACCCAGGACACCTACCGCGAGCTGACCTCGACGTCCAACTGCACGACGTTCCAGGCCCGCCGCCTCTCGGTCCGCTACCGCGGCGAGAACGGCAAGCCCCAGATCGCCGCGACGCTCAACGGCACCCTGGCCACCACGCGGTGGATCGTCGCGATCGTCGAGAACCACCAGCAGGAAGACGGCTCCGTCCGGGTGCCCGAGGCGCTGCGGCCGTTCGTCGGCGGCAAGGAAGTCCTGACGCCGCGCTGAATCGGGCGGATCCCCGGTGCTCGCCCGTTCGTCCCAGTAGGGTGCGGCCGAACGGGAGGACTCATCGCATGCGCATGAAGTGGCAGGTCGCGGCGGCTCTGGCGGCCCTGACCGTGGTGTCCGGCTGCACGGTGGCCGTCGGCGGCTCGGCGGCGCCGGTGCCCGGCCAGGGCCCGGTCGTCACGACCGTCGACGCCTGCAAGCTGCTGGACCAGGCCCAGATCGACGCGCTCGGTTACCAGTCCCCGGGGCGGTCGGTGCCGGAGGACAAGGACCGCCTCCAGCCGCCGATGTGCCTGTGGCACTCCAACGAAGACGTCGAGCCGTCGCAGATCCTCAACGTCGGCCTGGCGAAGGACATGGACTTCAACGAGTACATCGCCGGCGCCGTCCCGAAGTCCGCGCCGCAGCAGCTCGGCGGGTTCACCTGGACGCAGTACCCGTCGATCCTCGCCGACGACTGCTCGATGTACGCCCTGCTCGGCGACAAGTCCTTCGCGTTCGTCAGCGTTTCGGGGCCGCCGATCGACAAGTCGTGCGAGCTGGCGAAGACCGTCATCCCGCAGTTCGCGGCGCACCTGCCGGGTGGTCAGGACGCGCCGCCGCTCACGCCGTCGACGTCGGCGAAGCCGGAGCCGGGCGGGCCGCTGCTGTCGCTGGACCCGTGCACGATGCTGAAGCCGGACCAGGTGGCGCAGCTGAAGAACATCTCGCCGACCGGGGAGAAGGACAGCTCGTCGGCCGTGCCCAACGCGATGTACTGCCTGTGGGACGACACCGACGGCGACCAGGGGCAGAAGGCGTTCGAAGTCTGGCTCGGCCCGAGCACGCCGGTCACCGAATGGCCGGGCGCGAAGGGCGTCACCGCGACCGAGACCATCGACGTCGGCGGCCGGAAGTGGGGCCTCTTCCCGAACATGGGCGGCCTGCGCGTCACCTGCGGGGCGACCCTGCCGATCACCGACACGTCGTCGATCCAGGTGGTCAGCGGGTTCATCGGCGACGACACCAAGACCTGCGACCTCGTCAGGCAGGCCCTGCCGCTGGTGACGGCGAACCTGCCGGGCTAGGCGGACACCTGGTCGGCGATGTGGCGCGCGATCTCCAGCGCGCTCGTCGCCGCCGGGGAGGGCGCGTTCAGGACGTGCACCTGGTCGCGCGCGGTCTCGATCAGGAAGTCGTCGACGAGGGAGCCGTCGCGGCGCATGGCCTGCGCGCGCACGCCCGAGCCGTGGCGGACGATGTCGTCCTCGGTGACGGCCGGCACGAGCCGCGCGAGGCTCGCGGCGAACCGCTTCTTCGAGAACGAGCGCCGGACCTCGTCGAGCCCGGTCGGGAACGCGTACTTCTTCGCGAGCCGCCAAGCCCCGGGGAAGGCCGCCACCTCGGCGACGTCCTTCGCGGAGAAATCGGCCCACCGGTAGCCCTCGCGGCGCAGGGCCAGCACGGCGTTCGGGCCGGCGTGGACGCTGCCGTCGAGCATCCGCGTGAGGTGCACGCCGAGGAACGGCAGGGTCGGGTCCGGCACCGGGTAGATCAGGCCCTTGACCAGGCCGCGGCGCTCGGGCTTGAGCTCGTAGTACTCGCCGCGGAACGGCACGATCTTCGCCGAGGGCGTGATCCCCGCCATCCGCGCGACCCGGTCGGAGTGCAGCCCGGCGCAGTTCACGAGGGCGTCGGCGACGACGACGTCGGAGCCGGTGGCGACCTCGACCCCGCCGTTCGCGCCCGCCCGGATGGCCAGCGCGGGGCTGTTCAGGCGCAGGTCGACGCCGGCTTCGTCGAGCAGCCGGACGAGCGCCTCGCAGACGCCGGGGAAGTCGATGATCCCGGTGGACTCGACCCGCAGGGCGGCGACGCAGGCCACCTCGGGCTCGTACTCGCGCGCCTCGGCGGGGGTGATCTTCTTCGCCGGGACGCCGTTCGCCTCGGCCCGCTCGGCGAGCGTGTTCAGCGCCGGGACCTCGCGTTCGTCGGTGGCGACGACGAGCTTCCCGCACACCTCGACGGGCACGCCGTACTGGCGCGCGAAGTCCACGATGGACCGGTTCCCGGCCACGGACATCCGCGCCTTGAAGGACCCCGGCTTGTAGTACAGGCCGGCATGGACGACGTTCGAGTTGTGCCCGGTCTGGTGAGCAGCCCAGCGGGACTCCTTCTCCAGCACCGTGACGTCCAGCCCGCGCCTGGTCAGCTCCCAGGCCACGGCCAGACCGACGATCCCGCCCCCGATGACCACCACGTTGCGCACGATCGACCAGGCTACGCGAACCGGGTGGCCGTCAGTCCGCCAGCCCGGCCGTGGTCAGCGCCTTCTGCGCGCTCATGCCCGCTCCGGTGCCGTACGCGCGCTCGAACGCCTCGGCGCCGAGCGCCGCCACGACCCGGGCCCGCACCGACGCGACGTCCGGGTCGCCGCTGATCGCCGTCCCGCGCACGGCCACCGCGCTGCCCAGGAGCAGTGCCGCCCGCTCGGGGCGGGCCTCCGTCGCGGCGACCCCGGCCAGGCCCTCCAGGGCGAACGCCACGACGTCCCCGGCGTGCCTGCGCCGCCCGGTGAGCAGGGCCTCGCGGTGCCACCGCGCGGCTTCGCCCGGGCGTCCTTCGACGACCGCGAGCCAGCCGAGGGCGATCATCGCCGCCGCGCGGACCGACTCCGCCGAGAACGAGCCCGCCGGGCTTTCGGTCAGGGCGCGCTCGCACAGCTCCCGGGCCGCGGCCAGGTCGCCGGACAGCCGCGCGAGGGTCGCCAGGCCGACGTAGGCCGCCGAGCGCGACTCGGGCATCCCGGTGCGGCGGGCCGTCGCCGCCGCCAGCTCGTAGTCCGCGCGGGCGCCGGCGCGGTCGCCCGCCAGCAGCCGGGTCCCGGCGCGACGGCAGATCAGGTCCGCGACGTCGTCGCGTGCGCCGATCTCGTGCATCAGGCCCAGCGCCTCGTCCATCATCGGCAGCGCGGCGCCGTGCTCGCCGCGCCACGACAGCAGCTGCGACAGGTGGTCGAGCGCCATCGACAGGCCCCACCGCTCACCCAGCGCGCGGAACTGCGCCGCGCCCTCGCGCAGCCCCTCCTCGGCGCCGGCCAGGTCGCCGGACATCATCGCGCGCAGGCCCATGCCGGTCGGCAGCAGCGCCCACGACCACGGGTCGCCCTGGGCCAGCAGCGCCTCGCCGCGGCCGAGCAGCTGCTCGTCGTCGCCCGGCGGGCCGGCGACCACGCCCAGCAGCATCACCAGGATCGGGTGCCGGGGCGCCCAGTCCACGCTCGTCGCGTAGCGGTGCACCAGCGGCAGGTACTGCTCCAGCGACTCGTCCGGCTGCCCGGACAGCGCGCCGAGCACGCACACCAGGAACTCCTCGACGTACTCCTCGCGGGCTTCCGGCCCGCAGCGCTCCACCACGGCCAGCGACAGCACCGCGCCCTCGAACCGCCGTCCGCGCATCCACCAGTACATCGCCAGCAGCGGCACCAGCCGCAGCGCGAGCGGGACGTCGTGCCCGGTCGCCCAGCGCAGGGCGGCCAGGAGGTTGTCGTACTCGGCGTCGATCCGGTCGAGCCACGCCAGCTGCGCGGCGGTCCGCAGCATCGGGTCGGCTTCTTCCGCGAACCGCAGGAAGTACTCGGCGTGCGCGCGGTGGAACGAGTCCGTCTCGCCCGCTTCGGCGAGCTTCTCCGCGCCGAACGCGCGGATCGTCTCGAGCATCCGGAACCGCCCGCCGACGGCTTCGACGAAGGACTTGTCCGCCAGCTCGAGCAGCAGGTCCGCGTCGGCGCCGCAGACTTCGGCCGCCGCGTCGAGGGTCGCGCCGCCGGGGAACACCGTCAGCCGGCGCGCGAGTTCGCGTTCGTCGTCGCCGAGCAGGTCCCAGCTCCACTCGACGACGCTTCGCAGCGAGCGGTGCCGCTCCTCGGCCGTCCGGCTGCCGCGGGCGAGCAGCCGGAACCGGTCGTCGAGCCGGGCCGCGACGTCCCCGAGCTCGAGGCTCCGGACGCGCGCCGCGGCCAGCTCCAGGGCCAGCGGAAGGCCGTCGAGCGCCGCGCAGACGTGCTGGACGTCGCCGATCGTCGTGTCGTCGACGGTGAAGGCCGGGTTGCTCGCGGCCGCGCGGTCGGCGAAGAGCCGGATCGCCGGGTACGCCAGTGCCTCGGCGGCCGGCGTACCCGGCGGCGGGACGGCCAGCCGCGGCACGGGCGCCAGCTGCTCGCCGGTGATGCCGAGCGGCTCGCGGCTGGTGGCCAGCACCCGCAGGCCGGGGCAGGCGCCGAGCAGCCGCGCGGTCAGCCGGGCCGCGACGTCGACGACGTGCTCGCAGTTGTCGAGCACCAGCAGCACCGAGCGGTCGCGCAACGCCGAGACCAGCCGCTCGGCCGGGTCCGAAGGGGAGCGCTCCCGCAGCCCGAGTGCGCCGAGGACCGCGCGGGCGACGTCGGCGTCCCCGTGCGGGGCGAGCTCGACGAAAGCGACCGGGCCGGCCTCGGCGGCGCTCAGCTCGACGGCCAGCCGCGTCTTGCCGGTGCCGCCCGGGCCGGTCAGCGTCACGAGCCGGCTGCGCGTCAGCAGGTCCGCCACCTGCCGCAGCTCGTCGGTCCGGCCGACGAAGCTGGTCAGCTGCGCGGGCAGCGCCGGGATCGCCGGCTGCCCGGTTTCGCCGCGAAGCACGGCGAGGTGGGCTTCGGCGAGTTCCGGGCCGGGGTCGGCGCCCAGCTCGTCGGCCAGGGTGCGCCGGGCGTCCTCGAACGCGGCGAGCGCGTCGGCCGGCCGGCCCGCGGCGGCCAGCGCGCGCACCAGCTGGGCCCGCGGCCGTTCCCGCAGCGGGTGCGCGGCGACTGTTTCCCGCAGCCCGGCGACGACGTCGTCGGCCTGCCCGAGGGCCAGCCGGGCTTCGACGAGGTCGTCCACCGCCTCGGCCCGCAGTTCGCCGAGCCGGGTGGCCTGGACCACCGCGAACGGCGCGCCGGCCAGGTCGGTGAAGGCCGCCCCGCGCCACAGCGCCAGCGCCTCGCCCAAAGTGGACGCGGCCCGGGCGTGCCCGCCGTCCTTCAGCAGCGAACGGCCTTCGCGCACCAGGCGTTCGAAGGCGAGAACGTCCACTTCGCCCGGTTCGACGACCAACCGGTACCCGGCGGCGGTGAACTCGACCGGCGCGAGGTCCTTCAGCGCCACCCGCAGCCGTGAGACCTGGGACTGCAGGGCGTTGGCCGCGCCGTCCGGCGGGTGGTCGCCGTACATGCCGTCGATCAGCCGCTCGGCCGGGACGAACCGGCCGGCCTCCAGCGCGAGCAACGCGAGCAGCGTCCGGGAGCGCGGACCGCCCACCGCGACGGGCGTGCCGTCCTCGCGCCACGCCGCGACGGCCCCCAGAACTCCGAAACGCATGATGAAAGCCTAAAGCGTCCCCCGACCAGGGGAAGTTGTCACTCGAAAGTGGCCTTCGGTGTGGGCCTGTGAATCACCTGAGCGGGCGTCTATACACTTTGGCGGGTCCCCACGCAATGGGAGAGGTATGTCGTCCGAAAGCATCGCTCTTGGCCAGCCGACCGTCGGTGAGGAAGAACTCGCCGCGGTCGCCGAAGTCTTCCGCTCCGGCTGGCTGGCCGGCGCCGGCCCCGCGTGCCGCCGTTTCGAAGAGCGGTTCGCCCACACCACGGGCACAGCGCACGCGCTCACGACCGCGAACTGCGGCTCGGCGCTCTTCCTCGGCCTCCAGGTCCTGGGCGTCAAGCCCGGCGACGAGGTCATCGTCGGGGACTACACGTTCCCGGCCACCGGGCACGCCGTCGTGCAGGCCGGCGCGAAGCCGGTGTTCGCCGACATCCGCCCGGACATCTTCAGCGCCGACCCGGCGCACGTCGAGTCCCTGATCACCCCGAAGACGGTCGGCATCCTCGCCGTCGACGTCGCGGGCCAGCCGGGTGACTTCGACGAATACCGCGCGATCGCCGACAAGCACGGCCTCTGGCTGTTCGAGGACGCCGCGTGCGCCGCGGGCGCGACGTACAAGACGCGCCCGGCCGGCAGCCTCGCCGACCTCGCCGCGTTCTCCTTCCACGGCCGCAAGGGCATCACCGCCGGTGAGGGCGGCGCGCTGGTCTCCGACCGCGAATACCTCATCGCGCACGCCCGCAAGCTGCACACCTACGGCATCGAGCCGGCGATCAGCCGTGAAGGCTCGAACACGCTGCCGATCCCGGAGTTCCACGAGCTCGGCTACAACTTCCGCATGTCGGACGTGCAGGCCGCGATCATGAACGTCCAGCTCGACCGCCTGCCGGACCTGCTGGCCGCGCGCCGCTCGGTCGCCAAGCGCTACCACGAGGCGTTCGAAGACCTCGACGCGCTGACCGTGCCGGTCGAGCTCCCGGACCGCGAACACCCGTGGCAGGCCTACCTGCTCACGGTCGCCCCGGAGGTCAGCCGCGACACCCTCGCGCTGCGCATCCGCGAGACCGGCGTCCAGTGCAACTTCGGCACGTACGCCTCCCACCTGCAGCCGATCTACGGGCCCCAGGCTCCGCTGCCCGTTTCGGCCGACGCGTTCGCGCGTCAGCTCGCCATCCCCATGCACGCGAACCTCACCGACGCCGAAGTCACGCGCGTCGCCGAGGTCGTGCGCGAAGCCGTGCTGTCCCTTTCCTGAAAGTGCCGATCGAGGAGAATTTGGTGTCCGACAAGAAGGTGCTGTTCACCGGGGCCGGCGGGTTCATCGCCGCGCACGTCATCCCGCTGCTGCTCGAGGGCGGCTACACCGTCCGGATCTTCGACAACATGACCCGCGGCGACCGCGCGCGCGTCAACGAGTTCGTCGCCACCGGCAAGGTCGAGCTCGTCGAGAAGGACGTCCGCTACGGCGGCGCGGTGCGCGAGGCCATGCGCGGCTGCACGCACGTCATCCACTTCGCGACGGTTTCGATCAACAAGTCGATCGCCGACCCGCACGAGTCGATCGACATCAACATGACCGGCAACCACAACGTCTTCGCCGCGGCCGCGGACGAGGGCGTCCAGCGCCTGGTGTTCGCGTCGACCGCGTCGGTCTACGGCGACCCGAAGCGGCTGCCGATGCACGAGGACGACGAGCTCAAGCCGCTCACGCCGTACTGCATCTCCAAGCGCGCGGGCGAGGACCTGCTCGGCTTCTACGAGCGCACCAAGGGCCTGTCCTGGAACGCGCTGCGGTTCT
This sequence comes from Amycolatopsis stemonae, assembly GCF_054781455.1. NCBI lineage: Bacteria > Bacillati > Actinomycetota > Actinomycetes > Pseudonocardiales > Pseudonocardiaceae > Amycolatopsis > Amycolatopsis stemonae. Next base: position 500,852 of record NZ_BAAGUJ010000002.1, on the reverse strand, counting down.
TCAACGTGTACGGCCCCGGCCAGAAGATCGAGGCCTACTACACCTCGGTCATCAACCACTTCATCCAGCGCCTGCGCGCCGGCCACGCCCCCGTCATCGACGGCAAGGGCGACCAGTCGATGGACTTCGTGCACGTCCACGACCTGGCGCGTGCCGTCGTCGCGGCCCTGGAGTCCGAGAAGGCCAACCTGCCGATCAACATCGGCACCGGCATCGACACCTCGATCGCCGCGCTGGCGAAGATCCTCATCGAGGCCGTCGGCGTCGACGTCGAGCCGCAGTTCAACGAGCGTGACGTGCTGGTCTCGCGCCGTGCCGCCGACATCACCCGCGCCCGCGAGGTGCTCGGCTGGGAGCCGCAGATCACCGTCGAAGAGGGCATGCGGCAGCTGGTCAAGGACTCGGAGTGAGTGCCACCGCGGGGCCGGCCCGAGGGCGTGCGATGCGCATCGCGGTGGTGAACAACGTCTTCCCGCCCCGCGTGGGCGGCAGCGCGCACATGTCGGCGTCGCTGGCGGCGGAGTTCGTCAAGGCCGGTCACGAGGTCCTGGCGATCACGGCCGCGTACGGCGAGGCCCCGGCCGAGGAGGAGCGCGACGGCTACCGCGTCGTGCGCCTCCCGGCGACCAAGATGCCGCAGGTCGGTCTCTCGATCGACTTCGACATGACCTTCACGTCGGTGCGGCCCGGCAACTGGCGGCGGCTGTGGAAGCTGCTGAACGAGTTCAAGCCGGACGCGATCCACCTGCACGGCCAGTTCTTCGACCTGTCGTGGCTGGCCGGGATCTACGCGCGGCGGCGCAACATCCCGGTGCTGCTGACCATCCACACGCTCCTGATCAGCGACAAGAAGCTGTACGGCGGCGTGTTCCGGATGCTCGACGCGATGCTCGTGAAGCCGATCCTGAAGTACATCCGCCCGACGTACGTCATCCTCGACAAGCTCGGCGTGGACTACTGCGTGGAGCGCTACGGCACCAGCGACGCGAACTCGGAGTACTTCCCGATCGCGGTCGACACGGACCACTTCGAGAAGCCGGTGACGAAGGACGTCCGCGCGGAGCACGAGATCGGCGACGCCCCGCTGATCGTCTCGCTCGGCCACGTCATCCCGCTGCGTAACCGGCTGCCGCTGGTCGAGGCACTGCCGGCCATCCAGGAGAAGCACCCCGGCGTGCGGGTGATCGTCGTCGGCCGCGTCTACCACGACGCGTTCATCAAGCGGGCCGCCGAACTGGGCGTCTCGGACGCGCTGGTCGTCACGGGCGCGGTCCCGAAGGCGGACGTCCCGGCGTACTTCGCGGCGGCGGACATCGTGACGCACGACCTCAACGGCGGCTGCGGCACGGCGTCCCTGGAGGCGATGCTCTCCGGCACGGCGACGATCGCGTCGGTCACCGAGGACAACTACCCCGGCATCGAGCTGCGCAACGGCGAGAACGTGCTCCTGGTGCGCCCGGACGACTCGGAAGCCGTCGCCTCGACGGTCATCGAGCTGCTGGACGACCCGGAGAAGCGCGCGCTGCTCGCCCAGCGCGAGAGCGAAATGGTCCGCTCGAACTTCGGGCTGCCCGTCGTCGCCGAGGAGCACCTCCGCACGTTCGAGAAACTGGTGTCGGACGCCGATGTTCTTCGATGACGAGCGCAGCCACCGGCTGCGCCCGCAGATCCTGACCGAGCTCGTTTCGCAGTACATGAACGACGCCGAGCGGGCCAAGTACTACGGCCTGCCGGAGACGTGCCGCGTGCGCGAGCGGGTCAAGATCATCAGCCCCGAAAACCTGAAGATGGGCGACCACTGCTGGGTCGGCGAAGGCGCGGCGCTCGACGCGAGCGGCGGCTTGGAGATCGGCGAGCACACCAGCATCGGGCTCAACACGCTGATCTTCACGCACTCGAGCTGGCTCGCGAACATGACGCTGCAGAACCACTCGGGCAGCGACCTGATCGAGCGCAAGCCGGTCAAGATCGGCAAGGGCTGCTTCATCGGCGGCCTGGTGGTGATCATGGCGGGCGTGACGATCGGCGACTTCGCGACGGTCCAGCCGAACTCGGTGGTGGCCAAGGACGTCCCGCCGCGGACGCTGGTCGCGGGCAACCCGGCCCGGGTGTTCCAGCGCTACGACGACGAGTACATCGAGTCCGAAGTGGAGCGCGTCCAGGCGGAGAACGCCCGCCGCCGCGCGATCGCGGAGGACCGCGGCCAGGCCCCCGGCTGGGGCGCGCCGTCAGGAGACTTCTCGGAGTAGCACCGAGGTGTCGCCCCGGCAGAACACTTTCGGGTGCATCAGTCCCATCGGGCGACTACTCAGCGCACTGGCGTTCCGGCAGGATGACGTGGGAAGATGACGTCCAGTTACTGACGGCGAGGAGAAAGCGATGAGTGTCATGGACTGGCCTCACCGGCTCCTGTCCCTCGACGACTGGATCGACCTGCCGGAAACCCCGGAGCACCAGGTCGAAGTGGTCGAAGGGGTTCTCGTCGTGGCACCGCGTCCGATGCCGTTGCACCAGCGAGCTGTCGCCAGGCTGAGCTACTTGATCAATGAGCAGCTGCCGCTTGAATTCTGTGCGCTGGGCGAGGTAGAGATGCTCGTCGCCGAGGAGCCGCTGACGGTCCGGGTGCCCGATGTCCTGGTGGCGCCGACCGCGTTGGTGGAGACGAACCCGCCACGACTGGCCGCTCGTGATGTGCGGCTCGTCGTCGAGGTGCTGTCCGAGGGCAGCAAGCGGACCGACCGGGTCATGAAGCTTTCCGAGTACGCCGAGGCCGGAATCGAGCACTACTGGATCGTCGACCTCGATCCGCCGGTCAGCCTGATCACCTACCGGCTCGTCGACGACGACTATGAGGACTTCGGCGAGTTCTCCGGCACCGCTCGGCTCGAGTTGGCCGGCGCGCCGCTCGTCCTCGACCTGGCCGCGTTGACCACGCGGCAGGCGCAGCGCCCGTAGCTCCGATCTTGGATGACGGCGGCGCCGGCGACATCGCCGGCGCCGCCGTCGTGGAACCGTCCCACCGCGCTGTGACGCAGGTCAGCAGGCATGCGACGGCGAAGATTTCCCCTCGGAAGCGCCCACCGGACAATCTAGTGCCCGGTAACCGAGCGCAGGATTGCGGTTACACAACGTTTCAAGCAGGCGGGGTACGCTCGGAAGATCGAGAGCAACCTTTCCCCGCCTCGGCCGTCGCTGGGAGAGACGGAACGGCGGTGACCCATGGCGCGTGGCGACGACGAGTTCGCGGACTTCGTGCGCGCCTCTTCGGCCCGGCTCACCCACGCCGCCTTCCTGCTCACCGGCGACCGCCACCAGGCGGAGGACGCCGCGCAGACCGCCTTCACCCGCACCTACGCCGCGTGGGCGCGCGTCCGCCACAAGGACGCCTACGGCTACGCCCGGACCGTCCTGGTGAACCACGTCATCGACGGCTGGCGGCGGCCGATCCGCGAGTACGCCACCGAGGCGATGCCCGAGCGTAAAGACCGGCTCGACGTCGACCAGGCCGTCACCCAGCGAGCGTGGCTCACCGCCGTGCTGAAGACGCTGACCGACCGCGAACGGGCCGTCGTCGTGCTGCGGCACTTCTTCGACCTGCCGGAAGCCGACGTGGCCCGTGAGCTCGGCGTTTCGCTGGGTACCGTGAAGAGCACGAACTCACGCGCGCTGGCGAAGCTGCGGATCGAGGCCGACACGGAGGACACGCTGATCGGAAGGAGCGGGCGGTGAACGATCTCGACGACTTCCGCGCCGCCCTCCGGCAGCCGCCCGAGGAGCCCTTCGCCGAGCCGGACCTGGCCGAGATCATGGCCGCGGGGACGCGCATCCGGCGTCGCCGCCGGGTGCTGACGAGCGCGGCCGGGATCGCCGCCGCGGCCGCCGTCGTGCTGGTCGTCGTGTTCGCCGTGCAGCTGCGGCAGCCCGCGCCCGCGCCGGTCGCGCAGCCGCCGTCACCCTCGACGTCGGTCACCAAGCCGCCGAGCCCGAGCGCGGCCACACCGGCGCCGCGGCCGGCCGGGGACGTCGTCGGCACCGGGATCCGGACCGGCGCCGGCGAGATCGTCTTCTTCGCCCAGGCCATCGACGACCCGCAGGCGCTGCCGGGGATCCACTTCGGGCTGACGGCCGGGTTCCGCACCGACGGCTCCCTGCAGGCCGTGCTGGCCACGAACGAGACCCGCGGCTCCGACCGCTCCTTCGGGTTCCACGCCACCGACGGCGGCGAGGTGATCCGCGACCAGGTCATCCCGGTCTTCGGCTACTTCGCCGGCCCGGCGGCGAGGATCACCACGACCGTGCACGGCAAGACAGTCGAGGCCAACCTGGCGAAGTGGACGGAAGACCCGGGCGTGGTCATCTTCTGGTTCGACCCGGTCGCCGTCCCGGGCTCCGGCACGCTGACCCCGCTGATCGCCTACGACACGGCCGGCAAGCGGCTCACGAAGTAGCCCGACGGCCGGTCGGCGGTACACGGCGCCGCCGCGCGGGCGTAAGACCGGACCGTGACCACTCGACGAGTGTTCCTCACCGCTTCGGCCGCCTCCGCGGTGGCCGTGGCCGGCGTCCCGGCGGGCGCGGCCGAACCCGGGGATCCCGGGGGCCAGGTCCGGCCGCAACGACCGAGCCCGGAGCTCCGGGCGCTGCTCCGCCAAGTCGACGAACGGCGGATCGAGGCGACCGTGCGGCGGCTGGCCGCGTTCGGCACGCGGCACACACTGTCCGCACAGGACGATCCGGTCCGCGGCATCGGTGCCGCGCGTGACTGGCTATTCGCGCAGTTCCAGCAGATCGCGGCCGCTTCCGGGGGCCGCCTGAGCGTCGAGCTCCAGTCGTACGTCCAGCCGCCGGCCGACCGGATCCCGGTGCCGACCACGATCACCAACGTCGTCGCGACGCTGCGCGGGGCCACCGATCCCGGCCGCGTGTACGTCGTTTCCGGGCACTACGACTCGCGCTGCACCGACGTCATGAACTTCACCGGCGACGCGCCGGGAGCGGACGACGACGCGTCGGGCGTCGCGGTCGTCCTCGAGCTGGCGCGCGTCTTCTCGGCCCGGCAGCTGGCCGCGACGATCGTCTTCGCCGCCGTCGCGGGGGAGGAGCAGGGCCTCTACGGCGCACGGTTCATGGCGCGGCAGTTCAAGGCGGCCGGCACCGACGTCCAGGCCATGTTCACCAACGACATCGTCGGGTCCAGCCGCGCCGACGACGGCACGCGGGACCCGACGACGATCCGCCTGTTCGCCGAGGGCGTCCCGACGGCGGAGACGCCGGCCGAGGCGAACCTGCGGCGCAGCATCGGCGGCGAGAACGACTCCCCGCCGCGGCAGCTGGCCCGGTTCGTGAAGTCGGTGGCGGAGAACGACGCGACCGGCATGACCGTCCGGGTGATCTACCGCCGCGACCGCTACCTGCGCGGCGGCGACCACATCGGCTTCCTCGAGCAGGGCTACCCCGCGGCGCGGTTCACCGAGCCCGCCGAGGACTTCGCGCACCAGCACCAGGACGTCCGCGTCGAGAACGGCATCCAGTTCGGCGACCTGCCGCAGTTCTGCGACTTCCCGTTCACCGCCCGCGTCGCGCGGGTGAACGGCGCCGCGCTGTGGTCGCTCGCGACGGCGCCGGGCACCCCGAGGGGGGCCAAGATCCGCACAGCGGCACTGACGAACGACTCGGAACTGTTGTGGGACGCGACGCCGGGCGCGACGGGCTACGAAGTCCTCTGGCGCGAGACGACGGCCCCGGACTGGACGCACGTGATCGACGTCGGACCGGCGCTGACGGCGAAGATCGACCTTTCGAAGGACAACGTCTTCTTCGCCGTCCGCGCGGTGGGACCGGGTGGCCTCCGGAGCCCGGCGGCGTTCCCGGTGCCGGTCAGCTAGCCGAACCCGCCGCTGCTCTTCGCGGGTCAGGCGACAGCCTGCGTGAGCACCTGCTCGACGACGTTGTGCGACGGCAGGATCAGGTCGCGCTCGGTGTCGGCGTCGACCTTGCCCTCCAGCAGGTCGCAGAAGCGGTCCAGCTGGGTCGCCAGCGGCTCGCGCGCCGTGATGAGCTCCGGGATCTCGATCACCGTCTGCTGGCGGTAGCCCTGACCGTCCGGCGTGACGGAGTCGTGCGACACGTGCCGGTAGATCGTGACGTCGCGGCGGAGCAGGTCGATCTCGATCAGCCGGTCGAGCTCCGACACCACGAGCGACCGGACCTTGCGCTGTCCCAGGCGCGAAGCCGAAACCGTGGCCAGGCCGGACGGGAACGACAGCACCGTCTCGATGGTGTCCTCGGCGCCGTCGACCGACGACGGGTGGAAGTAGCCGGCCCCGGAGGTCACGCGGGCGGGCGTGTTGCCGCCGAAGAACTGGATCGCCAGGTCGACGTCGTGCACCAGCAGGTCCCACGCGACGCCCGTCTTGATCCGCGGCGCGTACGGGCCGTGGCGGCGCGCCATCAGGTGCACCGGCTCGTTCACCAGCGCCAGCGCGGTCATGACCGCCGGGTTGTAGCGCTCGAGCAGCCCGCACATCAGCGGGACGCCCTTCGACGCCGACAGCGCGACGATCTCCTGCGACAGCTCGAAGCTGTTGCACACCGGCTTTTCGACGAGCATCGCCTTGCCCTGGCCGAGGATCTCCTGCGCCAGCTCGTAGTGCGCCTCGGTGGCCGAAGCCAGCACGACGGCGTCCACGTCGTTGAGCGAGCCGATCTCCGGCGTCCACACCGTCTCGTACCGCTCGGCGACGGCCTTGCCGACCTCTTCGCGCGGGTCGATCACGCGGACGAGCTGCACGCGGTCGTTCCCGGCGAGCACACGGGCGTGGAGGGAACCCATGTTCCCGGTCCCGACAAGAGCGATCCGATGCGTCATGCGCCCAGTACCTCGCGAACGGTTTCGATGATGGTGTCCAGGTCGGACTCGGTCAGGTGCGGGTGCACCGGCAGGGAGAGTGCCTGCTCCGCGACGGCCTTCGCCGCCGGGAAGTCTTCGACGCGCGCGCCCGGGATCAGGTCGTGGCCCCGGTAGCAGTCGTAGTCGAAAACGATCTTGGGGTAGTAGATCCCGTTGCCGATGCCGCGCTCGGTGAGCGCCGCGGCCAGCTCGTCGCGCGAGAGGAACGCGTGCGGCCCGACCAGCACGGTGTACTGGTGCCACACGTGCTCGCGGCCCGGCAGCACCTGCGGGATGTCGAGGCCCGGCGTGCCGGCGAGGCCCTCCGAGAGGCGCTTCGCGTTCGCCTGGCGGGCGGCGGTCAGCTGGTCGAGCTTCGCCAGCTGCGGGATGCCGACGGCGGCGTGCAGGTCGGTCATCCGGTAATTGTGGCCGGCGACCTCGTACTGGTAGCGGGCCCGCATGCCCTGGTTGCGCAGCACGCGCAGCTTGTCGGCGACCGCGTCGTCGTCCGTCGTGATGACGCCGCCCTCGGCGGTGGTGATGTTCTTCGTCGCGTATAGCGAGAAGCAGCCGATGCCGAACGAGCCGGCCGGCTTGCCCTCGAACGACGCGCCGACGGCCTGCGCCGAGTCCTCGATGACCTGCAGGCCGTGCTCGGCGGCCAGCGGGGCGAGCTTGCCCATGTCCGCGGTCTGGCCGTACAGGTGCACCGGCATGAGCACCTTCGTGCGGTCCGTGACCGCCTTCGCGACGGCGTCGGTGTCGATCGCGAAGTCGTCGCGCCGGATGTCGGCGAACCGCACGGTCGCGCCGGCCTCCAGGATGGCGTTCAGCGTCGCGACGAAGGTGAACGGCGACGTGACGACCTCGTCGCCCGGCTTCAGGTCCAGGACCTGCAGCGCGGCGACCAGGGCGGTCGTCCCGTTGTTGACCGCGATCGCGTGCTTGGTCCCGGAGACCGCCGCGAAGGCGTCTTCGAAGCGTTTGACCATCGGTCCCTGAGCGATGGCGCCGGAGCGCAGCACCTCGACGACGAGGTCCTCCGCGTCACGCACGTCGACCACGGTGATGGGGATCATGGGCAGTCTCTCTCGGCAGGCGATTTCGGCGCGTCCGGTACAGTGAGCCGCCGGTTCTGCGCCCGACCCCCCTGCACAACGCGGGCCACACGTTACCGGGCGCGGTAACACGCCCCTAACCCAGCCGCCGACGAACGGAAACCTGCACCCGTGCCCAACCGCATCCACCCGACCGCCGTCATCGGCGAAGGCGTCGAACTCGGCGACGACAACGTGATCGGGCCGTTCACCGTGGTCGTGGGGCCGGTTCGCATCGGCGACGGCAACTGGATCGGCCCGCACGTGACGATCGGCACGCCCGGCGAGGACCGTAGCCGCCCCCACCCGGCCGCCTGGGACGCCGCGCCGGTGGGTGACGCGGATCACGACGGCCACGGCGTCGTCATCGGCAGCCGCAACCGGATCCGCGAGTACATGAGCGTCCACCAAGGGACCTGGCGGACGACGACGGTCGGCAGCGACGGCTACTACCTGCGCAACTCCCACGTCGCGCACGACTGCCTGGTCGGCGACGGCGTGACGATCGCGTCCAACGCCGTGACCGGTGGCCACTGCCACATCTGGGACGGCGCCAACCTCGGCATGGGCGCGATCCTGCACCAGAAGGTCGTGGTCGGGCCGGGCGCGATGATCGGGATGGGCTCGGCCGTCCGGCGCGAGGTCGGCGCGTTCACCATCGCCGTCGGCAACCCCGCCCGGGTCACGGGCGTCAACGTGGTGGGCCTGTCCCGCCGCGGTCTGGACGAGGCCGCGATCGAGGCCCTCGGGCCGTGGCTGAAGGGCAAGGAAGGTCTCCCGGCCGTCGCCCTGCCCGAAGACCTCTCTACCTTGGTAAAGGCGTGGGACGCCCGCCCGCGCGCGGAACACTAGGAGCTGTGAGCATGTCGGAAGTCGCCCCCAAGCTGCGCGAGGTCTTCGTCGAGGCGCTGGACCTCGGCAGCGATGTGGACGTCGAGAACCTGAAGTACCGCGACATCGAGGCGTGGGACTCGGTCGGCCACATGGCGCTGGTCGCGGCCATCGAGGACGAGTTCGACGTCGAGTTCGACACCGACCAGGTGATCGACATGTCGAGCTTCAAGGTCGCCGTGGACATGGTGACCGAGCTGCAGTCGAAGAATGACTGATCTGACCGGGCGCGTCGCGCTCGTCACCGGCGGCACGCGGGGGATCGGCCTGGCCACCGCCCGCGCGCTCGCCGAGGCGGGCGCGACCGTGGTGCTCACCGGCCGCGACGAGGCCAAGGCCAAAGACGCAGCCGCGACCGCCGGCGCCGCGGCCGGGCTCGCCCTCGACGTCACCGACGCAAAGGCGGTGTCTTCGCTGGTCAGGGGCGTTGCGAAGGAGCACGGCAGGCTCGACGTCGTCGTCGCGAACGCCGGGATCATGGAGGACGCGCTCCTCGGGATGATCAAGGAAGAGCTCGTCGACACGACGCTGAGCACGAACGTCGCCGGCACCCTGCACACCGTCCAGGCCGCGGCCCGGGCGATGATGCGGAAGAAGACCGGGGCGATCGTGGTGCTCGCCTCGATCGTCGGCGAGCACGGGAGCGCCGGTCAGACGGTGTACGCGGCGTCGAAGGCGGCGGTGGCGAACATCGCGCGCTCGGCGGCGAAGGAGCTCGGCCGGTCCGGCATCCGCGTCAACGCGGTCGCGCCGGGCGTGATCGAGACCGACCTGACCGCGGGCCTGAGCGAAGAAGCGAAGGCCGAGAACACCGGCAAGACGCCGCTCGGGCGCCTGGGCCGGGCGGAAGACGTGGCGAACGCGATCCGGTTCCTGGTGAGTGATGAGGCGTCCTTCATCACCGGCCAGGTGCTGGGCGTCGACGGAGGCTTGGTGCTGTGACTTTGCTGGGTGCGGGAGCTCGGCTGGTGGACGTGGCCGGGGGCCGCACGCTGGCCGGCGCGGAACTGTCGGCCGAGGTCGGCCGGTCGGTGGAAGCGCTTGCCGCGCTCCCCGCCGGCGTCGTGTTCGCGCGGATGTCGGTCGACCTGCCGAGCGTGCTGACCTACCTGGGCGCGTTCGAGTCCGGGCGGGCCATCGCGCTGATCGACCCGTCGCTGGACGCCGACGTGCTGGCCGGCCTGGTCGAGCGCTTCCGGCCGGCGGCCGTGCTGGCCGCGTCCGGCGACGCGCCGCCGGGGTACGTCACGCGTGGCGGCGACTGGGTCCGCGAGTCGGCCGACGGCGTCCAGCCGCACCCCGACCTCGCCGTCCTGCTCCCGACCAGCGGGTCCACCGGCAACCCCAAGCTCGTCCGGCTCTCGCGCCAGGGGCTCCTGGCCAACGCCGACGCCATCGCGCAGGTGCTGCACATCGACGCCGACGAGGTCGCGCCGACCTGCCTGCCGCTGCACTACAGCTACGGCCTGTCGGTGCTGAACTCGCACCTGCTGCGGGACGCGACCGTGGTCATCGAGCCCTCCGGCGTGCTCGGCCGCGGGTTCTGGGACGCCGTGAACACCTACGGCGTCACGTCCCTTTCGGGCGTTCCGTACCACTACGAAATGCTGCGGCGGCTCAAGTTCGACCCCGCGAAGTACCCGACGCTGCGCACGCTGACGCAGGCCGGCGGGAAGCTGCGCGACGACCTGGTCGCCGAGTTCAACGAGAAGATGCTCGCGGTCGGCGGCCGGATGTACGTCATGTACGGCCAGACCGAGGCGTCGCCGCGGATGACGACGGTGCCCGCCGAGCGGCTGGCCGAAAAGCTCGGTTCCGCCGGGCCGGCGCTGCCAGGCGGCGCGTTCGCCGTCCGCCGGGACGACGGCTCGGAGACCACGCACCCGAAAATCGTCGGTGAGGTCGTCTACCGTGGGCCCAATGTGATGATGGGCTACGCCGACGACGAGTCCGGCTTGGCCAAGGGGGACGAATACGGCGGCGTGCTGGCCACCGGTGATCTGGGTTACCTCGACGAAGACGGGTACCTGTTCATCACGGGGCGGCTGAAGCGCATCGGCAAGGTGTTCGGCAACCGCGTCAGCCTCGACGACCTCGAGCACGCCGTGCGCACGGCGGCGGTCGGGATCGACGTGGTGGCGGCGGTGCCCGCGGGCGACAAGGTCGTCCTGTTCGCCGAAGGCGCGGACAAGGACATCTGCAAGGACGCTTCGCGGGCGCTGGCCGAGCGGCTGCACCTGCACGCCAGCGGGTTCGACGTCCGCCCGATCGACACCGTGCCGCTGCTGGCCAGCGGCAAGATCGACTACCGGACCTTGGAGGGGAAGGTATGAACGAGCTTGCGAGTGAATCATTCAACACAGCGCTCGCCGCTCAGGCCGAACTGAGCGTCAGCGAGGTCGGCGCATGAGCGTCTTCACGCGGTCGCAGGCCGACCGGGAGGCCCTGCTGCTGCCCGAACTCGCGGCCCTGACGGCCCACCACCGTGCGAATTCCGAGGGCTACGACCGGATCCTGGCCTCGCTCGGCATCGCGCCGGACGCTTCGTTCGCGACGATCGCCGACCTGCCCTGGCTGCCGGTGCGGATGTTCAAGACGCACGACCTCAAGTCCGTCCCGGACAGCGAGGTGTTCAAGACGCTGACCTCGTCGGGGACGACGGGCGCCGGCGCGTCGCGGATCTACCTGGACAAGGAGGCGGCGGGCGCGCAGACCAAGCAGCTCGGCGCCACGCTGCAGGAGGTCCTCGGCGGCGAGCGGCTGCCGATGCTGATGGTCGACACCATCGGCATCATCAAGAACCGCCGGTCGTTCTCCGCGCGCGGCGCGGGCGTGCTGGGCATGGCGAACTTCGGCCGCAAGCACACGTACGTGCTCGACGAGAACGACAAGCCGGACGTCGAGGCCGTCAAGAAGTTCCTGGCCGAGTACGGCGACAAGCCCTTCCTGATCTTCGGCTTCACGTTCATGGTGTGGCTCTACCTGTACGAGGTCGCGCGGGACAACGACCTGGACCTGTCGAACGGCATCCTCATCCACAGCGGTGGCTGGAAGAAGCTGATCGACCGCGCGGTGGACAACACCGAGTTCCGGCGGCGGTTCAAAGAGGACACCGGGCTCACCCGGATCCACAACTACTACGGGATGATCGAGCAGATCGGCACGGTGTTCCTCGAGGGCCCGTCCGGGAACTCGCTGTACTGCCCGGACTTCGCCGACGTCGTGATCCGGAACCCGGAGACGTGGGAAGAGCAGCCGGTCGGGGAGCCGGGCGTGATCGAGGTCGTCTCGACGCTGCCGCGGTCCTACCCGGGCCACGTGCTGCTGACCGAAGACCTGGGCGTCTACAACGGGATCGATGACGGCGACTGGCCGGGCAAGCACTTCTCCGTGCTCGGCAGGCTGCCCAAGGCCGAGGCCCGCGGCTGCTCGGACACCTTCTCGGGAGCGGCGGCGTGACTTCTCTGACCCAGCGGTTCCCCGAGGCGCCCGCCGTTTCCGTGCGCGACCTGGTCGACGAGCTGCGTGCCGAGCCGCCCGGCGGCCGGCTGCGCGTCGGCGATCCGCGGATCGTCGAGTTCGTCACGAAGTTCGCCCGCAAGCTGCTGGCCCCGGCGACCGCGCGGCGGTTCCCGGAGCTGGCGTCGCTCGGGTTCTTCCTGCGCAAGGGCGAAATCGCCAAGGCACTGTCCACACTGGACACGTCCGGCAGCGCGCTGCGGTTCCCGCGCGGGCTGGTCTTCCACGTGCCGCCGGCGAACGTCGACACGATCTTCGTCTACTCGTGGGCGCTGTCCGCGCTGGCGGGCAACCACAACGTCGTGCGCGTGTCGTCGCGCTCGGCCGGCGCCGCCGAGGCGGTGCTGGAAGCGCTGAACGCGGCGCTGTCCGAGGTGGACGCGTCCGTCGCGGAGGCCATCACGGCCACCCAGCGCATGGTGACCTACGACCGCAGCGACGAGGTCAGCGGCGCGCTGTCCCTGGCCGCCGACCTGCGCGTCATCTGGGGCGGCGACGGCTCGGTCGCGGCGCTGCGCAAGTACCCCCTGGCGCCGCACGCGCGTGACCTCACGTTCCCGGACCGCTCGTCGTTCGCCGTCGCGTCGGTGGCGGGCTGGCAGCGGGCGTCCGCGGAAGAGCGTCGCGCGGCCGCCGAGGGCTTCTACAACGACTCCTACTGGTTCGACCAGGCCGCCTGCTCGTCCCCGCGCGCGGTGTTCTGGGTCGGCGACGAGACGGGCGCCCGCGAGGCGGGGAGCGAGTTCCGCACGCTGCTGGCGTCGGTGCTCGCGTCGAAGCAGCACGTCACGGAACCGGCGATGGCCGTCCAAAAGCGCGTGTCGGCGTACGGCGCGGCGGCCGACGGGCTGGTCAAGGAGATCGCGTTCGACGGCAACGGCCTGGCGACTCTGGAGCTGGCCGACCCGGCGGTGCTGCCGCGTGAGTGGCTCGGCGCCGGCACGTTCGCGAACGCACGAGTGTCCACTTTGTCCGACCTGGTGCCGATCGTGCTCAGGAAGGATCAGACAGTCAGCCAGTTCGGTTTCACAACCGAGGAGCTCACGGCGTTCGCGCACGAGCTCGCGGGCCGCGGTGTGGACCGGATCGTGCCGTTCGGCTCGGCCCTGACGTTCTCCGCGGTGTGGGACGGTTACGATCTGCTGGCCGAATTCAGCCGCCTGGTCACGGTACAGGCCTGAAAGGATCGTCGATGACGACAGTTGAGACGCCGGAGGGCATGCCGGCTGCCGGAAAGCAGCGGAAGTCCACCAAGGCGAAGATCCTGGACGTCGTCAGGTGGGTTGCGATCCTCCTGGTCGTCGGGTTCGCCGCGAAGCAGCTCGCATCCAACTGGAACGAGTTCTGGCACACGTTGCACGACGTCGCGTGGCAGTCGTCCCTGCTCAGCCTGGTCGCCCTGATCGCGGCGATCATGGTGTCGACGTGGGGCTGGCAGGTCATGGTCGACGACCTCGGCGAGCCGATCGGCTACGCCCGCGGCGCGCAGATCTGCCTGGTCGGCTCGCTCGGCAAGTACGTGCCGGGGTCGGTCTGGGCGTACCTGCTGCAGATGGAGCTGGGCCGCAAGGCCGGCCTGGCCCGCGCCCGGATCTTCACGGGCTCGCTGATCCAGCTGGGCGTCGGCGTGGTGTCGGCGCTGGTGGTGTCGCTCTTGGCGGCCCCGGCGGTGTTCAGCAACAGCCCGCGCGCGATGTGGCTGTTCGTGCTCATCCCGGTCGGCCTGGCCTTGCTGCACCCGAAGATCCTCACGTGGGGCACGTCGCTGGTCCTGAAGATCCTGCGCCGCCCGCCGTTGAAGCACCCGCTGAGCTGGAAGGTCATCGGCAAGGTCTTCGGCGCCTCGACGGCCGCGTGGTGCCTGCAGGGCATCCACCTGTGGCTGCTGGCCAACTCGGTCGGCACCCCGGGCTTCAGCGGCTTCATCCTGTGCGTGGGCGCGATGGCCGTGGCGATGACGGTGGGCACGTTCGCGTTCATCCTCCCGAGTGGCGTGGGCGTCCGGGAGGTGGCCCAGGTAGCGGTCCTGACGGCGAGCGGCCTGACGGTCGGCCAGGCCACGGCCTTCGCGGTGGCCTCCCGGGTGATGTTCACGGTGGCGGACCTGCTGACGGCCGGCCTGGCAGCCGTCGCGGCCCGTTCGACCCGCTCGACGGTCCCCGCGGCCTGACCTGCTCTTCTACGCGAAAACCCGGCGCCAGGTTCCTCCCGGCGCCGGGTTTTCTGCGTCTTGGGTCTGGCGGGTCGCGGTTCAGACCCGGCCTGTCGGGGGTCGCTGCCGCCTGGCCTGCTCTGCATACGCGAAACCCGGCGCCGAGGTCGTGACCTGCGCGGTCAGGTTTGTCCACCGCCTGTACCCAAGTTGTCCACAGCCCTTACTCACATGTGGACAACCGGGCGGGGCCGCGGGCCCTCAGCCCACGATCTGGTAGATCACCGCGTCCGGGTTGTGGTACGCCTCCTTGAGGAACGGCATCCCGGCCAGGTAGTCCAAGCCCGGCTGGTACGGGCCCTTGCCCGGGTCCGTGCGCGGCTTGCCGAGGATCACCCAGTGGATGTTCCACTTCTTGACCGCCGCGCGGACGGCCGGGTTGGTCTCGTACTCGCGGAAGTGGTCGGCCAGCAGCAGGGCGTCGGTCGGGGGCCACGTCTCGTCGAAGTGGCCCGCCACCGAGCGGACGCCCGACAGCGCGTACGTCCAGGCCGTCCCGTCGAAGCGGTCGTTCATCGCCCAGTCGCCCGGTTTGGCCAGCTTGCCGAGCTCCACCATCGCCGCTTCCTCGCCCGGCGTGATGCGCATCTTCTCCGGGTCCGCCGACTGGTAGCCGGTCCACACGCGGTCGCCGTTCGAGCGGTAGTACAGGCCGTTCGACAGGCCCACGAACGCCAGCATGACCACCACGCCGACGGCGACCGCCGGCACGTGGTGACCGCGGATCGCCGGGAGCCGGTCGCGCAGCCACGCCTGGGTTTCCGCGAGGCCGTGCGCCGCCAGGACCGTCAGCGGGATCGCCGCCATCGAGAAGAACCGGAACGGGTCGTCCCACCACGGGCGCGAAAGCGCCATCACGAGCGGCGCGTTGGTCGACGACACCGCGATGTAGGCGAAGCCCGTCACCGCGGCCGTCAGGCCGATCCAGCGCAGCGCACCGGCCCGGGTGAAGAACACGATGCCCAGGAACAGCGCCACGGACAGCCAGACCTGGGGATGCGCTTCCAGGTGCTGGAAGCTCAACAGCGCCCCGAGCGCGGTCGACGCGCGCCATTCGTTCGGCCAGCCGAGGTAGGGGACGTTGCCCGCGGCCAGGCCCAGCGCACCGAACAGCTGCAGCCACGCCACGAACAGGGACAGGACCGCGATCGGCAGCAGCGCCAGCAGGTCCCGGCCGATCTTGCGCCAGTTCGTCAGCCAGCGCTGCACCAGCATCGGCCCGGCGAACAGGATGCCGCCGAACAACGTCGACGAGTGGATGCACAGGAGGCCGACCGCCGCGAGCAGCAGGATCAGGCCGGTGTCCGGCGCGACGCGGTCCAGGTAGCGCTTCAGCGCCACCGCGGCCAGCGGCGTCAGCGTGACGCCCAGCGCGAACGGCAGCAGCGGCCCGCGGTCCATCGACTCGTACACGCCCATCACCGGTGCCACCGCGGTCAGCGCCACCGCGCCGGCCAGCACCGCGCGGCCGCGGAACGTGCGCACCAGCGTCACCAGCGAAAGGGCCAGCAAACCGGGCAGCAGCAGGGTGTTCGCGTCCAGCGTCGCCGGGATCGTCGCGCCGCTCAGCCGGTACGTCGTGGCCGCCAGCAGGTGGTAGGCGTTGGGGTAGAACACCGGGGTGGCGTCGCCCCACCAGTTCACGTTGCTCGTGCCGAACAGGCTGCCGTCACCGGTGTCGGCGATGTAGCGGACGGCGTTCCCGTGGTACACCGCGTCGAAGCCCTGCGGCAGCACACCGATGTGGCCCAGGCCACGCAAAGTCGCGTAGAACCCCACCGCCGCGGCGAACACCAGGCACAGCGCCACGGCGATGTGCCCGCGACGGTCCCACAGGCCGGGTTCCGGCTCCGGCGCCCAGCGGCGCACCGTCAGTTTCCGGACACCGTAAGCGATCGCGACGAACACGACGGTCGAAACGGCGTAGGTCACCGGGTTGAAGGAAATGCCCATCGCCGCAGTCCACGGCCCGGTCAGGCCGCCGATGGCGTAGCTCAGCAGCGGGGCCAGCCCGGCGAGAGTCCAGCCGCGCAAGCCCGCGGCGAGACCCGTCAACAGGCCGGGCACGGCGATGACGACGATGGCAACGCAAACAGAGAGCACGATGGAGACTAAGCCGGGAACGATCAGGCCCGTGCTCCGGGGTATGTCCCGGTCATCGAGACGGGCCCGTCCGCGAGCGTCCCTTCGCGATACCCGATCGGGTTATATTGGCCGGTGGCGTTTCCCTGCTTGACTGGCGCCGGGCGGGGCGATCTTCACGAGGGGGCCGGGTGGTCTACGCGGTCGTGGTGGCGTGGCTGGTCCTCGCCGCCATCGTCGTGCTGACCTGGGGCCGCCTCGACACCGACCGCGGCTGGCGCGGCTTCGTGCTCGCGCTCACCCTGGGCCTTTCGCTGCTGCACCAGCTCCTCTTCGCGACCGTGACCGAGGACGCGCTCGTTTCCTTCCGCTACGCGCAGAACATCGCCGATGGCAACGGCCCGGTCTTCAACCCCGGCGAACGTGTCGAGGGCTACACCAACTTCCTCTGGCTGGTGCTCATCGCGTTGCCGCGGGCCGCGTTCGGTGTCGACGTGCGGACCGCCGCCGTCGTGTTCGGTGTCGTCTCCGCGCTCGGCTGCGTGCTCGTGTCGTACTTCCTGGCCAACCGGATCGTCGCGGCGGCCGCCCCGGCCGGTGCCGAGCCGCGGCCGGCGATCGGCGTCGCCGCCGCCGTGCTGACGGCGAGCGCGGGCGGGCTCGCCGTCTACGGGCCGTCCGGCTCCGAGGTCCCGCTGTTCGTGCTGCTCGTCCTCGCCGTCGGCCTCTCGCTCGCGGCGCGCCGTCCGGTGGTCGCCGGGGTGCTCGTCGCGTTCGCCACGATGACCAGCCCGGAAGGAGTGGTGGTCGCCGTGCTGGGCGGCCTCTGGCTGGCCGGTGCCGCGCTGAAGAAGAAGCACAGCTGGTGGGCACCGGCGGGGTACGTCCTGGGCGCGCTGGTGTTCCTGATCCCCCGGCTGGCCTGGCGCGCGACGTTCTACCAGCACTTCCTCCCGGCGCCGCTGGCGGCGAAGTTCGGGGGGCCACTGGGGCCGCAGGTCGCGGACGGCTGGTCGTACCTGTCCGGGTTCGCCTTGGCGCATCAGGGTTTCCTGCTGCTCGGGCTGGTCGCCGCGGTCGCCCTGGTGCTGCGGCGCACCGAAGCCGCCGAGGCCCGGGCCCTGGTCTGGCTGCTTTTCGCGACGGTCGCCGGGCTCGCGGCCGCCGCCGTGGTCGGCGGCGGCGATTCCGGGCCGTCGTGGCGGCTGCTGGCGCCCGTTCCGCCGCTGCTCGCCGTCGCGGCCGTCTCCGTGTACGGCGTGCTCACCGCCGACGTCGAGGGAAAGCCGTCGCCACGGCCGAAGGCGTGGCCCGCCGCGACCCGGCTCGTCCCGGTGACCGCCTGCGGGCTCGCCGGCATCGCGGTCCTGGTCTCGGTGTTCAGCCCCGACATGCTCGACCGCGTCCGCGACTGGCGGGCGCACGGCACCGAGCTCACCGAGATCGGCGGCTGGCTCGGCGAGTACCTGCCGGCCGGGTCGGTGGTCAGCGCCGCCGCGCCCGGCGCGCTCGCGGCCCACGGCGGGCAGTTGCTCATCGTCGACGTCCTCGGCCGCACCGACGACCACATCGCCCGCGAAGGGCGCCACGACGGCGGTGTCGCGACCGACTACGACTACGTGGTCAACGGCCGCCGCCCGACGGTCGCCGTGCCCGCCGACGGCGGATACGCCGACCGCCAGCACTGCGCGATCGACCCGGTCTACGCGGGCAAGTACGAGGTGGCCACGTTCCGCCGCGTCGGCACGCCTTACTGGGTCGCCGTCTACCCCCGTGCGGAGCAGGCCAAATCGGTAGTCACGGACCTCGACAAGGGCCCGGACTTCCGCTACGTACCCTGTCCTTCGTGAAGGTCGAGGCCCCGAGACGGCAGTTGGGTACCGAAACGCGGCTGGGGATCGGGGTGTTCGGCGCGTCGCTCGCGCTGTTCGTGCTGCGGTTCCTGGTGCCGCGCCCGGTCGCGATGTCCAACAACGGCGACGGCGCGCGCGTGCTGTGCGGCGCCGGGATCACCTGGGAGGGCGGTCCCGAGCCCTTCATCCACCTCGCCTACACCGCCGCACCCGGCGCCCAGCCGTGCCGGCCGACGTACCTGCTCACGCAGAGCTGGCTCGCGGACCTGGCCGTCCGGCTCGGCCGGCTGGTCGGCCTCCACACGACGTTGAGCCTGGTCGTGCTGGGCCTGCTCAGCAGCGTCATCGCCGCGGCCGCGATCGCCGCGATCGTGCTCGGCCTGCCGTACCGGCTCCGGACCCGCCTGATCGCGGCGGCCGCGCTGCTGCTGGTCGTCGCCGATTCGGCGTTCTTCGGCTACTTCGCCTCGGTGCTCGGCGAGGGCGCGGCCTTCCTGGGGCTGCTGCTGATCGTCGGTGGCCTGCTGCTGACGGCCCGCCCCGGCCGGTGGAGCTACGTCGGCATGGCGGTGACGTTCGTCGGCGGGGTCCTGGCCGTCAACGCCAAGGTCCAGACGCTGACCATCTTCCCGATCCTCGCGCTGGCGATCCTCCTCGTCCGCCCCGGCAACCTGCGCGGGCTGAAGCGGTGGGCGGCGGCCGCGCTGGTGATCGTGGCCCTCGGCGGCGCCACGTTCCTCGCACAGAAGAGCGTCGACCCGGCCGTCGCCCCCGACGGCACGGTCGCCGCCCGGCCCGGCGACGACTCACGCGAAGTCAACATGTTCAACTCGATCTTCCTGAGCATCGTCGACGGCAAGCACGACACCCAGGCCGACCTGGCCGACCTCGGGCTGCCGCCGTCGTTCGCGCAGTACGCGGGCAACGGCTGGTGGCACCCGCACCCCGCGACGGCGGACCCGCTCTACCCGCAGTACCGGCACCTGATGAGCCGCCGGAACGTCATCACGTACTTCGCGACGCACCCCGGCCGGACGCTGCAGGTGCTGAACAAGGCCGCGACCGACCAGCTCACCGCCCGCCCGGACTACCTCGGCAGCTTCGACAAGGACGCCGGGTTCGCGCCGCACGCGCAGGAGTACCGGGTGCCGGTGGTGTCGTGGCTGACCGGTCTGATCGCCCCGCTCGGCCTGTTCGTGCTGGTGCCGATCTGGCTGTTCGTGCTGGTCAGGGCCTGGATGCAGCGCCGGGGGCCGCTGGGCGTCGTGCTGGCGTTCCTGCTCGTGGTCTCGCTGTCGCAGTTCGGCACGGCCGCGCTGGGCGACGGCATCGAGGGCATCAAGCACCAGTCGGTCGCGCTCTTCACGATCCTGCTGGCGCTCGTGCTCGCCGCGCTGCCCCGGCCGCGGCCAGGCGAGGGCGACCCGGAGGAAGACGTGCAGCGGCCGTGAGCTTCGCCCGTTTTGTGTTCTTCCCCGCTTGAACGGCCGCCAAGAACCTACGGTCCCGTAACCTGGCCCGATGGCCGACTTCGTGTACCCGCCCGTGATCGCGGCGGCCCGGACCATGTTCCGGGTACTCGACAACCGCATCCGGGTCGAGGGCGCGGAGCACATCCCGCGGCACGGCGGTGCCGTGATCGCGTGCAACCACGTGAGCTACCTCGACTTCATCTTCTGCGGCCTCGGCGCGCGCCCGGCCAAGCGGCTGACGCGGTTCATGGCGAAGAAGGAGATCTTCGACAACAAGATCGCCGGGCCGCTGATGCGCGGGATGCACCACATCTCCGTCGACCGCTCCGCCGGCCTGGCCTCCTACCGCGAGGCCCTCGAAAAGCTGCAGGCCGGTGAGGTCGTCGGCGTCTTCCCCGAAGCCACCATCAGCCGGTCGTTCACGGTCAAGGAGATCAAGTCGGGTGCCGTCCGGATGGCCGCGGCGGCGGACGTCCCGGTGGTGCCGATGGCGCTGTGGGGCACCCAGCGGCTCTGGACGAAGGGCCGGCCGAAGGACCTGACCCGCCGGCACGTGCCGATCTCGATCCTCGTCGGCGAGCCGATGTACCCGGCGAAGGGCGACGACTGGGACGTCGTGACGAAGGAGCTGCGCACCCGGATGAGCGCGCTGCTCGACCGGGCCCAGGCCGAGTACCCGGAGCAGCCGGCGTCCGAGGACGAACGCTGGTGGCTGCCCGCGCACCTGGGCGGCACCGCCCCGACCCCGGTCGAAGCGGCGGAGCTCGACCGCCGCTAGAACCAGCGCTCGAGGACCTGCGCGACGCCGTCTTCGCCGGCCGGGCCGGTGATCTCGTCGGCCACGTCCTGGACCTTCCTGTGCCCGTTCTCCATCGCGACGCCGTGGCCGGCCCAGCGGAGCATCTCGACGTCGTTGGGCATGTCGCCGAAGGCGATCACCCGCTCGCGGTCGACGTCCAGCCGCTCGGCGACGTCGGCCAGGCCCGTCGCCTTCGTGATCCCCGGCGCGGACAGCTCCACGAGCCCGCCCGACGACGAGTAGGTCGCCGCCACCTCGTGCGGGAACAGCGACTCCACGGCGTCGGCGATTTCCTCGGACGACATCCCGCGGTGGCTGACCAGCAGCTTGATCGCCGGGTGGCCGAGCACTTCGGCCCGCGGCGCCGTGCGGCCTTCGCCGTCACCCCAGGGGTTGTGGTAGTTCGGCTCGATGACGAAGCTGCGCATCTCGTGGTCGACGCCGGTGCTGACGCGCTCGGCGGCCAGCCGGCAGCCGGGCAGGGCCTTGTCGAGCGCGTGCGCGAGGTCGTGGAGCAGCTCCGGCTTCAGGAGCCCGTGCACGGCGACGACCTCTTCGCGGCCGCAGTCGTAGAGCACGGCGCCGTTCGCGCACACCGCGTACCCGGTCAGCTCGAGCGGCTTCGCGACGGGCGCGATCCAGCGCGGCGGCCGGCCGCTGGCCAGCACGAACGGCACGCCGGCGTCGATCGCCCGCCGGACGGTCGCGATCGTGCGGGCGGTGAGCGATTCGGAGGGGCCGAGCAGGGTGCCGTCGACGTCGGACGCGATCAACTGGGGTCTCTCCACCCCGCCATTGTCCCTGACACGTTCGGGGGATGGCTTGCCCGTCCGTGCGACTGTCGGTGGTAACCGATAGCGTCCGGAACCGTGCGAGTAGGCATCGTGATTCTCCCGGAAGATCGTTGGTGGGCCGCCGAGCCGAAGTGGCGCGCCGCCGAGGAATACGGCTTCGACCACGCGTGGACGTACGACCACCTGGGGTGGCGCAACCTGGTCGACGGGCCGTGGTTCTCCGCGGTCCCGACCCTGACGGCCGCCGCGATGGTGACGTCCCGCATCCGGCTGGGCACGTTCGTGGCGTCCCCGGTCGCGCGGCACCCGGTGCCGTTCATGCGCGAGCTCAACACCCTCGACGACGTCTCGGACGGCCGGTTCGTCCTGGGCGTCGGCGCGGGCGTCGACCACCTGCACTACGACGGCCAGGTCCTGGAAGCGCCGGCCCTGACCGCGAAGCAGCGCGCCGACCGGTTCACGGAGTTCGTCGAGGCGCTCGACGGACTGCTCATGACCGACAAGTTCGACTTCGACGGCGAGTACTACCGGGCCCGCGAGGCCCGCAACCTGCCGGGCTCGGTCCAGCGGCCGCGGCTCCCGTTCGTGGTCGCGGCGAACGGCCCCCGCACGATGACGCTGGCGGCCCGCTTCGGCGCGGGCTGGGTCACGACGGGCAAGGGCGGCGCGACCGAGGACGAGTGGTGGGGCGGCATCAAGCAGCTCACCGAGGTCTTCGACCAGCGCCTCGACGCGGCCGGCCGCGACCGGGCGAGCATCCAGCGGCACCTGAGCCTGGACGCGTCGCCGGTGTTCTCCCTGAGCAGCGTGGAGGCGTTCCGCGACGCGGCGGGCCGCGCGGGCGAGCTGGGCTTCACCGACGTCATCGCCCACTGGCCGCGCTCGTCTTCGCCGTACGAAGGCCGTGAGGCAGTGCTGGAGCAGGTGGCGAGCGAGGTGCTCCCCGAACTCCACGCGAACTAGACCAGTTATTTGACCAACCGGTAGATGACCGCGCCCGGGTTCCGGTACACGACGGTCACGAAGTCGCGGCCGTCCAGGTGCTGCAGGCCCGGCGCGATCGGGGTGTCGCGGCGGATCGTGCCGCTGCCGACCAGCACGTAGTGGATGTTCAGCCGCTCGACCGCGGCGCGGGCCTCGGGGTCGGTGTCGTAGTTCGTGAAGTGCGTCGCCAGGTAGAGCGCGTCCGGCGGGGCCACGCCCGCGTCGTAGTGGCCGGCCACCGGGTGGACGCCGGTCAGCGCGTACATCCAGGCCGTGCCGTCCATCCGGTCGTTGAGCACCTTCTGGTCGGCCGGGATGCCCAGGGTGCCGAGCTTCTCCATCGCGTCGATCTCGTCGGCGCTGACCGGCGGGACCACCTCGCCGGGCAGGCCGTTGTAGTACAGCAGCGACACCGTCTTGGCGTTGGCCGCGCGGTAGAAACCGCCGGTCAGCACGCCCATCGCGACCACCAGCAGCACCGCCGAGGCCAGCCCGATCCGGCCCGTCAGCCACGGGCGGGCCCGCACCCACGCGCGTCCGCTCGCGAGCTTCGAGACCCAGCGCTGGGTCTCGCTCATGCCGTGCGCGGCGAGCAGGCAGAGCGGGATCGCCGCCAGCGCCATCAGCCGGAACCGGTCGTTCCACCAGGGCCGCGACAGGGTGATCACCCAGTCTTCGCCGCCGAAGCAGGCGACGACCACGAACAACGCGGACAGGCCGATCGTCGACAGCACCACCCAGCGCATCCGCCGCAGCGCGAGCAGCGTCAGCAGGCCGAGGGCGAGGAACACCGTCAGCCAGACCTGCGGCACCGGGAGCACCTGCTTGAACGTCGCCAGCATGGCCAGGGCCTTCCACACCGGCATGTGCGAGCCCCAGGCGTGGTACGGGTACGACCCGGCCGTGAAGGTGATCGCGCCGAGGATGTGCGGCGCGGCCAGCAGCCCGGCCACCACCATCACCGGCAGCGTCTTCAGCACGTCGCCGCCGAGGATCCGCCAGGCGGGCCGGCCGTCCGGGACGCCGTCGACGCGCTTGCCCCGCAGCGCCCGGTACCAGCGCTGCACCACCAGCGGGAACGCGAAGAGCAGGGCCCCGAACAGGGCGCTCGAGTGCGCGGCGAGCAGGCCGGTCGCGCTCAGCGCCAGCACCCCGCCGGTGTCGACGCCCGGCCGCACGAGGAACCGCTGCAGCGCGACCACGGCCAGCGGCGTCAGCACGATGCCGAGCGCGAACGGCAGCAGCCCGCTCGACACCGACTCGTACGCCCCGGTCGTCGCCTCGCCCGCGACGACCGCCGCGCAGCCGGCGAACACCGCGCGGCCGCCGAGCTGGCGCACCAGCGCGACCATGCCCAGCGCGAACAGCCCGGCGATCGGCATCGTGACCGCGTTGAGCGTGACCGGCACCGACGTGCCCGAGAGCTGGTAGACCAGGGCACCGACCAGGTGGTACGCGTTCGGGTAGAACGAGCCCTCCGGGTACCAGTTGATGGTGCCCATGCCGGTCAGCGAGCCGTCACCGGTGTCGGCGATGTACCGGATGCCGTTCGCGTGGAAGACGGTGTCCCAGCGCTGGAACACCGCGGTCGTCCCGCCGCGGCCGGTGACGACCACGGCGATCGACACGGCCGTCGCGATCGCGACGCAGGCGGCCACGGCCAGGTGGGCCCGGCCCGTCCACCGCTCCGGCGGCTCCTCGGCCCCCGGCGTGATCCAGCCGCGGACGACGGCGAGCCGGCGGGCGCCGGCCAGCACGGCGGCGAGCAGGAGGGTGCAGGCGGCGACGCTCAGCGGGCCGTACGGCACGTGCGCGATCGCCAGCCACGGGCCGGCCAGGCCGGTGATGGCGTAGCTGAGCAGCGGCGCGAGCCCGGCCAGGGCCCAGCCGCGCAGGCCGGCGGCCCACCCGACGACCCCGCCGGGGACCGCCAGCACGGCCAGATACGTCGCTACCGCGCCGAAGTAGCTCCAGAAGTCCTCGGGTGCAGGCACTGCTTTCCAGGTGTGTCGTAGGCCGAAATGTGATAGTCGGGTGCGGGCCGGACAACCCGACTGCGTACCCTCGACGCCCGTGAGCGCGCACACGAACCCCGCCAAGATTACTGAAGACGATTTCGCAGGTTACGACCTCATCGTCGTCGGGTCCGGTTTCTTCGGCCTGACCGTCGCCGAACGGGCCGCGGCCGAGCTGGGCAAGAAGGTCCTCATCCTCGAACGGCGTAGCCACCTCGGCGGCAACGCCTACTCCGAGGCCGAGCCCGAGACCGGGATCGAGGTGCACAAGTACGGTGCGCACCTGTTCCACACCTCGAACAAGCGCGTCTGGGAGTACGTGAACCGCTTCACCGAGTTCACGAACTACCAGCACCGCGTGTTCGCGCGGGTCAAGGACCAGGTCTACTCGTTCCCGATGAACCTGGCCCTGATCAACCAGTTCTTCGGGAAGTCGCACACCCCGGACGAGGCCCGCGAGCTGATCGCCAAGCAGGCGTCCGAGTTCGAGACCTCCGCCGCGCAGAACCTCGAGGAGAAGGCGATCTCCCTGGTCGGCCGTCCCCTCTACGAGGCCTTCATCCGCGGGTACACCGCGAAGCAGTGGGAGAACGACCCCAAGAACCTGGGCGAGAACATCATCACGCGCCTGCCGGTCCGCTACAACTTCGACAACCGGTACTTCAACGACACCTACGAGGGCCTGCCCGTCAACGGGTACACCGCGTGGCTCGAGAAGATGGCCGAGCACGAGAACATCGAAATTCGCCTGAACGTGGACTACTTCGACGTCCGCGAGCACATCCCGGCGGGCACCCCGACCGTCTACACCGGGCCGCTGGACCGCTACTTCGGCTACTCGGCGGGCCGGTTCACCTGGCGCACCGTCGACTTCGAGTCCGAGGTCGCCGAGACCGGTGACTTCCAGGGCACCTCGGTCGTCAACTACAACGACCAGGAAGTCCCGTACACCCGGATCATCGAGTTCCGGCACTTCCACCCGGAGCGGGACTACCCGAAGGACAAGACGGTCATCTTCCGCGAGTACTCGCGCTTCGCGGGCGAGGAAGACGAGCCGTACTACCCGATCAACACCCCGGAGAACCGCGAGAAGCTCGAGGCCTACCGGGAGCTGGCCAAGGTCGAGGCGCGTGAGAAGAACGTGCTGTTCGGCGGCCGGCTGGGCACCTACAAGTACCTCGACATGCACATGGCCATCGGCTCGGCGCTGTCGGCGTTCGACAACAAGATCGCCCCGCACCTGACCGACGGCGCGCCGCTCGACGGGTCCCTCGATGCTTGAGAAGGGCACCCCGACGGGTGAGGTCGCGGTCCTCGCGAAGACCCAGGGCTTTCTGAAGAGTGAAGCTTCGGTGAAAGCCGCGCGCGGCCTTTCGCACTTCGGCGAGCACGCGCTCGGCTGGTTCGGTCTTGGCCTGATCGGGGCCGTGGTGGACAAGAAGCGACGCAAGGACTGGCTGGTCGCTTCGGCCGGTGTCGTGGGCGCGCACGCCGCCTCGATCGCGGTGAAACGCGTGGTCAGGCGGCCGCGGCCGGATCACCCGAGCGTCGAGGTTCTGGTCGGCACGCCGAGCAAGCTGAGCTTCCCGTCGTCGCACGCGACGTCCACGACGGCGGCGGCGGTGCTCTACTCCGGATTGACCGGGCGTAACCTGGTGCCCGCCCTGGTACCGCCGATGCTCGCCTCGCGGCTCGTGCTCGGCGTTCACTATCCGACAGACGTCATGGCCGGTGCGGCCCTCGGGGGGCTGGTCGGCGGTCTGATACGACGGAAGCTGAAGAAGAACCCATGAGCGAAACGACCGAGCAGCGCACCAGCGAAGAAGCGGCCGTGACTCCTGAGGCTCCGGAGACACCGGTGGCTGAAGTGTCTTCGGAGACGACGGCAGCGACCGCGACCCGTGGGCCGTTCGGCCTGGTCGGCGGCGTGATCAAGACGGCAAGGCCGCGGCAGTGGGTGAAGAACGTCCTGGTCTTCGCGGCCCCGTTCTTCGCCTTCTCGAAGTCGACGGACCGCACCGGCCTGCTGATCGACGCGATCATCGCGTTCGTGGCCTTCTCGCTGACCGCGAGCTCGGTCTACCTCATCAACGACGCCATCGACGTCGAGGCCGACCGGGCCCACCCGACCAAGCGGAACCGGCCGATCGCGGCCGGGATCGTGCCGGTCCCCGTCGCGTACGGGGCCGCGGTCGTGTTCTTCCTGGCCGGCCTCGCCGTGTCGTTCGCGGCGAGCTGGCAGCTGGCCGTCGTGCTGGCGGTGTACGAGGCCGTCCAGCTCGGCTACTGCTTCGGCCTGAAGCACCAGCCGGTGGTCGACCTGGCCATCGTCGGTTCGGGCTTCCTGATGCGCTCGATCGCCGGTGGCGTCGCGGGCGGCATCGCGCTTTCCCAGTGGTTCCTGCTGGTCACGGCGTTCGGCTCGCTGTTCATGGTGGCCGGCAAGCGCTACGCGGAGATCATGCTGTTCGAGCGCACGGGCGCCAAGATCCGCTCGTCGCTGAAGAAGTATTCGGCCAGCTACCTGCGGTTCGTCTGGGCGACCTCGGCGGCCATCCTGATCATGTCGTACTGCCTGTGGGCGTTCGAGATCCGCCAGACCGAGCACAACTCGGTGTGGGCGCTCATCTCGATGGTCCCGTTCGTGGTGGCGGTGCTCCGGTACGCGGTCGACGTCGACGGCGGCATCGCGGGCGAGCCCGAGGAGATCGCCCTCAAGGACCGCATCCTGCAGGTCCTCGGCGCGACCTGGGTGGTCACGCTGTTCCTTTCGTTCTACCTGTGACTCATTGCGGATGGACAGGTTGGGTTCAGGTTCAGCACAGCTGAAGGGCGCACCCTGAGGTGGTGGGGGCGGGCACTGCGCCCGTCCCCGGTGACCACAGGAGCGACCATGAACGACCAGCCGCGCGAGGAGAAGGTCCCCGAGGGGGCCGGCCAGCCGACCGTCGAGCAGCCCACGGCCGAGACCGCCGGGCAAATGCCGGGGGAGACCGCGGCGCAGCCCACACCCGCCGTGCCGGGTGACGAGACCACCGTGCACGCTCAGCCGCCCGCCGCGCCGGGCCAGGGCGAGACTGCCGTGCACGCTCAGCCGCCCGCCGCGCCGGGCCAGGGCGAGACCGTCGCCCAGCCGTCGCCCGGCGAGGTGCCGAACGCCGATCAGACCGCCGGGCACGGCCAGCCCGCGCCGGGCCGGCTGCCCAACGCCGTCCACGGCCGGCAGCCGCCGCCCACCCCGCAGCTTTCCCAGCCCGGTCCCGGCCAGGCCTACGGCGCCTGGGGCCCGCCCGCGGCCGCGCCTCGGCAGCCCGGCGGCTTCCGGCGGTTCGTCGGGCACCGCGCCACCCAGCTCGTCGGCGTCGGCGTGCTCGGCGTCCTGATCGGCGGGGGCGTCGTCGGCGGGATCGCCTTGGCGGCGTCGCACCACGGCCCGCAGGACGGCCGCCCGGGCATCCACCGCCAGCACAACGGCCAGGTCCCCGACGGTCGTGGCTTCCCCGGCCGCGGCGGCGGCAACTCTGGCAATTCGGGCAATACCGGCTCGGGTGGCGGCATCTGACCGACGCCGTCGGCTGTGGGCTGGGCCACCCGTACTCCGCTCAGATCACGGATGCATCACAGGCGGGGTACGGTGGCCCGGATGCGAAGCGCCTCCGCAGAAGTCCCCGAGGCCGCCGGTGCGCTGCCGGCGGCCCTGCCCGTTGCCCGCTCGTGGGTCCTGCCGGCCGGGGCCGCAGTGGCTTCCGCGCTGGTGTTCGCCCTGGTCAGCAGGCATCTCATCGATGACACGTACATCACGCTGTCCTACGCGAAGAACCTCGCCTTCCACGCCCACTGGGGCCTGATCGAGCAGGGGACGGCGAACACCGCGACGTCCCCGCTGAACGTCCTGGCCCTGGCCGCGGTCACGTTCGTCGTCCGCGACGCCGTGCTGGCCGCCGGGATCGTGTTCGTCGCCGCGCAGGTGCTGCTCGTCCTGGGCCTGCGCCGGCTCGGCGAGCGCACCGGGCTGCCGGCGGTGTTCGCGCCGCTGACGTTCGCCTTGCTGCTGGTCAACCCGCTGCTGCTGTCGTCGGTCGGCCTGGAGGTCGCGCTCGGCGCCACCGGCGTCGTCTGGACGCTGGTCTACGCGGGGGAGCGCAGAGCGGGCCGGCTCGGGGTCGTGATCGGGCTGCTCGCGCTCGTCCGGATCGACCTCCTGCTCATCGCGGCGGTGCTGTTCGCAGCCCGCCGCGAGTTCTGGACGGGCATCTGGCGCACGGCGTTCGCCACCCTCGCGGTGACGCTGCCGTGGTTCGCCTTCAGCTGGGTCGTGCTCGGCTCGGCCGTGCCGGACACGCTGGTCATCAAGATCAGCCAGCAGTCGTGGGGACCGTTCAGCTTCACCAACGGCCCGCTCCTGTACTGGCGCAACTTCCCGGCGGAAGCGTTCCTGTCGTTCCTGCCGCTGCCACTCGCCGCCCTGGCCGGCGCCGCCTGGGTGATCCTGTACCGCCGGGGCTCGGAGACCGCTCGCCGCCTGACGCCGTTCGCGGCGCTCGCCGTCGCGAGTGCCCTGCACTACCTGGCCTACAGCCGCCTGGGCGTGCCGCCGTACCACTGGTACTACGCGCCGAGCATCATCGGCGCGACGATCTTCCTCGCGGCGTGCGCCACCGCGGTGCCGGAGCGCGTGCGCCGCGGAACGCTGACGCTGGCCGGCGTGGGCATCCTGGCCGGCGCGGCCGTGTACGCCCTGCCCGGCCTCCCGCGGCAGTTCGCCCCGATCCAGAGCAACCACGCGTCGACGACGGAGTACCGCGAGATCGGCCAGCAGCTGGCATCGATCGCCCACGGCCGCAAGGTCGAGACGGCGGGCGAAGTCGGCGCGCTGGCGTACGCGTGCGACTGCGAGCTGGTCGACGAGTTCTCCGACCGCGGCGCGGTCGACCCGGCGATCGCGGAAACGAAGCGCCGCAGCGGCGACGTCGGCCGGGCCCTGCTCGAAGCCAACTTCCACAACTTCGACCACAGCGTGGCCCCGATCAACCCGGACCTGGTCCTGACGACGACCCGGAGCAGCCCGCCGCGGACCGCGTTGGCGAGCTGGCGGATCGACTCGCCGTGGATGGGCGTGCAGAGCCTGTACCTGGTGCCCGCCCACGCCGCCGGCGGCTGAGCGCGGTCACCGCCGCGTGAACATCCGGTGCATCGTGCCCTCCCGGGCCAGCAGCACCTGCGTGACGACCTGCAGCAGCACGAAGCTCGCGATCGACACCCCCGTGTCGAGCCCCGGGACCGCGTCCACCGGGAGCGTGTACGCCATCGCGATGCTGATCCCGCTGTGCACCAGCCCGCCGACGCCCCAGACCACCGTCAGCACCCACCAGACCCGGCGGAACGACGGCGTGTCCGCCCAGCGGGCCTCCAGGTCCGCCGCCCGGGCCGGCAGCAGGGCCAGCGTCGCCTGGAACGTCGTCGGGCGGCGGCCGACGCGGAGGCTGGCCAGCATCCAGACGCCGATCAGCACGCTGAACCACGCCCCGCGGACCAGCTGCAGCCGCGCGTCGCCGGTCACCACCGTCGTCAGGAGGCCGATCGCCACGATGACCAGCACGAACACGCCCATGCCGTCGACCCGCCGGTGCCGCGCCGCCAGGTAGAGCACCCGCAGCGCCGGCGGGAGGCCGCTGAGCGTCAAGGCGCAGACCGGCGCCACGTCGAACGCGCGCAGCAGGTAGTAGCCGCCGACCGGCGCGGCGAGGTCGCAGAACAGCGTGACCAGCGATTTCCCCATGCTTCGAGCATCGAGGAGTCGCGCCGCCGCGACCATCGTCGACCCGGCTCCTACGCATCCACCGTCCGGTTGATGCCCGGGCTCAACCGCCGCCGTGTGAACCTGACGCCGAGCACGACGCTGACCACAGTCAGCACCGAGTCGAGGATCGGTACGACGTCCACCGGCAGCGTGAACGCCAGCACCACGACGGCGCCCGCCAGCAGCACCAGACCGGTGCCCCACCAGAGCGTGGCCGTGCGCCACCGGTCCCGGAACGCCGGGGAGAGGCCCCACAGCCGTTCGAGGTCGCCGGCGCGCGCGGGCTGGAGGGCGCACACGGCGCGGAAGAGCAGCGGGCGCCGGCCGGCCACCACGCTGGCGAGCATCACCGCGCCGAGCGGCAGCGTGAGCCAGGCACTGCGGATGAGCAGCAGCCGGGCGTCACCGGAGAAGATCGCCACCGTCGCGTTGATCAGCAGCACGGCCAGCACGAACGCGCTGACGGGGTCGATCCGGCGGTGCCGCGCCAGGACGTGGCCGGTCCGCAGCACCGGCGGCACGGCGCTGACCAGCAGTGCCCACAGGGGCGCGACCTCGAAGGAACGCAGCACGTAGTACAGCGCCATCGGGAGCGCGACGTCGCGGAGGAACAGCGTCCAGCCACCGCGGTCGCTCGTCGGGTTCGTCATGAGCCCAGTCTGTTTTCGCGGCCTCGCCACCACATCGGCGCGCGGACCGGGCCCGGATGGACTTCCGGCTCAACCCCGGGGTGGAGAGAGGGCGCGTGACACCTTCATCGGCGCGAGCGCGTCGCGCAGGAACACCGCCGAGCCGTCGCCGAACCCGAAGCGGATCGACGGCGACGGCGGGAAGCTGTGCCCGCCGAGAACCGCGTCCAGGCGGACGACCACGCGCGCGTCGAACTCCTCCGCCGTCGTGAACGGGCCGCCGCTGCCGCCCACCAGGCGGCTGGTCGGGTAGACGACGGCGAGGCGCTGGTTGGTCCAGGTCAGCCGGGCGTGCCCGACGCTGCCGGCGAAGTGGTCGGCCAGCCGGACGGCGACCTGGCCGGGGTCGCCGGCCGTCGCCCAGTAGCCGAGCGCCGGGTCGTCGGTCCAGTCCTCGTCCGCGACGACGTCGGTGGGCAGCGGCCAGCGCCCCGGCGGCTCGGTCACCTTCGGCAGCTCGCGCCCGGGCACGTACGGCGCGTGTCGGACGCCGCCGAGCCGCACGCCGACGTGCGCGTGGTACGGCGCGCAGCCCAGCCGCAGGACCTCGCCGCGGCGCAGCCAGTGCGAGCCCAGCTCGCGTTCGATGATCTTGTCGACCTTGGCCGCGGTCGTGACCTCGAGGTTCACCGCGCTCCGTTCGTCCGGGCCAGGAGCCAGTCGAAGTGGTCGTCGGCGTCGAACCGGAAGTCGACGCCCGAACCGTCCACAAGGGACATCCGCAGCACCGGCTTTCGGCCGCGCTTCGCGATTTCCGCGCCGGCGATCCGGTCGCCGGGCAGCTCGGCGACGACCTGGAACTCCCGCAGCGCGATCGGCTCGCCTTCGCGGTTGTCGCCATAGGTCTTCGTGCGGTCGGTGAGGATCGCGGCGACGTCCCGGCCGAAGCCGACCGCCTTGCCCAGGAAGGACTTCGCCGGTTCCGGCGCCGGAGCCGGCACGCGCTCGTCGAGCACGGCCAGCCGGTGCGGCGTCAGCACCCACAGGCGGCGGACCGCCGCTCGCGCCGGGAGTTCGCGCAGGAACTCGTGCGCCAGCATCCCGGCGCGGTCACCGAACGCGATCACCTGCGGGTCCGGTGGCCGGTCGGGCCCGCTGTCGCTGTCGCTGATCGCCTCGGACAGGAACTCGGCCGCGCCCGACCCGATCCTGCGCAGGAGTCCCGTGGCCGGCTGCCCTTCCGGCGTCAGGCCCCGGACGTCGAAGGTGACCACCCGGCCGTACGCCGCCCACCGCAGTGCTTCGCCGGGGCGCAGGTACGGCCGGGCCTGGGTGGCCGCGCCGAGCGGGTCGGAGAGCTTCACTCGAGCGTGAACCCGCGGTCGGTCGCCTCGCGGCGCTCTTCGTCGGACGACGGGTCCTGGGACTCGTGGTATCCGTACTTCACGCCCTGCTCGACGCCCTGTTCGACGACGTTGCCGGCACTGCCGCGCCACGCCGCCTTGCCGACGCTGGTCGTGCCGCTCAGGCCGGCCGCGCGCAGCCCGGCCTCGGTGAGGTTCGTGGTCAGGGCGTCCGCCCCTTCGCCGCCGACGCCGAACCGGCCCGCGAACTTGTTGCCGGTCTTCGACGCGCCGGTCACCGGGTTCGCCTTCGTGAGGATCTTGGCGAGCGGGTGCTTGTCGATCTGGTCGGCGAGGCGCTTTTCGAGGAAGTTGCCGTTGCGCAGCCCTTCGGCCCGTTCGACGACCTTCTTGAGCGGCCCGGTGCGCAGCTTCCGCAGCAGCTTTTCGAGCTCCTCGATCAGCGGCTTCAGCTTGCCGAGCAGCTCCTTGACCTTCATCCCGAGCCGTCCGCCGGTGACCGCGACCTCGCCTTCGGTGGCCGCCGTCGCCGCGCCGACCGACGCCCCGGCCGTGATCCACGAGGCGGCCAGCGCGGCCAGCCACTCGATGATCAGGCCCATCACCAGTTCCTGGAGGATGTCGATGACGATCTCCACGAACGCGTCGAACAGGTCGGCCGCGATCTCCAGGATCTGCTGCAGCCCGCGGACCTCGCTCGCGAACGCCTTCGCGCCGCCCGCGAACTCCGTCATCTGCATGCGGAACGCGTCGCCCGCGTCGCCCTTCCAGGGCTCCTTCGTGAGGTCGGCGCGCTTCCGCTCGTGCTCGGCAGTGCCGTCGAGCCACTGCGCGACCTGTTCCCAGCCCTTCGCCGTGCTGCGCATCTGCTCGGGGTCGCCGATGGCCGGCTCGAGGACGAACTCGACCAGCGGGCTGATCACGATGCCGATCAGGAACCCGAGGCCGTTGTCGAGGAACGACTGGCCGGGGCTGGTGATCAGCTGCAGCTGCTCCATCCGCGCGTGCACGGTGGCGATGGCGACGTCCGGCGGGCTGCTCGCCTGCGAGACCTCGGACGCCGTCGAAAGCCAGCTGCTGCCGTAGCCGCCGTTCTGCTCCCAGTAGCCCTTGCGGTCGGCGTCGCCGGCGTGGTCGACGTCGACGCCCGGGCCGCTGCCGCCGTCGGCCAGCCCGGCGATGGCCGTCGACGTGCCGGCCTCGTGGTCGCGGTAGGCCTTCGCGGCCATGGTCGTCTTCTCGGCGATCTCGTCGAGGAATGTCTTGGCCTGGTTCGCCAGGTCCTGGCACTCCTGTAGCGAGTCGAAGTACTTGTAGGCCATCAGCTCGCCGAGCGGGCCGAAGCAGTCGTCGCTGACGCGCGCCTGCTGCAGCAGCTCGGCGAGGCTGCCGAAGTGCCCGGCGGCTTCCTTCGACCCGGACGCGTGCGCGGTCAGCGCGGCCGGCTGGACGTCGTACCCGGTGCTCAAAACCGCTCCCGGCGCAGGATCGGGCCGCCGAAGTCGTCGTCTTCGGCGGGCGGCCGGGGCCGCGCGGGTGCGGCCGGTGGCGGTTCGCCCGGGCCGAGCGGCTCGACGTGCGCGTTGAACGCCTCGCGGAACTGCTCCGCGCGTTCGCCCAGGATCGGCTCGACGCTCTCGTTCAGCGCCGCCGAGGCCTGTTTCGTGGCGTCCCGGATCGCCGTCAGGATCTCCTGCTGCAACGCCGTGTGCGAGCGCTGCACGGCTCGCGGGCTCAGCTGCAGGCCCAGCACGGCACCGGACGGCGCGACCGTCACGGTCACCGAGCCGTCGGCGTTGCGGGCGCTTCCGCGCAGCCCGGCGATCCGCTCCTTGAGCTCAGCGGCCTTCGCCGCCCGCTCCTGGAACGACCGCAGGGCGGCGTCCAGTTTGGTCCCCAGATCCATTTCGCTCCCTCGCGTCGCGGATGTCCCCTTCGGACGGTTCCGGTGGCGCGGGGGTTCCGCGTCAGATCGGGAGCTTGCGGAAGATCGGCCGCGGCACGTGCCGCAGCGCCGACATCACCAGCCGGAACTGCGCCGGCGCCCACACGAGGTCCTTGCCGGAGCGGGCCGCGGTGACGGCGATCTCGGCGACCTGCTCGGCCGTCTGCGCCAGGGGAGCGTCCTTGAGCCCCTCGGTCATCTTCGTCTTGACGTGCCCCGGGCGGACGACGGTCACCTTCACGCCGTGCGGCGCGAGGGCCTCGCCGAGGCCCAGGTAGAAGCCGTCGAACCCGGCCTTGGTCGAGCCGTAGAGGAAGTTGGACCGCCGGACGCGCTCGCCGGCCACCGACGACAGCGCGATCACGGTGCCGTGCCCCTGGACCTTGAGCTTCTCCGACAGCGCGACGCCGACCGACACCGCGGCGGTGTAGTTCACGGTCGCCAGCTCGACGGCCTTGGCGTGGTCCTGCCAGACCTCTTCGGGGTCGCCGAGCAGGCCGAACGCGACGACCGCGACGTCGATGTCGCCGCCCTCGAACGCCTTGTCCAGCACGCCCGGGTGCGAGGCCGTGTCCTTCGCGTCGAAGTCGACGGTCGAGACCTCGGCGCCCTTGTCCTTCAGGCGCTGCGCGGCCGCCTCCAGCCGCGGCGACGGCCGGGCCGCGAGCACGACCCGCAGCGGCGCCTCGGCGAGGTACTTCTCGGCGATCGCCAGCGCGATGTCGGACGTGCCGCCGAGCAGCAGCAGGGACTGGGGGTTGCCCACGGCGTCGATCACAGTGCGAGCCTCCGGCTCATGTCAGAGGCGAAAACGCCTTCGGGGTCGATGGCGGCGCGGACCTTGCGCCATTCTTCGAGGCGGGGGTACATCTTCGCGAACGTCTCGGGCGAGGTGCGCGAGTCCTTCGCGGTGTACAGCCGCCCGCCCAGCTCCAGGACGTCTTCGTCGAGCTCCTGGCAGAACCGGCCCAGGCCCGCCTTGATCGGGAAGTCGACGCAGACCATCCAGCCGGGGTGCGGGAACGACAGCGGTGCCGCGTTGCCCTCGCCCATCCGCTTGAACACGTTGAGGAACGAGACGTGCCCGGACTCGGCGATCTTCGTGACGATCTTCCGCAGCGGCTCGTGCGCGTCCAACGGCGTCGAGAACTGGTACTGCAGGAAACCCTTGGAGCCGTAGGCCCGGTTCCACTCGCCGAACATGTCGAGCGGGTGGTAGAACGCCGTCAGGTTCTGGATCACGCCGCGGGCTTCCTTCGGCGTCTTCCGGTAGTACAGCTCGCCGATGCCGCCGAAGGTCAGCTTGTTGGCCAGGCCGTTCGGGAAGACGTCCGGCAGGGTCGCGATCTGCGGGGCGTCGAACTTGAGCGGGTTCGCGCGCAGCTTGGGCGGCAGCTCGTCGAGCTTCGCGAGCGAGCCGCGGCCGAACGCGGCGCGGCCCATCTTCGCGCCCGTCGAGATCGTGTCGAACCACGCCGACGAGTAGGTGTACTTGTCGTCCGAGCCGTTGCTGACCAGCTCGAGCGTCTCGTCGAGGTTGTCCGTGCGCTCGTTGTCCGCGAGGAAGTACGCGGTCTCCGTCTTGGTCATCCGGATGGTGGCGCGGACGATGATCCCGGTCAGGCCGATGCCGGCGACGGTCGCCCAGAACAGCTCGGCGTCCGGGCCCTCTGGCGTCAGCGTGCGGATCTGCCCGTCGGCGGTCACGAGGTCCATCGACACGACGTGGTTGCCGAAGCTGCCCGCGCTGTGGTGGTTCTTGCCGTGGATGTCGTTGGCGATCGCGCCGCCGATCGTCACCTGGCGGGTGCCCGGCAGCACCGGGACCCACAGGCCGTGCGGCAGCGCCTCGCGCATCAGCTGGTCGAGGCTCACGCCGGCGTCGAGGTCGACCAGCGCCGTGTCCGGGTCGATCGAGTGGATCCGGTTCAGCGGGGTCATGTCGACGACCAGGCCGCCCGCGTTCTGCGCCGGGTCGCCGTAGGAACGGCCGAGGCCGCGCGCGATGACGCCGCGCTCACCGGCCCGCGTAACGGCGCGGGCGATGGCTTCGACATCCGGGGTGCTCAGGACGTCCGCCGTGGTCGGAGCGGTCCGCGCCCAGCCCGTGAGCGTGCGTCGCTGTGTCTCGGGTACGTGGGTCACCCGACCAGGGTAGCCACGCCGAACGACGCCCGAGACGTGACCCTGAAGTGGCCGTCTCTACACTTTGCGCATCAAGGCACAAGCGCCCGCGCGGGTGACCATGACACAGGCAACGAGGTAATGCAGTGGTGGCGACCGATCCGCAAGCCGACGTGACGGCTGCGCAGCCGTCCTCTCTGGGACTGCTGGGGCAGCTGATCCGCTTCGCCCTGATCGGCGGTTTCTGCGCCCTGGTCGACCTGGGCACGTACACCCTGCTGACCCAGGTCGCCGGCATGGCCGCTTCACCGTGGGTCGACATCGCCCGCGCTATCTCTTTCATCGTGGGCACCACCACGGCGTTCTTCCTGAACCGGAAGTTCACCTTTTCCGGTGGGCGCCGGGACGGCAAGGCGCAGATCGGCTCGTTCGTCCTGCTCTACACCGTGACGTTCTTCGTCGCGGTCGGGGTGAACCAGCTCATGCTGCAGGTCCTGCCGCCGTCCGCGTGGCAGCACACACTGTGCTGGGCCGTGTCGCAGGCCACTGCCACGGTGATCAACTTCGTGATGCTCAAGTGGGTCGTGTTCCGCGAGCCGTCGACCAAGGAGAACTGAGGACCTTCATGCCCGGTAAAACAGCAACCCCGGCGCCGACCACCGAAGCCGGCGCGGCCGCCGAGACGCGGTTCACCGAGCACACTCCGCAGGGTCGCCTGACGGCGCAGCGCGGGCTCTACGCCGGCCCCGCGCCGATCGTGAGCAAGGACCTGTACGCCGAGCTCGAGTGGGGCTCGGCCGTGCGGGAACGTGCGGTGATCTCCCTCGAGCCCGCCTCCAAGGTGTCGGGCAACACGTACTTCGGCCGGTTCCCGGCCTCCTACTGGCAGCGCTGGACGACCGTCACCGAGGTGTCGGTCGAGGCCGTCGTGACCGGCACCGGCCTGCTGTCGATGGGCGCGTCCGACGTCGAGGGCGAGCCGCGCGTCGTGGCCGCCGAGCAGGTCGCCGACGCCAAGCAGGCGAAGGTCACGCTGACCGGCAAGCTGGACAAGTTCTACGACGGCGGCGCGCTCTGGCTGGACCTCGAGACCGAGGGCGGCCAGACGCTGCGCGTCGAGCAGGTCCGCTGGACGGTCGAGGCCCCGGAGAAGATCCGCCCGACCGCCGTGACCATCTGCACCATGAACCGCGCCGACGACTGCCTCAAGAACCTGCAGGCCCTCGCCGCGGACGTCTCCTCGCTGGAGACGCTGGACGCGATCTACGTCGCCGACCAGGGCACCGACCTGGTCGAGTCCCGTGAAGGCTTCGAGCAGGTCGCCAAGGACCTCGCCGACAAGCTGCACTACATCAAGCAGCCGAACCTCGGCGGCGCCGGCGGCTTCACCCGCGGCCTCTTCGAGGTGGCCGGGCACACCGCGACCGAGCACGCGAACGTCCTGTTCATGGACGACGACGTGCTGCTCGAGCCGGACCTGGTGATCCGGATGACGGCGTTCTCCAACCGCGCCGCCAACCCGATCATCGTCGGCGGCCAGATGCTGAACCTGTTCCACCCGAACCAGCTGCACGTCGGCGCGGAGTACGCCCGGCTCAACACGCTGGAGCCCGGCCAGCCGGTCGAGCACTCGCTGTCGACCGCGGACCTGCTCGGCGTCGACGAGGAGACCCTCAAGCCGAACCGCCAGGAGCGGCGCCTCGACGCCGGCTACAACGGCTGGTGGTCGTGCCTGATCCCCTACGAGGTCGTCCAGGCCACGGGCTACCCGCTGCCGTTCTTCTTCCAGTGGGACGACGCGGAGTACTCCTACCGCGCCCGCGCGCACGGCTTCCCGACCGTCACCCTGCCGGGTGCGGGCGTGTGGCACGCGGACTTCCACATGAAGGACTGGGACGAGTGGCACCGGTACTTCAACCTGCGCAACTCGATCATCACGGCGGCCCTGCACTCGCCGTTCAACCTGAACCTGCTTTCGCGCGTGCTGATGGCGCAGCTGGTCCGGTACCTGCTCGGTATGCAGTACGGCCTGTCGGCCACGCTGATCAAGGCGATCGAGGACTTCCTCGAGGGCCCGGAGGTCCTGCGTGACGGCGGTGTCGAGGCGATGAAGGAGATCCGCCGCATCCGCGACGCCTACCCCGAGACCAAGCG
Source organism: Amycolatopsis stemonae (assembly GCF_054781455.1). Classification (NCBI taxonomy): domain Bacteria; kingdom Bacillati; phylum Actinomycetota; class Actinomycetes; order Pseudonocardiales; family Pseudonocardiaceae; genus Amycolatopsis; species Amycolatopsis stemonae. The sequence goes on along the minus strand of NZ_BAAGUJ010000002.1, from coordinate 462,226 downwards.
CCACAAGGCGACCGACGTCCCGGGCATCGCGTCCAACGACATCGGCATCATCAACAGCGCGCCGCGGCCCAGCATGCAGCGCCTGGTGCTGATCAAGCGGATCCTCGACCGCGTGCTCGGCCGCAGCCGCTTCGGCCTCGGCGCGGTGCCGATCGACGAGGCGCACTGGTGGCACATCGCCCTGTTCGACAAGGCGGTCGTCACGGACGCGAACCAGGAAGGCGTCCGCGTCCGGTCCTACGACAAGGTGAAGATGTTCGCGCTGGCCAAGCAGGGCGCGAAGGTCATCCAGCGCCTGCGCAAGGAAGGCGCGGCCGTGCAGGAGCAGTACAAGCGCGCCATGCCGGAGCTCACGTCGCGTGAGAACTGGAAGCGCCTGTACAAGCTCTGAGCCCGATGTCCCCGGAGGCCGTCTCACGCTGGTCGTGAGGCGGCCTCCGTGCGTCAGGCGTGCAGCCCGAAGACCTTGCTCTTCCGGGTGAGGTCGTCGACGTAGGCGGCGGCGACGTGGGCGAAGTTGATCGCGACCACCGAGTTGTCCGTGGTGGTCACCGTCTCGACCGCGCCGGCCTTCACGAGCTGGGCGAGCCTGCCCGCCAGCTTGCCGGATTCTTCGGTCGTCAAGGCGAACAGCAGTGGCTCGCCACCGGTGGCGAGGTGCAGCACGAGTGCGGGTTTGGGATCGGCCATGCGTCCATCGGACCAGCGGCGATCTTGCCGCGGCAAGGCGGTTCGCTGAGGGCGGAGCCGTGGACTACCGTGGTTGCGACGAAACGGGGGACGCAAACGATGCCGCACTCGTTCTCGCTGTCACTGGCAGCGGTGGACATCCTGCTCGAGCAGCTCGGGCTGGGCCGCGCGCCGACGCCGTTCGAGGTGCCGCACGTCGGCACGACCGGCGAGCAGCGCGCGATGATCCGCGACGCCGTCGTCCGCGACCTGACCGGCCGGGGCCTGTGGAGCCGCGGCCGCCTCGACGCGGACGCCGAGCTGGCGCTGGCCACCTTCGTCCGCGGGAGCGTGTCGATCAACGCGGCCGCCGAGCTGGGCGACCGTCACCTGTTCGCCCGCGTCGCGTCCGACGGCCAGTTCGCGGTCCTCGCCCGCCAGGACGAGAACCTGATCGTCTTCGAGGAGGTCCGCCCGACGGGCATCGTCCCGGCGATCGTCGACCTCCTCCCGCTGACCCCGGCCGCCCCCGGCCAGTCGGTCACCATCTCCCGCCCGGCGGCGCAGCCCCGCCACCAGCGCCGCGACGACGCGTACGACCCCTTCGCGGGCGTGAGCGGCCCCCGCTCGTCGGGCGGCAGCACCGCCGGCGGCCCCCAGGTCCGCATGATCGAGCGCGTCTTCCAGGAGCCGAAGAAGCGCGTGGGCCAGTTCACGGCCCAGACCCCGGGCGGCACGTTCCCGCCCCTGGCCTGGTTCGACACGGAGTCGGGCCGCTGGCTGATGTCCTCCCGCGCGGCCGCCGACGGCCAGCGCTGGATCACCTACGCCCCGGCGGACAACGCCCGCCTGGCCCAGCAGCTCTACGCCCAGCTCGAAGGCCAGTTCTGAGCACCGGGAACCAGCCGAGCGCGGGTTCCGTCCAAAGTGAAGATCGGTGAACGACGGTTGCGCAGGGTACGCGGCTAGTAGACTCCCGGGTACACACGCATGGGCGAAGCGATTCAGGTGGGGCGGCGATGAGTTTCCAGGCTGATCCGGGGCAGGTTTCGGTAGGGGCCTTCAAGAACGTCGGCAGCATCCTGGGCACCGCCGGCGTCAGCGCCGCGGCGGTGGCCCAGGCCAGCGCCGAGACGGCGAAGCTGGTCGATGCGGCGAAGAGCGGCGGGTTCAAGATCTCGCCCGAAGGGGTGGCTCCGCTCCGCAAGGCGCTTGCGGACATGACCGACAAGCTCGACGGCCTCGCCATGGACACCCTGGCTTTGGACCAGGCTCCCCAGCTCGGCAGCCACCCGTACGGCCACACGGTCTCCCAGCACGACCAGAAGAGCGCGGCCACCGGGACCGGGTCGGCCAAGGTCGTGCTTGAGCAGTTCAAGCAGGTGCTCAAGTCCGCGGACGAGGCCCTTGCCCGTGCCGCCGGCCTCTACAAGGAAGCCGAAAACCAGGCGGTCTCCGCGACGTCCACGATCCAGGCCTGAGGGATGACGAAACTTTTCGCACGCGTTGTTCTGCCGCTCGCCGCCGGCGGTCTGCTGCTGGCCGGGTGCACCGGCACCCAGGGCGGCACCGCCTCACCCGCGAGCAGCCCGCCCGCGTCGCAGGGCTCGTCGTCGGCCGCGCCGGACCCGTCGTCCGGTGCCGCGACGACGGCGTCGCTCAACCCGTGTGAGCTGCTGACCGCCACGGACGTTTCGGCGTTCGGCCAGTTCAAGGCGCCGGAGCAGAAGGAGCTCGGCGGGGCCCGTCTCTGCTCGTACCTCCGGCTCATCACCACCGCGAGCGACGAGTCCGGCGGCGTCAGCGTCGGTATCCGGGACAGTCAGGGCATCGACTCCGTGAACGATGCGGGCGGCGGAAAGACCACAGGCAACGTGAACGGCCGGAAGGCCGTCCAGGCGCCGTCTCCGCCGGCGGGATGCACCCTTGCCCTAGCGGTGGGAACCGCGGCTCGTGTCGACGTCCTGGCCACTTCGACGGACGCGACGAAGGCCTGCGATCTCGCCTCGCAGGTCGCCGACAAGGTCGAGCCGAAGCTGCCGAAGGGATAAGGGGATCCTGATGACCACGCGACAGACACCGCCAGGGCAGAAGTCCCCGGATCTCACCAACGAGCAGATCCAGAACCTCTCGCCGGCCGCTCGGGATGCCTACTTCGACCAGAAGGCGCGAGACGGGGTTGATCCCAATGCGCCTTGGTTCGGGATGTTCAAGCAGTGGTTCGAGCAGGCGAAGGGCCGTCAGCAGTCGCACCAGGTCGGGGATCAGAACGTCAAGGACAGCACGCAGGGGCGTGACGTCCAGTACGTGTCGGGGCTGAGCCCGTCCGATGCGGACTACATGGGCAACCAGCACACCCAGCTCAAGGAGTTCCTGGACAACAACCTCAACGTCCAGCAGGTGTCCGACGTCTCCACCGCCTACTTCAACGTCCACAAGGCCTTCGAGGGCTTCGGCACCGCGATGAGCGAAGCCGTCAGCAAGTCGAAGGGCACTTGGGAGGGCGGTGCGGCCGAGGGGGCGCAGTCGTACTTCACCAGCCTCGGCAAGTGGTCGGACGCGAACTCGCAGAACGCCCGGCTGGCGTCCGAGACGGTCTACGACCAGGGCACGGCCGCGCAGACCGCGAAGAACGCGATGCCCGAGCCGATCCCGTTCAGCTGGGGTGACGAGTTCAAGTCCTGGGCGACGTCGAACCCGTTCAACCTGGCCGACAACGTCGACAAGTCCATCCAGAAGCAGAAGGACAGCCAGGAGGCCCACACCCAGGCCGCCGGCGTGATGTCGACCTACGACAAGAGCCTCTACGAGGCCGCGTCGAAGCAGCCGGAGTTCGCGCCGCCGCCGAGCTTCACCAATCCCGGCGGCTCCGGGGACCCCAACGGCGGCGGGGACAAGAACGGCAGCAACAACCCGTCGGGCGTGAACGTGCCCGGCCACGGCTCGGTGAACACGCCGGGCGGGTCCGGCAACTTCGCCACGGGCAACGTTCCCGGCTCCACCGGGACGCCGCACTTCTCCGGTCCCGGTTCGACCACGGGCGCGGGCCTGCTGCCGGCGGGCACCACGACGCCGTCCGGCTTCACGCCGGGCTCGATCCCCAGCGGGTCGACGTCGAACCCGAACCAGAGCTTCGGGGGCATGCCGCCGATGAGCCCGATGCCGATGGGCGGCGGCATGAACTTCGGCGGCGACGAGGCCTACAACTCCAAGGTCGGTGGCGGCGGCGGAGGACGCGGCGCGGGTGGCTTCGGCCCCGGCGGCTCGGGCGGCGCCGGCAACGCGACGGGCGCGGGGTCCGCGTCGGGCGCGGCCCGGCCGGGTGGCATCGGCGCGGCCGAGGCGGCCGCCGGGCGCGGCATGGGTGGTCTCGGCTCGGGCAGCGCGGCCGGGCGAGGCGGCATGGGCGCCGGCGGCATGGGCCGCGGCCAGAAGGGCGAGGGCGACGAGGACACGGAGCACTCGCGGCCGACGTACCTGGTCGAGGGCGACCCCGACGAGGTCTTCGGGACGGACCTGCGCACCGCCCCGCCGGTCATCGGCGAATAAGGGACAACGAAAACGGCCCCGGGGAAACCCGGGGCCGTTTCGCTCAGTAGCGGTAGAACTTCTCCGCCCGGCCTTGCCGCACCAGCTTCAGCCACTGCAGGAACGCCTTCGGGTCGCGCTTCACGCCGACGAAGTACAGTCCGAACCGGACGATCTCCAGCGCGCCGATCTTCCGCATGCCCGGCTGCGACAGGAGGTACCCGCGGTTGCGGTAGGTGTAGTACCGCTTGACGGCGTTCTCCGGGTCCTGGGCGTGGAACTTGCCGCCCAGCATCGGCTTGAACTCGTCCGAGCCGTCCGGGTGCAGGTACTTCGCCTTCAGGGACGTGCCGAACGGGAGGCCGGAGCGGACCAGCCGGCGGTGCAGCTCGACCTCGTCACCGCGGAAGAACAGGCGCAGGTCCGGCACGCCGACGACGTCCAAAGTGGACGCGCGGAACAGCGCGCCGTTCATCAGGGACGCGATGCCCGGCAGGAAGTCCACGCCCAGCTCGGACTGCGACCGCTTCCAGGTCAGGCCGCGGCGGAGCGGGAACGCCAGCTTCTCCGGTGCGTCGATGTTGGACACCACCGGCGAAACCTCCGCCAGGTTCCGCTTTTCCGCTTCCGCCAGCAGGGTCGCCAGCACGTTCTCGTCGGCCGGGCGGCCGTCGTCGTCGGCCAGCCAGACCCAGTCCGCGCCGAGGGCCAGCGCGTGCAGCATGCCGAGCGCGAACCCGCCCGCGCCGCCGAGGTTCCGGTGCGACGGCAGGTACGTGTGCGGCAGCGGGTAGTTCTCGACGACTTCGCGGGCCGAGTCGTCCGGCCCGTTGTCGACCACCACGAGGTGGTCGACCGGCCGCGTCTGGGCCGCGATGACCTTCAGCGAGTCCGTGAGCAGCTCGCGCCGGTGCCGCGTGACGACCACGCCGACGACCGCGCCGTCGGGCAGCTGCCGGGTCTCGCTGGTCATCATTCCCCGCCGTTCTTCGTCGCCGCCGGCTCGATGCCGAACCGCTCCAGGGTTTCCTGGCTCATGTTGTCGAAGGGGTCACGCCCCTTGTACGACGTGAGGACGTCCCGCAGCGAGCCCTGTTGCTTGAGGTGACCTTCGTCCATCCAGATGGCCGAGTCGCACAGCTCGAACAGGAACTCGTCCGAGTGGCTGGCGAAGACCAGGATCCCGGAGCGCTTCACCAGGTCCTTGAGCCGGTCGCGCGCCTTGTTGAGGAACGCCGCGTCGACCGCGCCGATGCCCTCGTCGAGGATCAGGATCTCGGGGTCGATCGAGGTGACGACGCCCAGCGCCAGCCGCACGCGCATACCCGTGGAGTACGTCCGCAGCGGCATCTGCAGGTAGTCGCCGAGCTCGGTGAACTCCGCGATGTCGTCGACCCGCTTCTCCATCTCCTTGGCGGTCATGCCGAGGAAGAGACCGCGGATGATGATGTTCTCCTCGCCGGAGATCTCCGGGTCCATGCCGATGCCGAGGTCGAAGACCGGCGCGATCTTGCCCTGGATCCGCGACGAGCCGCGGGTCGGCTCGTAGATGCCCGCGAGCAGCCGCAGCAGCGTGGACTTGCCGGCGCCGTTGTGCCCGACGAGGCCGACGCGGTCGCCCTCGCGCAGGTTCAGCGTCACGTCGTGCAGGGCCTCGATGATCGGCACCTTGGACTCGGTGCCGATCTTGCCGCCGACCTTGCCCAGGACGCGCTTCTTCATCGACCGCGTCTTCGCGTCGAAGATCGGGAAGTCGACGTACGCGTTGTGGACGTCAATGGAAACCATGTGTCACACCCAGTAGGAGACGCGGGCACGGTAGTTGCGCATCGCGACGAGCGCGAGCGCCCAGCCGACGACGGTGATGGAGCCGACCACGATCCAGTTGCCGATGCTGAACTCCTGGCCGAGCAGCGGTGCGCGGACCACCTGCATGAAGTGGTAGAGCGGGTTCGCCTTGACGATCGGCAGGATCCACGACACGCCTTCCCGGGACCCGCCGCTCATCAGCTGGTCGACCGGCCAGACGATCGGCGTGCCGTAGAACAGCAGCTGGATCAGCGAGTTCACGACCTGCGGGATGTCGCGGAAGCGGGTCGAGATGATGCCGAACAGCAGCGTCACCCAGGCGGCGTTGATCGCCAGCAGCAGGAACCCGGGGATGGCCAGCAGGATGTTCCAGCTGAGGCCCGGGTGGCAGATGTGGTTGGGGATGCACGTCCCGTCACCCAGCAGCGAGTACTGCTTGCTGAGGGCGCCGAAGAAGATCGCCAGCACGGCCACGTAGACGATCATGTTGTGCGCCAGCATCAGGGTCTGCCGCCACACGGTGCGCAGCATGTACACGCTCAGCGGCGCCGGGAGCTGCTTGATCAGCCCCTCGTTGGCGATGAACGTCTCCATGCCCTCGGACAGGCACCCGCTGATGAAGCCCCAGATGATGAAGCCGGTGGAGATGTAGGGCAGGAACACCTCGACGGGCAGCTTGAACAGCTGCGAATACAGCAGCCCGAGCCCGAGCGCGAGGACGGCCTGGCTGATCGTGATCCAGAAGGGCCCGATCACCGACCGGCGGTAGCGCTGCTTGATGTCCTGCCAGCCGAGGTGACCCCAGAGCTCGCGGGCGCGGAAACCGGCCTTGATGTCGGCGAAGGCACGTGCGAACGTCTTGCTGTCCGACGCCGGCGGCACCGACGACGACGCTAAGGGTGAGTTCGCGGCCTGGACCGTGCTGGTGGCATGCACGTGGACGAGGGTACCGATGGGATGAGCGGCGTCTTGAGAGGGCACTCGGGTCGGGCGGGGCCGCCCCGGCGGACCACGGGATAAGGTCGGTGACGGCCCGCAGCACGCAGCGACCCGGAGGTCTTCATGTTCACGCTCGGCGAGCACCCGGTCGGTGCCGACCACCCGCCCCTCGTGATCGCCGAGATCGGGATCAACCACGAAGGTGACCCGAAGAAGGCGCACAAGATGGTCGACGACGCCGCGGACGCCGGCGTCCAGGTGGTCAAGATCCAGACCCACGTCGTCGACGACGAGATGATCCCGAACGACGTCGTGCCCGGCAACGCCGACGAGCCGATCTGGGACATGATGAACCGCGTCGCCCTGACCGCCGAGGACGAGCGCGAGATCAAGGCGCACGCCGAGGAGCGCGGCCTGGTCTTCCTGTCGACGCCGTTCTCGCGGGCCGCGGCCGACCGCCTGGCCGAGCTCGGCGTCGAAGGCTTCAAGATCGGCTCGGGGGAGTGCAACAACTACCCGCTGATCCGGCACGTCGCGTCGTTCGGCAAGCCCGTGATCCTCTCGACCGGGATGAACGACATCGCGTCGATCACCCCCGCGGTCGAGATCCTGCGCGAGGCCGGCGTCGGCTTCGCGCTGCTGCACTGCACGTCGCTGTACCCGACGCCGCCGGAGCAGGTCCGGCTCGGCGCGCTCGCCGAGCTGCACGCCGCGTTCCCCGACGCCGAACTCGGGCTTTCCGACCACACGGTGACGATCTACCCGTGCCTGGGCGCGGTCGCGCTCGGCGCGTCGGTGCTCGAGCGGCACTTCACCTCCGACATGAGCTGGCCGGGCCCGGACATCCCCGTGTCGTCGACGCCGGCGGAGTTCAAGCAGCTCGTCGAGGGGTCCCGGCTGATCCACGCGGCCCGGGGCGGGTCGAAGCAGATCCTCGCCGAGGAGCAGCCGACGATCGACTTCGCGTACGCCTGCGTCGTCACCACGAAGGACGTCGCCGCCGGCGAGGCGCTGAGCACCGACAACATCTGGGTCAAGCGGCCGGGCACCGGCGAGATCAAGGCGAAGGACTACGAAAGCCTGCTCGGCCGGGCCGTCTCGCGGGCGCTGCCGGCGAACACGCAGGTGAGCTGGGCGGACCTTGGCTGAGGCGGAGCGGCGCGAGGTCCTGTTCCTCACCGGGACGCGCGCCGACTTCGGGAAGCTGCGGGACGTCATGCTCGCGGTGCAGAAGAGCTCGGTGCTGTCGGCGCGCATCGTCGTCACCGGCATGCACATGCTGCGCAGCTACGGCTACACGGTGCGGGAGATCGAGCTGGCCGGCCTCGAGCGGCTGCACCTGATCCCGAACCAGATCGTCGACGAGCCGATGGCGCTCGTGCTGGCCAACACCGTCCAGGCGCTGGCCAGGCTCGTGCACGAGGAGCAGCCCGCCGCGATCGTCGTGCACGGCGACCGCGTCGAGGCCCTGGCGGGCGCGATCGTCGGGTCGCTGGCGAACGTGCGCGTGGTGCACATCGAGGGCGGCGAGGTCAGCGGCACGATCGACGACGTCATCCGGCACTCGCTGTCGAAGCACGCCCACGTGCACCTGGTCGCCAACGAGCAGGCCCGGCGGCGGCTGCTGCAGCTCGGCGAGGAGGAGGACCGGATCTTCGTCGTCGGCAGTCCCGAGGTCGACGTCCTGACGTCCCCGCGCCTGCCCGACCTCGACGAGGTCCGCCGGCACTACGAGATCCCGTTCACCGACTACGGCCTGCTCGCCCTGCACCCGGTGACCACGGAACGCGACCTCAACCGCCGCAACGCCGCCGCCGTGGTGGACGCGGTGCTCGCCGAGGGCAACTGGGTGGTCATCGACCCGAACAACGACGAGGGCTGCCGCGAGATCCGGAGCGAGCTCGACCGGCTCGCGGGCCCGCGGTTCGTGCGCCTGCCGTCGATGCGCTTCGAGTACTTCATCACCCTCATGAAGCACGCGGCGGTCGTGCTCGGGAACTCCAGCGCGGGGGTCCGGGAGGCGCCGGTGCTGGGCACGCCGTCGGTCACGGTCGGGACCCGCCAGCGCAACCGGGCGGTCGCGCCCAGCGTGCTGTCGGTGGAGCCGACCGCCGAGGCGGTCCTCGCCGGGATCGGCAAGGCCAGGGCGATGGGCCGGTGCGCACCGCACACCGCGTTCGGCGAGCCGGGCGCGCACCGGCGCATCGTCGAGCTGCTCGAAGGCGACGAGCTGTGGCGGCCGTCCCTCTACAAGGCCTTCGTCGACCGCTGATCAGCCGTGGGCCGCGGCCCGCTGTTCGGCCAGGACCAGGTCGGCCGCCGAATCGATGTCGATCGCGCGCTCGACCGGCACGAACTGCGGCCGCACCTCCGGGATGAAGAACCGCTCGTGCCGTCGCAGGTCGCCGGCCCGGACCAGGTAGATCCCGCCGGTGGGGCGCAGCACGGCGGGCAGGGTCTGGCGCGGCGCTTCGAGGTCGGCCCACTCCCGCACCGGGGCGATGCCGCCGTCCGGCGTCTCCAGGCACACCTTGAGCGGGTGGTGGTCGGCCGCCCGGCACATCTGGACCACCGATCCGCTGGGCCGGCCGGCGTGGATTTCGAGGCATTCGGCGATGTCGGCCGCGGTGCGCAGCGGCGACGTCGGCTGGAGCAGCAAGACCAGGGTGGCGTCCGGGACGTCGAGCGCGTCGAGGGCGTGGAGCACCGCGGGGAGGGTGCGGCTGGTCGCGTCCGCGAGGTGCGCGGGCCGTTCGACGGTCCTGGCCCCTTCGGCGGCCCCCGCGGCCGCGATCCCGGGGTCGTCGGTCGTCACGACGACGTCGGTGACGCCGGCCGCGACCGCCGTGTGCACCGTGTGCGCGACCAGTGGACGGCCCCGGAAGAGCGCCAGGTTCTTGCCCGGCAGCCCCACGGAGCCACCCCTCGCGGGGACGACGGCCAGCGCGGTCACACTGCACCCCTTCCGGGTGATGGCATCGGTCTGTCAGCTATTGTCCGTCTGCTCGACTGCCGCCGGACGGCGGCCCGGTCAATGGCAGGGTCGCCACGCGCCCGGACAAGTCGGTGAGGAAGCAATGAACCGGACTCAGTTCGCAAACGACACGTCGGGACTCGACGAGGGTGATGCCGACTCCATGCTTCGGGAGCTGCTGCGCGCGTACGGCCGTGGCCAACAGGTCCGCACCGTCACCGTGGTGGGGAACGCGCCGATGGCCCCCGACGCCGCGCGCGCCGAGCTGATCGACAGCAGCGACCTCGTCATCCGGATGACGACGTTCGCGCTCGACGAGCCGGACGCCGCGCCGGCGTACGGCACGCGCACCGACGTCGTCGTCATCCACCGCGGCGTCATCGTCTCGCCGTACACCTTCGCCGACTACACCTCGCGCCTCTACCTGCTCGCCGAGCCGGGCCGGCTGTTCTGGGAACCCGAGTTCCTGCCCGACTGGTGGCCGGCCGACCTGGGGTTCGTGCCCATCTCCAACCGGCAGTACGTGCTGCCGCTCTCGCGCCGGCTCGGCCTCGCGACCGATGAGCACGTGTGGGCCACGACCGGCACCCTGGTGACGTACCTGTGCAAGAGGCTGTTCCCCGAGGCGACCGTGCGCCTGACCGGCGTGTCGATCCTGGAACGGCCGGACCAGACCGATTTCGAGCACGCCTGGGGCGGCAAGGTCGGCGTGACGGCGGAACACCGGCTCAGCGCCGAATCGCGGTTGCTGAGCTCGTGGCGCGACTCCGGAAGAATCGAGATAGTGCAGTGAGCGAATTTCAGGGCGCGGTTTCGCGGGCGAAGGGGCTCGTGCGCGCCGCCGGACGGCCGGTCTTCGGGCGGATGCGCCCGCGGATCGAGACCATCGCGTTCGAACGGCTCCGGCCCGAGCTCGACGCGCTGCGCGAGGACCTCGCGGGCGTGCGCGAGGAGATCAAGGACGTCAAGGACGCCGCCGCCGAGCTCGACGGCCACGTGAAGTGGCTTTACGACGAGCAGCGCCGGCTCGCCCCCCACCTCGCCGCCCTCGAGGCGCGCGTCGCGGCTTTCGAACGCCCCGGATCGATCACGCGGGCCGCGGACCGCATCGAATACGCCCCGGACGAGACCGAGGAGGTCCGTGCCGAGCACGCGCGGATCCGCGCCCGCCTCGCGGCGGTCTCGAAGTACGAAGAGCGGCTGGCCCGGGTCGAAGAGGCCCTCCGCGCCCGCGCCGAGGCCGGGGCCTGAGCCGGCTCACCGCACCAGGACGTCCGACCTCGTGGTGGGGCGCGCTGTTCCTGGTGCCGCTCGTGTTCACCGTCGTCTGGACGGGGCTCGACCACGACGTGCGGTTCGTCCTGGGCACGCTCGAAACGGCCGGACGGTCGGGGTTCGCGCCGGCCGAGGTCTTCGTCCACCGGCCGATGGCCTACCGGCTGGTGCTCGCGCTGGCCGACCCCGCGTCCGCGCTGCCCGACGTCGGCCGGGAAGCCGTCGTGCGGGCAGGCGCCCTGGTGCTGGTGCTGCTGGTCGCGGTGCTGCTCCGCGCGGGCTTGGCGCGCTACCGCCCGGCGGGGGAGGCCACGGCCGTCGCCGCGGCCGCCGGGCTGGCCTTGGCGCTGGCCCCGAACTGGGACTTCCTGCAGCCGGAGTGGCTGGCCGCCGTGTTCGCCGCCGGCGCGATCGGCGGCACGCTCTTCTTCCGGCGGACGCTGCCCGCCGCCGCGGCCGGTGGTGTGCTGCTCGCCCTGGCCGTGCTGGTCAAGTACACGACCCTGCCGACGGCCGTGGTGGCGCTCGGCGTGCTCGCGGTGCTCGACCGGCGCCGGGCCGTGTTCACCGGCGCGTTCGGTGGTGTGGCCTGCCTCGGCCTGTTCGGGGTGAGCGTGCTGGTGGAGCCGCGCGAGTGGCGGTGGTTCGGGGAGCTGTCCCGGTTGAACGGCGACAGCCCGCTGAGCCGCGGCCTGCACTTGGGCGACGCGAAAGCGCTGCTCAGCACGGTCCTGAACGAGGCCATCGCGGTGCCGATGGTGGCGTTGCTCCCGGTGAGCGTCGTGCTCCTGGTGCGGCTGGCGCCCGGGCGGCGTGCCCGGATCGGCTGGCTGGTCCTCCCCGCGGCCGCCGTCGTCGTCGTGCTGGCCGCGGTGGTGCTCCAGGCGCAGTGGTTCCAGTACCACCTCGCCGCGCTGGTGCCGTTCGCCGCCGGGCTGTGGGGCCTGGCCGTCGCGCGGTGGTCGGCGGAGCACGGCGGCCCGCCGCGCGCGCTGGTCCTGGCGACGGTCGTGCTCGGCGTCGGCGTGCCGTTCGTTTCGGCGGCGACGCCGGAGTGGCGGCTCGCGCACGGGACGCCCGTCTACGGCGCGCTGGTGGCAGTGGTGGCCATCGCGACGGTGCTCTCGCTCAAGGGGCGGGCCCGGACGTGGCCGATCCTCGCCGTGCTCGGCGCGTTCGCGGTGCTCGTCGTGCCGGTTTGGCCGGCCGCGCCCTACTCGTTCGACGGCATCCACGCGGACTACACGAACGCCGAGCGCGTCGCGGCCGCGCAGCTCGACGAGCGGCTGATCGCGCCGGTCCGCGACCGGATCGGTGCCGATACGCCGGTGCTGTACCTGGCCTTCGGCGACATGGCGTACTTCGTCGGCAACCCGGCCGACTGCCGCTACCCGGCCCCGGTGTTCGTCCAGCGCGGCACCTACCTCCCGGCGGTCCGGGAACTGGAGAGCTACCGCGAAAACCTCGGCTGCTACGAGCACACGGACGCCCGGTACCTGGTGGTGCAGCCGTCCTGGCTGACGGTGGACCGCCTGCCCGCCGACGTCGCGGCGGACCTGCGCGCCCGCTTCGACTGCGACCACGCCCTGCCCGCCGGCGAACTCGAAGTGTGCCCGAGCCGCTAGGGATCGAGGACCGGATCTGTCCGCGATGGTTCCTACCGTGGACTCATGACTTCAGAGATCACGCCGTTCCGGATCGACGTCCCGCAGGCCGACCTCGACGACCTCCGTGCGCGGCTGGCGAACACGCGCTGGCCCGACCAGCCCGCCGATGCCGGGTGGCGGCTCGGGGTGCCCGTCGACTACGTGCGTGAGCTGGCCGAATACTGGCGGACGGGCTTCGACTGGCGGGCGCAGGAGGCGCGGCTCAACGCGTTCCCGCAGTTCACGACCTCGATCGACGGGACGACCGTGCACTTCCTGCACGTGGTCTCGCCGGAACCGGACGCGAAGCCGGTGCTGCTGACCCACGGCTGGCCGGGCTCGGTCGTCGAGTTCCTGGACGTCATCGGGCCGCTGACCGACCCGCGCGCGTACGGCGGCGACCCGGCGGACGCGCTGACCGTGGTCGTCCCGTCGATCCCCGGTTACGGCTTTTCGGGGCCGACGCCGGAAACCGCGTGGGGGCCGGACCGGATCGCCCGGGCCTTCGCGGAGCTGATGACCCGCCTGGGCTACGAGCGGTTCGGCGCCCACGGCGGCGACTGGGGCGCGATCATCTCGCGCGAGCTGGCGGTGCGGTTCCCGGAGCGCGTGACCGGCATCCACGTGACGATGCTCGCCTCGGCCGTCGTCCGGACCGAAGCCGACCTGGATGGGCTGCCCGACCAGGAGCTGGGCCGGCGTTCGCTGGAGAAGGGACGCGCGTTCTCGATGTCCGGCACGGGCTACGCGATGATCCAGGCGACCAAGCCGCAAACGCTTGCGTACGGTCTTCACGACTCGCCGGCGGGGCAGCTGGCGTGGATCGCCGAGAAGTTCCGGTCGTTCTCGAACACCTCGGAGGACCTGATCGACCGCGACGACCTGCTGGCCGACGTCTCGATCTACTGGTTCACGGAGACGGCGAACTCGTCGGCCCGCCTGTACGCGGCGCTGACCGGCGGGTGGGGCGCGCCGCCGCCGGAGAACACCGTGCCGACCGCCGTCGCGGTCTTCCCGGACGACATCGGGCTACCGGTCCGGGCGCTCGCGGAGCGGACCGACAACGTCGTGCGCTGGACCGAGTTCAAGAGCGGCGGGCACTTCGCGGCCCTGGAAGAGCCGGACGCGCTGATCGGCGACCTGCGGGCGTTCTTCCGGACCCGCTAGTTGTCCACAGGGGTTGTCCACATGCCCGCCGGTCTGTGGACAACCCCGGGGCCGTCGTCAGAGGTACTGGCCCGTGCCCGAGATCCCCGGCCCGTGCTCGTGCCCGTGCCCGGCCGCCGAAGGGCCGGCCGGCAGGCCGCGCCGCATCTGCTCGAGCTGGACCCGCGCCGCCATCTGCTGGGCGAAGAGGGCCGTCTGGATGCCGCTGAACAGCCCCTCGAGCCAGCCGACCAGCTGGGCCTGCGCGATCCGCAGCTCGGCGTCCGAGGGCGTCGAGTCGTCGGTGAACGGGCGGACCAGGCGCTCCAGCTCGTCCTGGAGCTCCGGGGCCAAGGAAGCCGCCAGCTCCTTCACGGAGGTCTGGTGGATCTCGCGGACGCGGTTGCGGGAGGCGTCGTCCAGCGGGGCCGCGCGGACCTCTTCCAGCAGCTGCTTGATCATCGTGCCGATCCGCATCACCTTCGCCGGCTCTTCGACGAGGTCGCCGACCGACTCGGCGTTGTCCTCCGTGGGCAGCTTCGCCGCGCCCACCGGTGTGCCGTCCGGTCCGACGACCACCACGTGGGGTGAAGATTCCTGGCCCGCGTCACCCGCAGTGAAGTTCGGCTCGGTCATGTGCTCCATCCTGGGTCGCGTTCGCCACGCTCCGCGACACGCGCGGGGCGTCCGTCTCCGAGCGTAGCGGGAATCGGGGTTCGCGGTGGCTCTCCACCCAACCCCGGGCGCGCGGCGAAACCGCACGTCCGTACGGTGTCCCCATGGCGTTCGACGTCGCTCGTATCCGTGGGCTCTTTCCCGCGCTGGGTGACGGCTGGATTCACTTCGACGGCGCCGCCGGAATGCTGGTCCCGGAACAGGTCGCTTCGGCCGTGTCCACGGCGATGCGCGCCCCGGTGTCCGGGCCGGGCGGAGCGTTTCCGGCCTCACAGCGCGCGGAAAGCATCGTGACCGCGGCCCGCAGGGCCGTGGCCGACCTGGTCGGTGCCGACCCGGCCGCCGTCGTGCTCGGGCCGAGCGCGCCGGTGATGCTGCGCCGCCTCTGCGACGCGCTCGCCGAGCGCTGGACCATCGGCGACGAGGTCGTCGTCTCCCGGCTCGACGAACAGGCCAACCTCGCGCCGTGGCAGCGCGCCGCGAAGCGCGTCGGCGCCGTCGTGCGGTGGGGCGAGATCGACATCGAGACGTGCGAGCTGCCCGCGTGGCAGTACGAGCAGCTCGTGTCGGCGCGCACGAAGGCCGTGGCGGTCACGCTCGCCTCGGGGTCCGTCGGCACCCGGCCGGACGTCCCGACGATCATCGAGTTCGCGAAGCGGGTCGGCGCGCTCGTCGTCGTCGACGCCACGTACGCCGCGCCGTTCCTGCCGCTGGACATCAACGCGCTCGGCGCGGACGTCATGGTCGTGTCCGCGCAGGCGTGGGGCGGGCCGTCGGTGGGCGCGCTCGTCTTCCGCGACCCCGAGCTGATCGAGCGGATCCCGTCGGTCTCGCTCGACCCGATGGCGCGCGGCGCCGCCCGCCTCGAACTGGGCCCGCACGCCTACCCGCTGCTGGCCGGGCTGATCGCGTCGATCGACTACCTCGCGGGCCTCGACGACGCCGCTACTGGGTCGCGGCGCGAGCGCCTGGTCACCTCGCTCGGCTCGGCGAAGTCGTACCACGCCGGGCTGCTCGCGCAGCTGTCGACGGAACTGCTTTCGCTGCGGCACATCATGGTCATCGGCAACGCGATGCGCCGCATCCCGTCGCTCGCCTTCGCCGTCGCGGGCAAGAAGGCACCCGAAGTGGCGGAATACCTGGCGTCACAGGGGTTGTGCGCCTTCGCCGACGACGGCACGGCCGGCGTCTTCGCGTCGCTCGGCGTCGGAGAAGTGGGCGGCGCCGTGCGGATCGGGCTCGCCCACTACTCCAACGTCTTCGAGATCAACCAGCTCGTGCGCGTGCTGGAAGAACTGCGTTAGGACTTCGCCGCCAGCAGGACCTTCCCGAAGATCGAACCCTCTTCGAGCGCGCGGTGCGCGGACGCGGCTTCGGCCATCGGGACCACCTGGTCGATCACCGGCTTCACCGAGCCCTGCTCGACCAGCGGCCACAGTCGCTCGCGCACGTCGGCGACGATCGCGGCCTTCTGCTCCAGCGGCCGGAACCGCAGGCCCGCCGCGAACACCTCGGCCCGCTTGCCGAGCAGTGCGCCGACGTTCAGCTCGCCCTTCACCCCGCCCTGCATGCCGATGATCACCACACGGCCGTCGGGCTTCAGCACGTCGACGTTGCGGCCGAGGTAGGCCGCGCCCATGTTGTCGAGGACGACGTCCGCGCCGCCGGTCTCCTTCTTGAGGACCTCGACGAAGTCTTCGTCCTTGTAGTTGATCACGATGTCGGCGCCGAGCTGGCGGCAGCGCTCGAGCCGCTCCGCCGAGCCCGCGGTGACGGCGACGGTCGCGCCCAGCGCCTTGCCGACCTGGATGGCGTGCGTGCCGATCCCGCCGGCGCCGCCGTGGACGAGCAGCACCTCGCCCTCGGCGAGCTTCGCGTGCATCACGACGTTCGCCCACACCGTGCACGCCACCTCGGGCAGCCCGGCCGCGGCGAGCAGCCCGACCTCACCCGGCACCGGCAGCAGCTGCCCCGCCGGGACGACGGCCTTCTCCGCGTAGCCGCCGCCCGCGAGCAGCGCGCAGACCTCGTCGCCGACGTTCCAGCCTTCGACACCTTCGCCGAGCTCCGCGATCGTGCCGGAGCATTCGAGGCCGAGGGTTTCGCTGGCGCCGGGCGGCGGCGGGTAGTGGCCCTGGCGCTGCAGGAGGTCCGCCCGGTTGACCGCGCTCGCCGCGACGTCCAGCAGCACTTCGCCGGGGCCGGGCCGCGGATCCGCGACCTCCGCCCACTCGAGAACTTCCGGCTCACCTGGTTCACGGATGGTGATCGCGTACATGTGTCGACCGTATACCGCACGGAGAAGTTCCCGCCGAATGACGCATTGACGTTCTTCGCATTCGGAACAAAGGTGAGCAACCATGTCAATCACACGAAGAAGACTGTTCGTACCGGCGGCCCTGGCCGCCTGTACGGCGCTCGCGTTCGGCACGACCCCGGCCGCGGCGGGTCCCGCGGCCCAACCCGATGGCCCGGCCCTGGCGAAACAGCTCGTCAGCAAGGTGACCGTCAACGGCATCAACCGGCACCTCGTCGCCCTGCAGCGCTTCGCCGACACCAACGGCGGGACGCGCGCGGCGAGCACCGAGGGACACCGGAAGTCCGCCGAGTACATCGCGACGAAACTGGAGGCGGCGGGCTACCAGGTGACCCGCCAGGAGTTCCCGTTCACCTACTCGCAGACCCTGGCCGAGAAGCTCACCGCGGGCGGCGCGAACGTGCCGGTCACGGCGATGGAGTACACGAAGAACACCCCGGTGGGCGGGATCACCGCGCCGCTGGGCGTCGTCCCGGCCGCCGGTGACGCGACCCCGGGCTGCGAAGCCACCGACTTCGGCGACCTCACCGGCAAGATCGCGCTGATCTCGCGCGGCGGGTGCACGTTCGCCGTCAAGCAGCAGAACGCCGCGGCCGCGGGGGCGGTCGGCGCGATCATCTACAACAACGTCGACGGCCCGCTGAACGGCACGCTCGGCGACCCGGCGAACGCCGCGGTCCCGACCGGCGGCGTTACGGCGGCCGACGGCGCGCACCTCGCGACGTTGAACGGCCAGAACGTGACGCTCGAACTGCGCACCATCCAGGAGGCGCGGACCAGCTACAACGTCATCGCCGAGACCAAGACCGGGCGCCACGACAACGTCGTGATGCTCGGCTCGCACCTGGACAGCGTCCCGGCGGGCCCCGGCATCAACGACAACGGCACCGGCTCGGCGACCCTGCTCGAGACCGCGCTGCAGCTCGGCAGCTCGCCGAAGGTCAACAACGCCGTGCGGTTCGGGTTCTGGAGCGCGGAGGAGTTCGGGCTGATCGGCTCGACCTACTACGTCGACTCGCTGAGCTTCGAGCAGCAGCTCGACATCGCGCTGTACATGAACTTCGACATGATCGGCTCGCCGAACGCGGCGTACTTCGCCTACGACGGCGACGACTCCGACGGCGTCGGCGCGGGCCCCGGCCCGTACGGCTCGGCGCAGATCGAGCAGACGCTCGCCGGGTACCTCAACGCCAAGGGCATCCCGACCGAGGGCACCGACTTCGACGGGCGTTCGGACTACGGCGAGTTCATCGCGGTGGGCATCCCGGCCGGCGGTCTCTTCACCGGCGCCGAAGGGGTCAAGACCGCCGCGCAGGCCGCGAAGTGGGGTGGCACGGCGGGGATCGCCTACGACCACTGCTACCACCAGGCCTGCGACAACCTGGGCAACGTCGACCGGGTCGCGCTCGACCGCAACGCGGACGCCGTGGCCTGGGCGACGGGGGTCTACGGGACGAGCACCGAGAGCGTCAACGGCGTGCAGCCGGGCAAGAGCAAGACGGCCAAGCAGAAGGCCGCCGAACGCGGTGCGCAGCGGAACTTCTCCGCCCGCGCCGTGGCCGGCGACCCGCACGCGCTGGCTTCCTGACCACAGAGAAGGGGCCGTCCCGCTGCCGGGACGGCCCCTTCTCCACGTCTCAGCCCAGGTTGTTCGTGCCGAAGGTGTCGCAGCGGGCCGGGTCACCGGTCTGGAAGCCGGTGGTGAACCACTTCTTGCGCTGCGCGGATGTGCCGTGGGTGAACTTCGAGCGGTCGACCTGGCCGCCGCCGAGGTTCGCCTGGATGTAGTCGTCGCCGATGCGGGACGCGGTGTCCAGCGCGGAGTTGATGTCGTCCTGCGTGACGTCGGTGATCAGCGGCTTGCCGCTCTCGGTCGGCGTCGTCGAGGCGTGGTTGCCCCAGACGCCGGCGTAGCAGTCGGCCTGCAGTTCCAGGCGCACCGAACCGGACGTCGGGCCCGTGCCGGTGCCCTTCTTCGACGTCCCGAGCAGGTTCTGCACGTGGTGCCCGTACTCGTGGGCGAGCACGTACGCCTCCGTGAAGAGGCCGCCCTGTGCCCCGAAGCGGGTCTTCAGCTCGTTGAAGAAGGAGAGGTCGATGTAGACCTCGGAGTCGGCCGGGCAGTAGAACGGCCCGGTGTCGGAGGTGGCGCTGCCGCACCCGGTGCGCACGCCGCCGTTGAAGAAGTTCGTCGGCGCCTTCCGGTAGGTCGAACCGGAGCGCGCGAACTGCTGCGTCCAGTAGTCCTGCACGGAGTTGACGATCGCGACGATCGCGCAGTCGTGGTTCTTGTTGGCGTCCGCGCCGGTCTTGCACTGGCTCGCCAGCTTCGAGTTGTCGACCTGCTGGCCGGACCCGACGCTGCCGAGGCCGCCGCTCAGGCCGTTCCCGCTGCCGCCCCCGATGCTCACCCCGCCGAGCTGGGAGAGCACGAAGTAGATGATCAGCCCGACGACGCCGAGTCCGCCGCCGCCCAGGGCAACGCGGCCGCCGATCCCGCCGCCGCCTCCACCGCTTCCGCGCAGGTCTTGGACTTCGGAGGCGTCCAAGCCGGCGTCGTCGTCGAATCTCACCCGCGAATGGTAACGAGCCTGGGTGCGGCCGTCGCGCTGGCGGCCGCACCCAGGACCTGTACCGAGGTTGTGTCTTTTCGGTCGAGCGGTTGGCCGCGACCGGGCCGGCGTTCAGGCGCTGTCGCCACGGCTTCGGAGGTCGTGACCGGAAACAGGCCCGATCGACGCCGGATGCTGAACGCACCGTAGAAGCCCGCGCACATGCTGTTCACAATCGCGCCCGGCCCGTTCTTGGTCCGTTCCGGTCGCGGGGACACAGCTGGCGGTCAACCGCGAGGATCACCCGCCACGCAACCACCTGACCTCTCCCGGCGGGGAGCCGGGCCGGCACGTCGCCGTCGTCGCGCCGCATACCCTGGCCGACCTTCCGCCGACAAGCAGAATGCGCCTTTTCGAGCCGAGTCTCAACCTTTTCGTAACCCCACCTTCGGGCGATGTTGCGACCGCATTTTCAGGGGCACGCAGTTCGGCGTCGGACCGCGCGGTTCGTTGATCAGCGTTCTACGCTGCCTTATGACCGAGGAGCGGCCTGTGCGTTGGTTGAACGATGCCGAGATGGCGGCGTGGCGCTCCTACATCGTCGCGACCCTGCGGCTGCGGCAGCGGCTGCACCGCGAGCTGGCGGTCCGGCACGAAGTGTCGCTCGTCGACTACGAGGTGCTGGTCTGCCTGGAGATGCAGGCCGGACACCGGATGCGGATGTCGGAGCTGGCCGTGCTGATGGGCTCGACGAAGAGCCGCCTGTCCCACCAGGTCGCCCGGCTCGAGGACGCGGGCGTCGTCCGGCGGGCGCGGGACCCCGAGGACAAGCGTGGCGTCATCACGGAGCTGACGGAGGAGGGCATGGCCTTGCTCCGAACCGCGGCACCGACCCACCTGGAAGGGGTGCGCGAGCACCTCATCGACCTGCTGAGCCCCCAGGAACAGGCGACGATCGCCGCGGCGTTCGAGCGCGTGCTGGACCACCTGTCGGAGGCGGAGGGCTGAACCCGGGCGCGGCTACCGCGCGCCCGGGGCCCGAAGCGGTAGCGGTGGGATTCGAACCCACGGAGAGGTTGCCCTCTCGCATGTTTTCAAGACATGTTCCTTCGACCGCTCGGACACGCTACCTCGCCCCACGAGGGTAGCCGACGGACTCGGCACCCCCGCTCGGGCGGGCTTCCGGGCACGGTGGCCTGCCACCACGGCGCACCTGCGGGGCACGGGCCGTGGCCATCCGCCCCGGAGTCTTCGGGTCGCCGACCCGCGCCCGGCCGTCGGGCTACGTCCAGCTGAGGGTCAGGGCCGCTCCCTGGGTGCGGCCCGCCTCGGCGGCCGGGGTGCGGGCTGCCGGGTCCATCGGGTTCTCGCCGATCGCCGCCAGCGAAGCCTCGTCCGGGGTGATCAGCGTGACCTCCGCGCCCGCCTCGCGCAGGTCGTCGAGCACTGTGAGCAGGGGTTTCTCCATCGGCAGCGGGGCGTCCGTGCCCATCGGGGACACCACCGTCACGCGTGTGAAGCCCGTTGCGTAGTCCGCGTTCTCCGCCGAGCGGACGCCGCCGTCCACGTAGCGGCGGCCGTCGATCGTCACCGGGGGCCAGATGCCCGGGACCGCGCAGCTCGCCGCCACCGCGTCGACCAGGGACACCCCCGACGCGCGGTCGAAGCGGCGGGGCTCGCCCGTTTCCGCGTCCACCGCCACGATCACCAGGCGCTGCTCCGGCCAGTCGTGCACCGGCAGGCGCGCCTCGATCACCGCGCGGCGGTCCTGTTCGGACACCGTTTCGGCCTGCAGCGCGAGCTCGCCCATCGCGCGCCGGAGCTCGGCCGGGGCCGTCGTGCCCGTGACCACGTCGCCGAAGGCCGACGCGAACTTCTCGAAGTCGATCTCCGCCGGGATCTCCGGCGTCTGGCGCGCCGGGTCGGCCTGCCGCGCGAAGAGCTCGTCCAGCGGGACGCCGCTGGTCACCTGCGCCGCGACGGCCGCGCCCGCCGACGTGCCGACGAGCAGGTCCGCGCCCGTGAGGTCCTGGCCGTGTTCGGCCAGCCCCGTGAGCACCCCCGTCGTCCACGCGATCCCGGCGACCCCGCCGCCACCCAGCACCAAAGCTTGTCCACCCATGGCGGCAGCCTAGCGAGCGGGTCCGACAGTTTACGGGCGCTTCAGCGCCTGGGCCGCGATCCGCGCGCGCACCTCGGGACGTCGCAGCGGCGGGACGGTCGCCGGTGGCTGACGGCGTTCCGGCAGCTGCTCCAGCAGCCGCGTGGTGATTTCCGTGATCTCGGCGACCGCGGCTTCGAACGGTTCGCGCGTCGCGTCCGACAGCGACTGCACGCCGGTCACCTTGCGGACGTACTGGCGGGCCGCGGCCTCGATCTCCTCGCCCGTCGCGGCCGGCTGGAGCCCCCGGAGGGTGGTGATGTTTCGGCACATGCCGCCCAGGGTACGTCGCTTCGGAGGTCCCGATCACACGGTCGGGTAGGCCGGGGCCCAGCTCGTTGACGCCCGAACGGGCCGTTGGGCAAGGTCGGGTGAGTGCCTCTCAGACCGCGTCCCTTCCGCTCCGCCCGCCCCGAACCCCGCACCGCCGAAGAAGGAACGCCGGAAACCCCGATTCCGGAACAGGCCTGGCCCCGCGTGCGGGCCGACGAACTGGTCACCCTCGTGGCACACGTCTTCGCCGCCCACGGCTTCCCCGAACCCCGGGCCCGGATGGCCGCGGAAGCCCTGTGCCACGGCGATTTGACCGGTTCACCGGAGTTCGGCGTCGCCGATCTGGCCCGGATCCACTTGCCCCTGCTGGAAAACGGGCTCGTCGTGCCGCACGCCGAGCCGCTGATGATCGCCGACCGCGGGGCCGCCGCCCTGCTCGACTACCGCCGCGCGTCCGGGTTGTGGGCCGTCGGCGACGCCATGGACCGGGCGGTGACGCGGGCCGGGCGCTTCGGGGTCGGGCTCGTTTCGCTGCGCGGGATCGGGCCGTTCGGCCGGGCCGGGCACCACGCCGCGCGGGCGCTGCCGCACGCGATGATCGGGCTGGTGCTCGCCGCGGGCGGCGAACCCGGCGACCCGGTGAACCCGCTCGGCATGGCGGCGCCGGGTGGCGCGTACCCCGAGTTCGTCTTCGACATGGACCGTCCCGGTTCGGAAGCCGCGGGGCTGACGCTGCTGGTGGAGGTGCTCGCCGGGGTGCTCTCCGGCGTCGCCGACCACGAGCACGACACGGGCCTGCTGGTCCTGGCGATCGCGCCGACGACGTTGCGCAGCGCCGACGGCTTCTACCGCGCGGCGAGCGCGTTGTTCGGCAGCATGCTCGGCTGGGAGGGCGGCGCGCCGATCCGCTACCCGGGCTGGCGCGAGGCCCAGCACCTCGAGCAGTGCCGCGCGCTGGGCGTGCCGCTGGCCGGCCCGGTCCGGCGGCAGCTGGACGCGCTGGCCGCGTCGCTCGGGCTGCCGCCGCTGACCAGCGTGGGCTAGTGGACCAGGACGACTTTGCCGCGGTCGGGGCCGACGGCCACGACGTCGCCGTCGGTGAGCTGGCGGCCGCGGCGGGTCTCGACCTCGCCGTTGACGGTGACCTCCTCCGCGTCGATCAGGTCCTTCGCGTGGGAGCCGTCTTCGGCGAGGCCGGCCAGCTTGAGGAACTGGCCGAGCCGGATCGGCTCGCCGGTGATGGGTACGTCGACGGGATCGCTCATACCTCGCATCATGCCCGGGCGGTCGTCTGCCGGTAGAGGGCCTGGACGTCCTTGTCGAAGTAGCTCGAGTAGGACGTGTCCGGGTCGTCGCCGCCGGACTCGTAGCCGCCGATCACGCCGATGACCGTGCCGAGCCGGGTCTTGGGGTCCGCGCCGGCGACCCACGGGCCGCCGCTGGTGCCCGTCGGGAAGCCCGCGCAGTCCACTTTCAGCTGGTAGGTGTCCTGGCGGCTGGTCGTGTTCTGGCAGACGGCGGGCACCTCGGCGTCGTCCGGGTAGCCGGTCAGCGTGATCGCCTGCTCGAAGTCCGTGCCGGTGGCCAGGGTGTTCGCCCCGACCAGGCCTTCCAGGGACTTCGCGGCGCCGTCCTGGTGCGCGGTGGCGAAGCCGACGTCGAGGTCCGGGTCGGACGACGAGCTCCAGCCCGGCGCGACGAGCTCGTCGGACACCGTCCAGTAGCCGAAGGGCGCGATGCCGTCGTGGTAGCCGGGCGCGAACGTGACGCCGGTGAGGTAGTCGCCGCCTTCGCCGTCGTGGATGCAGTGGGCCGCGGTCAGCAGCACGTCGCCCTGGTCGCTGTGGACGACGCTGGCGGTGCAGTAGTGCACGCCGTCGGAGAACAGCGCGCCGACCGCCGGGCTCGATCCCGCGGGCAGGTCGGGCGTCGAGACGGGCGCCGCTTCGATCACCCCGGTGTCCGGGGTGGTCGTGGCCGCGCCCCGCGGCTGCCGGTTCGCGAACACGACGAAAGCCGCCCCGAGCAGCAGGACGGCGGCGAGGGTGAGCAGGACGGCGGGCCGCCGCACGCGCATCGCCTCCTCGTTCTCGCTCGGACTCCATCACCTTAAGGTGCGGCGCCGACACGATGAGCACACCCACAGGAAGCTCACAGCCGCTAGTATCCGTAACTCGGGAGTAACACCCAACCGGCGGGAGGGCCGATGAAGCAGTTCGCGGACAAGGTCGCGGTGGTCACCGGGGCGGGCTCGGGCATCGGCCGGGCACTGGCGTGCGAGTTCGCCCGGCGCGGGGCGCGGGTCGCCGTTTCCGACGTCAACGCCGCCAACGCGGAGGAGACGGCGAAGCTGGCCGGCGACAACGCGCGCGCGTTCACCCTGGACGTCGCCGACCGCGCCGCCGTGCTCGCGCACGCCGAAGAGGTCGCCGAGGAGTTCGGCCGGGTCAACGTCGTCGTCAACAACGCGGGCGTGGCGCTCGGCGCGACCGTCGAAGAGATGACTTTCGAGGACTACGACTGGCTGATGGGGATCAACCTCGGCGGCGTCGTGAACGGGACGAAGGCGTTCCTGCCGCACTTGATCGCGTCCGGCGACGGGCACGTCGTGAACATTTCCAGCGTGTTCGGCTTCGTCGGCGTGCCGACGCAGAGCGCGTACAACGCGGCGAAGTTCGCGGTCCGCGGATTCACCGAAGCGCTGCGTGAGGAAATGCTGATCGCGCGGTACCCGGTCGCGGTGAGCTGCGTGCACCCCGGCGGGATCAAGACGAACATCGTGCGCAACGCGCGCAGCATCGCCGACGACCAGGAGAAGGCCGCGCAGGGCTTCGAACGCATCGCGAAGACGACGCCGGAGAAGGCGGCACAGACGATCCTGCGCGGGATCGAGCGGAAGTCGGCGAGGATCCTCATCGGACCGGACGCCTACGTGATCGACGCCATCCCGCGCGTGCTCGGGTCGGCGTACCAGCGCCCGCTCGCCCTGCTGGCGCGGATGGGGCTCAAGCAGATGGAAAGCTGAAAAGCATTCGGACTACGACTTTCGGGTCGGTTCGCGCGGCGGTCTGATCGCAATAGGCTTCACCCAATGGAGTTGCGTTTCTGACAGACCCGTCCGAAATGGTCCAGAATGCGTGGGGTCCGTGAGCCCCTTACCGGAGGTCCCGATGCTTCGCGCCGCACCGCTGCGCGCCGCACAGCACACTGCGGCCCGTTCGACCAGCGACCGCGCCGCGGCCGAGCTGCTGGACCGCACCGGCATCATCGCGGCGAGCCTGCCCCAGCGCCGCCGCACCGACGACGACGTCCCGGCCGACGAGCCGATCTACACCCGGCCGCCGGTGTGCGACCAGGACCTCCGCCCGAAGTCGGTCGTGATCCGGCGGCGTGCCCGCACCTGGCTCGGCACCGGCGCCGCGGTGGTGCTCGTCGGCCTCGGCTGGCTGGCCGGCGGGATGTTCACCGGGAGCCTGTTCGGCCCGAGCCCGGCCGACGTGGCCCAGCTGGACGCGCGCCCGGCCGTCGCCGAAGCGCCCGCGCCGCAGCCGCAGGCCCCGCAGGCGCCGGTGGCCACCCCGGCGCCGACGACGGTGTTCGTGCCGGTGCCCGCGAAGCCGGCGCCGAAACGTGTGCAGGTGCAGGCGAAACCGCAGGCGAAGAAGTCCGTTCAGGACGAGGAGGACGTGCCGCGCGTCGACCTGCCCTCGTCGAAGCCTTCGCCCTCGGCGGCCAACCCGGTCCAGTCCTGGGTGACCGTGGCCGAGAGCATGATGCAGCAGTACCAGTACCGCTCCGAGACGACCACGATCGGTCGCTGACGTCAGGCTCCTGACCAGCGGTATTCGTGCTCGGGGCGGCCCGTGGCGCCGTAGCGCAGCCGCATCTGGACGGTCCCCGACTCCGCCAGCGCCGTGAGGTAGCGCTGCGCCGTCGCCCGCGCCATGCCCAGCTCGCCCGCGACCTCCGCCGCCGACAGCGGACGCCCGGCGCGCCGCAGCTGTTCCGAGACGAGCCGGGACGTCGCCGTCGACTGGCCCTTGGGCGCGGACGTCCGGTCCTGGTCGTGCAGCACCCGGTAGGCCCGGTCGACGTCGTCCTGGGCGAAGGCGCGGTCCTCGGCGAGCAGGCCGCGGAAGCGCGCGTAGGACGTCAGGCGCTCGGCCAGCTGACGCGTGGTGAACGGCTTGATCAGGTAGTTCAGCGCCCCGGCCCGGATCGCGGCCGCGACCGACGCGCTGTCGGTCGCCGCGGACAGCACGATCGTGTCGGTCTGCAGCTCGGGGAGCACCGCGAGACCGGACTCGTCGGGCAGGTAGACGTCGAGCAGGATCAGGTCCGGCGCCAGCTCCCGGACGCGGGCGCGGGCCTCCGCCGCGGTGTGCGCGGTGCCGACCACCGCGAAGCCGTCGACCTCCTCGACGAACCCGGCGTGCACCCCGGCGACGCGGAAGTCGTCGTCGACGATGAGCGTGCGGATCATCCGTCCTCCGTCAGCATTCCGGGCAGTTTCGCGACGAACAGGGCTCCCGTCTCGCCGTCGCCGGGGCCGGCCAGCCAGACGTCGCCACCGTGGGCGCGCGCGGCCTGGCGGGCCAGCGCCAGGCCGAGCCCGTGGCCGGGAGCGAGCTTCGTCGAGACGCCTTCGTCGAACAACGTCCCCCGCAGCTCTTCCGGCACACCGGTGCCACTGTCCACAACGGACAGGTGCAGGGTCCCGCCCTCGGCGAGCAGGCTGACCTCGACGGTCGCCGGCCGCCGCGGGCCCATCCGGGCGGCGTGCAGCGCGTTGTCGACGAGGTTGCCGATCACGGTGTTGGCGGCGATCGGGTCGGTCACGGTCGTGGGCACCCAGGTGTCGTCGGCCAGCTTCAGTGTGAGGCCCTTTTCCTGCGCCTGCTCGGTTTTCGCGACGAGCAGCGCCTGCAGGTACGGGTCCGCGACGGCGTCGCCGAGCTCGCTCGGCCGCGCGGACGGCGAGTCCGTCAGCGTCTGCAGGTATTCGACGGCTTCGGTGTGGTGGCCGAGCTGGAGCAGCCCGTACAGCGTGTGCAGCCGGTTCGCGAACTCGTGTCGTTGCGCCCGGAGGCCGTCGGAGAGCGCGCGGATGCCGTCGAGCTCCCGGGTGAGCGTGTCGAGGTCGGTGCGGTCGCGGAAGGTCAGCACGGTGCCGATCGGCCGGTCGTCGAGGCGGACGGCGCGCGAGTTGATGACGAGCACCCGGTTCCCGGCCACGGCCAGGAGATTGTCGACCGGCCGTCCTTCCCCGACGGCCTTGTGCAGCCGCGGGCTCAGCTCGAGCTCGGCCATCGCCGCGCCGATCGGGAGTTCGGTGCCCAGCAGCCGTTCTGCTTCGTCGTTGCGCACCGAGACGCGGTTGGCTTCGTCGACCGCGAGCACGCCTTCGCCGATGCCGTGCAGCACGGCTTCGCGTTCGTAGAGCAGTTCGGTCAGCTCGTGCGGCTCGAGGCCGTGCGTGACGCGCCGAAGCCGCCGGTTCAGCAGCGCCGACGCGCCCGCGCCGAGCAGCAGCGCGCCACCCGCGAAGAGCAGGGTGATCACCAGGAGCCGGTTGAAGTCGCCGGTCGGATCGCCGACTTCGAAGCCGACGCTCACCTCGCCGACCACCCGTTGTCCCTGCCAGATCGGGGTCTTGCTGCGCACGGACAGGCCGAGCGTGCCGCTCTGCACCGCGCTGACCTCGTCGCCGCCGGCGAGGGCGACGTCCGGCGGGGTGCTGACCGGCTTGCCGATCTCGCTCGGCGTCGGGTGCGCCAGCCGGATGCCCTTGTCGTCGGTGATGACGACGAACAGCGCGTCGTTGGCCTTCGTGACGGCGAGAACGCGTTCTTCGAGCGGCCCGCCGGGGATCTTCGCGGCCGCGTCCGCGACGACGACCGGGTCCGCGGCGACGGACTTCGCGATGGCCAGGGCGCGGCGGCCGTACTGGTCGGTGAGGGTGCGGGAGAGGAGCACGCTCACCAGCGCGACGCCGACCCCGACCACGAGCACGACGACGCCGATCTGCAGCAGCAGCACCTGCCTGCTGAACCGCATCCGCGGGAAGAGCGCCCACTTTGGCATGGCTCGGAACCATACCCCCTGGTCAGCGCCGTGCGCTAAATGAGCAAAACATTCAGAACGCACAGCTCGCGCGGAGAACGTCGACAAGCTTCACGCGCTCGCCACACGTACTTAACGTCCTCTCCCAACGCGTGACCCCCACCACGTGACGAAGGAGTCACCCCCCGATGGTCCCCCCTCTGATCGAACTCACCGGAGCCACCAAACGGTTCCCGAGCGGGTCCGGTTCCGTGCACACGGCCGTCCGCGACCTGACCATGACCGTGCAGCCCGGCGAGTTCGTCGCCGTCGTCGGCCCGACGGGCTGCGGCAAGTCGACGACGCTCTCGCTGGTCTCCGGGCTGCAGCCGCCGTCCGCCGGCCGGGTGCGGGTCAACGGCGAAGACGTGAAGTCCATTCCGGACGGTGTCGGCTACATGTTCCAGACCGACGCCGTGATGCCGTGGCGGTCGGTGCTGGACAACGTCGCTTCCGGCCCGCGGTTCCGCGGTGTCCCGAAGGCCGAGGCCCGTGCGCAGGCCGTCGACTGGATCGCCCGGGTCGGGCTCGCCGGGTTCGAGAAGTACTACCCGCACCAGCTCTCCGGCGGTATGCGCAAGCGCGTCGCGCTGGCCCAGACGCTGGTCACCAAGCCGAAGATCATGCTGATGGACGAGCCGTTCTCGGCCCTGGACGTCCAGACGCGGGCACTGATGCAGGACGAGCTGCTGCGGCTGTGGTCCGGTTCGGGGGCCGCGGTCATCTTCGTGACCCACGACCTCGACGAGGCCATCGCGCTGGCGGACAAGGTCGTCGTGCTGACGACGTCGCCGGCCACCGTGAAGGACGTCTTCGAAATTCCCCTGGAGCGGCCGCGGAAGGTCGAAGACCTCCGGCTCACCGACGAGTTCCGCAAGCTCTACGCGGACATCTGGGAATCGTTGCGCAGCGAGGTCGACAAGGCCCGCGAGAAGGGAGCGAGCAATGTCGCTTGAGACCCCCGCCGCTCCGGCCACTTCGCTGCCGGTGCTGGAAACCGAACAGGACATCCTCACGAAGGCGAAGCGGGCGACGTCCCGCCGGAGGCGCAACACCTGGTTGCTGCGGCTGGCGCTGGTGGTCGTCTGGCTCGGCAGCTGGGAGCTGACCGCGACCTACTGGATCGACCCGTTCTTCTACTCGAAGCCGTCCCGGATCTGGGAGCGGCTCAGCCAGTGGGTCACGAGCGGCACCGACTTCGGTTCCCTCTGGTACCAGCTGTGGGTCACCGTCGAGGAAGCCCTGGTCGGCTTCGCGATCGGCGCGGTGGCCGGCGTGATCCTCGGCGTGGTCCTGGGCCGCAGCCAGTACCTGGCCGACGTGCTCGCGCCGTTCATCAAGGCCGCCAACGCCGTGCCGCGCATCGTGCTCGCCTCGCTGTTCGTGATCTGGTTCGGGCTGGGGCTGGCGTCGAAGGTCGCCACCGTCGTCGTGCTGGTGTTCTTCGTGGTGTTCTTCAACGCCTTCACCGGCGCCCGCGAGGTGGACCGCAACCTGATCGACAACGCGCGCATCCTCGGCGCGGGCCGGATGCAGGTGATCAAGGCGATCGTGCTGCCGAGCGCGACGTCGTGGATCCTGTCTTCGCTGCACACCGCGTTCGGCTTCGCGCTGATCGGCGCGGTCGTCGGCGAGTACGCCGGGTCCAAGGCCGGCATCGGCTTCCTCATCTCGAACGCGCAGGGCACGTTCGACTCCGCGGGCATCTACGCCGCGATGATCATCATCACCGTCGTCGCCCTGTTCGCCGAGTGGGGCATCGGGAACCTCGAAGGCCGGCTGCTGCGGTGGCGGCCCTCGATGTCCTCCGCCTCCGACAAGACCGTCATCTGAAAGGGAACGAATCGATGAGGATTCGACGCATCGCCGGCGTGCTCACCGCGCTGACCGTGGCGGCGGCGCTGACCACCGCCTGCCAGGACTCCCGCGTCGCCGCGACGGGCGAGGGCGGCAAGCCGAAGGTCACGATCATGGTGGGCGGCCTGGAAAAGGTCATCTACCTGCCCGCCATGCTCACCCAGCAGCTGGGGAACTTCGCCGCGCAGGGCATCGACGTCGAGCTGCAGAGCGAGCAGTCGGGCGCCAACGCCGAGACCGCGCTCGTCGCCGGGCAGGTGCAGGGCGTGGTCGGGTTCTACGACCACACGATCGACCTGCAGGCCAAGGACCAGTGCATCAAGAGCGTGGTGCAGATGGCCAACATCCCCGGTGAGGCCGAAGTCGTCGGCACCGCGCACGCCGACCAGATCAAGAGCTCGGCCGACTTCAAGGGCAAGAAGCTGGGTGTCACGTCGCTCGGGTCGTCCACCGACTTCCTCACGAAGGCGCTGGCGGCGAAGGCGGGCGTCGGGGCCGACCAGTACACGCCGGTGAAGGTCGGCGCCGGCCAGACGTTCATCGCGAGCCTGGACAACGGCGGCATCGACGGCGGCATGACGACCGACCCGACCATCGCGCAGCTGACGAACACCGGCAAGGCGAAGGTGCTGTACGACCTGAGGACGGTCGAGGGCACGAAGGCCGCGCTGGGCGGGCTGTACCCGGCGTCGTCGCTGTACATGAGCTGCGACTTCGTGGACCGGAACAAGGACGCCGTGCAGAAGCTGGCCAACGCGTTCGTGGCCACGCTGAAGTGGATCGGCCAGCACAGCCCGGAGGAGATCGCGGCGAAGATGCCGGCGTCCTACAGCGGCGGCGACAAGGCGCTGTACATCAAGTCCATCAAGGACAGCATCGGCATGTTCAACGCCGACGGGAAGATGGACGCCGACGGCGCCAAGAACGCGCTCAACGTGCTTTCGAGCTTCTCGAAGAACGTGCAGCCGAAGAAGGATTCGATCGACCTGTCGAAGACCTACACGACCGAGTTCGTCGACGCGGCCGCGAAGCAGGGCTAGCAGTCCCCGCTCACCTGACCGGGCGGTTGGTGAGTGTCCATGACCCGTGAAGGCCTCTTCCCCCGCGGAGGCCTTCACGGGTCTTTTCGTTCATTACCGCGCAATTCCGGCAAATGGTGAGTATTTCCCGGAATGTGAAGACCCTTCGAAAGTAGCTACCTTCTCGCGGTCGCGAATCCAACACTTGGACACACGGCTTTCCCGGTCCCCCTCGGTGAACGGAGTCCCCGCATGTCCAGAATCCTCGCGTCGCGTGCTGCCCGCGTCCTCACGGCGGTTGCCGCTGCTGCCGCCGGTCTCGCCGTTTCCGGCACCGCGCACGCCGCGGTCGAGTACGGCTCGCACTTCCACGGTCACCAGTTCTCCGGCGGGAACTGGGGTGGTTACGTCAGTTTCGGCAGCTTCACCACGGCCACCGCGAGCTGGACCGAGCCGTCGGTGACGTGCCGGTCGACCAACGACCTGTTCGCGCCGTGGGTCGGCATCGACGGCGACGGGTCGTCCACAGTGGAACAGACCGGCGTCGAGACGGACTGCTCGAGCGGGCGTCCGGTGTACTCGGCCTGGTACGAGATGTACCCAGCCGCTCCCGTGTACTACAACGTCTCGGTCGGCGCGGGTGACCACATCACCGCGACGGTGACGCGGACCGCCACGAACACCTACCGGCTCGACCTGACCGACAGCACCAAGGGCTGGACGAAGACCACCACGAAGTCGCTGACGTCGAAGCACTCCTCGGCGGAGGCGATCATCGAGTCGCCGACCGACTCCTACCCGACGATCTCGGGCGGCATCACGTTCACCGGCGTCAAGTTCAACGGGACGAACCTGGCCTCGACGAACCCGTCCGGGCTGAACGCCGACGACCGCGGCACGAACACCTGGATCCCGGGGGCGATCGGCTCGGACGGCCAGAGCTTCACCATCTCCCGCCACTGAGTCACTTCAGGTTGTTGATCGCCCACGCGACCACCATCACGGCCAGGATCAGCGACACGGCCGCCTGCAGCATCATCGTCATCTTCGCCCAGATCCGCAGGGGCATGACGTCGGTGGGGCTGAAGGCGGCCGCGTTGGTGAAGGAGAAGTAGAGGTAGTCGAGGTAGGACGGCTCCCAGTTCTGGCGCGCCAGGTCCGGGTCGGCCATCTGCGGGAACTGCAGGTCGGGGAACTCCGCCCGGCCTGCGGCCCGCCGGCCGGGGCCACCGCGGTCGAACTCCCAGTACCAGAGCGAGAAGGCGACGATGTTCGTCCAGTAGACGATCCCGCCGGTGACGAGCACAGCGCCGGCGCGGTCGCCGATGGTGCCGGTCGCGATGCTGTAGACGAGCGTGACGGCGGAGCCGGCGTTCACGGCGGTCACCGCGGCGACCAGCAGCAGCGAAATGACCCGTTCGACGGCGCTGAACTCCGACATCCGGCCGGGGTTCACCAGCAGCAGCGCCACGACCAGCAGCCCGGACACCGAGGGCAGCAGCCACGCCGGGCGCAGGGCCATGTCGTCGGGCAGGGCGACCTGCAGCGCGAGCGTCACGACGACGACGCCCATCGCGGGCCAGCGCGTTTCCCCGGAGGTCCGCCGGCGCCAGGCGGGAAGTGCCTCTTCTGTCACGCGCCCAACGTAGGACGCCCTCGCCCGGCTAGCCAGCCGGTGCGGTCGTCACCTCGCCGGGGAGCTTGCGCGCCACGTCCGTCCGCGACCTCGCGCCCAGCTTCCGCAGCACCTTCGCGACGTGCTGTTCGACCGTCCGCGGCGAGAGGAAGAGGCCGTCCGCGATCTCGCGGTTGGTCCGGCCCTCCGCGAGCATCCGCGCCACCTCGCGTTCCCGCGGCGACAGCTCGCTCCCGTACCCCCGCCGCCCGCGTTGCGAAGGCGCCCACGCACCGTGCTCGCGCAGCTGGTGACGGCACCGCCCGGCGTCCCGCGTCGCCCCGAGCTGCTCGTACGCCTCGGCCGCGGCCGTCAGCTCGTCGACGGCGTCCCGGTTGCCAGCCGCGAGCCGGCACATCGCCGCGCGTTCCCGCGTCGCCGTCGCGGGGTAGGGCATCGGCAGCGCCGCGTAGCCCGACGCGGCTTCGTCGAACAGCGCCGCCGCGGCGAGGTGCTTGCCGCGTGCTTCGAGCAGCACTGCCCGGCCGGCCACCAGGGCCGCCGACGCCACCGGCGCGTCCCGGCCTTCGATACCGCGGGAGAACGCCTCGACCACGCTGTCGGCCTCCGGCCAGCGCCCGGCCCGCGCGTAGGCCTGGGCCGCGGCCGGGACCAGCCCCGCCGCCCAGATCCAGACGCCCTTGCGGCCGGCCGCGGCCACCGCGGTGTCGGCCGCCGCGCAGGCGCCGTCGACGTCGTCGGTCGCGAGCAGCACCGTGATCAGCACGCCGGCCGCCGAAAGCACCACCGGGATCGGCCCGCGGTCCGGCGCGTGCACGCTCGCCGCGGTCAGGTGCCGTTGCGCGGCGGCGAACTCGCCGCGCACGGCCGCGAGCCCGCCGAGCACCAGCGACGACTCCATGACGATCGGGCCCAGCTCCGGGTAGCTGTCGCGCAGCTGCTCGGCCGTTTCGGCGAGGCCGTGCCAGCGCCCGCGCACCCAGTCGAGCCGGACGCGCGTGCCCTGGATCAGGCCGATCGCGTACAACGCACCCGCGTCGGTCGCGCGCCGGACGCCTTCGGTCACCAGCCGTTCCGCGCGGTCGAGGTGACCGGCCCACGACTGGCCGTCGGCGAGGTTGCACCACAGCCGGGCCAGCTGGACGCGCTCGGCGACCGTGCCGACGGTGTCCGACAACGCCTCGAACTCCGCCCACGCCGAGCCGTCGCCGACGTGCGAGGCCGCCGCGATGCGGTCGGCGGTCAGGGCGAGCCGCAGCTCGGAGTCGTCGAGCCGCTCGTACACCTCGCCCGCGCGGGCGCGCCAGGATTCGTGCCAGGACAACGGCGTCAGGCCGTCGATCGGCTGGGCCAGCAGCGTGATCCCGCGGGCCGCCAGGTCGGGCCGGTCGGTCAGCTCGCCGATCGCGCGCTCGACTTCGAGGCGCCCGCGGCCCAGCCCGCCAATGGTCCGGACCTGCAGCATGCCGAGGCTGAGCCGGATCGAGCCGCGGACCGACGGCGGCAGCGTCACCTCTTCGAGGACGCGCTCGAGGGCGCCGATGACGTCGGGGCGGAACCCGCGCAGCGCGACCTGGCTCAGCTTGCCGGCGACGCGCCCGACGTCGGACTCCGCCGGGCCCGGCTCGGCCAGCACCGACTGGAGGAGGTCGATCGCGCGGGACGTCTCGCCGCGCGTGATGGCTTCGTCGGCGGCCGCTTCGGCGTAGTGCCGCCACTGGTCGACGCGGCCCGCCGCGCGGGAATGCCGGGCCAGCAACGTGAGCGGCGGCGACGGCTGCGCGGCCAGCACGCGGATCGCCTGCGAGTGCAGCAACGCGCGTTCGGGCCCGCTCACCGTGTCGTAGACCGCCTTGCGCGCCAACGGGTGCCGGAAGCCGTACTTGCCGTCGCCGACTTCGCCGAGCACCCCGCCGGACAACGTCGCGAGCAACGCCGTGCGCAGGGTGTCTTCTGGTAGCCCGGCCAGTTCGCCGAGCACGGCGGCTTCGGCGCCGACGCCGAGCACCGCGGCCGCGCCGGCCAGCTGCGCGGCCGGCCCGGGCAGCGCGGAAAGCCGTTCGGTGACGGCCTCCCGCAGCAGCACCGGGACTTCGAGGTTCTCCAGCATCCGGTCGGAAAGGACTTCGCCGACCGGCAGCCGCTCGGCCGCTTCGCGCAGCGCGCGCAGGGTTTCCTCGACCACGAAAGGGATCCCGGCCGTGCACTCGTGCAGCTTGGCCGCGAACTCGTCGGTGACCCGGGGCAGTTCGAGGATTTCGACCGCGAGCTTCCGGACCGCGGTGACGTCCAGCGCGCCGAGCGCGACGCGGGCGGAGTGCACCGAGGCATCGGTCCGGAACGGCGCGCCGAGCGGCCCGGGGCGGACATCGGTCGCGGACCGGTAGGTGGCGACCACCGCCAGCTCCGGCGGCATCGACCCGGCGAGGAACCGCAGGAGGTCGCGGGTGTCCTCGTCGGCCCACTGGAGGTCGTCGATCAGCACCAGGGTGGGTCCGCACGCGGCCAGCAGCTCCCGGATCGCGCGGAACACGCGGTGGCGCTCGGCCACCGGGTCGGCGAGGGGCTCTGGACGCGGGGGAAGCGCTTCCGCGAGCTCCGGCAGCAGCGGCCGCAGCACCCCGGCGACCGGGCTGAGCGGTCCGAGAGGCACCTCGCTCGTTTGCGGCGAAGCACCGGACGTCACGGCATGCGTTTCGGGGGTCCGGGTGGCGAAGCCCCCGGCCCGGGGCGAGGCCCCGGATGTCACCGTGCGAAGCGCTTCCAGCACCGGCCCGTAGGGGAACGGTTCGCGCAGCGGCTGGCAGGCGCCGGTCAGCACCCGGCCGCCGTCGAACTCCTTGCGGCGCCCGATCTCCGCGAGCAGCCGGGTACGGCCCATACCGGGCTCGCCCTCGATCAGCACGGCCGCCGGGCGCCGCCGGAGCACGTCGACGATGGCGTCGAGCTCGGCGTCGCGGCCGGTCAGCCGGGCGGGTCCGGACCGGACGGAGACCGAGGTGGGGCGGGGAGCCGTCAGCCACATACGGACCTCCTCGACGTTGTGCGCGGGAGCCTAAGCAGCGCCTCTCGCCCCGTAAACCATTAACCGAATACGTGGCCGGCACGGCCCTCACACGTTCGCCTACCCGCCGTCACCGGATCGCCGCGGGATTCGCGGGTCCGGCGTCACTGCGCGTGGAAAATCTCCGCGCCTACCGCGTTCCGGCGGCGCTTACCGCGTTCCGGGCAGTGTCCCGGCTACTGAAAGTAGTCCACGGAAACCCTACTTAAGGACCTGTCCGACCGGGTGACGACCTGCGGTCGGGACCGCTTGGAGCAGGGGATACGTCCGGACCGAATGCGTATACGCATTCGCCGGGTGCCCGGATTGCACCGTAACGCCCACTGCGGGGACCCTCACCCGGGGGAGTACCACTGCGTGGCCGGTGCAGAGCCGCGCGTAACCACCTAGGGAGAAGCATGAAGATCGCCAGACTCTTCGGTGCCGCTGCCGCCGCGGTGACGATGACGGGTGCGCTCGTCGCGGTCGCCGTCCCCGCGTCGGGCCAGGACCTGCTGAACCCGGACATCGTGCCCGCCATGCAGCGCGACCTGGGCCTGACCCACGACCAGGTGCTGACGCGGCTGAAGAGCGAAGACGTCGCGAACAAGGTCACCGAGGCCGTCACCGCGACGCTCGGCGACGCCTTCGGCGGCGCCACCTACAACGCCGCGACGGGCAAGGCGCACATCCAGACCACGAACGCCGCGGACGTCGCCAAGATCCAGGCGGCCGGGGCCGAGGCGGAGGTCGTGAAGTTCAGCGCCCGCCAGCTCGACTCCACTGTGGACAGGTTCAAGGCCCTCGACGCCACGGCGCCGTACGCGATCACCGGCTGGGGCGTCGATTCCGTCACCAACCGCGTCACCCTTTCCGTCCTGCAGGGCCAGCGCGCCGCGGCCGACGCGTTCGTCGCGCGGTCCGGTGTGGACAAGTCGTCGGTCACGATCCTCGACGTGACGGCGAAGCCGACGCTGCACGCCAACATCCGCGGCGGGGACGCCTACTACATCGGTGGCTCGGCGCGCTGCTCGGTCGGTTTCGCGACCACGACCGGCTTCGTCACCGCCGGCCACTGCGGTGCGCTCACCGGCGGCGGCTCGCTGACCGGCTCGAACGGCGCCGCGCTCGGCAGCTGGATCACCTACCGCTTCCCGGGTGTCGACTACGCGGCGGTCCGGACCACCAGCAGCTGGACCCCGGTCGCGCAGATGAACAACGGGACCGCGGTGCGCGGGTCGTCGAACGCGGCGACCGGCTCGTCGGTCTGCAAGGCCGGCTCGACCACCGGCTGGACCTGCGGCACCATCGGCGCGAAGAACCAGAGCGTCCGCTACTCCGAGGGCACGGTCAACGGCATGACCGCGACCAACGTCCACTCGGCGGCCGGTGACTCCGGCGGCGGCTTCATCGCCGGCAACTACGCGCAGGGCGTCCTGTCCGGCGGCAACAGCAGCGTGACCTACTTCTACCCGATCGCCGGCGCGCTGTCCGGCACCGGCACGACCCTGAAGACCAGCTGACGTCCCGGACACAGCGAAAGGGCGGGTTTCGAGTGCCTCCAGCGCACTCGAAACCCGCCCTTCGTCCTCGCCGCGGGAATGGGAGGTTCGGGGGTCAGACGTTGCTGATCTCCTCGATCAGCCCGTCGACGTCGAAGTGCGCGCTCTCTTCGCCGAGCGGCACCAGTTCGTAGGACGCCTCGAGGAACGTCCGGACGTCCTCGACTTCCAGCTCGAACGACGCATAGCCGTCCGGTGACTCGATTTCGAGGGTGAGGAAGTCTTCGTCCTCGGACAGGTCCGGGCGGATCCGGACGTCGCCGAGGCCGGCCGGCTCGTCGAGCCCGGCCACGAGGAGGTCACGCGCGAAGGTCCACTCGATCCACCGGCCGCGCTCGGTCCGGAACGCGACGGTGACCGCGAACGGCTCGTCGGCGTGGTAGGACAGCCGGGACAGGACGGGCGTGGTGCTCTCGTTCAGCACCACGAACTGGCTCTGGTGAACGGCGTCGGTCTGCATGGCCCCTCCTGGAGTCCGGGTGGCGGTTCGCGCGGCGCGAACTGTTCGAGGAGGAGATGACCAGGCCCGACGGTCATGACGAAGAAACTCTCACGTTCACTTGATCGGTTGCATCCGTCCATTGTGGTGTAACGTCCGGCACATACCCCTTGCGGTCATCCGGCGACTGCCGGTGACGGCTCGCGCAGCGCCCCCGGGAGCTTCTTCCGCAGGACGAGCAGCGCCGGGACCGCGGACGCGCAGGTCAGGGCCAGTACCGACCAGGTCAGTGCGTTGCCGGCGCTGAGCAGGGCTGCCAGCAACCCGGGCGCGAGCGCGACGGGCAGGCCCCAGGAGAGCTGGAAGATCGAGCTGGCCCGGCCTTCGGCACCCGGCGGCGCGGCCGCGGCGGCCGTCGCGGTGCCGGTCGGCCCGAACATCGCCTCCGCGACGGAGAAGCCGAGGCTCGTGACGAGGATCAACCCGGTCGCGACGGGCAGGGGGACGATTTCCAACGGGATCAGCAGGGCGAAGGAAACCGAGAACAGCACCGCGGCGCCGATCAGCGCGGCGGTCCGGCTGTGGCCGGCGAGCTTCGCGACGATCGGGCGCTGCGCCGTCACGACGACGACGGTGCCGAGGGTGATCGCGGTCCCGGCGATCCACTGTGGACCGTGCAGCAGGTCCCGGACGACGATCGGCAGCACGGCGAACTTGCTCGCGCTCGCGAGCGTGAAAGCCGTGTGGGTGAGGCAGAAGCCGGTGTACGGCCGGTCCCCGAGCACGGCCCGCCAGCCGCCCGCGGCGCCACTTCCACGTGAAAGTGGCGCCGCCTGGTGGTCGCGTTCACGTGAAAGTGGCGGCAGCAACGCCATCAACACCGCCGCGACCGCGAAGCTAGTCGCGTTCGCGTACGCCAGTGCGTGGAAGGCCGCCTGGCTCGTGATCGTCGGCAGCACCGCGGTCGCCGCCGCGCCGATCCCGGCGCCCGCGAACCGGCCGATCGTCTGCGTGGCCAGCATGCGGTCGGTGCCCGGCCCGTCGGTGAGCCGCGCGACCGCCGGCGCGTTGCACGTCCAGAAGAGCCGGTCGCCGAAGCCGGCCACCAGTGAGACCGCGATCACCTGCCAGCTGGTGTGGACCAGTGGGTACGCGCAGAAGGCCGCGAACCGCACGAGGTTGCCCGTGACGAGCAGGGCGCGCGGGCCGAAGCGGTCCATCGCGGCCCCGGTGGCCGGGCCGGTGACGAGCGCGAGCAGCGCGCCGGTGCTCAGCGACGTGCCCGCGTCGAGCAGGCCCATGCCCTGCCCGTGCACGAGGAACAGCAGCGCGAACGGGACCCACAGCCCGCTGCCGAGCGCGTCGATCAAGGTGGCGGTCAGGAAGATCCGGCGGTTCCGAAGCATGCACCCCCCAGGTGGACAGCGCTCCAGGATATCGCCCGCCTACGGCCCGAGCGGCAGCCCGAGCCCGACCTTCACGCGGTCCATCGCCACGCTCGTCGTGAAGTGCCGGACGTTCGGGTTGTCGAAGAACATCCGCCGGGTGAACGCCTCGAAGCCCGCCATGTCCGGGCACGTCACGACCAGCACGAAGTCCGCGTTGCCGGTGACGTAGTAGCACTGCTGGACGCAGTCGTCGGCCAGGACCTGCCGGCGGAACGCGTCCAGGACCGCCAGGTTCTCCCGCTCCATCTCGACCATGACGACGAACGTCATGCTCAGCCCGAGCGCCTCCGGCGACAGCACCGCGACCTCGCGCTCGATCACGCCCGCCTCGCGCAGCCGCTTGATCCGCCGTTGCACCGCCGCGGCCGAGAGGCCGACCTTCGCGCCGATCGTCTCGGCGATCGTGCGGGCGTCCTGCTGGAGGCAGGCGAGGATGGCGATGTCGAGCTGGTCGAGGTCGGGTGTCTGCACTCCAGCAGGCTAGCCGGGGGCTCCGACAGTTCGCCGGAGTTCGCTCTCGGCTCACTCCTCCGTGACGTCGCTCACTACTCCGTCCGAGGCGAAAGTGAAACAACTTTTTCCGTGACCTGGAACACAACTCACCGGTCTACCAGGGGGTAGCCCATAGAAGTGGAAGACCTGCCGGTCGTTCGCCAACCCGCCGGCGTGGGGAGGCTCCACCGTGCCCGCACCTGCCGCCGTGTTGACCGGCCTCGGTTCGATGTTGCCGACGAAAGTCCTGGACAACCACGAGATCGCGGCCCGGCTCGACACCACGGACGAGTGGATCCGGACCCGCACCGGCATCCGCGAGCGCCGCGTCGCCGGGCCCGGCGAGTCCACTGTGGACCTCGCGGTCGGCGCGGGCCGGGAGGCGCTCGGGGGCGGGTCGGCCGACGCTGTCGTCCTCGCCACCTCCACGCCCGACCAGCCCTGCCCGGCCAGCGCGCCGCAGGTCGCCGCCCGGCTCGGGCTCGGCACTGCTGCGGCCTTCGACGTCAACGCCGTGTGCAGCGGCTTCGTCTACGCCCTGGCGACCTCGGCGGGCCTGATCGCGGGCGGCCTCGCCGAGCGCGTGCTCGTGATCGGCGCCGACACCTTCACCACGCTGATCGACCCCGGGGACCGCACGACCGTCCCGATCTTCGGCGACGGCGCGGGCGCGGTCCTGCTGCGGGCGGGCGACGCGGCCGAGCCCGGCGCGTTCGGGCCGTTCGACCTGCACAGCGAGGGTGACCACGCCGCCCTCCTGTGGGTCGAGGCCGGGGGTGCGCGCAAGCGGCTCTCGGACACCCCGGCCGACCGGTTCCTCGCCATGCAGGGCACCGCGGTGTTCCGGCACGCCTGCGCGCGGATGGCGGAGTCGTCGCGGACCGTCCTGGAGCGCGCGGGCTGGATGGTCGGCGACGTCGACCGCTTCGTCGGGCACCAGGCCAACATCCGGATCCTCCAGGCGACGGCGAAGCAGCTGGGCATGCCGGCCGACGCGGTCGTCGCGAACATCGACCGGGTCGGCAACACCAGCGCCGCGTCGATCCCGCTCGCGCTGGCCGACGCCCGGGCGGACGGCACCCTCGCGCCCGGCCACCGCGTGCTGCTCAGCGCGTTCGGCGCGGGCCTGACCTGGGGTTCGACGGTGCTGCGCTGGCCGGAGCTGGGTCAGCCGTCCTGAGGGTCCGGGCCGGCCGTCCAGGTCGGCGTCGGCTCCTGGCGGCCGCGTAGCTCCAGCTCGCCGTGCTTGCGCCAGTGCGCGGCTTCGCTCGGCAGGGCCGCCGAGACGACGGCGTCGCTGGCGAGGATCCGGGACGGCACCGCCTTCGCCAGCTCGGTCAGCCGCGCGGCCTCGTTGACCGCGTCGCCGATCACGGTGTACTCGAGCCGGCTGCTGGTACCGAGCTGCCCGGCGAACACCGGGCCGCTCGAGACGCCGATGCCGAGGTCGAGCTCGCCGTCCGCGCACACCTCGTCGCGGATCGCGCGGGCCGCGGCCAGCGCGGCCGTCGGTGCGTCCGAAAGCCGGGTCGGGGCGCCGAAGATGCACAGCGCGGCGTCGCCCTGGAACTTGTTGACCAGCCCGCCCCGGGCGTTCACCGCGGACACGACGGCGGCGAACAGCCGGTTCAGCTTCGCCACCAGCTCTTCCGGCGGCGTGCGGTAGGCGAGCGCGGTCGAGTCGACGACGTCGACGAACAACGCCGTGACCTCGCGGACGTCGCCGGACAGCGACGCGCCGTACTCCAGGGCGTGCCGGGCGACGTCGGCGCCGACGTGCCTGCCGAACAGGTCCCGCATCCGGGCCTGCTCGCGCAGGCCGGCGGCGAGCTGGTTGACCGACGTCTGGAGCAGGCCGATCTCGCTGGAGTCGTCGACGTCGACCGCGACACTGTTGTCGCCGCGCGCGATCCGGTCGAGGGCCACGCGCAGCCGGTGCAGCGGCGCCGCGACCGCCCGGGCCAGCAGCGCGGTGCCGATGGCCCCGACGCCGAGGCCGATCACCGACAGCATGATCAGGCTGGCCCTGTGGTCGCCCGAGCCGAGGTCGGGTGGCGTCGCGATGAGCAGGACGCCGACGAACGGGACGCCGCTGGCGAGCGCCCAGGTGACGACCAGCCGCGTCAGCACGGTCACCGGCAGCGAGCCGCGCGGCGGCAGGATGCCGAGCGCGATCGTCATCACCGGCCGCGCCACCCACTCGGCGGCCAGGTAGGTGAGCCCGACGGTGGTGAGGCCGCCGAGCCCGATCACGGTCGCCATCCCGACCGCGTCCTCGGCCGAGCCGAGCACCCCGGCCAGCACGCTGAGGACGACCGTGCCGATCAGCCAGAGCGTCCCGCTGACCACGGCCATGTCGACGGGCAGCCGCAGCGCGCGCTTGGCCTCGCTCTCCGACGGCGGCCGGCCGAGCACGAACCAGATCGCGGTGCGGCGCTGCAGGAAGGCCGTCCACAGTGTCCCGACGAGCAGGGAGACGGCGACGATCCCGGCGGCGGTCAGGCCGAGCACCCAGCCGCGGTCGCCGACGTCGTTCGGCAGCCCCTGCAGCAGCAGGAGCAGGGCGACGACGCCGGAGCCGGCCACACTGGACCCGACGCCCAGCCCGGCGAAGCCCAGGCTGGTGCGCAGGACCACCCGGAAGTTGCCGATCTTGCGCACGGCGTCGATCGTACGGCGGAAAATGCGTGGCCACCCCCGGTGGCCGTGGTTACCGTGCGGAGCATGGACCCACTCGGCCAGGACGAGATCCGGGCCTCGTTCGTCAACTGCACCCGCGGCGAAGCGAAGGGCGTGACGCTGCCGGCCCGGCCCGGGGAAATCCCGTGGGAGAAGCGCGAGTTCCTCGGCTGGCGCGACCCGAAGGCGCCGGCGCGCGCCTACCTCGTGCTGCCCTTCCACGGCGAAGTGGTCGGGCTCGCCCTGCGTGCCGCCCCGGCGCCGAAGTCCCGGCTGCGCAGCAACACCTGCGGCTTCTGCACGACCACCCACGGCCTCGCCGACATCACGCTGTTCTCCGGCAGGCGCGCCGGGAAGCCCGGCCGCGAGGGCAACACGCTGGGCATCTACGCCTGCGGCAACCTGGGCTGCTGCCAGTACGTCCGCGGCGAACTGAAGTCCGACGTGCCCCAGCCGTTCGAGACGCTCACGCTGGACGAACGCCTCGCGCGGCTGGAGGAGAAGCTGCACAAGTTCGTCGCGCGGGTGCTGGAGTCCCGTTAGGAGCGCGCGGCGTCCAAAGAGGACACCAGGCCGTGGCGTTCCCCGGTGTCACTGCTCCTCGGCGGCGAAGTCGTGCGCGTAGGTCTTGGCGTCGACCAGGTGCTTGAGGGTCAGCTCGCGGGCGGCGGCGGGGTCGGACCGGCGGATGGCGTCGAGGATGGCCCGGTGGTCGTCGACGGCCTTGCGGAT
The DNA here is from genome assembly GCF_054781455.1 of Amycolatopsis stemonae. Lineage (NCBI taxonomy): Bacteria > Bacillati > Actinomycetota > Actinomycetes > Pseudonocardiales > Pseudonocardiaceae > Amycolatopsis > Amycolatopsis stemonae. Next base: position 419,253 of record NZ_BAAGUJ010000002.1, on the reverse strand, counting down.
CTGGCCGGGCAGCCGCAGCGCGGCCCGCCGCTCCTCGCCGACCAGGGCGAGCACGGACCGCAGCAGCCCGGCGACGTCGTCGTTGCCCGCGTTCTGCGCGATGACCCAGTGGAACTCGGCGTCGGCGGCGATGACGTGCAGCATGTCCCCGTCCTCGGCGGCGCGCGCCATCTCGGCGACGTTGTCCTCGAGCCGGCTCACGGTCTTGGCGGTGGCGTGCCGGGCCAGTCGCTCGGCGAGCGTCGGCTCGACGGTCGCGCGCAGGTCGAACAGCTTCTCGACGAGCTGGTCGTGCTCGGTGAACCAGGTCCGCAGGGGCTGTTCCCGCTGCTCACGGACGTAGGTGCCGGAGCCGGCGCGGATCTGCACGTACCCGATGGAGTCGAGCACGCGCAGCGCCTGCCGCAGCGACCCCCGGCTGATGCCGAGCTCTTCACAGAGCACGCGCTCGGCAGGCAGCCGGCTCCCGGGCGCCAGGTCCCCGGAGTCGATCCGCGCCCGCAACCGGTCCACGGTCGCGCTCCAGACCTGCTCGGTGTCCACACGCCCATCCTCTCAGCTCCGGAAACCGTCGGTGGTGACTGTCATGATCACGCGATGACCAACCCGGAAGGGAACGAGTTCTGCGTCTTCACGCCGCGGTGAATGTCCGACCGGACACATCTGCGTCGCGGGAGCGGCCCACGATGCTTAGGCTCCGCACGTGATTGCTAAATGACGTGGTGGCACGCGGTGATCGTCGTGGTCGCCGGGATCTGGGCAGGCACCATCAACGCCGTCGTCGGGTCGGGGACGCTCGTCACCTTTCCGGTGCTCGTCGCGCTCGGGTACCCGCCCGTGACCGCGACGACGTCCAACGCGATCGGGCTCGCGCCCGGCACGCTCAGCGGCGCCTGGGGGTACCGGCACGAGCTCACCGGCTACTGGCGGCAGGTCGCCCGGTTCGCGGTCGCGTCGTTCCTCGGCGCGATCGGCGGCACCGTCCTGCTGCTGTCGTTGCCGAAGGACGCCTTCGAAGCCGTCGTCCCGGTGCTCGTCGGGCTCGCCGTGATCCTCGTGATCGTGCAGCCCCAGGTGTCGAAGTGGGTCGCGAAGCGCCGCGAAGAGAACGGCGAAGAGCACAAAGCCGGTCCGCTGTTGATGTTCTTCATCTTCCTCATCGGCATCTACGGCGGGTACTTCACCGCCGCGCAGGGCGTGATGCTGATGGCCGTCATGGGGATGCTGCTGTCGGAGCCGCTGCAGAAGCTCAACGGCGTGAAGAACGTGCTCGCCGCCGTCGTCAACGTCGTCGCCGGGGTGATCTACGCGTTCGTCGCGCCGATCAGCTGGCCCGTCGTGCTGTGGCTGGCCGTCGGGTCGACCGCCGGCGGCTTCCTCGGCGCGAAGATCGGCCGGAAGCTGCCGCCGGCGGTGCTGCGCGGCGTGATCGTGGTGATCGGCGTCGCCGCCGTGATCCAGCTGGTGGTCAAGCAGTTCAGCGACTGAATTCCCGCGCCGCGGCCAGGAAGAGGTCGTTCTCCTCGCGGGTCCCGATGGTCACGCGCACGCCGTCGCCGGCGAAGGGCCGCACCACCAGCTTGCGGTCCAGCGCGTGCTCGGCGAACGGCACCGCCTGCTCGCCCAAGGGCAGCCAGACGAAGTTGGCCTGCGTCTCGGGCACCTGGTAGCCGGCCGCGATCAGCTCGTCGCGGACCCGGCCGCGCTCGGCGACGATCTCCTGGCAGCGCTCTAGCAGTTCGTCGGCGGCGTCGAGGGACGCCAGCGCGGCGACCTGGGCCAGCATGTTCACCGAGAACGCGACGTACACCTGGCGGAGCGCGTCGGCGATCGCTTCGGGCGCGATAGCGTAACCGACGCGAAGGCCCGCGAGGCCGTACGCCTTCGAGAACGTGCGAAGCACCATGACGTTCGGGCGCGTCCGCGTGTACTCGACGCCGTCGGGCACCTCGGTGTCGGTGACGAACTCCTTGTACGCCTCGTCGAGCACGATCAGCACGCGCTCGGGGACGGCGTCCATGAACCGCTCCAGCTCGGCGCGCCGGATCGCCGTCCCGGTGGGGTTGTTGGGGTTGCACACGAAGACCACGCGCGTCCGGTCGGTGATCGCCGCGAGCATCGCGTCGAGGTCGAGCTCCTGGCCCTCGGTGATCGGGACCAGCACCGGCTTGGCGTGGGCCACCTGCGTCACGATCGGGTAGGCCTCGAACGAGCGCCAGCCGAAGAGGACCTCGTCGCCCGGGGCGCAGGCCGCCTGGATCGTCTGCTGGCAGAGCGACACCGAGCCGCAGCCGATGGCGACCTTCTCCACCGGCACGTCCAGCTCGCGCGCCAGCCGCTCGCGCAGCGCCTGCGAGCCGGTGTCCGGGTAGCGGTTGATGCCCACCGCGGCCTCGGCGATCGCCCGGGCGACGCTCGGCAGGGCGCCGCCGGGCACCTCGTTGCTCGCCAGCTTGATGGCGCCTTCGATCGTCCGGCCGGGGATGTATTTCGGCAACGATTCGAGATCGGCACGAGGGGACACGGACGACATCTTCGGCGCTCCTCCGATTGAACGGGACGACCCCGTCACCGTATCTTTTCCGCCCTCCGCCCCGCGACTCCCTTCAGGCGGTACCTCGATCGGCCACCTGGTTAACTGGGTTCCTTCCGTTCACCTCCAAGTGATTGAGTGACGCAATGACGTCGACCAGCACCGTGGACTACCAGCGCACCGACGGCCGCGCCCTGCGCCTGACCTTCTCGGCGCCCGAAGGCGCGTTACGCGGCGGCTTGGTGGTCCTGCACGAGGCGGACGGGGTCACCGACGGGGTGAAACTGCTGCTCGCGAGCCTCGCCCTCGAAGGCTGGCTGACCGTCACCCCGCACCTCGAAAACGCCGAGCTGACGCAGCAGGACCTGCTCGACGCGACGGACATCACACTCGCCTGGCTCGTCGAGCGCGGCGTCCAGGCCGACCTGCTCGGCGTGATGGGCTTCGACCTGGGCGGCACCGCGGCTCTCGTCGTCGCTTCGCACCGCAAGCTGGGTGCCGCCGTCAGCGTCGGCGGGCAGCAGGCCGCCGAACTGCCCGCGCTGGTCGAGATCGCCGGGAAGCTCACCAGCCCGTGGCTCGGCATGTACGGCGACGAGGGCGACGAAGCGGGCGGCGCCGAGGTCGAGCGGCTGCGCGACGCGGCGGCGTCGGCGAAGGTCGCCACGAACGTCGTCCACTACCCGGGCGCGAACCACCGCTTCGACGCCGACCCGGGCGCGGCCGCGGAAGCCTGGCAGCGCACCCTGAACTGGTTCGACGCCCACCTGCGCTGATCGCGATCAGTGATCCGGGCAGAAGTAGGCCGGCCCCCAAGCGATGGCGACCGTTGCCACGAAAGCCATCCGGCCGTAGCTAAGGTCGGATTGGTGATGAACGGCACAGTACAGTCGTGACGTGACGCACACCGCCGACGCCCCCGAAGTGCTCTGGCGCCCTGAGCCGAGCCACGTTGCCGACACCAAGATCGAAGCCTTCCGCCGGTGGCTGCGTGCCGAACGCGGCGTCGAGGTGGACGACTACCGGTCGCTCTGGGAGTTCTCGGTCGAGCACGTCCCGGACTTCTGGTCGGCCGTCGCGGACTTCCTCGGCGTCCGCTGGCACGACCGGCCGGGCGAGGTGCTCGCGGGCGGGATGCCGGACGCCGTGTGGTTCGACGGCGCCACGCTGAACTACGCCGAACACGCGCTCACCCCCGGCGTCGCGGGTGCCGCGAAGGGCGACGAAGAGATCGCCGTGATCTTCCACCGCGAAGACGGCTTCGCGGCCCAGCTGACGTACGGCGAGCTTCGCGCGCAGGTCGGCGCGGCCCGGGCGGCGTTGCTCGAACTGGGCGTCGGCAAGGGCGACCGCGTCGTCGCGCTGGCGCCGAACTGCCCGCAGACGCTCGTCGCGTTCCTGGCGACCGCGAGCGTCGGGGCGATCTGGTCTTCGTGCTCGCCGGACTTCGGGGTCCGCGCGGTCGCGGACCGCTTCGTGCAGATCGAGCCGAAGGTGCTCTTCGCGGTCAACGCCTACGCGTACAACGGGCGCGAGTTCGACATCCGGACGACGGTCGCCGACCTGCAGCGGCAGCTGCCGTCGCTCGCCGCGACCGTGCTCGTCGAGTACGTCGGCGAAGGCCGGATGGCCGGCGCGCACGACTGGGCCGAGCTGCTCGCGCGGCACGAAGGCGCGCCGCTGCTGTTCGAACCCGTCGAGTTCGCGCACCCGCTGTGGGTGCTCTACTCCTCCGGCACCACCGGCCTGCCGAAGGGCATCGTGCACGGCCACGGCGGCATCACGCTGGAGCACCTCAAGGCCCTCGCGCTGCAGACGGACCTCGGGCCCGGCGACCGGTTCTTCTGGTTCAGCACCACCGGCTGGATGATGTGGAACTTCCTCATCTCGGGCCTGCTGGTCGGCACCACCGTCGTCCTCTACGACGGCAGCCCCGGGTACCCCGACCTGAACGCGCTCTGGCACCTGGCCGAGCAGCACCGCGTCACGTACTTCGGCACGTCGGCGCCGTTCATCCAGAGCTGCCTCAAGAAGGGCATCAAGCCCGCGGAGCGCTACGACCTCACGGCGTTGCGCGCGCTCGGCTCGACCGGGGCGCCGCTGAGCGTCGAGGGCTTCCGGTGGATCGTGAACGAGGTCGGCGCGACCGTCCAGATCTGCTCGGTCTCCGGCGGCACGGACCTGTGCGCGGCGTTCGTCGCGTCGGCGCCCGACGTCCCGGTGTGGCTGGGGGAGCTGTCCTGCCCGGCGCTCGGCGCCGCGGTCAACGCCTTCGACGAGGCCGGCCACGCGGTCGTCGAGCAGGTCGGCGAGCTGGTCATCACGAAGCCGATGCCGTCCATGCCGGTGTTCTTCTGGAACGACCCCGACGGCTCCCGGCTGCGTGAGGCGTACTTCGAGATGTACCCCGGGCTGTGGCGCCACGGGGACTGGATCCGCGTCACGGACCGCGGCTCGGCGGTGATCTACGGCCGCAGCGACTCGACGCTCAACCGCGGCGGCGTCCGGATGGGGACGGCCGAGTTCTACCGGGTGGTCGAGGGCTACGACGAGGTCGCGGATTCCCTGGTCGTCGACACCTCGGCGGCCGGGAACGAAGACGGCGAGCTCATCTGCTTCGTCGTGCTCGCGGACGGCGTCGCGCTCGAGGACGTCGAGCCGCGCCTGCGCAAGGAGCTCCGTAGCGCCCTGTCACCGCGGCATGTACCCGATCGATTCATAGTGGTTTACGAGATTCCTCGTACCTTGAACGGTAAGAAGTGTGAGGTACCGGTGAAGAAGATCCTCGCCGGTGTGGCTCCCGACCGGGCCGTCAGCCGCGACGCGCTGGCCAACCCGGCCGCCTTGACGCCGTTTGTGGAGCTCGCCGGGGGGTAGACGGGGGAAGCATGATCGCTCGCAACGGGTTGCACAGGTGGTGACGGGAACCAGAGCGCAGATCACCTGGCAGGTGGCCGGAGCCACCACCGTGGGGGTGATCACGTGGGTGACCCGGCTCGCCGGACTGATGACGCTCGTGTCGGTCCTGGTGCCGGCCGGGCGCCGGAACCTGCGCGGGCACCTTTCGGAGTGGCTGGAACTGCCGCAGGAGGCGACCGTCGCGGCGGCGACCGTGGCGCTGGTCACGGGCGTGCTGCTGCTGATGCTGGCCGCGGGCCTGCGCCGCCGCAAGCGCCGGGCCTGGCAGCTGGCCGTCGGCGCGACGGTGCTGCTGACGCTTTCGCACCTCGGGCTCAGGCACGTCTTCGCCGCCGGGGTGGTGTCGGTGGTGCTGCTGGTGGGCCTGATCGCGAACCGGCGCTACTTCGTCGCGAAGCCGGACCCGGTCGCCGGGCGCTGGCGCGCGGTGCGCGTGTTCCTGCAGCTGGTGCTGGCCGGGCTCGTGCTCAACGTCATCCTGCTGTCGGTGGCGTCGCGGGCGGTGCTGGAGCCGCTGAGCTTCCCGGACCGGCTCGCGGAGGCCGCGCTCGCGCTGGTCGGGGCCAGCGGTCCCGCGGTGTTCCACCAGATGTGGCTGGAGGACATGACCGCGGCCGTCGGGCTGCTGTTCGGGCTCGCCGCGGTCCTGGTGTCGGCGTACTTCCTGCTGCGGTCGGCCGAGCCGGCGCCGCGGCTGACCGACGAAGAGGTGGCCCGCCTGCGCAAGCTGCTCGACGAGCACGGCGAGCGTGACTCCCTCGGTTACTTCGCGCTGCGCCGCGACAAGTTCGCGGTGTTCTCGAAGACGGGCAAGGCCGCCGTCACCTACCGCGTGATCGCCGGCGTGGCGCTGTGCTCGGCCGACCCGCTGGGCGACCACGAGGCGTGGCCGGGCGCGATCGAGGAGTACCTCGAGGTGTGCCGCCGCAACGGCTGGATCCCGGCGGCGATGGGCGTCTCGGAGCTCGGCGCGACGGTCTGGGCCCGGTTCGGCCTGGAGGTCCTGGAGATCGGCGACGAAGCCGTGGTCGACGTCGAGGGCTTCACGCTGGACGGCCGGGTGATGCGCGGCGTCCGCCAGGCGGCGGCCCGCACGAAGCGCGCGGGCTACAAGGTGCTGGTGCGCCGGGCAGAGGACCTGCGCGAAGGTGAGCTGGACGAGCTGGCGGCGCTGGCCGCGAACTGGCGCGGCACGGAGACCGAACGCGGCTTTTCGATGGCGCTGGGCCGCATGGGCGACCCCGGCTCGGTGCTGGTGACGGCCGAACAGGGCGGCCGCGTGCGGGGCGTGCTGCAGTTCGTGCCGTGGGGTGCGAAGGGCCTGTCGCTGGACGTCATGCGCCGCGACCGCACGGCCGACAACGGCGTCAACGAGCTGATGATTTCGGAGCTCCTGCTGGCGGCGCGTCGCCACGGCGTCGAGCAGGTGTCGCTCAACTTCGCGGCGTTCCGCGCCCTGATGGAACAGGGCCGCCGGATCGGCGCGGGCCCGGTCGCCAAGACGGCGGCGAAGGTCCTGCACTTCTTTTCCCGCTGGATCCAGATCGAGACGCTCTACCGGTTCAACGCGAAGTTCCAGCCGCGCTGGGTCCCCCGCTACCTGGTGTACCCGGGCGTGCGCGAACTCCCGCGCGTCGGCATCGCGACGTTCGAGGCGGAAGGCCTCGGCGGCCGCTCTCCGCGCCTGCTCAGGCTGCTGCGCCGGGCGTGAGGGGGGTGCTGTTGGAGGGTGATCGGGGGGTGTGTAACCTATCTGAGCAGTGGTCGTTGGGCCCAGGAGGCTTCGCCTAGTCTGGTCTATGGCGCCGCACTGCTAATGCGGTTGGGGGTAACCCCCCCTCCCGGGTTCAAATCCCGGAGCCTCCGCTGGTGCCCGGTTCGCCGGGTGCTAGGTTAGAGAACAACTGAACACGCGCCCGTAGCTCAGCTGGATAGAGCATCTGACTACGGATCAGAAGGTCAGGGGTTCGAATCCCTTCGGGCGCACGTCTGGTTGAGACAGCAAAGGCCCCTCCGGTTCGCCGGAGGGGCCTTTCTCATGCCTCCGTTTCCGGGGGCGGAATCCGCGGTCGAGCGATCGCGCGGCCGCCGCCGCGCAGGGCCGGATCCGCCTCGTCGCGACTGCTTTGCGTAACTGGACTGGACCAGTGAACACGCCAACGTCGCAGCTGGTCAGGCGGCGTTCGGCACTCTCCGTACTCGTGCTTCCCTAATTGGTCTGGACCACGTACCGTCTTCGCAAACGGCGCAAAACACCGTCTCGGTCCCCCGTGGTGTGCGCTGTCCTCGCACCTGGTCCAAGGGAGAGCAATGTCCAGAAAGAGATGGCACCTCCTCGGTCTGTTCACCGCGGTCGGCGCGCTCGCGGTCGGACTCGTCACCGTGCCGGCGAGTGCCGCCGGTGGCGTCAGCGCCGGCTTCACCAAGGGCTCCGACTGGGGCACCGGCTACGAAGGCAAGTACACGATCACCAACGGGTCCGGCTCGACGCTGGCCGCCTGGACGGTCGAGTTCGACCTCCCGTCCGGCGCGACGATCTCCTCCCTCTGGGACGGCAGCTACACCGCGTCCGGCCAGCACGTCACCGTGAAGAACAGCTGGAACGGCAACGTCGGCAACGGCTCGACCGCCAGCTTCGGCTTCAACGTCGCCTACTCCGGCACCTACTCGGCGCCGTCGAACTGCAAGCTGAACGGCGGGTCCTGCGACGCCGGCGGGGGCACCCCGACCACCACCCCGACGACCCCGACGCAGCCGACGACCACCCCCACGACCCCCACCACCCCGCCGACCACGACCACGCCGCCGCCGTCCGGTGGGTCCCTGAAGAATGTCGGCTACTTCGTGCAGTGGGGCGTCTACGGCCGCAACTACCACGTCAAGAACATCGAGACGTCGGGTTCGGCGAGCAAGCTGACCCATATCAACTACGCGTTCGGCAACGTGAAGAACGGCCAGTGCACGGCGAACGACGACCCGTACGCCGACTACCAGAAGACCTACGACGCGGCGGGCAGCGTCGACGGCGTCGCCGACACCTGGGACCAGCCGGTCGCGGGCAACTTCAACCAGCTGCGCAAGCTGAAGAAGCTGCACCCGGGCCTCAAGGTGATCTGGTCGTTCGGCGGCTGGACCTACTCCGGCGGCTTCGGCCAGGCGTCGCAGAACGCCGCCGCGTTCGCGCAGTCCTGCTACAACCTGCTGAAGGACCCGCGCTGGGCGGACATCTGGGACGGCATCGACATCGACTGGGAGTACCCCAACGCGTGCGGCCTTTCCTGTGACACCAGCGGTGCCGCGGCCTACAAGAACCTGATGTCCGCGCTGCGGGCGAAGTTCGGTTCGTCGTTCCTGATCACTTCGGCGATCACGGCCGACGGGAGCAGCGGCGGCAAGCTCGACGTCGCCGACTACGGCGGCGCCGCGCAGTACGTCGACTGGTACAACGTGATGACCTACGACTACTTCGGCGCCTGGGCCGCGCAGGGGCCGACGGCCCCGCACTCGCCGCTCACCAACTTCAGCGGCATCCCGACGCCGGGCTTCTACTCCGACGCGGCGATCCAGAAGCTGAAGAGCAAGGGCGTCCCGTCGAGCAAGCTGTTGCTGGGCATCGGGTTCTACGGCCGCGGCTGGACCGGCGTCACGCAGAGCACGCCGGGCGGCACCGCGACCGGTCCCGCGCCGGGCACGTACGAGCAGGGCATCGAGGACTACAAGGTCCTGAAGAACACCTGCCCGTCGACCGGCACGTTCGCCGGCACCGCGTACGCGAAGTGCGGCAGCAACTGGTGGAGCTACGACACCCCGGCGACCATCGGCGGGAAGATGTCCTACGCCAAGCAGCAGGGTCTCGGCGGCGCCTTCTTCTGGGAGCTGACCGGTGACACCACGGGTGGCGAGCTCATCACCGCGATGAAGAACGGCCTGTCGTGAGCCGCCGGTGGGTGCCCGCACTCGGGCTCGCGGCCGCGGCCGCCACGATCGGCGCGCTGTTCGTGATCGCTCCGGCGAACGCGGCGGGCGGCGTGTCCGCGACCTTCTCGAAGGGCTCCGACTGGGGCACCGGGTACGAAGGCAAGTACACGATCGCCAACGGCTCGGGCTCGACGCTGGCCACCTGGACCGTCGAGTTCGACCTGCCTTCGGGCGCGAAGATCTCGTCGCTCTGGGACGGTAGCTACACGGCGTCGGGCCAGCACGTCACGGTGAAGAACTCGTGGAACGGCAACGTCGGCAACGGCGCGTCCGCCAGCTTCGGGTTCAACGTGGCGTACTCCGGTTCGTACGTCGCGCCGTCGAACTGCAAGCTGAACGGGGGTTCCTGCGCCGCCGGGGGCACACCCCCCACGACCACACCGCCGCCTACGACGACGCCCCCGCCCACGACCACCCCGCCGCCGGGCACCGGTGGCAAGGGTGCGCCGTACCTGTACATGGGCTGGGGCAGCCCGCCGAACCCGCAGACGGTGATGAACGCGACCGGCGTCAAGTGGTTCACCATGGCGTTCATCAACGCCTCCGGTGGCTGCAACCCGGCGTGGGACAGCAGCCGTCCGCTCTCCGGCAGCGCGGACGCCACCGCGATCTCGCAGATCAAGGCGGCGGGCGGCCAGGTCGTCCCGTCGTTCGGCGGCTGGAGCGGCAACAAGCTCGGCCCGAACTGCTCGACGCCGGCTGCGCTGGCCGGCGCCTACCAGCAGGTGATCAACGCGTACGGGCTCAAGGCGATCGACATCGACATCGAGAACTCCGACGAGTTCGAGAACGAGGCCGTCCAGGACCGGATCCTGGGCGCGCTGAAGATCGTCAAGCAGAACAACCCCGGGATCCAGACGATCCTGACGTTCGGCACGTCGACGACCGGCCCGAACTACTACGGCAACCGGCTCATCGACCAGTCGAAGGCCCTGGGCGCCAACGTGGACGTGTACACGATCATGCCGTTCGACTTCGGCGGCGGCTCGAATATGTACACCAGCACGGTGAGCGCGGCGAACGGCTTGCGCGACAAGCTGAAGTCGACGTTCGGGTGGAGTGACGCCACGGCGTACAGCCACGTGGGCATCTCGGGCATGAACGGCCTGTCCGACCAGCAGGAGCTGACCGATCTCTCGACGTGGACCCAGATCACCAACTGGGCCAAGACGAACAAGATCGGCCGCCTGGCGTTCTGGTCGGTCAACCGCGACCGGGGCTGCCCCGGCGGCGGCGTCCAGTCGGCGTGCAGCGGCATCGCCCAGAACGACTGGGACTTCACCAAGGTGACGGCGGGCTTCTGACGGTCTGCCGCAGGTGGTCGTGAGTGTTCGGGGCGGTGCCAACCGCCCCGAACACCCACGACCTAGTGGCCCACGAAGAAGTGCCAGCCCACCCACCACCAGGCCAGCACGAACGCGATCCGCGCGCTGCGCCGCCGCATCACCACGGCCAGCACGCTCGTCAGCTTCGGGATCCGCTTCGGCCACACGTGGCTCGCCACGCCCAGCCCGATCGCCGCCAGGACGATCAGCCCGAACCCCAGCTCGGTGATGACCCGGGTGCTCATGACCGTCTCGCCGTCGCCGCCGCGCGCAGCATCGCCAGGCCCGCCGCCAGCCAGCCCGTGATCGCCAGCGCCTGGACGACCCGGCTGGTCAGGAGCGGGTCGACCAGGTCGCTCATCGTCGGGTGGGTCAGCGACAGCCCGCCCGCCGCCTGCTCGTAGACGAACGACAGCAGCTCCCAGCCGCACCAGCTCAGCGCGACCGCGGACCACAGCCACGCCCGGCGCGGCACCGGGCGGTCGGCCGGCAGCGACGGGTCCCGCCACTCCGCGAACAGCGCCACCAGCCCGATCGCGGAGATCGCGACCGCCACCGGGACGCTGTCGCGGCCGAACGCCAGCACCAGCAGCCCGGCCGCGACCACCGCGAACCCCGGCACGCGGAACGGCTCCCCGAGCTCCGCGATCTCCTCGCGCGGCCGTTCGGTGATCAGGAGGACCAGCGTGACGGCCAGGAAGATCAGCGCGTCCGCGGGCGCGCCCCGGATCCAGTGCGCGATCGCCGCGAGGACGAGGGCGATGACGGGGAGGTCGACGGTGAGCGAGCGACTGGGGAAGCCGAGAGCCATGGCGTAGCTCCTTCGCGACAGGTCCTTGTCCTTGCTAACAAAAAACCCGCCGCTCGGCTACCGCATTCCGCCCTCAGAGCAGCTTGACGGCGTCCCCGATCGCCTGGTCGAGGATCGACACGCCCAGCGAAATCTCCTCTTCGGACGCCGTCAGCGGCGGGGCGATCCGGAACACCCCGCCCATCCCCGGCAGCTGCACGATGTTCATGTGCAGCCCCAGCTCGAGGCAGCGCTGCGTCACCCGGGCGCCCAGCTCGTCCGAACTTTGCTTGGTCTCGCGGTCCACCACCAGCTCCAGCCCGGCCAGCAGGCCGCGGCCGCGGAGGTCGCCGACCACCTCGTGGCGCTCGGCGATCCCCTCCAGACCCTGGCGCAGCACCGCGCCCAGCGAAAGCGCCCGGGCGTCGAGGTGGTCGCGGGACAGCACGTCCAGCACCGTGTTGCCGACCGCCGCCGGGAGGGGGTCCGCCACGTGCGTCGTGAAGAACAGGAAGCCGCGCTCGTGGGCCTCCTGCTCGATCTCCGCGCTCGTCAGCACCGCCGCGAGGGGGAGGCCGGCGCCGAGCGTCTTGGACAGCGTCAGGATGTCCGGGACGATGCCGTCGCGCTCGAACGCGTACCAGTTCCCCGTGCGGCACAGGCCCGTCTGGGCTTCGTCGAGGATCAGCAGCATGCCGCGTTCACGGCACTTCTCCCGCAGGGCGGCGAAGTAGCCGGGCGGCGGTTCGATGATGCCGCCGGAACTCAAGATCGGCTCGACGATGCACGCGGCGAGGCTGCCGACCGACTGCGCGTCGATCAGGTCGAAGCCGAAGTCGAGCTGCTTGCGCCAGTCGAGCTCGCCGTCGGCGTCGGTGAAGTCGGGGCGGTACGCGTTCGGCGCGGGGATGGCGAAGTTGCCGGGCGCGGCGGGCCCGTAACCCTTGCGGCCGGCGCTGTAGGTCGCGCTCGCCGCGGCCTGCGTCATGCCGTGCCACGACCGGGCGAACGACACGATCTCGTGCTTGCCGGTGACGAGCTTCGCCATCCGGATGGCGGCCTCGTTCGACTCGGCGCCGGTGGTGAGGAGGAGGGCCTTCTCCAGCGGCGCCGGGAGCGTCTCGGCGAGCCGCCGGGCGAGGTCGACGACCGGGCGGCTCAGCATGCCGCTGAACAGGTGGTCGAGCCTCGCGGCCTGCCGGGTCACGGTCTCGACGATCTCCGGGTGCGAGTGCCCCAGGATCGCGCTCATCTGGCCGGAGGTGAAGTCGAGGATGCGACGGCCGTCTTCGGTGAAGACGAAACTGCCTTCGGCGCGGTCGATGATCTCGCGCGTGAAGGCGCCGCCGTAGCGGACGAGGTGCTTGTCGACGTCGGACCAGAAGGAAGCAGCCATGGCATCGACGGTAAGTCCGCACCGAGCGCCACGTCCATCTCACGATTCCGGCTTTCTTGTTCGGGTTTTCCGCACAAGAATGGGGCGATGCTGAACCCGTGGCGCCTGAGGCTGCTGAGCCGGCTCGACACCCTGGGCACGGTCCGCGCGGTGGCGCAGGACGCGAACCTGAGCGCGTCGAGCGTGTCGCAGCAGCTGGCCGTGCTCGAAGCGGAAACCCGCACCCAGCTGCTGGAACGCACGGGCCGCCGGGTCCGGCTGACCCCGGCGGGCCTGATGCTGGCGCGGCGCGCGCGGGCGATCCTCGACCACATGGACACGGTCGAGGCGGAGCTGCGCAGCCTCGGCGAGGAGCCGGTCGGCCAGGTGCGGCTGGGCGCGTTCCAGAGCGCGATCCACACGATGGCGGTCCCGGCGGTGACCCGGCTGGCGGGCGCGTACCCGCACCTGGACGTCGAACTGCTGGAGCTGGAACCCCACGAGAGCATCCCGGCCCTGCGCGGCGGCGACGCGGACGTGATCATCACGACGACGGACTTCGTCGAGCTGCCCCTGGGCCCGGACCTGGACATCGTCCCGCTGGCCTCGGACCCGATCGTCCTGGTCTCCTCCGGCGACTCCCCGAGGGGGCCGGTCCCGCTCTCGGCCTACGCGGATTCGCCGTGGGCGCTGGACATGCCGCAGTCGTACATGGCCAACCTGACGCTGCGCCTGTGCCGCGAGTCGGGCTTCGAGCCGCGGGTGGTGTGCCGGTTCAGCAACTACCTGATGACCTTGCAGCACGTCGAGGCCGGGTTGTCGATCGCGTTGCTGCCGTTGCTGGCGGTGGACCGGCGCTACCGGGTGGTGACGCGGGAGCTGGCCTCGCCGGTGACCCGCACGATCGCGGCGGTGGTGCGCCGGGGAACGCCGCTGCGCGCGGGGGTCAACGTGGTCCTCGACGCCCTGCGGCAGCCGCCGGACCTGCCGGAACTGGCCGCCTGGGTGGAGGAGAGCGCAGACTGAGCGGGTGCGCGTGGCGATCAGCGTCACCGGGGTGGTGCAGGGCGTCGGGTTCCGGCCCTTCGTCCATCGGCTCGCGCAAGGGCTCGGCGGCTTCGTCGGGAATGACGGGCGCGGGGTGTTCATCGAAGTCGAGGGGACGCGCGACCAGGTGACGGCCTTCGTCGAGGCCCTGACGAAGGACGCCCCGCCGCTTGCGGTGGTCGACGAGGTCCGGACGCGCGAGGTTCCCGCGCGCGGGGAGCGCGGCTTCCGGATCGTGGCCAGCCCGGCCGACGGCACCGCCGACACGCTCGTCTCCGCCGACTGCGCCACCTGTGACGACTGCCTGCGGGAGCTGCGAGACCCCGCCGATCGACGTTATAGGTACCCCTTCGTCAACTGCACCAACTGCGGGCCGCGGTTCACGATCGTCAAGGGCGTGCCCTACGACCGTCCGCTCACGACCATGGCCGCGTTCGCGATGTGCGCTCTGTGCAAGCAGGAGTACGAGGATCCGGCCGACCGGCGGTTCCACGCCCAGCCCGTCTGCTGCCCTGCCTGCGGGCCCACGCTCAGGTTCGAACCCGGCGGCGGGGATCCGATCCCGGCGACCGTCGCGGCGATCGAGCAGGGTGCCGTCGTCGCCGTGAAGGGACTTGGCGGCTATCACCTCGCGGTCGGTGCGCGGCACGAAGAAGCCGCGAAGACGTTGAGAGCACGGAAGCACCGCGAGGACAAGCCTTTCGCCGTCATGGTGGCCGATCTCGGGCAAGCCCGGGAGATCGCTCACGTCGGCGACGAAGCCGCGCGGGTCCTTCAAGGACGGCGGCGGCCCATCGTGCTGCTGCCCTCCAGGGGAGGCCTTGCCCAGGCCGTCGCGCCCGGGAACCGGCGGATCGGGCTCATGCTGCCCTACACGCCGCTCCACCACCTGCTGCTGGACCAGACCGGACCCCTCGTGCTGACCAGCGCCAACGTCTCCGACGAACCCATCGTCCACCGCGACGAAGACCTCGGCCGGCTCGAGGGCATCGCCGACGCCCACCTCACCCACGACCGGCCGATCCACATCCGGACGGACGATTCCGTGGTGCGCATCGTCGGCACGAAACCGCAGCTCCAACGGCGTTCGCGCGGCTACGCGCCCGAGCCGATCCGGCTGGAAACGAAGAAACACCTGCTCGGCTGCGGTGCCGAACTCAAGAACACCTTCTGCCTCGCCAAAGGCCACCACGCCTTCGTCTCCCACCACATCGGCGACCTGGAGAACTACGAGACCCTCAAGTCCTTCACCGAGGGCATCGAGCACTTCAAACGCCTGTTCGCGATCGACCCGGTGCTCGTCGCGCACGACCTCCACCCCGAGTACCTGTCCACGAAGTACGCCCTGGACCTGGACATCGACCTGCTCGGCGTGCAGCACCACCACGCCCACATCGCCGCTTGCCTCGCCGACAACGGCGAGGACGGCCCGGTGCTCGGCGTCGCCTTCGACGGCACCGGGTTCGGGCCCGACGGCACCATCTGGGGCGGCGAGTTCCTCCTCGCCGACCTGACGTCCTACCGGCGGCTCACGCACCTCAAACCGGTCGCGATGCCGGGCGGCACGAGCGCGATCCGGCAGCCGTGGCGGATGGCCGCGTCCTATGTGGACGAACTCGGGCGGCCGGCGCGCGAAGACGTCGTCAAGCTCAAGCGCAGTGGCCTCAACTCACCGCTGACGTCGAGTGCCGGCCGCCTCTTCGACGCGGCCGCCGCGCTGCTCGGGGTCCGGGACACCGTCAACTACGAGGGCCAGGCCGCCATCGAGCTGGAACAGCTGGCCGATCCCGGCGAGCAGGCGGGCTACCGGGCGCGGGTCGACGACGTCGTCCACGGCGAAGACCTCATCGCCGCGCTCCTGGACGACAACGCCACACCGGCGAAGAGAGCTGCCCGGTTCCACAACGGGGTCGCCGCCGCGATCGTGGACACCTGTGACCGGCTGAGGGACCACAGCACCACGGTCGCGCTGTCCGGCGGGGTGTTCCAGAACGTCCTGCTGCTCGACCGGACCGTGGCCGGCCTCGAACGCCGGGGGTTCCGCGTGCTGACCCACCGGAACGTGCCGGCGAACGACGGCGGGATCAGCTTCGGTCAGGTCGCCGTAGCCAGTCGTACCACGCGGTGAGGCCGTCGCCGCGGGTCGCGCTGACCTGCAGCAGGGCCGCCGACGGGTTCACCCGGCGGACGTCCCGCTCGAACTCGGCGACGTCGAAGTCGACGTACGGCAGCAGGTCGACCTTGTTCAGCAGCACCAGGTCCGTCGCGGTGAACATGTGCGGGTACTTCAACGGCTTCCCCGGTCCTTCGGTCACGGAGAGGATCACCACGCGGGCCGCCTCGCCGAGGTCGAACAGGGCCGGGCAGACGAGGTTGCCGACGTTCTCGATGAACAACGTCGAACCCCGGGCGGGCGACAGCGAGTGCAGAGCCCGGTGCAGCATCGACGCGTCCAGGTGACAGCCCGCACCCGTGTTGATCTGGACGACCGGCGCGCCCGTCGCCTTGATGCGTTCGGCGTCCAGCAGTGTCTCCTGGTCGCCTTCGATCACGGCGCAGGGACCATCGAGAGCGAGGATCGTCCGTTCCAGCAGCGTCGTCTTCCCGGCACCCGGCGAGCTCATCAGGTTGACCGCGAAGACGTCCGAAGCGCGCAGGTGCGTCCGGTTGTGCGCCGCCAGCTCGTCGTTCTTGGCGAGGATGTCCTGCTCCAGGACCACGGTGTGCGCGTGGTCGGTGATCCGGACGTCCGAATCCGAGCAGCCGCAGGTGTCACACATGGCTGACCTCCACCGAGGTGATGCGCAGTTCGCGGCCCGCCAGCACCGACGCGTCGGCGCTGCCGCAGGGACACAGCACGATGAAGTCGTCGAGCGAGAACTCCTCGCCGCAGTCGCGGCAACGCGCTCGCCCGGACGGCTCGGCGATGTCGAGCCGGGCGCCTTCCAGGGACGTCCCCGTGCAGAGGACGTCGAAGCAGAAGCGGACGCTGTCCGGGACCACACCGGACAGCCGGCCGATCTCGAGCCGCACGCACGACACCGGCGCCTCGCCGAGGCGGGCGACGATCGCGTCCACGACCGACTGCGTGATCGCCATTTCGTGCACTAGCAGATCCTCGGCAGCGGGTCCCCGACCAGCAGGTCCACGATCCGCGTGCCGCCGAACGCGGTGTTCAGCAGCACGATGCCCGGCGGGTCGCCGGCGACGCGCCCGATCACCGCGGCGTCCGCGCCCAACGGGTGTGCGCGCAACGCGGCCAGGGCATCGGCGGCCTGAGTGCCGTCGACCACGACGACGATCCGGCCTTCGCAGGCGACGTACAGCGGGTCGATGCCCAGCAGTTCCGACGCGCCGCGGACCTCTTCCCGGACCGGGACGGCCTTCTCGTCGACGACCACGGCGACTTCGGCGGCCTTCGCGATCTCGTTGAGGATCGTCGCGACGCCGCCGCGGGTCGCGTCCCGCATCGCGCGCACGCCCGGCACCGCGGCCAGCAGCCCGGCGACCAGGTCGTGCACCGGCGCGGTGTCGGACTCGAGGTCGGCGTCGATGTCCAGTTCGCCGCGGGCCAGCATGATCGTGACGCCGTGGTCGCCGATCGGCCCGGAGACGAGGACGGCGTCTCCGGGCTTCACGGTGGCGACGCCGAGCCCGGTGCGGGTCAGGACGCCGACGCCCGCGGTGTTGACGTACACGCCGTCGGCCTTGCCGCGCTGCACGACCTTCGTGTCGCCGGTGACGATCTGGACGCCCGCTTCGAGGGCCGCGGTCTTCATCGAGTCCACGATCTTCAGCAGGTCTTCGACCGGGAAGCCCTCTTCGAGGATGAACCCGGCGGTCAGGTAGAGCGGCCGCGCGCCGGACACGGCGAGGTCGTTCACCGTGCCGTTGACGGCCAGGTCGCCGATGTTCCCGCCGGGGAAGAACAGCGGCGAGACGACGTAGGAGTCCGTCGTCAGCGCCAGCCGCGCGTCGCCGATCGTCAAGGACGCCGCGTCTTCGAGCGGTTCCAGCAGCGGGTTGCGGAACGCGTCGAGGAACACGGCCTCGATCAGCGTGTGCGTCGACTTGCCGCCCGCGCCGTGCGAAAGCGTGATGCGCTCTTCACGCACCTTCGCGCGCCGGCGCCGGGCGCGTTCGATGCGGTCGAGGACCTGCTGCTCGCGTTCGGTGGTGGTCATGCGCGGCTCGCCTCCCGGACGCGCTGACGGCTGAACCGGCCGAAGTTGTAGTACGCCGCGCAGGCGCCTTCGGGCGAGACCATGCACGTCCCGATCGGTGTCTCCGGGGTGCACGCGGTGCCGAACACCTTGCACTCCCACGGCTTCAGCACGCCCTTGAGCACCTCGCCGCACTGGCACGCCTTCGGGTCGGCGACGCGCAGGCCAGGGATCTCGAAGATCCGCTCGGCGTCGAACGCGGCGTACTTCGCGCGGATCGCCATCGCCGAGTGCGTGATGAACCCGAGGCCGCGCCACTCGAAGTAGGGCCGCAGCTCCATGACCTCGTTGATGGCCTTCAACGCGACGAGGTTCCCGTCCCACGGGACCACGCGCGAGTACTGGTTCTCCACTTCGGAGCGCCCGGAAGACAGCTGCAGCATCAGCATGTAGATCGACTGCAGGATGTCCAGCGGTTCGAACCCGGCGACGACCACGGGCTTGCCGTAGTCGCGGGCGATGAACTCGTACGGCCGGCAGCCGATCACGGTGGACACGTGACCCGGGCCGATGAAGCCGTCGAGCCGCAGGTCGGGGGAGTCGAGGATGGCCTTGATGGCCGGGATGATCGTGACGTGGTTGCCGAACACCGAGAAGTTCTCGATGCCTTCGGCGGCCGCGCGCAGCAGCGTCATCGCGGTGGACGGCGTCGTCGTCTCGAAGCCGATGGCCATGAACACGACGCGCAGGTCCGGGTTCTGCCGCGCGATCTTCAGCGAGTCGAGCGGCGAGTAGACCATCCTGATGTTGGTGCCTTCGGCGTTGGAGTCGAAGAAGTTCCCGCCGGAGCCGGGCACGCGCATCATGTCGCCGAACGACGTCATGAGCACGCCGGGCTGCCGGGCGATGTGGATGGCGTCGTCGATGCGGCCCATCGGGATCACGCACACCGGGCAGCCCGGCCCGTGCACCAGCGTGACGCTTTCGGGCAGGTAGTCCTCGAGGCCGTGCTTGTAGATGGTGTGCGTGTGCCCGCCGCAGACCTCCATGAACTTGTAGTGGCGGCCCGGCTCGCACAGCGACGTGATCTTCGCGGACAGCGCCCGCGCCTTCTCCGCGTCGCGGAACTCGTCGACGAAACGCATGACGACTCCTACTCGATCCGGGATTCCAAGAGCGCGGCCATTTCGTCCTCGTACGCCTTGCCGATGCTCTCGAGGAACTCCAGGGCGGCCGCGGCCTCCTGCTCGTCTATTTTGGACAGTGCGAAGCCGACGTGGATGAGGATCCACTCGCCGGGCTTCGGCGGGTCGTCGTCGAGCAGGCCGATGTTGATGGTGCGCTTGACACCGCTCACCGACACCTTGGCGAGGTCCGGTCGCTCCTCGCTGATTTCGATGATCTCGCCCGGGATCCCGAGGCACACGGCCGTTACATCCGGCTCATCTCGAGGTACCGCCGGATGTCGGGCTCGAACTGCTTCACGAGCCAGGTCACCCCGCCGAACAGCAGGACCAACAACAGCAGGCGCTTCATCTCAGACCTCCGTCTTCTCCTTGAGCGGCAGCTCCGGGCTGGTTCCCCAGGCGAGTTCGGTGACCGCGCGGACCGCGGCCGGGATCGCGGCTTCGACCTCGGGGGACAGCCCGATCCCGCCGTCGAGGCAGGCCGGCTCGCAGCCCACGAGGAGGACGCGGCCGGCGTCGCCGCCGAGGAGGCGCAACAGCCGGAACACCGCGTCCGGCTGCATGCCGTGCGCGTCGATCGACGCCGACGCCGCCAGGTCCTCGGTGTCGGCCTCGATGAGCGAGAGCGTCCCGGGTGGCCGTCCGTGCGGGGTGGCGTCGAGCAGGATCGTCGTGTCGTAGCCGCCCAGCAGGTCGTAGGCGAGGTGCATGCCCGCGATGCCGTAGTCGGCGATCTGCACCCACGGCGGCAGGTCGGCGCCCTCGAGCTCCTTGATGACCTCGACGCCGAAACCGTCGTCGCTCAGGAAGATGTTGCCGATGCCGGCGACCAGGACTCGTGGCCTCATTCCGCGACCTCCAGGGGTTCGATCTCGTCGGGGGAGAAGTACCGGTACCGGCCGTGCGCGTGCTGCAGGTCGGCGCCGGGATCGTCGTCGAGCGTCACCGCGACGTGCGTCATGCCGTCCACATCGGACAGCACGACCCGGACGGTGGCGGTCTTGCCGGTGAGGAACATGTCCTGGGCGTCGGCACCACGCAGGTTCGGCCGCAGGCGCACGCGCGACCCTTCGATGACGCGCACGCCGCCGACGACCACCGAAGGCGGGACCGGCCGCAGGGACCGGACCGCGCCGTGCAGGCGTTCCAGCAGCTCGGGCGGCATCGTGTCGACGCGGTCGACGATCGCCGCCGCGCGCGGGTCGGTGGCCCGGGCCTCGCGCTTCTCCTCGTCGGTCAGCGTCAGCGTGCGCAGGGTCAGGATCTCGTCGATCTCGGTGCCGTCGAAGAGGTCGCCCGGGCTTTCCTCGGCGATCGCCGGGTCGTCGTAGAGGATGATCGGCGACGCGAGCACCACCGTGCTGCGCGAGGTGTCGCCGATCAGCACCGGCCAGAGCCGTTCCTGCCGGCAGGCTTCGACGGCCGGTTTCGCCCACTCCGGCGGGTCCAGCATCGACAGGAAGTGCCCGGTGTCGAGGCTGAGCACCAGGTGGGCGGCGAGCAGGGAGTGGCGCAGGGCGTGCTCGCGGACGCCGTCGGAGGGCCACGACGTCGTGTTGTGCACCTCGACGCGCAGCCGGGCGCCGCCGAACGGCCCGTCGAGCGGGTCGACGCGGGCGGCGAGGACGCCGGACAGCTCGTGGGTCCGTTCGCCGTCACCCGGCACGCGGAACGGCGTCTCGACCGGGAGTTCCGAAAGCGGCAGGTCGAAGTCCCTCTCGTGCTCGACGGCTTCGTCCCACCCGGACTGCGTCCGCGTCTGCAGGAACCGCACCTTGACGTGCAGGATCGTGCGTTCCAGCGGCTCGAACACGCACTCGGCGCGCGCCGACGCGTGCTCGCCGATCTCCGCCGACGCGAACGACGGCGGCACGAGCACGCCCCACTGCCAGCGCACCCGGTTCTTCGGCGCCGACGCCCGGTACGGGTAGAGCAGGTAGCCCTCGTAGAGCACGGCGTCACCGACCGCGCGGGCCTGCTCGAGGGCGTTCACGGCTCACCCGCCAGCAGTCGCTCCACCGCGGCCTCCCAGGTCGGGATCGCGTGCTGCGCCTTGTACTTGAGCAGCGCGTCGACGGTTTCGCGCGGCAGCTTGATCCACGCGACGTTCGGGAAGTACCGCGCCATCAGCTCGTCCCAGACGGCGACCGGCATCCGGCACTCGGCCTGGGTGTGCCACGGCACCTGCTCGACCCAGAACCCCGGCCCGCCCTTGCCGAACACGGTGCCGCTGAACAGCAGCACCATCGGCACGACCCCCTCGGCCAGCGCGTGGAAGTACTTGCCGGCCGCGACTTCGAGGTCGTAGGTGCACGGCACCTCGGCGTCGATCTCGGTGGCGCCGGTGAACCCCGGCACGGTGACCGACACCGTCGTGAACTGGAACGGCTTCAGCGTCTCGCCCCACCGGGCGCGCTCGCCGAAGAGGTGGGTGAGCAGCTCCGACTCGCCCTCGGCGTACCGGCGGCGCTGCGGCTCGATGCGGATCTGGACGCGCAGCACCATCGCGTGGACGGGCTGCCCGGTCAGCTCGGAGATCCGCAGCTTGAACGCCAGCGTCGGCGACGCGGCGTAGCGCAGCGGCCGGACGTCGATGCAGTCGAAGGTCAGCTCAGCCATCGCCGCGCTCCCGCAGCCGGGCGAAGAAGCCGTCGATGGCCTCGTGCGCTTCGGTGCCGCCGTCGAACCCCCGCCAGGTCGTCCGGACCAGCCCGACCAGCTCGTAGCAGACGTCGATCGGCACCGAGAAGGCCTCGAAACCGTCGTCGAGCCGGTTCACCAGCAGCGCTTCGACGTCGTCGGCGAGCTCGGTGACCAGGTCGTCGGCCGTGCCCAGCGGGAGCAGGGACTCCGTCGCCCCCGCCGGGCTCGGGTAGAACGCGACCGTGCGGTCCTGCACGGAGTTGCGGAACAGGAACGCCGTCTTGACGGGGATGCCGGCCGACTCCCACAACGCGGCGCCCGGCTCGAACCGGGGATGGTGCCGCACGCGGTCGGGCACCGCCCGGTGCCGCTTCCCGCCCGCGCCGGCGTGGGTGAAGAGCAGGTAGCAGCCCCGGCAGGTGCACAGGATCGTGCGGGACTCGAGGTCGATGACGTGCCCGTGTTCCGCGCCGATCGGTTCCGCGCACATCTCGCACCGCTCGCCCGGCGCGGCGCGCGGTGCGGGAGTGCGGAACCGGCGCAGGCCGCCCGTCACGGGACCTCCACGGGGCAGAGGGGGAGCAGCGGCCGCCCGCCGGGGCCGGTCTCTTCCTCGGCGACGCCCTCGACGACGACGTCCGAGATCTCCGGCGCCGCCTCCCGGACGACGCGCTCGATGGCGTACTTCGCGGTGACCGTCGACGACGGGCAGCCGTCGCAGGAACCTCGCAGCCGCAGCCGCAGGACGCCGTCCTCGATCCCGGCGAACTCGACGTCGCCGGCGTGCGAGCCGAGGTACGGCCGGACCTTGTCGAGGGCCTCGGCGACCCGCTCGTGCGTCGACCGCGGGTGCAGGTCGTGCAGCACGAGCAGGCCGCGGATGTGGTCGTCCTCGGCGAGCCGGTCCAGCAGCGGCCGGTCGACGACCTCGACGATCCGGGCCAGGCCGGCGCCGTAGAACTCGAGCAGCGTGTGGACGAGGTCCTCGGCGAGCTCGGCGTCGCGGCCGTCGAACTCGCCCAGCAGCTGCTCGATGCGCTCGCCGACCCGGTCGACTTCCGTCATCAGGCGAGCTCCCCGCCGAACGCGTGCGGGGTGTGCAACCGCTCGAGCACCTTCCCGGACCCGGTGTACATGTGGACGCCGCAGGGCAGGCACGGGTCGAAGCTGCGGACCGCGCGCATGATGTCGATGCCCTTGAAGTTCTCCTGCGTGTTCTCCTCGAAGATCGGCGTGTTCTGCACGGCGTCCTCGTACGGCCCCGGCGTCCCGAAGCTGTCGCGGACGCTGCCGTTCCACGGCGTCGGCGGGTACGGGTGGTAGTTCGCGATCTTGCCGCCCTTGATCACCATGTGGTGCGAGAGGACACCGCGGACCGCTTCGGTGAAGCCGCAGCTCACGCCTTCGTCCGGGACCTTGAACGGCTCCCACGTCTTGGTGTTGCCCTTGCGGACCTCACCGAGCGCCTGGTCGGCGAAGTGCAGCGCCAGCGCGGCCGCGTACGCCTGGAAGTACGTCCGGGCGCGGTTGCGTTCGAGAGCGTTGCTCCAACGCGGGATCTTCCACTCGAACTCGACCTCGGGCTTGGTCGCCGTGCGCGGCAGCGTGATCTTGACGCTGTGGCCGGTGGACTTCAGGTACGGCGTGTCGACGAGCCCGGCCAGCGCGGTGACCCACAGCCGGGCGATCGGGCCGCCGCCGGTGTCGAGGGCGAGGTGGTCCTTGCCGTCGAACCAGCGCGGCGACATCGTCCACGAGTACTTGCCGTCGAAGTCGCGCTTCGCCGGGCGCGGGATGGTGTGCTGGTTCCACGGGTGGCGCTGGTCGACCGGGTTGCCCAGCGGGTCCTGCGTGACGAACATCGGCTGGTCGGCCCAGTCCTCGTAGAACGAGCTGCCGAGCAGGATGCGGATGCCGAGGTTGATGTCGACCAGGCTGGTCGTGACGAGCTTGCCGTCGACGACCACGCCCGGCGTCACGAACATCTTGCGACCCCAGGCCGCCATGTTCTCATAGGTGAAGTCGCAGTGCTCGGGGTCGTTCAGGCTGCCCCAGCAGCCGAGCAGGACGCGCCGCCGGCCGACCTCTTCGTAGCCGGGGATGGCTTCGTAGAAGAAGTCGAAGAGGTCGTCGTGCATCGGCAGGCAGCGCTTCATGAACTCGACGTAGCGCATCAGCCGGGTCAGGTAGTCGGTGAACAGCTGCACGGTGGCGACCGTGCCGACGCCGCCGGGGTACAACGTGGACGGGTGGACGTGCCGGCCTTCCATCAGGCAGAACATCTCGCGCGTGCTGCGCGACACTTGCAGGGCCTCGCGGTAGAACTCGCCTTCGAGGGGGTTGAGCGAGCGCATGATGTCGCCGATGGTGCGGTAGCCGTGGTCGCCCGCGTGCGGGGCCTCGGTGCGGTTGGCCAGCTCCAGGACGCCGGGGTTGGTCTCGGCGACCATCTTCTCGCAGTAGTCGACCCCGACCAGGTTCTCCTGGAAGATGTTGTGGTCGAACATGTACTCGGCGGCCTCGCCGAGGTTGATGATCCACTCGCCGAGGTGCGGCGGGCGGACGCCGTAGGCCATGTTCTGGTTGTAGACCGAGCACGTCGCGTGGTTGTCGCCGCAGATCCCGCAGATCCGGCTGGTGATGAAGTGCGCGTCGCGCGGGTCCTTGCCCTTCATGAAGATGCTGTAGCCGCGGAAGACCGACGACGTGCTGTGGCACTCGACGACCTTCTTCTGCGCCCAGTCGATCTTCGTGTAGATGCCGAGGCTGCCGACGATCCGGGTGATCGGGTCCCACGCCATCTCGACGAGGTCGGTCTTTTCTTTCATCTCGGTCATGACCGCGCCCCTGCCTGGTAGCCGGTGTCGAGCTTGGTGCCCTTGTGGCGCCACTTCGGTTCGGTGTCGGCCTTGCGCTCGGTGATCTTCCGCAGCCGGCGGATCACCGACCCGTACGCGCCGCTGGCCAGCGACGACACGTTCGCGCCCGGCGGCTCGTCCATGAACGGCATGAACTTGTCCGGGAAGCCCGGCATGGTGCAGCCGATGCAGATCCCGCCGACGTTCGGGCAGCCGCCGACGCCGTTGATCCAGCCGCGCTTGGGCACGTTGCACTTCACGACCGGGCCCCAGCAGCCCAGCTTGACCAGGCACTTCGGGGAGCCGTACTCGGTGGCGAACTCGCCCTGCTCGTAGTAGCCGCCGCGGTCGCAGCCTTCGTGGACGGTCGCGCCGAAGAGCCACTGCGGCCGCAGGTGGTCGTCGAGCGGGATCATCGGCGCCTGCCCGGCGGCCTGGTAGAGCAGGTAGGTGATGGTCTCGGACAGGTTGTCCGGGTGGGTCGGGCAGCCGGGCACGCAGACGATCGGGATGCCGGCGCCGGACTTCCAGTCCCAGCCCAGGTAGTCGGGCACGCCCATGGCACCGGTCGGGTTGCCCTCCATCGCGTGGATGCCGCCGTAGGTGGCGCACGTGCCGACGGCCATCACCGCCAGTGCCTTGGGCGCCAGCCGGTCCAGCCACTCGCTGGTCGTCATCGGCTGGCCGGTTTCGGGGTTGTTGCCGAACCCGCACCAGTAGCCCTCGTCCTTGATCGCCTCGTTCGGGATCGAGCCCTCGACGACCAGCACGAACGGCTCCAGCTCGCCGCGGTCGGCTTTGTAGAACCACTCGATGAACGTGTCGGCCCCCTTGTCGGGGCCGCATTCGAAGTCGATCAACGGCCAGTGGACCGCGATCTTGGGCAAGCCGGGCAAAGCGCCGAGGACGATTTCCTCGATGCTCGGTTGCGTGGCGGCCGTCAAGGCGACGGAGTCACCGTCGCACGAGAGGCCGGCGTTGATCCAGAGGATGTGGATGGGCTGTTCTTCGGTCTGTTCTGCGGCATGCGTCACGGCTGTTCAACCCCGAGTTCGTCGAGCGCGCCGAGGGTGAGCTCCCACAGCGCGTGGTAGAGGGTCGTCTGGGCTTCCTGGATGCGGTGCACGGACGGTGACGGGACGACGAAGAGGTGGTCGATGCTGTCCAGCTCGGCCATTTTTCCCCCGTCGTAGCCGGCGATGCCGACGGTCACCATGCCGCGCCGGGCGGCTTCGTCGAAGGCGCGCAACAGGTTCGCGGAGTTCCCGCTGGTGGACAGGCCCACCGCGATGTCGCCGGGACGCCCGAACGCGCCGATCTGCCGGGCGAACACGACGTCGAACCCGATGTCGTTGGACAGGGCGGTCACCACCGCGATGTCGTTCGTCAGCCCGAAGGCGGGCAACGGCTTCGCGTCGCCCGCCGGGCTGAGGAACAGGCTGGCGAGGTCCTGGGCGTCGGTCGAGCTGCCGCCGTTGCCGAAGGCGAGCAGGCGGCCGCCGCCCTGGAACGCGCGCGCCAGTTCCTGCGCGCACGCGAACAGCCGGTCGCGGTCGGCGGCGAGGACGTCACCGCGCAGGGCGACGATCTCGCGCACCTTGTCCACAGTGGACTGTTCAACCTGGCGGAGGACGGCGTCGAGGTCGCTTTCACCCGAGTACAGGAACGGGTACAGCGCTTCGAGACCGTCGGTGACGGGGCGTTCCCGCGTCATGCCGGTTCTCCCGCGGCTTAGGACTTCTCCAAGCGTGCGATGGCTTCCCCGGCGTGCACCAGGATGCGGTCGCCGACGCCGGCCTCGACCAGCGCCACACTGACCTCTTCCCGGGTGGATCCGGTGTCCACGACAGCGAGCTCGTGCTCGAGGAGCTCGACCACGGTCACCTCGACCGCGGTGTCGGAGCAGGTGATGCAGACCCCGTCGTGACAGACGGGGCCGGCTGGTCTGTCGGCGTCACGGGCGCTCACGACGCCACCTCCGGGGTCAGCACGCCGGGTTGCTCGAAGAAGACGTGCACCAGCTCCCACAGCACGTGGTAGGTGGTCACGTGGACCTCCTTGACGACCCTCGGGTCGGTCGAACGGGCGACGAGCACGTGGTCGAGGCCGGGGGTGCGGGCGATCGCCCCGCCGTCGCCGCCGGTCAGCGCGACGGTGAGCATCCCGAGGTCCCGGGCGGTTTCGAGGGCGCGGCGGACGTTCGCGCACCCGCCGTCGGTGGAGATGCCCAGCGCGATGTCGGCCGGGTCGGCGATGATCCGCAGCTGGTGGGCGAAGACGTCTTCGAGGCCGACGCGGTTGGCGACGCCGGTGACCGTCGCGACGTCGGCGGTCAGCGAGAGCGCCGGCAGTGCGCGCTTGCCGACGATCACCGGGTGGACGAACTCCACCGCGACGTGCTGGGCGTCGGTGCTGGGGCCGCCGTTGCCGAACACCACGAGCTTGCCGCCGCGGTGGAAGCGGCGGGCCATGCCGTGGCACGCCTCGGCCACCGTCCTGGCGTCCTCGGCCAGGGCGAGCACGGGTGTCTTGCGGCGCTCGAAGAGGGCGTCGACGGAGTCCGGGTGATTCGGTGACCACGACACGCGGCACACTTCCTCAGCGATGGCTCGGCGGTGGGAGCCCACCCAGGCTAGAGCTGTGAGTTGGATCACACAATAGATCGATCGGTCAGAAGTGGTGCTCTCGGTCGTCCTGGACGTGCTCCGCCCGGGCTAACCACTGTTCGGCCTCGTGGGCGGCGCCCCTCGACCGCAGCATCCGCGCCAGGCTGAGCATGCCCTGGACGTCGCCCGTGTCGGCGGCCCGGCGGAACCACTGCTCCGCTTCGGCGAGGTCGTCGCGGTGTTCGGCGAGGTGGCCGAGGTTGGTGAGGGCGGGGACGCTGCCGTGTTCGGCGGCCTTGCGGTACCAGGCGCCGGCCTCGCCTTCGTCGCCGCGGTTGCGGGCGAGCACCCCCAGGTTGGTCATCGCCGCCGGGTCGCCCCGCTCGGCGGCGTCGAGGTACCAGTTCTCCGCTTCTTCGAGGTCGCCGCGCCGGTGCAGCAGCAGCCCGAGCCGGACGATCGCCTCCACGTGGCCGCCGAGCGCACCCTGGCGGTACCACGCTTCGGCGTCGCCGGGTCTGCCGAGGCGCTCCGCCTGCCTGCCGAGCTGGCAGGTCGCCGCGAGGTCCCCGGCCAGCACGGCCGAGCGCCACCAGCGGGCCGCTTCGGCGGCTTGACCGCGGTCGCGCAGCACCATGCCGAGGTCGATCATCGCGCCGGTGATCCCGGATTCGGCGGCCTGCCGCAGCCACGACTCGGCCTCTTCGGGCCGGCCCTGCTCGCGGAGGATGTGCCCGAGCGCGGCGATCGAGGGCAGGTCGCCGGTGTGGGCCGCCTCGCTGTACCAGTGCTGGGCGTCTTCGCGCTTGCCTCGCCGTTCGTAGGACCGGGCGAGGTTGAGCATCCCGTGCGGCTCGCCGGCCAGCGCCGCTTCGTGGTACCAGCGCTCGGCTTCGTCCCGGGCCCCGCGCTCGGCGAGCAGGTGCGCCAGCGACGTCATCGAGACGCGGTCGCCCCCCATCGCGGCCTTGCGGAACCACGCCTCGGCCTCGGCGAGATCCCCGCGCTCGCGCATCGCGGAGCCCATCCGCGCCATCGCGACGACGTTGCCGCCCTCGGCGGCCTTGCGCTGGAAGAACTCGTCGAACTTCTTGAGCCGGCCGGGCATCGGCTGCTCCCTCCGGATGGGTCCTGCTCCGGTAGTCGCAGATGATCGGCTCGGTGTGACACCTCCGCTGTGGGTGGGCGAGGTCACATTCGCGCCAGGTCGTCGTGTCGGCGCGGTTTTCCCAGGCCGGCACGGGTGAGACTACGCCGCGCGCACGCGCAGGTGAGAGGAGAAAATCTTGGCGGCCCGCGGCTTTCGGCTCAGCGTGACGCAGCGATCTCTGCTGGTAGTCGCGGTCCTGGCGATCGCCCTCTTCGGCTACTGGGCGACGAGCCGGAGCTCCGGCGCGACCCCGCCGCCGTCGTCGTCCTCGGCACCGGTTCCGGTCAACGCGGCCGACGCGCAGAAGCAGCTCGGGGAGCTGAAGATCGCCGACCGGACGTCCATGGACGGCTACTCCCGCGAGAAGTTCCCGCACTGGGACAGCCAGGGGTCGGGCTGTGACACCCGCGAAGTCGTGCTGAAGCGCGCCGGCAAGGACGTCAAGACCGACAAGGACTGCAGGGCGACGTCCGGGACGTGGACCAGCGTCTACGACAACGAGACCTGGACGAAGGCGACCGACCTCGACATCGACCACATGGTCCCGCTCGGGCAGGCCTGGGCGAGCGGTGCGAAGACGTGGACGACCGAGAAGCGCGAGCAGTTCGCCAACGACCTGATCCGGCCGCAGTTGTTCGCCGTCACCGACAACCTCAACCAGCAGAAGAGCGACAAGGCACCCGACCAGTGGAAGCCGCCGCTGGTGTCGTTCTGGTGCACCTACGCGACCGACTGGATCGTGGTCAAGCACTACTACGGGCTGACCGTCACGCAGCCCGAGAAGACCGCCTTGACGGACATGCTGCGCCGCTGCTGAGCTGGCCGGCATGACGACCTTCGCGCTGGTCCACGGGGGCGGCGGCAGCGGCTGGGACTTCCACCTGCTCGGCCCGGAGCTGGTCGCGCGCGGCCACGGCTTCGTCGCGCCGGACCTGCCGATCACCGATCGGGCGGCCGGGCTGACCGCGTTCACCGACGCGGTGCTGGCGGCCCTGGGCGACGCCTCGGACGTCGCCGTCGTCGGGCATTCGTACGGCGGGTTCACCGCGCCGTTGGTCGCGGAGAAGGTTCAGGCGCGGCTGCTGGTGTACCTGGCCGGGATGATCCCGGCGCCGGCCGAGCCGCCGGGGCGGTGGTGGTCCGCCACGGGCTTTTCGGCACCCACGGGCTTGAGCGAGGCCGAGCAGTTCTTCAACGGCGTCCCCGCGTCGCTCGCCGAGGAGTGCCAGGCGCGCGGGCGCGACCAGGTGAGCAAGGAGTGGGACGAGCCGTGGCCGCTGCCGGCCCACCCGGACGTCCCGACCCGGGTGCTGCTGTGCCGCGACGACCGGTTCTTCACGCCGGACTTCCAGCGCCGGGTGGCCGTCGAGCGGCTCGGCGTCACCCCGGACGAGATCGACGGCCCGCACTGCGTGCCCCTGAGCCACCCGGCCGAGCTGGCCGGCCGGCTGGTGAGCTACCTCTGACTGCGCCGATCGGGTAGCGGAAAACTTAAAGGTCTAGACCTATTGACTGTGTGGTCCAGGCCACTTAACGTCTTTTTCAGCGGCGAACCCGCGCCTCCCCACCTGCGTCACCTCCACCCCGGTCCCCACCATGGAGGTTCCTCGTCATGCGCTTCGCCAGGGTCCTCACGCTCGCGGCGGTCGCCGCCGGCGGTCTCCTCGTCGCTCCGGCGGCACCCGCGTCGGCGGCCGCTTTGCCCGCCTGCCAGCACTTCTACCAGGGCACCATCCCCGACCGCCCGGTCACCGGCGGGCACGGCCCCGGCACGCTCGTCGGCGCGGTCGACGTCAGCAACCGCTTGCCCGCACCCGGTTCCGTCACCGGCGGCCTCGGCAGCGACGGCAAGGTCACCTTCACCTTCGCCCGCGTCCCCGGCGCGAAGGCCTACCGCGCGTTCCGCAACGGCCAGGCCCTGCAGTGGATCAGCGACTGGGGCCAGCCGACGCTCACGGTGACCGACGCGAGCCCGTGCCAGAACGCGAACTACCAGCTCTACGCGATGACGGCCGAGGACAACTCGCCCGGCTCGCTCGGCCAGATCTCGACGGCCTACCGCCTCGACAGCGGCAACCACCTCGCCGCCTACCGCATCCCGGCCGGCACCACGCTGACCTACCGCGTCACGTCCTACAACGACGTCGCCCAGACCGCGCTCGGCTACAACGCCGGCCCGGGCTTCTGCGCCGTCGACGCGCGGAACATCCCGTGGGGCACCAGGTTCTCGGTGCCGGGCTACGGCGAGTGCTACGCGGCGGACATCGGCAGCTGGATCAAGGACGACATCGTCGACGTCTGGCTCCCCGGCGCGCAGGCCGACGCCTGGGGCATCCAGCGGCTCACCCTGACCGTGCGCTGAGAGGAGTGCCGTGAAAGCCAAGCTCGCGCTCGCCGCGACGATCCTCTCCGCGGCGACGGTGCTCGTCGTCTCGCCCGCGACGGCCGCCACCGCACCTTCGGCCGCGTTCGCCAAGGACTCCGACTGGGGCTCCGGCTACCAGGCCAAGTACACGATCAGCGCGGGCACGTCCGCGTTGACGAGCTGGAAGCTGGAGTTCGACCTGCCGGCCGGCTCGACGCTCGGGTCCTATTGGGACGCGCTCGACACCCCGAGCGGCACGCACCACTCGTTCGCCAACCGGGAGTACAACGGCTCGGTCGCCGCGGGCGCGTCGACGAGCTTCGGTTTCCTCGTGAGCGGCAGCGGCCTGCCCGCGAACTGCACGCTCAACGGCCGGCCGTGCACCGGCACCACGGTCCCCCCCGACCACGACCACCACGCCCACGACCCCGCCGCCGACGACCACCACCACGCCGCCGCCGAGCGGGGGCAGTGCGCGCGTGTCGCCGTACATCGACATCACGATGGCGACGCCGTCGCTGGTTTCGGTGGCGAACGCGACCGGCCAGAAGAACTTCACGCTCGCCTTCGCGCTCGGCAGCAGCCTCGGCTGCGACCCGCAGTGGGGCGGCACGGTGCCGCTGCTGGATTCGCGGATCATCAACGACGTCACCGCGTTGCGGTCGCTCGGCGGCGGGGTCACGGTGGCGACGGGCGGCGCGCTCGGCCCGTACCTGGAGAACGTCTGCGGCTCGGTGGACGCGCTTTACGACGCGTACGTGAAGGTCCTGGACGCGGTGGGCAGCAACAGCCTGGACGTCGACGTCGAGGCGTCGATCCCGACCGCGACGGTCAACCAGGCCCTGCTCAGGCTGCAGCAGCAACGCGGTACGCACATCAGCTACACGATGCGGATCCAGGGCCAGGACTACGGGATGGACCCGTTCTCGGTGCAGATCCTGCAGGACGCGGCTTCGCGCGGGTTGACCGTGGTGGTCAACCCGATGCTGATGGACTTCGGCTACAGCGGTTCCTGGGGCGACGCGCTGGTCTCGGCGGCCACCGCGACACTGGGCCAGCTGAAGACGATCTGGCCGGCGAAGTCCGACTCGGAGATCAAGGGCCTCCTGGGCCTGACCCCGATGATCGGCCGCAACGACACGGGCCCGATCACGGACCAGGCGGCGGCCCGGCAGCTGCTGTCGTTCGCCCAGGCCAACCACGTGGCGAGCATCGGCTTCTGGTCGGTCGGCCGCGACAACGGCGGCTGCCCCGGGGGCGGCGCGGTCCCGAACTGCTCCGGGATTTCCCAGTCGCAGTACGAGTTCACGAACATCTTCAAGGCCTACACCGGCTGAGCCTCCCGCCCGCCGAAAGGCCGTGAAGGCCTCCTCGCCGACGTCCCCCCTGCCCCGGCGAGGAGGCCTTCATGGGCGGTGCCTCACCAGCGGTCGAGGTGCAGCACGTCTTCCAGCGGCTGCCGCGCGGCCGGCTTGAAGGTGTCGCCCGTGTAGAACGCCGTCGGGATGAGCGCCGCCTGGTGGACGTTCTTCGGCAGCCCCAGGACTTCCGCCGCTTCCTGCTCGTACTTCAGGTGCAGCGTCGTCCACGCCGTGCCCAGGGTCACGGACCGGGCCGCCAGCATGTAGCTCCACACGGCAGGCAGCAAGGAGGCCCACAGCCCCGCCTGGTTGCCCTCCGGCAGCTCCGCCGACGCCGTCTCCAGGCACGGGACCACCAGCACCGGGACATCACCCATCCGGTCGGCCAGGTACTCGACGCTGCTGCCGACCCGCTGCTGCACCGCGGCCCGCGAAGGATCGTCGGCGAACTGCTTGCCCGCCGCGTTCGGGGACGCCAGGTACTCGTGGCACGCGCGGCCGTAGATGCGCCCGAGCGCCGCCCGCTGGCCGGCGTCGGTGACCACCAGCCACTGCCAGCGCTGGGTGTTCGAGCCGCTCGGCGCCTGCAGTGCCACCTGCACGCAGTGTTTCACCAGGTCGAGCGGGACCGGCCGGTCGAAGTCCAGGCGCTTGCGGACCGTCCGGGTGGTCGTCAGGAGCTCTTCGGGCGTCATCATCGGCCCATCATGCCGGGACTACCAGCGATCGTGCACGAGCGGCCGGACGAGCTCGTCGTACGTGGCGCGGACGCCGTCGAGCGCCTCCGCGGACAACGGCGGAAGCGCAGCCGCCACCGTGTTCGCCGTGGCCTGCGAAGCGTTGCGCGCGCCCGGGATCACGGTGCTCACGCCCGGCTGGTCGAGGATCCAGCGCAACGCGAACTGCGCCAGCGTCTGCCCTTCGGGCACCAGCCCGCGCAGCCGCTCGACCGCCTCCAGCCCGACCTCGAACGGCACGCCCGCGAACGTCTCGCCGACGTCGAACGCCTCGCCGTGGCGGTTGAAGGTGCGGTGGTCGTCGGCGGCGAACGTCGTGGCCGCCGTGTAGCGCCCGGACAGCAGGCCCGACGCCAGCGGCACGCGCGCGATGATCCCCGCGCCCGCCTCCGCCGCGGCGGGCAGCACGCGCTCGAGGGGCTTGAGCCGCAGGCAGTTCAGGATGATCTGGACGGACGCCACGTTCGGCCGCGCCAACGCCGTCAGGGCCTCTTCGCAGGTCTCCACGCTCACGCCGTACGCCTTGATCCGGCCTTCGGCGACCATCTCGTCCAGTGCGTCGTACACCGCGTCCGACGAGTACACCGGCGTCGGCGGGCAGTGCAGCTGGACGAGGTCGAGCGTGTCGACGCCGAGGTTGCGGCGCGACCGGTCGTTCCACTCGCGGAACTTCGCCGCGACGTAGTTCTCCGGCACCTGCTCGACCCGGCGGCCCATCTTGGTCGCCACGAACACGTCGCGCCCGGCGGCGAAGCGGCCGACCAGCCGCTCGCTGCGGCCGTCGCCGTAGACGTCGGCGGTGTCGAAGAACGTGACGCCGGCGTCGGCGGCCGCGTGCAGCACCGCCAGCGCGTCCTGCTCGTCGACCTCGCCCCAGTCCGCGCCCAGCTGCCAGCACCCGAGCCCGACGACGGACACCTCGCGGCCCAGCCGGGCGATCTTCCGGTTCTCCATGCCGCGATCCAAGCACACGGCCCCGCCTATGATCGGCCGTCATGGCCATGACGTCGGGTCCGGACGGACTCGGGACCCGGATGCGGCACGTCCTCGAGATCTTTGAGGCCGACGTCGCGACGTTCCTTGCCGACATCGGTCTCGACGACTACCGCCCGCGGTACTCGCCGGTGGTGCGGGCGCTGCTCGCGCACGGTCCGCTGGCCATCCGGGAGCTCGCCGCGGAGATGGGCGTGACGCACTCGGCGGCGAGCCAGACCGTCGCGCAGATGAACCGCGCCGGGCTCGTCGCCCTCGAACCCGGCGCCGACGCGCGGCAGCGGATCGTGTCGCTCACCGACAAGACCCGAGGACTCCTGCCGCTGATCGAGGCGGAGTGGACGGCGACGACCGAGGCGTCCGAGGCGCTGGAGGCCGAGCTGCCGTACCCGCTGCGCGGGGTGCTGGACGCGATCGTCGAGGCGCTGGAGCGGAAGCCGTTCCGGCAGCGGATCGGGGAGACCGGCGCCGCGCGGGAGCTCCTGGGCCCCTGATCAGGCGCCGGGGACGCGGAAGACCGCCCAGACGAACTTGCCGCCGGGGCAGCGTTCGAAGCCCCAGTCCTCCGACAGCGCCTGGACCAGGACGAGCCCCCGGCTGCGGGCCTGCGCCGGCGACGGCGCCCGCAGCTCGGGCAGCAGGGAACCGGTGTCGTACACCCGCAGCGTGAGCCGTCCGTCCGCGTACGCCAGCTCAAGCGCCTGGGGGCACTCGCCGTGTTCGAAGGCGTTCGTGACCAGCTCGGACGTCGCCAGC
The DNA here is from genome assembly GCF_054781455.1 of Amycolatopsis stemonae. Classification (NCBI taxonomy): domain Bacteria; kingdom Bacillati; phylum Actinomycetota; class Actinomycetes; order Pseudonocardiales; family Pseudonocardiaceae; genus Amycolatopsis; species Amycolatopsis stemonae. The sequence goes on along the minus strand of NZ_BAAGUJ010000002.1, from coordinate 384,467 downwards.
AGCACGTCGTCCAGCTGCGGCTCGGTGAACCCCAGGCCGAGCATGGCGGAGCGGACCTCGTGCCGCGCCCGCGCCGGGGCCGTGACGTCGGCCGGCAGGAGCACCGTGAGCGGCGCGGCGGGCACAGCCGGGCGCTGCGGCAGCTTCGACGTCGTCATCGGTCCCCCTCCCAGTGAGTCCGGTACCGTCCGCGAGGTACCCACGCGCGCGAACGGCTAATCAGGTGCCGTCGGCGAGCTCGGATTCGTTCAGGCCCGAACGCAGCTTCTTCAAGGTCGCAGCCAGCAACCGCGACACCTGCATCTGGGAGACCCCGACGCGGCGCGCGATGTCCGACTGGCTCATCCCGGAGCCGAACCGCAGCGCGACGATCTTGCGCTCCCGGTCGGGCAGGCTCTCCAGCATCGGGCGCAGCGCCTCGCGCAGCTCGGCCTGGCCGAGCTCGGCGTCCGGTGCCCCGAACCGGGTGTGCGCCGCGTTCTCCAGCAGGTGGTCGAGCGACGCGCCGTAGCGGCCCTGACCAGCGCGAAGGCCCTCGTAGACGTCTTCGATGGGCACACCGAGCCGGGCGGCGATCTCACTGGGCTTCGGTGCGCGCGAAAGCTGCACCGTGAGCTCCTCGCGCGCGGCGGAGATGTTGGCGTTCAGCTCCTTGAGCCGCCGCGGCACCCGCACCGACCAGCTGTTGTCCCGGAAGTGGTGGCGCAGCTCGCCGGAGATGGTGGGGACGGCGAAGGCCAGGAAGTCGGTGCCCTGGCCGGGGTCGAACCGGTCGACGGCGTGGATGAGCCCGACCGTGGCGATCTGGACCAGGTCCTCCATCGCCTCGTCGCGGTTGCGGAACTTCCGGGCGAGGTTGCGCGCCAGCTCGAGGTGGCCGCGCACCAGCGTGTCCCGGATGGTCTCCCGCTCCGGGGAGCCGGCCGGCAACGCGGCGAGCCGGGTGAACAGGGCGCCGACGTCGAGAGCGTCCTCGCCGCGCTCGGCGGGGTCGGTCACGAGTCCGCCGCCTGGCTCTCCCGGACGAGGTCGACCCGGGACAGGTAGCGGCCGTCCTCGGGCGTCACCGTGCGCTGGGCCGACGTCGCGAGCGCGGTGAGCAGCTGCCACGACAGGCCGGTGTCGTCTTCGTGGTCCGGAGTGTCCGAAAAGACCGAAACCGAAACCTCGATGCGCGGCCCGTTCCACGAGAACGTGCAGGTCAGCTTGCCGTCCGAGCTGGCGGGGAGCAGCAGCGAGCAGGCTTCGTCCACCGCCATCCGGAGGTCCTCGACGGCGTCCAAGTCGAAGTCCTGGCGCATCGCGATGTCCGCCACGATGGTGCGCAACGTCGGCACGACGTGCGGGATCGCGGCCGTCCGCACCTCGATGACCTGCGCGCCTTCCGGCACGAGCGGGGCGTTGTCCTCCACGGTTGTTCCTTTCTCCGGCTCGCGCTCCAGGGTTCGGCGGTGTCCTCTTCACGCCCGGTCGCGAGATGCCCGTGGGGTGAGCAAACCAAACCCGGGTTTGATCCGCTGCACCGGCGGGCATGTAGCGATCGACATGATTGACCTGGGAAAGGCAGGGACGACATGGCTGACGTCAGCCGGCTGCCCAACGTGGTTGCTGAAGAGTGGGAATGGCAGCTGCGCGGTTCGTGCCGGGGCGCGGACAGCAGCCTTTTCTTCCACACGGACAACGAACGGGGTTCGGCGCGGGAGCGGCGCGAGTCCCGGGCCAAGGCCATCTGCCAGACCTGCCCGGTCCTGGCCCAGTGCCGCACGCACGCGATGACGGTACAGGAGCCCTACGGCATCTGGGGCGGCCTCGGCGAGATCGAACGGCGGCAGCTGTTCCTGCGCCAGCGGCGGGCGGCGCGGAAGGCCGTGAGTGCGCACTGACCAGGCAGGATCCGATCGCACGTGAACAGTCCGCGCGAAAGGGCGGCGGCCGTGGCGGGCTCGGCCGCTTCCTGGGTTAGGGTTGGCCCCGGAGTTGCCTTGACCGTGCCCCGCGAGAGCTTGGGAAGGCACGGTGACACGGTTGCCGCTTGAGACAACAGGCGCGTACCCGGCGCAGGAGCAGCGCCTGACGAGGAGAAACTGCATGCCCGCAGCCGACCAGAACGCCACCCCGCCCGGGTTCGGCATCACGCTGGACACCGACGCGACGGAGCCCCGGGTGGTGGTCACCGGCGAGCTCGACCTGCTGACCAGCCCGCAGCTGCAGGAGGCCCTGGCGGGGCTGATCGCGGACAAGCGGGCGCAGCGGGTCGTGGCCGATCTGACCGGGGTGACCTTCTTCGATTCCTCCGCGCTGAACGTGGTGCTGCGCGCACAACGCCAGGCCGGCGAGCAGGACGTCGAGCTCGAGGTCGTCCCGAGCCCCGCCGTGAGCCGCGTGATCGAGCTCACCGGCGTGGCCGAACACCTGAGCGTGTCGGAGGACCCCCAAGCCTGACCGCCCGCTACGGTTCCGCGGACCGAGTTCGGTGCGGGGACCTTGGGGGCGGCACGATGATGGGGCGGACGCACGCCCTGACCGGCTGGTGCGCGGGCTTGGCCCTGGCGCCCGCGGTCGGGGCGGGTTCGGTGCACCAGGCGGTGGTTTTCGCCGCCACGACGGCGGGTTTCGCCCTGCTGCCCGACCTGGACCACCCCGGCGCGAGCGCGTCCAAGCTCCTCGGCTGGCTGACGGGCGCGTTGTCGTGGCTGCTGCGCCGCGTCTCGGCGGCGTTCTACGCGCTGACGAAGGGCCCGCGCGACGAGAAGGTGACGGGCCAGCACCGCCACCTGTCCCACACGGTCCTGTTCGCGGCCGGCCTCGGCGCGTTGACGTCGTGGGGCACCGAGGCGGGCGGTCCGTGGGCCGTCGTCGGCGTGGTGGTCTTCGGGCTGATGCTGGCCGAAGGTGCGCTGGGCGACTGGCTGCTGCCGGTGAGCGGCGCCGCGATCGCCTGGTGGTTCTTCACGGCGCCGCCCGACCGGGCCGGCGAGCTGGCGTCCATCACGGGCTGGCTGGGCGTCGCGGTGGCGGCCGGCTGCCTGACCCACTGCCTCGGCGACGCGCTGACCGAGTCCGGCTGCCCGTTCCTCTTCCCGATCCCCATCGCCGGCGAGACCTGGTACGAGCTGGGCCCGCCGAAGGCCCTGCGGTTCAAGACCGGCAAGAAGGTCGAGAAGCGGCTCGTCTTCCCGGTGTTCGCGGTGCTGGCGGTGCTGCTGGTGCCGGGGGTGTGGGACTACGGCGTCAGCACGTTCGAGCGCCTGTTCATCCCGCCGGCGTCCCAGCAGGCGACCACGCCTTGAGCCGGTCCGCCGCGGCCGCGGTGTCGGTGTAGTCGCGGGTGTGCGCGATCAGGCCGTCCTCGACGGTCATCACCATCACGTAGGGGACGACGAAGCTTTCGCCGCCCATTTCCTGGTGGAGGTCGAACTCGGCGACGAGCACCGCCGGATCGGCCGTCTCGTGCACCACGACGTTGCCGGCCTTCGTGACGCGGCGGGCCGCGCCCGCGCGGCGGAACCGGCGGCGCAGCTCCTCGCGGCCGTGGGTCACCCGCGGTGCTCCGGGCAGCGTGAACGGCATTTCGAGGACGACGTCTTCGGCGTAGCAGTCGGCGAGGTCGTCCCAGCGGTTTTCGACGCTCGCGGCCAGGAAGCGGTCGAACACCTCGCGCGTGCGCAGCGAGGCGAGGGAGAGGTTCGGGTAGTCGCGGTAGGCCGTGATCTCCCCGCCGGCCACCGTGACCACGCCGACCGACGACGGCCGGCCGGACACCGCGAGTTCGAGAACGAACCCGGATTCCGTCACCTGCGCCGTGACCTGGGCTTCCGTCACGCCCAGGGCGCGCGCCCGCACACCGGCCGCGTCGAGTTCCGCGACGATCGCGTCCCGGCCTTCGGTGCGCTGACCGAGGAACGGCAGCTCGTACACGGCGTCGGCGGCGAAGAGGTCCGCGAACGGCGTGGTGTCCAGCGTGGACATCCCTTCCCGGACGCGGGTGGCGATTTCGGGCACGGTGCGTGGCATCGGAATTCTCCTGGAAGACTGGACGTTGAATCGGAACGGTGCACCCGCTTACGACGATACGGAGCGCGCGTTCCGGTTGTCAACGAGGAGACGAACATGGAGAAGATGCGCGCGGACGCGCGGCGCAACCGGGCCAAGGTCCTGGCTGCCGCCGAAGAGGCGTTCGCCGCCGACGGGCTCGCCGTGCCGCTGGACGACATCGCGCGGCTGGCCGGCGTCGGCGCCGGCACCGTCTACCGGCATTTCCCCAGCAAGGAAGCGCTCTTCCAGGCCGTCGTGCTCGAGCGCATCGAGCAGTTCGCCGAAGAGGCCCGCGGGCTCACCGGCGCCGCGGACCCCGGCGAGGTCTTCCTCGACTACTTCGTCCGCGTCATCAAGCAGGCTTCGCTCAACCGCGCCATCTGCGACGCCCTCGCCGAGTCGAGCGGGCACGCCTTCAAGGCCGGCGCGGGCGACGAGTTCCGCGCGGCCCTGGCGGAACTGCTTGCCCGCGCCCAGGAAGCCGGCACCGTCCGACGGGACATCGACGGCGACGACCTGCGGGCGCTCATCGTCGGCTGCCTGGCCGTCGAGCGGTATTCGCCGGGCAGCCGCCACCTGGTGCGCGTGGTCGTCGACGGGCTGCGCGCGTCAGCCGGAGAAGGCGACGTCGCGTAGCTGCGCCCGGCTGGCGATGCCGAGCTTCGGGAACAGCTTGTACAGGTGGTAGCCGACGGTCCGCGGGCTGAGGAACAGCCGCGCGCCGATCTCCCGGTTCGACAGCCCGGCCGCCGCCAGCTCCGCCACCTGACGCTCCTGCGTCGTCAGCTGCCCGGTCCCCGGCACGGCCGCCCCGGTCGCGCGCAACTCCCGGCCCGCGGTCGCCGCCCACTCGGCCGCGCCGAGGCTTTCGAACGTCTCGAGCGCGGCCCGCAGCGGACCTTTCGCCTCGGTGACGCGCTTTTCCCGGCGCAGCCGCTGCCCCTCCCGGAGCCGCCTGCGCGCCTGCTCGAAGGGCAGGTCGATCGCCGCAGCGGCGACGTCCCGGTGGCCCGGCGCGGCGGCCCGGGCCGACTCCGTGTCGGCGCGGTCGATCGCCGCGGCAGCGACCACGTCCCGGTGCCCGAGTGCCGAAAGCCGTTCGGCCGCCTCGGCGAATTCGCCGCGCGAGAGGTGCAGCGAGCCCACTGCCCACCGGGCCTGGGCCGCAGCCAGCGCGTTGTCCTGGGCCGGCGCCGCGCGCAGCACGCGCTCCGCGTACCGGCGGCACGCCGTGGCGTCCCCGCGCAGGGCCGCGAGCCGGGCCAGGACCGCGTGGGCGTCGGCCGACGTCACGTGCTGCTCGGCCGCGGTGCGCAGGGCCTCCTCCGCGTGCGCCTGCGCGTCGGCCCAGCGGCCCAGGTCGAGTTCGAGGTCCGCCAGCCAGACCAGCAGCACCGCGTGCAGGGCGAGGATTCCGTTGGCGCGCAACCGTTCCGCCGCGACGAGCCCGAACTCCCGGGTCGCCTGCCGGTGCGGGCCGCGGCGGCTGATCGCCATCGTGACGAGCCAGCGGTGCGCGTGCCGCTCGGTGAGCGTGTCCGGTACCGCGTCGAGGATCTGCCACGGGTCCGGCGTCTCGCGGTCGCCGGCGAGCAGCTCGGCCAGGACGTGGAAGCCGGGTTCGCACGGCAGCGCCGTGATCCGCTTCGCCAGCTCGAGGACGTCGTCCCAGCGGTCGCGGTGGTGGGCCGCGTCGATGGCCAGGAACAGCAGGCGCGCGGCGTGGCTCGGCTCCACGTGACCCGCGAGCCGCGTCAGGTGGTCCTGCGCCGCGGCGAGGTTGCCGCTGTACAGCTCGATCAGCCCGCGCAGCCGACCTGCCTGGGGCCGCGCGACGGGCTCGGGGACCGTCGAGGCCATGACGTCGAGGAGCCGCCGCGCCCGGGCCGGGTTTCCGGCCTTCCACGCGGAATGGGCCGCCTCGGCCAGCCGGCCGGCCCGCGCGCTTTCGTCCATGGCCTCGAAGTTAAGACCCGCCCGCTGAGACGCCGTTCAGGTCGCGCAGCTTCCGCAGCGGCGACCACACCAGGAACGCGGCCGACGCGAGGACGCCGGCCGCGGCGACGTGCAGCGTCACCCGCATGCCGAACGCGCTGGCCAGGGCGCCGCCGAGGAGGCTGCCGAGCGGGACCGCGCCGAGGATCAGCGTGTGCGTGATCGAGTTGACCCGGCCCAGCAGCGCCGGGGGCGCGACGGCCTGCTGGAAGCTCATCTCGAACACGTTCAGCACGATGACGCCGAAGGACGCGAAGAACCCGGCGACGACGTAGCACGCGAGCGCCCAGCCCGGTCCGGTGAACGGGTAGAGCTGGTACGCCACGCCGTAGAGCACGGCCGCACCCACCAGCGCCCGCGCACCGCCGATCCGCCGTCCGATGCGCTGCGCGGTCAGCCCGCCGGCGAGGGCACCGGTCAGCGTCGACGTGCCGAGCAGCCCGATCGCCCACGCCGAGAGCCCGACGTCGCGCGCGAGGAAGACGATCACGATGGCGAGGTGCACGGACTGGAAGAGGCTGGACACCGCGCCGTGCAGGCTGATCGCCCGCAGCACGCGGTCGCCGCGGACCACCTTCAGGCCGTCGCCGATCTCGCGCCACAGCCGGCGCGGCCCGGGCTCGGGCCGCACGTCCGGGGTCTCGATCCGGCGTAGCCAGAGCGCCGACCAGAGGTAGCTGACGGCGTCGACGGCCAGTGCCGCGGCGTTGCCGAGCGCCTGGATGATCAGCCCGGCCAGGCCGGGGCCGGCGACCGCCGCCATCGACAGGTTCGTCTGCAGGCGCGCGTTCGCGTCCGGCAGCTGCCCGGGCGGCACCAGTCGCGGCACGTAGGTCTGGTGGGCGATGTCGAAGAACACCCCGAACAGCCCGACCCCGAGCACGACGACCAGCAGGTGGGCCAGCCCGAGCACGCCGAACAGCGCGGCCACCGGGATCGATGCGATCAGAACCGCGCGCCCGACGTCGGCCGCGATCAGCAGCGGGCGGTGGCGCACCCGGTCGCACCACGCGCCGACCTGCAGGCCGAGCACCAGGTAGGGGAGGGTTTCCGCGGTCCGCAGCAGGGAGACCTCGAAGACGGAAGCGCCGAGCACCGTGGTGGCGAGCAGGGGGACCGCCAGCACGTCGATCCGGCTGCCGAGCTGGCTCGCCAGGTCGGCGAGCCAGAGCCGGCGGAAGTCGCGGTTCCCCAGTGCCCCCATGATCCCAACGTGCCACGCTCAACAAAGTTGCGTCAACTAGACTCAAGGTGCACGTTCTGTAACAGAAGATATGATCAACGCGAGTTAGTCCTCGAACCTGCGCTGCGCGTGGCGAGGGGGTGCCGGGATGGGTCGCCGTACTGCTTGGGACTCCGCCGCGGTGACCGGGCTGGCGGGTTTTGCCACCGGGTTGCTGGTGGCCGCGCTGCTCGTCGCCGGCCGGACGGCACCCCGGCCCGCCGAAAACGTCGTCGTCGCCCCGCCGACCAGCACCGTTCCCGCCGTGCCGGTCACCGTGACCGCCTCCGTGCCGCCGTCCACCGTCACCTCGGTCGACACGCCGGCGCCGTCCACCACCACGAGCGTCGTCCAAGTGACCGTGACACCGCCATCGCCGACTTCGGCCACCCCGACCTCGACGACGCCCGCGTTGCCGCTGACCAGCGGGTGGCGCGACTGAGGAGGCAACCGGCCGGCCGCTGACTCCGTCTGGTCGGTATGCGAAGGATTCCGTGGATCGCGGCGGTCGTGCTCGTGGCCGGGTGCTCGGCGCCGGAGGTCGCGTGCCTGGCGATCGGCACGCCGATCGGCATCGGCCTGACCGTCCCGGACCCGGCGGGCATCACCCGCGCCACGCTCGACGCCTGCTGGGGCGACCAGTGCGTCACGCGCCGGGTGGACCTGCGGCCCGACGACGCGACCGGGGGCCTGCAGGGCTTCGCCGACATTCCCGGCCTGCGGGCCGAGCCGGTCAAGGTCACCGTCCGCTTCGACGACGGCAAGCCGCACACCACGGTCGTCACCCCGGCCTTCACCGAACCGGGCGGCCCCGCCTGCGGGAAGGCGGGGCCGCAGGCTCAGGTCGTGGCCGGGCCCGACCGGGAGATCCGGCCGCGCTAGCCGACGTCCCGGCGCCGCCAGCCGGCGAGCCCGGCGACCAGCGCGACGACCGCGACCGCCATGAGCCACACGAGCGGGGTCGCGACGAGCTCCTGGCCGGGCAGCTTCGGCGGGTGCTGGAACGGCGAGATGTCCAGCACCGCCTGCGGCAGGTTCACGACCGGGCCGAACAGGCTGAGCAGCAGCGCCAGCGCGCCGACCGCCCACGCCGCCGCCGAGTACGCGGGCAGCAGCCCGAAGATCGCCACCGCCAGCGCGACGACCACCCAGGCCGCGGGCAGCTGGACGAGCATGCCGGACAGCGCGTCGCCGATCGAGCCGCCGACGTCGTGCGTGCGCAGGCCGTTGGCCAGGCCCATGAACACGCCGCCGGCCAGCAGCAGCAACGCCGTGCCGAAGAAGGCGAACACCAGGTGACTGCCCGCCCAGCGCAGCCTGCCGACGCTGGTGGCCAGCACCGGTTCCAGGCGGTTCGCCGTCTCCTCGCCCCGCATTCGCAGCACGGCCTGGACGCCGTACAGCGACGCGACCATGGCGAACATCCCGGCCATCGCGGCGAGGAACGCCTGCGTCAGCGCGTGGCTGCCGCCGAGCCGTTCGAAGATCTCCTGTGCCTGCGGGCTCGAGCCGACGAGGTCGCCGATGCCGCTGGCGATCGAGCCGAACACCGCGCCGACCACGGCCGTGCCGACGGTCCAGCCGAGCAGCGGGCCGCGGTGCAGCCGCCAGGCGAGCGCGAGCGGGGACCGCAGGCTCGCCGCCGCCCGCGCCGGGCCCGGCCGCGGCGGCAGGATGCCGACGCCGACGTCGCGGCGGGGGAGCAGCCAGTACCCGGCCGCGCCGACGACGAGCGTGAGGGCCACCGGCAGCAGCAGGACCCACCAGCGTTCGCCCGCGAACGCGCGGACCTGCTGCACCCAGCCGATCGGCGAGAGCCACGACAGCCAGCGAGCGTCCACAGTGGAGTCTCCGGCACCGCGCAGCAGGAAGGCCGCGCCGACGACGGCGGTGCCGATCCCGTTGGCCGTGCGCGAGTACTCGGCGAGCTGGACGGCGACCGCCGCGACGGCCGTGAACACCAGGCCCGCCAACGCTTCCGACGCGCCGAAGGCGACCGAACCCGCCGCGGGCAGGCCGGCGCCGATCATGCTGACCGCCTGGACCAGCCCGATCAGCACGCTCGCCCCGCCGGCCACGAGCAGCGACGCCGTCAGCGCCGCGTACCGGCCGACGACCGCGGACGCGAGCAGTTCCGCGCGGCCCGTGTCCTCCTCGGCGCGCGTGTGCCGGGTGACCGTGAAGACCACCATCAGCCCGGTCAGCAGCGCGAGGAACCCGCACATGCGCCAGGCGATGAACCCGCCGGCCGTGGTCAGGTCGAACGGCGGCCCGTAGAGCAGCGCGTACGACGGGTTCGTGTTCGCGCCGGCCTGCAGGGCCAGCCGGTCGGCGACGGTCGGGTAGAACTGCGTGAAGGTGTTGACCGTGCTGGCGGGGACGATGCTGAGCAGCACGATCCAGATCGGCAGGACCACGCGGTCGCGGCGCAGCGCGAGCCGGGTGAGGTGCCAGGTGCCGGCCAGCTCGTGGGCCGGCGCGACGTCGGCTTCGGCGCGCGAAAGGGTCGCGGTCATTTCGCGCTCGCCTCGGTGGTGTAGTGCCGCAGGAACAGCTCTTCCAGCGTCGGCGGCTGGCTGACCAAGCTCCGGACGCCGACCTCGGTCAGGTGGCGCAGGGCCTCGTCGAGCGAGCGCGTTTCGACGTCGAACCGGACGCGGTTGCCCTCGACCTTGAGGTCGTGGATGTTCGCCAGTTTCGTCAGGCCGTTCGGCGGGCCGGCCAGCTCGGCGGTGATCGACGTCCGGGTCAGGTGCCGCAGCTCGGCGAGCGTGCCCGACTCGACGGTCTTGCCGTTGCGGATGATGCTGACTTTGTCGCACAGGGCTTCGACCTCGGCGAGGATGTGGCTGGAGAGCAGCACGGTCCGGCCCTGCTCGCGCTCCTCCTGGATGGCGTACTGGAACGTCGCCTCCATCAGGGGGTCGAGGCCGGACGTCGGTTCGTCGAGGATCAGCAGGTCGACCCGGGACGCGAGCGCGGCGACGATGGCGACCTTCTGCCGGTTGCCCTTCGAGTACGTCCGCCCCTTCTTCTTCGGGTCGAGGTCGAACCGCTCGACGAGGTCGGCGCGGCGCTTCTCGTCGAGGCCGCCGCGCAGGCGCCCGAGCAGGTCGATCACCTCGCCGCCGGAGAGGTTGGGCCAGAGGTTGACGTCGCCGGGCACGTAGGCCAAGCGGTGGTGCAGGCTCGCGGCGTCCTTCCAGGGGTCGCCGCCGAGCAGCCGGACATCCCCCGAGTCCGCGTGGAGCAAGCCGAGCAGCACCCGGACGGTGGTCGACTTCCCGGCGCCGTTCGGGCCCAGGAAACCGTGCACCTCCCCAGCGGGTACCTGCAGATCAAGGCCGTCCAAGGCCTTAGTCCGGCCGAACGCTTTGTGCAGGCCGGAGATCGCGATGGCGTTTTCCATGCTTCGGAAGCTACACTGGTTTCACAAAGTTGTGAAGTTAAGAAAATGTCTAGATGGAGTGATCTTGCTGGGGTGGTACGAGAGGATGACCGGATGACGACGCCTGACACGAAGCGGGATGAGGACGCCGTCCGCCGGTACGTCGAGAGCCTCGCGCTCGTGCTCTCGCAGATCGGGATGCAACGCATGGCCGCGCGGGTGTTCGCCGCGCTGATGACCACCGACGAAGGCCGGCTGACCGCGGCCGACCTCGCCTCGCAGCTGTCGGTCAGCCCGGCGGCCATCTCCGGCGCCGTGCGCTTCCTCGAGCAGATCGGCCTGGTCGCCAAGGAGCGCGAACCCGGCGAGCGCCGCGACCACTACCGCCTCTACGACGACCTCTGGTACGCCACGTTCCTCAAGCGCGACCGCATGATCACCATGTGGCGCGACGCGGCCGAGAACGGCATGGACGCCCTCGGCGAGGACACGCCCGCCGGGCAGCGGCTCGCCGAGATGCGGGACTTCCTGTCGTTCATGCTCGTGGAGCTCAACGGCATGTACGAGCGCTGGCACAAGCTCCGCGACGAGAAGAACGCCTAACCCTGCCGGGCGGGCCGGATGGTGAGGTCGCCGATTTCGACGTCGTCGGGCTGCTCGACGGCGAACGCGATCGCCCGCGCCACGGCGTCGGGGCCGATGCCCAGCGCCGCCATGGCCTGCTGGGCCTGGTCGCGCTGCCCGGGCTCCTCGATGTGGTCGAGGAGCTCGGTGCGGACGTACCCGGGCGAGACGGACGTCGTGCGGACGACCCCGTCGGTCGACTCCTGGCGCAGGGCCTCCAGCAGCGTGCGCACGGCGTTCTTCGTGCCCGCGTAGACGGCCTGCCCCGGCACGATCTTCAACCCCGACGTCGACACCGTCGTGACGAAGTGCCCGCGGCCCTGGCGGCGGAACACCGGCAGCGCGGCGGCGATGCCGTTCAGCACGCCGCGCAGGTTGACGTCGATCATCGCGTCCCAGTCGTCGACGTCGAGGTCGCCGACCGGGGCGATCCGCGCGACGCCGGCGTTGGCGACCAGGACGTCGAGGCGGCCGAAGCGGTCCACCGCGAGGCTCATCAGCCGCTCGAGGTCGGCGCGCTTCGTGACGTCGACGGCCCGCGCCTCCGCCCGGCCGCCGCCGGCCCGGATCCGCTCGGCCAGTGCGTCGAGCCGATCGGTCCGCCGTGCGCCCAGCACGACCGCCGCACCCCGGGCCGCGAGTTCTTCCGCGGTCGCCGCGCCGATGCCGCTGCTCGCGCCGGTGATGGCGACGACCTTGCCGTCCACTCCGCTCATCGCGGTCTCCTCCACTAAGCTGACAGTTGTCCGGTTACGCCTCCGAACGTACCGGACAGTTGTCCACTTCGCTGTCGGGAGGTGTTGTGACGGGTCGTGAGCGCCGGTCGGACGCGGTCGCCAACCGCGACCGGATCGTCGAGGCCGCGCGGGCCGAGCTGAGCCGGTCCAACGGCGCGGCCGCCGAGCTGAAGCTCCACGCGGTCGCCAAGGCGGCCGGCGTCGGGCAGGGCACGCTCTACCGGCACTTCCCGACCCGCGAGCACCTGCTGGCGGAGGTGTACCGCAGCGAGCTCACCCAGCTCGTCGACGCCGTGGCCCCGCTGCTGGCCGAGCACGCACCGCTGGTGGCCCTGACCCACTGGCTGGCGCGGCTGGTCGAGTACGCGCGGGTGAAACGCGGGGTCATGGCGGCGATCGAGGCGTCGGCCTGGCAGGACCTGTACGCGGACCAGCACCACCGGCTCGACGACGCCCTCGAGTCGGTGCTCGAGCGCGGCAAAGCCGCCGGTGAGGTGCGCGAAGAGGTCGACGCCGCCGACGTCATCCTGCTGCTCGGCGCGTTGTCCCGGATCCCCGAGGCGGAGTGGGACGCCCGAGCGGCCAAGGTCGTCGCGGTCGTCGTCGACGGCCTTCGCGCACCGCTAGCTTCGAGAACATGGTGATCCTCGCGCAAGCCCTGTACGTCAAGCGGAAGACCCCGCGGCTGCCCGGTGCGGCGGGCCCGACCGAAGGGCTCGTGCCGGGGAACGGCGAGCCGTTCCGCCTGGCCGTGCTCGGCGAGTCCACGGTGGACGGCGTCGGCGCCGCCACCCACGAGGAAGCGCTCACCGGCTGCCTCGCCCGCGAGCTGGCCCGCGGCGGCCGGGCCGTGCGCTGGCAGGCGGTCGGCCGGACCGGCGCCAACGCGAGGACCGTCCGCGACGAACTGGTCCCGCTGGTCCACCCGGCCGACCTGGTGGTGATCGCCCTCGGCGTCAACGACACCATCGAACTCCGGACGGCCGCGGGCTACCGCCGTGACCTGCTGAGCCTGGTCGTCGAGCTGCGACGGCGGCTCGGCCCGGTCGACGTCGTCCTGGCCGGGGTGCCGCCGATGGCGCGGTTCCCGGCCCTGCCGCGGCCGCTGCGAGACGTCCTTTCCGCGCGTTCGGCCGCGCTCGACGAAGCGGCCGCGGCGCTGGCCCGCGTCCCCGGCGTCCGGCACGTCCCGATGGACCCCGCCCTGCTCGACCCCACGGCGTTCGCGAGCGACAACTTCCACCCCGGACCCGCCGGATACGCCCGCTGGGCGCGCAACCTGGCACTCCCCGTGATCGCTTAGCGGCACTGCGTCGATCTTCAAAAAAAGTTCGCCGTTCGTGTATCTGGCCCTCCCGCCACTGCGTCCTGTGGAGCAGCCACGCACGGAGAGAGGAACACGGCAGGGGGTGCCGGGTTCGGAAATGCGCGGTGACCGGGAGCCGAGGGGGCTACCGGACACCGTCGGCCGGGTGCCTTTCGGGGGAGGGGACATCCGGCGGGGCCCGTTGGGGAGCGGGCCCTTGAGGGAGGGGAGTATCGGTCGGCGCGGGTTCACCCGCCCGCGTCGGCCGGTGCCTCCCCCAGTCGTCATTGACCGGAAGCGCGACCGACCAAGTAAGTTGACTGATGTATCCGAGATCCACCTGCACGCTCCTTCCCCCCGAAGGACCCGCGATACTGCCGATGCCGACTCGAAGACTTTTCCGAAGAGGGGCAGATACCGTGACCGACGTGCAAACCACAGAGGTTGACCCGCCTTGGGAGGGCTTGACCGGCGCCGAGCTGCACGCCGCGTGCATGCAGGCCGCCCGGGACGGTGACCGCCGGGCGATGGACCGCCTCGTCGCCGAGCTGACCCCGCTCGTCTGGCACGTCGCCCGGGCCAACGGCCTCGACCGTTCGGTCGCCGAGGACGTCGTCCAGACCGTGTGGCTCGCCCTCTTCAGCCAGCTCGGCAAGCTCCGCGACCCCAAGGCCCTCGCCGCCTGGCTCATCACGACGACCCGGCGCGAGGCCACCCACCCGTTCGGCCGCCGCATCCAGCCCGTGCCGCTGAGCGACGAAGTCGCCGAAGCCATGCCGAGCACCCAACCGGCACCCGAAGACGAAGCCGTCCGCGCCGACCGCGACCGCCGGGTCTGGCGCGCCTTCGTCCGGCTGCCCCACCGCTGTCAGGAACTGCTCCGGCTGACCGTGCTCGCGGGCCGGGCGGAGTACCAGCTCGTCGCCGAGGCGCTGCGCATGCCACGCGGCAGCGTCGGACCGACCAGGGGGCGCTGCCTCGACCAGATGCGCGATCTCCTCGCCAGTGAAGGGGGAAGCCGATGAACGACCTCGGAACGCCGGGCGAGGCCTTTTCCGACGAACTGATCCTGGCCGACGTCGGCCGCTTCCTCGACGAACTGGACCCGCCACCGGACGACCTGGTGCAGCGGGTCCAGTTCGCGCTCGCGCTCGAAGACCTCGACGTCGAGGTCGCGCGCTGGGAGCGGCTGGACACCCTCGCCGGCGTGCGCGGCGGCGGCACCGGGACGATCACCTTCACCGTCAGCGACCTGACCGTGATGATCAACCTGACCAAGATGGGCAAGCTGCACCGCATCGACGGCTGGCTGGTGCCGGCGGGGCAGTACGGCGTCGAGGTCCGGGTCGCCGAGCACGGCACGTCGTCCACGACCGCCGACGAAGGCGGCCGGTTCGTGCTGGACAACGTGCCGCGCGGGACGACGCAGATCCTCGTGCACCTCGGCGACGTCTCGTGCCGCCGGACGGTCGTGACGCCGACCGTCGTGCTTTAACCCAGGAAGTCGGCCAGGGGGACGGGAGTCAGCCCGTCCTTCTTGGCCTGCTCGACGAACGCCGTGTAGTCCTCTTTGAAGGTCTTCCGGAAGTGCATCAGCACGATGTCACCGGGCTTGAGCTTGTCGCCGGCCTGGAACTGGACGTGCCCGTCGTTGACCGCGGCCGTCCACAGCACCGCGACGCGCATGCCGCACGCGGCCGCCGCGCGCTGGGTGTTCTGGTCGTAGATGCCGAACGGCGGCCGGAACAGCGACGGCCGCACGCCGAGGCTCTTCTGGAAGTCGTCGGCGTCGTCGCAGATCTCCTTGCGCTGGAACTCGAACGGCTTGCCCTTGAGGTTCGGGTGGTCGACCGTGTGGTCGCCGAGCGTCGCGCCGGTGGCGTCGAGGATCTGCTTGAAGTAGGCCTCGTGGCCCTTCACGTACTTCTCGTTCAGGAACAGCACCGGGTGCGTCCCGTTCTGCTGCATCAGCTTCAGCGCGTCGGGGTCCTTCACCGCGCCGTCGTCCATGGTCAGGAAGACGTACGGCTTGTCGGTCGCGATCCGCTTGACGACCGGGACCTCGCCGTTCGCCACCGCGGGTGCCTTCTGCTGGACCGTGCCGAACGGGTACGGCGCCGGCGCCGTGCCCCCGGGGCCGCCGCCCGGGGCCGGGTTGGGCTCGCTGGTGCCGGAACCCCTTGGGGTCGGCCCGCTCGTCGAACAGGCGGTCAGTGCCAATGCCGCGGCGACGACCACGGCTGCGACGCGCTTCATCCCGCGTCCCCCTTTCGCGTAGTAAAGACTACCCGAACGAGTGACGTCGGAGGGTGGGGTGAAGTTGCGTCGCCTGATCTTATGTGGCCGGGACCACCCAGGTCAGCGTCCTGTTTCCGCCGCCTTGACCAGCTTGCCGGAGAAGAGCTTGATCACCCGTTCGAGTCCGGCTGCGAGGATCGGGCCGCTGCCCTTGACCGGCTCGGTGAACGACCCGGTCCAGCGCAGGTGCGTGCCGCCGTCGGCGGTGGGCGTCAGGAGCACCTCGGCGCGGTAGTCCTTGATCGGGTTGGCGCCGAAGAACGTGTAGACGTGCTTGCGGCCGGGCTCGTACTCGACCGTCTCCTCGCGGATCAGCACCGGCCAGAGGCCGACCTCGCGGACGGCGCCGACGCCGGGTCCCGGACGCTTCCAGCGGGCCTGCACGATGAGTGGCTTTCCCCACTCCGCCCAGCGCGGCCCGTCGGCTTCGCGCTCGAACAACGCCTCCGGTGGCGCACTGCTCGTGCGGTTGACCTCGAAGGAGTACTTGCGGCCCACCGGAACCTCCCACGTTGTTGACAGGTTGATAATTAATCGTCTCGGGCAGCGTAGGTCAAGATGGGGGCGTGAGCACGCCGCGTCCCGACCTCGCCGCGCCGCACTGGCTGACCCAGCTCCTGCGCAGCAAGCCGGTCCCGGTGCCCTGGAACATGGTCGCCCGCGCGGTCATCGCCCTGGCCGTGCCGCTCGCGGTGGGGTACGCGGCGGGCGACATCGCCGTCGGCGCGCTCGTCTCGACCGGCGCCCTGCCCGCCGTGCTGTCCGAGTCGGCCGGGCCCTACCGCTACCGCGCGCGGCGCCTGGGCGGCGCGACCCTCGCGGCGACGGCCGGCTACGTCGTCGGGCTCGTCACCGGCGGCACGCCCGCGCTGTCCGTGCCCGCGGTGATCCTGGTCGCCGCGGTGTCCGCGCTGATCAGCGCGGCGGGCAGCAACGCCTCGGTCGCCGGGCTGCAGATGTTCGTGTTCGCCGTCCTCGGCACCGGCCAGCACGCGACCGGCGTCCGCGTCGAGATCCTGCTCGGCTACTTCTGCCTCGGTGCCGTCTGGAGCCTCCTGGTGGCGCTGGTCAGCTGGACGTTCCGGGCGACCAGCCCCGAACGCACCGCCGTCGCGCACGTCTACGTCGAGCTGGCCGCGATGCTCTCGGCGACCGACGAAGCCGTCTCGCGGGTGGCCCGCCACCGGCTGACCACGGCCATGAACACCGCCTACGACCAGCTGCTGACCGCGCGTTCGTGGCTGTCCGGCCGCGACGCCGCCTACCGCCAGCTGCTCAACCTGCTCTCCGCGACGACGCCCGCGGTCGAGGCGTCGGTCGCGATGGTCAACGCCGGGCGCCGCACGCCGCCGGAGGTCATCGACCACTTCGTCGCGTTGTCCGCGACGGTGCTGGCCAGCCAGCCGCTGCCGGAACCGCCGCCGGCACCCGAAGACGAAAGCGACCCGGTGCTCGCCGCGCTGTACGCGGGCCTGGTCCGGATCGGCAAGGGCGACGACCGGAAGCGCCGCGAGCCGACGCCGTGGCACCGGCGCCTGCGGACCTGGGCCGGCTCGCTCGCCTCCGGCCCGCTGACCTGGATCGCCGCGCTGCGCTTGACCCTGTGCGTCGCGATCGCCGAGGTCGTCGGCCTGCTGGTGCCGTTCGAGCGGTCCTACTGGATCACCCTGACCGTCGGAATCGTGCTCAAGCCCGACTTCGGCTCGGTGTTCGGCCGCGCGGTGCTGCGCGGGATCGGCACGGTCGTCGGGGTCGGGGTGGGCGCGATCATCCTCGGCGTCGACGGGCACGGCTGGCTGCTCGTCGCGCTGATCGCGATCTTCGCCGGCGGGGTCGCGGTCGGGAAGGTGCGCAACTACGGCATCCTCAGCGCGTTCGTGACGCCGTTGATCATCCTGCAGATGGACCTGGCGCACACCGGCAGCTGGAACGTCGTGGTGGCGCGGCTGGTCGACACCGTCCTGGGCTGCGTGATCGTGCTCGTCTTCGGGTACCTGCTCTGGCCGGGCAGCCGCCGTCCCCAGGTCGGCGGGCGGCTGGCCGACGGCCTGGACGCGGTCGCGAGGTACGTCTCGTCCGCGCTGGTCCAGGCGTCCGAAGGGGACGCGCGGCTCGCGCGGTCGCGGGCGCGCCGCGGTGCCTACCGGGCGCTGGCCGACCTGCGGACGGCGTTCCAGCAGGTGGTCGTCGAGCCGTCCGCGAACGGCCGCCAGGCGGTGGCGTGGTGGCCGGTCATCGCCGCGCAGGAACGCGTCGCGGACGCCGTCACCGAGGTCGGCGTGACCATCGGGCGGGGCGTGGCACCGCCGGACCCCGGCGACGTCGAGCTGCTCACCGCGGCCCTCGACGAGCTGGCGTCGGCGATCCGCGAGCAGCGCGAGCCGCGGTCGGTGCCGCTGCCCGACAGCCCGCAGCTGTCCGGGGTGGTCGACCAGCTGGAGTCGGCGTTCGACGCCGTCCGCGGCCCCGACCTGGTGGAACGCACCCCCCTCCGGCTGGTCAGGCGGTTCCTGCCCTACCACAGGCGCACGTGACGTCCGTGCTGTTCAATTGCCGTCATGGGAATCGACTTCGATGCGTTGAAGGGCAAGGCCGAAGAGGCCCTGCGTGAGCACGGCGACAAGATCGAGGAAGGCCTCGACAAGGCCGGTGACTTCGCCAAGTCGAAGTTCGCCGGCCACGACGAGCAAATCGACAGCGGCATCGAGAAGGCCAAGAGCTTCCTCGACAAGTTCGACGACAAGCCGGACACGCCCCCGGCCCAGTAGCTACTGCACTTCGCCGGTCGCGATCCCGTCCGAGAGGCCGGTGATCCGGCCACCGCGTTCGCCGAGCGCGATGAGGCCCTGCCGGGCGTCCGGCGCCGAAAGGCTGATCCGGACGCCCGCGCGCTCGACGTCCAGGCTGGCGGCCAGCGCCTGCGCGCCCTCGTAGCCCGCGTTGATCGTGGCCGCGAGCCCGCCGGTCGACGCGAGCGAACCCCGGGCGGCGCCGAGCCGGCCGAGGGCCTCGTCGACGATCGGCAGCAGCGCGTCCCGGTTGCCTTCGGTCATCGCGCGGACGAGGTGCGGGCTCGACCCCGCGACACGCGTGCCGTCGCGGTAGGAGCCGGCGGCCAGCGACATCGCCAGCGGCCCGCCCTCGGCGCCGATCGTGGCCAGGATCGCCGCGAACAGGTGCGGCAGGTGCGAAATCCGGGCGACGGCTTCGTCGTGCGACTCGGCCGGCAGCGGGACGACGTGCGCCCCGAGGTCCAGCACCAGCCTCGCGACCTCGGCCCAGGTCTCGAGGTCGGTGTCCTCCTCGACCGCGACGACCCAGGCCGCGCCCTGGAACAACGCGGCGTCCCCGGCCAGCCAGCCGGAGTTCGACGTCCCGGCCATCGGGTGCCCGCCGACGAAGCGCGTGTAGGGCACGCGACGGCGCACGGCGTCCAGGACCGGCGCCTTCACGCTGGTGACGTCGGTGAGCAGGCAGTGCGACGCGTGCTGGGCGACCAGGCGCAGCACGTCCTCGACCGCCGGGAGCGGCACGGCCAGCACGACCATCGCGTCCTCGGCGGCGGCCCGGTGCAGCGCGGCCTCGACGTCGGTCGTGACGTCGAACCCCGCTCTGCTCGCCGCGTCCGCGTCCACCTCGGAAACCGCGGCACCCCACGCAGTGCGGCCGGTCGAGGCCGCCGCGCGCAGCAGCGAACCGCCGATCAGCCCGAGCCCGATCACGCATACGTCTCGCACGGCACCCATCCTGCCAGTGCCGGACACTTCCCGGGCTACAGCGATGCGGCGAGCCTCGTTCCCTGGTCGATCGCGCGTTTCGCGTCGAGTTCCGCGGCGACGTCGGCACCGCCGATGAGGTGCACCGGCGTCCCGGCAGCGCGCAGTTCGTCGGCGAGGTCCCGCACGGGCTCCTGACCGGCGCAGACGACGATCGTGTCGACCTCCAGCAGCCGCGGCGCGCCGTCCACGGTGAGGTGCAGGCCGTCGTCGTCGATCCGCTCGTACGTGACGCCCGGGATCTGCTCGACGCGTTTCGCCTTGAGCGCGGCGCGGTGCACCCAGCCGGACGTCTTGCCGAGCCCGGAACCGATCCCGGTCTTCTTGCGCTGCAGCAGGTACACCTGCCGCGGCGACGGCTCGGGCTTCGGCGTCGCGAGCCCGCCCGCCGCCTGTTCCGGGTCGGTGACACCCCATTCCGCCATCCACGCGTCGAGGTCGAGCGCGGGCGAGCCGGTGTGCGTGAGGAACTCGGAGACGTCGACGCCGATGCCGCCGGCGCCGATCACCGCGACCCGCTCGCCGACCGGCTTCCCGTGCCGCACGACGTCGACGTAGGACAGCACCTTGGGGTGGTCGATCCCCGGTAGCGACGGCACGCGCGGCGCGACGCCGGTCGCCACGACGACCTCGTCGAAGCCGGTCAGGTCCGCGGCCTTCACACGCTTCCCCAGGTGCAGCTTCACGCCGGTGACTTCGAGGCGACGCTGGTAGTAGCGGATCGTCTCGGCGAACTCCTCCTTGCCGGGGATCTTCCGCGCGATGCCGAACTGGCCGCCGATCTCGTCGTCGGCTTCGAACAGCTCGACGCTGTGCCCGCGTTCGGCCAGCGCGGTCGCGGCCGACAGCCCGGCGGGACCGGCGCCGACGACGGCGACGTGCTTCGACCGCCGCGTCGGCGCGAGCGTCAGCTTGGTTTCGTGGCCCGCGCGCGGATTCACCATGCAGGACACGAGCTTGCGCTTGAAGGCGTGGTCGAGGCAGGCCTGGTTGCAGGCGATGCAGGTGTTGATCTCGTCCTCGCGGCCGGTCTCGGCCTTGCGGATCCACTCGGGGTCGGCGAGGAACGGCCGCGCCATGGACACGAGGTCGGCGTCGCCGCTGCTCAAGGCTTCCTCGGCGACCTGCGGCATGTTGATCCGGTTCGAGGTGACGACCGGGATGCCCACGTGCGGCTTGAGCTTCCCGGTCACCCAGGTGAACGCCCCGCGCGGCACCGACGTGACGATCGTCGGCACCCGGGCCTCGTGCCAGCCGATGCCGGTGTTGATGATCGTCGCTCCGGCGGCTTCGACCTCCTTCGCGAGCGCGACGACGTCCTCCCAGCGCTGCCCGCCCGGCACGAGGTCGAGCATGGAGAGCCGGTAGACGATGATGAAGTCGTCGCCGACCTTTTCCCTGGTGCGCTTGACGATCTCGACGGCGAACCGGCGGCGCTTCTCCGGCGTGCCACCCCAGGCGTCGGTGCGCTTGTTGGTGCGCTCGGCCAGGAACTGGTTGATCAGGTAGCCCTCGGAGCCCATGATCTCGACGCCGTCGTAGCCCGCTTCGCGCGCGAGAGCGGCACAGTTCGCGAAGGCGTCGATCTGCTTGCGGACGCTGTGACCGGTCAGCGCGCGCGGCCGGAACGGGTTGATCGGCGCCTTGATGCTCGACGCGGACACGCTCAGCGGGTGGTAGGCGTACCGGCCCGCGTGCAGGACCTGCAGCGCGATCTTGCCGCCGGCCTCGTGCACCGGCGCGGTGAGCTGCCGGTGCTGCTTCGCTTCGGCCGATGTCGTCAGCTTGGACGCGAGCGGCAGCAGCCACCCGGTCTTGTTCGGCGCGAAGCCGCCGGTGACGATCAGGCCGACGCCGCCGCGAGCGCGTTCGGCGTAGTACTCGGCCAGCTCGGGGAAGTGCGCGGCCTTGTCCTCCAGGCCGGTGTGCATCGAGCCCATGAGCACGCGGTTGCGCAGCGTCGTGAAGCCGAGGTCGAGCGGCGACAGCAAGTTCGGGTACGGGGTCATCAGGCGTCCTTGGGGTGGTGGAGGGCGGCGAGGACTTCGTCGAACCACTCGACCTGGCCCTCTTCGACGCGGATGCCGCCGCGCAGGACCAGGTACTGGTGCAGGTGCTGGCCGTGAAGGTGCGCGGGCGCGGGGAAGTCGCGCTTTTCGATCTGGCGGTAGACGTCGAGGCGTTCGGCGTGCGCGGCCCGGTGCCGGACGATCTCCGCGGCGACCGCGCCGGGGTCGCCGAAGGTGGCGCCGCGGATCTTCACGGCGAGTTCGACCGGCCCGGCCGACGGGTCCGGCTCGGCGAGCCAGCGGACCAGCTCGGCGCGTCCGGTGTCGCTGACCGTGTAGACCTTCTTGTCCGGCCGTCCCGACTGCGCGACGACGTCGACGGCCACCCAGCCGGCCTCTTCCATCCGCTTCAGCACGCGGTAGATCTGCTGGTGGGAGGCGCTCCAGAAGAGCCCGATCGACTTCTCGAACCGGCGCGTCAGCTCGTAGCCCGAGCCGGCGCGCTCGGACAGCGAGACGAGGATCGCGTGCTCCAGTGCCATGGTCCGAGGGTCCTATGCAACGAGTTGCAGTGCAACGAGGCGCGCATCACTTCACCCCCCTAGGGGGATAAATCGGGTCGACTGGACGCGCGAAACGACCAGGATGGAAAGGGTGCACCCGGTACTCGAACTGATCTCCGAACGGTTGGCGGCGGGCAGTGTCCCGGGAGAACGCACCGACGGCAGGCGCTTGGCGCTCGCCATCGAAGGCGGCAGCAGCCGCGGCACTTACTCGAGCGGCATGGTCCTGGCCCTGGACGAACTGGGCGTCACGCCCGCGTTCGACGCCGTCTACGGCTCGTCGGCCGGCGCGCTGAACGGCGCCTGGCTGCTCTGCGGCCGCTCGTCCACCGGCGTCCGCACCTGGTGGAACCCGGTCGTCATGCGCCGCATCATCAACCCGCTGCACACCCTGCGCGGCCGCGCCGTCATCGACCTCGAATACCTCGTCCACCAGGTGTATTCGGTGCTGGAGCCGATGGACTTCCCGGCGATCCTGGCCAACCCGGTCACGTTCCACCCGCTCGCCACCGACGCGGACACGGGGGAGTCGACCGACCTGCACCCCTTTCTCGACGACGTCGACGCGATCAAGGTCGCGCTCGCCGCGTCGTCGTGCATGCCGGTGCTGGCCGGGCCGCCGATCCCGATGGCCGGCCGCCGGTTCGTCGACGCGGGCGTCGCCGAACCGATCCCGTACCGCACGGCGCTGGCCCAAGGCGCGACCGACGTCCTCGTCCTGCGCACCCGCCGCGCCGACGAACTGCCCCTGCCGCCACCGCGGGCGTACGACGTCGTCGTCCCGCGCTTCCTGCGCCGCCAGGCACCCGGCGCGATCCCGGCCTGGCGCGACACCTACCGCCGCGACGTCGAGGACGAACGCACCCTGGCGTCCGACCCGCGCATCCTCAGCGTCCGCCCGCCCGTGGGCTCCCCGGACGTCCAGGTGCTCGAACGCGACCCGGACGTCCTGCGCAAGGCCGTCGACCTCGGCAAGAGCGCGGTCCTGGACGTCCTGGACGGGCTGCGCGAGGCTTCCTGACCGCAGCCAGGCCAGTCGACCCGGGTGATCAGGGCTTGCGCGCGACCCCGCCGATCACGCGGGACTCCGACGGCGCGGCGGCGAACACCGTCCGCTCGTCCGGGTGCCACGCGGGCGCGTACACGAGCCCGGGTTCGAGCATCGGCCAGCCGCCGAAGAACCGCTCGAACTCGGCCATCGGCCGCAGGAACCCGGGGTTCGTCGTGGTCTCGTAGTACTCGAGCAGGTCGATCAGGGCCTGCCGCTCGTCTTCGTTGACCGGGTTCTCGTTGGTCATCTGCGACAGCACCAGCAACGAGCCGGACGGCAGCCGGTCGCGGTAGAACTCCAGCAGCTCGTCGGGGTTCTGCTCGTCCTTGATGAAGTGCATGACGGCGTTGATCACCAGGGCGATCGGCTCGCCCGCGTCGATGATCCCGGACGCGGTCACCCGGTCCCACAGCTCTTCCGGCTCGAAGAAGTCCCCGGCGATCGCGTGGTGGCGCTCGGGATCGGCGGTGTCGGCGAGCAGCAGCGTCGAATGCGCGAGCGCGATCGGTTCGTTGTCGATGTAGAGCACGCGCGTGTCGAGTTCTTCGCGCTCTTCGTCGGCGACCTCGTGCACGTTGCCCGCGGTCGGCAGCCCGGACCCGATGTCCACGAACTGCCGGATGCCTTCGCGCACGCACTGGCGGATCGCGCGGCCGAGGAACTGCCGGCTCGTCAGGCAGTAGTCGCCCATCAGCGGCAGCCGGGCGCGGACCTTCTCGGCGAAGTCGCGGTCGATCGCGTAGTGCGTGGTGCCGCCGATGAAGTAGTCGTAGATCCGCGCGGCGGACGGCCGGTCGAGACTGCTCTCGACGGCCTTGAGCGCGTCGTCGTGGTTGATCATGCCGGTGCCAGTGCCTCCCGGTAGGCGTTCACCGACTCTGTCAGGCGATCCAGTTCGGCGCGCAGCCGGGCCACCCCCGCGTCGTCGAGGCTCATCGCCGTCCCGATCACGTCCGGGATGCCCTCCGCCTTCTCGCGCAGGGCCTTCCCGGCGTCGCTCAGGCTGACGCGGACCGAGCGCTCGTCGTCGGCCTGCCGGTTCCGGACCACCAGTCCCGCGGTCTGCAGCCGCTTGAGCAGCGGCGAAAGCGTGCCCGAGTCGAGGTTCAGCTCGGCACCGAGTTCCTTCACCAGGCGGTGGTCCCGCTCCCAGAGAGCCAGCATGACCAGGTACTGCGGGTAGGTCAGGTCGAGGTCGTCGAGGACGACCCGGTACAGCGACGTCACGGCGCGCGACGCCGAGTACAGCCCGAAGCAGAGCTGGTCGTCCAGCCGCAGCGATGCCATGGCGCCCTCCTCTCTCGTAACTCTCCATGATCCCCGAGATGACGGGGCGCGGCAACTTAAGTGCCCTGCATCTCATTGGACGTCATTCAGTTGTGCACAACTCAGTTGAGAGCTACGTTGTTGGCATCAGCTCGAACCGAGGAGGACGACATGACCGCCAACCCGCACAACCTCGCCCTGGAGCCGGCCGCGCAGGCGTTCGCCGAGGCCACGGACCAGCCGCCGTACCTGTTCCAGCTGCCGCCCGAGGAAGGCCGCAAGGCCGTCGACGGCGTGCAGGACGGCGAAGTCGCCATGGCCGCCGCCGACATCGAGGTGCTGACGGTCCCCGGCGGCCCGACCGGCGAGGTCGAGACCCGCATCGTCCGCCCGGCCGGCGTCGAAGGCCCCCTCCCGGTGATCCTCTACATCCACGGCGCCGGCTGGGTGTTCGGCGACTTCCACACCCACGAGCGGCTGGTGCGCGAACTGGCGGCCGGCGTCGGCGCGGCCGTCGTCTTCCCCGAGTACGACCGCTCGCCCGAGGCGCGCTACCCGGTCGCGATCGAGCAGAGCTACGCCGTCGCGAAGTGGGTTGCTTCGGAAGGAGCCTCGCACGGCCTGGACACCTCGCGCATCGCGATCGCGGGCGACTCCGTCGGCGGGAACATGACCGCGGCGCTGACCATCCTGGCCAAGCAGCGCGGCGACGTCACCTTCAAGCAGCAGGTGCTCTTCTACCCGGTGACCGACGCGAACTTCGACACCGAGTCGTACCTGAAGTTCGCCGAGGGCTACTTCCTCGGCCGCGAAGGCATGAAGTGGTTCTGGGACCAGTACACGACGGACGAGGCCCAGCGCGCCGAGATCACGGCGTCGCCGCTGCGCGCGTCGCTCGACGAGCTCGCCGGGCTCCCGCCGGCCCTCGTGATCACCGGCGAGGCGGACGTGCTCCGCGACGAAGGCGAGGCCTACGCGGCGAAGCTGCGTCAGGCCGGCGTGCCCGTCACGGCCGTCCGGTACCAGGGGATCATCCACGACTTCGTGATGGTGAACGCGCTCCGCGAGACCCACGCCGCTGAGGCGGCGATCACCCAGGCCATCACCGTGCTGACCCGCGCTTTGGGGAAATAACTGAGAAAACGCTGAGCCGGTGACCCGTTGCGGCCCTATGACGCAACTCACAGGGCCGCAACGTGGCCACCTGCTCAAACGTGATATATACGCGACTCCCGATCGATCCGGGCGCGCATTTCCCGCCGCCCGGAAGGACCGAACCCATGCACCTGAGCAGCATCAGGCTGGACTCGCCGGTCAACATGATCATCGTGATCGTGCTGACGCTGCTCGCGATCATCGCGGTGCCGTTCTTCTGGGACCGCTGGAAGCGCAAGCGGTTGTGGCGCAGCGCCACGATCCTGCTCGCGGTCGTCCTCCTGGTCGTGACCACCGGCATGGCGGGCAACATGATCGGCGGTTTCTTCCCGACGCTCGGCTCGCTGCTCGGCACCGGCGTCTACTCCGGCCAGGGCACCGACGCGGAGGCGGCGCAGAACGGCGAAGACCTCGAGAAGCTGCGCGACACGGGCATCGCGCACGCCCGCGAAGGCAAGGGCACGGTCGTCCACATGAAGGTGACGGGCCGGCGCACCAAGATGACCCGCGACCTCGCGGTCTACCTGCCCCCGCAGTACTTCGACGCGGCGTACAAGGAACTCCGGTTCCCGGCGATCGAGTGGATCCCGAACTACCCGTCCGGCCCCGAGGTCTTCACCAGCGGCTACGGCATGCCGCAACAGCTCGACGCGGCGATCGCGAAGAAGGTCCTGCCCCCGACGGTGGTGATCGTCCCGGACCCGACGGGTGTCCCGAAGGTCGGCCACGACACGGAATGCGTCGACGAGGTCAACGGAACGGCCAACGACACGTACCTGACCGCGGACCTGCGCGACTGGGCGCTGCAGAAGCTGGGCGTCTCCTCGAGCCGCCGCGCGTGGACGGTCGCGGGCTGGTCCTCGGGCGGCTACTGCGCGATGAACCTGGTGACCCGCCACCCCCAGTGGTACGGCCAGGCGGTCAGCGTCAGCGGCTACGACAAGGCCCAGGTGGACGGCGAGACGGAGGACCTGTTCCACGGCCGCCAGGACATCAACGACGCCAACAACGTCCGGCTGAACGTCCGCCTCCACCCCGCCCCGCTGGACATCCTGGCCGTCTCGGGCGACAAGGAGAACTACGAAAGCTTCGCCATCGACCAGATCCGCCTGGCCGCCCGCCCGCCGGTGCAGTTTTCGTCGTGGCGCATCCCGGACGCCGGGCACAACATGAATACGTTCAAGTCCCAGATCCCGGACGTCCTGACCTGGATAGGCGCCCACACCTCGGCCCCGGTCGCGGCGGGCCGCCAGATCGAGACCACCGGCGGGGTGCTGCCGTGGCCGTTGCCGAAGTCCGGCGCCCACGGAGCCTTGGCCGACACGGACCAGTAGCGAAGCGGTCACCTCACCGCGCTGACGTCGCCCTGGGCACGCGGAGAATCCGACATCGTTGTCACCAGCGGGTCACGCCGTGACCGATCGTGACGGCCACGCGCACCCAGGGAGACGCGCCTCAGCTTGCGCATGACCCGGATTGCCTCCGTACCCCGGAACGGGCGAATTTGTGAACGGCTCTCGAACCGGCCCCCGACCACGCAACGCCGCGGGGCCCGGCGGGCAAGCGCCGTCGTTTCGCGGACTGTGTCCGCGGGGTACCTGTGTGCGGTGACGATCGTCACCACCCGCTGGGAAGGACTGGAGTCATGACTCACGCGAATGGCGCACGCATCCGGGTTCGCGGCCTGCAGCCGGCGCAGGTGCTGGCCGGGTTGGCCGGGATCGCGTTCCTCGTCGTCGGCATCATCGGGTTCACCAGGACCGGCATCGGGAACTTCGCCGGCCACCACGACGCCGGGTTCTGGCGGTTCTCCGGGAACCCGCTCATGAGCCTGGTCCGCGTCGTGACCGGCGTCGTCGGCCTGCTGCTGGCGTTCGGCTCGGGCCGCGCCCGGGCGTTCGGCTGGCTGCTGTTCATCTTCTACGGCGCGCTGTTCGTGTGGGGCCTGATGATCGACGGCCTCATCTCGAGCAACCCGTTCGCCAACTACGGCAACCCGATGGACCTCGGCCGCGCCGACACCTGGCTGCACCTCGGCGTCGCCGCGCTCGGCCTGCTGATCGCCGTGCTGCCGGCCCGCCGCACCATCCTCGTCCCCGAGGACGAGGTCGTCGACGAGCCGACGGTCGCCGAGGAGCGCACGGACCGCGTCGCGGACGCCGAGCGCACCGACGTCATCCCGGCCGAAGAGCCGCGTCGCCGTCGCCCGTTCCTGCGTCGTGACGCGGAACGAGGCCCGGAGGTCGCTCGCGAAGAGCGTCCGCCGGGCCTCGCCCACTAGGAAGTTCGTGGTGGCTCAGTAGGTGGTGCCACCGGCGCCGGAGTTGCTGCTCCCAGCGCCACTGTTAGCCGGAGCCTGGTTGGCGGTGGAGCTGGGAGTGGTGCCGACCTTGCAGCCGTTGGGCTCGATGACGAACCAGGTGCCGTTGACGCCCATGCCGTTCGCGTCGCCCGGCTTCAGGTCCTTCGAGAAGGTGTAGACCGGCCAGCCGCCGATGGTGACCTGCTCGGTGCCGTCCGTGCGCTTGATGCTGCCGAGCAGCTTCGAGTCGATGCCCTGCAGCTCGACCTTGCCGTTGGAGAGCACCGGCGGCCAGGTCTTGGCGCAGTCGCCGTTGCAGGAGGACGTCTTGGCCTTCTTGGTGTCCTTCGTGAAGAGGTAGAGCGTCATGCCGTTCTGGTCGACGATCGCCTCGCCGAGGCCGTCGATGTTGCTGGCGCTCAGCTTGACGACACCCGCTTCGGCGCCGGCCTGCCCGGCCTTGCCGCCCTTGGCGTTGGCCGCGTACCAGGCACCGCCGACCCCCTGGCCGGTCGCCTCGCCGGGCTTGGTGTCCTTGGCGTAGCGGTAGAGCGCCCACCCGCCGACGGTGATCTGCTCGGTCCCGTCGGAGCGCGTCACCTTCCCGACGATGTTCTTGTCGACCCCCTGCACCTGGACGTCGCCGGTGGCGAGCACCGGTGGCCAGGCCTTGGCGCAGTCACCGTCGCAATTGGACTTCGGCGGCTTGGCTGTGTCCTTGTCGAACCGGTAGAGGGTCATGCCGTTCTGGTCGGTGATCACCTGCCCGACGTTCGCCACGTCCGCGACGACGAGTTTCGACTCGTTCGACGCGGGGGCGGCGTTGCCGACCTGCCCGTTGGCGATCTGGCCACCACCGGTGCCACCGGCAGCCGCGGGGGCGATGACCGGCTGAGCAGTTTCGGCACCCGAGCAAGCGGTGAGCACTGCCAGCCCGGCTGCCGCAGCGGCGACGGAGACGGCGATGCGCGTGCGAAGCATGGAAGTTCTCCTTGTGTCCGTTGGGGTTTCCCGCCGCTCGGTGCGGCTGCTGATACCCACTACACGGACCCCCGCGGGAGGCGGTTCAAAGTTTTTCCGCCGCGGATCACCCCAGGTCGAGCCCGGTGCGCCGGCTCAGTCCCCGGCGTCGCCGCGCGTCGGCTCGCCGAGCGCGCGGTCGACCAGCGTGCCCGCCGCGCCGGTGTAGGTGGCCGGGTCGAGGAGGCCGTCCAGCGCCGCCGGGGTGAGGACCTCGGTGATCGCGGGCAGCTCGTCGAGCACCTCCCGCAACGGCCGGTCCTCGGCCACGGCCCGCCGCGACGCCTCGCCCAGCAGTTCCTTGGCCTTCGCCTTGCCGAGCAGGGGAGCGAGCACGGCGGACAGCCGTTCGGACACGATCAGCCCGTGCGTCGACGCCACGTTCGCCCGCATCCGCGCCGGCTGCACGGTGAGCCCACGCGCCAGCTCGACGGCGGTGTGCGCGGCACCGCCCGTCAGCCGGAGGCACTCGCGGACGAGCTGCCACTCGGCGTGCCAGACACCGGCCGAGCGTTCGTCCTCGGTCAGCATCGACTGCGTGACACCCGCGGCCAGCACCGGCACCTGCAGCGCCGCCGAACGGATCAGCGTCGCGAGCACCGGGTTCCGCTTGTGCGGCATCGCCGACGAGCCACCCCGCCCGCCGGCGGTGGGTTCGGAGACCTCGCCGAGCTCGGTCCGCGTGAGCGTCTCGACGTCGACGGCCAGCTTCCCCAGCGCACCCGCGGTGAAGGCAAGCGCCCCCACGAGGTCGACGACCGGCGTCCGCACCGAATGCCACGGCAGCACCGGCGCAGCTAGCCCGGTCTCCTCGGCGAACGCGGCGACGAGCCGTTCGGCATAGGTGTCGTCGACGCCCGCCGAGCCGGCCGACGCCGGGTCGGCCTGGCCCGCCCGTGAGCTGCCCGGCGACGTCGCCGGGCCGGGGCCGCCTTCCGGGCCGGGGCCGCCTTCCGGGTCGGGGCCGCCTTCCGGGCCCCCGCACCCGCCCCCCTCCCCACCCCGTCCCGCTTGCCCCTCTGCCATGCCCTCCGCCGTGCCCTCGGCCAGGCGGGCGTACTCCAGGTACGCCGCCAGCGTCCCCGCCGCGCCGCCCAGTGAGACCGGCAGGCCGCCGTCGAGCACGCGCCGGACCCGGACGGCCGCGTCCAGCACCAGCTGCCGCCAGCCCGCGGCCTTCAGCCCGAACGTCGTCGGCACCGCGTGCGCCGTCAGCGTCCGGCCGGCCATCGTCGTGTCCCGGTGCTCGCGCGCCAGCCCGGCGAGCGCCTCGGCCGTCGCGTCGAGGTCGGCCACGAGCAGCCGGAGCGTCCGGTCGGCGACCAGCATCATCGCCGTGTCGAAGATGTCCTGGCTCGTCGAGCCGCGGTGCACGTACTCGGCAGCTTCGGGCGCGTCCGCGCCGACGGCCGACGTCAGCGCCTTGACCAGTCCGACGACCGGGTTCGCGGTCGCCCGCGACCCGCGCGCCAGCTCGACGACGTCGATCCGAGCACTGCCCACGGCCCGCGTGATCGCCTCCGCGGCCTCGGACGGCACCGTCCCGAACCGCGCCTGCGCTCTGGCGAGCGCCGCCTCGGCGTCCAGCATGGCGCGCAGCCAGGCCTCGTCGCCGGTCGACGCTTCGGCCGGCGTACCGGCCCGGACCGGGGACAGAAGTCCGGAATCGGGGTCGACGGTCATGGCGCCAGCATCGCACGCGCCCGGGCTCGGCAGCCGTCACACAGCCGGGTCTGGCACGCTCATCCGCCATGAGCAGCGTCACGTCCGACGAAGACACCGTCCGCTCCGAGGTCCGGGGGATGGCCGCCGAGCGGCTCACCTTCTTCTCGGACGCCGTCGTCGCCATCGCGATCACCCTGCTCGCGCTCGAGCTGCCGCTGCCGGAGGGCGCGACCAGCGCCGAACTGCTGCGCTCACTCGGCACCCATCAGTCCGAATACATCTCCTTCCTGATCAGCTTCGTCGTCATCGGCGGGCACTGGCGCGCCCACCACCGCCTGTTCCACCACGTCACCACGGTCGGCGGCGGGCTCCTGCACCTCACCTTCGGCTGGCTGCTGATGATGGTGCTGATGCCCTTCGCCACGAAGGTGATCGCGGAGGACGGCGGGTTCGAGTTCCGCTTCGTCCTGTACGCGCTCGTGCAGGTCGTCGCGCTCGTCCTGTTCCTCGTGATGGTCCGGCAGATCCAGCGCCACCGCCTCTACCGCGCGGACACCCCGCCGGAGCTCTTCGGCGAGTTCTACCGCGGGGTCGGCACGATGGTCGTCGCCTTCGCCGCCTCGATCCCGGTCGCGTTCGTGACGCAGTGGGCCTACGCGTGCTGGATCGTCATCCCGGTCGTGGGCAACCTCCTCTTCCGGCTGCGCCGCCGGGCGGCGCGAGCCTGAGCCGTCATTCGCCGGTGGCGCCGTCGATCCGTTCGCGGATCAGGTCGGCCTGGCCGATGTGGCGCGCGTACTCGCCGATCATGCGCAGCATCAGCCAGCGCAACGTGAACGGCGTTCCGGTGCTGATGCGCGTTCCCGTCTGCTCCAGCGAACTCGCCGCGACGATCTCCCGGGACCGCGCACATTCGGCGTGCCACAGGGAAAACGCCTCGCCGACGTCGTCGTCCAGGGCCGTGAAGTCCTGGTCCGGATCGTCGTCGGAGTAGTAGAGGTGAGGCACGTCCTCGCCCGCGAACTGGATCCGGAACCACCAGCGCTCGACGCCGGTGAGGTGCCGCAGGAGACCGTGCAGGGTCAGTGTCGACGGTGGTACCGAGCGCTCGGACAGGCGCGCCAGGTCCAGACCTTCGCATTTCAGCTCGAAGGTGCGTCGGTAGTAGTCGAGGCTCTCGGTGAGCGCTTGGCGCTCGTCGGCCACTTGCGTCGGGTCGGTCCGGTCGCCGGTGAGGCGGGCCGGGACGGCCACCGGGGTGCTGTGTTCGGTCATGTGCGGAGCGTGCCACGGGGGTACGACAGTTTTGAGTCCGTCGCGCTCCCGGTGCCAGCTGGCCTCCACAGATGAGCGTCAGAGAGCGAAGGCCTCGGTGCGACCTCGATCCCTTACGGCACAAGCAGTTTCCTCGATACTCTGCTCCGTGGTGTCGAGGACGTTCCGTTCGAGCTCACCCAATCCGGTGAACGCGCCGTGCATCCCGGTGAGCGGCTCGACGTCGGTGAGTTCGGGGGCTTCGCGAGCGGTCCCACGGGCGAGCGTGACCTCAAGACTGGGGCGCAGGACGACGTAGAAGAGGTCCAGGCCGTCGCGCTTCGCGGCGTGACGGAACGGCGGCAGCGCCCACGGCCCGACAACACCGTCGATGACGACGTCGTAGCCACCGCGGGCATAGCCGCACGCGGCCTCGGCGATCACCCCGAGCACGACGTCGTTCTGCCGCGCGGCCTCGGGCAGGTAAGGCGCCACGAACCCGGTCCGGATCGAGACGTAGAAGCTGTCGGTGTGCAGGTGCACGGCCGGCCGCGGCGCACCCTCGGCGACCAGCCGCGCGACGGTGGACTTCCCGGCACCGGGCGGCCCGGTGAGGATCAGCAGTGAGCCAGCCATGCACGCATCATGGGCGGCACCGGCCCCGAGAACCAGTCTTGACCTTGCCCCCGACCTCACCCGGACCCCCGGTGTGCAGGCGGGCGACGCCCCCCTGGCTAAACTTGGGGCGCGGGCCGTTAGCTCAATTGGTAGAGCTGCGGACTTTTAATCCGTAGGTTCTGGGTTCGAGCCCCAGGCGGCCCACTCGATCGACATCCTCGCTGACCTGCGGGATGTTCGCATCTGCTGATCTTGCGAGCCCTGATGTGATCTTGGGTGGGCTCGCTGTGGGCTCTCTCGGTGCCCTGACCAGCGAATATGCGACGGCATGTCAAGGTGGAACGGTTGAGGGCGCCCTTCACCGCAATTGGTCTTGCCCTTTCTGATCGGCTCGATAGGTCCTTCGGTTCCGTGGTTTTCAGGCGGCGATGGTGGCGTGGCTGGTTCGTCTGCCGGCGGTCACGGGTCGGCGGGTAGCCGCGCGGTGCCGTCGGCGTGGAGTGCGGAGGCGGGTGGCGGTGGTGCGGGCGGCGTCGAGGACGAGGCGAGCGGTGGCTTCGGCGGACTGGCGGGCCAGGCTGGGCAGGACGCTGGTGTAGGTGTCGGCGGTGAGGACGATGCTGGCGTGGCCGAGCATGTCTTGGACGGTTTTGAGGTCGTTGCCGGCGGCGAGGGAGAGGCTGGCGGCGCCGTGGCGCAGGTCGTGCAGCCGGATCGGAGGTAGCCCGGAGCGGGTGTTCAGTACGCGGAAGAGGCTGGTCAGCGCGTCGGGCCGGATCGGCCGACCGAGCCCGTTGAGGAACAGGTAGCCGACCGGGACGCCGAACAGCGGGTCACGGCAGGCGTTGTGGTGGCGGCGCAAGAGGGTGAGGGTGATGTGGTCGACGGCGATGACGCGGTTGCTGGCCTCGCTCTTGGGCTTGCCGACTTCGATGGTAGCGCCGAACTGGCGGATCTGGTGAGAGATGGTCAGGTAGCCGGCGTCGAGATCGACGTCGCTCCATTGGAGCCCGATGACCTCGCCGCGGCGCAGCCCGAGCAAAGCGACGAGGCGGAAGAGCAGGTAGAGCCGGTGGTCGCGGATCGCGTGCAGGAAGGTGGCGGTCTGTGCGGCGGTCCAGACGGCGACTCGGGGGCGTTCTCCCGTGGCGCGCCATTGCGCGATGCGGGGTGGTGTCCAGACGACGGCGTGCGGTCGTCGTCCGCGGGGGAGTTCGACGTAGCGTGCGGGGTTGCGGTCGATCAGCCCGCGTCGTACGGCTGCGTTGAGGGCGGCGCGCACGGTGGCGTGGATGCGCTGCAACGTCCCCGCGGTGACCGGTCTGCCCGCGGCGCCGTGGGTGCGGATGATCGCGGTGAACATCGCCTGGACGTGAGCGTTGGTCAGCTCCTTGAGCAGGTGTCCGCCGAGGTAGGGGATGAGGTAGCCGTGGATGTGCTGGCGGTAGCCGCGCAGTGTCGACTTGCCTGGGCCCAGCCGGGTGTCCAGCCACAGCTGCAACCACTGCGCAGTGGTGATCATCGCCGGCGCCGGTTCGGTTCCGCAGGGATTGCGGAGGTAGTCGCGGGCTTGCCGCGCCGCCTGCTGTGAGCAGAACCCTCCTCGGCGAAGCTGTCGTCTCCGGCCGTTTGGCCGGGGAGGCATCTCGATCTGGAAATACCAGGTGCCGTGGCCTCGCGTCGACAGCCGGGGACACCGCCCCCCCAGACGTCGCCCGGCACTGTCACGGCAACCACACCGCTTGTACAAACCTGCTGACGACCGCATCCGGATCACCCACTCGCATCGGCAACGTCAAGTGCAGTATGTGCCGCGCAAACTCCAGTCGATGGCCGGCAGGCGGAGATTTTGGCCGTGCCTGATCGCGACCGTGCCGTTGTTGGCCGGAGCGCTGGCCCCGCAGACCTTCGCTTGCACTGTGGCGGTAATCAGCCCGCGGACTCTGGATCCGTCACCGCCGGTGTCCGCTGCCGCTGGCGCGCAATCGGGTGCGCAGCTGTGTGCGTATGAGGTTGTGCAGGTCGAGGTTCGTGCGTTCCTCGTCGGCGATGTGCACGGCGAGGGCGTAGCGCTGGGCTGGATACTGCTTCTTCTGCGTAGTAGTCCAGGGGCTCAGGTCGTGGCTGATGATCAGGAAGTAGTGCTCGTCGTCTGGGTCCCAGGCTTTGTGGTCGAAGTCGCGGCGGATGAGGGTGTTCGATGCGACGCGCGTAGGCGGAGGGGCCAGTTGCGGTCGTAGCCGCCCTTTCGGCAGGTCGAGGCGTGTCACGGTGGGGTCGGCGTTGGCTTGGCTCACGCTGGGCTGGAGCCGGTAGTGCCGTTCGACCTCGGCTTCGTCGAGGCCGCGGACAAGTTCGACGCTCATGGTGCCGGCGATGTATTCGCGGCGGCTGCGCCGCACTGGCGGGTCGAACGCCAAAGCGACGCGGAAGAGTCGCTTACTGGCGCCCCGAGCGAACTCGTAGGGAACCGGTACGCGGTGGATGACGACAGAGTTGGTGGCCATGGTCGCTTCGATCGTCAGGATGGCGTTCGCGCCGCCGGACTCGAGAACTCGCTCTGCGTCCGGCACTCCGTACCCGCAGGTCCGGAGGGGGTCGATGCCGGCGACCGCCGATTTTTCCGGGACTCGGGCGGAGAGGGCGAGCAGGGCGCGCAGCAGGTTGGCGGAGGCGTCGGGGTAGCGGGTGGCGATGCGGGCGACTTCGTGCGCGACCGTCGGCGCCGCGTAGCTGGTGCCGTTGTCCACGCCGATGAACCGGGCGCCTTGCGGCGCGATCGCGGTGATCACGGAGATGCCGGGGTCCCGGAGGCTGAGTTGGTTGAGTTGGTGGTCGTGGGCCCAGTTGCCGCCGTGGTGGACGAATTCCGGTTTAAGGGTGCCTGTCGCATTCTTCCCCCGCGTGGGACCGCTGCGGGTGAACGGGGACGGGCCGGCAGCCGGGGCGATAGCGACCAGTGACGACGTGCGGGCGCCGCCGGGGACATCGCGGCGGGCAAGAGAGCCGACCGTGACCGCCAACGCCGCGTCAGCGGGTTCGGCTATGCCGGCGTCGGTGTCGACCAGGTAGCCCGGGTAGCCGTGGAGCCACCCCGAGGAGGGAACGTCGGTGTGCCGGTTGCCGGTACTTACCACGATGACGACGTCGAGTTCGCGGGCCAGTTCGTCGAGCGTGGTGGTTAGCTCGGAGGGCAACAGTCCGTCGGCCGGCTCGTTGCGGTTGATCGAGATGGACACGACACGGACACCGTGCTCGTCGACGAGCCATCGGATGGCTTCGGCGATGGTGACGTGAGGTTGCCCGACGACAGTGTTGTTCCTGCCGTCGAACTCGAGCACTCGGGCGTTGACGACCGGGCGCGGTGTCCGCGAGGGGGGCGTCCGGCGGACGAGGAATTCCAGGTCACCCCACACGGCCATCCCCGCGACGCCGGTGCCGTGGTCGTCGGGGCCGCCGTAGACATGGCCTGTCGGAAAGCCTTTGGAGGCGGTGACCGCACCGTGCAGGAGAGGGTTGGCGGTGACCGCGAGACCATCCACGACGCCGATCGGCTCGCCGTCAGGTGTCGGCAACGGCACCGTGATCGTGGCGTTGACCAGGTCAGCGAGGGTGACCTCTGGTCGCAGCGGAGGCCGCACGCGCTCCACCCACGGCTCGGCCAGCAGCCGATCAAGCAGCGCCCGGTCGGCACTCACACGGATGACCGTGGTTTGGGGACGCGGATCGATCGCGACCACCCGGATGGCGCTGTCGTCGCGCGAAGCGGCGCGTACAAGGTTCTCGATCGCGGCTACTCGGGTTTGAGCGTCGGCGAGGCCGGGCGACGGCCACATCACCACATCGAGCAGCTCCCGGCGGTCGAAGGTCAGGGTGTCGAGTTCGCGGTCGTAGCGGTCGTCCGGACCGTAGAGCGCGATGTCTTCGATCGTGTCCAGCAGCTCAGCCCAGCTTTGCGGATGGTCCCAGTCGATGGGGGTGGCCGGGTCGGTGCCGCCATATTCCCGCAGGACCTCACCCAGCCGGTCCCGTGACTCGCGGGTACTGAGTACCGTATAGGTCCAGCCGGCGCCTTCACCGAGTTCCGTCAGACCCAAGCCGCGGAACGGCCCGGTCTTCAGCCGTGTGGCTCCCCTCAGCTTCAACACAATGCGGGTGTCCAGCTCTTCGACGTCGGCATCCGCTTCCATCTGGCCCAGTGCGGTCGTTTCGACGTCTCGCAGCTGAGCTCGTAAGCCGGTGGCGTGGGCCCCCCGTTGGACTTCTCGATCTTCTGAAGATCCCCCTCGCCGTCGGCGACTGCTTAAGGGCCGTCCGGGCGGCAGCGGCAGATGATCAGCCATAACCGCATTCTGCTACCGACTGCACGCATAACGCGACAACGTGAACGAATCGTAAAGAGAGCAGTGCTCACACCCATGGACGCGACCGCGTCCGCGCCAGGGCTTCGCCCAGGTCGGAGGCGGTCACGACGTCGCGGTCGTCGAGGATGGCCAGCCGCAAAGCGTCATGTCCGGCCTGCTCCACCGCGGCATGGGGAAAGCGGTCCAGATCCTGCACCACGGGGTCCAGATCCGTACCCGGCTGCATGCGGCCGGCCAAGACGCGTTCAAGCAGGATGTGTCGCTGCTCGGCTGTCGGCAGGGGCACCTCGAGAACTTCGCTGAACCGGCGCCACAGGGCAGGGTCGAGGACCTGCTGGTGGTTGGTGGCGGCCACCAGCAGCGACGGTCCGGTGTACCGGTCGATCAGCTGCAGTACGGCGTTGACGACACGGCGCAGTTCGCCGTGGTCGGTCGGGTCGTCCCGCAGCTTGCCCAGGCTGTCGAACTCGTCGAACAGCATCACGTACGCACCGGAGTGCGCGAAGTCGAACACCCGGCTGAGGTTGCTTGCGGTTTCCCCGAGGTAGCTGGACACCACACTCTCAGTCCGGACTGTGACGAGAGGCCAGTCCAGCTGGCCAGCCAACGCGGCAGCGATGCTGGTCTTGCCGCACCCTGGCGGACCGTAAAGCAGCAGAGATCGGCGGCGAGGGACCCCGGCGGCGTCCAGTAGCGGCCAGGCGGGCACCTCGTGCGTCAACTCCGCGAGACGCGCGCTCAGTGACGGAGCAAGCACCAGATCGTCGAGCATGCTGTCGGGCGAGAGCACGTCAGCCAGCGGAAGGTCGGTGTCGCGATCGTGAGGGGGCTCCGGCAACGGTGCGTCAACGACGGGCATCTGCAGGCCGGAACCGCTGACTAGCAAGCGACGCAGGTCGCGGGCAAGCGCGACGTGGTGCTTGCTCTCTTCCTCGTCGATGATCGCTTGAGCGGCGCGACGGAACGCCAGGTCGTCCTTGTCGCGATACGCCGTAATCAGCGCTTTCAGATGTCGCCCCGCCACGTCTCTACGGTAGCCCGCGTACGCAAGGGTGTCAAAGTAGTAGCGCTACAGTAGTAGCATGATCGTGTGCCGAATCGCGCCAGTCGCGAGACCAGCCGCTATCGCCTGTCGGCCCAGCGTCTGGCCGCGATCCTGAAGGCGGCCCGTCAGGACCAGGGCCTGAGCCAGCAGCAATTGGCACAAGCTGCAGGGGTGGCGATCGGCACAGTCCGCGCATTGGAGGGGCGCCGCACCGTCGAACCGGGGTTCTTCACCGTGCTTGCGCTAGCGCAAGCACTCCGGATCGATGCTGTGGATCTCATTGAGACGTCCGGCACGGCGTCGACTGAGGCGGTAGCTCGCACAGATTCATGAGGTTCGGGCCCTCTTGGCCGGAGCCGGAAGCGTTCTGACAACACGCCAGCTATGAGCCGAGACCTCCGGTTAGGCTGCCTTCCAGATCGCGTGGTCGAGCTCCCTGACCGGACGTCGACCTGGTGGCCGAGGTGGCGACTCAGCCAGTGAGGTACCTTCCGGTCCGGCTTCACCTGCCCGTCGGTGCCGGCCAGCATCCAGAGGTAGCCGAGCCGAACGTCGTGCCCACCGTTGCCGGGGACGGCTCGCAGCCGGCTTTCCACGGCGTCGGCTCGACCGTCGGTTCGTCGTTCCGGCGGAGGCGGTGCAGCCGGCTCGTCTGCCTGCGGCGAGGGGGTAGCGTGCGCAGCCCAGCGGCCTCGACGCAGGCGCAGACCGAGCTCGCGGCCGAGTGATTCCCGCCCGGTTTCTCGCTTGCGCGATCCTAACGCCCTGGCTACGCAAGCGCCCGGTTACAGGCTCTCACGCGGCCGAGCGCTGGTGGCGCCGCGGCGAGGACTGGCGATGCGCCATGATGTTCCTGTGACGCGCCGGCTGTCGCAGACTGTGCGCCGCCTGGTCGGACGGTGCGCACGTCCTCAAGCTGGACGTCCACCATTCATCGTCGAGTGAACGTCGTAAGGAGCCGCGTGAGCACTCTCGGTAGTTTTATCTGGTCGATCGCTGATCAGCTTCGGGGTCCCTACCGCCCCAACCAGTACGGCAACGTGGTCCTCCCGCTCACGATCCTGCGTCGCCTCGACTGCATCCTCGAGCCCGACCGCGAGACGGTACGCAAGCTGGCGGCGAAGTACGACAACCCGAACCGGCTCAGGATCGAGGTCAAGAAGGCGACCGGCCGGTCGTTCTTCAACACCTCGAACTACTCCTTCGCCAACCTGCTGGCCGACGCCGACGGGCTGGCGGACAACCTGGCCGACTACATCGACCGGTTCTCACCCGACGTCGACGTGTTCGAGTACTTCGACTTCAAGAAGGAGATCCTCGCCCTGGAGAAGGCGGAGCTCCTGCGCGAGGTCATCACGTCCTTCAAAGCCGTCGACCTGCACCCGGATGTCGTCTCCAACGCCGACATGGGCGATGCGTTCGAGTACATCATCCGCAAGTTCAACGAGGCCGCGAACGAGACCTCCGGCGACCACTACACCCCGCGCGACGCGATCCGGCTGCTGGTCGACCTGCTCTTCGCGGAGAAGGACGCCGACCTGACCGAGGCCGGCATCATCCGAACACTGTACGACCCCACCGCCGGCACCGGCGGCATGCTCGCCCTGGCCGAGGAACACCTGCTCCTGCAGAACCCCGACGCGAAGCTGAGCCTGTACGGCCAGGAGTACAACCCGCAGTCGTACGCGATCTGCAAGTCCGACCTGCTCGCCAAAGGCCACGACGCGACCAACATCGCCTTCGGCAACACGCTCACCGACGATGCGTTCAAGGGACGCCAGTTCGATTTCTGCATGTCCAACCCGCCGTACGGCGTCGACTGGAAGCAGTACGCCAAGGCGGTCACCGCCGAACGCGACTCCGCCGGCCCCTACGGCCGGTTCGCCCCCGGCCTCCCGTCGACCTCGGACGGGCAGATGCTCTTCCTGCTCCACCTGGTTCACAAGATGCGGGCGCCGGAGGACGGCGGCGGCCGCGCCGGGATCGTGATGAACGGCTCGCCGCTCTTTAACGGTGCCGCCGAGTCCGGCCCCTCCAACATCCGCAAGTGGCTGCTGGAGAACGACCTGGTCGACGCCATCGTCGCGCTGCCGACGAACATGTTCTTCAACACCGGTATCGCCACCTACATCTGGATCCTCGACAACACCAAGCATCCCGACCGTAAGGGCTTGGTCCAGCTTATCGACGGCACCTCGTTCTGGACCAAGATGCGCAAGAACCTCGGCTCCAAGGGGCGTGAGATCAGCGACGCCGACCGCGCCAAGGTGGTGAAGCTGTACGAAGACTTCACCGACGCCGACCCCGAGTACTCCAAGGTGCTGCGCAACGACGAGTTCGGCCACTGGACCATCACCGTCGAGCGCCCGTTGCTCGACGGGGACGGCAAGCCGGTCGTCGACCGCAAGGGCAAGCCCAAGCCGGACACGAAGAAGCGCGACACCGAGAACGTCCCGTTCACCTACGGCGGATCGAGCGCGGGTGCGGCCGGCCAGGTCGAGGTGATCCAGGCGTACTTCGACGCCGAGGTGAAGCCGCACGTCCCCGATTCCTGGATCGACTGGGCCAAGGTCAAGACCGGCTACGAGCTCCCCTTTACCCGCCACTTCTACAAGTACGTCCCGCCCCGCCCTCTCGCGGAGATCGATGCCGACCTGGAGAAGCAAGTCGCCAAGATCCTCGACCTGCTGCGGGAGGTGGAGCAGTGACGCGCTTCGGACACGCTATGGAAAAGATCGACGAGCGCATCCCGGGCATTGACCTTCCGCTCATGTCGGTATCCCAGACGCGGGGAGTCATCCGGCGAAGTGAGTTGACGGACGCTCCCCCGCGGGCTGAGTCCCTCGACAACTACAAGGTGTGCCGGGTCAACGACATCGTCTTCAACAAGATGAGCATCCGTTCCGGTGCGATGGGCGTCGCGGCCGAGGACGGTCTGGTGACTTACCACTACGAGGTTATGCGACCGCGCGAAGGAACGGATCCGCACTTCATCGCCTACCTGATGAAGTCATCGTGGTTCACCGAGGAGCTCATCAAGCGCGAGCGGGGGATCGGCGCAGGTGACCAGGCCAATGTTCGGACCACGGAGGTGCCGTTCTCGGTCCTGAAGATGATCGATGCCTACATTCCCGGCAACGACGAGCAGCGGGGCATCGCTGACTACCTCGACCGCGAGACTGCCCGCATCGACACCCTCGTCGAGGAGCAGCAGCGCCTGATCGAGATGCTCCGCGAGCGCCGTGCCGCAGTACTCTCCGCAGCATTCGATACCGACCCCTCGACCGAGGCAACTAAGGTCGGACGATTGCTGGCGGCCCGCCCGTCGTACGGCGTGCTGGTGCCGAGGTACGTGGACGAGGCGGAGGGCGTTCCGTTTGTTCGCGTCGGCGACCTGCTAAACCTCACACCGGAGCGGCCCATGCCGGCGATCGCGCCGGAGCAGTCAGATGAGTACTCACGTACGAAGATCGTCGGCGGTGAAGTGCTTCTCGGCGTCGTTGGCAAGATGGGGCAGGCTGCGCTCGCACCTCGGTGGCTCGCGGGCGCGAACGTCGCGCGGGCGGTGGCTGTACTCCGCTGCAAAGACCCGGCTATAGCTCCCCTCTTATGCGCCTGGATCGGATCCAACAAATTTCTGTATCAGGCTGAGTTGGCGACGAGCGGAGACAGCATTCAGCCCACGCTCGGTATGAAGGACCTTGCGCGTTTCGACATCAACCTGCCTGCTGATCCCAACGCCGCCGCTGACCTTGTTAGCCGGTTGGCGAAGATCGACACACTCATCACCGAGACTAAGCAGTTTATCGAGCTTGCCCGTGAGCGGCGGGCGGCGTTGATCACGGCGGCGGTGACGGGGCAGATCGACGTACGGGAGATGGCCTGATGGCCGGTCACAACGAGGTCGTCTTCGAGACCGAGATCTGCGAGTACCTGGCTGGCCATGGGTGGCTGTACTCGGAGGACGACACCGGCTACGACCGGGAGCGGGCGCTCTTCCCCGATGACCTGTTCGCCTGGCTGAAAGAGACCCAGCCGGCACCATACGAAAAGGCGCTGAGAGCGGCAGGGTCGGAGGCGAATTTCCTCGACGTGCTGGCCACGGCGCTCGACAAGCCTCTCGAACACGGTGGCGGGACGTTGAACATCCTGCGCAACGGAGTGCAGTACATCGGCGGCGGCCGGCTGAAGATGGCGCAGTTCCGCCCCGAGACGAGCCTGAACGCAACCACCAACGAGCAGTACGCGGCGATGCGGGTACGGGTGATGCGGCAGGTCCACTTCTCCACCGCCGACCAGCGCAGCATCGACCTGGTCTTCTTCATCAACGGGCTCCCGGTCGCGACGGTCGAATTGAAGACCGACTTCACACAGTCCCTCGATCAGGCGATCAACCAGTACCGCAAGAACCGGAATCCGCTGACCAACGGGCGGCTCGAGCCGCTGCTGTCCTTCGGGCACCGGGCGGTGGTGCACTTCGCGGTCTCGAACGACCTGGCCGCGATGACCACCCGGCTCGAGGGCGAGAAGACGCACTTCCTGCCATTCAACGTCGGCCATGAGGATGGTGCGGGGAACCCGCCGGGTACGGGCGGGCGTTCAGCAACCGCGTACCTGTGGGAGCGGGTCTGGGAGAAGCACGCCTGGCTCAACATCATCGGCCGACTGATGATCGTGGAAACCAAGGAGGAGTGGGACGTCGCGACCGGGACGTCGGTGCGGCGCACGAGCATGCTCTTCCCCCGGTTCCACCAATGGGAAGCCGTGACGAACATCGTGGCCGCGGTGAGCGAGGAGGGAGTGGGCCATCGCTACCTGATCGAACACTCCGCAGGCTCGGGTAAGACAAACACCATCGCCTGGACAGCGCATCGGCTGGCGCGGCTACACGTGGAGGACAAGAAGGTCTTCGACTCGGTGATCGTGGTCGTGGACCGCACTGTGCTCGACGGGCAGCTCCAGGAGGCGATCCGGCAGATCGACGGGTCGGGGAAGATCGTGACCACGATAAGTCCGGAGGACGTCCGCAAGGCGGGCGCCAAGTCGAAGTCCGGGCTGCTGGCGACCGCGTTGAAGAACGGGGAGCTGATCATCGCTGTCACGGTGCAGACCTTCCCGTTCGCACTCGACGAGATCCGGGCCGACAAGGGCCTGAAGGGGAAGCGGTTCGCGGTGATCGCGGACGAGGCGCACTCCTCACAGTCCGGACAGATCTCCTCCAAGCTCAAGGCCGTGCTGACCGCAGAGGAGGTCAAGGAGATCGAGGAGGGCGGCTCGATCAATGTCGAGTCAATCTTGGCTTCGGAAATGACCGAGCGGGCCGAGTCGAAGAACATCTCCTACTTCGCGTTCACCGCGACGCCGAAAAACAAGACCCTGGAGCTCTTCGGTCGCAAGGGCCCTGACAACAAGCCAGTCGAGTTCCACCTGTACTCGATGCGACAGGCGATCGAGGAGGGCTACATCCTCGACGTACTCAAGGGCTACCAGTCCTACGACACCGCGCTGAAGATCGCCGGCCAGGCCGAGAGCGGCGACGGCGACGTGGTGGTGGACGAGGCCGCGGCGCGCAAAGGGCTGATGCGGTGGGTGAAGCTGCACCCGACCAACATCAGCCAGAAAGTGCAGATCATCGTCGAGCACTTCCACGTCAACGTCGCCCACCTGCTCGAGGGCAAGGCGAAGGCGATGGTCGTGACCGACTCTCGCAAGGCCGCGGTGAAGTACAAGAAGGCGATCGACGCCTACATCGCCAAGCGGGCCGCCAACGATGCCTCGTACAACTACCGAACCCTGGTCGCCTTCTCCGGCTCGGTGACGATGGCCGAGGACGAAGAGTGGGCTTCGGACTGGGGGCCGCACCCGAGCAAGGACGACGAGTTCACCGAGGCCAACCTCAACCCGGGCGCCGGCTCGGACTTGGCCGCCGCCTTCAAGGGCGCAACGTACAAGATTATGCTGGTCGCCAACAAGTATCAGACAGGGTTCGACCAGCCGCTGCTCTCGGCGATGTACGTCGACAAGAAGCTCTCTGGGGTCACCGCCGTGCAGACGCTGTCGCGGCTCAACCGCACTTATCGCACTGCGGGCGGAGAGCGCAAGCGCAAGACGTTCGTCATCGACTTCGTGAACAAACCCGAGGACATCCGGGCCGCGTTCGAGCCGTACTTCACGAACGCCACCCTGGAGACCGAGACCGATCCGTACGTTGTCTTCCACCTAGCCACCAAGCTCGACCAAGCTGGTATCTATACGCCAGAGCAGGTGCGCGAGGTCGCCGAACTGTGGGTCACCCGGAAGGGCAACAACGCGCTCTCGGCTGCGATCAGCCCAGCCAAGAACGAGTTCGCCCGCCGCTACGCGGCTGCGATTGAGGCCGATGACAAGGTCACCCTCAACATTCTCGACCTGTTCCGCAAGGACGTCTCCACTCTTGTCAGGCTCTACGACTTCATGAGCCAGATCGTCGACTATGGCGACGCGTACATGGAGATGCTGTCGATCTTCCTGCGGCTCCTGGAGAAGGTCATCGCAGACTCGTCCTGGGCCGCGGAGGTCGATTTGTCCGATGTGGTCCTTGTCGGCGTCAAGCACAGCAAGGGAACTGCAGTCGACATCTCGCTGACCGGCGACGGCGAGCTCAAAGGCATCAGCGCTGCGGGCACCGGCGGCCGGAAGGAGCCGAAGTACGTCGCACTCCAGGTCGTCATCGACAAGATGAATGATCTCTTCGGTGCCGAGTCGTTCACGGGGTCGCAGGTCCGGGAGTTCGTGCAGGGCCTGGTGCAGCGGCTACTCGCCCACCCGGACCTGATCAACCAGACTAAGGTGAACTCGAAGAAGCAATTCATGGAGTCGCAGGACTTCCAGGCTGCGGTCGTCGAGGCGGTGGTCGAGAATCAGGAGGCCCACAACACCATGGCGGACTACTTCTTCAGTGACGGGCCTGGCGTCAACGCTGTCATCGTGGCACTCGCGGACGCCTTTTACGAAGCTGCGATCGATCAGCAGACGGATGTGTGAGCAGCCCGGATGCCATGCCACGAACGGTGTCTCGGCATTCTCGATAGCTTGCCGGCGGTCACCCAAAGGTGATGGCGAACGCACAGGTGGCGTGCCGCGCACACATAAGTTTCCAGC
Source organism: Amycolatopsis stemonae (assembly GCF_054781455.1). Lineage (NCBI taxonomy): Bacteria > Bacillati > Actinomycetota > Actinomycetes > Pseudonocardiales > Pseudonocardiaceae > Amycolatopsis > Amycolatopsis stemonae. Next base: position 339,634 of record NZ_BAAGUJ010000002.1, on the reverse strand, counting down.
CGGCCATCGCAGCGGTAGCGAGAGCGGCTCGTGCAGTTGGCGGCGGTCAGCGCCATTCCCGTCCTGCTCCGACCGGTATTGAAGCAATTCCGCAGATCAGATGTCCGCGACTGTCCTAATTGTGGATGTCAGCCGCGGAACATGTTGATCTGCTGCCAGATAGTGTCGTGTGGTGCGTCGTGATCGTCGAGGTTGCCGAGGGACTCGACTGCTCCGGTCACGGCTGAAGCGCGGCTGCGTTGGTCAGGGTGCTGTTGCCAGTACGTCTGCGGGATCTTCAGCACGGCTGTGAGCAGGTCGCCGGGGTAGAAGTCGCCTTCGGCGAGTGGGTTCTGCTCGAGGTGGGTCAGCGCGAGGGGGACCAGTACGTCGAGGCTCTCCTGCTGGAGCACGAGCACACGGAGGTCTTCGATGTCCATAGCGCCGACTGGTTTGTGACGCAGTTCGTAGACGGTCCTGATCAGCCGGGTTGCGTCGGCTGGTGGGTTGCCCCAGCGGCGGTCTTCGATCTGCTCGAGGGTGAGCGATTCGTCGACGTCAGGACTGGTCCCCATGGCTCCTCGTGTCAGCTGTCGTGTCGTGTTCATGAGGCTGCTATCCGCGCGGTACCCACTGCTCACTGTAGTCGAGCAAGCGGCTGGCTTCGGACAGCTCGGCCTCGACGGCGGGGCGATCTTCGGGCGACAGTCGTGAGTCGCTGAGCTGGCGTTTCAACCGGTTGATCTGGTTCGAGAGGCCGTTCTGGGCCTCTCGAACTTCGGTGACGTGGTCCCAAGGTGTGCCGTCACCCTTGCGGGCGACGACTTCACCGTTCAACTCGCGGCGGGCGCCGTCGAGGTCCTTGTCGGTGAGATGTTCCTTGAGCCGGTCCGTCTTGGTGGGTTTGGTCGGGTTGGAGCGCGGTTTGACGGGTTCGACGTGGTCGTCGGTAGCGGCGTGGCGGGCGAGGTCGCCGATGGCTCCGACGGTCATCGTTCCGCCGACAGCGATCCCTGCTGTGGACACGACGTTGAGGGGTACGCCGGCGATGGCGCCGGTGCCGGTGGCGTCGAGGAGGAGGCCCGCGCCTTCGCCCGCTGAGCTGATCGTGGTCAGCGCTATTCCGCCGACCGCGAGGGCGGTGTCGACGGGGTGGTTGAGCATGGCGTTGCCGAACGAGGCGAGGCTGTTCGCGGCGTGGGTGCCGACGTCGGCGAGGAAGTTGCCGGCGTCGTCGAGCCAGCTGGACTTTTGTGGAGCTACGTCCGCTTCGGTGTCGAGCATTCCTGCGATGGAGTTCCCGGCCTCGGTCAGTTGCGCTCGGGCTCGGTTAAGAGTGTCCTGGGCAGCTTGTCGTCCGCCTTCACCCGGATCGGTGAACGGTGGCAGAGGCTGGTTGTTGGCCTGAGCCTCAGCTGCGGCGGCATCGTGTCGGGCTTTGGCCTGCTGGGAGGCGGCTTGGGCGTTGTTCCACTGGGCGATGGCTTCGCCTGCCTGGGTTTGGGCCCAGCGAAGCGTGCGCGCGTAGTCGGTCAGCAGTGTCCCGCCCCGGTGCAGGGCGTCGGCGGCGTCGAACCACTTGTTCGGTTCGTAGCTGAACTTGTCGTGGAACACGCGTGCAGCGGGGCCTTCCCAGGCTCCGGTGTCGATGGCTTTGAGCCCGTCGGCGGCCTGGCCGGCGAGGTCGCCGCGGGCGTTCAGCACGCGCGCGTTCTCCTCGATCGCTTCGGGTTTGCCGGGGACGAGGGCTGTCGGGTCAGTGGTGTATCCGAGTTCAGCCATCGTCCACCGGTCCCTGGCCCGGGTCGGTGGTGAGCGAGCCGGCAGCGGCGGAGTCCGTCGCGCGGTACGCGGCGGCTGCCTTGGTGAGGACGTCGCCGATCGCGTCCGCGTCATCGGTCAAGATGTCGAGACCGTCGCTCCAGCGGACGCAGAAGTCCATCAGTGAGTTGTGGATGCCGTCGTGTCCGCACAGGTTGGTATCGCCGCACAGGTCGCGTAGCTCGAAGCTCGATTGGTCGGTCACGCTTCGCTTGATACCGTTCGCGGCTTCCTCTACCTTGCCGACGTCGACATGGAACCCAGGACCATCCACTACTGAAACCATCCCCCCGAACACGTTCAGTGCTCATCGAGTGTGGATGATTGGATCGCCGATGACAAGCGGTCGACCTGTCGTGAGCACAGCTGGGCGAACGGAGACATAACGAAGCCCAGATCTCCTGACAAGGCACGTTACGGCCCATTATTCCTCGGCTTGCTGCAGCGAGGCGACAGGCGGTGTACATGGACGCGACCCGGCGGCTCGTCATCCTCCGGCACGCGAAATCGGCCTGGCCGGACGGGGTTCCCGATCACCAACGGCCGCTTGGGCCGCGGGGGTTGCGGGATGCGCCCAAGCTTGGACGTTGGCTCGGCGACAACGGTTACGTCCCCGAGCACGTCCTCTGCTCCACCGCCCGTCGCACCAAGGACACCTGGGCGCTCGTTGCCGCGGAACTGCCGGCGCAGCCGGTCGTCGAGTACGCAGATGATCTCTATGGTGCCGGTCCTGAAGAGTTCCTCGACGCCGTCAGGCGGATTCCGGATGCTGTCACCACGCTTGCCCTCGTCGGGCACGAGCCTGGGGTCGGTGAGCTGACCCTGCAGCTCGCCGGCTATGGGGACGACACGCGGCTGGTCCAGGCCAAGTTCCCGACCGGCGCGGCGGCCGTGCTGGTCACCGACGACACTTGGGCCGACCTCGTCACGGCGCGGCTCGTCGGGTTCTTCCGGCCTCGCGACTGAACCGAACGGGCATTGCCCAAGGCGTGTTCACATGCGTACGCTCCATTCACTCACAGGTCTGATGTTCATATTTGTGAATGGAGCCGACATGGTTCTCCGCCACACCGTCGTGGCCGTGCTTGCCCTCGTGGCCACCTCCTTCGCCGCACCGGCGGAGGCCGCACCCGCGGAAGCCGCGCCGGCGGCGCACGGCTGCGGCGTCCCGGTCATCGGGGCCATCTGCGCGCCGCAGACCGCCGTTCTCGACGGCGGCCGGTTGTTGCGCACGAAGTTCGCCGCGCTCGTCGGGGAACGCACCGCCAAGACCGCCCTCGGCAACCTGCTGACGCAAGTCAAGACCGACCTCACGGCCGGGCCGTGGAGCGTCACCGCCAAGAAGCAGGTCCCGCCCAGCGGTGACAAGCACGATTACCTCAGCCTCGCGCCCTACTGGTGGCCGACCACCGCGCCGACCGCCGAGAACCCCTGGGGCTGTCCGTTCGTGCAGAAGGACGGCCAGCGCAACCCGATCGTCGACGAGATCACCGACCACGCCTACCGCGGCGAGGCCTTCACCGCGATCTACCGGCTCGCGCTCGCCTGGTACTACACGGGTGACGCGCGGTACGCCCAGCGCGCGGCCCTCGACCTGCGGACGTGGTTCCTCGACGCCGCCACGAAGATGAACCCGAACCTGAACTACGCCCAGGGCATCCCCTGCAAGGTGGACGGCCGCGGCATCGGCATCATCGAGTTCTCCTACACCCTCACCGAAGTCGTCGACGCCACCGCGATCCTCGCCACCGGCGCCCCGGGCTGGACCGAGACCGACCAGGCCGGCATGACCGGCTGGTACACGCAGTTCCTGGATTGGCTGCGCACCAGCAAGAACGGCACCGACGAGGCCAAGGCCCAGAACAACCACGGCAGCTTTTACGACATGCTGGCCGCCGGGCTGGCGCTCGGCACCGGGCAGCGTGACCTGGCCAGGACGATCGTCCAGGACGCCGGCCCGAAGCGGATCGCGCCGCAGATCGACGCCACCGGCTACCAGCCGCAGGAAGCGAGCCGGACCCGCAGCTGGCACTACTCCAACTTCAACCTCGTCGCGCTGACGCGGCTCGCGCAGATCGGCAAGCACGTCGGCGTCGACCTGTGGCACTACACCGCACCCAGCGGCGCGACGCTCTTCACGGCCGTCGACTTCCTGATCCCGGGCGCGACGCAGGGGCGGTGGTCCTACCCGGAGCTGGACTTCCGGCCGTACGCCGCACTGGACGTGCTGCACGCGGCCGCCGACGCGGGTGACAAAGCCGCGCGGACGGCGTTGCCGCTGGTGCCCGTCCAACCGGGCGGCGACCTCTACCCGGTCCGGCCCGCCGCGGAACAGCTCGACGACATTTCGACGTCCTGACGCGGAATGGGCCCGGCCGGGAACGGCCGGGCCCATTCCGGGGAATCAGACGCCGGCCACCTGGGAAATCCAGCTGCGATAACGCGTGATGTTCGTGTACGCCGTGTTGTTCGACCGGTCGCTCGTCGACGCGACGCCGACCTGGTGGCCGGAAGCGAACATCGGGCCGCCCGAGTCGCCGCCCGCGGTGATGCCGTTGACGCGGTTCGCGCACACCGCGACGCCGCCGGTGTAGTCGCTGCAACTGATCGAGTTCACCCGCACCGTCGCGACCTTCAGGTACCGCGACTGGCAGTTGATCTCGGAGCCGCACTGGCTGGTCGCGCCCCAGCCGTAGACCGAGACGTTCTGGCCGACCGAGACGTCACCGACGTTGCCGAGCGGCGAATACGTCGCGTTCACCGAGGTCGTGAGCCGGACGATCGCCAGGTCGGCGCTGCCGGGGTAGCGCGTGATGGTCGAGCCGGTGGCCATCGTCCCGCCGCTGGACTGGTCGAGGCTGCCGATCCGGAACGTGTACGTCCCGGAGCTGCTGACGCAGTGCTTCGCGGTGAGGATGTACTGCGGCGCGATGATCGTCGCGGTGCAGTTCTGCTGGCCGTTCACGAACAGCCGGGCCGCCCAGGGACCGCTCGAGGCGGTGCTGCCGCCGATGATCGACGGCTGGGCCTGCGGGGTGCCGGCCGCCGAAGCGGGACCGCCGAGACCGACGACGGCCAGCGCGGTGGACGCGGCCAACAGGACGAACTTGCCGAATTTCACGCTCACTCCTTTGCGTGCGGAGAACCGCACGGGAAAGCCGGTGGGGACCGAACGAGAAGAGTGTCCGAGTTGCCGGGGAATGTCCGAAACCGACGAAAGTCCGGTCGGTTCCGTATTTATTTCCGCGATCGGGCTACGTGCAGTTCCCGTACAGTTCCGCGCTCCACCCACGGGTGGAGGGAGGTTCAAACCGCGGCTTGAGGACTCCGGCGTCGCGCCGCCCTAGCGTTCCCGACGGGACCGGAGGGGGAGACATGGCGGCGACGAACGAAGTGCGGACCGAGCGGATCGCGGTGGGGGTGATCCTGGCTGTCGCGGCGGTCCTGTGGGGGTGGGCGCTCGGGAGCCGTCCGCTGCAGCCGTACTACGCGGCCGCGGTGCACTCGATGTCCCACGACGTCTCGGCGTTCTTCTTCGCGGGCTTCGACCCGGCGGGCGTCGTCACGGTCGACAAGCCGCCGCTCGCGTTCTGGACGCAGGCGCTCGGCGTCGCGGTGTTCGGCTTCCACCCGTGGGCGATCGTGTTGGTGCAGGTCATCGAGGGTGTGGCGGCCGTGTTCGTGCTGCACCGGGTGGTGCGCCGCTGGGCCGGGCAGGCGACCGCGTTGATCGCCGCGGCCCTGTTCGCGCTGACGCCGATCACCGCGGCGATCAACCGCGACAACGTGCCGGACACGCTCCTGGTGCTGCTGCTGCTCCTCGCCGCCTACTGCGTGACCCGCGCGATCGAGAACGCGCGATGGCTGCTGTGGGCGGGGGTTTTCGTCGGTCTGGGCTTCCTCACCAAGATGCTCGCCGCGTGGATCGTGCTGCCCGGCTTGGCGCTGGCCTACTTCGCCGGGGCGCCCGGCTCACGCGGCCGGCGGCTCGGGTGGATCGGCCTAGCTGGAGTCGTGACGCTCGTCGTGTCGCTGGCCTGGCCGGTCGTCGTCACGGTGTGGCCGGGGACCAAACCGTTCGTCGGCAGCACCACGGACGGTTCGGTGTGGCAGCTGGCCTTCGGCTACAACGGCCTGACGCGGCTGGTCGGCGGGACGACCGGGATCGGCGGCGGCTACGGCGCCACGGTCGGCGCGGCGCTCGGCGGCGGAGCGGGTCCGTTGCGGTTGTTCGACGCCGAGGTAGGCGGGCAGATCGCGTGGCTGGTGCCGCTCGCTTTGACGTCCTTGGTCGTCGCCGTGTGCCGCGCTCGGGGTGCCGAGCCGCGGGTGAAGGCGGGATGGGCGTTGTGGGGTGGCTGGCTGGTCGTGGGGGCCGCGGTCTTCTCGTTCACCGGCGGCATCTTCCACGCGTACTACACCGCCGAACTCGCTCCGGCGATCGCCGCGCTCTCGGCGGCCGGCCTCGTCACGGCTTGGCGGTGGCACCGGGCCGGGGGAGCGGCGCGGTTCGTGTTGCCGGTCGCGGTGGCGGGAACCGCAGTGCTCGCGTACGTCCTGCTCGACCGGACGCCGGAATGGGCGCCCTGGCTGCGGTACTTGGTGCTGGCGTTGGCGCTGCTCGCTGTCGTCGCGGCGCTTCTGCGGGTTGCGCGGGTGGCTGCGTTGGTCGGCTTGGCGGCCGTCGTGGCCGGTCCCGCGGCCTTCGTCGTCGAGACGGCGGTCCGGCCGGTCAGCGTGCTCGAGTCCGCCGATCCCGCCGCCGGCCCGCCGTCGACGACGGCGTTGCACACCGTGGTCGGCATCAACACCGGGCAGGGCGCCGAAGCGGCGTACGTCCGGTTCATCGACGACGCGTACCGGCTCAGCACCGGCCAGCGGGAGGTGCTCGCGTACGCCGAGGCGCAGGCTTCGTCCGCTTCGGTCGTCCTGGCGGTCGAGGGGGGCACGTACGGCGCGGACCCGTTCCTGCTGAACACCGACGCGCGCGTCGCGCCGCTCGGTGGTTATCTCGGCTTCGACCCGGCGCCGTCCGCCGGGGAGCTGCCGCAGTGGGTGGCAGCCGGGAAACTCCGGTTCGTGCTGCTGCCGCAGGTGTTCCTCGACATCGGCCGCGCCGGGGCGAACCGGACCACCGCGGCGGTCGCGGGGGACGCCGGTGAGCTCACGCGGCGGATCGGCTGGGAGGCGAAGCACTGCCGTCCGGTGCCACCGGCGCGGATCGGCGCGGACGCGGCCACGGCCGGGGTGTTGTTCGACTGCGGCGTCAGGCGGTGACTTCGGCGGGGGCGGTCTTGCGCAGCCAGTACAGGCCGATCACCGGCAGGACCAGCGGGATGAACAGGTAGCCCTCGCCGTAGACCGACCAGACGGTCGGGTGCCGGAACGCCGCCGCGTCCACGAGGCTGAGCGTGCCGATCGTCAGGACGCCCAGGAGCTCGATCGAGCAGGCGGTGAGGGCGACGCGCCACCAGCCGTCGCCGCGCTTGGCCAGCGCGATGGTCGCGACGATGTAGACGACCGCGGCGAACGCCGACAGCAGGTAGGCCAGCGGTGCCTCGTGGAACTTCGTGCCGATCTGGACGCCGGCCCGCGACGTCGCGGCCAGCGCGAAGATCGCGTACACGGCCACGAGCACCCGTCCGGGGCCGGAAGCCGTCTTACGCTGTTGCTCCACTCCACACCTCGTTCAGTCGCAGCACCATCACCGGGATGGCCAGGCAGGCGATGCCGAGCACCACCGTGCTCGACCGGCTCCGCTCGGCCAGCGCCCAGACCGCGCCGGCGGGCAGCACGAGCAGGCAGCCGATCAGGTAGGCCAGGTAGGTCGCCAGGCTGCCGGGCCGTTCGCCGCCGGCGAGCAGCACGATGCCGATCACCAGCTGGACGACCAGCAGGGCCTCGACGACCGCGAGCCCGATCAGGAGCGGGTTGTCCGGCAGCCGGTTGCGGGCCGACTGGACGAAGCTCCAGAGCGCGACGAGCGTGGCCGCCACGGCGACCGCCACGGCGAATCCGAAGATCACCCGTTCCTCCTTCCGGTCCGCCGGCCGCCAACTTACTCCGTAGTACCGGCGGGTCCGTTCGCCGAGGTGCCGCGGGCGTGGCGTGGGCCACCGGATCGCTCCACAGTGGACAGGATCGGGCAACGAGGTGTGCGGGCACCGGGAAAATTGATCACCAGATGGTGTTGATGGCATTGTGCCAATTCGGTGGTTTATTCTGGGCTACCCTTGTGTGGACCTGCGGGAATGTCGTAAAAAGCTTCGTGTTACACCCCGACAGAGTGGTTGGCCGTTGGCCAAGAATCACGCTGGGTTCGTGTACCGACTGGTAAGTGACCTTTTTGCCTACCTCGGATAGCCCAGTTGAACCCCCGGGTTGGCGGATAGGCGCGAGGCCGCCCGGCATGGGGGAATATTCCTCGTCCCGGAGCCGCGACGCCCGGGGGATCGCACGGAGGAGTATCTTCGATGGACCTGCGCTACGAAGCATTTTGCTTCGCCGACCCGTTGTTCTTCGACGAACAACAGGAAATCGGCGCGCCGTCCGACGATTTCGCCCAGGTGCTGCCGGCGCCGTCCGCCGGCTGGGTCGCGACCGACCGCGGCGTGTGGCGGGCCCTGCGCCCCGAGGGGCGCGAACTTCCCGGCCAGGGTTGGAAAATCCACGTTTCCGCTGGTCTGGACAACGCACGGCGCGTGCTCGTGCAGGTGCACGAGTACTGTATCGAGCACCGGATCGCCTACAAGCACCTCCGCTCGCTGATGATCCTGCTCGCCCGGAATTCGAAATACGCTCCCCGTGACGGCAGCGCCAAGCTCATCACCATTTACCCGGCTGACGACGACGAGCTGGAGCGTGTTCTCGAAGATCTGGCGGCCCGGCTCGAAGGCGAGCACGGCGCTTATATCCTGAGCGACCTGCGATACGGAAGCGGGCCATTGTATGTCCGTTACGGCGGCTTCGCAGAGCGATGGGTGGAGCACGGCGGCTCGCGCGTCCTGGCGATCAGCAAACCGGACGGAACGCTCGTACCCGATAATCGGGAGCCCCGGTTCTCGGTGCCCGACTGGGTGCGGGTCCCGGCGTGCCTGACCGCCAGCATCGCCGCGCGAAAGGCCGGGGACCCGGCGCAGTTCCCCTACCGGGTGACGAGTTCCCTGCACTTCTCCAACGGCGGCGGCGTCTACCTGGCGACCCGCAAGAGCGACGGCGAGGAGGTCGTCCTCAAGGAGGCCCGGCCGCACGCCGGTCTCGACCGGACGCGCACCGACGCCGTCGAGCGCCTGCGCCGCGAACACGAGGTCCTGGAGCGCCTGGACGGCATCCCCGGCGTGCCGCGGACGTTCGAGCGGTTCACCGTCTGGGAGCACCACTACCTGGCCATGGAGCACATGCCGGGCACCCCGCTGGGCGGCTGGCTCGCGCTGAACTACCCGCTGACCCGGCGCAACCGCACCGACGGCGACCTGACCGCCTACACCGAGCGCGCCCTCGGCCTGCTCGGCAAGCTCGAGCGGATCCTCGCCGCGGTGCACGACCGCGGGCTGGTCTTCGGTGACCTGCACCCGCAGAACGTCCTGATCGACCCGGAGACCGACGAGCTCTCGCTGATCGACTTCGAGCTGGCGGCGGACGCCGACGGCGGCGACCGGCCCGCGCTCGGCGCGCCGGGCTTCCGGGCGCCGGCCGACCGGTCGGGCACCGAGGTCGACGAGTACGCGCTCGCCGCGTTCCGACTGTGGTTCTTCCTGCCGCTCACGACGCTGCTCGAGCTGTCGCCGGCGAAGCTGCGCGGCTACGCGGACTTCGTGCAGCGCACGTTCGACGTCCCCGAGGGGTACGCCGACGCGATCGTCGCCGGACTCGCTCCGCGCTCGGAGCCGGCGAGTCCGGCGATCACCACCACCGAGCTGGACACCCCGCGGCCGGACTGGGCCCTCGTCCGCAAGCAGGTCGCCGCCGCGATCCTGGCGTCGGCGACCCCGCACCGGACCGACCGGCTGTTCCCCGGCGACATCGAGCAGTTCCGGCTGGGCGGCGCGTGCTTCGGCAACGGCGCGGCGGGCGTCCTGCACGCACTGGACGTGGCCGGCGCGGGGCGGTTCCCCGAGTACGAGCGGTGGCTGCTCGACTCGGTCCGCCGCGAGCCGCCGCCGCGGCCCGGCTTCTTCGACGGCACGCACGGCATCGCCTACGTGCTGGAGAACTTCGGCCACCACGACGCCGCGACCCGGCTGCTGGCCTCGTCGGCGCAGCTGGTCGCGCAGACCACCGACCACGCGCTCGAAGGCGGCCTCTCGGGCATCGCGCTGACCCAGCTGCACTTCGCGGCGCGGCGGCACGACAACGAGTACGGCCGCCAGGCGCTCGCCACGGCGGTCCGCCTGGCGGAAGCGCTGGACACCGCCACGCCGCCCGGGAAGGCCGGCCGCGCCGGGCTGCTCAACGGCTGGTCCGGGCCCGCGCTGCTGTTCGTCCGCCTGTACGAGCAGACCCACGAGCAGCTGTGGCTCTCCCTGGCCGACCAGGCGCTGCAGCGCGATCTCGAAGAGTGCGTCACCACCGACGACGGATCACTGCAGGTCCGCGACGGCGAAAGCCGGACGCTGCCCTACGCCGGCGTCGGCAGCGCCGGGATCCTGATGGTCGCCGAGCAGCTCGCCCGGCACCGTCCGGAGGCCGAGTCGCTGAAGAGCCGTCCGGGCCTGCGCGAAGCCTGCCGTGGCGAGTTCGTCGTCTTCCCGGGCCTGCTCTTCGGCCGGACCGGCCTGCTGGCCGCGCTGGCCATGGACCCGGACCCGGACGAGGTCGTCCGCGCGGCGGTCGACATGCACCTGGCCCGGCTGGCCTGGCACGCCGTGCCGTACAAGGACGGCCTCGCGTTCCCCGGCAACTTGCTCCTGCGGTTGTCGATGGACGTCACCACCGGCGGCGCGGGCATCCTGCTCGGCCTCGCCGCGGTACTGGACGGCAGGGCGTTGCTGCCCTTCCTCGACGGAACGCCGTCCCCCCAGATCTCCGGTCGCTGACCGGGGCGTAAGAGAAACAGAGAAGGGAAGATCATGGAACTCGTTCTGGAGTTGCAGTCGCTCGAGGCCCTCGACGGTCACGAGGGTGGCGGCGGCGGTGGCCAGTCGAACCTGAGCCTGCTGGCCAACTGCCACAACAGCACCCTCAGCGTGGTCGCCTGCCCGTGATCGGGTGAGGAAGGTGCGGGAGCGGCACAGGCCAAGTGCGCCGCTCCCGCACCTTCATTCTGCGCTCCCGCACCTCGTGCGGGAACTCGTTCGAAGGAGTGAGATGACGGCGTCCGCGGACCGGCTGCTCGTCGCGACGCTCCGGCTGGACCGAGGCCGTCTCTGTGCGCTGGGCGTAACCGCGCTCGTCGCCACCGGGGCGGCCCTGTTGCTGCCCGGCGCGCTCGCCGCCGCCGTCGACGCGGCTGTCTCCGGCCGCCCGGCCCTGCCCGCCGTCCTCTGGCTCCTCGCCGTCGGCACGGCCGAGATCGCGGCCGACATCGCGGGCAGCCTGCTCACCGTCCGGTTGATCAGCTCCGCCACGGCCTGGCTGCGGCGTGAGCTCGCCGGCCGGCTCTTCGCGCTGGGCGCGCGGTCGCCCCTTGCCGAAGGGGACGCGATCAGCCGCCTCAGCGGCGACTGCACCGGCGCCGGCGCCATCGGCACGCTCGTGGTCCAGCTCGTCGCGATCGTCCTGATCTCCACCGGCGCGATCGCCCTGCTCGCGCGCCTCGACTGGCGGCTCGCGGTCGTCTTCCTCGTCAGCGTCCCGTTCGCGCTGCTCATCGCCCGGGCCCACCTGCGCCGCACCGCCGACGACGTCCTCACCTACCAGCGGGTCTCGGGCGAGCTGGCCGCACGCATGGTCGACGCGGTCGCCGGCCTCCGCACGATCGCGGCGTCGGGCATCGCGGACCGCGAAGCCACCCGGGTGCTGCGGCCGCTGCCCCGGCTCAACCGGGCCGGCCGCGGCATGTGGCGCACCCAGGCCCGGATGGTCTGGCGTGCCGCGCTGCTCTTCCCGGCCGTCGAGCTCGCCGTGCTGGTGGCCGCCGGGTTCGGCGTGCAGGCGGGCCGGCTCACCATCGGCGACGTCCTCGCCGCGCTCGGCTACGTCGCCCTCGGCATGCGGCTCGTCTCCCAGATCCCGCTGCTCACCGCGGTTTCGAAGGCGCGGTCGTGTGCCGAGCGGCTGACCGAGGTCCTCGACCTGCCGGTGCCCGAGCCGGGCAAGCTCGGGCTGCTGCCGGGCGACGGCACGCTCGTGGTCCGGCACGCCCGCGTGGTCGGCGCGCTGGACAACATCGACCTGACGGTGGCGGGCGGCACGTTCGCCGCCGTCGTCGGCCGGTCCGGGGCGGGGAAGTCCGCGCTGGCCGGTGTCCTCGGCGGGCTGACGACGCCGGACGAGGGCAGCGTCCTGCTCGACGGCCGCCCGCTCGACCGGCTGCGCCCGGAGGAGCTGCGCGCCGTGGTCGGGTACGCGTTCGAACGCCCGGCGCTGCTGGGCGCGACGGTCGCGGACGCCGTCGGCTACGGCTCGTGGGCGGGCGACTCCGCCGTGCGCGCCGCCTGCCGGACCGCGCAGGTCGACGACGTCGTCGTCCGCCTGCCCCACGGCTACCACACGCCGCTGGCCGAAACCCCGCTGTCCGGCGGCGAAGCGCAACGCCTCGGGCTCGCCCGCGCGATCGTGCACAACCCGCGCGTGCTCATCTTCGACGACGCGACAGCCAGCCTCGACACGATCACCGAGGCGGCGGTCGAGCAGGCCATGGCGACCGCGCTGCCCGGCCGCACCAGGATCGTGGTCACCCACCGCGCGAGCACGGCCGCCCGGGCCGACCTCGTCGTCTGGCTCGAGGACGGCCGGATCCGCGCGACGGCTCCCCACGAGGCCCTGTGGCGCGAGCCGGCCTACCGCGCGGTCTTCACCGAGGACAGCGTCACGGCAGGCGGCCCGTGACCCTGCGACGGCTGTACTGGGCGACGCTCGCCGGCCAGTGGCGCGGCGGCCTCGTCCTGCTGTTGTGCTCGGCGCTCGAAGGCGTGCCCGCGTTCTTCTCGGGACGCCTGGTCGAGCTGGCCGTCGACCGCGGGTTCGCGGCCGGGAGCCCCGCGGCCGGGCTGGTCTGGCTCGGCCTGTTCGGCCTCGCCGCGCTGCTCGGCGCGCTGGGCTCGCGCCTGGTGTGGCACCAGCTCGGCCAGGTCGTCGAGCCGCTGCGCGACGAGCTGGTGACCGCCGTGGTCCGCGGTGTGCTCCACGACGAGTCGCCACCCCGCAACCAGCCGGACGCCAGCGGCGTCGCCCGCATCACCCAGCACGTCGAGGTCGTCCGCGACGCCACCGGCGGCCTGCTCGTCCAGGCCCGCGGCATGCTCGTGACGACGATCGGCGCGCTCGCCGGCCTGGTGACCGTGGCCGACGGGCTGGTCGTGCCGGTCGCCACCCCGGTCGTCGTCGCGGTGACCGCGTTCGCGTGCCTGCTGCCGTCACTGGCCCGCCGCCAGCGCGCGGCGGCCATCGCCGAAGAGCACATGGCGGCGACCGCGGGCGCGTCGCTGTCCGGCCTGCGCGACGTCGTCGCGTGCGGTGGCGAGCCGATCGCGACGCTGGCCGTGTACGAGGCCGTCGACGCCCAGGCCCGCGCTGCCGTCCGGGTGGCGCGCTCGGGCGCGCTCCGGTCCCTGGTGATCTCGATCGGCGCGTTCGTGCCGCTGCTGCTGGCCCTGGTGCTGGCCCCCGGCCTGGTCGCGCGCGGCGAGCTCACCGCCGGCGCGGCGCTGGGCGCGCTGGTCTACCTCGCCACCACGATGCAGCCCGCACTACGCGGCCTGGCCGCCACCGCCAGCACGGTCGTCCTCCGCCTCCTCGTGGCGCTGCGCCGCCTGTCCGAGACCGCCCGGGTCCCGGAGGCCCAGGACGGCGCCGCCCGGCCACGCGGCGCGGACGTCCGGCTCCGCGGCCTGACCTTCGGCTGGGGCGCCGCGGCCGAGCCCGTCCTGCGCGACCTGGACCTCGACCTCCGGCCGGGTGACCACCTGGCCGTGGTAGGCCCGAGCGGGATCGGCAAGTCGACATTGGCCGGGCTGGTGACCGGCATGCTCGCCCCCCAGGAAGGCCGAGTGCTGCTCGGCGGGGTGCCGGTGCGGGACGTGCCCCCGGCGCTCCGGCACGAGCTGGTGGCACTGATCCCCCAGGAGGCCTACGTCTTCGCCGGCACCGTGCGGGACAACCTCGCCCTGTTCGCTCCCGGCGCGTCCGACGCCGTGCTACTGGCCGCGGTGACGGCCATCGGCGCCGACGACCTCCTCCGCCGGCTCGGCGGGCTGGACGGCACGATCGGCCACGGTGGCGAAGGCGTTTCCGCGGGTGAGGCGCAGCAGCTGGCCCTCGCGCGGGTGTACGCGACTTCAGCGCGTGTGGTGATCCTCGATGAAGCCACCTCCCATCTGGACCCGCCGTCGGAAGCCCGTGCGGAGCGGGCCTTCGCCGCACGGGACGGTGTTCTCGTGGTGATCGCGCACCGGTTGTCCTCCGCTCTGCGCGCACACCGGGTGCTGGTCATGGACGGCCGCGAGACCGTGCTCGGCAGCCACGCCGAGCTGCTCGCCCGGTCCGCCCGGTACGCCGAGCTGATGCAGGCCTGGGCGCCGGTGACTGGGGAAGCAGCCACCGAAGTCCCGTCGCCCGCGGGCGGGGCGGTGCCGGTCGGCGCCGAAGTGGTGCGCCGGCACCGGATTTCCCGGACCACGCGGGCGAGCTGACTGCGTGTCCACTGTGGACCTAGCTCGACCGCTGTTCCAGATTATCGCCGCCGACGGCGCGCGGAAGCCCCGTCCGCGAATCTGTGGACAACTCGCCGATCCGCGCGGCCCCTGTGGACAACTCGGGCGGTTCGGCCGGAATCGTCGGTGCCGTCGTGCATGATCGGAAGCACGGGAAGTTCCCGGCCCGGAACCGGCACCGTCAGAGAGGAGGTGAACCGCCGGCGGTCGGCGTCATCCGGGTCGCAGTGCTTCCAGTGCTTCACGCAGCTTGCCGGAGAGCGGTACCGGCCGGCGGGACTCGCGGTCCACGAAGACGTGCACGAAGTGCCCTTCCGCGACCAGGGACTCGTCGGCGGCGTACATCCCGATTTCGTAGCGCACGCTGGAGTTCCCGAGGTGTGCCACCCGCAAGCCGACCTTCAGCGAACCAGGAAAGGAAACCGATGCGCGGTACCCGCAGTGCGACTCGACGCACAGCCCGATCACCTCCCCGGCCTCGATGTCGAGACCGCCCTGCTCGATCAGCCACGTGTTGATCACCGTGTCCATCAGCGAGTAGTGCACCACGTTGTTGACGTGCCCGTAGACGTCGTTGTCCTTCCAGCGCAACGGAACCGTCTGCCAGTGCGGGTACCCGTTCATCGCAGGGACACCGACTCGCGCAGGATGGCCGCGAGGTCGTCCTCCGACGGCTCGCGGGGTGCGGTGGCCAGCAACCGCTGCTGCTTCAGGGTTCCCTCGACGAGCGAGTCCACATCGGACTCCGCGTAGCCGACGGCACCGATGCCGTCCGGGATGCCGATCTGCCGCATCAGGTCGATCAGCACCGCGGGCAGGTGGTCGGCGAAGTCGCCGGGCCACTCGAAGTCGGGCGCCAGCAGGCGCGCGACGCGCAGGTGGCGGTCCGGCGCCGCGTCGAAGGTGAAGCGGAACGCGGCGGGCGCCGTGAGCGACACGGCCATGCCGTGCGGCACCAGGGGTTCTTCGCCCGGATACCCCTCCGGGTGGAAATCCCTGACCTGCCCGGCGATCGGGTACGCGTTCGCGTGCGGGATGTGGACCCCGGCGTTGCCGAACCCGAGCCCGGCGAACGTCGCGGCGAGGGCCATGGCTTCGCGGGCCTTGAGGTCGTCGCCGTCGCGGACCGCGGCGGGGAGGGCCCACGACAGCAGGCGAAGGGACTGCTCGGCGAACATGTCGGCCAGCGGGTTCGAGCCGCAGTACGGCACGCGCTGCTCCGGGCGCTTGCGCTCGAAGTCGGTGTACGGCTTGGCGGTGTAGCTCTCCGCGGCGTGGCAGAGGATGTCCATGCCGCTGGCGGCGGTCACCCCGGCCGGCTGGCTGACGGTGAGCCGCGGGTCGACGACGGCGAGGGTCGGGCGCAGCCGCAGGTGGCTGATCCCGCTCTTGACGCGCAGGGACAGCACGTCGAGGACGCAGACCGTGGTGCTCTCCGAACCGGTGCCGGTGGTGGTGGGGACCGCGACCAGCGGCTTCAGCGGGCGGTCGGGTGCGCGGCCGCCGCCGACCGGCGCGTTGACGTAGTCCATCAGCTCGCCGTCGTTGCTGGTGAGCAGGTTCGCGGCCTTGGCGGTGTCGATGCTGGACCCGCCGCCGACGGCGACGAACGCGTCGTACGGGCCGGTGCCGCGGGCGAAGTCGACCGCCTTCTGCATGCTGACGTCGGTGGGCTCGACGTGGACGCCGTCGAAGATCTCGGTCTCGATGCCGTGGCCCGCGATGCCGTCGGCGATGCGGCGCGGCCAGCCGGTCGCGGCGACCTGCGGATCCGTCACGACCAGGACGCGGTGGACGCCGTACTGGGTGAGGTCGTAGCCGATCTCGTCGGCGGCGCCGGTGCCGTACTTCAACGCCGGTGCGCCATAAGTAAAAACGGTTTCATGTTCGGTCGCGGCCAAGACTGCGGTCCTCGCTCCCATGATCGGCTAACAGTCGGTCAAAGCGGACATTCAGTCCATCCTTACCGGGTTTCGGCGAAGATCACTTGACTGCACTGAACGGTGCCCGCCTAAGCTCTCCTCATTAGATACCAACTGGGAGCGACCGTCGCCCAGACGGCCGTGCGGATCCTGACCGAGGCGCGTGTCCGCCGTGTCTACGCGGTGGTCGGCGAGTCCTTCCTGGAACTGCTCGACGCTCTGCAGCGCGAGCGGGAGATCACGCTGGTCTCGGCGCGCCACGACGCGGGCGCGGCGTTCATGGCGGAGGCGGAGGGCAAGCTCACCGAGCGGCCCGCCGTGCTGCTCGCCAGCCGGGGCCCGAGCGCGGCGAGCCTGGCGATCGGCGTCCAGACGGCCTACCAGGACGAGACTCCGATGGTCGTGCTGCTGGAGACGCCGGCGACCGAGCCGATGTCGTCTTCGTCCGGGGAACTGCCGACCTCGGACCTGACGGCGATGTTCGAGTCGATCGCCAAGTCGACATTGCGGGTGACCGACCCGGACGGGCTGCCCGGGTTGCTCGCGCACGCGCTGACCACGTCGCAGGAAGGACGGCCGGGGCCGGTCGTGCTCGGCGTGCCCTGTGACATCTGGGGCATGCCCTACGACGCGGCCAAGCCGATGGCGCGGGTGCGGCCGCCGGCGTCCGGCACGCTGGGCCGTTCGGCGGACGCCGTCGCGCAGCTGGTGGACGAGGCGAAGTACCCGGTGGTCATCGTGGGCGGGCGGGCGCGGTCGGCGCGCGACGAACTGATCGCCGTGGCCGACGAGCTCGCGCTGCCCGTCTACAACGCCTTCCGGCGGCAGGACGCCTTCCCGGAGAACCACGCGCGCTACGCCGGTCACCTCGGGCTCGGCATCCCGGCCAGGCAGCTGGACGCGCTCGAACGGGCCGACCTCGTCCTCGCGCTCGGCACCCAGCTCGACGAGGTGACCACGCAGGCCTACCGCTACCCGACGCCCCAGCAGACGCTGGTCATGGTCGGGACCGGCATCGACGTCAGCCCGAAGCGGCGCGGGCTCACCTTCCGGGTCGACTCGGAGGTCGAGCCGTTCCTGCGGGAGCTGCGCGAGGTGGCGTCGCCGCGGGCGCGGCGGGCGTCGGCGGCCAACGCGGCCGTCCACACCTTCATGACCCCGCCCGACACCAGCGGCAACACGCGGGTGCACCCGGTCGACGTCGTCCGCGCGCTGCGGAAGCTGGCGCCCGAGGACACCATCGTGACCAGCGACGCGGGCAACTTCGCGCAGTTCATGCACCGGTACTGGTGCTTCACGGCGCCGCGCAGCCAGCTCGGCCCGAGCAACGCCGCGACGGGGTACGCCGTGCCGGCCGCGGTGGCGGCGAAGCTGGCCGAACCGCGGCGGACCGTCGTGGCCATGGTCGGCGACGCCGGGACGCTGATGACCGGGCAGGAAATCGAGACGGCCGTCCGGTACCGGGCGCCCGTGATGGTCGTCGTCTTCCAAAACGGCGTGCACGGTGCGCTCGCCATGCACCAGGCACGCACGCACGGACGGCTGTCCGGGGTGTCCATCCCGCTGACCGACTTCGCTTCGTGGGCGCGTGGCCTGGGCGCGGCAGGGTACACGGTGGACGATCGGGAAGAGCTCGAGCCGATCATCGCCAGTGCGCTGGTGCGGCAGCGGCCGTGCGTCATCGACGTGCGCACGGACCCGGACGTCGTGACGCCGGACGTGCGGCTTTCGGCCCTGCTCGGCCAGGTCCGACCGCAACCTCCCGCCCAGTAAGGGTTTTTCCCGATATCGGTGCGGAAACGCCGGGAAAGTCGTGTGGTAGCGCGGCGACGGCTCGGGTAATCTGACGGTGTTCCGGTGGTGGTTCGCCGCTGAAGGTTCCCGGCCGGGTCCCGGCCGGCGACAACCGGTTTCTGTCGGTGCCGCATGGCACCATCGCGGTCATGCCCAGCAGGGAAGCGGGCAGGGAACGAGGGGAGTTTCGACGTGACCGATCACCAGCACGCACCCGAACCAGGGCGGAAGTCCTCCGGCGTCGTACCGGTGCTGTTCAGCGCCAGTTCGGAGGCCCACGACGACGCCGTGGTGGCCGGGGAGCACGACACGACCTGGCGTTCGCCGTTCGGCGCCGAGGGGCTGCGCCCGGCGAGTGGCGAATAGCTCACCTCGCCCGGGTGAAGACGGGTTGTCCGCCCTCCTCGAGGTGTGCTTTACTGCACTTGGTCTCGATTTTTGTGTTCGTGTTGAGTCACGCTCGCAGAATTCAGCGGGCGTAGTGTCTCCTCGCCGAGGAAGCAAACCGTCCGGGTGTTGACCCGGGACGCCGAAGTGGCTTCCTGTTTTTTTGGTGTTACACATGGAGATTTTTGATGACTCAGGGCACTGTGAAGTGGTTCAACTCCGAGAAGGGGTTCGGCTTCATCACCCCCGACAACGGTGGCGGCGACGTCTTCGTTCACTACAGCGAGATCCAGGGTAACGGCTTCCGTACCCTCGAGGAGAACGCTCGCGTCGAGTTCGAGATCGGCCAGGGCCAGAAGGGTCCGCAGGCCACGTCGGTCACCGTGATCTGACTTTGATCTTGGGAAAAGGCCGTCACCCGTTCGGGGTGACGGCCTTTTTCGTATGCTGCGCACCATGATCGAGCACGGGTACACCGTCTCCGGGATGAGCTGCGGGCACTGCGCCCAGTCGGTCACCGAAGAGCTCACGGCGCTGCCGGGAGTGACCGAAGTGGACGTCGACGTCTCGGCGAAGCGGGTGGTCGTCCGCGCCGAAGCGGCGCTGGCGGAGAGCGACGTCCGCGCCGCCGTCGAGGAGGCCGGCTTCACCTACGAGGGCACGGCCAGCCTGGTTTCCTGAGAAGATCGTCCACTGGCGATCGGGACGCCGGTGTGACTTACGGCTCAGTAGGGTCCCCGGACCCGGCCGACCAGGCCTTCGCCGCATCTTGAATACTGCAACGCCCTGCAACCCTTCCCCTTTCGCCCCGTTCGGGGTCTCCTGTTCACCGGTGACGTGTCAGGAGGTCAGGTGGGCGAAACGGTGGCGGGGATCGTCGCGAATCCGGCTTCGGGGCGGGACATCCGCCGGCTGGTCGCGCAGGCTTCGGTGTTCCCCACCGCGGAGAAGGCGAACATGGTCCAGCGGCTCCTCGCCGCCTTCGCCGTGACGGGGTTGGACCGGGCGCTCGTCTCGACCGACCTCGGCGGGATCTCCGCCGCGGTGCTGCGAGCCCTCGGGCGGGGCGGGACCTGGCCGAAGGTCGACTTCTGCGCGGACGACCCGATCACCGGGACCGCCGCCGACACGACCAACGTCGTCCGGCGGATGGTCGAGGCCGGGGCCGGGGTCATCGTCGTGCTCGGCGGCGACGGCACGGCGCGCGTCGCCGCCGCGGCCTGCGAAGACGTTCCGATCCTCGCCCTCTCCACCGGCACCAACAACGCCTTCCCGCAGATGCGGGAGGCGACCGTCGCCGGGCTGGCGGCCGGATTGATCGCCACCGGCCAGGTCGACCCCGACCTCGTGACGCACCGGGTCAGCGTGCTCGAGGTCGTCACCAAAGCACGCCGGGAGATCGCGCTCGTCGACGTCTGCGTTTCGCTGAGCAAGCACATCGGCGCCCGGGCCGTCTGGGACCCGGCGTCCCTCACCGAGCTGTACTGCACCTTCGCCGAGCCGGACGGCATCGGCCTGTCCAGCGTTCCCGGCCAGCTCTGCCCGAGCCCGCGGTCGAGCCCGGACGGCGTCGCGCTGCAGCTCGGGCCCGTCGGGGAGACGCCGTACGTCGTGCACGCGCCGATCGCGCCCGGCCTAGTCCGGCCGGTCGGCGTGCGCGGGTGGGGCGTCCTGCAGCCCGGTGTGCGGGTCGAGCTGGCCGCGGCCGGCGGGGTCATCGCGCTCGACGGTGAGCGCGAACTCGAACTGAAGAACGGCGAAAGCGCCTTCGTCGAGCTCAAACCGGACGGGCCGTGGGTCGTCGACGTCCGGGCGGCGATGGCGGAGGCGGCGAGAAAAGGGCTGTTGCGCACGGAAACCGATCAAGGGAAGGAGCGTCGAAGATGACGGACACCCTGCGGGAGGCGTATCGCGTGATGCGCACCATCCGGGCCTTCGAAGAGCGGGTGCACGCGGAGTTCGCGACGGGCGAAATCCCCGGGTTCGTGCACCTCTACGCCGGTGAGGAGGCCTCCGCCACCGGTGTCTGCCTCCACCTCGACGACCGCGATGCCATCGCCAGCACCCACCGCGGCCACGGCCACTGCATCGCCAAAGGCGTCGACGTCAAAGGGATGATGGCCGAGATCTACGGCCGCAGGACAGGATCCTGTCACGGCAAGGGTGGCTCGATGCACATCGCCGACCTCGCCAAGGGCATGCTCGGCGCCAACGGCATCGTCGGGGGCGGCCCGCCCCTCATCTGCGGCACCGCCCTCGCCGCCAAGCAGCAGAACACCGGCGGCGTCGGCGTCGCGTTCTTCGGCGACGGCGCCAGCAACCAGGGGACGACCCTGGAAGCGCTGAACCTCGCGTCGGTCTGGGACCTCCCCGCCGTCTTCGTCGCGGAGAACAACGGCTACGCCGAAGCCACGTCGAGCACCTGGTCCGTCGCCTCCGACAACATCGCCGACCGCGCCGCCGGGTTCGGCATGCCCGGCGTGATCGTCGACGGGTTCGACTTCTTCGCCGTCCACGAAGCCGCGGGCGAAGCCATCGGACGCGCCCGCGACGGCGGCGGCCCGACGCTCATCGAGGTCAAGTTCACCCGCTACTTCGGGCACTTCGAGGGCGACCAGCAGACCTACCGGGCCGGCGAAGTCGCCGACGCCCGCGAGAACCTCGACTGCCTCAAGCGCTTCCGCGAACGCGTCACCGAGAGCGGCGAACTGCCCGGCCAGGTCCTCGACGACATCGACGCCGAAGTCGCGAAGCTCATCGAAGACGCGGTCTCCGAAGCGAAGGCCGCGCCGAAACCCCGGAAGGAAGACCTCGAAACCGACGTCTACGTCTCGTACTGAAGGGGAGCGCACGTCATGGCCAGGACGATCAGCTACCGCGAGGCGATCAACGAGGCGCTCGCGCAGGAGATGGAACGCGACGAGACGGTCATCGTCATGGGCGAGGACAACGCGGGCGGCGCCGGCAGCCCCGGCGAGGACGACGCCTGGGGTGGCGTCCTCGGCGTCACGAAAGGTCTCTTCCACAAGTTCCCGGGCCGGGTGCTCGACACGCCGATCTCCGAATCGGCGTTCGTCGGCGCGGCGATCGGGGCCGCGACGCGCGGGCAGCGCCCGGTCGCGGAACTCATGTTCATCGACTTCATGGGCGTCTGCTTCGACCAGATCTTCAACCAGGCGGCCAAGTTCCGGTACATGTTCGGCGGCAACGCGCGGACGCCGGTCGTCATCCGCACGATGTACGGCGCCGGGCTGCGCGCCGCGGCGCAGCATTCGCAGTGCCTGTACCCGATCTTCACGCACATCCCGGGCCTGAAGGTGGTCGTGCCGTCGAACCCGTACGAGGCGAAAGGCCTGCTCATCCAGTCGATCCGGGACGACGACCCGGTGATCTTCTGCGAGCACAAGGCCCTTTACGACACCAGCGGCGAGGTGCCGGAGGACAGCTACACGATCCCGTTCGGCGAGGCCAACGTCGTCCGCGACGGGGACGACGTCACGATCGTCGCCATCGGACGCATGGTCGCCATCGCCGAAGAAGCGGCGAAAGAGCTGGCGGACAACGGCATCGAAGCCGAGATCATCGACCCCCGCACGACGAGCCCGCTCGACACCGGGACGATCATCGAAAGCGTCGAAAACACCGGACGCCTGGTCGTCGTCGACGAGGCCTCGCCGCGTTGCAACCTCGCCACGGACATCTCGGCGCTCGTCGCGAAGGAGGCCTTCGGCTCACTGCGGGCGCCGATCGAGATGGTCACCCCGCCGCACACGCCCGTCCCGTTCTCCGACGCGCTCGAGGACCTCTACATCCCGGACGCCCAGAAGGTCGTCAACGCGGCGAAGGCGGTCGTGGAGTACCGGCGATGATCCGCAAGGTCACGATGCCCAAGTGGGGCCTCTCGATGGAGCGCGGCCGGATCTCCGACTGGATCGCGGCCGAGGGTGACGAGGTCGCGGCGGGCGACGACCTCGCCGACATCGACACCGACAAGATCAACGGCACCCTCGAATCCCCGGGTGACGGCGTGCTGCGGCGGGTCGTCGCCGCGGTCGGGGAGGAGGTGCCGGTCGGCGGCACGATCGCGCTGCTCGCCGACGCGGCCACCGGAGACGCCGAACTCGACGAAGCCGCGAGACAGGCCCGCGAGGAGATCGACGCGGGTGCCGTCGCGGCGCCGGCGGGGCCGGTCATCAGCAGCGTGGAGGTCGGCGGCCGGACGCTCAGCTACGCGACGCTCGGCACCGAGGGCGACGTCGTCGTGCTCGTCCACGGCTACGGCGGCGACAAGAACTCCTGGCTGTTCATCCAGGAGCCGCTGAGCGAGACGATGCTCGTGCACGCGCTCGACCTGCCCGGACACGGCGAATCGACCAAGGACGTCGGCGACGGCTCGCTCGACACCCTCGCTGACGCCGTCCTCGGCTTCCTCGACGCGCTGGGCATCGAACGCGCGCACCTGGCCGGGCACTCGCTGGGCGGCGCGGTCGTCACGGCGGTGGCCGCGAAGGCGCCGGGCCGGGTCAGCGGGCTCACGCTCGTCGCCCCGGCCGGCTTCGGCCGCGAGATCAACGCCGGTTACCTGCGCGGATTCGCGTCGGCGACGTCCCGGCGCGAGCTGAAACCGCACCTGGGAGCGCTGTTCGCGAACCCGGACCTCGTCACCCGCCGGCTGGCCGACGACCTGCTCAGGTACAAGCGCCTCGACGGCGTCGACAAGGTCCTCACGACGCTCCTGGACACGCTCCTCGACGGGGACGAGCAAGCCATCGACGCAGTTCCGCTGCTGTCCGAAGTGGACATACCGGTGAAGGTCGTCTGGGGTCGCGAGGACGCCGTCCTGCCGCCGCGAGGCAACGCGACCCTGGTGGACCACGCCGGGCACATGGTGCACCTGGAGTCCCCGGGCGCCGTGATCGCCGCGATCACGGGCTGACCGGCGAGACGGCCGCCACCTTCCGATCGGCCGACCGAAAAGGCAGACTGAGAAGGGAGCACAGGGAGCGGCGGTTTGGGTCAGCGAGACCTCGAGGCAGCGTTGCCGGCCGGGGCGGACCCCCGGCGGCACGCCCGTGTCCTCGCACAGGTGCACGAAGCGGCCCTGACCGGGAAGACACCGCCCAGCCGGCCGCGGCCGGTGATCGACGCGTCCTGGCAGCGGATGCGCCGCCTCGGCATGGATCCCGACACCCGCGCGGCCGCGCCCGTCCTGACCGCCGAGGAACTGGAAACGCGCCGCCGCACGAGCGGGCTGGCCGAAGCGCTGCCGACGTTGCGCGGCGCCCTGACCAGCCTCGCCGAGCAGGCCGCGCACATCATGGTGATCGTCGACGCCGGGGGGAAGGTGCTGTGGCGCGACGGCAGCGCCGCGGTCCGCCGCCGCGCGGACGGGCTCGGCTTCGTCGAAGGTGTCGACTGGCAGGAGGAAGCCGTCGGCACCAACGCGATCGGCACGGCGCTCGTCGCGCGCCGCCCGGTCCAGATGTACGCCGCCGAGCACTTCGTCCGGTCGCACCACTCCTGGACGTGCGCCGCCGCGCCGCTGCACGACCCGCGCGACGGCAAGCTGCTCGGCGTCGTCGATCTCTCGGGTGCGGCCTCGACCGTCCACGCGACGACGTTGGCGCTGGTCGACGCCGTGACGCAGCTCGCCGAGGCCCAGCTGCGCACGACCCACCTCACGGAGCTGGAACGGCTGCGGCGCTTCGCCGTCCCGGTGCTGGCGAAGGCCGGTGGCCGGGCCGTCGTGGTCGACGACCACGGCTGGGTCGCCGCGGCCGCCGGCCTCGCGCCGGTCGACCGGATCTCGCTGCCCACCGGCTTGACCCCCGGCGGGGTGTGGCTGCCGGCGTACGGCAGCTGCGCGGTCGAGCCGGTGCCCGGCGGCTGGCTGATCCGCGTCGCCGAGAGCGACCCCGCGCCGCCGACCCGGGTCGTCCTCGACGTCCGGTCGCCGCGCGAACCCGAGCTGACCGTGGCCGGCGCGGCCGGGACGTGGACGCACCGGCTCAGCCCGCGGCACGCCGAAATGCTGTATGTGCTGGCTAGCCACCGGGGCGGCCGGTCGGCGTCCGAGCTGTCGTCCGACCTGTTCGGCGACGCGGGCCGCACGGTCACCGTCCGCGCCGAGATGTCCCGGCTGCGCCGCCACTTCGGCGGCATCCTCGGCGCGAAGCCGTACCGCTTCGCCGACGACGTCGAGGTGCTGGTCCGGCGGCCGCCGAGTCCCGAAGCGGTGCTGCCGCACTCGCTCGCCCCGGCCATCCGCGGCTGACCTGACCAGGGAAGATGGGGACGTGCCGAACCGTCCCCTGCTGCCCGACACGATCGCGCCGAGCTGGCTCGTGGTGCAGGTGCTCGGCACCCTGTTCGTCGCGGGGACGCTGCTGACCGCCCGCGAGCCGGACCCGCGGATCTGGACCGCCTACGGCGTCGCGAGCGCCTGCTGGCTCGGGTTCGTCGTGCTCGCGCCGCGAAGGCCGAAGACGGCGGCCGCCCTGCTCGCCGTGGCCAGCGCCTTGCCGGCGACGCTCGTCGGCGAGGCCGCGGACTCGTCGGCGATCCTGCTGGCCGTCATCGCGCTGGGCCGGCTCGCGGCGCTCACCGCCGTCAGCGTCGGCGCGATCGTCGGGGCCGGCGTGCTCGACATCGCGCTCGCGGTGACCGCCCACCTCATCGCCGGGCAGTCCGCCGGCGGCGCGCTCGCCGACGCCGGCGTGATGCTGCTGCTCGTGCTGATCGGGCTCAACCGCCGCCAGTACGAGGTCCAGGCGTCGCAGGCCGGGGCGCTGCTCGACCAGACCCGGCTCGCGCAGGCCGAACACGCGCGCGCCGCCGCGCTCGACGAACGCACCCGCATCGCGCGCGAGATCCACGACGTCCTCGCGCATTCGCTGGGCGCACTGGGGGTCCAGCTCGAACTCGCCGAAGCACTGCTCGCCGAGAAGTCCGATGTGGACGGTGCGCTGCGGTCGGTCCGGCGGTCGCGACGGCTCGCCGCGGACGGGCTCGCCGAGGCGCGCAACGCCGTCGCCGCACTCCGGCGGGACGTCCCGCCGCTGGCCGGCGCGCTCGCCGCCGTGGCCGCAGAACACGCCGGCAACCACGGCGTCTCCGTCGACTTCGCCGCTGAGGGCGACGCGCGGCCGTTGCCCTCCGCGGCCGTCGTCGCGCTGGTGAGCGTCGCGCGCGAGGCCTTGACGAACGCGGGCAAGCACGCTCCCGGCGAAGACGTCCGGATGCGGCTGAGCTATGTGTCCGGGAGTGTTCGGCTCGAGGTCCGGAACGCGCTCACCGAATTCACTCGGACAGGTGAAGGTTTCGGTCTGGCGGGCATGCGGGAGCGGCTCGCCCTCGCCGATGGCACCCTGGACGCCGGTCCGGTGGACGGTCAGTGGCGCGTCCTCGCGGAGGTGCGGGACTGAGCACGCCGCAGATCACGTGCTGATGACGGCGGGCGGTGCCCGTCACCGCGCGTGCGGCGTCTCGGCTACCTTTTGCGTACGGCTCGCAGCAGTCTTTAGGGGGCTCCGGGTGGCGAAGCCCCCGGCCTGGGGCGAAGCCCCGGATGTCACGGGGAGGAATCGGGGATGACCAGCACTGCGACGGCCCCGGGGCCGTCGGCGCCCGCGCCGGGGCCCCCACCGCCGTCGCCACCGGACGGCCGCGACCGCGCCGGGGGCCGCAGCGGCCTGCTGGGACTCCTCGACCTGCCGGGTCAGGCGGTCCGCGCGATCGTCAAGTCGGCCGCGACCACGCCCGGCCGGCTCACCGTGATCGCCGTCGGGCTGGTGCTGCTGTCCCTGGTCGCCGGGCTGGTCGCGACGCTCTCGGTGCAGAACCGCGACGACACGATCACCGGCGTCATCGACCACCGCGAACCGCTGGCCGCCGCGTCGCAGCAGGTCTACCGCTCGCTCTCGGACGCCGACGCGACCGCGGCGAGCGCGTTCCTCTCCATCGGCACCGAGCCGCCCGAGCTGCGCCAGCGCTACGAGCGGGACATCGCCGAGGCCGGCGCCGCGCTCGCGAAGGCGGCTTCGGACGCCGCCGACGTCGCCGACGCGGCCGGTCCCGTCGACACCCTCAACCAGTCGCTGCCGGTCTACACCGGGCTCGTCGAGACCGCGCGGGCGAACAACCGCCTCGGCTACCCGGTCGGCGCGAGCTACCTGCGCGAGGCGTCCGAGCTGATGCGGGCGAAGGTGCTGCCCGCCGCGCAGGACCTCTACCGCGTCGACACCGAGCGGCTGATCGACGAGCAGGACAGCGCCACCGGCTTCCCGTGGCTCGCCACGATCCTGATCCTCGCGCTGCTCGCCGCGCTCGTCGTCACCCAGGTCCACCTGACCCGGCGCACCAACCGGCTGCTCAACGTCGGGCTGGTCGTCGCGACGGTCGCCGTCGTGGTTTCGCTGCTGTGGGGCGCGGTCGCCCTGCTGTTCCAGGGCAGCCTGGTCGGCAGCGGCCAGGACGACGGCTCGCACCGCGTCGACGTGCTGGTCCGCGCGCGGATCGCCGCGCTGCAGGCCCGCGCCGACGAAACGCTGACGCTGGTCGCCCGCGGCGACGGCGCGGCGTACGAGAAGGACTTCGGCGCCAACGCGGCCCAGCTGGTCGGCCCGGACGGGCAGGGCGGCCTCCTCGGCGAGGCCCGCGGCCTGATCCAGGACGGCGAAGGCGCCGCGAAGGTCGCCGACGCGACGAAGGCCGCGAACGACTGGCTGAAGGCGCACAAGCAGGTCCGCACCCAGGACGACGCCGGGCAGTACCAGGACGCGGTCGACACCGCGGTGGTCGAGGACAAGCAGGACGGCTCGGCGCCGGCGTTCCGGCGGCTCGACGACAGCCTCCAGGCGGCGATCGACGTCGGCAGGCAGGAGTTCCTGGACGACACCCACAACGGCGACCGCGCGCTGACGCTCCTCGCGCCCGGCCTGGCCGTGCTGGCGATCGTCGCCGCGGCGGGTGTCACCATGGGCATCCGGGAGCGACTGAGGGAGTACCGGTGAGCAGGCGGGGGAACACGGTCCGGGCGGGCGTGCTGGCGCTCGTCGCGCTGCTCGCGGCGTCGTGCGGCAGCCCCGGGAAACCGGTCGACCCGGCCCCGGTCGGCAACGCGGCCTGGCCGCAGCCCGCGCACGTCGGCGGCCCGGACGCGACCGCCGGCGGCGGCGCCGACACCAGCTGCAACCCGCTGGCCAGTCTCTCGCCGAACGGCTCGGTCGCCGATGGCTCGACCATGGCGAAGATCAAGGAACGCGGCAAGCTGATCGCCGGCGTCGACCAGACGACGTACCTGTTCGGCTTCCGGAACCCGACCTCGGGCAACCTCGAGGGCTTCGACATCGACATGGTCAACGCGATCGCGAAGGCCCTGTTCGGCTCCGCCGAGGGCCACGTCCAGTTCCGCGCGATCCCGTCTTCGCAGCGCGAGGACGTCCTGAAGCAGCACCAGGTCGACATCGTCGTCCGGACCTACAGCATCACGTGCGCGCGCAAGAAGGACGTGCAGTTCTCGTCGGTGTACTACCAGGCGGGGCAGCGGATCCTGGTCACCAAGGAGTCGAAGGTGACCAAGCTCGCCGACCTCGGCGGCAAGCGCGTGTGCGCGACGAAGAAGTCGACGTCGCTGGCCAAGATCGCGACGGACCCGGCGAAGCCGGTGCCGGTCTCGGTGGACAACTGGTCCGACTGCCTGGTCATGCTCCAGCAGGGCCAGGTGGACGCGGTGTCGACCGACGACACGATCCTCGCCGGGATGGCCGCGCAGGACCCGACGCTGCAGGTCGTCGGCGACCAGTTCACGCAGGAGAACTACGGCATCGGCATCCCGAAGGACAACGAGGACATGGTGCGGTACGTCAACTCCGTGCTCGACCAGATCCGCGGCTCCGGCGTCTGGCAGGACAGCTACCACCACTGGGTGGAGCCGTCGCTGGGCGCGGCCACGCCACCGTCGCCGCAGTACCAGTGAGCGCGCCGGAACTAGGATCGGTCCCCGCACACCGGGGATCTGGGAGGTAGCAGTGTCGGAGGAGCCGCGCCGTCCTCGGCACGCCGCGCCGGACGGGGAGCCGCAGCCGGCCACGCCGAGCTGGCAGCCGCCGCCACCGGTGCGGTGGGAGACCCCGGAGCCGTCGATCTCCGGCCGTCTCGACGACGCCGAACCCGCCGGCAGGCAGGGTGGTCCCGGGAAGCCCGGTGGCGAGGAGACCGTCATCCACGCGCCCGTGCGCCGTCCGCCGACGCCGCCGCGCGGGCAGCCGTCGGCCGTGCGCGGGACGATCCCGGGCGCCGAAGACCCGACCCGCCCGCCGGGCAGCATCACCCCGGTCGTGCCGCCGGTCCAGCCGACGCAGGCCGCGCAGCCGCCGACGCAGGCCATCCGGCCGGACGCGAACGCGCCGCAGCCGACGAGCGTGCTCGCCGCGCCGGCGCCGGAGACCCAGAGCATCATGCCGCCGGCGCCGCGGCCCGACTCCGGCCCGGGGACGCCGCTGCCCGACCCGGGCACCGAGAGCGTCCTGCCCGAGCGCACCAGCGAAGGCCGCCACACCGGGACCGGCACGGGCACCGGCAGCGGCTCGGACTCCCGGTCCGGCTCCGGGGCGTTCCCCGGCACGTCGCGGCGGACGTCGTCAAGGACTTCGCGGTCGCGTCGCGGGCGGCTCGGTGCCGGCCTGGTCGAGGTCCCGCCGGTCCCCGCGCGCGACCCCGCGTCCGCGGTGCTGACGAACCCGGTGGTCTCGGAGGAAAAGCGGTTCTGCGGGAACTGCGCCGCGAAGGTCGGCCGCGGCAAGGACGGGAAACCCGGTGCCGCCGAAGGAAAGTGCGACAACTGCGGCGCGCCGTTCTCGTTCGTCCCGAAGCTGCAGCCGAACGAGCTGGTCGGCGGCCAGTACGAGGTGCTCGGCGCGCTCGCCTACGGCGGCCTGGGCTGGATCTACCTGGCGCAGGACCACAACGTGTCCGACCGCTGGGTCGTCCTCAAAGGACTGATCGACACCGGTGACCAGACGGCGATGGCGGCCGCGGCCAACGAACAGCGGTTCCTGGCCGAGGTCGAGCACCCCAACATCGTCAAGATCCACAACTTCGTGCAGCACCCGGACCGCCAGAGCGGCACGACCGTCGGCTACATCGTCATGGAGTACGTCGGTGGCCAGTCGCTGCGGCAGCTCGCGCTCGCGCACCACCGCGAAAGCCGTCGCCCCGAGCCGCTGCCGATCGGCCAGGTCATCGCGTACGGGCTGGAGATCCTGCCCGCGCTCGGCTACCTGCACAGCCAGAACCTGCTCTACTGCGACCTCAAGCCGGACAACGTGATCCAGACGAACGAGCAGCTGAAGCTGATCGACCTGGGTGCGGTCCGGCGGATGGACGACTACGAGAGCCCGCTGTTCTTCACCACCGGCTACAGCGCGCCGGAACTGGCGAAGCAGGGCGCGTCGGTGGCGTCGGACCTGTTCACCGTCGGGCGCACGCTCGCCGTGCTGAGCTTCGAGTTCACCGGCTACACCACCAAGTTCAAGACGAGCCTGCCCGGCCCGGACGCGGTCCCGCTGTTCGCGCTGTTCGGTTCGTACTACCGGTTCCTGCGGCGCGCGACGCACGCCGACCCGGACCGGCGGTTCCTCTCCGCCGAGGAGATGGGCGACCAGCTCACCGGCGTGCTGCGCGAGATCATGGCGCTGGGCACCGGCAAGCCGCGGCCCGGCGCGTCGACGGTGTTCGGCCCGGAGAGCCGCACCTTCGGCGTGCAGCTCGTGGTGCCGGAGACCGGCCGGAGCGTGCCGCTGCCCGGCGCGGACGAGGTCGTCGCCGGCCTGCCGATCCCGCAGGTGGACACGGACGACCCGGCGGCCGGCGTGCTCGCGACGACGACCGCGCTCGACCCGCGTGGCGCCATCGAGGCCCTGGCCGGCGCGCCGCGCGAGTCGATCGAGGTGCGGCTGCGGATCGTGCGCGCCCGCATCGAGCTGGGCGAGCTGGCCGAGGCGCAGCGGCAGCTGCAGGCGGCGCAGTACCTGGCGATCAAGAACGGCTTCCCGCACGACTGGCGGATCGACTGGTACCGCGGCCTGATCGAGCTGGCCGGCGGCCGCTCGCGGGTCGCGCAGGTCGCGTTCGAATCCGTGTACGACGACCTGCCCGGCGAGATCGCGCCGAAGCTCGCGCTGGGCATCAGCGCCGAGGGCGTCGGCGACTACTTCGCCGCGGCACGGTTCTACGAGCTGGTCTGGCGGACGGACCGGACCTACGTCAGCGCCGCGTTCGGCCTCGCGCGGGTGTACCTCGCGCAGGGCGCGCGCAACAGCGCCGTGGAGGTGCTCGAGACGGTCCCGCCGTCCTCGACCCACTACGTCGACGCGCAGGTCGCCGCGATCAAGATCAAGACGACGGCGACCAAGGCGAACGGCCGCGAGACGCCGGTGACCGAGCACGACCTGCTCGACGCGTCGGCGCGCCTCGAGCGGCTCCGGCTGGACGTCGAACGTCAGACACGGCTGTCCGCCGGCGTGCTCGAAGCCGCGCACGAGTGGCTCAAGCAGGGCAAACCCACCCCGGGCGCGCGCGTGCTGGGGTGCGCGCTGGAGGAGCGTGAGCTGCGGTTCGGGCTGGAACGGTGCTACCGCGCCCTGGCGCGGCTGGCCGGGACGGTCGAGCAGCGCGTCGAGCTGGTCGACCGGGCCAACGCCGTCCGCCCCCGCACGCTCACCTGACGAGCGGCGTCAGGGGTTGATCTCCCAGTCGCCGCGCTGCCGCTGGTTCTTCTCGTGCTGGGCAGCCAGCTTCTCCAGCGCCTGCGGGTCGCCGTGCGTGCTGAAGTGGTCGAAGCCCACCACGATGAACAGCGCGCGGGCGCTGACCGCGATCGGGCCGTCCTCGGCGTCGAGGCGGCCGTCGGCGCTGACGTAGATCTTGCGGCCCGCGATGCCGTCCAGGCGGGCCTGGATGAACAACGTCGAGCCGACCGGGACCGGGCGCCGGAAGTCCGTCTCGAGCTTGCCCGTCACCGCCGGGCGGCGCATCAGGTTGCCGACCGTCGAGCCGAGGGCCTCGTCGAACGCGCAGGCCAGCAGGCCGCCGTGGGCGAGCCCGGGCGCGCCCTGGTGGGCCGCGGTCACGGTGAACCGCGAGTGGATCACCTGGCCCTCGCCGACCGTCGAGCGCAGGTGCAGGCCGGCCTCGAGCTCGTCGCCGCACCCGAAGCACTCGCCGAAGTGCACGCCGAGCTCAGTGCCCGGCTCCGGCGCCTTCGGGTGCGGGACCGCCGGCTCCACCGGCACCGGCGGCCAGGGTTGAGAAACACGACTCATGCGCTGACGTTAACTCGCCGGTAGCCGCCCGCCGCGCGCGACCCGCGGCGTATGCAGGCAACGTACACCTCTCAGTAGCCGGAAAGTTCCCCACCGTAGAAGATTTCCGGCTCAGACTGCCGACCGCTGCCCACCGGGCAAGACTGGGTTGATGAGCTCGAACGGCCCAATGGGCACTGCACGGAGGAGGTCGTCGCCGGCATGAGCGAACCAGCAGGAAAGACGAGCGCACCGAAGGCCGACGAAAGAACCGTCAAGCGGGCCGTCTGGGCCTCGGCCATGGGCAACGCCACCGAGTGGTACGACTACGGAGTCTTCACCTCCGGTGCCATCGCGGTCAGCATCGGCTCGGAGTTCTTCCCCGGCGAAGGCAACGCCGTGCTGAAGTCGCTGGCGCTGCTCGCGGTCGGCTTCATCGTGCGGCCGTTCGGCGGCGCGTTCTTCGGCCCCCTCGGCGACAAGATCGGGCGCAAGCGGGTCCTCGCCATCACGATCCTGCTGATGTCCGGGTGCACCTTCCTGGTCGGTGTCCTGCCGACGTACTCCGGCAGCTACAGCATGGGCATCGCGGCGCCGATCGCGATCCTGCTGCTCCGGATCATCCAGGGCTTCTCGACCGGTGGGGAGTACGGCGGTGCGGCGACGTTCATCGCCGAGTACTCGCCGACGAAACGCCGGGGCTTCTTCGGCAGCTTCCTGGAGCTCGGCACGCTGGCCGGTTACGTGCTCGGCAACCTCGTGGTGCTTTCGGTGACGCTGTCCATGTCGGCCGAGCAGGTCGACGCCTGGGGCTGGCGGATCCCGTTCTTCGTCGCGCTGCCGCTCGGCATGGTCGGGCTGTACCTGCGGAACAAGCTCGAGGACACCCCGGAGTTCCGCCGGATGGAGGCCGCCGGCCAGGCGCCGCAGAAGTCGCCGCTCAAGGAGATCTTCGCCCGCAACTGGCGGATGATCCTCAACCTGATCGGCATCGTGCTGCTGCTGAACATCGCGGACTACCTGCTGCTGACCACGATGCCGACGTACTTCACCGACACCCTCGGCATCAACGACAACACGTCCACGCTGATCATCATCGGTGTCGAGATCATCCAGATGGCGGTCATCATCCCGCTCGGCGCGCTGTCGGACCGGATCGGCCGGAAACCCCTGCTGCTCACCGCGGCCATCGGGTTCGTGGTGCTGAGCTGGCCCAGCCTCAAGCTCATGCAGTCCGGCAGCGTCCTGTGGCTGTTCGTCGGCTTCCTGATCGTGGCGCTGCTGCTGGTCCTCATGCTGGCCGTGATCGGCTCGACGTTCCCGGCGATGTTCCCGACCCGCGTGCGCTACGGCTCGTTCGCGATCGGCTACAACGTCTCGACGTCGATCTTCGGAGGTACGTGCGGCGTCGTCGTGACCGCGCTCGTCAAGGGCACCGGCAACGAAGACTGGCCGGCGTACTACCTGATCATCGCGGCGCTGATCGCGATCGTCCCGATCATCAAGATCCCGGAGACCTCGCAGGTCCCGATCGAGCAGATCGACACCGAGGACACCGGCGGCAAGTCCCTGACCGGAGCGTCCGCTCAGCGTTGAGCGGCCGCCCCCGAAATAACGTGTGCCCCGTCCGGATCACCGGGCGGGGCACACGTGCGCTGCGGGTCAGCTGGCGTTGCTCCGAGGAGCGAAGCGCTTGCGGGACCAAGCGGCCAGCGCTCCAGCGACCACGACAGCGATTCCGGTTTCGACGATCAATGCGGCGAGCACCATGTGCTTCCTCCTCGGTTTCTCGGGCCGGCGACCGAGCGTCCGGCTGAGCAGTTCCTCCGGTGTCCGATCGGAACACCACAGGGCATATCGCCACGACCCGCCCGGGTATTTCGTCCGAAACCCACTTCGGCGCGGTGATCTACACCACGTCGCTGACCTGCGGAAACGTCGCTAGCGCGTGGTGGTGGCCGAGGGTGCGACCGGGATCTTGCTCGTCCGCGGAGCCGAGGGCGGCGCGGTGGTGGTCGGCGTCGGCCGTCCGGTCGCCCGGCTCGCGGACGGCATCTCCGGGACCGGCTGCTGGGTGCGCCCCGGCGTGCGGGTCGGCTCGGCCGCCGGCGGCGCGACGGACGTCGCCGGCACGTCCTCCGGGGTCGACGGCGCGGGGGAGGCCGTGCCGATCGTGGACAACCCGGGCCCGGCGGGCTGCACCGGCTCCGGCGGGCCCGCGCGGTGAGCGGCCAGGAAGCCCGCCACCGCGAGGATCACCGCCGTCGCGGCCGAGGTGCCGGCGACGGCGAATCGCTTGCGTCGTCGCCGGACCCGGCCGCCGCGCTCGATCACGTCGGTGGCTTCGAGGCGCATCGGCGGCTGCGGGCCGCCGGCCGCGCCGGTCAGGATCGCGCGGACGTCGTCTTCGGGGTCCATGTTCGTCACCTCCCCTCCGTGGTCGCGCTGAAGGTCAGCGCGCCGTAGTGCGGGCCGAGCCGGTTGCGCAACGTCGCCAGGCCCCGCGAGGCCTGGCTCTTGACCGTGCCGGTGCTGCAGCCGAGCGCCTGCGCCGTCTCCTCGACGCTCAGGTCCTCGAAGTACCGCAGCACCAGCACGGCCCGCTGCTTGGGGGCCAGGACGGCCAGGGCCTGCCGGACCAGCATGTCCTGCTCGCGCCCGGCCTCCGCCGGGAGTTCCGGCGGCGTGTCGGTGAGGCGCTCCCGTTTCCACCTGCTGCGCCGGTGCTCGGCGAGGAACGTGCGCAGCACGACCTTGCGGGCGTAGGCGTCCAAGGCGTCGTGGCGCGACAGCCTCGGCCAGGCGAGGTACAGCTTGAGCAGCGCGGCCTGCGTGAGGTCCTCGGCCTGGTGCCAGTCACCGCAGAGCAGGAAGGCCGTGGACCGCAGGCTGTGCGCGCGCTCGCCGAAGTACCGGGCGAACTCGCCGTCCCACGGCGAGCCCGGCCCGGTCGACGGACGGGAGCGGGAGATCACCGGGCTACCGGGTCACCCCGACGGCCGGCAGGTGCAGGTCACCGGTCGGCCCGGCGGGCACGGCGACGGGAACGCGCGGCGTCCGGGAGGGTGCCTTGGTCGTCGCACGCGGCGCGGGCACGGCCGCCGGCGCCTGGGCGGGCCGGCTCGTGGTCGGGATCGCGGACGGCGGCTCGGTCGGGGTCGGCCGCGCCGTGGTCGGGGCCGGCGGCTGCGCCTCCGAAGCCAGCGCGATGCCCCCGGTCAGGGCACCACCGGCGAGCACGAGAGCGCCGAGGGAAAGGGCGATACGGATACGCAAGACAGCTCCTCTTCTCGCGGGCGCGGCCGTGGATCGCCGCGCCTCTGCCCTTAGTCATGCGCCCGGTGATCACCGGGGTTGCACCGGATTTCCGGCGAAACGCGAACGGCCGGGAAGCCCGCGTGGACTTCCCGGCCGCCCGGTCTTCCTCGGTGGTCTCAGCCGGCGAGCGCCGACAGCTTCTGCCAGCTCGCCCAGTCGTACGTCCAGTCGCTGTAGTCGCCATCCTTGGCGCTCAGCGTCTGCGTGCTGCCGGTGATCTCGACGGGGTCGCCCGTGAGCACGCCGTCGTAGTACTCCTTGGCCCGCGCGGGCGAGAGGTTCAGGCAGCCGTGCGAGATGTTCTTCTTGCCCTGTGCCCAGACCGACGCCGCGAGGCCGTGGATGAACTCGCCGTTGTTGGAGATCCGGACCGCCCACGGCACCACGACGTTTTCGTAGTGGTACTTCGGGTTGCTCATCGCGTACGTGGCCTGCTTGCCCATCACGACGTGCGTGCCGCTGTGCGTGACGCGGCCCGGGTCGGAGTCGAGGCCGTAGCTCACCGGGTAGTCGGCGATCTGCTGGCCGTCGCGGATCACCTGCATCGTGTGCTGCTGGGTGTTGCCCTTGACGATCTGCGAACGGCCGATGGTGAAGCTGGCCGACACGTCCTGCTTGCCGTACGTGCCGTCACCGATCTTGACGCCGTAGATCTTGGCGTTGACCTTCACCGTGGTGCCCGGCTTGTAGTACTCCTTGGGCCGCCAGTGCACCGACGTGTCGCCGTCCGTCCAGCCCCACGAGCCTTCGGTCTTCGGCGTGGTCTCGACCGACAGCGCCTTTTCGACGGCCGCCTTGTCGGTGACCCGGCTCGGGAAGCTCAGCGCGATCGGCATCGCGATGCCGTACGTCTGGCCGTCGCCCACGTTCAGGCTGGCCGACATCTGGCGCCGCGGCTTCACCGTGGTGAACGCGCCCCCGATGGCCACGTTCTTGCCGTCCGCGCCCTGCGCCTGGCCCGCCCAGGTGTAGGTCTTGCCGTAGCCGAGCTGTTCGGTGGTGCTCCAGCTCTTCTTGTCCGCCGACGTCTGCCCCTGGACCTGCTTGCCGTCCGGGTTCGTCAGCGTCACCGAGACGATCGTGCCGTCGGCGACCTGGACGCCGACCGGTTCGCCGGGTGCCACGTCCTGCGCGCCGCCGGCCGGCGTGACCGTCAGCTTCGCGGGCTGCGCGCTCGGCGCGGGCGCGGAAGTCGGGCCCCCGCCCGAAGTCCCGCTCGCCGACACGGTCGGCTCGCTGCTGCACGCCCCCAGCGTGAGCACGGCGACCAAGCCCAGTGCCACAGCCGCGCCCCGGCGCCGCGTGGAAGTCCTCACCGTCACACCCATTCCCCTTTGCCCCTTTGGTGCTTCCCCTCATCGAGACGTCCCGTGGACCGGCGACGTTGAGCAGAAGTCGCGTGACGAAGGTCACAATGGTCGCCGGAAGTCTTCACCGAGGGGGTACGAACGACTCCGAGCCGTGTCCGGTGATCACGGTGTCGCTGTGCTGCGCAAGACTATCCGGTGGGTCCGGCAGATCGTGGCCGGGAGCCCTACGACGTTCCGGTGACCTTGGCCCGGACAGGCGGTTTTCGCCTCGATCACGGGGTTCAACTTTGGCCAGATCCCGGTAGTCTGCTCTCAGGCCGTCGTTTTGCGTGTTAGTGGCTTCACACTCGCGGAACTTCTGACGCGAGCCATGGAGCCGACACGCTCTTGACTCGACTCGTTGGAACCGCCCGGGACGGTCGGGGTGCCGCTTCGGTGGCATTCGAAGCGGATCTGTGTAACGAGGAGTACAGCGGTGGCGCAAGGCACTGTGAAGTGGTTCAACGCGGAGAAGGGCTTCGGCTTCATCGCGCAGGACGGCGGCGAAGGCGACGTGTTCGTGCACTACTCGGAGATCGAGGGCCGCGGCTTCCGCACCCTCGAGGAGAACCAGCGGGTGGAGTTCGAGGTCGGCCAGGGTCAGAAGGGGCCGCAGGCCCAGAAGGTCCGCGCGATCTGACAACAGGCCCTCTGCGTGTCTTAAGGCCTGAGCGAAGGGCCCCCGGCGATGTCATCGCCGGGGGCCCTTTCTCGTGGGGTTTGGAGGTTACCGTCGCCCGACGGCCGGCGCGTCGAAGGCGTCGGCGGGGAAGTGGAACTCGTCGGTGAGGTCGTGCAGGTCGCCGGCGTGCTGGCGCTGGTCCTGCAGCGAGGAGGCCTGGCCTTCCCAGTTGAGCCGCTCGAGGATCCACTCCTGAGCGAGCGCCTGGGGCGAGATGTCCCGCTCGGCGGCGATGTCCTTCAGCTGCTGGTTGGCGATGAGGCTCATCCGGAGCTGGATGACCTGGGCCTCGCCGAACCGCTTGCCGGTCCCGGTGCTCTCGTTGTCGGCATCGGGCGCCAGGGCGGCGAGGTAGGAGGTGAGTTCCTTGTCCTCGACAACACCATCGTCCGCAGGCTTCGCGGCACCACGATGGCGTCCGGAGGACGCGGCTTTGAGGTTCGTCCGGCTGCTCAAGCGGCCAAGGGAGGGAAGAGGCACGCAGGCCACGATAACGGTTAGGTCTCGCCCCGCAAACCACTGTGAGCCACGACACGCTGAGAACCCGCCCCATTCAGCCCAACCCCCACCCAAACGGCCCAACACCCAATAAACACACCGCAACAGGCCGTTAACGCAACGAATCGATCACGACAAGCCCACCCAGGATCAGCTGAGGTCGGAGGTGGCGATGGGCGAAGGTGAGCGAGTCGCGACGGCCACGCACGAAAGGCGACGCGCGAAGAACAGCGGCGAGGCACGGCCGGGGGTGCGGGACGACGGGCGGCGGCGAGCCGGGAGCGGTGCCGCCAGCAGCAGGCGGCACAACACGATGCCGAACGAACACGACCAACCAGACAGACGCCGCAAGGGCGCCCAGCGCCCGAAGCGAAAAGCCAACCGGGCTGGAAGCCGCACCAGCCGCACCGTGGGGGTCCGGGGGCTCGGCCCCCGGGCAATACGCCGGAATGAACGGGGGAAAGCGAAGCGCCCCCGGAAATGGAGGACCCCCGCGCCAGGGGGAGGAACGCGGGGGTCGGAGGGGATCTCCACAGGCGCTGACCGGGGGTGTGTCAGCACTTCGATTGTTGCACGAGTTTCGCCCTTGGGCGAGTGGAGCGCGGGAAATTTCCGCGTGCGGTGTCACTTCCGCGCCGGGTGACGTTCGTTCGGGTGGTGTGCTTCTTCGGTGTTGCCGATTGCGCTGCGTTGAGCGGAGCGTGGCCTCAGGTTCACTCTCCGGGGGGCTGTGTGTGGCGGCCGGCGCTGGTTAGCCTCGCGGCCAAGCTGTTGTGAGCCGTATGGAGGGGCTATGAGCGGGTCTGTTGAAGTGCGGCAGTTCCTCCTTCGGTACGAAGGTGCCGATGGGGGGAGTGCTCAGTTCGCCGGGGGGTTGCCGGCGCAGCGGAGTGGGGCCGCGGATGCGCAGCGGGTGTCGGACGATCAGGTCCGGCGGGCCCGGCTGGCGGTGGCGAATGGTGCGCTGGGGGTCGAGGACTGTGTTCAGCTGCTGGAGATGCTGGGCCTGAACCTGGACGACGACGGGCAGGCGCCGGTCCAGCGTTGAGGGTGTTCCGGGTGGGCTCGGCGGGTGTCGCCGAGCCTGTCCCGTGGGGTTCGTGCGGGGTGTTTCCGTTTCCGGGCAATGATTCGCGAGGTCTCGGGGGTTTCTTGACGCCAGTTTCGTAACAGTGTTACGTTTGCCGTGGCGAAAGGGGCGGCCATGATGATGATCGAAGGCGCGGCGAGCCGGATCCAGTCCGTGGTGCAGGTGCTGGGCGGGAAGTTCATGACGTCGCCGGAGCCGGCGGCGGTCGAGGCCGAGGCCGGCTTGCCGCCGCGCTCCCTTTACGTGCGGGGGCGTTCGGCGGTGCTCGGGGACGTCCCGCCGAAGGTCGCCGCGGAGCTGTTCGGGATCTTCCCGCACTGGCTCTTCGAGTACGTCCTGCCGCCGGCGGCCGCGGTCTTGGACGCGCCCGCCGCCGTCCGTGCCTACTCGGAGTCATCGGCCCGGCGGTCGCGCGTCAACCTTTCGGCCGTATCGGAGCCCGGCCGTCTGGCGGAGCTGCTGTTCCGCGCCATCGACGCCGCCGACGCCGGCGGGCTGGAAGAACGCGCCGCGCCCCACGGCGGACGTCGAACGGGTCGGCTTCGCGCTGACGGTCTTCCGCGAGCTGCGCGGCGGCCTGCACTTCGCGGCGCTGCGAGCCGTGGGACTGTCGGTCCCGGAGGCCGTGATCGCCGACCCCGAGGGCGGCCGCGCCCGGCTGCTGCGCACGGCGTGACCGGTGGCACCGCGCGGAGGCCCTGACCGACGAGCGGATCGACGAGCTGCTGACCGCCTCGCTGACGCCGGCGGAGCGGACCGAGCTCGAACGCCGCCTGGCCCACCTGTTTGCGCAGGTCCCGGCCTCGGCCAGGGGTTAAGGAGCCCCCGGTGCAAAGCGGTGGCGGCGTGCCCTATGCTTGTAATCGCTCCCGGGGGGACCTGAGAGCGCGGTCGGTCGGTCACCCGAAACCGGCCGGGCTCCCATCGTCCAGCGGCCTAGGACTCCGCCCTTTCAAGGCGGCAACGCGGGTTCGAATCCCGTTGGGAGTACGCAGTACAGTAGTCGGCAACACAGCAGTACACGCAAGGCCCTGTGGCGCAGTTGGTTAGCGCGTCGCCCTGTCACGGCGAAGGTCGCGGGTTCGAGTCCCGTCAGGGTCGCAAGATCGTTCGGCTCCTCGCCGGCGTTCCCGGCCAGGTAGCTCAGTTGGTACGAGCGTCCGCCTGAAAAGCGGAAGGTCGCCGGTTCGACCCCGGCCCTGGCCACCGTTCTGATCAGCCAAAACAGCCCCCACCGAACCCGGCGGGGGCTGTTTCGCGTGCGTTCCGTCTCAGTCTCCGTCTCAATCGCCCCTCTTGCGCCCCTTCCGTCGCTTGCCCTTGGCCTTGTGGTCGGGCTTCCACAGGAACTCGTTCAGCTGGTCCGCGATGTCCCGACGAAGCCCGCCGGTCATGTGCTGGTACCGCTTCGCCATGGTGCTGTTCGACCAGCCCATGAACTCCATCACGGCCCGCTCCGGCACCCCGAGCACGAGCAGCACAGTGGCCGCGGTGTGCCGCGCGTCGTGCAACCGGGCTTCCCGCACGCCGGCCTCTTCGAGCAGCGCTTTCCACTCGTCCAGGTCGCGGCGCGGGTCGAGCGGCTTCCCGTTCGGCTGGGTGAACATCCACTCGCCCCCGTGCCACTCGGACCCGGCGTGCTCCCGCTCCTTGGCCTGCTGTTCCTCGTGCGTCATCAGCAGGTCGTAGAGCCGGTCCGGCAGCACGATGCCCCGGCGGCCGGCCGACGACTTCACGTCGACTTCGACCAGCCCGCCACCGTGCCGCTGTGGGCACCACCGGGCGTGGCTCACGCAGTCCGGCGGACACGGCGGCGGGCACGGCTTGCGGTGGTGCCGTTTGCAGTCTTCGGGGCACGGCGCCGCCTTGTGGTACTTCGCTCCGCACTTGTGCGGGTTGTCGCACCCGTGCTGCCACGTTTGGCGTTGCAACTGCTTGGCGATCCGCAGCGCCCGGTTTTCCCGGTCGAGCCGTGACCACTTCAATCCGATCGTTTCTCCCTGCCGTGTGCCGAGCGCGAGCGCGAGCACGAACCGGGCGCCGTTGCGCCGCGAGAGCGCCGTCACCAGAAGCCGGCCGATCTCGTTCGACTCGAACGGCTCGATCTCCTTATCCTCGACGCGCGGCGGCTTCGCCACCTCCACCGGATTGCGGGTGATGTGTCCGCGGCGGAGTGCTTCGCCGAACGCGGTTCGCGCGGTCCGGTGGACCTGGTGCGCCGTCGCCGACTTAAGTCCGGATTTGAGCATCTTGGCGTACAGCTTCTCGAAATGCTCCGGCTCGATCTTGTCGACGCGGTGCGCCCCGAGGTTCGGAATCAGGTGCCTGTTCACCGCGGTCCGGTATGCGTTTCCGGCCTTGTACCGGACCGACGGGAGCGCGATGTTGTCGAGCCAGTGAGTCAGCCACTTCTCGACCGTCCACGAGCGGCCGGCCTTCTTGACCTTGCCGGAGTCGCGCTGCTTTTCCAGTGCGCGGACGGCTTCGATGACCTCTGCTTCGGTTTTGCGTTCGACGTGACGCCGGTCCGGCTTGCCGTCATCACGGATTCCCATGGTGACGCGGCCGTGCCATTTCCCGTCCTTGCCGAGGTAAATCGAGCTTGCGCCGTTCGGTGCGCGCGTGCCCTCGGGGCGCTTCTTGCGTGGCATGGGTTTCCTCTCAGGCGGCCGCAGTTGCAGCGGTGGTGAGCGATTCGACGTACGCGGTGAGCGCCGCCGCAGGAACACGCCGGAGGTGACCAATTCGCACGGTCAAGATCTCTCCGGTCTTGATCAAGGCATACATGGTGGTCCGACCGATGCTGAGCTGTTCCGCGGCGGCTTCGACAGTCAGGAGAGTGCGCGGAATGTCCGAAGTGGTGGTGTCCATTGCGTGCTCCAGGGGACGTTGCGTGTGCGGGGGCAGCGCTCGAACATGGGTGACTCCTTTGGCGGGTGTCACAGGTGCTGTCACACCTGTTTCTGCTGGTCAGGGTGGGTTGAGTGACGGAGTGACAGGTGTGACACCGGTGGGGTGGTCGCTGGTGTCACACCTGTCGGGGACGTGACAATGTGCAGGTCAGGCCGCTACGCGAGGCCGCGGCGCTTCTGCTCGGCTCGAATCTCGTCGTACGTGCGCGACGGGATGAGGGGGTCGCGCAGTGCGGCGGCGAGATCGTCTGGGCTGGCGTTGGCGACGCCGGCTGCTTGTACGCGGTCCTTGGCGCTGGTGTCGCGGGGGCGCTCGATGCGGATGAGGTGCTGGGGCTCGCCGGAGTAGTTGACCGCGGTGTCGTGGTCCTCCTGCCTGAGGGCTTTGCGGTTGTCTTCCGGCAGGAGGTGGACGTTCGGGTCGTTGCGTGCCATGTCGATCAGCACACGGGTCACCTCGTCTTGGTCGACGTCCCCGAGGGCCTTGCGAACGTCCACGATCCCGGCCCCTGACTGTGCTTCCGGGTCCGTGACCAGCCTGGCGACGGCGTCGCGGATACGGTCCTCGATCGACCCGGCCGGCGTGCTGGGCTTCGGTTCTTCGGGCGTGGGCATGGGCTTCTCCGGTGCGGTCGGTTCGGGCGTGGTGGGCAGCTGGCCGGCGAAGGTGCCGGCGACGTTGGGCGGGGGCGGCGGGGTGCCGGTGACGGCGGTGTACTTCGCTTCGGCGGCGGCGATCCGGTCCGGGTCGCCGGTGATGCGGGCGGCTTCGAGGTTGTTGCGGGCGCGGCAGCGGGCCTGCCGGGCGCGGGCGCCGGCGGCGCCGCAGCTGCGTCCGCTGCACCGGCGGCCACCTTCGGCGGCTGAGCGGCACATCCGGGTCTCCTCTCGGTGCGGTGAGCAGGGGTTTGTCACGTCCCCACCCGGTGGGCGGGGCTGGGCTGGGTGGTGACGGCCGGGGTGTGACAGGTCCGCGGGGTGTCACACCCCCTGTCACACCTGTTTGCGCTGGTCAGGTGTCGTTGGGGGACAGCGGTGACAGGTGTGACCGACCGGTGGTGTCCCCCAGGTCCCTGGTCCCCGGGGCGCTGTAGGTTCCGCCGGGTGTCTTGTGCAGCTGTCCCGCGTCGGCCATGCGCGAGCAGGTCTTACGGACGTTGTCCGGGGCGATGCCGAGCGCTTCGGCGATCCGTGCGGGCTTGAGCGGCCCGTGCTCTCGCAGCAGGCGCAGGATCTCGGCGCGGGTGTCGGCGACCAGGTGATCGGCCGCGGGGCCGTCCAGCTTGGTCCAGGCACCGGCGTGCGGGTCGAAGGACATGGCGTAGTCGGCCTCTTCGACGTCGCGGCCGGTCACGTGCAGCACTCCGTCCGCCTGCCCCCGCCCGCGCTCGAGCACGAGCGTGGCGTCCACCGCGCCGGTGAGGCCGTTGGTGCCGGAGACGAGGTTCTGCCAGTCCTCCGCGCCTTGCTTGCGGACGTGGTGAATGAGCAGGAACGGGACGCTGTAGTGGTCGGCCAGCTGCTTGAAGCGGCCGGCCGCGGCGTAGTCGCCGGCGTAGGCGGACATGCCCGACGCGTCGGTGCCGCGCATCTTCTCGTAGGTGTCGATGATGACCAGCCGGGCGTGCGGGTTCTCCTCCAGCCACTCCACGAGCACGGCGTCTCCGCCGTTGGTCATGGTGGGGCAGGCGGTTTCGAGGGTGAGCAGCGGCGCGGCCCTCCCGCCGGCGGCGAGCATCTGCCGCCGCCGGCGCTGCAACCGCCGGCCCGTGTCCTCCAGCGCGCAGTAGAAGACCGGGCCGCGTTCCACCTCGATCGAGCCCAACACCTGGTCGCCGTTGGCGATGTCGGCCCCGAGCCCGAGCGAGAGCCACGACTTGCCCAGCTTCGGCGCACCGGCCAGCAGGTTCAGCCCTTCCGCCAGCAGACCGGGAACGGCCCACTTCGGCGGCGGGAACTCCTCTCGCATCAGCTCCGCGTCCGTCCAGCGGGTGCGGCGGGCGGGCGGTGTCGGCACGGCGGCCAGCGGCCGGGGCGTGGTCATGGTTCGGACCTCCAGGGACGTGACAACGTGCAGGTCAGGCGATCCGGCGGGGACGCTTCGCGCCGGCGCGAAGGCCGGAGGTGATCGTGCGTTCGGCTTCGCGGGCGGTGAACTGGCGTGTGCCGATGTGGCGGCCGGCCGCGGTCGTCAGGGCCGCGCGCACCTCGTCTTCGGTGAGCGCGTCGCCTTCGACCAGCTGCCCAAGCGCGACCGCGGCGGCGTAGAGGGTGGCGTTACGGCTGGTCTTGGCGTCGG
Source organism: Amycolatopsis stemonae (assembly GCF_054781455.1). NCBI lineage: Bacteria > Bacillati > Actinomycetota > Actinomycetes > Pseudonocardiales > Pseudonocardiaceae > Amycolatopsis > Amycolatopsis stemonae. The sequence goes on along the minus strand of NZ_BAAGUJ010000002.1, from coordinate 295,470 downwards.
CGACCTTTCCGGCCTCCGCCCGGACCGCGGCGTCCAGATAGCGCGAGCGCCGACTACCGGCCGGCCGGATCGGCACCACCGGCGCGGCCGGCAGCGGTGCCGGGGTGAGCCGGTCGACCATCCAGCCGGGCAGCTCCGCCACCTCGCCGTCCCACAGGAACGCGTACCGGCCGGCGTCGGTGACCGTGCCGGGGCCGACGACGTAGCCGCCCCACGCGCGGGTGTCGACCCTCCACCCGAGCCCCTGCCCCCGCTCGCCGCTGGTGTTGCGCAGCACCACCCCGGCCGGGACGCGGTAGTACAGGTGCAGCCCACCCGAGGGCGTCCGGACCGTGAGCGTGTCGCCGGGAAGCTCTTCGCCAGCCTCGTCGGCGAGCACGGCGAGCACGTCTTCCCCGCACCGTGCGCCGGCCGCGGCCCACCGCTCCGGCACCTCTTCGCCGGGCTTGGCAGTGTCCAGGTCGAGCACGCAGAGCCCGGACGGGCCGGTGGCCACGCCGATGCCGTAGGGGGCGTGGGTCCACGCGGCGCGGATCTTGTCCGGGTCGGTGGTGGCGCGCTGCTCCCAGGTGCGGTGTCCGCCGGCGCACCGACCGGTGCCGGGGCAGTCAGGTTCGCCGTGGCCGGCGGGGCGCTTGTCCCGCGGGCGGAGCGGGAAGACGTGCCAGCCGCGCCGGGCCGCGTCGAGTGCGGCGCCCACTGTGGTCGTGTTCATCGTGGTCACTTGCCCTTCTTGGCTCGGTGGATCGCTTCGCAGAGGGGGCACTTCGGGTTGGTGAACCAGGGCGACTCGGACTCGCCGGGTTCCATCACCAGGCCGCAGAGGGTGGTGACTCGGCCGGACCACCACGACTTGGTGCCGCGGTGCACGAGCGGTTTGCTGGCCATGGCTGCGCCTTTCGCCGGTGACTGTGTGTGCCTGTTTTTGGGTAGGGTCGGCCGGCGCGAGGTCCGGGGAGGGACCCGCGTCAGGGGATGTTCAGGTGGGGTTTCGGGCCGTGATCAGGGAGTTTGCCGAGGTAGCTCCCTCGCCTCCCTGGTCAGCGTCGTTGCTGGTCAGGTGAGGGAGGTGGGCCAGGGGAGGCGGCGAGGGAGAACTCCCTCGGTTTTGCTGCCTCCCTCAGTCAGTCCCTTCGTTCTCGTCGCCGTCGAACTCGTCGGTTTCGTCACGCTCCGCGATAGCGTCGCGGACGCGGGCGGCGGAGACCTGCATGTGCCCGCCGGTCTTGTACGGCTTGGCCGATTCCGGCAGCGCGTCGGCGAGGTCGGCGAAGGTCCACTCTTCGTACGTGCCACGGTCGCGTTCGATCAGGCCCTGCAACACCTTCTGCGTCCGCATCCGCGCTTCGGTGCCGAGCACGCCGGCGATGTTCGCGAGGTGATCGACCGGCCCGGCCGGGGCCGGCGCGTCCGGACCGGCCGGCAGCGCCGCCTGCTCGCGCAGCACCATCGCGCGCTTGGTCACCTTGTGCGCGTCATTGGGCGAGACGTAGAACGAGCGGAGCAGGCCGGGCTGTGCGGTGAAGCCGCGGGCCATGCAGGTGCCGACGTCGCCGGGACCCTCGTCCGTCTTCGGCGTAAGCCCCACCGCGGAGATCCCGGCCTTGTAGGACCCGGTGCCCAGCACGGCGTCATTGGCCATCTGGTCACCGATGGCAAAGCACGCCTTATTGCTGGCCACCGACGTGATCTTGCGCGGGAGAGCGTCCTTGGACGGCTCCGGCGTGAGGAAGATCAGCGTGATCGCGTACTTGCGCGCGGTGCTCATCAGCTTGGACGCGACCTCGATCGCCTTCTTACCGTCCTTGCCCATAAACAGGTTCTGGCACTCGTCGATCACCACGACGCGCGGGCGGAGACGTCCGTCCTTTTCGGCCAGTGCCCGGGTCACCGACCGGTCGCTGGCGTGCGCCTGAAGTGCCTTGCCCCGCACGGAAAGGTCGTCGTACAGCTCGTAGAGCAGGTTCAGGCACGCCTCCACCGTGTCGTCACCGGCACCGGTGGTCAGCGACCGCAGCCGCGGCCGCATCGGGTCGTAGTCGGTGTTCTCCGCCATCACCACGACGTCGATGTCCACCAACGGGTCCAGCATCGCACCCAACACCAGGTTGATCGCCATCGTGGACTTGCCCGAGCCCATCATGCCGCCGAACGCGTAGTTCGCCTCGAACAGCCGGCCGCGCACCACGTCACCCTTGAGCGTCACGGCCACCGGAACGCCGGTGAAGTAGTCGACGGTCGCCGTGTCCAGGTCGGCCAGCAGCGGCCACGGGTCCACCGGCCCAGACAGGGCACCGGGCTTGGCCACCCACAGGTCCAACACGGACGGTTGCGGCTCGGTCGGCCACACCTCCCGCGGGTAGCGGACCAGGTTGTGCGCCAGCGTGGTCTTGCGCTTGACGATCTCCTCCACCGGGCACGCCGGCGGCAGCGCCACCTGCGCGCGCCACCCCTTGCCGTCCTTGTGCGGCGGTGTGATGAACTTGATCCGCCACCCGTCCTTCACCGCGCGGTTGAACCCCGGGACGTTCAGGTTCTTCAACGCGTTCAGGATCGTGTTCTCGTCGGGCAACTCGTCCATCGTGTCGCCCTCGACCGGCTTCGCCAGCCACGCCGGCATGTCCCCGTGGGTGCGGCCCTGCTGGTACAGGTAACCGACACCCACCACGGTGCCGGCGACCAGCAGCAGCACCCCGTAGGTGGTCAGGAACCACACCACGAACGCGACCGCGTCGAACACGCCCGTGATGGGCGCCAGGATCTCGCCGATCTCGCCGTCGTTGATCGCCAGGATGATGCCCAGGACCAGCAGAAACCCTGTCACACCAACGGAACCGATGACCGCGGCCTTGATCCACTGGCCGGGAGCCTTGAGCCAGTCCATCGTGCGGTCGTGGCGACGCTGCTTCTCCGCGACGTCGCGGGCCTCCCATTCCAGCAGTTTCTCGTGGTCGCCGGCCGCTTCCGCGGCGCGCATCATCCGCTCGTAGCGGTTGGCGCCGTGCGTGTCGCGCCACCGGGTCACCACCACCTTGACCCCGGCGGCGGGGTAGGCGACGCCGTGACGGAACGCGGTCTTGGTGCGCTCGTGCTTGACCACGTTGCGGGCGGTGCGGGCCACGGTCACCACGTCGTTGCCGTAGCCGCGGTAGCGGGCGATCGCCCGCGCCTTCTGCGAGGTCAGCCGCTGGTATTCCTCGTCGGTGACGATCTCGCCTTCGATCACCTCGCCCTGCTCCTGCGTGACCGGGAGGTGGTGGACGGTGGCCAGCTCGCCGGCGGCCGGGGTCTGCTCGGTGTTGTCGCTCATCAGGTCCTCCGGGCTCACTTGCGGTTGGGGTTGGCGTGCTCGTCGCGCAGCTGACGGGCGTACTTCGGTGCGCAGTGCAGCGTCTTGCGGATCGACTCCGCCGACTTCGGGTTGATCGCCACGTCCGGGTTGTCGATCGCGGCGGCGAACGCGGCGCGCAGGTCCTCGATCGAGCGCGTCTTCGGTGCCCGCGGCGGGCGCGGCTTGCGGGTCGATTTCGGCTGGTCCGCGGGCGGATCGAGGGTCAACACCGGGGCGTCGACGATCGGGCCGTCATCGTGGCGCGGTGCGTGGTCCTGTTCGGCGAAGAACGCGGCGATCTCGTCGTCGAGCACGTCCGCGGCGTGCCGGTCCGGGTCGACCACGGCGGCGAGGCGGCGGCCGTCGAGGGTGTAGCGGCCCGGGGTGAACACCAGCCGCGCCCGGCCCTCAGCGTCGATTTCGGCGACCGCTGTGCGGACCGCGGCGGCGCGGACCTTGGCGACCTTGCGCAGCGTCTTGCGCTCGATCCGGGCGGCGGCCCGCTCCGCCGGCGACCGCGGCGGCGACGCGACGGCGAGCTGGTGCGCGATGACCCCGGCGATCGAGACGATGCCCATCACCACCGCGGCGTCCCAGCCGCGGCCCAGGCCGTGCACGACGTTCAGGCCGAACCCGACGCCGGCGAACACCCACACCCCCAGCTGCAACGCCCACACCGGCCGGTCAGGGTGGCGGTGCCGGGTGACCTCCACCGCGAGCGCGAAGGCCCACATGCCCAGCTCCGAGAGGGCCGGCAGTGCCGCGCCTGTCACGTCCCCGTAGACGCCCACGCCGTAGCCGGCCATCGCGGGCACGGCCATGCCCGCGGACACCAGCGCGAGCAGGTAGATCGGCAGCCGGACCCGGTTCGCCGACAGCCACCCGGCCACGCGGGCCAGGGTGGCGGCGCGGCGCGCCTGGCGGGCTTTCCGCTGCGCGTCGGCGAGCTTGGCCGCGGCGGCGGTGTCGGTGCGGACCTGCTCTGCCTGGGCGGCCTGCTCGCGCAGCTTCCGATCGGTCGCGGCGGCCGCGTCCTGCCGGCGCTGCTCTGCATCGGCCGCGCGGTTGGCGCGGCGCTCTTCGGCCCACGTGCTCATCGGGTGACCTCCCGGCTCTCGTGGCTGGTCGTCTCGTCCTCGGTGGCGGCCGGGGTCGCCGACAGCTGCTTGCGGTCGGTGCCGGCGCGCAGCCGGGCCTGCTCGCGGTGGTCGCGGACCTCGTGCACCGCCCACCCGGCCGCCACGACCGCGGACACCAGGGCGAACCACGGGGTGAACACCAGGGCCAGGGCCAGCGGCCCGAGCACGCCGGCCAGCTCACCGAAGTGCCACACCGCCCACTCGATCGCCACCTGCAACCGGGTCCGCTGCTCACGGGTCACGTTCATCGGGGCACCTCCTGCCCGGTTGGGAAACCTGCGGGGAAGAACTGGTTGACCGGCCGCCGCGGCGGCCGCGACGCCTGCACCGCGGCGGCCCGGTCAAGCCGGACCAGCACGCCGGAGAGGACCTGTTCGGCGATGACCAGCGGGATGCGCAGCAGGTGCAGGACCAGGAACAGGCACACCGTGCCGGCGAACCGCATCAGCGCGAGGGTTCCGTGGCGCTGCAACACTTCGAACGTGTTCATGCCGGCGACTCCCATCCGCAGTCCTCGCAGAACGCCTCCGGCGGGTCGTCCGGCGCCGGTCCGCTCTCGACCCGAACCGACAGTTCCTTGCACTCCGGGCAGGGGTAGAGGGTCATCGGGCAGTCGTCGACGCTCTCGTGGAAGTCGGTGCAGTCGTCGCAGTAGAAGCCGTTCGGGTTGAAGCCGTCTTCGTAGGTCATCGGTTCCCCTCCTTGCGGGCGGCTTCGCGGCGGGCCTTCTCGATGGCTTCCTGCTGGCGCTGCAGCTCCGCGTGCCACGCGCCGGAGTCGTTGCTGCTCACGCGGCCACCCCCGTGCGGTCGGCCTGCTCGCCCTCGAAGCAGGTCCAGCACTGCCGCGTGCTGGTCGGCACGCAGTAGTCCTGCACCTCGGTGCAGTCGACGCAGGTGCGGCGGGCCTCCATCGCGTGGTCCAGTTGTCCCGGCACCGGCGGCCGCTTGACGGCGGCCAGCTCCACCGAGAACAGCTCCGCCACGGTCTCCCGGGCGTAGGGGCGGTGGTGGCGGAACACCAGCAACGCCAACGGGTCCTGCCCGTTGGGCCGCAACCCGACCTCCCGCAGCTGCGAGCGGGTGAACAGCGTCGAGGGCGCCTCGCCCCACCCGAACACCGGCAGCCCGTCCCGCTCGCCGCGGCACAGGCACACGTGGTGCGTGCGGCCGTCGAACACCGTGGTCACCGCCTGCCGGCGGTTGCGCGGGTTCACCGGACACCGCCGGCGATGCCGTCGAGCTCGGCGAGAGCGAGCAGCCGCAGCTGCGCGGAGACGTCGAGGTAAGCGCGGGCGCGGTCCCGCTTGGCCGCGGCCGGCACCGCGTCGTTGGCCAGCAGGAACGCGGCGTTGGACATCAGCGACATGCCGAGCTCGTGCAGGCGGCCGGAGATCTCGCGGGAGATCAGGCGGTTCAGCTCGGCAGGGGTGTAGGTGTAGGAGACCTCGCGGGCCGCGGTGGTGGTGTCTACCATCTGGTGTTCCTCCGTGCGGTTTCGTGACTGGGCGGTGGAACCCGGCGCGGTTGGCGCGTTCTTGGCGGAGTGGGCCGCCGCGTCGGGGCTGAAGATCAGGCGGGTGGTCATCACGCGGCCTCGTCGCCGAGCAGCAGCGACAGCGCCGCGGCGCTCTTGCCCTGGCCCTGCATGCCGGCGATCAGGAAGTTCGACCGCAGCACCTCGCGGCCGGCGCGGCGACGCGCCCGGCTCACCCGGCGCTGGTCGTTGAAGTCGTGCCGGAACGCGCGCTCCGCGGCGGACTCGTCCGCGGCCAGCTCGCCGTAGACGTCCTGCAACAGCGCGTCGATGCCGGCCTCGGTCAGCCCGTCCGGGTAGACCGCCTCGCCGGCGAACTCGTCGGCGGCCGACACGGTGGCGTCGATGCGGCGGCGGTAGACGTTGGTGTCCATTGCGTAGTCCTCTCGAAGAAACGTTCTGGTCAGTGGCGGTGTCAGAGCGAGCTGAAGAACGTGGTCAGGCTGTGCACGACGTGGCGGACGTGTCCGGCCGCCTCCAGCGGCGAGGACACGACGAACACCAGCACCACGACGACCGCAACCAGGCCGAACAGCCTCCGACCGAACCCCGAACCGGTCTTCAGGACCGGGAACCCCTGCTGCTTCCGTGCCATGTCGTCCTCCTCGTGTGGCGGTGAGCCTTCCGGCCTGCCCGGAGTGACCCGGACCACCAAGAAGCTAACAGTTGAATGGTAAGCAGGTCAACTGTTAGGCGTGAGATTGGTCAAAAGTAGGCCATGACCTGCGGGAACATCGCGGCCATCTGATAGGTTCTGGTATGGTGACCGTTCAGTTGAACCGATGGGCGAGAGCCCGGCGAGGAGTTCGCATGTCGCGCCCGAGGTCTCCAGTAGCCAGGTCTGAGCCGCTCGCGCAGCAGATCGCCCGGAACGTTGAGAACGACATCGAGGCCGGCCGCCTCCGGCACGGGCAGCGCCTGCCGTCTTCTCGTGAGCTGGCTCGCGAGTGGGACGTGAGCGTCTTCACGATCAACGAAGCCATGGACTTGCTGGCCAAGAAGGGGTTGGTGGTGAGCAAGCCGAGGGCGGCCCGCACTGTGAATGCCCCAGGTCAGGAGGCGTCTAGCGACGTTCGGCCCGTAGTGCCGCAGGTGGTCATGATCGGTGGCTACGCAGGCAGCGGGAAGACGGAGTTGGGGCGCATCCTGGCGCGCGAGACGGGGTGGCCCATGCTCGACAAGGACACCCTGACGCGGTTTGTGGTCGAGGCGGCCCTTGAAATGCAAGGGCTATCGCGAAACGACCGGGAATCGAAAACGTACCTGACGAAGATCAGGCCAGCTGAGTATGACTCGCTGCTTGAAGCTATGGCGGAGAACCTGCAATGCGGGAACAATGCCATCGTCACTGCTCCGTTTATTCGCGAATTTGCGGACGAAAATTGGATTCGGCAGCGTGAGTTGCTGTGTCGTAATCTTGGTGCCCAATTGACGATCGTGTGGGTCTATTGCGATGCGGACACGATGCACACGTACGTGCGACATCGCAACGCGCCACGTGACGCCACGAAGCTTTCCGATTGGGAAGCGTACATGAAAGGCGTCAATGTCGAGTTTCGTCCGCCAGTTCCGCATGTTGTTATTGACAATTCTGTCTCCGGTGGAGTCATGGCGGCGCAGGCGCGTCAGCTTATCGACCAGCTCACATTGAGCGGCAAAGGGAAGTAATGACTTCTGAGGTGAAGATTCTCGTAAGTGATGAGACGGACGACCTTGTCGGTCGTAGCGTTCTTGGTGGTCTTCCGAGTGTTGAGATTGTTTCCTACAACCCGAACGTTGCGGAATTGACGCCGGTCCAGTCGGATGCTGCTGTTCTGCTGCCTCCGTACCGCGGCAGTCATCGCCCAATTCGGCTACTCTCGCAACTTGGGTCTCTTCGGATGGTTCAACTCCTGTCGGCGGGAGCCGACGAATGGTCCGGAGACGTGCCCGGTGAGGTAACGCTTTCGACTGCGCGGGGTGCGCACGCTGGTCCTGTTTCCGAATGGGTATTGTCGGCCGTGCTTACGCAGTTTCGTCAATGGCCTGCACTTGTTCGATTTCAGGACAAAGGAGTGTGGGCGCACCGCCAATATGAGGCGGACACTTTGGCAGGCAAGAAGGCGCTCATTGTCGGCGCTGGAGCAATCGGTGGCGAAGTCGCGCACCGCCTCAAGGTGTTCGGAATGGACTCGACACTCGTGGCCTCGCGTGCCCGAGACGACGTCTTTGGGGCGGACGCGTTGCCGGAAATCGTCTCGGGACATGCCATTGTGGTGATCACGGCACCGTTGACGGAGGCAACTCGGGGCCTGGTTGGCCCGCGGTTCCTGAAACTGATGGACGATAACGCCCTCCTGGTCAACGCTGGTCGTGGCCAGATCGTCGACACGGACGCGTTGCTTGCCGAGCTCGCGTCGGGGCGCTTGCGTGCTGCGCTCGATGTGACCGACCCGGAACCCCTGCCGAGCGATCATCCACTGTGGGCGCAGCGGGGCGCTGTGATCAGTCCTCACTCCGCCCGGACCGTTCCTGGAACTAACCGGCTTTGCTACGAGGTGGCGGCGCAGCAGATCGCCGCGTTTCTGAGGGGCGAGCAGCCATCCAACGCCGTGCAGCACGGCTGAACCGCCGCACGGCCTCGTCGGTCCATCCTCAAGTCAGCGGCTTCCAGCGGGGAGCTGAGCCGGCGCAACCAGCCAGGGCGCGCGCTCTGAGAGCGCCGTACGCGGCTGAACCGGACAAGCCTGGTGTGGCTGGTACCCGCGAAACCGCCCAGGCGCTCTGAGGGCCGGGTTTTCGGAGGCGAGTTGACTCCGAGGTGTGGTCCGGCGGTCTGGGGGAGTGACACCTGGGAGGTGTCGAGACTGTCACACCTGTCACTCTGTCACTTCACCCCCTCTGACCTGCGGGTTTAGGTGTGACAGCTGAGTGACACCTTTGGTGACAGCGTTTTTCCCACTCTACTACTATGTCTCTCTAGTCACTGAGCAACGAAAAGAGGCTGAAACATCGTGAAGTGGAGGCGCACTCCGCCTACTGATGGTTCAGCCTCTTTTGCCTGGACGTTCCAGGCTGCGCCGCCGGCGCATCCGTCTCAGTCTGCGTCTCAGTTCAGATCTGTTCGTGCTCGTTCGGGCGGCCTTCTGTGGGGGTGTCGACCAGGGGGAAGAACGCCCTTGATCGGGGCTGAACAGCCTTGCCGAGATCTGAAAAGCGGAAGGTCGCCGGTTCGACCCCGGCCCTGGCCACCACGAACCACCCCGATGCGTCGGGGTGGTTTTTTGTGGTTCGACCACCGGGGGTCAGCGTGAACATCTGGGACGCGGAAGCCGCGACCTTCGACGACCAGCCCGACCACGGCCTCCGCGACCCGGAAGTCCGTGCCGCCTGGGCGAAGCTGCTTCTCCCGCTCATGCCACCGAAAGCGACCGTCGCCGACCTGGGGTGCGGGACCGGGAGTCTTGCTCTTCTGCTCGCCGAGCACGGCCACCACGTCTGCGGGATCGACCTCTCCCCGGCGATGCTCGACGTCGCCCGCGGGAAAGCCGGTGACCTCGAGATCGACTTCCGGCTGGGCGACGTCGCCGATCCGCCCGCCGAACCCGGGTCCTTCGACGTCGTCCTCGTGCGGCACGTGCTCTGGGCGATGCCCGATCCGCAAGCCGCGGTCGACACCTGGGTGCGGCTGCTCGCTCCCGGCGGACGGCTGATCCTCGTCGAGGGCCGGTGGTTCACCGGTGCCGGGCTGAGCCAGGACCGGTGCCGGGCCCTCGTCGAACACCGGCGCCGGGCGGTCGAAGTGCGGGTGCTGGACGATCCCGCCTTGTGGGGCAAGGAAATCGACGACGAACGCTACCTCCTCCTGAGCCCGCCCGTTAGGCCGAACGAGTGAACCCCGGACGCGCGTGTCCGGACCGGGAGAGCCGCTCCGACCACCGGGCATGAAATACCTCCTGACGCTCCACATGAACCCGGCCCTCTGGGGCACCCTCACCGACGACCAGAAGAACGGCGTCTTCGAAGGCCACGGCGCCTTCATGAAGGAAATCACCGGCTCCGGCGAGATGGTCGAGACCAAGGCGCTCGCCGAGGCCGCCGGGACCAGGACCGTCCGGGTCGAGAACGGCGAGGCGCGGACCCGGACCGGTCCCTACGTCGAGTCGGACGCTTTCCTTTGCGGCTACTACATCGTCGACGTCGAGAGCGAGGCGCGCGCCGTCGAACTCGCCGCGAAGATCCCCGATGCGCAGTACACCGCCGTCGAGGTGCGGAAGATCGTGCACGAGGGTTGACCTCGATCGAGGTCGAGGGTGCAGGCTGATCCCATGACCAACGAATGGGGCATCGACGCCGTCGACCTCGACGCGTACCTCGCGCGGATCGGGCAGCCCGCCCGCGAACCGTCGGCGGACGCGCTGAAAGACCTCATGCACGCGCACGTCCGGGCCATCCCGTTCGAGAACGTCGACGTCGTTCTCCGGCAGCACCAAGGGATTTCCCTCGACGTCGTGACCGCGAAGCTCGTCGGACGGCGGCGGGGCGGCTACTGCTACGAGCAGAGCGGCCTCTTCGCCGCCGTCCTCGAGCGGCTCGGCTACACCGTGCACCGGCTCGCCGCGCGCGTCCAGCCGCGGCGGCCGGGGCCGTACACGCACATGACCGTCGTGGCCGACGTGGACGGGCAGAGCTTCCTCGCCGACGTCGGGTTCGGCGCCGGGATCTTCGAGCCGATGCCGCTCGTCGACGGCCACGAGGTCGACCAGGCCGGCTGGCCGCACCGGCTCACCGAGCGGAACGGCTGGTGGACGCTCGAAAAGGGCGACGAGGACATCCTCGAGTTCCGCCTCGACGAGATGCACCCGATCGACTACCAGGTCTACCACCACTACACGTCGACGCACCCGAAGTCGCCGTTCACCGGGCGGCTGGTGATCATGACGCTCGAACCGGGCGTCAGCCGGAAGCTGCTGGGCCGCGAACTGACCGTCGAAAAGCCGGGCGGCAGCAGCGAAACCACCACCGTCGCGCCGGACGAACTCGACGCCACCCTCAAGGACCTGGGCATCGAGCTGACGGCCGACGAGCTGCGGAGGCTGGAAGAGCTCTACTGACCGAACAGCTCGGCCGCCGCCACCGGGCGGCCGAGGTGGTAGCCCTGCGCCTGGTCGCAGCCCAGCGACCGGAGCAGGTCCACCTGCTCCGCCGATTCGACGCCCTCGGCGATCACCGTCAGGTCGACGGCGTGGGCCATCGCGATGATGCTCGTGACGATCGCCGCCGCGTCGCGTGATTCGGCGATGCCGGTGATGAACGACCGGTCGATCTTGAGCGTGTCCAAGGTCAGCCGGCGCAGCTGCGCGAGCGACGAATAGCCGGTGCCGAAGTCGTCGATCGCCAGCAGCACGCCCAGCGACCGCAGGGACGCCAGGACTTCGCCCGCCGCCTCCTGGTCGCGCATCAACGCGCTTTCGGTGACCTCCAGGCACAACGCGCTCGCCGGCAGGCCGGTCTGCGCGAGCGCGTCCTGCACCGTGGGCACCAGGTGCGGGTCGTCGAGCTGGCGCGCCGACAAGTTGACCTTCAGCGTCAGGTCCAGACCTTGCGAACCGCGTCGCGTGGCCAGCTCGCGCGTGGTCGCGCGGAGCATCTCCTTGCCGATCAGGTTGATCAGGTCGCTCTCCTCGGCGAGCGGGATGAACTCCGCGGGCGAGATCGCGCCGTGCCGTGGGTGCGTCCAGCGCAGCAGGGCCTCGACCGCGACCATCTCGCCGGTCGTCAGGTCGACGACGGGCTGGTACGCGGGCCAGAGCTGGCCGTCGTGCACCGCGTCGCGCAGGTCCTGCTCCATCCGCAGCCGCCGCTGCATCCGCTCGCGCAGGCCGACGTCGAAGACGTGGTGCCGGCCCCGCCCGAGCGTCTTGGCCTGGTACATCGCGACGTCGGCGTCGCGCAGCAGGTCCTCGGCGCTGCGCCGGTCGCCGGTGCCGACGAGCACGACGCCGATGCTGGCGTCGAGGTGCAGCTGCCTGCCGAGCACGCCGATCGGCTCGGCGAGCGCCGCGCGCAGGTGCTCGGCCAGCGCGCGGACCTCGCCGGGTTCGGTGACCTCGCCGGTGACGACGACGAACTCGTCGCCGCCGAGCCGGCCGACCAGGTCGTCGCGGCCGGAGCTGCGGCGCAGGCGCTCGCCGACGATCCGCAGCACCTGGTCACCGACCGAGTGCCCGAGCGAGTCGTTGATGACCTTGAACTTGTCGAGGTCGAGGAACAGCACGGTGACCGCGTCGCGCCCGTGGACGTCGAGCCGGCTCAGCACCAGCGTCCGGTTCGCGAGCCGGGTGAGCGGGTCGTGCGTCGCGTCGTGCGCGAGCTGCGCGCTGATCGCGCGGGTCTCGGTGATGTCGGTGAACGTCGTGACGACGGCCAGCGCCGCCGGGTCGTCCGGGTTGAGCAGCCGCGAGGTCAGCGACACCCAGACGTCCAGGCCGTCGGGCCGACGCAGCCGCACGACGAGGCCGTTGTGCGCGACACCGGTGCGTCGCGTCTGCACCGACGGCATCTCGTCCGGCGGGATCCAGTGCCCGGACTCGGTGAACAGCACGAGCGTGTGGCACGGGATGCCGACCAGGTCGGCTTCGGCGACGCCGAGGATCCGGCAGGCGGCCGGGTTGGCGGCCTCGATGAGCCCGGTGGGGCCCATGACCAGCACGCCTTCGTCGAGCGACGCGACGACCGTGCGGTAGTTCTGCTCGGCCCGCCGCCGCGCGGTTTCGTCCGCGCAAACGAGGACGTAACCGTCGTTCATCTCAGCTGCCGAAACGCGGACCGCCAGGGGAGCGCCGTCCCGGCGCCGGTGCACCGCTTCGGTGACCCCGCCGCCGAGCAGGTCCAGCGGCGCGCCGACCAGCTCGCTCGCCCGCCGCCCGACGGCCTCGGCCGACGTCCAGCCGTACACCGCCTCGGCCGCCGGGTTCCAGCTGGTCACGACGCCTTCGCCGGTGGTCGCGATCAGCGCGTCGCTGACGTGCGCCACCAGGGCGGCCTGGGAGCGGAGGGCGTCCGCGGCGGCCTTCTTCGCCGTGATGTCGCGCATGACGACCTGGTAGGCGCGCGGGGCGCCGAGGCGCACCCACACCGTCTCGACGGCGAACTTGCTCCCGTCCAGCCGGGACATCAGGGCTTCGACCGGCTCGCTCGCCTGACCCGGTTCGGTCAGCCGCGCGAGCTTGTCCGCCACGGCGGCGCGCGAGTCCTCGGCGACGAAGTCGGTGAAGCGGCGGCCGACGACCTCGTCGGCGGAGCGGGCGGCGAAGGTGTCGAGGGCGGCGCGGTTGGCGTAGGTGAGGACGCCGTGCTCGTGGACGCAGATCGCGTCCGGACTCAGCTCGACCAGTTCGGCGAGGGAGCCTGCCTCCATGAGCGTCCGTCCCCCTGGCAGTCGGCGTGTGGCCCGTCGATTACACCACCGACTCCGGCCCCTGCCTACCCGCCGGAACGCGGGCCGCGCGCCGCAGCCGCGGGCCCCAGAACAGCAGCCCGAAGTGCGCGGCGAAGGCGTGCCCGAGCAGCGTGACGACCGCGTCGAGCTGCCCCGGGTCGTCGGAGAGCCAGATCACCGCGATGAACCCTTCCACCGCCGCGAGCGCCACGAGCCGCGCGCGGCCGCGCAGCAGGAACACGAGCGCGCCGGCGGTGGTGAAGAAGCCGTAGCTGACGCCGATGTCGAGCCAGTGCCCGGCCGAGTTCGGCAGCACGTGCGCACTGATCAGGGCCATCACCGGCAGCTCGGTGACGAGCGTGGCCAGCACGTGGCCGGAGAAGAACACGGTCACCGCGCGGCGGGCGCCGAACCGGCGTTCCAGTGGCGCGACGGCGATCGCGAAGATGAGGACGTAGACGAGCCAGCCCTCGTCCGCGAGCCAGAGGGCGCTGGTCACCAGCGAGGTCAGCGGCCGCCGCCAGAGGTTGTGGGCGTCCGTGCTGGACAGCCGGAGGAGGCGGTCGGTGAGGTCCGCGTCGGCGAACCTGAGCAGCAGCGTCGTGCCGAGCAGGACGACCAGGTAGCCGAACGTGAAGGGCGTCGTCTTCGGGGCCGGGACGAACCGGGCGAAGTCCCGCCAGGTGCGCGAAGGCGAAACGACGACCTCGTCGATCGGCTGTCCCGCCTTGAGCAGCATGGCTTCAGCTTCGCCGGGCATGCTGGGAGTCTCCCGAATGTCGGCTGTGAATCCGCTGTGGAATGTCACCCACAGTCAGTTTGCTTGTTACGTGACGAATTTTTGCTCAAAACTCACCCGTTCGGGTGCTATGTGCGGTAAAAAGACGGCCACGATGTCGGCCGAAAGGCCTCTCGGGAAGGTCTGTCGGGGTGAACGACGAGGTATCGGTCGCCGAGCTGCTCGTGCGCGAGGGCTGGGGTGAGCGGGCGGAAGCGGGCCAGTCGCGGTGGCGGGTGCTCGCGGTGATGCTCGCCGTCGTCATCGGCTGCGGTGCCGCCGCGGTGCTGGTCGGGCTCAGCGGCAAGGGCACCCCGGACGCGTCCCCGGTCGACCAGATGCAGGTCATCCCGTTCCCGCAGCGCACCACCGGGCTGGGCGGCGCCGACCAGGCCACGGACTCGCCGCCCGAAGGCGGCACCGGCGGCGGTGACGTCGTCCCGGGCTCCGGCGTGCCGCGTGAGACCGTCACCGAGGTGCCGGGCACCACGCCGACGTCCGAGACGAGCAGCAGCGAGACGTCGACGACCACCACGCCGACCAGCGGCGGCGACCCGGGGACGTCGGTCACCCCGACGACGACTCCGCCCGGCGGTCACCACCCCACGACGACCCCGGCGCCGCCGCGGCCGTCGTGCCTGCTGATCATCTGCTGGTGATCAGGCCAGCTTCTCGGCCAGGTCGCTGAAGTCCGAGGTGTTCCAGCGCTCCGGGCGCATCACGATCGCGATGTTCTGCCCGTGGGTGTCGTCGGTCGCGTCCGTGTAGGCCTCGCTCACGCCCGGCGGCAGGTAGCGCGCCGCCATCTCGTGCCGCTCCGCCTTGGTCATCGGCCACGTCTTCACGACCGGGCCCTCGACCGAGACGTACTTGTAGACGCCGTCCTGCTGCTGGACGCACAGCGCGAACCGGCCGGCCTCCTCGATCAGCCGGGTCTTGCGCAGGCCGGGTGAGGTCATCACGACGACGTCGCCGCCCGGCTCGTAGCGGTACCAGATCGGCGTGGTCAGCGGGGCCCGGCCGGGCTCGGCCGTGACGCTGAGGACGCCGACCTGCGGCTGGGCGAGGAACGCTTCGCGCTCTTCCTTGGTCATCTTGCGGGCCATCTCGGTCTCCTTAAAGCCGTCTCGTTTGCTTTAACGATAGCCACGGCCGGCACGCAAAAGCAAGCACGTTTGCTTTAAGGTGAGGGCATGACCCGACCCGGTGGCCGCAGCGCGCGTGTCCGAGACGCGGTGCACGACGCCGTCGTCGAGCTGCTCGCCGCGGGCGAGATCGACGCGACCGTCCCGCGGATCGCCGAACGCGCGGGGGTCAACCCGACCAGCATCTACCGGCGCTGGGGCGGCCGCGACCACCTGCTGCTCGACGCCGCGGTGACACGGCTGCGCGCGACGTCGCCGATCCCCGACACGGGCTCGCTGCGCGGCGACCTGCTCGGCTGGGCCGAAGGCGTCGAACGTGCGATGCGCGACCCGCGCGGCCAGATCCTGCTCCGCGCGCTCGTCGCGACCCTCAGCCCGGGCGAGAAACCGCTCGAGTACCTGCAGGCGCGCGGCCAGGACCTGCAGGTGACGATCGACCGGGCCGCGGCACGCGGTGAGCCCGTGCCGTCGGTCGACGAGGTGCTCGACTTCGTCCTGGCCCCGCTCTACCTGCGGGTGCTGTTCCGGCGCCCGGTCGAGCCGGGCACGGGCGGCCGGCTCGTCGAACGGCTGCTCAGGTCCCTGCCGGCTCCTCGCGCCGGCCGAGGTGGTTGAACAGCAGGTTCAGCACGAACGCCAGCACCGCCGCCACCGTGATCGAACTGCCGCAGATCGTCTGCAGCCACGCCGGGAAGTGCTGGAAGATCTTCGGCGCGAACGCCGGCAGCAGGCCGACGCCGAGGGCGACCGCGACGATGAACGTGTTGTGGTTGCCGGAAAACTCGACCGTGCGAAGGTTCTGCGCGCCGACCGCGGCGACCATCGCGAACATCACCACCGCGACCCCGCCGACCACCGGCTGCGGGATCGCCGCGATGAACGCGCCGATCTTCGGCACCAGCCCCATCAGCACGAGGATCCCGCCGGTCACCGCGACCACCCAGCGGCTGCGCACCCCGGTCATCCGCACCAGGCCGACGTTCTGCGCGAAAGCCGTGTCGGGGAAGGAGTTCAGCACGCCGCCGAGGACCGCGGAGAAGCCGTCGGTGGCCAGGCCGCGCGCGAGGTCGGCGTCCGTCGGCGGGCGCCCGGTGATCTCGCCGACGGCGATCATGTCGGCCGTCGACTCGGTGAACGTCACGAGCATGACCACGCACATCGACAGGACCGCGGCGACCGGGAACGTCGGCGCGCCGAAGTGGAACGGCGACGCGAGCCCGAACCAGCTCGCCGCACCGAGGCCGTCCCAGTGCACGAGCCCCATCGGGATCGCGACCACCAGGCCGATCGCGAGGGCGAGCAGCGGCCCGATCTGGTTGGCGAACCCGCGCAGCACGCGCGTGAACAGGATCAGCAGGGCGAGGACGCCGAACGCGAGCAGGATGTGCGACAGGGCCGCGTAGTCCGGCGCCGCCGGGTCGTTGCCCGCGATCAGGCCCGCGCCCGGCCCGAGCAGCGAAACGCCGATGACGAGCAGCAGCGTGCCGGTGACCAGCGGCGGGAAGAACCGGATCAGCTTCGCGAAGGGCCTGGCGATGAGCAGCCCGAACACGCCGGACGCCAGCATCGCGCCGTAGACCGCGGTCAGGCCGTACTGGGACGCGATCAGGATCATCGGGTTGACCACGCTGAACGTCGCGCCCGCGACCACCGGCAGCCGGATGCCGAGGAGCCTCCCGATGCCGACCGCCTGGATCAGCGTGGCGACGCCCGCGACGAGCAGATCCGCGTTGACCAGCAGCCCGATCGTCGCCGTGTCGAGCTTCAACGCGCTGCCGACGATCAGCGGCACCGCGACCGAACCGGCGTACATGATCGACATGTGCTGCAGGCCGAGCAGCGCCAGCCGGCCGGCGGGCAGGCCCTGGTCGACCGGGTGCACCGCGGGTTTCGTCATGGTCAGGCCCCTTTCGCCGCGGCACAGCCAACGCGGTGCGCGTGACGGTAGCAAGACCCGGGCGTCATGATCTTGTTTCGGGGGGCGGCGGAACGGTCCCGGATGTGTGACCATCGGTGCATGACTTCGGGCGGCATTCCCCAGGTGGGCCCGCCGTTTCGCGCCGATCACGTCGGGAGCCTCCTGCGGCCCCCGGTGCTGCGCGACGCGCGACGGCGGCACGAAAGCGGCGAGATCGGCGCGGAGCAGCTCCGCGCGGTCGAGGACGACGCGATCCGCGACGTCATCAAGATGCAGCGGGCGGCCGGGCTGAGCTCGGCCACCGACGGCGAGTTCCGGCGCGCTTCGTGGCACATGGACTTCATCTACTCGCTCGGCGGGGTCTCGAAGAGCGACGAGCGGCTGCACGTCAAGTTCCACAACCTCGCGGGCGACCTCGAGTTCAGCCCGCCGGGCCTGCAGGTCGACGGCAAGGTGCGGCTCGACGAGCCGATCTTCGCCTCGCACTTCGAGTTCCTGAAGTCCCATGTGGACGAAGGCGTGACGCCGAAGCTGACCATCCCGTCGCCGAGCATGGTCTACTACCGCGGCGGCCGGGCGGCGGTCAGCGAGAGCGTCTACCCGGACCTCGAGGAGTTCTACGCCGACCTGAGCGCGGCGTACGCGGCGCAGGTCGCCGCGGTGCACGACCTCGGCTGCCGCTACCTCCAGCTCGACGACACCAGTCTCGCCTACCTGAACGACCCGGCGCAGCGGGAGCTCGTCGCGCGGATGGGCGGCGACCCGGACCGCCAGCACCTGCGCAACATCGCGACGATGAACGCGGCGCTCGCCGGCCGTCCCGAGGACCTCACGGTGACGACCCACCTGTGCCGCGGCAACTTCCGGTCGTCGTGGGTCGCTTCCGGCAGCTACGAGTTCGTCGCCGAAGCGCTCTTCGGCGACCTGGCCGTCGACGGGTTCTTCCTCGAGTTCGACGACGACCGCTCCGGCGGCTTCGAGCCGCTGCGGTTCGTGCCGAAGCACAAGAAAGTCGTGCTCGGCCTGGTCACCACCAAGCGGCCGGAGCTCGAGGACCCGGACGTCCTGGTGCGCCGGATCGAAGAGGCGTCACAGTACGTCGACGTCGACCAGCTCTGCCTTTCGCCGCAGTGCGGGTTCTCCTCGACCGAGGAGGGCAACGACCTGACCCCGGACGACCAGCTGCGCAAGCTCGAGCTGATCGTGGCGACGGCCGACCGCGTCTGGGGCGGCCACTGATGATCACGTGCGTCGTCGACTACGTCATCGACCCCGCCAAGCTCCCCGACTTCGAACGCTTCGCCGCGGCGTGGATGCGGTTGGTGCAGCGCGAAGGCGGTGTCCACCACGGCTACTTCCTGCCGGCGGAGGGGGCGAGCGACGAAGCCCGGGCGCTGTTCAGCTTCGAAAGCCTGGCCGCGTACGAGAAGTACCGGACGCTGTTCGGCGTCGACCCGGACTTCATCGAAGCCGACAAGATCCGCGACGAAAGCGGCTGCGTGATCCGGTACCGGCGGACGTTCATGCGGCCGCTGCTGCCGGACGACGATCTGTGAGACACAGCGCGAAGCGGCCGCCGTCGGTCGTGGACCGCGTCCTCGACCTCCTGGGCGCGTTCACGGCCGAGCGGCCGCGGCTGACGCTGTCCGAGCTCAGCCGCCGCGTCGGGCTGCCGCTTTCGACGACCCACCGGATCGCCGGGGAGCTGACCAGGCGCGGCGCGCTCGTGCGCGACGAAGCGGGCGTGTACCGCGTCGGGCTGTGGCTGTGGGAAGTCGCCTCGCTCGCGCCGCACGGCGCGGAGCTGCGCGAGAGCGCGATGCCGTTCCTGGAGGACCTTTACGAGGCCACGCACCAGAACGTGCAGCTCGCGGTGCTCGACGGCCCGGAGGTCGTGTACGTCGAGCGCATCTCCGGCCGCGGCGCGGTCAACGTCGTG
Source organism: Amycolatopsis stemonae (assembly GCF_054781455.1). NCBI lineage: Bacteria > Bacillati > Actinomycetota > Actinomycetes > Pseudonocardiales > Pseudonocardiaceae > Amycolatopsis > Amycolatopsis stemonae. The sequence continues at coordinate 276,264 of NZ_BAAGUJ010000002.1, read as the reverse complement.
ACGCGCGTCGGCGGCCGGCTGCCCGCGCACGCGACCGGCGTCGGCCAGGTGCTGCTCGCGCACGCGCCGCCCGAGGTCCAGGAGGAAGTCCTCGGAGGCCCCCTCAAGACGTTCACGCCGAAGACGATCGGCTCGGCCGGGCAGCTCCGGCGGGTGCTGGCCGACGTCCGCCGCGACGGCTACGCGATCAGCGACGGCCAGATCGAGCTGATCGCCCTCTCGGTGGCGGCGCCGGTCCACGACTCGACGGACGAGGTCGTCGCGGCGATCTCCGTGGTCGTCCCGGCGGAGGGCACCGACCCGCGGACGCTGGTCCCTGCGGTCCGCGCCGCGGCACGCGGGATCTCGCGCGTGCTCGGCGCACCGCGGGCCCTGCGCTCCTCGGGCGACGCCTCGACGGCTTGAGGGTCTTGTGATCGGATGGCGGGTATGGGTGCACAGAACACGGTTCTCGTCGTCGGGGCGGGGCAAAGCGGGTTCCAGGCCGTGGCGTCGTTGCGGGACCGCGGCTTCGCCGGCCGGCTGGTGCTGATCGGGGACGAGCCGGGCGTGCCGTACCAGCGGCCGCCGCTGTCGAAGGCCTACCTCGCCGGTACCGCCGGGGTCGAGCAGCTGCACCTGCGCGGGGAGGACTTCTTCGCCGAGAAGGACATCGAGCTGGTCGCCGGCCGGGTCGCGTCGATCGATCGCGCGGCCTCGCGAGTGCGGCTCGAAGACGGCACCGAACTGGCCTACGACCACCTGGTCCTGGCCACCGGTTCACGGAACCGGACGCTGCCCGTGCCCGGCGCGGACCTGCCGGGCGTGCTGACCCTGCGCACGCGTGACGACGCCGACCGGCTCCGGGAGTCCCTGGCCTCCGCTTCGGACGTCGTCGTGGTCGGCGGCGGCTTCATCGGACTGGAGTTCGCCTCGCACGCCGGGCGTCCGGTGACGGTCGTCGAGGCGCAGGACCGGTTGCTCAACCGCGTCGCGACGCCCGAGATCTCCGCGTACTTCGCCGACCTGCACCGCGATGCCGGGCACACGGTCCTGTTGGGCCAGGGCGTCTCGGCGCTGCACGGTGACTCACGGGTGCGGGAAGTCGAGCTGTCCGACGGCACCCGGCTGCCCGCCGACCTGGTCGTCGTCGCCGTCGGCGTCGTGCCGGAGACGACGCTCGCGGCGGACGCCGGCCTCCCCGTGGACAACGGCGTGGTCGTCGACGCGCACCTGCGGACCGCGGACGACCGGATCTTCGCGATCGGCGACTGCGCGAACTTCCCGTGCGTGCAGGCGGGGGCCGCGACCCGGCTGGAGTCCGTGCAGAACGCCGTCGACCAGGCCCGGTGCGTGGCCGCGGCGATCACCGGCACCGAGGAGCCCTACGCGAGCCTGCCGTGGTTCTGGACCGACCAGTCCGGCGCGAAGCTGCAGATCGCCGGGATCCTTGCGGGCGCCGACCGGACCGTCGTCGCCGGTGACCAGGCCGCGGGCAAGTTCTCCGTGCTGTCCTTCCGCGACGACGTCCTCATCGCGGTCGAGTCGGTGAACCGGCCGGCCGACCACATCGCCGCGCGGCGGCTGTTCACGGCCGATCCGCACCCGCGGTACGCGGACCTCGAAGCGAGCGACTTCAACCTGAAGGGGCACCTGGCGTCAACTCGTGGTTGACGACTAAGGATCGTCAACCTACAGTTGACGGCATGGACCTTCCTGCGAACGTCAAACTCGACGACCTCATCAGCGCGATCAAGAGCAACAACGACAAGGACGCCCTCGCCCAGCTGTCCGACGCCGTCTACGTGGGCGAGCACCTGGGCGAGGTGGCCGACCACCTGATCGGCCACTTCGTCGACCAGGCCCGCCGCTCCGGTGCCTCCTGGACGGAGATCGGCCAGAGCATGGGCGTCACCAAACAGGCCGCGCAGAAGCGGTTCGTGCCGAAGGTCGACCCCGGCGGCGACCCGAGCGGGACCATCGAACGCGTCTACGGCCGCTACACCGACCGGGCCCGGCACGTCGTGGTCGAGGCGCAGAAGGCGGCGGCCGAGCACGGCAGCCCCGGCATCGACACCGTGCACATCGTGCTGGGCCTGCTCACCGAACCCGCGGCCCTCGCGGCGGGCGCGATCATGGCCCAGGGCGTCTCGCTCGACGCCGTGCGGGAGGCCGCCGAGGCGCGGCTGCCCGAGGCGGTCGTCCCGGCGCCGGACCCGATGCCCTTCACCGGCACCGCGAAGAAGACCCTCGAGCTGACCCTGCGCGAGGGCCTGCGGCTCGGGCACAACTACATCGGCACTGAGCACATCCTGCTGGCAGTGCTGGAACAACGCGAAGGCGCCGGGTTCGAGGTGCTCGACGGCCTGGGCGTCAAGAAGGACAAGGCCGAGGCCAAGATCCAGGAGGTGCTGGCGGAAATCCTCGCCGCCCGGGGATGAGGGTGCTGCTGGCCGCGGCGCTCCTGGCGGTGGTGCTGGTGACGCTGCTCTGATCGGGAAGGACCAGGGGGTCTCCCCGATCAGAGCAGCACAACACTCAGGCTTCGGATTCCGGGCGGCCGTCGGCGGCCCAGGCCGTGTGGAACGAGCCTTCGCGGTCCACGCGGCGGTAGGTGTGGGCGCCGAAGAAGTCCCGCTGGCCCTGCACGAGCGCGGCCGGGAGGCGGTCGGCGCGGAGGCCGTCGTAGTAGGCCAGCGCCGTCGAGAAGCCCGGCGTCGGGATGCCGAGCCGGACCGCCGTCGAGATGACCGACCGCCACGAGTCCTGCGCGTCCTCGACCGCCTTGCGGAAGCCGCCCGACGTCAGCAGCGTCGGCAGCGCGGGCTCGTCGGCGTAGGCCGAGGTGATGTCGTTGAGGAACTTCGCGCGGATGATGCAGCCGCCGCGCCAGATCGAGGCGACCTTGCCCAGGTCGATGTCCCAGCCGTACTCCGTCGCGCCGGCCTGGATCTGGTTGAAGCCCTGCGCGTACGCGACGACCTTCGACGCGTACAGCGCCTGCTCGACGTCGTCCGCGAATCGCTCCAGCGAGGATCCCGACAGCGGCGCCGCCGACGGCCCACCCAGGCCGCGGGCCGCCGCGCGCAGCGGCTTCGACCCGGACAGCGAACGCGCGAAGACGGCTTCGGCGATGCCCGAGATCGGGACGCCGAGGTCGAGGCCGATCTGCACCGTCCAGCGGCCGGTGCCCTTCTGCTCGGCGGCGTCCTCGACGACGTCGACGAACGGCTTGCCGGTCGCCTTGTCGACGTGCGCCAGCACCTCGGCGGTGATCTCGATCAGGTAGGAGTCGAGCCGGCCGGTGTTCCACGTGCGGAACACGTCGGCGATCTCGGCGGGGGCGTAGCCGCCCGCGTGGCGCAGCAGGTCGAACGACTCCGCGATCAGCTGCATGTCGGCGTACTCGATGCCGTTGTGCACCATTTTGACGAAGTGGCCGGCGCCGTCCGCGCCGATGTGCGTGCAGCACGGCTCGCCGTCGACCTTCGCCGAGATGTCCTCGAACAGCGGGCCGAGCGACTCGTACGACTCCTTCGAGCCGCCGGGCATGATGCTCGGCCCGTGCAGGGCGCCTTCTTCGCCGCCGGAGACGCCACTGCCGACGAAGTGCAGGCCACGCTCGCGCAGCGCCTTCTCGCGGCGGCGCGTGTCGGCGAAGTGCGCGTTTCCGGCGTCGATGATCACGTCGCCCTCTTCGAGCAGCGGCGCGAACTCCTCGATGACGGCGTCCGTCGGGTCGCCCGCCTTGACCATGATCACGACCTGCCGGGGCCGCTCCAGCGCGTCGACGAACGCCTGCGCCGAGTACGCCGGGATGAAGTCGCCCTCGTCGCCGAACTGCTCCACCAGCGCGCGGGTCCGCTCCTCGGACCGGTTGTGCAGGGCCACCGTGTGCCCGTGCCGCGCCAGGTTGCGGGCCAGGTTGCGGCCCATGACCGCCAGCCCGGTGACCCCGATGCTCGCCTTCTTGCTCATCCGCATCCTTCCGAAGACTCTCTCGATTCAGACAGTAGTCCCACGGCGAGCGGGTGCCGCAAGTTCAGGAGAAGCAGCGGATCGGGCCGCGGTTGATCGCGACCATGTCCAGCACGGCCGCGGCGAGGTCGATCGGCGCGCCCCACCCGGCGCCGTCCAGCTCGGCGTACGCGCGGTGCAGGTTGCCCGGCAGCCGCTCCTGCTCGGTCATCGACGCGAACTCGCCGAGGTCCGTCTCCTTCGCCTGCTCGAGCGGCGACCGGCCGGCGGCCTTCCCGCGCTTCGCCGTCTCCTGCACGAAGGCCAGGTACCGGTCGACGGTCTCCACCACGTCGAGCCCGCACGGACCACCGTGCCCGGGCAGGATCACGTCCGGCTGGAGTTCGCGGATGACGTCCAGCCCGGCGCGCCAGCCGGCCACCGAGCCCATCAGCGCGAACGGGCTGCCGCCGTTGAACACCAGGTCGCCGGCGTACAGCACGCGCTGCTCGGGCAGCCAGACCAGGACGTCGTTGGTGGTGTGGGCCGCGTGGCCGGGGTGGATCAGCTCGAGGGTGACGTCGCCGGCGTGCACGGTCAGCCGGTCGTCGAACACGACCTCCGGCGGCCGCGACCGCAGCTCGCCCCACTCGCTGCCGGTGAAGACGCCTTCGTAGGTCTGGATGCCCTCGGCGACCATCAGCTCCCGCGTCTTGCGGTGGCCGATCACGGTCGCGCCGGTGACGAGGTAGTTGCCGTTGGTGTGGTCGCCGTGGTGGTGGGTGTTCACCAGGGTCGTCACCGGGCTCCCGGTGGCGGCCTCGACGGCGTCGAGCAGCGCGCGCGTGCGGCGCTCGGTCGAGCACGTGTCGATGAGGACGGTGTGGCCGCCGGCGTCGACGAACCCGCAGTTGTTGATGTACCAGGAGCCGTCCGGCTGGACGTACGCCTGGGCCTGGTCGGCCAGCCGGGTGACGGCGGCGGCGGAGGGCGAGCGATCGGTCACGCGCCCCACTATGCCCTCCTCCGCTGCCCGCCGGTTGGCCGAAAGGTCACGAATCCGCTGGTCCAGGCGAGTGAAGACCGCAGTGACTGGCATTCCGCGACATTTCCTGGAACGCTGCGCGATGTCATCATCGAGATCCGCAAGGTGAAGCACTAACCTGGGTGGGTTCGATAGTTCGCGTGCGACGGCGGCCGGTGGCCGCCGTTGCTTGGTAGTGGTCCGGGAGAGCAGGGCGATGGCCAGCACCGTCACCTCGCGCCGGAAGCAGCTCGGGAACGAGCTCCGGCACGCTCGGACCGCGGCGCGGATGACGCAGCAGCAGGTCGCCGAAGTCCTCGGCTGCACCCAGGGCAAGGTCAACAAGATCGAGTCCGGTGCCGTCGGGGTGAAGCTCGGGGATGTGCGATCGATGCTGAACGCGTTCGGGATCAACGGCGAAGAGGCCGACACGCTGATGAACCTGGCGCGCGCCGCCGCCGGGCAGCGCGGCCACTGGTCCGGCTACCGCTCGGTGGTGCCGCACTGGTTCCGCACCTTCACCGACCTGGAACCCGCGGCCGCGGAGATCCTCACCTGGCACGGCGAGCGCATCCCGGGCCCGCTGCAGTCCGAGCACTACATGCTCAAGCAGTTCACCGAGGCCGGCGCGACGGACGTGACGTCCCTGGTGCGCAACCGGCTCGACCGCAAGGCCGTGTTCGAGCAGCAGCAGCCGCCCTACTACCGGTTCATCATCAGTGAAGGCGCGTTGCGCCGGGCGCCCGGCGGGTACGCGCCCGCGGTGATGCTGGACCAGGTCGAGCACCTGCTCTCGCTGGAGCGCCACCCCCGCGTCTACGTGCACGTGCTGCCCTTCGGCGCGCGGCTGGCCGCGGTGCCCAACGACTTCACGATCATGCGGTTCCCGGACCGCACCCGGGACTTCGTCTACATCGAGCACTCGGCCGGCGGGCTGTACCTCGACGACGTCAAGGACTTCAACATCTTCGTCGACTCGTGGGACCGGCTGCGGGGTGCGGCATTGGAGCGGCAAGAGACCCGCCAGTTCCTCAAGGAGCTTGCGGAGGGTTACCGCGGCCAGATGCAGCAGCTCCAATAGGGCGAACGGCGGCCCGAGGTGTCCCGGGCAGTGAACAACTTTCGGTAGAGTCGGTCTGTTGCGCTGGAATCCACCGGAAGTGAAGATCGTGGACCCCGACTTCCTCCCCGAAGCGGTCGACCTCGACCGGCCGAACGTGGCGAGGATCTACGACTGGGCGCTCGGCGGCACCGCGAACTGGGCCGTCGACCGCCAGTACGGCGAGCAGGCGGTGCAGGCCTTCCCGCTGGCGAAGACGCTCGCCCGGAGCAACCGCGACTTCCTCGGCCGGGCCGTGCGGTTCTGCGTTTCCCTGGGCATCACCCAGTTCCTGGACCTCGGTTCCGGCATCCCGACCGCCGGCAACGTGCACGAGGTCGCCGACGAGTACGCCGACGACAGCCGCTGCGTGTACGTCGACAACGAGCCGGTCGCCGTCGCGCACGGGCGGATCCTGCTCGACGAGGAAGGCGACCCCGGGCGCCACGCCGTCCTGCACGCCGACCTGCGCGATGCCCAGGAGGTCTGGGACGCGGCGCTCGCCACCGGCGTCCTCGACCCCGACCGGCCGATCTGCCTGCTCAGCGTGGCCGTGCTGCACTTCCTGCCGGACGTCACGGGCGTGCGCGAAGCGATCCGCGACTACCGGACGCTGCTGGCACCCGGGTCCGCGTACGTCCTTTCGCACGCGACCGAGTCCGGCGTCGAGGGGGACGAGCTGGCGCAGATCCGGCGGCTCGTGAAGCTGTCCGAGCGGTCGAGCTCGCCGGCGGTTTCCCGGTCGCTCGACGAGATCGCCGCGTTCTTCGGTAACTTCGACGTCGTCGAGCCGGGGATCGTGCCTGTGGGAGAGTGGCGTCCCGAGCCCGGCGCCGCCACGGTCCCCCTCGCGAGCGTGGTCGGCGGTGTCGGCCGCAAGCCTGGAGGAAGCCCATGACCACGCAGGACCCCGAAGCCCCGGAAGGCGTCGACCTCGAACGCCCGAACGCCGCGCGCATCTACGACTGGTTCCTGGGCGGCGACGCCAACTGGGCCATCGACCGGCAGTTCGGCGAGCAGGCCGTCAAGACGTTCCCGATGATCAAGACCGTCGCGCGCGTCGGCCGTGACTTCCTCGGCCGCGGGGTCCGGTACCTGGCGCGCAACGGCATCGACCAGTTCCTCGACCTCGGCTCGGGCGTGCCGACGGTCGGCAACGTGCACGAGGTCGCGGCGTCGGTGAACCCGGACGCGCGGTGCGTGTACGTCGACAACGAGCCGGTCGCCGTGGCGCACTCGCAGATCCTGCTGGAGAAGGAGGGCGTCGCCGACCGGCACGCGGTGCTGCAGGGCGACCTGCGCGACCCGGCCGACATCTGGAAGCGCGCCCTCGACACCGGCGTCCTCGACCCGAACCGGCCGATCGGGCTGATCATCGTCGGCGTCCTGTACTTCCTCGGCGAGGACGAGCCGGTGGCCCAGACCATCCAGAAGTACCTGTCGCTGCTGCCTTCCGGCTCGTACTTCCTGTCCTCGCACCTGACGAGCGACGGCCTGGAGAACATGGCCGACTCGGAGAGCCGCGAGTCGATCATGGCGCAGTACAACAAGTCGAGCACGCCGCTGCACCTGCGGTCGCGCGCGGAGTTCACGGAGTTCTTCGAGGGCCTGGAACTGGTCGAGCCCGGCATCGTCTACCTCCCGGAGTGGCACCCCGAGGAGATGGAGTCCAAGGCCACGAAGAAGCTCGCGAACGACCCGGCCTTCGTCGGCCACATCTGCGGCCTCGGCCGCAAACCGTGACGGCGGCTTACGACGCGGTCGCCGTCCAGTACGCGGAGTTCGTCCGCGGCATCTGGGACGGCGACCCGCTGGACCGGGCCGCGTGGACCGCGTTCGCGGACTTCGTGCGCGGCCGCGGCCCGGTCGCCGATCTCGGCTGCGGACCCGGCCACCTGACGGCGCACCTCGTGAAGCTGGGCCTCGACGCGTTCGGCGTCGACGTGTCGCCGGAGATGGTTTCCCTGGCGCGCGCGGCGCTTCCGGACCTGCGGTTCGAAGTGGGTTCGATGGCGGCCCTGGACCTCCCCGACGCGTCGCTCGCCGGGATCCTGTCGTGGTATTCGGTGATCCACACGCCACCGTCGGAGGTGCCGGGGTACTTCGCCGAATTCACCCGGACGTTGGCGCCCGGCGGTCACGTTCTGTTGGGCTTCTTCGAAGCCGGCGACGGCCCGGTCTCGGAGTTCGACCACAAGGTCACGACGGCTTACCGGTGGCCTCTCGACGAACTGATGCGCATCGCGGCCTCGGCGGGGCTCGCCGAGGTGGGCCGGATGTACCGCGAGCCCGTCGAGGGGGAGCGCCCGTTCCGCCAAGGACGGCTGCTGCTGCGGAAACCGTAGCCCGACGCGGCGAGAGCCCCGGTCCCATCAGGGAACCGGGGCTCTTGTGGTGGTGGGGCAGTCAGGCGCTCAGACGCGCGAGCCGAGCCGGCCGCGCAGCAACGGCGTCAGGTCGATCGCGGTCTCCAGCGGGCGGGTGGTGCGGACGCCGTCGGAGTAGTGCCGCAGCGGGAGGTCCTGGTCGGCGGCCCACGTCGTCGTCTTGCGCAGGGGCGCCTGGATCAGGCTGAAGCCGAAGCGGTTCCGCAGCTCGTTCCCGATTCCCCGGCGGCCACGGTGCTCTTCTTCCTCGCGGCGGAAGAGCGAGTTCAGCCGGACGGCCATCGTCTACACCCCCAGCTCTCGTCGCGGTGACCGGGCGGGTTCGCCGCCGGCCAGTCCGAGACAGGGTTCGCACGGCATGCCGGCCCCGGGGACCAGCCATTCCACGTCGGCACGGGTAAGCGCTTCCCCGCACTTGGTTCGGACCAGGTGGGTCGTGCTGCGGGCGGCGCCCAGTCCGAAGACGTGGACGACCCGGCGGGCCTCGCCGGCGGTTCCCTTGGCGAGCCTGCCCACGACGAGCGCGCTCGGTGGCGCGCTGTCCTCGACGATCACGCTGATCCTCCCCCATGAGGTCCTGCGGTGGTGGTTTTGTCGGTCGTCAGCCAGTGGCCTGCGTTCGGGGACCGCCCGTCGCATGCAGGCAGTCATTCACCGACACCAGCGCCCCGGCCGATGCGATTAATCCTACTCCTGGAATAATCTTCATGTCGAGGCCGGACCTAGTTGATCACCCGCTTGGCCGTGCGGCGTACTCCATTGAGACACTGAGTAGCCGGGAGCGGGTACTTTCGACCAGGTCACGGCCGCGCCCCCCATCGATCCTCGGAGGTACGACCCATGGCGGATTATCCGTCGTTCGCGGATTACGATCCGAACACGGCCGTGTCCCTGTTCGAAGAGGCTGCCTGGGAGAAGTCGTTCGCCAGCGAGCCCAACGGTGGGAGCTGCGTCGAGGTCAACCTCGGGCGCGAAGGTCTGATCGGCGTCCGCGACACCAAGCTCTCGACCAGCCCCGTTTTCGTGTTCGACACCGCCGAATGGGAAGCGTTCCTGGTCGCCGTGAAGGCCGGGCAGTTCGACCTGCCCGCCTGATCCCTCCCCCGTGGAGGTGATCATGATCACCCGTCCGTGTCCTTGAATGGTGAAGGCCCCCTTCCCGCTGTGAGGAAGGAGGCCTCCGCGACCGCCCGGATACGGCCGAGTGCCGAATGTGAGGGGAATCTCACCCGATTGCCGGAAGCTCACCCCCGCGCAGCCGGCCGCGGGTCCGCCGCCAGGCGATGACCACGAGCACGACGAGCCCGATCAACGGCAGCGTGCTGATCGCCCAGCTGAGCCCCATCGGTGGCCCGGGTTGTTCCAGCACCGGCAGCGCGCGCAGGTCGCCGGATCCGGTGCCCGCCGGGCCGTTGACGGTGAAGTGGAACGTCCATTCGCCCGGCCGTGGCATCGACCGGACGTCCAGGCCCCAGACGTCGCGCTTGCGCGGGTGCCGCACCAGCGGCTGCGTCCGGTTCTTGCCACCCTCCGGGTTGACCATCGTGAGCGTGCCGGACTTGTCCTCGATCCCGCCGTCGGGGATGAACGTGAAGTCCAGTGACTGCATGGCCTTCAGCGGCCAGGTGCTGAACCCGACCGTCAGCCCGTACGGCCCGGCCTGCACGTGCTCGGTGTGCACGATGTTGACCGGCTCGTAGGCGTTCGCCGGCGCCGCGGTCGCGAACAGCAGCCCGGCGACGGTGCCCAGTGCGACAAGTGCTTTACGCATCAGCGGTTTCCCCCTTCTTCGCGGGCGCCAGCAGGCAGAGCATCCCGCCGAACCGCCACCCGGCGAACCCGCCGAGCAGCCCGAACAGCCCGCTGAGCAGCGCGGTCGTCAGCAGGTACCACGACGGCGGCAGGTGCGCGCCGGAGTAGAGCAGGACGCGCTGCACCGGCAGGCTCAACCCGATCAGCACCCCGGCGATCCCGCCGACGGCCACGGACACCCGGCCCGCGCGCCACCCCCGGCGCCGGCCCGCGAGGTACCCCAGTTCCATCAGCGCGGCCACCGGCAGCAACGCCAGCGGCGTCAGCGACGGCATCTCCGGCACACCGGAAATCGCGTCCCGCAGCGGAAGATCGACCAAGTCCGCGTACGCCTTCGCGGCCCACGGCGAGAACCACCAGAAGATCCCCTGCACGACCAGGACCAGCGCCGCGGTGCCGGCCGCGCCGCCCGGGCGCCGCAGGAACCCGGCGCCGACGGCGACCAGCAGCACCGCCACTGTCGACGTCCCGATCGCCACGGCGTCGGCGTAGTCGTCCGGCACCTGCTGCAGGCCCAGGGCCAGCACCGGCCCGAACGTGAGCAGCACGGTCAGCGACGCCAGCGTGCCGAGCCGGCCCCAGCGGTATTCGCGCGCGGCCGCGAACACCGCGGTCGTGCCGATCAGCGACACCGTGATCGACAGCAGCAGCCCGATGTGCGGCGGCGAGTCGATGACCGCGTCGAAGCCGTAGAGCCCGTGCCACCACTGGTCCCACAGGCCGTACAGCAGGAACGTCGCCGCGCCGACGCCGGACACCAGGTAACCCAGTGGCGCCGCGAACGTCCTGCCGAACACGTTGACCACGCGCCCGCCGACCCGCGCGTCGATCGGGCGGCCCGCGCGCCGCGCCGCCGTCGTCAGCAGCACGACGGCGAGGCTCGCCAGGCCGACGACCGCGCTGCCCGCGTACAGGAACAGGTGCGGCAGCGTGAAGAACGTGTCCGGCCCGACGTCGCTGTGCCACTGGATGTCCCAGGTCAGCCCGACCAGCGACAGCAGCGACCCGCCGAGCACGACGTTCGCCGGCAGCAACCCCGTTCGCGCCTGTTTCGCCACCGAAGCCGTCCTGACCCCGGATGCGGTGAGATCCATTCCCCCGACCTCCTCCTTTACTTGACCAACAACGGAAAAACGACTTGCGCGGGCCCGCCGGGTCCGCTCAGGGACACTGTGATCTCCCACTGCCCGGCCATCGGCAGCCCGACGTCCGCCGCGCGAAAGCGCCCGGGCCCGTCCGGGGCCGCGGTCACCGGGGCGAACGCGTGCCCCATCTGCGCCATGACCGGCGCGACCGTGACGGCGTCGGGCGCGGGTCCGGTCACCGCCACCGCGAAGGTGTTGCCGCCGATGCGCGGCTCGTCCGCGGAGAACTGGACCGTGTACGGGCCGGAAACCGCTTGCTGTGTGGTGGCTTTCGCGCCTCCGCCGCCCCAGAGCAGCCAGGCGGCCCCGGCCGCGACGACCAGCGCGACCAGCGCGACCAGGACCGTCGGACGTCTCATCGGCCTGCTCCTGTCGTGGGGACGTCGAGCACGGCGGGGACGGTGAGCACGCGGTAGCCGCGCTCGGCCTGCAGCCAGATCCGGTACCGGCCGGGGGCGGCGAAGGTGTAGGTGAAGCTGACGTCGGGGCCGTACGCGGCGACGGTCTCGTCGGGCCGGTCGACCTGCCCGGCGACCGGCGGGACCATGGCGTGGACGTGCGCCCACGTGGGTGCCTTCGCGGCGGACGCCCCGACCTCGCCGGTGATCGGCCCGGCGACGATGAGGTGACCCAGCATGCCCAGCCACGGCTGGAGGTCCTGCGTCGTGAAGTGCGCGGTGATCGTCGTCGGCGTGCCCGGGGTGACGTTCAGCTCCACCGGCGTGCCGTCGACCGTCCGCGGTCCGGCGCCGGGTGGTTCGGGCGCCGGGGCGGCCGTGCCCCGCAGGTCCACAGTGGACCGGGCCAGCTGGACCCCGCCACCGCGGCGGACGAGTTCCGCGGCGACGGCGTACGTACCCGGTTCGGGATCCGCGACGCCGACGCGGTAGTCGCCGGGCGCGACGCGCACCGGGTGCAGGTGGCTCATCCGCCCGGACGGCGAGACGAGCACCAGGTGCACGAACGCGTTGTCGTGGACGAGCAGGTCGTCGACCGGCCGCCCGGTGGCGCCGTCGGTGAGGTGCAGCGCCAGTTCGCCGCCCTCCGCCCGCACGGCCAGGTTCACCGGTGGTCGCGAGTAGTCCACTGTGGACAACCGGGAACTGGCATTAGGATCGGTGACGTTGTCGAACGTCGGGTCGAGCTGGCTGCCGGGCGCGGGCGGCGCGGGCGTGCTCGCCGACAGCAGGGCGCCGGTGACCGCGACGGCGATCGCCGCGACCACGCCGCCCGCCGGGATCAGCGCGAACGCGGTGCGCTTCGCGCGCATCGCCACCACGAGGGCGAGCAGCAGGAAGACGCCCGCCGCGACGAAACCGCCGTACGTCGCCTTTTCCCACGGTGGCACGACCCGCGCGGGCACGATGAACGGGATCGTCGCCGCGGGCCCGGTCCCGTCGCCCAGCGACAGCTCCCACGGACCCGGCTTGCCGACTTGGAGATTCCCCGGGTACACGCCCGGCGTGGCGCCGAGGACGACGTCGGCCCGCGACGTCACGACGCCTTCGGCCGCGACGGCCAGGTGCAGCGTGCCGGGCGCGGTGCCCTGGTGCGTCACGACGTCGACCCGCAGCGGCGACGGCGTGACGTCGACCCGGCGGATGACCACGGTCAGCTCGCGCGCGCCGAGTGTCTGCGCGACCTGGACGTCGGTGCCGGATGGTGCGCCGTCGGCGTACGCGGTCCCGCCGCCGGCCGCGATCCCCAGGACGGCCAGCAGCACCAGCAACGCGAATTTCGGTTTGGTCCCCATCGTGGGTCCGAACCTAGCCACGACCGCGGGTGGCGGGCGTCACGGCGGGGAGGGAACTCCGGTCCCCGGTGCGGGGGACCGGCGCCCCCGGGGATCTCAGGGGTCCAGGAACTTCCGCAGGTGGGAGACCACTTCTTCCGGCTGTTCTTCGGGCAGGAAGTGGCCGCACTCGGCGATTGCCCGGCCGGTGACGTCCGTGCCGTACTCCTGCCAGATTTCGAGCGTGGGCAGGGTGCCGAGCAGGCCGTTCGCGCCCCAGAGCGCGAGAAGTGGCTGGGTGACGCGCTTTCCGGCGGCGAAGTCGGCGTCGTCGAGTTCGGCGTCGTCCGGGAAGGAGGCGCGGTAGTCGTCGAAGCCCGCGCGGAGGGCGCCGGGCTGGGAGAACGCGCGGACGTACTCGGCGACGGCGTCCGGGGCGAGGCCGTGGCGCTGGTAGGTCCAGCGTTCGAAGAAGTAACCCAGGTACGCGGCGATGTTCTGGCCCGCGAGGAGTTCGGGGAGGTCGGGCTGGAGGTGGAAGAGCCAGTGCCAGTAGGCCTTCGCGACGCCGGTGTCGAGGCGCTGCCACATCGCGCGGGTCGGGGCGATGTCCAGGACGGCGAGGCGCTCGACCTGGTCCGGGCGGTCGAGGGCCCAGCGGTGCGCGACGCGGCCGCCGCGGTCGTGGCCGACGACGGCCGTGCGGTCGAAGCCGAGGTGGTCGGCGAGTTTCGCGATGTCGGCGGCCATGGTGCGCTTGTCGTAGCCGGTCCGGGGTTTGTCGGTGCGGCCGTAGCCGCGCAGGTCGGGGGCGATGACGGTGTGCGTCTCGGCGAGCGGGCCGAGGACCTGGTGCCAGCAGTGCGAAGTCTGCGGCCAGCCGTGCAGCAGGAACAGGGGCGGGCCGTCGCCGGCCTGGAGGTAGTGCATCCGGAGTCCGTCGACGGTGGCCATCTTCTCTAACCGGTTCATAAGGTTAGACGGTACCGCTGCTTCTAACTGTCTTCAAGGGTTAGAATGACGGCATGGAATGGGTCTTCGACGGCGGACGGCCGTGCCTCGACCTGGTCAACACGCTGCGCGCGCGTCACGACGAGGGTGTCGAGCTGCTGACCGGGCCCGCCGCGCTGGGGGAGTGGCTCGCGCTCGCCGGGTTCACGACGGGCGAAGTGCGTGTGACGGCGGGGAACGTGCTGGCCGCGAAGGCGTTGCGCGAGGCCGTGGACCGGGTGCTGCTGGCTCCCGACCTGCCGGACTCGATGGACGTCGACCTGGTGAACAACGCGGCGGCCTCGGCGCCGGCGCCCCCGCCGCGGCTGGTCGTCACCGACGGCCGCCTGCGCCGCGAGGTCCCCGCGCCGAAGGACCCGGTGGCGGCGGCGTTCGCGGCACTGGCGGCGGACGCGATCGACCTGGCGACGAGCGACGCCGCGGTGCGCGTGTGCGCGGCGGACGACTGCGGGCTGCGCTTCTGCGACGCCTCGCCGCGGCGGAACCGCCAGTGGTGCTCGATGGCCCGCTGCGGCAACCGCGCCAAGGCCCGCGCCCACTACGCCCGGGTCAGCGGTCGTGAGGAGTAGCTCCCGGGCCGTGACCGCCGATCAGCCGTTGGTAGGCCTGGGGATGGGCGCGGAACCAGACGTTGAGCTTGCCGATCCACCGCATGTGCGCCGTCCGCAGCCCGGCCGGGACCGGCGTCGCGAGAACGCGCACCACGCGGGCGAACCGCAGGAACCGCTGCTGGTCGCGAAGAGTCCACTGTAGACCGAGCCGGTCACGCAGCGCGGGCGGCAACGTCGTCCGCAGCAGGAACATCTGGATCCGGCCGTGCCACCGCCACGCCGAATCGGGCAGCCACCGCACCGGTTTCGCCACCGTCCGGATCGTCTCGAAGAGCGTGTCGATCGTCGAATTGCCCGCGAACCCGGCGACCATCTCGTCGTAGTACCGCTCGAAACTCGCCCAGTCCGGCGGCAGATCACGCTCGCGCACGCCGAGCATCCGGCCGACGTCGCACATCTGCGCGTAGTACTCCGCCAGCTCCGGCCCGGACAGTGGACGGCCGAAGAACCGTTGCGCGTCAACGGGAACCTTCACCAGGGTCGCGTGCACCCACGCGTACGCCAGTGGATCCAGTGCGCTGTACCGGCGTCCGTCCGAAACGCCCGTGAACGACCGGTGCAGGTCCCGCAGGCGCGCGGCTTCGACCCGGGCACCCGCGGCACCGCCGTAGACGTAGATCGACAGCGACGCGCCCGTGCGCATCAGGCGCGTCCAGGGACCCGACGTGTAGTCCGAGTGGTCGCGCACGCCCGCCGCGACGACCGGGTGCGCCACCTGCAGCACCAGCACCTGCCCGGCCAGCAGCCCGTCGCGGAAGTCGCCGAAGTACCTCCACGCCGCCGTGCCGCGGACGACCGGCGGGGCCATCAAGCCCCGCGGAGCAGCATCATCAGCGGTTCGGCCACCGGCGTGTCCGTCTCGCCGGTCGCCAGCCGCCGCAGCTGCAGCCCGGCGATCAGCGCGACGACCGGCCCGGCCAGCCGGCGTGCGTCCGGCACACCCAGCGCTTCGAGGATCGTCACGGCCAGCTCGTCGTACGCCGCGAAACAGCGCGAAGAAGCCTCGTGCAGCTCGGGATCCCGCGCGGACTGGAGGTACAGCTCGTGCGCGCCGAGCTCGTCGGCGCCGAAGGGCAGCTGCGCGATCACGTGCTCGACGACCGACGCGGCCTGCTCGACACTCAAGCCGTCCGCGCGGTAGCCGTCGACGATCGCGCCGAGCTTCGCGGTCTCCTCCTCGACGAACAGCAGCATCGCCTCGCGCAGCAACGCCGTCTGGCTGGGGAAGTGGTAGGTCAACGTGCCGAGCGAGACACCGGCCGCGGCGACGATCCGGCGGTTCGTCAGGCCGCCGACGCCGTGCTCGCCGACGACCGTCAGCGCGCCGCGCAGGATGGCTTCCCGGGTGCTTACCAGCTTGTCTCGGGATGCCGCTCCGGCCACCGTTCGACCTCTTCCAGTTGCGCGGCGAGCGAAACCAGCCGCTCCTCGGCGTGCGAGGGGCCGAGCAGCTGCGCGCCCAGCGGCAGGCCGCCGGCCGTCTGCCCGGCCGGGACGTTGATCCCCGGCCAGCCCAGCACGTTCCACGGCCAAGCGTACGGGCAGGCGGCGATCATGGCCTGGTCGGTCTCCCAGCCGGACAGCCCGTCGAACGTGCCGATCGGCGGTGGCGGAGTGGCGGTGGTCGGGGTCAGCAGGACGTCGACGCGGCCGAACACCGAGCCGATCCGCCGGTGCAGGCCCGGCTCGAAGGCGCGGGCGAGGCGCAGCGCGGGCCCGGCGAGCAGCCGCCCGTGGCCGGCGTTGCTGCGCGTGCGCTTGTCGAGCCCGGACCGGTCGGGCACCCGCAACGTCCAGTCGCGGACGCCGGTGAGCGAGCGCGGCAGGAACGTCAGGCCGATCAGCCCGTAGTCCGGCTCGACCTCGACGATCTCGTGGCCCAGCCCGGCCAGGGACTCCGCGAGCCGCCGCACGTTCGCCTCGACGACCGGGTCGAGCCGGGTCTTGGTCGCGGTGAACGGGATCCGGGTCGACAGCCCGATCCGCAGCCGGCCGGGTTCGCGCGCGGCGGCGGTCCGGAACGTGGTGCCGGTGTCCGCGACGACGTCCAGCAGCAGGGCGGCGTCCTCGACGGTCCGGGCGAGCGGGCCGAGCACCGTCAGGCCGTGGAACAGCTCGCTTTCGGTCGGGATCCGCCCGCGCTGGGTCTTGATGCCGACGAGCCCGGTCCACGCGGCCGGGATGCGCACCGAACCGGCGCCGTCGGAACCGAGCGCGGCCGCGATGACCCCCGACGCCACCGCGGCCGCGCTCCCGCCTGAAGAACCCCCGGGGGTGTGGCCGGTGTGCCACGGGTTGCGCGTCGCACCGAAGGCCGGGCCCTCGGTGAACGGCCATTGGCCCAGCTCGGGGGTGTTGGTCTTGCCGATGATGACGGCGCCGGCTTCGCGCAGCAGCGCGACGGCGGGCGCGTCGGACGTAGCGACCGGGAACTCGCCGGGGCAGCCGAAGGACGTGGGGAGGCCGGTCAGGTCGACGTCGTCCTTGATGGCCACGGGCACGCCGAGCAGGGGTTTCCGGTCGCCGGCCGTGAGCCGCTCGTCCGCCTCGGCGGCTTCGGCGAGCGCGGCGTCGTCGCGCAGGTGCCGGAACGCGTTGAGCGTCGGCTGGCTCGCGTGGGCGCGGCCGAGCGCGGTCGCGGTCAGCTCGGCGGAGGTGACCTCCCCGGCGGCGAGCTGCGCGGCCTGCGCGGCGAGACCGGTGAAGTCCAGGCTCGTGGCGGTCATGGCACCTCCCTGAGTTCTCGTTCGTTCGAACGAACGTTACCGGATACCGACGGTCTCCGGCTACTCCCCGGGCGTTCTAAGGTGGGCTGATGACGTTCGACTTCGCCGGGTTCCCCGACTCCGCCCTCGACTCGATCCCGCGCGTCGACCTCGGTGGCTGGCCGACGCCGTTGCACGAAGCGCCCCGGCTCGGCGAGGCGCTCGGCCTGCGGAACCTCTGGCTCAAGCGCGACGACGTCCACCCGCTCGGCGCGGGCGGCAACAAGCTGCGCAAGCTCGAATACCACCTCGGCGCCGCGCTCGAGGCCGGCGCCGACACGGTCGTCACCTTCGGCGCGCTGCAGACGAACCACGGCCGGCAGACGGCCGCCGCGTGCGCGAAGCTCGGCCTGCGCTGCGAACTCGTCCTCACCGCGAAGGTCCCTCGCGACGGCGACGCGTACGAGCGCGGCGGGAACCTGCCGCTGGACAAGCTCTTCGGCGCGACGGTCCACGTCTGTGCCGACGGCGAGGAGACCGGCCGAACCTACGACCGCCTCATCGCCGAAGCCGCGCAGGAGGGCCGGAAGGTCGCCACCATCCCCGTCGGCGGCTCCAACGACCTCGGCGCGCTCGGCTACGTCCGCGCCACCCGCGAACTCGCGCACCAGCTCGAAGAACGCGGCGTCGAGCGGGCCCACCTGGTCGTCCCGCACGCCAGCGGCGGCACGGCGGCCGGCGTGGCCTTGGCCACCGCGCTCCTCGGAAACCTCGGCGTCGGCATCGCCTGCGTCAGCCACCCGCTCGACGAAGCCACCGAGAACCTGCGCGAGCTCACCGCCGGTGCGGCGAAGCTGCTCGGCGTCGAGCCGCCCTCCCTTGCCCACACGAAAATGGGCGACTCGACGCTCGGCCCCGGCTACGGCATCCCGACCGACGCCGTCTGGGACGCGCTACGCCTTTTCGGCCGCACCGAGGGGGTCGTGCTGGACCCCGTCTACACCGGCAAGGTGGCCGCCGCGCTGGTCGACTGGGCGGGCCACTTCGCCCCGGACGACCACGTGGTGTTCCTGCACACCGGCGGGATGCCCGGCCTCTACGGCTACGCGCCCGAATTCGCGGCGGCCGTCGAAGGCTGACTCCAGCCGGGTCGCGACCCGCAGCAGCGTGCAGAGCAGCCCGACGTCGGCGATCAGCAGCAGCCGCTGCGTGACGCCGATCGGGAGCGCGTCCGAGACCGCGTGGAACGGCTCGACGCCGGCCTCGCTGAGCCGCACGAACACGAAGCTCAGCGCGAACAGCCCGAACGCGACCGCGGTCAGCCGGATCGCCCGCACGACGGCGACGCGCTCTTGCCGTCCCCGCAACGGTTCCAGCAGCGAGATCGCCGCGCCGGGCAGGCTGAGGAACGCGACCAGGCACGCGTAGAGGTGGATTTCGCCGCTCACCGGGTCCGGCGCCTCGGGGTAGCTCGCCGGGAACACGGCGGCCGCCGCGAGCCCGAGCGACCACAACGCGAGCAGCAGCCGGGTCGTCCGCGACAGCGGGACCCCGGCGACGTGCAGCGCGCCGAGCACCGCCAGCGAGCCGATGGCCAGCGAAAGCACGCTCGCGGCGAGCATCCCTTCGCCGCGGTCGGTCACGGTGTAGCTCGACAGCGTGTCGTACACCGGGTTCCGCGAGCTGATGATGTGCAGCACCACGGCCGTGAAGAGCCCCCAGCCGATCGCGCCCAGCGCCACGAGCCGCCACGGTCTCGTGCGCTTCCCCTGTTCCGTCCCCATGTCCTCCAGGTTCTCGGGAAACGGGACGGCCGTGATCAGGGAAGACCCTGAATTCCCCCGGAACCGAAGTCGACCAGCACGAGCGCCTGGTCGTCGTGGCGCTTCGGACGCGGCCAGCGTTCGCCGTCCGGGTCCTGCTTTTCCGCGGTGCGGACGGCGTCCAGGATCGAATCCGGCCCGTCGGCGCGCGTGATCGCGAGGACTTCGCGCCAGTCGAAGAGCTCGTACTGGTCGACGCCGATGGAAACGCCGTCGCTGGCGAGCAGGACGGCCTCGACGGCTCCCCGCGGCCAGCTGCGGCGCACGGCGTGCGCGGCCGCGCCGGGGTCGGCTTCGGCGACCCAGAAGCCGTCGTGGGCGTTGCGCCGGCGCCGGACGTCCGCGCCGGTCTGCAGCATCCCGCGTCGCCGCAGCCGCGCGAGCCGGTCGTCGGAGACGACGTCGACACCGAACTCGCCGAAGCCGACTACCGGGCTGTCGGCGAGCACCAGGGCGTCGACCCGGTCGTCCAGCCAGCGCACCGCGGCCACGGTGCTCGACGGCGACTGCCGCGGCCGCAGGGCGTTGTCCCGCGTCACGGCGGCGATCGCGCTGGTCAGGGTGTCGGTCAGGTCGGCTTCGGGGGCCGCGCGGAGGTCTTCGGCGAGGCGCCGGGCCAGCCGTTCCGCGTACCAGCCGCCCGGGGGCTGCGACGGGTCCGACGAGGTGGCGCCGTCGAGGACGAGCACCGCGTTGTCCAGGACGACGACGTGGTCTTCGGTGGGACGCGGGTGGCCACCGGCGCCCACCCCGGCCCGTTCGGCGATCACGATCTCGGGCATCGCCCGACTCTACGTCGGCGGAGGAGGACCTTCACGCCGACGTTGTCAACTCAGGTTGACAGGCTCGCCCTGTCAACGTAGGTTGACAGACATGACGGAAGCGACGGACCTGGCCGCCCGGGCCGGCGACCGCGATCCCCGGGTGGGACTGCGTGCGGTCGCCGCGCTCCGGCGGCTGGTGGAACAACTGGAGGCCGTGCAGGTCCGCAGTGCGCGGATCGACGGCTGGTCGTGGCAGGAGATCGCCGCC
This sequence comes from Amycolatopsis stemonae, assembly GCF_054781455.1. Taxonomy (NCBI): domain Bacteria; kingdom Bacillati; phylum Actinomycetota; class Actinomycetes; order Pseudonocardiales; family Pseudonocardiaceae; genus Amycolatopsis; species Amycolatopsis stemonae. The sequence continues at coordinate 255,947 of NZ_BAAGUJ010000002.1, read as the reverse complement.
GAGCTGGGGGTCAGCCGGCAGGCCGTGCACAAGAAGTACGGGAGGCACTGATGTTCGAGCGGTTCACGGCGGACGCGCGGCTGGCGGTCGTCGAAGCGCAGATCGTGGCGCGGGAGTCCGGGGCGGCGGAGATCCGGCCCGCGCACCTGCTGGCCGGGCTGGTCAAGGTGGCCGTGCCGGTGCTCGCCGAGCTGGGCATCTCCGCCGAGGAGGTGGCCGCCGAGCTGGCGCGCACCCGGCGTCGCGGCGGGGTCAGCGACGCCGACGCCGAAGCGCTGACGGAGTTCGGCATCGACGTCGAGCAGATCGTCGAGAGCGTCGAGCGGACCCACGGCGAGGGCGCGCTGGCCGGCCGCCTCGGCCCGGCCAAGCGCGGGCACATCCCGTTCACGGCCCAGTCGAAGAAGACCCTGGAGCTGAGCCTCAAGGAAGCCGTCCGGCTGGGGGACAAGCACCTCGGGCAGGAGCACATCCTGCTGGCGCTCGCCCAGCAGGGGGACACCGACGAGGTGCTCGCCCGCCGCGGCGCCGACTACCCGACGCTGCGCCGGGCCGTCCAGCAGCGCAAAGCGGGCTAGTGACCCTGCTCGCGCTGCTGCGGTTCGCGCCACGTGGTCAGCGGCAGCAGCGCCTGGGTGAGCGGGCCGATGGCGAGGGCGTAGAGCACGGTGCCGACGCCGACCGTCCCGCCCAGCAGGAAGCCGATGGCGACCACGGTGACCTCGATGCCGGTGCGCACCAGCCGGACCGACCAGCCGGTGCGCCCGGCGAGGCCGGTCATCAGGCCGTCACGCGGGCCGGGGCCGAGCCGGGCGCCGACGTAGGTCGCGGTCGCGACGCCGTTGAGCGCGACGCCGCCGACGAGCAGCGCGATCTGCCAGCCCAGGTCGTGCTGGTCCGGGAGCACCGCGCGGACCAGGTCGACGACCACCGAGATGACCACGACGTTCGCGATGGTGCCGATCCCGGGCCGCTGGCGCAGCGGGATCCACAGCAGCAGCACGACCACCGAGATCAGCCCGGTGACCGTGCCGAACGTCAGCCCGGTGTGCTTCATGACGCCTTCGGCCAGCACGCTCCACGGTTCGAGGCCGAGACGCGCGCGGGTGACGACGGCGACGCTGGTGCCGTAGAGCGTGAGGCCGAACAGCAGCTGGGCGCTGCGCCGGACGGGGTCGCGGGAGATCCGGACGGGCCGGAGATCGATCTGAGCCACGACCTCACTATCGCCGGGAAGTGGCCTTGTAAACCATAGCCAATTCCAGGATATTGGCCTTATGGAAACGCTCGTCCCGCTGGGTGGACGCATCTCTGGTCCCCGACTGGCCGTCATGTTGGGCTCGTGGCGGCAAGGCGGCTCCCGGCAGGGCGCGGCCGACCTGGCCGCCGCGATCGAGCTGCAGGTGCTGGACGGCCAGCTCCCGCTGGGCACCCGGCTGCCCGCCGAGCGGGAGCTGGCCGACGCGCTCGGCGCCAGCCGGACGCTGATCGGCTCGGCCCTGGACCGGTTGCGGGAGAACGGGTTCGTGGCGAGCCGCCGCGGCGCGGGGTCGTGGATCGCCGCGCCGGGACGGCGTCGCCGCGGCCCGCTCGCCCCGGCGGGCGGCGACTCGATCGACTTCACGCACGCGTCTTCGCCGGCCATCGCGGGCACGGCCGCCGCGGTCGACACGGCCCGCGTCCTGCTGGCCGACCACCTCGGCGACCACGGCTACCAGGAACGCGGCCTGCTCGGGCTGCGGGAGAAGATCGCCCGGCGCTACACCGAACGCGGGCTGCCGACGACCCCCGCGCAGGTGATGGTCACCAACGGCGCGCACCACGCGTTCGTCCTGGTCCTGCGGATGCTCGCGGGCCCCGGCGACCGCGTGCTGGTCGAGCAGCCGACGTACCCGAACGCGCTGGAAGCGATCCGCGCCGCGCACGCGATCCCGGTGCCCGTGGCGCTCGACCCGGCCGGCGGCCGCGGCTGGGACATCGCGGGCGTCGACGCGGCGCTGCGCCAGGCGTCGCCGCGGTTCGCCTACCTCGTCGTCGACTTCCAGAACCCGACCGGCCTGCGCCTGGACGCCGAAGGCCGCGAACGGCTCGGCGCGGTGCTCGCGCGGGCCAGGACCCCCGTCGTCGTCGACGAGACGCTCGTCGAGCTGGACCTCGAAGGCGACCCGCTCGACGGGCCGCCGCCGCTGGCCGCGTTCGCCGGTGACCTGGCGATCTGCGTCGGCTCGGCGTCGAAGACGCACTGGGGCGGGCTGCGGCTCGGCTGGATCCGCGCCTCGGAGGACCTGCTCGGCCGGCTGGTTTCCGCGCGCTACGCGGTCGACCTGGGCTCACCCGTGTTCGAGCAGCTCGTGCTCAGCGAGCTGCTGAGCGACGAAACGGCGCTCGCCCGCCGTCGCGAAGAGCTGCACGGCTACCGCGACGCCCTCGCCGGCGCCGTGCGCGGGCTGCTCCCGGACTGGACGTTCACCCTGCCGAGGGGCGGCCTGTCGCTGTGGTGCCGCATGCCGGAGCCGGTGAGCTCACGGCTGGCGGTGGCGGCGGCGAGCCACGGTGTCCAGGTGGCGCCGGGCTCGCGCTTCGGCGTCCACGGCGGGCTGGAGCGCTGGATCCGGCTGCCGTTTTCGCTGCCCCCGGACCGCAGCCACGAGGCCGTCCGGCGGCTGAGCGCCGCGGCGGCGTCCGTCAGCGGCACCCCGGCTTCGCTGGACGCCCCGATCGCATGAACGAACCGGTGCGCTGGATGCGAGCCTGCTCCCAGGGATGGGCGGCGTTCGTGTGCATCCAGCGCACCGGTTCGTTGTTCCACACTCCCGCTCACGGGCGTGACCCCGTTCGCGGGTGCCGCGGCTTCCCGGCACAGCCCCTCGACGTGCCGGGAAGCCGGCGGCTCAGGCGTGCTCTCCGCTTGACGAATCTTCGCTCGGCGCGGTGAGCGAAGACTCCCGGAGCACGCCCGGTGTGGGTCCCGGCGCCGCGGGGGCAGCGCGGCGCCGGGACCGGGATCCGACCCGGCCGGGCGCGGTCGGCCGGTCGGAAAGACTGTGGTTTCGCATGGTTTTCGCCCCTGGGGTACGACGGACGCGCTGCGGCGTCACCAGACGTGAAAGAGTCACGGATTGCGTACTGGAGCAGGGGAATCGTCACACCGCGACGGCGTGCGCGGACGTCCAGTTGATCTTGTTTTGGACGCAGTTCTCCCCGGCTGCCCGGTCCGGGGTCAGTCGGGGGAGGTGGTCGGCAGGGCGGCTTCCCTGCCCGCGCCGTCGACCTCGTGGTCGCGGCTGGTGCCGATGAGCTTCAGCTGGGTGGTGGTCACGTCGTCGGTGTGGACGGCGAACGGGTGGCGGGCGCCGCCGGGGCCGTCGTGGCCGGGCGCGGCGCTGGGGGCCGGCGCGCTCGGGGCGCCGGTGCCGCCGGGCAGGCCCGGGGTGCTGTCGCCGCCGCCGTTGCGCGCGTGGACGCCGGAGTCGCGCGGCTGCTCCGGCCGCGCCGGCAGCGTGTCCTGCCGCTCGACCAGGTGCACCACCGCGACGTGCGTGGTCTGCGGGGTCGTCGCCGCGGCGGCCTCGGTGGCGGCGCTCTCGGTGACGACCGGGGCGGCCACCTGGGTGACGGTCGCGGTCACCGCGCCGGGCACGGTCACCGTGACGCCGCCCGAGTTCGAAGCGCCGGTGAAGATCGGGTTCAGGATGTCGTCGATGGGGAGCAGCGGCGCCGCGCCGGGGTTGTTCGCGGGCGGCTGGGTGAGCGGCGCGAGCACGGTGTGGGACAGCGTGTCCGTGAGGGCGCCGACGGTGTTCAGCGTGCCCTGCAGGGTGGTCGTGACGGTGTTCAGCGTCCCGCCGACCACGTCGACGACGCCGCCGACGAGCCCGCCGAGCAGGTTCGCGGACGCCTTCGGGGTGGTCTTGACCGACGGCGCTTCACTGGTCTGAGTGTCCTTCGTGGACTCGACCTGCGGCTGCTTGGCGGCGATCTTGGTCTCGGGCGCGGTTTCCGGCGGGGTCTCGGCGGCCTGGGTGTCTTCCGGCTGCTTCGCGGTTTCGTCCGCGGCTTCCGGCTGCCGCGCGCAGGCGACGGCCTCGCGGTGCGCGGTGCGGTGCTTGCCGTGTGCGAAGAGCTTCGCGACCTGGTCCTTCGCGGCGTGGTCCGGCGCGGCCTGGTCCACAGTGGAAACGGCGGGTGCCTCGGGGCAGGACCGGTGCTCCGCGGCGGCCGCGGTGCTGCCGGACAGCGCGCCGGTGAGCAGCCAGCCCGCGAGCGTCAGGCCGCCGGCGACGAGGATCTTGGCGGCGGGCCGCTGCAGCGCGGCCGTCCACGGGCGGGGAGTGCGCCCGCGCGCGTGCGCGAGGCCGCCGCTTTCGGGACGGGGCTCACCCGCGGTGAGCGCAGGCCGAGCGGGAGCGCTGCGGCGCGTGTCCGCCGTGCTGCTCACCGCCACCACCACCGTCCGCGCCTGAGACCCGTGCGATCGACGCTCGAGTCCGTACTTGCTGGGGTCTTTCTCCGGCCAGGTCGCAGTTCCCCCGGGGCTGCACTCTTTCTAGCACCGCTCGGGAGTCTTTCATCTCTCCCGCGTTCGATCCAGCCCGTAAGGCGGAACGGCCCTACCGGGCAAGGTATCTGCGGCCGACGAGTTGATCACTCTCAGTGCCGTTCGGGTGCTTTGCTGCGGCCATTCGGAGGAGTCGCGCAAAACCCGCCTCCGGGCGTTGACCTGATGTTTCCCCGGCGCGGATAGCGTTGCGTGCCGAATCGGTGGCGGTGCGTGCGCGTGGCCGCGTTTCGGCCGGCCGCCCGAACCTCGTCCGAGGGGTGGGACGCGCGCGGACCGCATCCCGTCCGGACCTGTCACCCGCTGTGTGCGCTGCGTCGGACCGGGTGCGTGCCGGAACCGGCCGGAGTGGCCCGGGGCGTCCGAAATTCCCCGACCGCGGTCGTCAGACCAGTTTGCGCAAACGGGTGATGGCTTCGTCGATGACGTCGTTGCGTTTGCAGAACGCGAAACGCAGGAGGTGTTTCCACTCGTCCGGGTGATCGGTGAACACCTTGACGGGCACGGCCGCGACACCGACCCGTCCGGGCAGCTCCCACGCCAGGTCGGCGGCGTCGGCGAAGCCCAGCGGCCGGACGTCGACGCAGACGAAGTAGGTGCCCGCCGTCGGCCGCACCGCGAACCCGGCGTCGGCGAGCCCGGCCGAGAGCCGGTCGCGCTTCTCCTGCAGGCTCTCGCGCAGTCCGTCCACCCAGGGCAGTTCGTGGTCGAGCGCGTGCGCGACGGCCGGCTGCAGCGGCCCGCCGGAGACGAACGTGATGAACTGCTTCGCCGCCTTCACGGCCGCGACCAGCTCCGGCGTCGAACAGACCCAGCCGATCTTCCAGCCGGTGCAGTTGAACGTCTTGCCGGCGCTGGAGACGCTGACCGTCCGCTCGCGCATGCCGGGCAGCGTGACCAGCGGAATGTGTTCGGCGTCGTCGAACACCAGGTGCTCGTAGACCTCGTCGCAGATCGCGATCAGGTCGTGTTCGACGCACAGCGCGGCGAGCGCTTCCAGCTCGGCGCGCGTGAACACCGTGCCGGTCGGGTTGTGCGGCGAGTTGACGAGGATCGCCCTGGTCCGCGGGGTGACCGCGGCGCGCAGGCCGTCGACGTCGAGGCCGAACCGGCCGTCCGGGCCTTCGACCAGCCCGACGACCCGGCGTTCGGCGCCCGCCATCGCGACCGCGGCGGCGTAGGAGTCGTAGTACGGCTCGATGACGATGACCTCGTCGCCGGCCTCGGTCAGCGCCAGCAACGCTGCCGTGATGGCCTCGGTCGCGCCCGCGGTGACCAGGATCTCCGTGTCCGGGTCGTACTCGGTGCCGTACCGCCGCCGGTGCCGCGCGATCGCGGCCCGCAGCTCCGGCCGCCCGGGTCCCGGCGGGTACTGGTTGGCGCCGCCGAACAGCGCGTTCTTGGCCGCGTCGAGCATCCCGGCGGGCCCGTCGGTGTCCGGGAAGCCCTGGCCGAGGTTGACGGCGTCGTGCCGGACCGCCAGCGCCGTCATCTCGGCGAAGATGGTCGAGGTGAAGGGCCGGAGGCGGGGGACGAGAGCAGGTTCGCGCACGATCAAGCATCCTCACGGACAATGGTGATGTGGAGCAACTGACCCCCGCCAAGGTGACGCCCGCCGACCCGCCGGGCGGCGCAGCCGGCGAAGCGGAAAAGCGCCGTGCGCTGCGCAAGATGAAGCTCGTCGCGCTCTCGTTCCTGCTCGGCGCCACGCTCGTGTTCCTGCTCACCAGCTGGGCGCAGGCGGCGGGCTGGCCGGGCTGGGTCGGCTACGTGCGCGCCGCGGCCGAGGCCGGCATGGTCGGCGCCCTGGCCGACTGGTTCGCCGTCACGGCCCTGTTCCGGCACCCGCTCGGGCTGAAGATCCCGCACACGGCGATCATCCCGAACAAGAAGGACGCCCTGGGCAACAGCCTCGGCGACTTCGTCGGGTCGAACTTCCTCTCCGAGGAGGTCGTGCGCGACAAGCTCAAGCGCGTCGAGATCGCGCGCCGCCTGGGTGCGTGGCTGGCGCAGGAGGACAACGCCGAGCGCGTGACGTCGGAGCTGGCCACGGTGGTCCGCGCGGCGGTCCGCGTGCTCCGCGACGAGGACGTCCAGGCGATCATGGAGCAGGCGGTCGCGCGGCGGATCATCGACAAGCCGTGGGGCCCGCCGCTGGGCAAGATCCTGCAGGGCGTGTTCGCCGACGGCGCGCACCACAAGCTCGTGGACCTGATGTGCGACCGCGCCTACGAGTGGGTGCGCGACAACCACACGACGATGCTGCGCGTGGTGTCCGACCGGGCGCCGAGCTGGTCGCCGAAGTTCGTCGACGAGATGCTCGCGGACAAGGTCTACGGCGAGGTGCTGTCGTTCGCCTGGGCGGTCAAGACCGACGTCAACCACCCGATGCGGCTGGCGCTGGACAAGTTCCTCGGCGAGTTCGCCCAGGAGCTGCAGACCGACCCCGACGTGATGGCCCGCGCCGAGCAGGTGAAGGGCCAGATCGTGCACCACGAGGAGGTCCAGCGCCTGATCGGCTCGGCGTGGAGCACGGCGAAGGAGATGCTGCTGACGGCGGCGGAGGACCCGTCGAGCGAGCTGCGCCGCCGCGTCCGCCTGGGCCTGACGTCGCTGGGGGCGCGCCTGGTGGACGACGACCAGCTGCGGTCGAAGGCCGACGGCTGGGTCGAGGGCGCTGCGGCGTACCTGGTGAAGAACTACTCGCGCGAGATCACCACGATCATCACGGACACGGTCGAGCGCTGGGACGCCGAGGAGACGTCGCGCAAGATCGAGCTCCAGGTGGGCCGCGACCTGCAGTTCATCCGCATCAACGGCACGGTCGTGGGCGCGCTGGCCGGCCTGGTCATCTACGCCGTGGCGGAGCTTCTGTTCTGACGACCGAGGCACATACCACACCTGGGGGAGTCCGAACCCAGTTGTCCACAGGAAGCTGAGTTATCCCCGGGGTTGTCCACAGGTTTTCATCGTGATGGCCTAATCGGTGTCCACAAGGTGTGGGGGTAGGGCCGTCCGGGGCGTGGATATGTGGGGCTTGTCCCCGAGTTGTCCACAGCCGTTCGAGGGTCCGCCGCTCGGATGAGGGCCGTCAGCCCGCCGCGGCACGAGCGCGCCAGCCGCGGGCCTTCTCGCGGTTGCCGCACACCCGCATCGAGCACCACGTGCGCGACCGGTTGCGCGACTCGTCGTAGAACGCCCACAGGCAGGTGTCGGCGGGGCAGATCTTCAGCCGGATCCAGTCGCCGCGGACGACGAGCCGGGTGCAGGCCGCGAACACGGCGCCCACGACGTCGTCCGCGACGAGCGCCGGACCGTCGTCGGTGAGGGAGATCCGCGTGCCGATGTCGATCGTGCCGAGGGGCAGCCGCGGGTCGCCGATCGCCGCGCGCAGGGTGTCCCGGGCCGCGCGGGCTTCGGCGGCCGGATTGGCCTTCAACGCGCGCCCGGCCGCCCACTCGCGCCACTGCCCGGGGACTTCGAGCAGGTCAGTGCCCTCTTCGACGTTGACCGTGTTGAGGAACTCCACGACGAGGGAGGCGTCGGTGTGCACCGAACCAGTGTACGGCGACCGGTGGTTGCCCTAGCGTGCGATAACCCACATAATCCCTTCGATGGTTACTCGCGATCGAAGGGAGCGACGATGAGTGCGGTACCGACGCTGGGTGTGGTGGCCCTCGACTGCCCCGACCCGGTGGCGCTGGCCGGCTTCTACCGCGCGGTGCTGGAGTGGGACGCGCCCGAAGTCGCCGACGACGGCCACTGGGTGACCCTGGCCAACCCCGTGGGCGGCGCGGGGATCGCGTTCCAGCGGGTGCCCGACTACCGGCCGCCGTCGTGGCCGTCCGCCGACCGCCCGCAGCAGCTGCACCTCGACCTGAACGTCACCGACCTCGAAGCGGCGCACGAGCGCGTGCTCGGCCTGGGCGCGAAACTGCTGGACGACGGCCCGGAGACGTTCCGCGTCTACGCCGATCCGGTGGGGCACCCGTTCTGCCTCTGCGCCTGCTGACCGATTTGTGCGTAGGCTCGCATGTGTGATTTGTCCGAAGTGTCAAAATCAGATGCGGACCGTGGACAAGAACGGCGTCCACATCGAGCAGTGCGAAGGCTGCCGCGGGATCTTCCTGGACCGCGGTGAGCTGGAAGCGATCGCCGGTGCGGAGAGCTCCTTCTACGGCCACCAGCCGCCGCCCTACCGGGGCCACGCCGACTCGCCGCGCCCCTACCGCGGCGGCTACCCGGACTCGCCCAAGGCGTACCGCGGCGGCTACCCGGACTCGCCGCGGCCGCACCGCGGGTACTCGGATTCGCCGAGGCCGTACGGGCATGGCCACCGCAAGCGCGGCTTCCTCGAGAACCTCTTCGACTGAGGTGGGTCTCGACCTGCGGATCTGCCCGGCGTGCGGCGACCGGGCGGACCGCCCGGTCGCTTCCGGGGCGCAGCTCGCCTGCGGCCGGTGCGGGCACCGGTGGCCGTTCCGGAAGCTACCGCTGTTCGCCCTGACGGGCCCGAGCGGCGCCGGCAAGTCGACGCTCGGCCCACTGCTGGCGGCGCGCTTCGCCGGCGAAGTCGTCGTGCTGGAGCAGGACGTCTTGTGGACGGGCGCCCTGCGCGACGACGTCTCGGCGTTCCGCGCGGTCTGGCTGCGGATGGCGGCGATGCTGCACCAGAACGGCCGCCCGGTCGTGCTGTGCGGCACGGTCGTGCCCCCGGAGTTCGAGCCGCTGCCGGAGCGCGCGTTCTTCAGCGAGATCCACTACCTGGCCTTGGTGAGCAGCCCCGAGTCCCTGGCCCGCCGCCTGCGGGCGCGCCCGGCGTGGCGCGAGTGGGACGAGCCGAGGATCGCGGAGATGCTGGAGTTCAACGACTGGCTCCGGAAGTCGGCTTCGGAGCTCGGCGTCGACCTCTTCGACACCACGGAGGCCTCACCGGAGGCGGCGGCCGACCACGTCGAGAAGTGGATCCGCGCCCGGTTGCCCTAACCCAGGGGCCAGGTGCGGCCGTCCGGTGCGTCGAGCCAGAACTCCTGGCGCTCCTCGGTCACCGTCACCCCGAAGCGGTCGCGGTCCGGCTTGCCCAGCTCGCACCACTCGACGTAGGCCGCCTCCGCGATCTCCCACAACGCGCGCGGGCCGCCCTGGGCGACTTCGTCCGCGCCGGCGCGCTTGCGGTGGCGGACCCACGAGCCGTCCGGGTGGACCAGCGCCACGCTCGGCGCCTCCTCGTCGCCGCCTTCGCGGACCGGCCGGGCGCCCGGCAGCGCCAGCCCGGCGAAGAACTCGAACTGCTTGCGCGGCTGGAGCACCGTCGACATCGGCAGCCGCGTCTGCGTCCAGTCGTCGCGGGACGGCCGCGGGAGCGGATCCGCTTGCGGCAGCCGATGTGCGCGAAGCGGCATGAAGCGGCCGTCGCGCGCGAGGACGCGGCCCTGGCCGGTGCCGTCCTCTCCGGCGACGATCCGGACGAGCCCGGCGCCGATCGGCCGGTTCAACGTCGTCACGATCAGCCCGCCCGGCACGGTCTGCGCCAGCCAGGCGAGCGGGATCGACGACACCGAAGCCGTGCAGAGCACGCGGTCGAACACCGTGCCGGCCGGGAAGCCGAGCGCGCCGTCGCCCACCGCGCAGGCCGGCCGGTAGCCCGCCAGCGCCAGCCGCTCGCGCGCCCCGGCGACGAGCAGCGGGTCGATGTCCACTGTGGACACCTGGCCGGCGCCGCAGCGGTGGCTCAGCAGCGCCGCGTTGTAGCCGGTGCCGGTGCCGATCTCGAACACGCGCTGCCCATCGCGCACGCGCAGCTCCTCCAGCATGATCGCCATGATCGACGGCATGCTCGACGAGCTCGTCGGCGTGCCCGGCACCGGGCCGGTGCGCCGGGCGAGCTCCCAGCGGTCCGGGTCGTCGTCCAGCTGTGTGACCAGGACGTCGCGGGAGTAGACGGTCTCCAGCCAGCCCGGGTCGCCGCGTTCGACCGCGGCCCACAGCCCGCCCGCCGGCGCGAAGAACCGCGGCAGGAAGACGTGGCGGGGAACCGCGCGGAACGCGGCGATCCACTCCGGGGCGTGCAGGACGTCCTCGTCGAGAAGGTGCTCGACGAGGCGCCGCCGCAGCCGGGCCGAGCGCGTCATGGGACCACGTTAGCGGGTGAGGACCGTCACGCCCGATAGTTGCAAGCAGAGTGCTTGCAATAGCTAGCACGTCGGCGTACCGTCGGAATGGTCGCGAGGAGGTGACCGGATGACGGAGACCGGTGGGACGCCAGGATCCGGCAGCCCCATGGAGAAGGTCGCGGACATCGCTTCCGACATCGGCGAGTACATCCGCCAGCAGCGCAACACCGCGAAGATTTCGTTGCGCCAGCTGTCGAAGCTCGCCGGCGTGTCCAACCCGTACCTGAGCCAGATCGAGCGCGGGGTGCGCAAGCCCAGCGCGGAGATCCTGCAGCAGATCGCCAAGGGTCTGCGCATTTCGGCGGAAGCGCTGTATGTGCAGGCCGGGATCCTCGATCTGCCGACGGGTGGTCCGGTGGGCGACGCGATTCGCGCCGACGCCGAGCTGACCGAACGGCAGAAGCAGGTCCTGCTCGACGTCTATGAGTCCTTCCGCCGGGAGAACGCCGCGGCACGGCCGGCCGCCGAGTCCTCTCCCACCACAGACACCCCTGACAACGCTCCAGCCGCAGACACCAAGGAGTCAGCATGACCGCCCCGAAGACCGAAGACGTCAAGAAGGCCGTCACCACCGCCCTCGACCAGGTCCGCACCCCGCTGCTCGCCGCGCTCGGCGCCGGCAACCTGGCCGGCCAGGCCGTCACCGACGCCGTGGCCAAGGCCCGCGAGAACGTGACCAAGGGCAGCGAGACCGCCCGCAAGAACCTGCAGGAGCTGCCGACCGACGTCGAGAGCCTCCGCGAGAAGCTGGACCCGGCCGAGCTGCGCAAGGTCATCGACGAGTACACCGAGGCCGCGCTCAAGCTGTACAACAAGCTGGCCGAGTCGGGCGAGCAGGCGTGGGACAAGTTCGCCACGCAGCCGCAGGTCAAGAAGGCCATCGAGCAGCTCGAGGAGGCCCTGACCACCGCGCAGGGCCAGGTCGAGGGCGTCACCAGCGAGGTCCGCGAGCGCGTCGACGGCGTGCTGGGCACCTTCACCAAGCGCACCCGCTCGGTCGGCGAGAAGACCGCCCGCAAGGTGACCGAGGTCGCCGGCGACGCCGCCGAGGCCATCGAGGAGCTGGGCGACGACGTCGCCCACGAGGCCCGCTCGGCGAGCCGCAAGGTCGCCAACAAGACGGCCCCGAAGACGACCAGCCCGGCGGCCCGCCGGACGACCACCACCGCGACCGCCGCGAAGAAGCCGGCCGCGCCGAAGACCGACAAGTAAAAACGCCGTGAACGCCCGGCCCCGCCACCGCACCCGGTGGCGGGGCCGGGGTCGTTCGGGCGGTTTGCCGTAAGCTGTCGCTGTGCTGGTTGCCATCTGGATCGTCAACGTCATCCACTGGGGCAGCGCGCTGGTCGGGCTCTTCGCCTTCGTGCACGCGCTGCTTCAGCGTGCCGACGCTTATTCAGCCGCCGACCGCAAGACCAAGCCCATCTGGATGCTCATCACCGGTGGCGCGACGCTCGCGATGGCGCTGTTCGACGTCATGGGCCCCGGAATGATCTTCTGGGTCCCGGCCATGGCCGCGGTCCTGGTCTACATCGTGGACGTCCGCCCGAAGCTGATCGAGGTCCAGCGCGGCGGATCCAGCTGGTAGCAGCCGGCCTCGCGCGGTGCGCGCCTGGTCCGCCGAAGCCATCGGCCGTGGCTGTGGCCGGATCGGCGACAACCGGCACGGTTAGGGTGGGGTCGTGACCTGGACCATTGCCGGGAGCCTCACCGTCGTTCCCGCCCCCACCCGTACCGACCTCGTCGCCGAGCCCGTCGCCAAGGCGCTGGCCGCGCTCGGCGAACCGGATGCCGTCGGCGTCGCGGAGATCGACCCGTCGCTCGCCGACACCGCCGCTTTCTGCGAGGCGTACGGCTCGCCGCTCGAGGCGTCCGCGAACTGCGTCGTCGTCGCCGGCAAGCGCGCCGGCGAAGTCCGCTTCGCGGCCGCGCTCGTGCTCGCGACGACCCGCGCCGACGTCAACGGCGTGATCAAGCGCCGCCTCGACGTCCGCAAGGCGTCGTTCGCGCCGATGGACGAAGCCGTCTCCCTGACCGGCATGGAGTACGGCGGCATCACGCCCGTCGGCCTGCCCGCGGAGTGGCCCGTGCTGATCGACAAGCGCGTCGCGGACGCACCCGAGCTCGTCATCGGCAGCGGGATCCGCGGCAGCAAGCTGCTGATCTCCGGTGCCGCGCTGGCCGCGTTGCCCGGGGCCGAGGTCATCGAGGACCTCGCCCGGTGACGTCCGTCTGGCTCCGGTACCTGACCGGTGCCGACATCGATTCGCTCGGCGTCACGGACGCGGACATCGTCGGCGCGGTGGAGGACGTCCTCGCCGACCACGGGCGTGGTCAGGTCGTCTTCGAGCCGCGCACGCACCTCGTGCCGGACAACGGCGGCAAGGGCCACTTCAACATCCTTCGCGGCCACCTGTCCGCGAAGCAGGTCAGTGGCGTGAAGGTCGTCGGCGACTTCGTGGGGAACTTCGAACGGGGCCTCCCTTCGGAAATGGCGTTGATCCTGCTGCTGGACCCGGAAACCGGCATGCCGCGGGCGATCGTCGACGGCACGATGATCACCGAGGCCCGCACCGGCGCGATGACCGCCGTCGGCGCGAAGTACCTGGCACGCCCGGACGCCCGGGTGCTCGGGCACATCGGTGCCCGCGGCACCGCCTGGTGGAACGTCGTCCTCCTCGACTCGCTGTTCGACTTCGCCGAAATCCGCGTGACCAGCAAGCGCCCGGAGTCCCGCGAGGACTTCGGCCGCCGGCTCTCCGAGCGGCTCGGCAAGGACGTCCGCGTCTGCGCCACGGCCGAGGAGACCCTGGACGGCGCGGACATCCAGGTCGAGGCCTCCCGGCTGGTCGAACCCGAAGCCCTGGTGCGCCGCGAGTTCCTCCGGCCGGGCACCTTCCTGGTGCCCTACGGCACGATCAGCGCGCTCGAGCTCACGCTGCTCGACGACATCGACAAGGTCGTCGTCGACGACTGGCGCGAATCGCGGTCCGGCAACCCGCGGTTCGGCGCCCTGCGCCCGCAGCTCAACGCCGGCCTCCTCACCGCGGACGGGGTCCACGCCGAGATCGGCGACGTCGTGGCCGGGAAGAAGCCGGGCCGCGAGCACGACGCCGAACGGATCCTGTTCTGGCACCGCGGACTGTCCACAACGGACGTCGCGGTGGCGAACATGATCCTCGCCCGTGCCGAGGCTTCCGGCGTCGGCACCATGCTGCCGTACCGATGATCGTCACCGGAACCGAGTTCGCCGACGGTGAACGGCTGGAATTGGCCGAACCGCTGGTGGAGACGCTTTCGCGGCGCCGCAAAGCGCTGTTGACAGCGCTCGAAAGCCGCGAAAAGCCCGTCTACGGCGTCAACACGGGGATGGGCCGCCTCGCCGGCGTCCCGCTCGACGCGCACCAGCAGGCCGAGCACCAGCACAACCTGCTGATCGGCCGGGCGGTCGGGGGACCGCCCTGGCTTCCCCCGGAGGACGTCCGCGCGCTGCTTCTGGTGCGGCTGCGCGACTTCCTGCAGCCGTGGTCGGGGGTGAGCCCGGAGCTGGTGCGGTTCCTGGTGGACCGCCTCAACGACGGGTTCACGCCCGCGGTCCCGCGGTCCGGCCTCGGCAGTTCGGGCGAGATCATCCCGCTGTCGCACGCGTTCCAGACGTTCCTCGGCATCGGCACGGTCCTCGAGGACGGCGTCGAAGTCCCGGCCGCCGAGGCACTCGCGCGGCGGGGTGCCGAGCCGTACGCGCTGGGGCCCAAGGAAGGCGCGTCGCTGCTTCAGGGGTCGCCGCTCGCGGTCATGCACGCGGAGCGCGGCTGGACCGAGGCGAAGCGGCTGATCGACCTGCAGACCCTGACCGAGGCGATGGCGATCGACGTGCTCGGCGCACCGCGCGAGGTGTTCTCGCCGGTGATGGCGGGCGGCGACGACCACTTGCGCTCAGTGCTGGTTTCGCTGACCGCTTGGGTGGGTTCCGGCCCGCTCCGGCCGGGCGTGGTGCAGGCGCCGCTTTCGGTGCGGGTCGCGCCGCGGGCACTGGCACACGCGGGCCGTGTCGCTGCCGAACTGCACGAGACTTCGCTGCGCTGGCGGACGATGCCCGGCGACTCGCCTTCGTTCGTCGACGGCGAATTCGTGCCGGGGACGGCGTACCACGCGGTGGACCTCGGGTTGCGGATGGACGCGCTGACGGCCTCGCTGGTGCACCTCGGCGAGGTCTCGGTGCAGCGGACGCACCGGTTGCTGGACGAACGGTTCAGCGGGCTCCCGGCCCAGCTCACGGCCGATCCGGGCCCGCGGGCGGGGCTGGTGCCCCTGCACAAGCGCGCGGTGGGCGAGCTGCACGCGCTGCGCCGGCTCGCGAGCCCGGCGACGCTCGGTTCGATCGACACGTCGGCGGGCCAGGAGGACGTGCAGGCGTTCGCGTGGGCGGCGGGGGAGCAGCTGCGGGCGGCCGCGTCGCACCTGTTCGCGATCACGGCTTGCGAGCTGATCGCCGAGTCGCAGGCGCGGTACCTGGCGCCGGCCGGGGTTCCTGGGTTGGGCGCGGCTTACGACTGGGTGCGGGAGGTCGTGCCGCCGGTGGACGAGGACCGTCCGCTGGGGCCCGAGGTCGAGCGGCTGATCGCGGCTTGCCGTGGGGCTTTCGACCTGTCGGCGTTGACCTGAGTTTTCGCCACCTCGACGAGCGTGGTTCGTCCGTCCCCGCTCGACCTCTTTGCCTGAACGGGCCTTCGCGTGCGATCGACTTCTCTGTCTTGCGCGCCGCTTTCGTTGCCCGGAGGGGCCTTCGCGTGCGATCGACCCGCCGGACACAGCGCGTTTTGCGCCGCCGCCCACCCTGCCCCGCGGGGGCGCCCCCCGTCTCGAATCTATCGCGCGGCACCGACGGATTCGGGCCCGTGCAAGGGAAATCCCCGGAGTTGTCCACAGGTTTGCCCCGATGTGGACAACCGGCCGCCGGAGGGCGCCGAAACGGGGGTCCGGGTCGGGCGGGGCGCTACGTTCGTGGTTGTGCGCCCTCCGGGGATGCGGACCCGGCGGAAGGAGGGATACGACGAAGGGTCCGCGTGAAGGTGAGGGTGCGCGCATAGGGGCGGAAGCCCAGATCGCGGTAGAGAGGAAGTGCGGCAACGGATTTCGGATGACCGATCACCGGATACACCACGGCTTCGCGAGCGCCGGCGTGGTGGGCTTCGCGCAGCGCGGCGAGGCATACCGCCCGGGCCAGGCCCGTGCGACGGAACTCCGGCAAGGTTCCGACGGGCTCCAGCTCGCCGACGGCATTGCGGTCGTCGAGCCAGATCAGGCACTGGGCGGCGAACCGGCCGTCGGGTGCTTCCGCGACCCAGTCGAGCCGGGCGCGGTACGGCCAGGCCGCCATCACGGCCCGGTAGCTCGACGCGGTCACCCGCGACGGCTGCCAGACCTCGCGGTGGACGGCCACGCGCCGCTCCAGATCGTCCGGGCCGACCGGCCGGACGGCAAACCCGCCGGGCACCACCGGCGCCGGCAGATCCACGAGGAGGCGAGACAGATACGACAGGTAGGGAGCGTTCTCCTGGAGCGCGTACCCGCTTCGCTCCAACGCGGCGACGACATGCTTCTCGCCGTCGAGCACGGTGACCGTGAGCTCGGCGGCCGAGGCGGTGTCTTCGAACCAGCCGAGCACCTCGGACGCGAGTTCGGGGCGCGCCGGATCGACGAGCAGCGCCAGTTCACCGGGTAGCGAGACCCAACCCCAAGCGACGACCTCGCCACCCGCTTCCCACAGCACGGTCGGCCATTCCGCTTCGCGGCCGGTTTGCTGGAACCGCTGCCACGGGAGATCCCCGACGTGCACAGAACTCGACTTCGACCAGATCCGCTGGGCCAGGCCCTGCATGGCCCGGAGGTCGGCGGGACCGGCGTAGCTGCGGCGCGTCACGGCGGGCATGAGCAGAATCGTCCTGTGCCGGGCGGCTCTCGCCAAGCGGTTTACGGGAGGGCGGGCTTGGACATCGGACTGATCGGGCGGGCGGCGGCGATGTTCGCGGTGACGAACGTCGACGACCTCGTGCTGCTTGCCGTGTTCTTCGGGCAGGCCGCCGGACGGCGGGGTGAGCTGAAGGTCGTCGCCGGGCAGTTCCTCGGTTTCGCCGGCATCTTGGCCGCTTCGGTCGCCGGGGCGCTCGGGGCCGGGTTGCTGCCGGACGGCGCCGTCCGGTGGCTGGGTGTGCTGCCGGTCCTGCTCGGGATCCGGGCGGCCTGGCAGGCGTGGCGCAGGGAAGACGACGAGCCCGCGCCGGCGGCCGGGGTGCTCGGCATCGCGGCGGTGTGCTTCGCGAACGGCGGGGACAACGTCGGCGTGTACGTGCCCGCGTTCGCGGCGAGCGGGCCGGCCGGCCTGGCCGGCTACGTCGTGGTGTTCCTCGTGGGCGTCGCCGTGTGGTGCGTCGCCGGGCGGTTCCTCGCGACGCGTCCGGCTGTGGCGCGGGTGCTCGCGCGGTGGGGTCACGTCGTGCTGCCGGTGGTGTTGGTCGCGCTCGGCGTGCTGATCCTGCTCGGCGTGTTCTGACTGCCTGGCGCGTTCCGGCTACTCGCGGCGGGCGGACTGCAGGGCGAGGCCGCGCGGGGTCGCGGCGCGGGTGAGCAACGCGAACGCGCCGTCGCAGAGCAGGGCCAGGACGACCGCGGCCAGGCCGCCGGCGAAGATCTCGCCGTAGCCCTGGGCGCCGAGGGCGAAGCCGTCGACGATGTAGCGGCCCAGGCCGCCGCCGTCGTTGACGATCGCGCCGATCGCGACCGTGGCGATGAGCTGGAGGAACGAGACCCGGGCGCCCGCCAGGATGACCGGGGACGCCAGCGGGAGCTCGAGCCGGAGCATGATCTGCCATTCGCGGTAGCCCGTGCCGCGGGCGGCGTCCACTGTGTCCTGTTCCAGGGAGACCACGCCGGCGTAGGTGTTGGTGAACAGCGGCGGCATCGCCAGCGCGACGAGGGCCAGCAGCAACGGCCAGAACGTCGTGTCCAGTTCCCAGCGGCTGGCCAGGAACCAGAACAGGATGATCAGGCCGAAGCTGGGGATCGCGCGGCCGATGTTCACGGCGCTGCTCGCCAGGAACGCGCCGCGCCGGTAGTGGGCGAGCCACAGCGCGGCGGGGATCGTCAGGACGGCCGCGATCACCAGCGCCAGCAGGGAAAACCGGAGGTGCTCCAGCGTCCGGTACGGGATGCCGGCCTTGTCGGTCCAGCTCCAGCGGTGGGGGTCCGCGAGCCATGCGTTCAGCTGGTCGAGGAAGCTCATCGCGCCCGCACCTTCCGCGACCAGGGCGCCAGCAGGCGCTCGCTGAGCCAGAGAACCAGGTCGACGACCACCGCCAGGACCACCGACAGCACCACGCCGACGATGATCTCCGTCGGGTTCGGCGTTGCGGTCTGGATACCCGCGCGGATGAAGTAGCCCAGGCCGCCCAGGCCGAGCATCGACGTCACCGTCACGAGCCCGATCGTCGTGACCGCGGCGACGCGGAGCCCGGCGATCACCACCGGCAGCGCGAGCGGCAGCTCGATCTGCCAGAGCAGCCTGCCGCGCGTGTAGCCCATGCCGACCGCGGCCTCGCGGACCTCGTTCGGCACCTGGTCGACGCCTGTGACGATGTTGCGGACCAGGATCAGCAGGGTGTACGTCGCGAGCGGGATCATCGCGGTGAGGAACGTCAGCCCGAAGAACGGCACCAGCACGGCGAACGCGCCGAGGCTCGGGATCACGTAGAGCGCGCCGGCCGTGCCCAGGATGACGGGGTACGACCAGCGGTACCGCAGCGAGAGCACCGCGAGCGCGACCGAAACGACCAGGCCGACCCCGAGCGCGGCGGCCGTCAGCGAGATGTGTTCGCCGAGGCGCTGGACGATGTCGTCCGCGTTGCGGTCCACCCACTTCCACTGGAAGATCGGCGGTCCGCTGTCGGCGGCCAGCGGGGTCACGTGCACCTGGTGACCCTACCCCGATCGGACCGAGCTTATTCCGGATTCTGGGAATTCGAGCGGTTATCTCTCAATATGTGGGCGCATGTCGGTGGGCGGGGCTAGGGTCCTTTCGTCTGTTCGAGTGACGAGGGAGTGGGGATTCGTGCGCTGGTTCCGGAACGCGTCCGTGGTGGCGGTGGCCGTCGCGGCGACGCTCGGTTTGGCCGCCTGTGGTGGTGGCAGCGACAGCGGTGACAAGCCCGCCGCGCAGAGCAAGGGTGGGGCGCCGATCGTCGTCGCGTCCTTCAACTTCACCGACAGCCAGATCCTCGCCGAGATCTACGCGCAGGCCCTGGAAGCCAAGGGCTACCCGGTGACGCGCAAGCTGAACCTGGGCTCGCGCGAGCTGATCTACCCGTCGCTGAAGTCCGGTGAGCTGCAGTTCATCCCGGAGTACCAGGGCGCGGCGATCACCACCGGCTTCGGCAAGGAGGCCGGCAAGACCGCGCAGGAGGAGCACGACCAGCTGGCCAAGCTGTTCGAGCCCAGCGGCGTCGGCCTGCTGAACTTCGCCGCGGCGGAGGACAAGAACACTTACATCGTCAAGTCCGACCTGGCCAAGGAAAAGGGCATCGCGTCGATCAGCGACCTGAAGAAGCTGGACAAGGTCGTCATGGCGGGCCCGCCGGAGTGCGAGAAGCGCCTGCCGTGCTTCCAGGGCTTCAAGGACGTCTACAAGCTGACGAACGCGACCTTCCAGACGATCCAGGAGGCCGGGCCGCGGGTCGAGCAGCTCAAGTCCGGGGCCGTCACGGTGATCCCGGTCGACTCGGTCAGCCCGCTGACCGGCGACTCGAACTACACCGTGCTCAAGGACGACCTCAACATCGTGCCGACGGAGAACGTCGTGCCGGCGGTCAACAAGAAGGTGCTCGACGAGCGCGGCGCCGACTTCGCGAACGCCGTCAACGCGGTGAGCGCCAAGCTGACCACGGACGTCATGCGCGACCTGAACAAGCGGGTCGACTCCGACGGCGAGAAGGCGGCGGACGTCGCGAAGGACTGGCTGTCGCAGGCCGGTCTCTAACCGGCGGTGCCGCGCACGACCCAGGTGCTCGCCGAAAGCGGGATCGAGCCGTCCGGGTTGGTCGGCAGGCGGCTGCGCAGGAGTTCACGGATCTGGTCCCGGCGTGCCTCGGGAAGAGTCGCGAGGTACGCCGGGGCCGGGCCCTGGGCGCCGAGGAACGGCCGCCAGTAGTCGTCGAAGTCCGCGAACACCGTCGGGATCTTGAGCTCGCTCACCGACACCGCCGCGAAGCCCGCGTCCGTCCACAGGCGGCCGAACGGCTCGGGGCGGCACAGCGGGAACCTGCGGCCCTCGTGCAGGTCCGCGACGGCCGGATCGAGCTCCGTCGCGGTGTCCCAGAAGAGCCGGATCAGCTCCATGCCCCCGGCGAGGTCCCACAGGTACGCCGCCGCGAGTCCACCCGGGACGGTCACCCGGGCGATCTCGGCCGCCGCGGCGGCCGGGTCCGGGACGAAGTTCAGCACCAGGCCCGACACCGTGACGTCGAAGCGGTCCTCGGGGAACGGGAGGGACTGGGCGTCGGCGACGGAGAACGTCACCCGCGGGTCCGTCACGCTCGCGCGGGCCGTCTTCAGGAAGCCGTCCGACGGGTCGACGCCGGTCACCTCGGCCGGGTCGCCCGCCGTCAGGACCGCCGACGTCAGCGCGCCGGTGCCGCAGCCGACGTCGAGCCAGCGACGGCTCGGCGGCGCGCCGAGCTGCCGCACGAAGGTCTCCGCGATCCGGCGGCTCCACCGTCCGATGTAGGCCTCGTAAGCGTCGCCCGACTGCCACATGCGTGGAGTACAGCACAGAAAGCGCTGGTCAGCCGTTAGCCAGATCACCCGTCGCCGTGTGACCCGCTGACGTCGCGCGCCGCAGGAACTCCGCGATCAGGGCCAGTTCCTCTTCGCTGTAGCCGGCGCAGAGGTCGTCCATCGCCGTGTTCATCCCCGCGTAGAGCCGGAACAGCTCCGCGTTGCGGCCGCGGACCGCGCGCACCGCCACCGCGCGGCGGTCTGCCCCCTCCGGGTCGCGCTCGCGGACGATCCAGCCGCCCTTCTGCAGCCGGTCGAGGATGCCCGTCATCGTCGCCGGGTGCAGGCCGGCGCGGCGGGCCAGCGCGCTGGGGCTCAGCGGACCGTGCCGGGCGATCAGCTCCAGGCAGTCCAGGTCGACGTCCTTGAGCGCCAGGTGCGCGCTGACCTGGTGGTTCAGCAGGGAAAGCTGGTTGCGCAGGTCGCGCAGCGACTCCTTGAGCGCCACAGTCGCGCGCCGACGGCGGGCGGCGTCCGGGGTGACACTCATGGGGGTCAGCCTAACGCGGTGCGCGGCGTCCGAGCCGGTGGTGGAATCGTGGTCCACGATCGGTACCTCGGGCAAAGGAGTGAAATGGGAAAGGTCACGGCCACCGCGGAGCGCACCATCGACGCCCCGGCCGACAAGGTGCGCGCGCTCGTCGCGGACTACGCCGAAACGCGCCCGAAGCTGCTCACCGAGCACTACCGCGACTACGAGGTGACCGCGGGCGGCGTCGGCGCCGGGACCCAGGCCGGCTGGAAGCTGCAGGCGACGTCCAAGCGCGTGCGCGACGTCAAGGCCACCGTCTCCGAGCCGAAGCCCGGCACCCTGGTCGAGACCGACGCGAACTCCAGCATGGTCACCACCTGGACCGTCGCCGAAGCGGGCGAGAAGAGCGTGGTCCGGATCGAGACGTCGTGGGACGGCGCGGGCGGCATCGGCGGCTTCTTCGAGAAGACGTTCGCGCCCGGCGGCCTCAAGAAGATCTACGACGGCGTCCTGGGGAAGCTCGCGGAGATCGTGTGACGGCTCACAATCGGAATGTGCGCCCCGGTTAGCCGGTTCTACCCGGTGGAATCCGGGGCGCGTGCCCCGCTTCGAGAGACTTGAGGAGTTCGACGGTGAACGCACAGGCGACCGAAATCCGGCTGGCTTCGCGCCCGGAAGGTGTTCCGACGCACGACAACTTCGACGTGGTCGACACCGAGATCCCGACCCCCGGCGAGGGGCAGATCCTGGTGCGCAACCTGGTCATGAGCGTCGACCCGGCCATGCGCGGCCGCATGCGTGACGTGAAGTCGTACGCGCCGCCGTTCGAGGTCGGCGAGGTCATGTCCGGCGGGGCGGTCGGCGAGGTCGTCGAGTCGAAAATCGACGGTGTCGGACCGGGCGACCACGTGCTGCACCAGGCCGGCTGGCGCACCCACGCGGTGCTGGACGACAAGCGCTTCGTCAAGGTCGACGCCGACGCCGCGCCGCTCTCGACCTACCTCGGTGTGCTCGGCATGCCGGGCCTGACCGCGTACGCGGGCCTGCTGGAGTCCGCCGAGTTCAAGCCGGGCGACACCGTGTTCGTCTCCGGCGCGGCCGGCGCCGTCGGCTCGCTCGTCGGCCAGCTCGCGAAGCTCAAGGGCGCCAAGCGCGTCATCGGCTCGGCCGGCTCGGCGGAGAAGGTGCGGCACCTGATCGACGACCTCGGCTTCGACGCCGCCTTCAACTACAAGGACGGCCCGGTCGCCGAGCAGCTGCACAAGGCGGCGCCCGAGGGCATCGACGTCTACTTCGACAACGTCGGCGGCGAGCACCTCGAAGCCGCGATCAGCGCCATCAACCTGCACGGCCGGATCGCCGTCTGCGGCATGATCTCCCAGTACAACGCCACCGAGCCGACGCCGGCGCCGCGCAACCTCGCGCAGATCATCGCCAAGCGGATCACCATCCGCGGCCTGCTCGTGCTCGACCACTGGGGCCTGCAGCAGCAGTTCGTCAGCGAGGTCGCGCCGCTGGTGCAGTCGGGGCAGATCAAGTACTCGGAGACCTTCGTCGACGGCATCCGCAACGCGCCGGACGCCTTCCTCGGCCTGCTCTCCGGCGCCAACACCGGCAAGATGCTGGTCCGGATCGCCGACTAACCCAGCAGCGGGGCCAGTTCGGTCAACGCCGAGATCGTGTACGTCGGCGCGGGCGAGCCGGGCAGCGGGCGGACGCCGGGGCGGGCGAGCAACGCCGTCCGCAGCCCGGCCGCCTGCGCGCCCGCGACGTCCCAGTCGTGGGCGGCGACCATCACGGCCGCGCCGGGCTCGGCGGCGTAGGCGTCCAGCACCTGCCGGTACGGCTCGGGCGCGGGCTTGAGCCGGCCCGCCTGCTCGGCCGAGAAGATCCGGTCGAACAGGGGCGCCAGGCCCGCGTTCTGCAGCTGGGTCTCGGCGGTGGCGAGCGGCGAGTTCGTCAGCGCGACGACGTCGTGGCCCGCCTCGCGCAGCTTGGCCAGACCCTCCACAGCGTCCGGGTGGGCCGGGAGCGAGCGCAGGCCCTCGCCGATCTTCGCGAGGTCCACCTCGCGTCCGTGCCGGGCGGCGATCTCGAGCGCCGCTTCGCCGGCGATGCCCGCGAAGTCGCGGTAGCCGCCGGTCGCGGTGACGGTCAGGACCGTGTGGATGGCCAGCCCGAACCATTCGCGCCGCAGCTCGGGCCCGCCGACCAGCGGGTCCATCGAGGCGAGGTCGAGCAGGGTCTCGTTGACGTCGAAGACGCACAGCATGGGTTCAGTATTGCTGGCTCACCGCCCGTTCGTTGAGGTCCGCGTCCAGCTCCTGCGCCGACACCGGCAGCGCCATCTGGTCGCGCAGGATCGTGCCCAGCGTCGGCAGCGTGGACCGCTCCGGCCAGGTCGACGGGTCCCACAGCGAAGAGCGCAGGAACGCCTTCGCGCAGTGCATGTACAGCTCTTCGACCTCGACGACGACCGCCAGCTTCGGGCGTTTGCCCTGCACGACGAGCGAATCGAAGTACGGCGCGTCCGACATCAGCCGGGCGCGGCCGTTCACGCGCAGCGTCTCGTTCATCCCCGGCACCAGGAAGAGCAGCCCCGCGTGCGGGTTGTCGACGATGTTGCGGAAGCTGTCGATGAGCTTGTTGCCCGGCCGGTCCGCGAGCGCCAGCGTCTTCTCGTCGAGCACCAGTACCGAGCCCGCCGGGTCGCCCCGGGGGGGAGACGTCGCAGCTGCCGTCCGGCGCCGAAGTCGCCAGCAGCACGAACGGCGAGTGCGCGATCAGCGTGCGTGCGTGCTCGTCGATGTGGTCTTGGACCTTCTGCGTCGTCCTCGGCTTCGGGTCGCCGATCAGCTCGCGCAAGGCCTCGTGTGAGTCGATGATCCCCATGCCCCCAAGCTAGCGCGGACCACCGACAATCCGGCCCGCGATCGCGATCCGCGCGGCCTCCGTGGACTTCCGGACGACCTGGTCCACCGAATAGCCGTGCTTCACGAAGACGCCGTCGAGCTGGAACGTGCCGTAGCCGTGGGCCTGCGTGAACAGCTGCTCCATCAGCTCCAGGGCCTCCGCCGGGCTCGCCGCGACGAGCAGGCAGCGCATCAGGAACTCGTCGGTCAGCCGCCGGGTCTGTTCGTGCAGCTCGACGTGGTCCGGGCCGTGGAGGCCGTCGGCGTAGAGGACGTTCATCCCGGCCCGGCGCTCGATCAGGTACCGCGTGTACGCGCCCGCGGCGGCGGCCAGCGCGTCCGCCGGGTCGTCGAACTCGCCCGCCGCGGCCGCGACGCGCTCGGCGAGCTGGCAGGCGACGTTGCACGCCACCTCGGCCAGCAGGCTTTCGCGGGTCGGGAAGTGCCGGTACGGCGCACCGGGGCTGACCTTCGCCCGCCGCGCGACCTCGGCGACGGAAAAGCCGGCGAGGCCCTGCTCCGCGATGAGGTCCAGGGAGACGCGCACGAGTTCGCCGCGGAGGTCGCCGTGGTGGTACTTGCCGCCCATGACCTGGCTCACATCTTTCGCTCGGAATATGTAAGAGCACTCTCACGTCGTGCATGTAAGAGACCTCTTACGAGGACAACGGTACTTGAACTTGGAGGGTTCCATGAGCACCACCACGCACGCCATCGCCGCCCCGGCGCCGGGTGCGCCGCTCGCGCCGACCACGATCGAGCGCCGTGCCCTGCGCCCCGACGACGTGCTGATCGACATCGCCTACGCCGGCATCTGCCACAGCGACATCCACCAGGCCAAGGAGGACTGGGGCCAGGCGATCTTCCCGATGGTCCCCGGCCACGAGATCGCCGGCGTCGTCGCCGCGGTCGGCTCGGACGTCACGAAGTACCAGGTCGGCGACCGCGTGGGCGTCGGCTGCATGGTCGACTCCTGCGGCGAGTGCGAGTACTGCACGGCCGGCACCGAGCAGTTCTGCGTCAAGGGCAACGTCCAGACGTACAACGGCGTCGGCTTCGACGGCGAGAACACCTACGGCGGCTACAGCAACCAGATCGTCGTGAAGGACGCCTTCGTCTGCCGCATCCCGGAAGGCATCAGCCTCGACGTCGCCGCGCCGCTGCTCTGCGCGGGCATCACCACCTACTCGCCGCTGAACCACTGGGGCGCCGGCCCCGGCAAGAAGGTCGCCGTGATCGGCCTCGGCGGGCTCGGCCACATGGGCGTCAAGATCGCCGCCGCGATGGGCGCCGAAGTGACCGTGCTGAGCCAGAGCCTCAAGAAGCAGGAGGACGGCCTCAAGCTCGGCGCGACCGACTACTACGCGACCAGCGACGAGGCGACGTTCGACGTCCTCAAGGGCAAGTTCGACGTCATCCTCAACACCGTCTCGGCCAAGCTGCCGGTCGACGCCTACCTGAGCCTGCTCAAGGTCGGCGGCGCGATGGTGAACGTCGGCGCGCCCGGCGAACCGCTGTCCTACAACGCCTTCTCGCTGCTGGGCGGCAACAAGGTGCTGGCCGGCTCGATGATCGGCGGGATCGCCGAGACGCAGGAGATGCTGGACTTCTGCGCCGAGCACGGCATCGGCGCGGAGATCGAGACGATCTCGGCGGACAAGGTGAACGAGGCCTACGAGCGCGTCGAGAACTCCGACGTGCGCTACCGCTTCGTCATCGACGCCTCGACCATCGGGGCGTGACGCGCGCGCACGGCAACCGCGTCAGAACACCACGGTGCGGTTGCCGTGCACCAGCACCCGGTTCTCCAGGTGCCAGCGCAGGCCGCGCGCGAGGGTGACCTTCTCGATGTCGCGGCCCTTGCGGACCATGTCCTCGACCGAGTCGCCGTGGTCGACGCGGATGACGTCCTGCTCGATGATCGGGCCCGCGTCGAGGTCCGCCGTCACGTAGTGGCAGGTCGCGCCGACCAGCTTCACCCCGCGCGTGTGGGCCTGGTGGTACGGCTTCGCGCCGATGAACGACGGCAGGAAGCTGTGGTGGATGTTGATCGCCCGGCCCGCCCACTCGCGGCACAGGTCGGCGGGCAGGATCTGCATGAACCGGGCCAGTACCACGGCGTGCGGGTCGTGCTCGCCGACCAGCTTCCGCACCTGCTCGAACGCCGCCGCCCGGTCACCCGGCGGGAACGGCACGTGGTGGAACGGGATGCCGTGCGCGCGGGTGATGTCGGCCAGCGACTCGTGGTTGCCGATCACCGCGGCGATGTCGACGTCCAGCTCGCCGGACGCGACGCGGCC
The DNA here is from genome assembly GCF_054781455.1 of Amycolatopsis stemonae. Lineage (NCBI taxonomy): Bacteria > Bacillati > Actinomycetota > Actinomycetes > Pseudonocardiales > Pseudonocardiaceae > Amycolatopsis > Amycolatopsis stemonae. The sequence goes on along the minus strand of NZ_BAAGUJ010000002.1, from coordinate 229,704 downwards.
GAGCAGGTCGTACAGGCAGTGGCCCGCCTTCGACACCAGGACCACCGCGCGACGCCGTTCGCCGGTGTCGCTCACCTGCCAGCTCGACTCCGCGGACAGGTCCGCGGCCACTTCGCCGAACCGGGCGCGCAGCTCCGCGGCGTCGAAGGGGAGCGAGTCGGCCCGGACGACCTGGCGCGTGAAGAACCAGCCCGTGTCCGGGTCGGTGTGGTAGGCCGCCTCGACGATCCAGCCGCCGTGCTCGGCGAGGAACCCGGAGATCCGGGCGATGATGCCGGTGCGGTCGGGGCAGCCGAAGGTGATGACGTAGCGGCGTTCGGGAGCGGTCACCAGGGCATTGTCCCCCGCGCCGGTCAGACGGCGGGGAGCCGGTCCCCGGTGGTCGCCGCGTGGTTCGGGCGGCCGTACAGCGCCCGGTAGACGTCGTCGGCGGCGCCGGACACCTCGGTTCCCGGCGTGCCCACGGTCCACGTCCGCTCCGGCGTCGTGACCCGCACGCCGAAGGTGAAGCCGCGGCGCGGGACGACGAAGGTCAGGAACTCGTCGATGCCGTCGTTCGCGAACTCGGGGGAGAAGCGCGTCGTGCCGTCTTCGAGAGCCGACTCGGCGTCGAGGCGGTGGATCGCCGTTTCGTGGGCCATCCGGCGGCCCCACGGCGACTCCGGGTTCCGCAGCAAGGCTTCCCGCAGGGCCAGGCGCTGGCCGTCCCACCACCCGAGGACGTCGTCCCAGCTCGCCGGCGGGTCGGATTCGCCCGGCTTGCCCAGCGTCAGGCCGACCGCCAGGGCGTGCACGGACGCGACGTGCGCCACCAGGTCATGGACAGTCCAGTTCGGACAGTTCGGGATCGGCATCGCCGGACCGGCTTTCAGCGCCGCCCGCTTCAGCCCGTCGGCGTGGACGTCGATCGCCTCCAGCAGCTGCATGCGCCGACCGTAGCCGCCGGCCGGCCTCGATGGCGAACACCAGGCCCAGGCCGAGGCTGAACGACAGCAGCAGGCCCTTGACCGGCTCGTCGGCGAAGGCGGCGCCGCCGGCCAGGCCGATCAGCACGCTGTACACCGCCCAGATCGCCGCCCCGGCGAGGTCGAGCGGCACGAACCGGCGCAGCGGGTAGCCGAGGCCGCCGTTCGCGAGCGCGCTGGCGACGCGGCCGCCGGGCAGGTAGCGCGCGGCGATGATCAGCAGCCCGCCGTTGCGCCGCACCTGCTCGCGCGCCCATTCGTAGCGCCGCCGGCCTTCGGGGCCGCGGTGCAGCCGCGCGATCGCGCGCGGCCCGGCGGCCCGGCCGACGGCGTACCCGAGGCAGTCGCCCACCCACGCCCCGCCGGCGGCGACCGCGGCGAGCAGGGCGAGCTGCCGCGGATCGGGACCGACCAGGACGGCGACCGTGACGACGGTCGTCTCGCTGGGCATGAACGGCAGCAGCGCGTCCAGCCCGGAGACGGCGAACACCAGCACCCACAGCCACGGCGAGCCGAGCGCGTCGCGCAGCAGGTCGGTGAGCTGCCCCAGGAATTCCACAGCTCAATGGTGATCACCGCAGGTCACTTCGGGGTGACGCAGCGGGGGTGGACCGGTGAACGTTCAGGCCGGGGCCACCGAGGCCCACGGGACGGTCAGCTCGCCCAGCCGCACCCGCGACGGCGGATCGACCAGTGGCCAGCCCCGCGCCGCCAGCAGCCGGACCGTCTCCCGCCAGCGGGACCGGACGCCGAACCCCTGGTGCGGCGCGGCCGTCGCCCAGCAGGCGTCGAGCGCGGACAGCAGCGCGTGGACGCGCTCGCCGGGGACGTTCCGGTGGATCAGCGCCTTCGGCAGCCGTTCGGCGATCGTCGACGGGCGGTCGAGGCCCGCCAGCCGCATCGACAGCGTCAGGGACACCGGGCCGGCCGCGGACACCAGCACCCACGTCGAGAGCCGGCCGATCTCGTCGCACGTGCCCTCGACCAGCAGGCCGCCCGGGGCCATCGAGTCCAGCACCAGCGCCCACGCGCCCGCGACCTCGTCCTCCGCGTACTGGCGCAGCACGTTGAACGCCCGCACCAGCACCGGCCGCGCCCCGGCCAGCTCGAACCCGCCACGGCGGAAGTCCAGCAGCGGCGGGGAAGCGGCCGGTTGCGCGAAGGCCACGCGCTCGGGGTCCAGCTCCAGGCCCAGCACCCGGACGTCCGGCCGGACGCGGCGCAGCCAGCGCGCCAGCTCGACCGTCGTCACCGGGGAAGCGCCGTAGCCGAGGTCGACGACCAGCGGCGACGCGGCCGCGCGCAGCAGGCGGGTCGTCGCCGGCGCGTACGTGATCCACCGGTCGACCCGGCGGAGGCGGTTCGGGTTGGTCGTGCCGCGGGTCGGCGCCCCGACCGGGCTCAGTTCGCGTCGGCGAGCCACTTCGCCGTGAATTCGGCTTCGCGCTCCAAGAGCTTCGTGACCTGTTCGGCGATCACGGCTTCCAGCTTCCCGCCGAACAGCGGGATCCGGACGGTGACCTCGCCGCTGGTCCGGAACACCGTCTTGGCGTCGGTGGCCAGCAGGGCCGTCCGCGCGACGATCTCGCCCGGGACGCCGCCGACCTCGACCGTCGCGTCGCCCTGGCGGCCGGTGCCGTCCTTGCTCACCCGCCAGGTCTGCGTGCGGGTCACCATCAGGTCGCCCTTGTGCAGCGTCCGGACCGCCGACGGCAGCTTGTCCGCGCTGATCCCCTGCCGCAGTTCGTACCGCAGGTCCGTGCCCGAGACCTCGTAGGACAGCAGTGCCGCGCCGTGCCCGCCCAGCTGCTCCAGCCGCGCGCGCAGCGCGTCTTCGCCCGCGACCGCCGCGTACGTCGCGGCGACGTCGGCGGAGAACTCAGCGCGGTGCTCGATCCGGGATCCCATGAGCCGGACAGTACCGTCAGACGCGTGAACTCCGCCCGAACTCCCGCTTCCCCGAAGCTCTCCGCGTACACCACGCTGCGCCTCGGCGGCCCGGCCCGCCGGTTCGTCAGCGCCGTGACCAGCGAAGACCTGGTCGCGGCCGTCCGTGAGGCCGACGCCGCGGGCGAACCGGTGCTGCTGCTCGGCGGCGGCTCCAACCTGGTGGTCGCGGACGCGGGGTTCGACGGCACGCTGGTCGAGGTGGCCACCACCGGCTGGCGCCGTGACGGCGACGTCGTGGAGGTCGCGGCCGGCCAGAACTGGGACAGCTTCGTCGCCGGGCTCGTCGAAGCGGGCCTGGGCGGGCTCGAATGCCTCTCCGGCATCCCGGGCAGCGTCGGCGCGACGCCGATCCAGAACGTCGGCGCGTACGGCTGCGAAGTCGCCGAGTCCCTGGTCAGCGTCGACCTCTACGACCGCCAGACGCGCGAAGTGCGCACGCTGAAGGCCGACGAGCTCGGCTTCGCCTACCGCACCAGTGTGCTCAAGGGCACCGACTCCGGCGTCGTGCTCTCGGTCCGCTTCGAGATCCGCGAAGACGGCCTCTCCGCGCCCATCCGCTACGCCGAGCTGGCGCGCACGCTGGGCGTCGAGATCGGCGCCCGGGTCCCGGCGGCCGACGCTCGCGACGCCGTGCTCAAGCTGCGTCGCGGCAAGGGGATGGTGCTCGACCCCGGCGACCACGACACGTGGAGCGCGGGCTCGTTCTTCACCAACCCGATCGTCCCGTCGGCCGAGGCGGAAGCCGTCCTGACGCGCATCACGGACGCCGTCGGCGCGGAGGTCCCGCAGTACCCCGCCGACGGCGGCGTGAAGCTGTCCGCGGCCTGGCTGATCGAGCGCGCCGGCTTCGGCAAGGGGTACCCCGGGCCGGGGAACCGCGTCTCGCTGTCGACCAAGCACACGCTGGCGCTGACCAACCGCGGCGACGCGACGACCGAAGACCTGTTGTCGCTGGCCCGCGAGGTGCGCGACGGCGTTTTCGCGCGGTTCGGCGTCGCGCTGCACCCCGAGCCGCTGCTGATCAACTGCGCAATTTGAGCCGAACCGGGCAACCCGGACGTGTGTGGGACGTCTTTGTCGACAAAGGCGTCGCCACCTGATCGGATGGTCTTTACCTTTCGGGCGGTAACGTCGGACGGGCTACCAGCGCTAAGGGCGTGGATCCCGCTGGTACGCGGGGGAACTCGGGAGGTTGCGGTGATCGAACGGCGTACGGTCTTCAAGGCCGCTCTCGCGGCTGGGGCCGCACTGGTCGCCGCGGCGTGTTCGAGCACGAACGACGGCACCGCGCTGCCCACCGGCGCCGCGGGGGCCGACGGCGGGGGCGCGCAGCCCGTGGCGAAGATCACGGCCGAGCCGGCGGTGAACGCCAAGGACGCCTCCGTGCTCAAGCCGGTCGTCATCAAGGTCGCCGACGGCAAGCTCACCGAGTGCAAGGTGACCGCCGACGGCGGCAAGGGCGTCAAGGGCGACACGGCGCCCGACGGTCTCACCTGGACCAGCTCCGAGCCGCTCGGCTACGGCAAGACCTACACCTACGCGGCCAAGGCCACCGGCACCGACGGCAGGCCGGTCGAGCTCACCGGCACGTTCAGCACGGTCAGCCCGGCCAAGCAGGTCCGCGCCACGCTGAACCCGGCCGACAACCAGCAGGTCGGCGTGGCGATGCCGATCAGCGTCAAGTTCCAGTCGCCGGTCAAGGACCGCGCGGCCGTCGAGAAGGCCCTGTCCGTGAAGACGGACAAGAACGTCGAGGGCGCGTGGGGCTGGCTGTCCGACAGCCAGGTCGACTACCGGCCCAAGGAGTACTGGCCGCAGAACATCACCGTGAGCGTCGAAGCGAGGCTGTACGGCGTCGAGCTCGGCGGCGGCGCGTACGGCAAGGCCGACGTCACGACGAAGTTCAAGATCGGCCGCAACCAGGTGGTCAAGGTCAACACCCCGGACCACCAGATGCACGTCTACCGCGGCGGCGCGCAGTACAAGAGCTACCCGTGCGCGAACGGGCTGGACGCCGAGGTCGACCGCAACACCCCGAACGGCACCTACATCATCATGAGCAAGGAGCCGACGGCCGTCTTCGACAACGCCCGCTACGGCTACACGAACGTCAACAAGAAGTGGGCCTGCCGCTTCTCCAACCACGGCGAGTACATCCACGAGAACCAGGACAACGCGGCCAACATCGGGAAGACCAACAACTCCCACGGCTGCGTCAACCTCCTCGAAGCCGACGCCAAGGACTTCTTCGACTCCGCGCTGATCGGCGACCCGGTCGAGATCACCGGCTCCCAGCTGGGCGCGCCGATGGCCTCGGACGTCAAGGACTGGAACTACAGCTGGTCGGCCTGGCAGTCGCTGGGCGCGAAGTAACCCGTGCGCACCGAAGTCGTCGGACACGGCGGGACCCGGCTCGGGCTGCGGGTCGAGGGGGCCGAAAACACCAGGCCGATCGTGTTCGTGCACGGCTGGGCGCAGTCGGCCGGGTGCTGGGCGGCGCAGCTCGCCGACCCGGCCCTGACCGGGCGGTTCCGGCTGGTCGCGGTGGACCTGCGCGGCCACGGCGCGTCCGACGTGCCCGCCTCGGGCTACGACGACCCGGTCGCCTGGGCCGACGACCTGGCCGCGGTGCTCGACTTCGCCGGGCCGGGCGCGATCGTCGTCGCCTGGTCGTACGGCGGGCTCGTGCTGGCCGACCACGTCCGCGTGCACGGCACCGCACGGTTGGGCGGGATCGTGCTCGTCGGCGCCATCACCGAAATCGGCCGAGAGCGCCCGGGCGGGCGCGTCGGTGTGCTGATGCGCGAGCACATGCGCGCGATGCTTTCGGACGATCCGGACACCGCGGTCCCGGCGCTCACCGCGTTCAGCCGCGGGATGGTCACCCGTCCGGTGCCCGGAACACAGGCCCAGGCCCTGCTCGGGGCGTCGTTGAGCGTGCCTCCCGCGGTCCGTTCGGCGCTCTTCCGCCGGGACGTCGGCAGCGGCGACGTGCTGGCCGCGATCGACAAGCCGGCCCTGGTCGTGCACGGCACGGCCGACCCCGTGATCGAGCCCTCGGTGGCCGAGTACGCACTCGGGAAGATTCCGGGTGCGGTCGGGCGTTGGTTTGCTGAAGGGGGCCACGCGCCCTTCGCCGAGTCCGCGGCCGAGTTCGACGCGGTGCTGCGGCAGTTCGCCGAGGAATGCTGACGTACGCGGGAGACGAGACCAGGTGACCAGCTCCATCCGGGGGTTCCGTGCTGCGCCGCGCCGGATCGCGGTGTTCTCAGTCCACACTTCGCCGCTCGAGCAGCCGGGCACCGGCGACGCCGGCGGCATGAACGTGTACATCAGCCAGACGGCGACCGAGATGGCCCGCCGTGGCGTCGAGGTCGAGGTGTTCACCCGGGCCACGGCGTCCGACCAGCCGCCGGTGGCCGAGCTGGCGCCGGGCGTGACCGTGCGGCACGTGCAGGCCGGGCCGTTCGAGCCGCTGGGCCGCGACGAGCTGCCCGCCCAGCTGTGCGCGTTCACCTCCGGCGTGCTGCGCACCGAGGCGTTCCACGAGCCCGGGTACTACGACCTCATCCACTCGCACTACTGGCTGTCGGGCCAGGTCGGCTGGCTCGCGCGCGACCGGTGGTCCGTGCCCCTGGTGCACACCGCCCACACCCTGGCGAAGGTGAAGAACGCCGCGCTCGCCGAGGGGGACAAGCCCGAACCGCGCGTCCGCGTCATCGGCGAGGAGCAGGTGGTCGCCGAGGCCGACCGGCTCGTCGCCAACACCGCGGTCGAGGCGCGTCAGCTCATCGACCTCTACGACGCCGAACCGGACGCGGTGCACGCCGTGCCGCCGGGCGTCGACCTCGAACGCTTCACACCCGGTCCGACGGCCGCCGCGCGCGCCGAGCTCGGCCTGGCCGACGGCGACGTCGTGCTCGCCTTCGCCGGCCGGATCCAGCCGCTCAAGGCGCCGGACGTGCTGCTGCACGCAGCGGCGGCGATGCTGCGACGGCGTCCCGAGCTGGCTTCGCGCCTGGTCGTGCTGGTCGTCGGCGGGCCGTCGGGCACCGGGCTGGAACAACCGCAGGCCCTGCGCGAACTGGCGGTTTCGCTGGGCATCGACCAGCAGGTGCGGTTCCTGCCGCCGCAGCCCGGCGAGTCGCTCGCCCGCGTCTTCCGCGCCGCCGACGTCGTCGCGGTGCCGAGCTACAACGAGTCGTTCGGGCTCGTGGCCCTGGAGGCGCAGGCCTGCGGGACCCCGGTCGTCGCGGCCGAGGTCGGCGGGCTGCCGGTGGCGGTGCCGCACGGCGTCTCCGGCCTGCTGGTGCCCGGGCACGGCGCCGAGGAGTGGGCGGACGCGCTGGCCGCGGTCGCGCTGCGCCCCGAGCGGTGCGCCGAGCTCGGCGCCAACGCCGTCGTGCACGCGCAGCGGTTCTCCTGGCGCCGCACGACCGACGCGCTGCTCGACATCTATGCTCAGGCCACCGGCGCGTTCCGGCGCGCCCTGGACCTGCGCACGGAGGTGGCGGTGTGAGCCTGGACCGGCTGATCCAGTCTACTTTGGACTCGGCGGAGCTCGAGTACGACAAACGCGGGCCGGGCAAGTACTTCGTCACGCTGCCGGGGACCAAGAAGCTGCAGACAAACGCGTGGCTCGTCGACGGCGACCACGCGTTCTCCGTCGAAGCCTTCGTCTGCCGGCGTCCCGACGAGTCCCATGAGGACGTTTACCGATTCCTGTTGCAGCGCAACGCGAAGCTCTACGGCGTTCACTACACAGTGGACAGTCTCGGTGACATCTACCTGGTCGGCCGGTTCGGCAAGGACACGATGTCCGCCGACGAGCTCGACAAGGTGCTCGGCCAGGTCCTCGAAGCCGCCGACGGCGACTTCAACACGCTGCTGGAAATCGGCTTCGCGACGTCGATCAAGCGCGAGTGGGACTGGCGCGTCTCCCGCGGCGAGTCCCTGGCGAACCTGCAGGCGTTCAAGCACCTCGTGGCGCCCGAGAAGCCGCACGAACCAGGCTTGACCGAGTCGTGACCCGGGCCGTGCAACGGCCCTGAACCGGACATCCGTCTCCTCGCCAGGCAAAACTGGAGGGAGACCAGGATGCGGACTCGATGGAGAGCGGCGCTCGCGATCACGGCGGCGGCGCTGGCGCTGGCCGGCTGCTCGGCGGCGCAGAACGGGGCATCGTCCACGGCGGACAGTGCCGGCGTTCCGGCCGCGCCGCAGCAGGGGACCGGGGGCAAGGCCGAGTCGAAGGTGACGCCGCCGCAGGCCGGTGCCACCGACCGCAAGCTGTCGCGCAGCGCCCGGCTGGAGCTGACCGCCACGAAGGTCGTCGACGTCGTCGCCCAGGCCCGCGGGATCGCGGTGGGCGCGGGCGGCTACACCGGGCAGGAAAGCACCGGCGACGAGTCGGCGACGTTGTCGCTGGCGGTGCCTTCGGACAAGCTCGACCCGGTGCTCGACCAGCTCTCGCACCTCGGCTCGAGCATGGTGAAGCGGGAGCTGAACACCCAGGACGTCACCGAGCAGGTCGTCGACGTCGAAGCGCGGCTGACGACGCAGCGGAAGTCGGTCGAGCGGATCCGCGCGCTCCTCTCGCAGGCGACGTCCGTGTCGGACATCACGTCGATCGAAAGCGAGCTGACGAGCCGCGAGTCGGCCCTGGAGTCGCTCGAACAGCAGCGGAACTCCCTGGCGGGCAGCGTTGCGATGGCGACGGTCGCGATGACCATCCGCAGCGTGGCCGCACCGCCGCCCCCGCCGGAGGACCACAGCGGCTTCCTCGGCGGCCTCGCGGGCGGCTGGTCCGCGTTCCTGACCTTCGGCGGCGGGCTGCTGACGGTGCTGGGCGCGATCGCGCCGTTCCTGCTGGTCGTGGGCCCGCTCGGGTGGGTGGCCTGGCGGCTCAACCGGCGCCGTCGGCTCGCGAAGCCGGAGCCGGAGCCGGTGCCGACCGAGGTGTGAAGCGGGCAGGCGGGACGGCTCGAGGGAGGGGGGAGTCGCGATCTCGAGCCGCCCCGCTGAAGTTCCCGCCGATCAGGACCCGGTGACGAGGGGGATGCCAACGGGGCCGGCGGGCCGCGGCTCGGCAGGGGGGAGACGAGCCGCGGTCAACGCCCGAAGCGGGCCGGGGAGTGCGTGGAATCCGGCCGCTCGGGACGTAGTCAACCTGTCAGATCTCGACCTGTAATCACAAGACTACTCACTAGTCCGTTCGAGTGAATTTACCTCACGGCGATAACGGTGCGCAGTCCGTTGCGGGGATTTTGCGCGTTGTTGGCACCCGGACTTGCATGAGGGTGAAGGTGTTACTGCTCGGTAACACACTCTGCGTAGGACACCAGGTCACCAGTCGATCGCGTGGTCCCGTCTGGCAGGCTGACGGCATGGCTGAACTCGGGACGTTGGTGCTGCTGCGGCACGGGCAGAGCACGTGGAACGCGGAAAACCTGTTCACCGGCTGGGTGGACGTGCCGCTGTCGGAGCAGGGCGAGGGCGAAGCCCGCCTGGGCGGCAAGCTGCTGGCCGACGCCGGGCTGCTGCCGGACGTGGTGCACACCTCGCTGCTGCGGCGCGCGATCTCCACCGCGAACATCGCGCTGGACGCCGCCGACCGGCACTGGATCCCGGTGAAGCGCGACTGGCGCCTCAACGAGCGCCACTACGGCGCGCTGCAGGGCAAGGACAAGAAGCAGACCCTCGCCGAGTTCGGCGAGGAGCAGTTCATGCTCTGGCGCCGGTCGTACGACACCCCGCCGCCGCCGATCGACCCGAAGGACGAGTGGAGCCAGGTCGGCGACCCCCGGTACGCCGACCTCGGCGACCACGCGCCGCTCACCGAGTGCCTCAAGGACGTCGTCGCGCGGCTCCTGCCGTACTGGGAGTCCGCGATCGTGCCGGACCTGCGCGCGGGCAAGACCGTGCTGGTCGCCGCGCACGGCAACTCGCTGCGCGCGCTCGTCAAGCACCTCGACGGGATCTCCGACGCCGACATCGCCGGCCTGAACATCCCGACCGGCATCCCGCTGCGCTACGACCTCACGGCCGACCTGAAGCCGGTGAAGGCGGGCGGCGAGTACCTCGACCCCGAGGCCGCCAAGGAAGCCGCCGCCGCGGTCGCCAACCAGGGCCGCTGACCCGTTTGCCGTGAGGGCACCTTCACCGCCGTGAAGGTGCCCTTCACGGCGGGTCAGGCCGTGGTGAGCGGGCGGATGGCCGTGGCCTTCCAGGCCGTGCCTTCGCGGGCGACGTCGAACTCGGCCGTGAACGGCTTGCCGGTGACCTTGCCGGTCGCGTCGGCCACCTGCAGCGTCGTGAAGAACAACACGACCGCCTTGCCGTCGGCGAGTGCGACGACCCCGGCCATCGGGTCCGGGCCCAGGGCGACCTTCGTGCCGCTCTTGCGGATCGCCTCGACGTAGTCGGCCTTCTTCGCCCGGTAGTCGCTCAGCAGGGTGCCGGTGATGACCGCCTCCGCCCGCGCGTACGAGCCTTCCGGGTCGGCGCTGTCGGTGGTGAACAGCCCGCCCGCGACCGCGCGGGCGCCGGCCACGGCCGCGTCGCGCGCGCCCGCCGCGCTGCCGTCGTCGGCGTGCGGCTCGAGCGGCGGCTGAGCCGGGTTGACGGCGATGTCCGAGAGCCGCCAGTGCCCGTTCGACCGCTGCCCGGTGAACGCGACCGTGGCCAACCCCTTGGTGGCGCCGCTGTCCTGTTCGAGCACGGCCAGGTCGCGGACCCGGTCGCCGGTGAACTCGAGCGCGGCCGCCTGCCGCACCCGCGTGGTCAGGCGAACCGGCTGCGGGCTCTTCCTGACCTGGTCGAACAGCTTCGTGAGCTGGTCCTTCGCCGCCCCGGTGACGTTCGCCGCGACGGCCTGGTCGAACGCGGCCGGGTTCGCGGAGTCGTAGCTGAACACCGCCTCGGCGGCCGACTTCACGCCGTCGAGCGCGGCTCCGGTGCCGAGGGCGTCGACGAGCGCGAGGTTCCCGGTGAGCGGCACGGGCGCGCCGGAGATCGCCGACGTGCACGCCGAGGTCGTCAGGAGCAGGGCGAGCAGCGCCGCCCGCTTCACAAGAGCCCGGCTTCGCGGGCCCGCGCCCCGGCCTGGAACCGGGACGACGCCCCGAGGATCGCCATCACCTCGGCCACCCGCCGCCGGTAGGTGCGCAGTCCGACGCCGAGGGTGCGGGCCGCCGTCTCGTCCTTGCAGCCGGACGCGAGCTGCTCGAGGATCTCGCGCGCGCCCAGCTCGGCGAACCGCGCCTGGTAGGACTCCAGATCGGTGCCGCCGGCCCAGGCCGCCTCGAACAGCGACTGGATGCCCTGGACCAGTTCCGGGCTGCTGACGACGGTGTAGCTGCGCACGCCGCCGACCTGGTCGCCGGCGACGATCGCGATCCGCCGGTCGAGCAGGATCGTCTCGTTGACCTCGCGTTCGGTGATCCGGATGCGCGCGCCGTGGGTGGCCATGAACCGCAGGTGCTCCGCCAGTGCCGGGTCGAACAGCACGCCGGGCAGGTACATCTTGCGCACGGAAGTCGTGCGCACGGCCTGCTCCCGCTCGGGCACCGTCGGGTGCGCCACCGACCAGGTGTGCAGGTCGCGGGCCGCGCACGCGACTTCGGTCGCGGTCGCGAACAGGTGTGCGGTCCGCTCGAACAGCTCGGCTTCGCCGCGCACCACGACGACGTCACTGACTCTCTCCACGCATTCCAGTGTGGCAGCAAACTGCCAAACCCGGAGGTCACCAGCGCTCCCTCGGAAAGCTGGAGCCATGACCACGAACACCACCACCACCCCCGCCGCCGCGGCGGGCACCTGGCAGCTCGGCTCCTTCGAAGTCAACCGGCTCGGGTTCGGCGCCATGCGCCTGATGTCCACTTCGGACGGTGGCATCCGCGACCGCGAGACGTCGATCGCCGTGCTGCGGCGCGCCGTCGAGCTCGGTGTCAACCACATCGACACCGCCGTCTTCTACTTCGCCGGCCCGCGCTCGGCGAACGAGCTGATCAACACCGCCCTCGCGCCCTACGACGACCTCACGATCACCACCAAGGTCGGGCCGGGCCGCGACTTCACCGGCGCGTTCTACACCGCGCGGCCGGAGCAGCTGCGCGCCCAGGTCGAGGAGAACCTGCGCGAGCTGGGTCTGGACCACCTCGACGTCGCCAACTACCGGATCGGCCAGGGCCTCGACCGCGGGGAGGGCTCGCTCGCCGACGGCTTCGGCGCCCTCGCCGAACTGCGCGCGGAAGGCCTCATCCGCGAACTGGGCATCTCCAACGTCGCGCCGCACCACCTGACCGAGGCGCTGGAGATCGCGCCGGTCGTCTGCGTCCAGAACCAGTACGGCCTCACCGCGCGCCGCGAGGACGACGAGATCGTCCGGATGTGCGCCGAGCGGGGGATCGCCTTCGTGCCGTTCTTCGCCGTCGCGAGCGGGACGGGCGAGGACGCGCGGGTCGCGGAGGTCGCGCGCCGGCACGACGCCACCCCGGCGCAGGTACGGCTCGCGTGGACCCTCCACCAGGGCCCGCACGTGCTGGCCATCCCGGGCACCGGCGATATCGCGCACCTCGAGCAGAACGTCGCCGCGGCCGCGCTGCGGCTCTCGGACGACGATCTGAAAACCCTTGATGCGAACGGGTGATTCACCCGGAATGTCTCGCCGCGGAATCGATCGGGTGAACGCCGGTTGAAGCACCGGCGAACAGGTCTTCTCCAGGTGTCGCGGTGCTCACGACAAGGCGGACAACGCTAGGCCGAAGGGCCACATCACGGCTTACGATCGGCCTGTGACCACGCCTGTTTCTGTCGCACTGGCCATCGGGGCACTGGTGGCCGGTGCGGTGGTCGGCTACTTCCTCGCCCGGGCGAGGACCCGCCGCGAAGAAGCCCGTCCGCCGGGCCCGACCGTCGCGGAGCTCCTCGAACGGCTGGTCCGGTCCTCCCACAACGGCGTCGTCGTGCTCAACAAGTTCGGCGACATGGTGCTGCACAACCCGCGCGCGTACGAGCTCGGCCTCGTCAAGGTCAACCAGGCCGACCCGCGGGCCCGCAAGGCCGCCGAACAGGTCGTCGAGACCGACGAGCCGATGGAGATCGACCTTTCACCGCTGGAGGCGCGCGGCCGCCAGCTGGAGGCGGTGCTCGGCCAGGTGCGGCCCCTCGGCGACGGCTTCACCGTCGTCGAGGCGGTCGACCACTCCGAGGCCATCCGGCTGGAGGCCGTGCGCCGCGACTTCGTCGCCAACGTCAGCCACGAGCTGAAGACCCCGGTCGGCGCGATCGCACTGCTCACCGAGGCCGTGCTCGACGCCGCCGAGGACGTCGAGGAGGTCCGCCGCTTCGGCGGCAAGATCCTCCGCGAGTCCACCCGGCTCGGCCAGCTCGTCACCGAGCTGATCGCGCTCTCCCGGCTGCAGGGCGCCGAGCGGCTGCCGGACCTCAACGTCGTCGAGGTCGACGCGGTCGTCCGCGAGGCGCTCGGGCGGACGACGCTCTCGGCCGAGTCGGCCCACATCCGGATCACCACCGACACCCCCAGCGGCCTGCTCATCGAGGGCGACCGGACGCTGCTGGTCACCGCGCTGTCGAACCTGCTGGAGAACGCCGTCGCGTACTCGCCGGCCGGCAGCCCGGTGTCGATCTCGCGCCGGCTCGCGGACGGGATGGTCGAGATCGCCGTCACCGACCGCGGCATCGGCATCGCCGAGGAAGAGCAGCAGCGGGTGTTCGAGCGCTTCTACCGCGCGGACAAGGCCCGCTCGCGCGCCACCGGCGGCACCGGGCTGGGCCTGGCGATCGTCAAGCACGTGGCGGCCAACCACGGCGGTTCGGTCGGGCTGTGGAGCCGTCCCGGCACCGGCTCGACGTTCACCCTGCGCATCCCCGCGCACGTCCGCCCCGAACCGGCCCCCGAGCCGGCCAAGGCCGCCAAGACCTCGCCGGGACCACGGCAGGAGAAGACCCCCGAGCGCACCCAGAGGCTCGTGGTTACCGGGCAGGAAAGCCCAGATCATGGAGGAAACCTGTGACCAGGGTTCTCATCGTCGAGGACGAGGAGTCGTTCGCCGACCCGCTCGCCTTCCTGCTGCGCAAGGAAGGGTTCACCGCGGCCGTGGCCGGCACCGGCCAGGCCGCGCTCGAGGAGTTCGACCGCAACGGCGCCGACATCGTGCTCCTGGACCTCATGCTGCCGGGGATGAGCGGCACCGACGTCTGCAAGCAGCTGCGCCAGCGCTCGGCCGTGCCGGTCATCATGGTGACCGCGCGCGACAGCGAGATCGACAAGGTCGTCGGCCTGGAGCTGGGCGCTGACGACTACGTCACCAAGCCGTACTCGGCGCGCGAGCTGATCGCGCGGGTCCGCGCGGTGCTGCGCCGCGGCGGCGAGCCGGGCACGGAAGGCGAGCTGGCGCCGCTGGTGCTCTCGGCCGGCCCGGTGCGGATGGACGTCGAGCGGCACGTCGTGACCGTGGACGGGCAGGAGGTTTCGCTCCCGCTCAAGGAGTTCGACCTGCTGGAGTACCTGCTGCGCAACGTCGGCCGGGTGCTGACGCGCGGGCAGCTCATCGACCGGGTGTGGGGCGCGGACTACGTCGGCGACACGAAGACCCTCGACGTCCACGTGAAGCGCCTGCGCTCGAAGATCGAGCCGGACCCGGGTTCGCCGCGGCACCTGGTGACGGTGCGCGGCCTCGGGTACAAGTTCGAGACATAAGCCCCTTTTCGTGCGGTTGCCGCCCCGGTGGGAGGCGCGCCGGGGCGGTACCGCACCGAGTGTTGTTGGTTACATGTTCGAGACCTGGCGCCGATCCCGGTACGCTGGATCCCCGTGCGCCTAGGGGTACTCGACGTCGGTTCCAACACCGTCCACCTGCTCGTGGTCGACGCCCACCGTGGCGCCCACCCGACGCCGATGCATTCCGAGAAGTCCGTGCTGCGCCTGGCGGAGCAGCTCACCCCCGGCGGTGAGCTCAGCAAGGCCGGGTCCGACGACCTCGTGACCGCCGTCGAATCCGCGAAGGACGCCGCGGCCCGGCTGGGCTGCGAGGAGGTCATGGCGTTCGCCACCTCCGCGGTCCGCGAAGCGAAGAACTCCGCCAAGGTGCTGGCCCGCGTGGCCGACCGCACCGGCGTCGAGCTGCAGGTCCTGTCCGGGGTCGACGAGGCCCGGCTCACCTTCCTGGCCGTCCGCCGCTGGTACGGCTGGTCGGCCGGCCAGCTGCTCGTGCTCGACATCGGCGGTGGCTCGCTCGAAATCGCGATGGGCCGCGACGAAGAGCCCGTGCTGGCCGAATCGCTGCCGCTGGGCGCCGGCCGCACCACCCGCACCCGCTTCCGCCACGACCCGCCGACGCGCTCCGAGCTCGTCGCGACGTCGGCGTGGCTGGACGACCAGCTCACCGAGCTCGCGCGGAAGGTCACCAAATGGGGTGAACCCGATCGTGTGGTCGCGACGTCGAAGACGTTCCGCTCCCTCGCCCGGCTGACCGGCGCCGCCCCCTCGGCGGCGGGCCCGCGCGTGCGACGTACGCTCACGGACACCGCGTTGCGCCAGCTCCTGGCCTTCATCTCCCGGATGACCTCGGCCGATCTGGCTCAGCTCGAAGGAGTCAGCTCGAGCCGGTCGCACCAGCTGGTGGCGGGGGCGCTCGTCGCGCAGGCCACGATGCGGGCCCTGGGTTTGGCGGAACTCGAGATCTGCCCATGGGCTCTGCGAGAGGGTGTGATCCTGCGGCGGCTGGACCATTCCAACGGCGCGGATGAGACTGGAGCGGCTCTCGTGGCGCGCTTCGGCGCACAGGAGGACCGGTGAAAGCACGCGGCTGGACTTCCCGGAAGGTGGACGGGCACGGTGGAGAGGTGACGGACATGCAGAGGACGGCGTACAGCGCGCGCTGCGCCGCCGGCGTGCCGTCGGGTACCGCTTCGCCGAACGCCGAGGACCCGGAGCGCGCAGGGGAATACCAGGTATGACGGACCAGACCGGAGGCGATCAGCCGCAGAAGACCGTGGCTGAGCTGCTCGCCCAGCACGGCGCCCAGGTCGACGGCGGACGCCGTCGCCGCCGGCGCGCGGCCGATGACGACGACGAGCCGGGCACCCCCGAAGCCCCGCCCGGCGCGACCGGCTCGCACCGGCGTCCCGGTGTCGGCGACACCGGCCCGCAGGCGATCATCGACCGGGTCGCCTCCGAAGGCACCCCGCCGCCGCCTTCGCGGCCCGCCGGACGGCGCCGCGCCGAGCCGCCGTCCCCGCCGCCGCCCGCACCCCGCGCGGTCCCGCAGGACTCCCAGCCGCTGCCGCGGCCGGTCCCGCCACCCCCGCCGCCCCCGGCCCGGCCCGCTCCCGGCGGCGCCGAGTCCGGCCAGTACGCCCGCCCGGCGCCGCAGGAGTCGGGCCAGTACGCCCGCCCGCAGGAGTCCGGGCAGTTCTCGCGGCCGCCGCAGGAGCCGCCGGCCCCGCCCCAGGCGTCGCAGCAGCTGCCGGTGCCGCCGCGCGCACCCCGGCGCCAGCCGCCGCCCCCGCAGCCTTCGCAGCAGCTGCCGGCCCCGCCGCCGGCGGCCGAGGAGACCCGCGGGGCCGTCCCGCCGGTCCGGCGCCGCCCGGGGCCGCCGCCCCAGGCGTCGCAGCAGCTGCCGACGCCACCCCCGGCCGGCGGTCCCCTGTCGGCCCGGCTCGACGGCCTCAACGGCACCCCGGACGCCGAGGCCGACGTCCCGCCGGGCCCGATGGCCAGCGGCACCTTCGCGACGCCGCCCGCGGCGCCCGGGCGCCCGCGCCGGGCCCCGGCCCGCCGTCCGCAGCCGCAGCAGGAGGCCTACACCGAGCAGTTCTCGGCCGTCCCGGACGAGGAACCGCCCGCGCCGCCGAAGAAGGCGGACGAGCCTTCGTCGCCCGCGGGGCTGGCGAACTGGCGCAAGCGCCGGCAGAAGGAGCAGATGGAGGACACCGAGATCGGCGTCATGCCGGTGGTGCCCACCGAAACCCCGGACGACGGCTACCCCGAGGACGACTTCGAGCCCGACGGCTTCGCGCCGGAGAGCAGCGGCTACCAGGCCGCCTACGACGCGGGCCCGCCGACGGGCGCGTACCCGCCGCCGATGCCGTTCGCGCCCGGCGACCGCGCGTCGCGCACGCCGATCCCGGACGACCTCGAGCCGTACGAGCGCGAGTTCGCCGACGGCTACCCGGCGGACGGCCCGGACTTCGAGCACGACGAATACGGCTACGAGGACGACGAGTACGACGACGTCCCGCCGGAACCGGTGGCCGCGGAGGAGCCCGAGACCTCGCCCGGCAAGGCGTGGCTGGCGCTGGCCGGCCAGCTGGCGATGGGTGTCGTCGGCGGCGCCGCCGTGTGGCTCGGGTTCAACTGGCTCTGGGTGAACATCCCGGCGGCCGCCCTGGTGGCGGCGCTGCTGGTGGTCGTCGCGCTGGTCTGGATCGTGCGGAAGATCCGCCGCGCCGAGGACCTGCAGACGACGGTGCTCGCGGTGCTGGTCGGCCTGGTGGTCACGGTGTCCCCGGCGGCCCTGCTGCTCGTCGGCCGCTGACGTCCGGCGGGGACGCGGTGAGATCCGCGTCCCCTTCGCGGCCCGGCGATTCCCCGCACCGTCGGTGACGGGGCAGGATGGCGCGCGTGACAGACGAGCAGCCGGTCCCCGTCGGGCTCAGCACGGCGTCCGTGTGGCCCCTCAAGGCGGGGACGGCCTTCGAGCTGGCCGCCGAGCTCGGCTTCGACGGCGTCGAGGTGATGGTCTGGGCCGACGCCGTCAGCCAGGACGTTTCGGCGCTGCGCCGCTGGTCGCGCCGCACCGGGGTGCCCGTGCTGTCGATCCACTCGCCGTCGCTGCTGATCACCCAGCGGATCTGGTCGCCGGACCCGGTGGTGCGGCTGCGGATGTCCGTCGAGGCCGCCCAGGAGCTCGGCGCGCGCACGGTCGTCGTGCACCCGCCGTTCCGCTGGCAGCGCCGCTACGGCGACGCGTTCGGCGATCTCGTCGACGAGCTGGAAGAGACCAGCGGGATCGAAATCGCCGTCGAGAACATGTTCAAGGTCCGCCCGCCGGGCGGTTCCCGGAATTCGCGCGTGTCCGCGTTCCGGCCGTCGATCGACCCGACGGACGTCGGTTTCCGGCACTACACGCTCGACCTGTCCCACACAGCGGCAGCCGGGATGGACGCGCTCGCGCTGGCGCAGCGAATGGGTGAAGGCCTCTCGCACGTCCATCTGGCGGACGGGACCGGCGTCCCGAAGGACGAACACCTGGTACCCGGACGGGGTGGTCAGCCCTGCGCCGAACTCCTGGAAAAGCTGGTCAGCAGCGGTTTCGCCGGGCAGATCGTGCTGGAGGTCAACACGCGGCACGCCCTCACCGGGGCCGAGCGGGTCCGCGATCTGGCCGAGGCAGTGCTGTTCGCGCGATTCCACCTCGGCCAGTAATTGCGCACTTTCGGACAGACACGGCTGCTCCCGCCTCCATTTCCGCCGGTCGAACACGTAAAGTTCCGACTGTGAACCCGTCGCGCTCGTTGATCGTCACCTACCCGGATTCCCCCATCGGCACGGCGCGTTCGTGAGCGGACCGGACGGCACCGTCGCGTCCTTCGACGTGGCGAGTGCGGCGCGGTCGCTGGGGGACGGCACCTTCACCGCGGTGCTGCGTGCGGAGTGGGCCATCGGCTCGCACCCGCACGGGGGTTTCCTGCTGGCCCTGCTGGCCCGGGCGGCGATCTCCGCCCTGCACGAACGCGGCGAGCCGCACGCGGAGCCGCTGGTCGTCAGCGCGGAGTTCCTGCACGCGCCGGCCCTGGGGCCGGTGCTGCTGCGCACGGACGTCCGCAAGGTCGGCCGCCGCGCGACGGTCGTCGAGGTCCGGCTGGAGCAGCGGGGCCGCAGCTGCGTCGAGGCGAGGGTGACGACCGGGCGGCTGCCGATGCGGCGCCCGGAGTGGACGGACGTACCGTCGATGCCGGCCGAGCCCGCACCCGGCGCGCTCGCCATGCCGGAGAGTCCCGAGGGCCCGTTCAACCTGGCCAAGGGCTGTGAAGTGCGGCTCGACCCGGCGACCGCGGGCTACCTGGCCGGCCGCACCGGCGAGCCGCCCCGGATGCGGCTGTGGGTCCGGCCGCGCCACGGCCTGGTCGACCCGTACTTCACGCTGCTCGCCTCCGACGTCAACCCGCCGGTGGTGATGAACCTGGGCCGCATCGGCTGGGCCCCGACGGTCCAGCTGACGGCCCTGCTGCGCACCCGCCCGGCCCCGGGCTGGCTCCGCGTGGTGGTCGAGTCGAGGTCGGTCCACGAGTCCTGGTTCGACTCGGACGCCACGGTGGTCGACTCCCAGGGGCGGCTGGTGTGCCAGGCCCGGCAGCTGGGCCTCGCCCCGGCACCGGGTGCCTGAGGCGCGTTTGGCACGCTTTACGGCATGACGGTCATCGCGGTGCTGGGTGCGGGAAAGATCGGCGAGGCGTTGCTCTCGGGGCTGCTGCACGGCGGCCACGAGCCGGGCGACCTGCTCTTCACCGAGCGGTACCCGGCGCGCGTCGAGGAACTCACCGCGCGCTACGGCATCCGCGGTGTCGAGGTTGAGGATGCCGCGAAGCAGGCCGACGTCCTGGTCGTGGCCGTGAAGCCGCAGGACATCGACCCGGTGCTCGACGAGCTCGCGCCGTTGCTCGGGCCGTCGTCGCTCGTCGTGTCGCTGTGCGCCGGGCTGCCGACCTCGCTCTACGAGCGCCGGCTCGCCGACGGCGTGCCCGTGGTGCGGGTCATGCCGAACACGCCGATGCTGGTCAACGAGGCCATGAGCGCCATCTCGGCCGGGCGGCACGCGACCGCCGAGCACCTGGCGATCGTGCACGACCTGCTCTCGCACGTCGGCCAGGTCGTCGAGGTGCCCGAAGCGCAGCAGGACGCCGTCACCGCGCTTTCGGGCTCCGGCCCGGCGTACTTCTTCTACCTGGTCGAGGCCATGATCGACGCCGGCATCCTGCTCGGGCTGCCGCGGGCGCTGGCCGGGCAGCTGATCATCCAGTCGGCCGTCGGCGCGGCGAAGATGCTCGCCGAGTCCGAGGAGCACCCGGTGCTGCTGCGCGAGGCCGTCACGTCGCCCGCCGGGACCACCATCAACGCGATCCGCGAGCTGGAGAAGCACGGCGTCCGCGCGGCGCTGCTCGCCGCCATCGAGGCCGCCAAGGACCGCTCGGTGGAGCTGGGCAAAGCTCACGAAGGCTGACGGGGCCGCCAGCCGTTCGCCCAGGCGTCCAGCTGGACGAGCGTCCCGAACAGGGATTTCCCCTGCTCGGTGAGCGCGTAGCCGTCGCCGGCGTGGTCGACGAGGTCCGCTTCGCCGAGTTCGCGCAGGCGGGTGGTCAAGACGCTCGACGAGACGCCGTCACAGCGCTGCTGCAGTTGCCGGAACGTCGGCTTCGCGTCGTCGCGCAGCTCCCAGAGGATCCGCAGCGCCCAGCGCCGGCCGAGCAGGTCGAGCAGCGCCATCACCGGGCGGCCGGTCGTGGACCCCCGGACGGGACGGCCGGGTAGTGGGGTCATCGTGCTTTCCTTTCCGAAGCGCCGATGTTAGCTTGCCCGGTATGCCTCTGAAATCGAAGCAGCCCCGGATTGCGCCGCTCGAGCCGCCGTTCGACGCCGAGACGGCCTCGCTCCTCGAACGGCTGGGGCCGCCCCTTCGGCTCTTCCGCGTCTGGGCCCGGCGTCCCGACCTGGCCCGCGGGATCGCGGAGTGGGGCCGCTACTACTTCTCGCGGCAGTCCGCGCTGACCGTCCGGCAGCGCGAGCTGGTCATCGACCGGACCACCGCCCTGTGCGGCGCCGACTACGAATGGGGCGTCCACATCGCGGTCTTCGCCGAGAAGGCCGGTCTCGGCGCGGAGCAGGTCCGCTCGCTGGCCACGGGCAGCCCGGCCGACGCGTGCTGGGACGCGGGGGACCGGGCGGTGCTCGCGGCCGTCGACGAGCTGCACGCCACCAGCGACCTCGCGGACGGGACCTGGTCGGCGCTGGTGGCCGCCGCCGGCGAGGACGGCGCGCTCGACCTGCTGCTCGTCTGCGGCTGGTACCACGCCATCTCGTTCACCGTCCGCGCGCTGCGGCTGCCCCTCGAACCGGGCACCGCGCGCCCGGATTCGCTGTAATGGGCGATTCCGGCGGTCTTGCACGCGCGGGTGCCCGTGCGTTAGCGCTGGTAAGGGCCCATCTCGGTGACAGGCGTCGCATTAGTCCCACCAGTCCCGCTACTCTCGATAGAGCACGTGCGTGTCGATACCACAGGTGGGGAAGCCTCGTGGCGCGACACGTGTCGAAGGACGCGGTAAACATGTCGCCGAACAAGAAGGAGGATCTGCCGGCTGTCGGGCAGGTCCAGTTCCTGACGGTCGCCGAGGTGGCCACGCTGATGCGGGTCTCCAAGATGACCGTCTACCGTCTCGTGCACTCGGGTGAGCTGCCCGCCGTCAGGGTCGGGAAGTCCTTCCGGGTGCCGGAGAAAGCAGTGCACGAGTACCTCCAGGGCGCCTACTACGACGTGGGCTGAGTTCGCCGCGGCCGGCGGCGCGCCGGGCTACGGCCCGCCCGCCGACCGGCCCGCCGGAGGAGCCGAGTAACCTGGTAGACCGCTCGTGCCTGTGCGCTCCACCCGTTGGACGCTGCGCCGGGCAGCGTGACCGACGACGACCTAAGGAGCGCCCATGGGCTCTGTGATCAAGAAGCGCCGCAAGCGCATGTCGAAGAAGAAGCACCGCAAGCTGCTGCGCCGCACGCGAGTGCAGCGTCGTAAGGCCGGCAAGTAAGACCCAGCCGTGCGCAGCCGTGGCCCGTCCAGTCTCTGGACGGGCCACGTCCATTTGGTGGGCCGGTTCCCCCCGTTCGAGTGAGGTCTGCGTCGCATTCCGGCGCGATGCGGTTAATAGCACGTAAGACACCCCGGAGCTACCACTGAAGAGCGGTAACATCTCAAGGGCGTCCGCGCGATGCTTCCAGTGAGTGCAGGTTCGCGCACTTCGGGTGATCGTCCACCCCCACCACGCCCTACGCCGCAGGGAGTCGTATGCCGTCGAACATCGTGCTCGTCACCGGGGTCGCCGGGGAACTGGGCGGGAAGCTCCTCGCCCGGCTGGGCAACAACCCCGACTTCGAGCGGGTCATCGGTGTCGACACGGTCGCCCCGGACAAGACGGTGCTGCAGCGCATGGGGCACGCGGAATTCGTCCGCGCGGACATCCGGAACCCGTTGATCGCGAAGGTGATCAGCACCGCGAAGGTCGACACGGTGATCCACGCGTCGTGCACCGCGCACCCGGCGGGCCCCGGGCGCCGCACGGCCATCAAGGAAGTCAACGTCATCGGCACCATGCGGCTGCTGGCCGCGTGCCAGCGCTCGCCGCTGGTCAAGAAG
Source organism: Amycolatopsis stemonae (assembly GCF_054781455.1). NCBI lineage: Bacteria > Bacillati > Actinomycetota > Actinomycetes > Pseudonocardiales > Pseudonocardiaceae > Amycolatopsis > Amycolatopsis stemonae. The sequence continues at coordinate 207,365 of NZ_BAAGUJ010000002.1, read as the reverse complement.
CTGGTGGTCAAGTCGACGGCGGCGGTCTACGGCGCCGGCGCCCGCTCGCAGGCGGTGTTCACCGAAGACTCGGAGCTCATCCCGACGTCGTCGAGCGGGTACGCGAAGGACGCCGTCGAGATGGAGGGCTACGTGCGCGGCCTGGTGCGGCGCCGTCCCGACATCACCACGACGTTGTTCCGCTTCGCCAACATCATCGGGCCGTCGACCGACACCGTCCTTTCGCGATACTTCGCGCTGCCGGTCGTCCCGACGGTCTTCGGCTACGACGCCCGGCTGCAACTGTTGCACTCGTCGGACGCGTTGGCCGTGCTGGAAAAGGCTTCTCTGACGGATCGGCCCGGCGTGTTCAACGTCGGCTCGGAAGGGGTACTCACCCTCTCGCAGGCGATCCGGCGAGCGGGCCGGGTCGAGCTGCCGATGCCGCGGAGCGTGGTGCCGTCGGTCGGCAAGGTCCTGCGCGGCGCCCGCGTCGTGGACTTCTCCGCCGACCAGGTCCGGCTGCTGAACTTCGGCCGGGTCGTCGACATCGCCAAGCTGAAGAACGAGTTCGGCTACACCCCGCGGTGGACGACGCGTGAGGCGTTCGACGACTACATCACCGGGCGCGGCCTGCGGCCGGTGCTCGACGGCGGCAAGCTGGCCGGCCTGGCCGGCAAAGTGCTCGTCGCTGCGGCTACCGGGCAGGCGAGCCGGTGACCAGGCCGTACGACTTGGACGAAAGCGAGGCGGAGACGGTGGGCGGTGCCGAGGCACAGGTCATCCCCCTGCACGGGCCAGGCCGGGAGAAGCCGGAGGCCGAGCGGGACCAACGCGTGCGGGAAGCCGACGCGCCGGTCGTCCCGTTCCCCGGCGGTGAGCGGGTGGCGCAGGCGCCGGACGTCCTTTCGGACGCGGCCCGCTCCGCGCTCGGCTTCCTCCGCGACCGGCTGACGGGCGACTACACGGTCGACGAGTTCGGCTTCGACGCCGAGCTGACGGACGCGGTGTTCCTGCCGCCGCTGCGGGCGCTGTACAAGAAGTGGTTCCGGGTCGACACGTTCGGCGTCGAGAACCTGCCGCTCGAGGGCGGCGCGCTGCTGGTGTCCAACCACTCGGGCACGATCCCGCTCGACTCGCTGATGACGGCGGTGGCGGTCCACGACGAGACGGGCGGCCGGCACCTGCGCGGCCTCGGCGCCGACCTGGTGTTCCAGGTGCCGCTGGTGGGTTCGTTCGCCCGCAAGTCCGGGCAGACGCTGGCCTGCAACGAGGACGCGGAACGCCTGCTGCGCGGCGGTGAGCTCGTCGGGGTTTGGCCGGAGGGCTTCAAGGGCGTCGGCAAGCCGTTCTCGTCCCGGTACAAGCTGCAGCGCTTCGGCCGCGGCGGCTTCGTGTCGGCGGCGCTGCGCGCGGGCGTGCCGATCATCCCGGTCTCGGTCATCGGGGCCGAGGAGATCTACCCGAAGCTGGGTGACATCAAGCTCCTGGCGCGCATGTTCGGGTTGCCGTACTTCCCGGTGACGCCGTTGTTCCCGCACTTCGGCCTGCTGGGCGCGATCCCGCTGCCGACGAAGTGGAGCATCGAGTTCGGCGAGCCGATCCCGACGGACGCGTACGGCCCGGAGGCCGTGGAGGACCCGATGCTGGTGTTCCAGCTGACGGACCAGGTCCGCGAGTCCATCCAGCAGACGCTGTACCGCCGGCTTTCGCAGCGGAAGTCCGTTTTCCGGGGCTGACGCTCAGCGGCGGCGGTAAGCCATTCCCGCCGCCACCGCGCCGGCCAGCGCGCCCGCGCCCAGCACCGACGGCACCCCGATCTTCGCGGCCTTGCGGCCGGTCCGGAAGTCCCGGATCTCCCAGCCGCGCGCGCGGGCGACGTCCCGAAGGCCACCATCGGGGTTCACCGCCACCGCCGTCCCGACCGCGGAAAGCATCGGGATGTCGTTGGCCGAGTCCGAATACGCCGTGCAGCGCTTGAGGTTCAGGCCCTCGCGCGACGCCAGGGCCCGGACCGCGTGCGCCTTCGCGCGGCCGTGCAGGAGGTCGCCCACCAGGCGGCCCGTGTAGACGCCGTCGCGGGTTTCCGCCACCGTGCCCAGCGCGCCGGTCAGGCCCAGGCGGCGCGAGATGATCGCCGCCAGCTCGATCGGCGTGGCCGTCACCAGCCAGACGCGCTGGCCCGCGTCCAGGTGCATCTGCGCGAGCGCGCGCGTGCCGGACCAGATCTTGTCCGCCATCAGCTCGTCGTAGATCTCTTCGCTGATCGACGTCAGCTCGGCCACCGTGCGGCCGGCCACAAAGGACAGTGCGCGTTCGCGGTGGGTCTTGATGTCTTCCTTGTTCTCGCGGCCGCCGAGCCGGAACTTGATCTGGCCCCAGACGAACCCGGCCAGGTCCGACGACGTGAAGAACTTCCGGGCGGCGAGGCCGCGCGCGAAGTAGAAGATCGACGCGCCCATCATCATCGTGTTGTCGACGTCGAAGAACGCGGCCGCGGTGAGGTCGGGCGGCGCCGGCGGAGAAGGCGGTTCCGAAAGAGCGTGGGCGGCCTCGGCCGACGCCTCGCCCGCGAGCGTGGCGAGCCGTTCCAGCTCCTGACTCTTATCCCTGCCACGCCAAGCTGACACGCACACCGCCTCCACGTCCCTGCGAACGTCCGGATCCTTCGCACAGCGTAGCGAGCCGCCCACCGCCCCGTCGCAGGTGTGGCCCGGACCTCAGCCGATGACGATCGGCGGCAGACCCGGGAGCAGCGGCGGGATCGAAACCAGCGGTGGCGGTGTGGTGGTCGACGTCACCGGCAGCCGCGGGGTGGTCGTCGGCACCTGGCCGTACACCGGGGGCGGCGTGACCCCGCCGGTCGCCTTCGGGACGCCGGGCGTCGTGGCCGCTTCCGACGGCGGCGGCTGGGTGGTGGTCGTCGGCGCCGGGGTCGTCTCGGTCGTCGGCGCCTGGGGCGCCGACGACGCCGGGTCGCCGCCCGCCGAGGGCGCCGGCCGCTGGGTGCACTCGCCGGTCGCCGGGAGCAGGCCCAGGTCGTCGGACGTGCCGGTGGTGATCTGGTAGCAGTTCATCCGCGCGGCCAGCCCGCTCGTGCGTTCCTGGACCTTGCCGAGGAGGTTCCGCACGTCGTCGAACACCGGGGCCGCGCTCGCCGGGAGCGTCGGCCGCTGCTCCGCGAGCCGCGCCTCCTGGTTCCGCGCCCACAGCCGGACGTCCGCGAGCGCCTGCGCGCCGCCGCCGTCGCTGGTCGCCACCGTCGCCATCTGGGCGACACCGGCCTTCAGGTCGGCGGCGAAGTCGTTGTACGCGGTCTGGTAGTCGGCCTGGCTCGCGCCCTGCGCGGCCATCTCGCCGAGCTCGGTGACGCGGTTCGTGGCGAACTCGAGGTGCTTGCGGGCGCGGGCCTCGTCGCCGAAGGTCAGGCCCAGCGACGTCGACTCCCCGGCGCGCTTGACGCCGTACAACGCGTCGCCGGGTACTGCGTTGCGCGACAGCACCAGGGTGAGACCGGAGAGGACGAGGAACAGGAAGAGCGCGGCGGCCACCAGGTCGGCGGTCCGCGGCCGCCACCTCCGACGCGGGGTGGCCGCCGCCGTCTCCAGGCGGCCCGCGATCTCCGCGCGGATCCGCTGCCGCGTCTCCAGGTCCGGGGCCCCGGCCGCACCGAGCTCGCGCAATGCGCCGACGAGGGCCAGTTCGTCGGCGAATTCACCGTCCCGCTGCTTCGGGGACGGCTCCAGGGCACGCGCGAACCGGTCGATTTCGGCTCGCTCACGCGCAAACCTCACTGCGCTGCTCCATCTCGGGCCGTGGCCGGTCCTGACACCGGTCTGGCAGGAGTAACGATCCAGAAGGCGTGAGGGTTACCGGTTTCGGTCGACGGACCGGAAAGTTCGCGGGATCAGCGCAATCCCGTGGGCAGAAGTTGTGCCAAACGGCGTACGGCGCGGTGCTGGAGCGCCTTGATCGCCCCTTCGTTGCGGTTCATGATCTGCGCCGTCTCCGCCACCGACAGGCCCTGCAGGAACCGCAGGACAATGCATTCCCGCTGGTCGTCGCCCAGTTCCGCGACGCAGCGCAGCAGCTCGGTGCGGGTCGCGCGGGAGATGGCCTCCTGCTCGGGGCCCGCCTGGGCGGTCGCGCCGACGCTGAAGGGTGCCGAGCCGGGCTCGGTGACCTCGTCGGTGACGACTTCGAGGCGGAACCGGCTGGACTTGACGTGGTCGAGCACGAGGTTGCGGGCGATGGTGACGAACCAGGCGCCGACGTCACGGCCCTGGTAGCTCACCGACGTGATCCGGCGCAGCGCGCGCAGGAACGTCTCGCTGGTGACGTCCTCGGCCAGGTCGCGGTCGCCCAGGCGGAAGAGCACGTACCGGTAGACGACGTCGACGTAGCGGTCGTAGAGCCGGCCGAACGCGGACGAGTCACCGTCCTGCGCGGCGCGCACCAGGTCCCAGGCCTCGGCCTTCGCGGCTTCGGCGCGCTCGTCGTCGGAGTTCTGCCTGCTCAGCGGCACGGACGCGGAACGCCCGAACACGCGCTCGGCGAACATGAAGACGGGCCCGCGGCTCACGGCGGTCGGCACGGTCATCGGGCGGCACCTCCGGCGGCGGCTCTGACCCAGCGGGCCACGGTACCCCCGGACCACGGGCGAGCAGGGGCCTGCCGGCTCGCATGCCCCACGGCCTCGTGGGCAGGCAAGTTCGTCACGGCGACTCCCTCTCTCCGGTCGCGGCGGTGATCAACACCACCCCGCGACGCAGTGCAGCATACGTGTAGTTACCGCGAAGTAGGTAGTGGCTCCGGGGTTGTGCAGACGCGACGCTCGCGGTCAGCACCCATGACGTCGCTCCGAATGACAGACTTGCAACGGTTTGGCCGGGAGAAGAGAGGTGGACCGCGCGTGAGTGCTCCAGAGGCGACGCAGTCGGGGGTCGGCGGGCTGCTCACGCGGGCGGCGGCGACCTGGCCGGAGCACCCGGCCGTGCGCGAGACCGGCACCGGGCACGGCCTGACCTACCGCGAGCTGGACGCGGCCGCGCAGGCGCAGGCCAGGCGGCTCGTGGACGCCGGTGTCGAACCCGGCGACCGGGTGGCGCTGCGGCTGCCGACGTCGGTGGACTTCGTGGTGGCGTTCTTCGGCGCCCTGCGCGCCGGCGCGGTCGTCGTGCCGATGTCGCCGCAGGCCCCGGGCCCCGAGCTGGCGAAGCTGCTCGACCACAGCGGTGCCAAGGTTGTCATCACGCGCCACGCCGACGAGGAGCTGCCGGCCGGGGTGAGCGGGCTCACGCCGGAATCGGACCCGGATGGAGTAGCCGAGGACGCCGGCCGCGGCGGCGAGGACATCGCCGTCGTCTCCTACACCTCCGGCACGACCGGGCCGCCGCGCGGCGTGATGCTCTCGCACCGCGCGCTGCTGGCGAACCTGGCGCAGCTCGACGAGGTCGACGGCGTCCTCGACCACGACGACCGCGTGCTGATCACCATCCCGCTCTTCCACGTCTACGGTCTCGGGCCCGGCCTGCTGCACGCCACGGCCGTCGGCGCGACCGCGATCCTTTCGGAGCGCTTCGAGGCGCAGCGCACGCTCGACGACTGCGCCGAACACGGCGTCACGACGATCACCGGCGTCCCGACGATGTACACGGAGTTCGCCGCCCTCGGCGCCGACGAACTGCGCGCCAAGCTCGCGACGCTGCGCCGGATGACGTCGGGCGCCGCGCCCCTGCACCCGAAGGTCCTCGGCGCGATCCGCGAGGCCACCGGCCTGGACGTCTACGAGGGCTACGGCCTCACCGAGTGCGCCCCGGTGGTGACGTCGACGCTGGTCACCGGCTACCCGAAGCCCGGGTCGGTCGGGCGGCCGCTGCCCGGGATCGAGCTGCGGCTGGTCGACAGCGACGGCACCGACCAGGCCGTGCCGCTCGACCCGGACGACGTCGACGACGTCTTCGAGGCCGAGGGCGAGACCGGGCTGGTGTCGATCCGCGGCGCGAACCTGTTCTCCGGCTACTGGCCCGACGGCGAGCACGGGCCGGACGACGAGGGCTGGTTCCGCACCGGCGACGTCGGCTACCTCGATGTCGACGGCGACCTGCACCTGGTCGACCGGGCCAACGACCTGATCATCGTCAACGGCTTCAACGTCTTCCCGCGCGAGGTCGAGGAGGTCATCGGGCAGCTGCCGGAGGTGGCCGAGGCGGCGGTCGTCGGGGTCGTGGACGAGCGCAGCGGCGAAGCGGTGAAGGCGTTCGTCGTGCCGGCGGCCGGGGCGGCGCTGTCCGAGCAGCAGGTCGTCGACCAGTGCACGGCCCACCTGGCCGGGTACAAGGTGCCGCACCTGGTCGAGTTCGCGGAGTCGCTGCCGCACTCGGCCACCGGGAAGCTGCGCCGCGTGCGGCTGCGGTAGGAAAGACGGCATGGCGCACGAAGTGACGGTGATGAGCCGGGTCGGTTGCCACCTCTGCGAGGTCGCGGAGGCGGACGTCGCGCGGATCTGCGGCGAGCTCGGCGTCGGGTGGACGACCCAGGACGTCGACACCGACCCGGAGTGGCGCGCGGAGTACGGCGACCGCGTGCCCGTGATCCTGGTCGACGGCGCCGAGCACGGCTACTGGCGCGTCGAAGAGGACCGGCTGCGCAAGGCCCTCAAGCCGTAACACGCTCGTAAGGGGGATCGAGCAGCCGCTGCACGCTCCGGCTCCGAAGATGGAGGCGTGAGCACTCTGCAGGAAGCGCCGCCCGAAGCACCCCGGCGGCTTTCGCTGCCCGTCGCGACCCTGATCGGGCTCCTCGCGCTGGCCGCCGCGCTCGGCGTCGGGCACCTCGTCGCCGGCTTCGTCGGCTACACGGCTTCGCCGTTCATCGCGGTGGCGAACTACGTCATCGACCACAGCCCGACCGGGATCGTGAAGTGGGCCGAGCGGACGCTGGGCACCTGGGACAAGCCGGTCCTCAAGATCGGGCTGGGGGTCGTGCTGGTCCTGCTCGCGGTGCTGGCCGGCCAGCTCTCGCGGCGGACGCCCCGCGCGGGCCAGGTGCTGGTCTTCCTGCTCGGCGCGGCCGGGGTCGCCGCCGTGTATTCGCGCAGTGACCTGGGGCAGGTCTCGCTGCTGGCGCCGGTCGCCGCCCTGGTCGCCGGGCTCGTCGTGTTCACCCAGCTGCACCGGGTCGCGCTGCCCGTGGCCGTCGTGCCCGACCGGGGTTTCGACCGCCGCAAGTTCCTGCGCGCCGGGATCGGCGTCGCCGCGGGGTCGGGGATCGCGGCCGTGGTCGGGCAGGTGGCCGGGACCAGCACGAACGCCGAAGACTCGCGGGCCGCCGTCGGGCCGCTCGTCCCCGCGCGGACCGTGCCGCCGCTGCCCGCCGACGCCGACTTCGCGAAGCTCGGCTCGCCGCCGTTCATCACGCCGAACGGCGACTTCTACCGCATCGACACCGCGCTGGTCGTGCCGCAGATCCGCACCGAGGACTGGAGCCTGAAGATCCACGGGATGGTCGACCGGGAGGTCACCTTCTCCTACGCCGACATCCGGAACCGGCCGCTGGTCGAACGGCGCGTGACGCTGACCTGCGTGTCCAACGAGGTCGGCGGCCCGCTGATCTCGAACGCGACCTGGATCGGCGTCGACCTCGCCGACCTGCTCGACGAAGCCGGCGTGCAGACCGGCGCCGAGCAGATGTACGCGACGAGCGTCGACGGCTGGACGTGCGGCACCCCGGCGAACGTGGCGCTGGACCCGCAGCGCGGCGCGATGCTGGCGATCGGGATGAACGGTGAGCCGCTGCCGGTCGAGCACGGCTTCCCGGCGCGGATCGTCATCCCCGGCCTGTACGGCTACGTGTCGGCGACGAAGTGGGTCGAGTCCCTCGAATTCACCAAGTGGGACGCCCGGCAGGCGTACTGGCTCAGCCGCGGCTGGGCCGAGCAGGCGCCGATCAAGACCGAGTCCCGGATCGACACCCCGACCGGCTTCGCGAAGGTGAGCGCGGGCAAGGTCCGGCTGGCCGGCACGGCCTGGGCGCAGCACACGGGCATCGCGAAGGTCGAGGTCCGGCTGGACCAGGGCCCCTGGCAGCCGGCGACGCTCTCGGCCGAGATCAGCAAGGACACCTGGCGCATGTGGTGGGCCGAGCTGGACGTGCCGAAGGGGACGCACCAGGCGTTCGTCCGCGCGACCGACCAGGACGGCTACACGCAGACGGAGAACCGCGCGGACCCGGTCCCGGACGGCGCGACCGGCTGGCACTCGGTGAGCCTCGACGCGAGCTGACGCGACCGGCGCGGCGGAGCCGTTCACCGCGCCGGACGGCCCGCTCACGGCGTCGCCGGGCCGGCACCCGGGCGGGCTCGGCCGGTGCCCTCCGCCCGAACTGCCTTGCCCGGCAAGGATTCTGACGCGGTGTCATGATCGCGGGCCCGGCGGAACCGCCTCCGACCAGTGACTTTGTGCGCGCGTTCACAAGTGGTCTACCGTAGGACCATCGCCCCCGGGCGGTCCGGCATCGAACCGGACCTCGTGCCCTGGGTCAAGACACAGTTCGGAACGGCCGTGGCGATGGCCGCCGGGTGCACAGCGGGCAGGAGACGACGGCGTGGTGACACAGCGGGGGAGGCGCGACGAAGCGGGCTCCCCGGGCCGGCCGCCGCGACGGCCCCGCCGGCAGGGCACCCCGGACGCCGACAACGCGCCCACCGCCGAGATCCCGGCCGTACCCGCGCACGGGAGCGCCCGCAACGGGGATGCCCCCGAGGCCGTCCGGGCGAAGTCGATCCCCGAAGCCGCCGTCGCCCGGCTCGCCGTCTACCTCCGGGTGCTGTCCGGAATGTCGGAACAGGGCGCGACGACCGTTTCGAGCGAAGAGCTCTCGCAGGCGGCCGGCGTCAATTCCGCGAAATTGCGCAAAGACCTCTCCTACCTCGGCTCGTACGGCACCCGCGGGGTCGGCTACGAAGTCAGCGTCCTGGTCAGCCAGATCGAGCGGATCCTGGGCCTGACCCGGCAGCACAAAGTGGCCGTGGTCGGGATCGGCAACCTCGGTCACGCCCTGGCCAACTACGGCGGCTTCCCGGGGCGCGGGTTCCCGGTCGAAGCGCTGTTCGACCTGGACGCGGACCTGATCGGCGTGCCGGTCGGCGGCCTTCCGGTGTCGCACGTGGACGACATCCCGCGGGTGTGCGCCGAGCGCGGCATCTCCATCGGCGTGATCGCCACCCCGCCGACCGCCGCGCAGTCGGTCTGTGACCGCCTGGTCGCGGGCGGTGTCCAGTGCATCCTCAACTTCGCCCCGGTCGTGTTGCAGGTTCCTGCTCACATCGAGGTCCGCAAAGTGGATTTGGCTGTGGAGCTGCAGATACTCTCGTTCCATGTGGCCCGCCGCGCGGACGACGCCGCCGGTAATCAGGGCAATTCCGGATTACCCGGTGCGGGCCTGCCGTCCGAGAATGGCAAGGGCGGGCGGAACGGTTCGGGTCCGGACGGCGGACGGGAAATGGTGGTGCGCTCATGAGCGAGCTTGCGAGTGAATCATTCAACACAGCGCGCTCGCTGATGCGGTCACTGAGCGGCAGCGAGGTGACGGCATGAGCGTGTTGGCGGTCGGTCTCTCGCATCGCAGCGCGGAGCTGAGCACGCTCGAGCGCGTCGCGGTGCCGGCGCCCGAGGTCGGCAAGGTGCTCGACGAGCTGCAGCAGGCCGAGCACGTCAGTGAGGTCATGCTCGTCTCGACGTGCAACCGCATCGAGGTCTACGCCGTCGTCGAGACCTTCCACGGCGGCCTCGACGACGTCACCCGCGTGCTGTCCCGCCAGGCCGGGGTGGAACCGGCCGACCTCTACGACAGCCTGTACGTCCACTACGCCGGTGCGGCCGTCGAGCACCTGTTCTCGGTCACCTCGGGCCTGGACTCGATGGTCGTCGGCGAGACGCAGATCCTCGGGCAGGTCCGCTCCGCCTACGCCACCGCGCGCGAGGCCGGCACCGTCGGCCGCACGCTGCACGAGCTGATCCAGACCACGCTGCGCGTCGGCAAGCGCGTGCACTCCGAGACCGGCCTCGACCAGCTGGGCGCGTCGGTCGTGTCCGAGGCGCTCGCCGCGGCCGGGGACGTCGCCGGCAAGCACGCGGTCATCGTCGGCGCTGGCTCGATGGGCGCGCTGAGCGCGTCGCAGCTGCGCAAGGCCGGGATCGGCGAGATCACCGTGGCCAACCGCACCGACGCCCGCGCCCGCCGGCTCGCCGCGAACGTCACCGAGCAGGGCGTCCCCGCCCGTGCGATCCCGCTGTCCGCGGTCGCCGACGCGGTGCGCGACGCCGACGTCGTGATCTGCTGCACGGGCGCGCAGGACGCCGTCTTCGGGCCGGAGCACGTGCTGCCGCGCGGCGGCCGCGACCTGGTCGTCTGCGACCTGGGCCTGCCCCGAGACGTCGACCCGGCGGTCGGCGAGCTGGCCGGCGTCCGCGTCGTCGACCTCGCCACCATCCAGCGCCGGATGCGCGAAGCCGGCACCCCGACCACCGAGCGTCAGACCGCCAAGGCGACCGGGATCGTGCTCGACGAGGTGCGCGACTACCTCGCCGGGCAGCGCAGCGCCGAGGTCACCCCGACCGTGACGGCGTTGCGCCGCCGCGCCGCCGAGGTCGTCGACGCCGAGCTGCTGCGCCTCGACCACCGGCTGCCGGACCTGGAGCCGGGCGTCCGGGAAGAGGTCGGCCGCACCGTCCGCCGGGTGGTCGACAAGCTGCTGCACGCACCGACGGTGCGGGTCAAGCAGCTGGCCGCCGATTCGGCCGACACCGACTACGCGAACGCGTTGCGAGAACTGTTCTGCCTCGACCCGCAGGCCCCCGCCGCGGTGGCGAGCCCGAAGCCCCCACCGGAGAAGAAGTAGTAGTGACCAGAGTCATTCGCATGGGCACGCGCGGCTCGAAGCTCGCGCTGACCCAGACCGGGACGGTCGCCGACGCGCTGCGCGCCCAGGGCGTCGAGGTCGAGATCGTCAAGGTGACCACCCCCGGCGACAAGTCGATGGCACCGATCGCGACGATCGGCGTCGGCGTGTTCACCTCCGCGCTGCGCGAAGCCTTGCTGCGCAACGAGGTCGACGTCATCGTCCACTCCTACAAGGACCTGCCGACGGCGCCGGAGCCGGGCATCACGCTCGCCGCCGTGCCGCCGCGCGAAGACCCGCGAGACGCGCTGATCGCGCGGGACGGCCTGACTTTGGGCGAGCTGCCGCCGGGGTCCACAGTGGGCACCGGGGCCGCCCGGCGCACCGCGCAGCTGCGCGCGCTGGGTCTCGGTTTGGAAATCGTGCCGATTCGCGGCAATATCGACACCCGCATGCGCAAGGTGACCGACGGCGAGCTCGATGCCGTGGTGCTCGCGCGTGCCGGACTGGCCAGGGTCGGACTGGTCGAGGCGATCACCGAGACCCTCGACCCGATCCAGATGCTGCCCGCCCCCGCCCAGGGGGCGCTGGCAGTGGAGTGCCGGTCCGCCGACGTGGACATCGAGCAGCTGCTCGCATCCACAGTGGACGACGAGGGCACGCGGGTCGCGGTGACGGCCGAGCGGGCCCTGCTGGCCGCGCTCGAGGCGGGGTGCAGCGCGCCGGTGGGCGCGCTCGCCGAGATCGTCGAAGATCTCGACGCCGAGGGCAAGGTCGTGGAACGGATCTCGCTGCGCGGCACCGCCGCGGCCGAAGGCGAGAACGGCGCGGTGGACATGGTCCGGGCCTCCGCGCTGGCCGACAAGGACCAGGCCGCCCAGCTGGGCAAGGACCTGGCCGCCGAGCTGCTGGACCTGGGCGCCGGAGTCTTCTCCGGCCCCGCGCAGTAGCGCCCCCGAGGGCGCTTCGAAAGACGTGTAGGAGACCTGTGGCCCTGCGATCCCGCATGGCCGCCGCAAGAGGAGAGAGATGACCCCCGCGCGAAAGACCACCGGGCGCGTAGCGTTCGTGGGCTCCGGCCCCGGCGACGCCGGCCTGCTCACGGTCCGTGCCCAGGAACTGCTCGCCAAGGCCGAGGTCGTGGTGACCGACCCCGACGTGCCGCAGGCCGTGCTGGCCATGGCCGCCGAGGGCGCCGAGGTCCGGCCCGCCGTCGGCGAGGCCGCCGAGGTCGCCAAGGACCTGACCGCCGAGGCCAAGGCCGGGCGGCTGGTGCTGCGGCTGATCGCGGGCGACCCGCTGACCACCCCGGCCGTCGTGGCCGAGGTGCAGGCGGTCGCGCGCACGAGCGCCGTGTTCGACGTCATCCCGGGCGTTTCGCCGGGCGCGGCCGTCCCGGCGTACGCCGGCGTCGCGCTGGGCGGCACGCACACCGAGGTCGACGTCCGCGGCGACGTCGACTGGGCGGCCCTGGCCGCCTCGCCGGGCCCGCTGGTGCTGCACGCGACGTCGGCCCACCTGGCCGAGGCCGCTTCGGCGCTGACCGGCAACGGCCTGCCGTCGTCGACCCCGGTCGCGGTCACCGCGAACGGCACGATCAACACCCAGCGCACCCTCGACACCACGCTCGAGAAGGTCGCCAACGACGCGGGTGAGCTCGTCGGGCCGCTGATCGTCACGATCGGCCAGGCCGCCGGCCACCGCTCGAAGCTGTCCTGGTGGGAGTCGCGCGCGCTGTACGGCTGGAAGGTCCTGGTGCCGCGCACCAAGGAGCAGGCCGGCGAGATGGCCGAGCGCCTGCGCGGCCACGGCGCGACGTCGCACGAGGTGCCGACCATCTCGGTCGAGCCGCCCCGCAGCCCGGCGCAGATGGAGCGCTCGGTCAAGGGCCTGGTCGACGGCCGTTACCAGTGGATCGTCTTCACCTCCACCAACGCGGTCCGCGCGGTGTGGGAGAAGTTCGAGGAGTTCGGGCTCGACGCCCGCGCGTTCTCCGGCGTGAAGATCGCCTGCGTCGGCGAATCGACCGCGGCGAAGGTGCGCTCGTTCGGCATCATCCCGGAGCTGGTCCCCTCGGGCGAGCAGTCCTCCGAGGGCCTGCTGGCCGAGTTCCCGCCGTACGACGACGTGCTCGACCCGGTCGACCGCGTGCTGCTGCCGCGGGCGGACATCGCCACCGAGACCCTGTCGGCCGGCCTGCGTGACCGCGGCTGGGAGATCGACGACGTGACGGCCTACCGGACCGTCCGGGCCGCCCCGCCGCCCGCCGAGACCCGCGAGATGATCAAGACCGGCGGGTTCGACGCGGTCTGCTTCACCTCGTCCTCGACCGTGCGGAACCTGGTCGGCATCGCCGGCAAGCCGCACACCCGCACGCTGGTCGCGTGCATCGGCCCGAAGACCGCCGAGACCGCGGTGGAGTTCGGGCTCCGGGTCGACGTCCAGCCGGAGAAGGCGGACGTCCCGCACCTGGTGGACGCGCTGGCCGAGCACGCCGCCCGGCTTCGCGCGGAGGGCGCGCTGCCGCCGCCGCGCAAGGCGAAGCGGGCCCGCCGCTCCTGACGTAGTGCGTGACGAAGGCCGCTCCGGTTCGCCGGGGCGGCCTTCGGGCGTTTCGGCCCCGCTGGTCGGCGTGGGTGCGTTCACCGTGCCGGGGCCGCCGCTGGGCACCCTTGCGGAACCCCGCCGGAGCGCGCCGGAGTAACTTGGTAAGGGTGTTCCCCGAGCATCGTCCCCGCAGGCTCCGCACCACCCCGGCCATGCGCAGGCTGGTGGGTGAGACGACGCTGCGGCCACGCCAGCTGATCCTCCCGATGTTCGTCGCCGAAGGCATCGACGCGCCGCGGCCGATCTCGAGCATGCCGGGGGTCGTCCAGCACACGCGGGACACCCTGCGGAAAGCCGCCGTCGACGCGGTCAACGCCGGCGTCGGCGGGCTCATGCTCTTCGGCATCCCGAAGACGCGGGACGCCGAGGGCTCCGGGGCCGTCGACGAGAACGGCATCCTCAACGTCGCCCTGCGCGACCTGCGCCACGAGCTCGGCGACGCGACCGTGCTGATGGCCGACACCTGCCTCGACGAGTTCACCGACCACGGCCACTGCGGTGTCCTGGACGCCGACGGCGCGGTCGACAACGACGCCACGCTGCGCATCTACGCCGAGATGGCCGTCGCGCAGGCCGAAGCCGGGGCGCACGTGCTCGGGCCGTCCGGGATGATGGACGGCCAGATCGGCGTCATCCGCCGGGCGCTCGACGAGGTCGGGCACAGCGACAAGGCGATCCTCGCCTACTCCGCGAAGTACGCGAGCGCGTTCTACGGCCCGTTCCGCGAGGCCGTCGACTCGCAGCTCAAGGGCGACCGCAAGACCTACCAGCAGGACATGGGCAACGCGCGCGAGGCGCTGCGCGAGATCGAGCTGGACCTCGCCGAGGGCGCGGACATGGTCATGGTCAAGCCCGCGCTGTCCTATTTGGACGTCGTCAAGGCGGCCGCGGACATCTCGCCGGTGCCGGTGGCGGCGTACAACATCTCGGGCGAGTACGCGATGGTCGAGGCGGCCGCGGCGAACGGCTGGCTGGACCGCGAGCGCACGATCCTCGAGGTGCTGACGTCGATCCGCCGGGCGGGCGCGGACCTGATCCTCACGTACTGGGCCACCGAAGCCGCCGCCTGGCTGGACTGAACGGTTAGAGTCACCGCCGTGGCGGACAAAGACACCGAGGATCTCAGCGGTCTCACCGACGACGAACGGCGCAAACGCGGCCGTTCGCCCGACCCGGTGCTGCCGGGCCAAAAGGCCCCGAAGGCGGCACCGCCCCGGCCGGTGGCCATCTCGTTCTGGCTGTGGCTCGCCGGCGGCGTCGTGCTGATCCTCAGCTACGTCCAGCTGCTGAGCAGCAAGTCCGCGGTGATCGACCAGTTCGTCAAGGCGACGAACGACCCGAAGTACACGCCGCAGACGATCGCGGACGGCGTCACGGCGCTGCTGTGGTACCTGCTCGGCGGCGCGGTCGTGTTCGTGCTGCTGTTCCTGCTCTTCGCGTACAAGGCGCGCGAGGGCACCCGCTCGGCGCGGACGGTGCTGACGATCCTGCCGATCGTGATGCTGCTGCTGATCATGACGATCGCGCCGATCATCAACTACCTGACGCTGGTCGCGGTGCTGGTGTTCGTGGTCGCCCTGGTCATGCTGTACCTGCCGTCGGTGGCGGGCTACTTCCCGAAGGCCGGCAAGAAGCCGTGAGCGACCGGCTCTACGCCGAATCGGGCGTGAGCTGGGGGGCCATCGCGTGGGGCCCGGTGTTCGCGCTGCTCGGCGCGCTGGCGGAGCTGGCCACGGGCGGCCCGGTGCACGTCGTGGGTTGGCTGATGGTCGGGTTCGGCCTCTGCGTCATCACGGTGCCGTGGGTGTACGCCCGGCGCCGGTTCCTGTCGCTGGAGGTCACGACGAAGCAGCTGCGCCAGGGCCGCGAGAAGGTCCCGGCCGACCAGCTCGCCTCGGTGACGGACGTCGGCGCGCCGGTGGGCGCCCGCGTCCTGGGCGGCGGCTGGGCGGTGCCGCGGAAGTACGACTCGCTGCCGGTGGAGCTGGCGGACGGCACGGTGGTCGTGGCGTGGGCGAAGGACGTCGAGGCCCTGCGGGACGCGCTGGACCGGCTCGTCCGGGCGACGCCGGGGCAGGCATGAGAAAATCCCCGCTGTGATCGACCTTCCGCAGCCCACCGGGGCCGAGCTCTGGCCGCCGGAAGAACCCGGCCCGCGCGCACGGCTGCACAAGCCGTGGCGGACGCTCGTCGCCGTCGTGGAGGTCCTGCTCGCCGTCGCGGCCGGGTGGGCCGCCTACGCGTGCTGGCACGGCGGGATCGCCACCGTCGTCACGCACACCGACGACGGCGCGACGCTCGAGTCGCACCGGTACTTCGGCGGGCTGCTCGCCGCCGCCATCGGGCTGGGCACGGTGGCCGCGATCCTGCTGGTCGACGCGGTGCGTCAGCTCTCGCTCGCGGTGCGTGCGCGCCACCGCGAGCCCAAGGCCTGATACACAGCTCCCGCACAGGGAACGAACAGTCAATTGCTAAGCAGCGGCACCAAGGTTGCCGCATGACGCGCGTGCGTGCCTCGAAGGCATGGGTGATCAACGGTGCTCTGGTCGTGCTGCTGGCCGGAGCGGGATTCGGGATATACCAGGCATTCAGCCCGTCCCAGACCACGGCGCAGGCCCAGACGCGCAGCACCCCGGTGCGCCGCGCGACGGTCACCGAGACCATCTCCGCGGCCGGGACCCTCGCGAGCAGCTACACCGGCGCGGCGAACTTCGCGACGGCCGGGAAGGTCACGTCGATCGACGTGAAGGTCGGCGACGTCGTCAGCGCCGGGCAGAAGCTCGCCACCGTCGACAGCACGCAGGCCGCGAAGCAGCTGCAGGTCGCGAAGGCGAACCTCGCGGTCGCGCAGGACAGCCTGGACACCGCCGAGACGGCCGAAGCCACCCCGGCGACCGGGCCGAACAGCCAGAACTCCGCGCAGTCCGCCGCGAACAACGTCACCTCGGCGCAGGCGAAGCTCGACCAGGCCCAGCTGGACGTCCAGACGGCGCAGACCGCCCTCGACAACACCACGCTCTACTCGCCGGGCTCCGGCACGGTCACCGCGGTCAACGGCTCGGTCGGCCAGCAGTCCTCCAGCGGGTCCGCCGCGAGCAGCCAGGCGACGTCGAGCAGCGGCGGCAGCGGGCAGGGCGGCCAGGGCTCGTCGAACTCGAACAGCTCGTCGTCGAGCAGCAGCTCCAGCAGCAGTGGCTTCATCACCATCACGAACATGACCGGCCTGGTCGTGAACACCTCGGTCGCCGAAATCGACATCAGCAAGGTGAAGACCGGCCAGAAGGCCACCGTGACCCTCAACGCGCTGCCCGACCAGCCGATCCAGGCGACCGTCTCCAGCATCAACCTCACGCCGACCACGAGCGGCAGCGTCGTTTCCTACGGCGCGCAGCTGGCGCTGACGAGCCCGCCGGACGGGCTGCGGCCCGGGCAGTCGGCGAGCGTCGTGATCACCGTCGCCGAGGCGCAGAACGCGCTGAGCGTGCCGGCCGCGGCGGTGACGACCGTGGGCAGCAACAACATCGTCACCGTGCAGGCGAACGGCCAGAACGTGACGCGCCAGGTGCAGGTCGGCATCCGCGGCGAGTCGACCGTCCAGATCACCTCCGGGCTCACCGAGGGCGAGAACGTCGTGCTCACCGCGACGGCCGCGACCGGGACCACCGGCGGCAACGGCCGGACCGGCGGCACGGGCGGCACCGGCGGGTTCCCGGGCGGCGGGACCGGCGGCTTCCCCGGCGGCGGAACGCGCGGTACGGGCACCGGCGCCGGCGGCGGTTTCGGCGGCCGCGGGTGAACCCGGTGATCGCGGTCTCCGGACTGCGCAAGACCTACGGCGCCGGCGAGACGGCCGTGCACGCGCTGCGCGGCGTCGACCTCACCGTGTGGCCCGGCGAGTACGTCGCCATCATGGGGGCCTCGGGCTCGGGCAAGTCGACGTTGCTGAACATGCTCGGCTGCCTCGACGTGCCGTCCTCGGGCAAGTACCTGCTCGACGGCTTCGGCGTCGACAAGCTCAACGAGCGCCAGCTGGCCCTGCTGCGCAACCGGAAGATCGGCTTCATCTTCCAGTCGTTCAACCTCGTCCCGCGCACGACCGCGTTGTCCAATGTGGAACTTCCGCTCGTCTACAGCGGACTCCGGCGGGCCGAGCGGCGGCGCCGCGCGCTCGCCGCGCTCGACATGGTCGGGCTGTCGGACCGGGCCAAGCACCTGCCGAGCGAGCTGTCCGGCGGGCAGATCCAGCGCGTCGCCGTGGCGCGGGCGCTGGTCACCGGCCCGGCGATGCTGCTGGCCGACGAGCCGACCGGCAACCTCGACCGCCGCAGCACCGAGGACGTCCTCGGCGTCTTCGACCGGCTCAACTCCCTCGGCCGCACCATCGTCGTGATCACGCACGAGGACGAGGTCGCCCACCACGCGCACCGCGTCGTGCGGGTCGACGACGGCCTCATCGTGTCCGACGAAGTGACCCGCGCGGTGGGGGCGGTCTCGTGAACCTCTTCGAAATCCTGCGCTTCGCCGTGCGCGGGCTCACGGCCAACAAGCTGCGCTCGTCGCTCACGACGCTCGGCATCACCATCGGCGTCGCGGCGGTGATCCTGCTCGTCGCGGTCGGCAACGGGGCCTCGGCGGCCATCGCGGCCAGCATCCAGGGCCTCGGCACCAACGTCGTCAACGTCTCCCCGGCCCGCGGCGGCGGGCAGAGCGCGTCGGCGCGGCCGCTGACCGTCCAGGACGCGCACGCGCTCGTCGACCCCGTCGGCGCGCCGGACGTCAAGGCCGCCTCGCCGGTGGTCAACACCACGGCGACCGCCACCTACGGGCAGACGTCGTACGACATCTCCAGCGTCGCGGGCACCGAACCGGCCTACTTCACGACGACCAACCGCGACCTCGCCCAGGGCCAGCTGTTCACCGGCGAGGACGTCACGGCCGCGCGGAAGGTCGTCGTCCTCGGCCCGACGACCGCGCAGTCGATCTTCGGCACCGAAGACCCGGTCGGCAAGAACGTGCTGCTCAACAGCATCCAGTTCACCGTGATCGGTGTGCTGCAGGCCAAGGGCAGCACCGGGCTGCAGAACGCCGACGACGTCGCGATCGCGCCGATCTCGGCCGTCCAGAACTCCCTCGCCGGCTACGGCAGCCTCAACCAGATCGCCGTCCAGGCCACCAGCGCCGACTCGGTGTCGCTCGCCCAGTCCGAGATCACCGCGATCCTCAACGCCCGCCACGGCATCCGGCTCGGCGGCACCGCCGACTACCAGATCCAGAACTCCGAGCAGCTCCTCGCGACCCGGACGTCGGCGACCGAGACGTTCACCGTGCTGCTGGCCGCGGTCGCGGCGATCTCACTGCTGGTCGGCGGCATCGGCGTCACCAACATCATGCTGGTCACGGTCACCGAGCGGATCCGCGAGATCGGCATCCGCAAGGCCATCGGCGCGCCGCGCTCGGCCATCCTCGGCCAGTTCCTCGCCGAGGCGACCATGCTCAGCCTGTTCGGCGGGCTGCTCGGCGTCGCGATCGGGATCATCGGCAGCCGGTTCACCATCTCCGGGATCAAACCCGTCGTGGTGCCCTCCTCGATCCTGCTCGCCTTCGCGGTGTCCGCCCTGATCGGGCTGTTCTTCGGCAGCTTCCCGGCGAACCGGGCCGCCAAACTGAGGCCCATCGACGCCCTGCGTCACGAATAAGGAGTCT
The DNA here is from genome assembly GCF_054781455.1 of Amycolatopsis stemonae. NCBI lineage: Bacteria > Bacillati > Actinomycetota > Actinomycetes > Pseudonocardiales > Pseudonocardiaceae > Amycolatopsis > Amycolatopsis stemonae. Next base: position 188,176 of record NZ_BAAGUJ010000002.1, on the reverse strand, counting down.
TCGCATGTCTTCCTCCACCACGAACCCGCCGACCGCGGAGGAGATCGTCGCCAGCCCGGCGGTCGAAGGGGATCTCAACGCCGAAATGCGCCGGGCCGCGAAGCCGTTCTCCCGCACGACGCTGGTGCTGGCCGGGCTGGTCGTCCTCGCGATCGCCTTCGGCGGCGGGGCCTGGACGCACGCGGCGTTCGGCTCGTCGTCCGGCAGCGGGTCGACGCCGTCGGCGCGCCAGAACGGCGGCACCCAGGCCGGGGGCACGCAGGCGGGCACCGGCCAGCAGGGCGGCGGGTTCCGCGGCGGGGGCGGCCGCGGCACCACCGGGACCGTCGACCGCGTCGACGGCACCACTGTCTACGTCAAGACCGTGCAGGGCGACGACGTCAAGGTGTCCACATCGGACTCGACCACGGTCGGCGTCACCCAGCCGGGCAAGCTGGCCGACCTCAAGCCGGGCGCGACGGTGGTCGTGCAGGGCCAGGCGGGCCAGGACGGCACGGTGACCGCGCAGGCCATCACCCAGCAGGCGGCGCGCTAGTTCAGGACGACGATCGCGGCGGTGAGGGCCGTCGCGTAGAGGATCCAGGCCAGGTAGGGCACCAGCAGCGCGGCGGCGGCCTTCGAGCGGCGGCCGAACAGGACGATCGTCACGACCACGACGACGTCCAGCACGGCGATGTCGACCAGCGCCGCCTTCGCCGCGCCGCCCTCGAAGAACAGCGGGGTCCACAGGAGGTTGGCCAGAAGGCCGATGCCGTACGCGGCGAAGCCCCGCGTCTCGCCGTCCGTGCGCCAGTACAGCCAGCCGGCCAGCGCGATCATGACGTACAACACCGTCCATACCGGACCGAACAGGCCGGCCGGCGGCGCCCACGACGGCAGCTCGAGCCGGGCGTAGACGTCCTTGGCCGAGACGGCGGCCAGGGCACCGACGACCGCGACCACGGCGACGACGCCGAAGAAGCAGGCCAGCACCAGCCACGGGTTGCGCTGCGGGACACGTTCGGTCACCGGCTGTTCCCCTCCCGGGCGGCGTCCGGCCATCTTAGGCGGGTTTGCCACACTGGACAGGTGAGCAACGGAACCGAGCAGTCCAAGGCATGGTTCGAACGCGCGAAGGCGGCCGTCCCGGGCGGGGTGAACTCGCCGGTCCGGGCGTTCAACTCGGTCGGCGGCACCCCGCGGTTCATGGTCCGCGGCGAGGGCCCGCACCTGTGGGACGCCGACGGCAACCGCTACGTCGACCTGGTGTCGTCGTGGGGGCCGATGATCCTGGGCCACGCCCACCCGGCGGTGGTCGAGGCGGCGCGCGCGGCGGCGGTGTCCGGGCTGTCGTTCGGCACGCCGACGATCGGCGAGGTCGAGCTGGCGGAGGAGATCATCAACCGCGTCGAGCCCGTCGAGCAGGTGCGCCTGGTCAACTCGGGCACCGAAGCCACGATGAGCGCGATCCGGCTGGCCCGCGGGTTCACCGGCCGCTCGAAGGTCGTGAAGTTCGCCGGGTGTTACCACGGTCACGTCGACGCGCTGCTCGCGCAGGCCGGCTCCGGCGTCGCGACGCTCGGGCTGCCGACGTCGCCGGGCGTCACCGGGGCGCAGGCCGCCGACACGCTGGTGCTGCCCTACAACGACCTCGACGCCGTCCGGAAGTCCTTTGTGGACAACCCGGGGGAGATCGCCGCGGTGATCACCGAGGCCGCGGCCGGCAACATGGGCGCGATCGCGCCGGACGAAGGCTTCAACGCCGGGCTGCTGGAGATCGCCCGCGAGCACGGCGCCCTGCTCATCATGGACGAGGTCATGACCGGCTTCCGCGTCTCGCGCGCGGGCTGGTTCGGCCTCGAAGGCGTGGCCGGCGACCTCTACACGTTCGGCAAGGTGATGTCCGGCGGGCTGCCGGCGGCGGCCTTCGGCGGCCGCGCCGACGTGATGGCCAAGCTCGCCCCGGGCGGGCCGGTCTACCAGGCCGGGACGCTGTCCGGGAACCCCGTCGCGGTGGCCACCGGCCTCGCGACGCTGCGCGCGGCCGACCACGCCGTGTACGCGGCCCTCGACGCCAACGCGAAGCGCCTCGGCGACCTCTTCCACCGCGAACTGGGCAACGCGGGTGTCGCGCACCACGTCCAGTACGCGGGCAACCTGGTCAGCGTGTTCTTCGGCGACCGGCCGGTCCGCGACTACGCGGGCGCGCAGGCGTCCGAGACCTGGCGCTACCCGGCGTTCTTCCACGCGCTGCTCGACGCGGGCGTGTACGGGCCCCCGAGCGCGTACGAGGCCTGGTTCGTCAACGCGGCGATGGACGACGAAGCGTTCTCGGTGATCGAAGCGGCTCTGCCCGCGGCGGCTCGCGCGGCGGCGGAGGCGGTCAAGTGACCACCGTCGTCCACCTGCTTCGGCACGGCGAAGTGCACAACCCCGAGAAGATCCTCTACGGCCGGCTGCCAGGCTACCGGCTCTCCGAGCGCGGACAGCGGCAGGCGCTCACGGTCGCCGAGGCCGTCGCCGGCCACGACCTCGTGCACGTCGTCGCGTCGCCGCTGCAGCGGGCGCAGGAGACGGCCCGCCCGATCGCCTCGGCGCACCGGCTCGACATCGCGACCGACGAGGGCCTGATCGAGGCCGGCAACCAGTTCGAGGGCCTGCACGTCGCGGTCGGCGACGGCGCCCTGCGGGAGCCGAAGCACTGGCCGAAGCTGGTCAACCCGTTCAAGCCGTCGTGGGGCGAGCCGTACCTCGAGATCGCGCACCGGATGCTGGGCGCGGTCCACCGCGCGCGGGAGGCGGCGCTCGGGCACGAAGCTTTGTGCGTCTCGCACCAGCTGCCGATCTGGACGCTCCGGCGGTTCCTAGAGGGCAAGAAGCTGTGGCACGACCCGCGCCGCCGCCAGTGCTCGCTGGCGTCGCTGACGTCGCTGGTCTTCGACGGCGACGAGCTGCGCGAGATCGTCTACAGCGAGCCGGCGGGCACCACCGACCCGAAGGTGACCGGGGCATGAAACGGCTTCTTGGCGCGGCGCTCGTCGTGCTGGCCGTGGCCGGGTGCAGCAGCGGCAAGGACGCGGTGGTGCAGGGGAGCAGCTTCAGCTTCGTCTCCCCGGGCGGCAAGGTCGACATCACCTACGACCTCGCCCAGCGCCAGACCGCGCCGGTGCTGGCGGGCGAGGACCTGATGAACGAGGGCAAGCAGCTGTCGCTCGCGGACTACCCGGGCAAGGTCGTGGTGCTCAACCTGTGGGGCCAGTGGTGCGGACCGTGCCGCACGGAGGTCCCGGAGATGGAGGCGGTCGCGAAGCAGGGCGTCCAGGTGGTGGGCATCGACGTCCGCGACCCGGCACGCGAGGTGGCCCAGGACTTCGTCCGCGACCGCAAGCTGACGTACCCCTCGATCTACGACCCGGACGGCCGGGTACTGCTCAAGCTGAGCGGCTACCCCCGCAACATCATCCCGTCGACGATCGTGCTGGACAAGCAGCACCGGGTGGCGGCGGTGTTCCTGCGGCCGGTGCTGGCCCAGGACCTCCTCCCGGTGACCCAGCGCCTGAACACGGAAGCCTGAGCAAGCGCCCATGGGTCTTCTCCGGCGGCCGGAGGCAGAACTGGCACCCCACCCAGACCCCAACCACCCCGATCCGAAGCCAGAACACCGCCGGCGGTAGTCACAATTTGGGCTTCGGGGTGGTGGGCCCCCGCGGAAGCAGCGGCGGAACCCGCGGGACCAAGGTCCTGAACTGCTGTGACCGAGGTCCTGTGAACCGGCCCCGGAGTTCTCACCGGGACCTCACTGCCTACCCTCAACGGGGTGAACTCCGTTACCGAGCTGGCGATCTCCGGACCGCTGCTGCTCGCCGCGGGCGTCGCGCTGCTGGCCGGAACGATCTCCTTCGCCTCGCCGTGCGTGGTGCCGCTCGTGCCGGGGTACCTCGCGTACCTCGCCGCGCTGGTCGGCGCGGACGCCCCCGCGGTCAGCGCGGACGAAGACCGCAAGAAGGGCCGCTGGGCCGTCTTGGGCGCCGCGCTGCTGTTCGTGCTCGGGTTCACCGTCGTCTTCGTCGCCACGCTGGGCACCCTCGTCTGGCTGGCCGACACCCTCGTGGTCAACCAGGACCTGCTCCAGCGCATCGGCGGGGTCCTCACCATCGCGATGGCGCTGGTGTTCCTCGGCTGGATCCCCGGCCTGCAGCGCGAGGTCCGCTCGCACCGCGTCCCCGGCGGCGGGGTCTGGGGCGCCCCGCTGCTCGGCGCGATCTTCGGCCTCGGCTGGACGCCCTGCATCGGCCCGACGCTGTCGGCCGTCACGACGCTGGCCAGCGCGACCGGCGGCGCCGAGGTCCGCGGCTACCTGCTCATCGCCGTCTACTGCCTCGGCCTCGGGCTGCCGTTCCTGCTCATCGCGCTCGGCGCCCGCTGGGCCGTGCGCGCCACCGACTGGGTCCGCCGGCACGGCCGCCAGGTGCAGGTCTTCGGCGGCGCGCTGCTGATGATCGTCGGCATCCTGCTGGTCACCGGCGTGTGGGGAGATCTGATGGGCTGGCTGCGCAACGAGCTAGCGGGCAACCTGGAGCTGCCGCTGTGACCACCACGGAAGCGCCGCCCGCGGCCCCGAAACCGCCGCACAACACGCCGGTCAAGCGCGCCTTCGCCTTCCTCCGCAACACCTGGCGCGGCCTGACGTCGATGCGCACCGCGCTCGTCCTGCTGTTCCTGCTCGCCCTGGCCGCGCTGCCGGGCGCGCTCCTGCCGCAGCGCAAGCTCAACGCCCCCAAGGTCGACGAGTACATCAGCGCGCACGGCTGGTGGGGCACCCTGCTCGACAAGCTCGAGTTCTACGACGTCTACTCCAGCATCTGGTTCTCGGCGATCTACCTGCTGCTGATGATCTCCCTGGTGGGCTGCCTGACGCCGCGCACCTTCGAGTACGTCAAGGCGATGCGCGCCAAGCCGGTGCTGACCCCGCGCAACCTGGCCCGGATGCCGCACTACCGGCTCGGCCGCGGCAAGTCCGACGTCGACGCCGAGATCGCGGCCGTCCACAAGCGACTGTCCGGCTGGCGCCGCGTCGAGCGGGAGGAAGCCGACGGCGTCCGCACGATCTCCGCCGAACGCGGGTTCCTGCGCGAGACCGGCAACCTGCTCTTCCACTTCAGCATGCTGGGCCTGATCGTGTTCTTCGCGCTGGGCAAGCTGTACGGCTACGAGGGCCAGGTCATCGTCCAGGCCGACGGCAGCACGTTCTGCAACTCCGGCATCTACAACTACGACTCCTTCAACGCGGGCCTGCGCGTCGACGGCACCGACCTCGACCCGTTCTGCGTGAAGATCAACGACTTCACCGTGCGGTACACCCCGGCCGGCGAGCCGGAGTACTACCACTCGAACATCCAGTACCAGTCCGGCGAGGACCTGGAGACGAACACCTGGAAGCCCTACGGCCTCGAGGTCAACTCGCCGCTGCGCACCGCGGGCGACCGCGTCTACCTGCTCGGCCAGGGCAACTCGCCGCAGTTCACGGTGACCTTCCCGAACGGGGAGAAGCGCACCCAGAACACCCAGTGGCGCACGGTCGACCCGACGACGATGCTCGCCGAGGGCGCGACGAAGTTCGACCAGCCCGGCATCACCGACGAGGTGCAGCGGCGCACCCGCCAGCTCGCCATCACCGGCCTGTTCGCGCCGACGGCGTTCATGCACGGGAACGTGCTGACGTCCTCGGCGCCGGAGGTGAAGGACCCCGCGGTCGCCGTCGACATCATGCGCGGCGACCTCGGCCTGGACGCCGGGCGCGGCCAGTCGGTGTTCGAGATCGACCAGTCCCTCGTGGACGACGGCCGGCTCAAGAAGGTCGCCCGCGAGAACCTGAAGGTCGGCCAGGAGATCACGCTGGACGACGGCACGAAGATCCGCTTCGACGGCGTCAACCACTGGGTCTCCCTCCAGGTCTCCCACGACCCGACGCAGGGGTTCGTGCTCGGCTTCGCCATCGCGATGTTCCTCGGCCTCGGCGCGTCCCTGCTGGTCAAGCGCCGACGGCTGTGGGTCCGGGTCAAGCCGGGCACCGAGGACGACCCGGGTACCGTGATCGAGGTCGCCGGACTGGCCCGCACCGACCAGGCGGGGTACGGCGAAGAGTTCCACCGGATCAGTGAACGCCTGATCAGTGGTCAGAAGGGCTGAGGCATGCCGATCAACGAGACGCTGTCGACCTACAGCGACTGGCTGTACACCACCGCCGCCGCGATCTACGTCGTCGCCCTGATGATGACGCTGGTCGAGCAGGGCTTCGGCGCCAAGGGCCGGCTCGCCACCGAGCGGGCGAAGCTCCGCGCGCGCGAGCTCGTCGGCGCCGGCGGGCCGCCGGCCGAGGAGGCCGAGGCCGCGCAGCGCACGACCGGCCGTCCCGAGCGGATCGGCAAGATGGGCGCGTCGCTGCTCGTGCTCGGCGCGCTGCTGCAGCTGTCGGCGATCGTGCTGCGCGGGCTCGCCGTGCACCGCGCGCCGTGGGGCAACATGTACGAGTACGGCATGGCGGTCACCTTCATCACGGTGGTCACCTGGATCGTCGTGATGGGGAAGTTCCCGGTCCGCCACCTCACCGGCTTCCTGCTGCTGCCCGTCGTGATCCTGATGTTCATCAACGGCACGCTGCTGTACACCACGGCCGCGCCGGTGCAGCCCGCGCTCCAGTCGTACTGGCTGGTCATCCACGTCTCGGCGGCCATCATCGGCTCCGGCGTGTTCCTGGTGCCGGGTGTCGCGAGCGTCCTGTACCTGTTCCGCTCGGCCTACGAGAAGGACGAGACGAAGTTCGCCCGGTTCGCGTCGAAACTGCCCGCGGCCGACGTCCTCGACCGGATCGCCTACCGGACGACCATCTTCGCCTTCCCGGTCTTCACCTTCGGCGTCCTGTGCGGCGCGGTTTGGGCCGAGTCGGCCTGGGGCCGGTTCTGGGGCTGGGACCCCAAGGAGACCGTCGCGTTCATCGCCTGGGTGATCTACGCAGCCTACCTGCACTCGCGGGCGACCGCGGGCTGGCGCGGGGCCCGGGCCGCGGCGATCAACATCGTCGGGTTCGCCGCGATGATCTTCAACCTGTTCTTCGTGAACCTCGTCACGGCGGGCCTGCACTCGTACGCCGGGGTGGGCTGAGCAGAACGCGGGGCCGCCGACTACCGTCGTCCTCAGGGGGAGTGATGTCGGGCGGAGTGCGCGGAGGTTTACACCGGTGACCGGACCCAATGAAGAATCGGCTCCTGGCCACCCCGAACAGGCCGAGCCGGCCGCTGCGCCGCAGCAGCAGCCGGGGCTGTTCGCCGAGGACCGGACGGACTCGCACCCGCATCCGGAGACCTCGGGTGCCTACGACGTGCAGCCGACGCAGGCCGTCACGCCGCCGCCCAACCCCGCGGTGTCCGGGCCCCACCAGGTGCCCAACCCCGCGGTGTCGGGCCCGCACCAGGTGCCCAACCCGGCCGTTTCGGGCCCGCACCAGGTGCCCCAGGGCCAGTACGGCTACGACCAGAACCTGCCGCCGCTGCAGCCGCAGTACGCGCAGGGCCAGTACCCGCAGCAGCAGCCGTCCGGGCTCCCGCAGCCCCAGGGCGGCCGGCACGCGGCGCCCCCGCAGGGCCACGGCCACGACCTGTCGACCGCGCACCTGGTCAAGCAGGTCAAGCGGCCGCCGCAGTCCGGCTGGCGCAAGGCCGTCTACGTCGGGTCCGGCAAGCTGATCAACCCGGGCGAGAGCCCGGCGGACACCCAGCGCCGCGACCTCATCGCGCGCGTCAACCAGCCGCTGCGCGGGTGCTACAAGATCGCGATGCTCTCGCTCAAGGGCGGCGTCGGCAAGACCACGGTGACGACGACGCTGGGCGCGACGTTCGCCTCGCTGCGCGGCGACCGCGTGGTGGCGGTGGACGCCAACCCGGACCGCGGCACGCTGTCGCAGAAGCTCCCGCTGGAGACGACGGCGACGGTCCGCCACCTCCTGCGCGACGCGGCCCGCATCACGCGCTACAGCGACGTGCGGTCGTACACGTCCCAGGGCTCCAGCCGGCTGGAAATCCTCGCGAGCGAGCAGGATCCGGCCGTTTCCGAGGCCTTCTCCGAGGACGACTACCGGCGGACGGTCAACCTGCTGGAGCACTTCTACAACATCGTGCTCACCGACTGCGGCACCGGCCTGATGCACTCGGCGATGAAGGGCGTCCTGGACGTCGCGGACGCGCTGGTCGTGGTGTCGTCGGGCTCGGTCGACGGCGCCCGCAGCGCGTCGGCGACGCTGGACTGGCTCGAGGCCCACGGCTACGGCGAGCTGGTGAAGCGCTCGGTCGCGGTGATCAACTCGGTCCGTCCGAAGGGCGGCTCGGTCGACCTGGACAAGCTTTCGGCGCATTTCGGCGCGAAGGTCCGGGCGGTCTGCAAGATCCCGTTCGACCCGCACCTGGAAGAAGGCGCGGAAATCGAGCTGGACCGGCTTTCGGGTGACACGCGCCTGGCCCTGCTGGACCTGGCGGCGACGGTGGCCGACGGCTTCGCGACCCCGCTTTCGCAGGGTTACCGCTAGTCGTCTTCGTCCCGGCGCTTGCGCTGCTGTTCGGCCAGCTGGCGCAGGAAATCGGGATCGTCGTCCGGGGCGATCGGGGCCCGGCGCGGAGCCGAGGTGACCCCGATCCGCTGGCCGGCGAACGACCGCCACAGGAGCAGGGCGACGACCAGCGCGCCGACCGCCGCGAGCAGAGCGAGCATGCCGGATCCTTCCGTGTGGGTCCCCCGAGGTTAACCCGTCGGACCGGGTTTCGGCCCGAACCCCGTCGAGCGGGGTGACGACCGGAACACGAAAGGCCGCACCGGGGCGGGAAAAGGTTTCCCATTACCTGAATACGGCTCCGCTGCGCGGATGGTTCGCAGGAAGCCGTGAGGCCTCGCGACCCGGGCGATTCGGCGCAGAAGTACCCGAACGGCTTGCGACAGCGCTCGAACGGGCTGCGAGTGCCGCGCGGGCCGGCGGGAGCGGTCGCGCAGGATCATTGATCGCATCTGCGGCGGGGCCTGTTCGCCGCGCGGGCCGGGGGCCGGCGGGAGTGGCCGCGCAGGATTGTTGATCGCACCTGCGGCGGGGCCTGTTCGCCGTGCGGGCCCGGGCGCGGCTGGGGGTTCGCCGGGCGCGGTCCATCCCCGCGGCGTCGGAACATCGTCCGTCGGGGCACCCGCGGCGGCGGGGACCGCGAAACACGAAGGGCCGCGGCGGGGCGGGGGAGGTCCCCCGTGCCCGTCACGGCCCTGGCGTCCAGGTGGATCAGGCCTTGCGAGCCGGTTCGCTGGCGTCCGTGGTCAGCTCCGCGAGGAGCTCGTTGACCTCGGACTCCCGGAACCGCCGGTGCCCGCCCGGGGTGCGGATCGAGCCGATCCGGCCCGCCGTCGCCCACCGGGTCACCGTCTTCGGGTCCACCCGGAACAGCGCCGCCACCTCGCCAGGGGTGAGCAGGCGTCCGCCCATCGTCGCGGTCATTTTCCGCCTCCTTAACGACCTCACTGCTATACCGGAGGCGTCCGGGCCCTTCTGGCCCGTTCCGCCGGGGTAGCCAACACGGCAATCGTTGCACTTCACCCGTCGGGTACTCGAACGGTTGTCCAAGAGTAAAGAGCCCTTAAAGGTCAAAACGGACACCTTGCTTACGTTCTGCAACTAAATTTCCGGTGACGTGACGTGCGAAGACGTCATTCCACCGGGGCATCGGCGGCCGGGCGTGGTGCCAATGGGGGATTGTCCAACCGCATAGAGTGATCCCGTGGATCAGTTGGACCGGAAGATCATCGCGGCCTTGCGCATCAACGGACGGGCCACCTACGCCGATCTCGGGCGGGCCGTCGGGCTGTCGGCGTCGTCGGTGCACGAGCGCGTGGGCAAGCTGGAGGCCGCCGGCGTGATCACCGGCTACCACGCGGTCGTCGACCCGAGCTCGGTCGGCCTCGGCGTCACCGCCCTCGTCGGCATCCATCCGACCGACACCGCGACCGACGAAGACGTCGCCGACGCGCTCGGTGAGCTCGACGAGGTCGAGAGCTGCTACGCGGTGGCCGGGGACGAGGCCTTCGTCGTCAAGGTGCGCGTGCCGACCGTCGACGAGCTCGAGCGCACGCTGGGCCGCCTCCGCCGCATCCCCGGCGTCGGGCGGACGAACACCACCGTCGTGCTCTCGACGCGCTTCGAAGGCCGTCCGAACAACGCGGGCCTGCAGAAGGACCGTGCGGGCGGGGCGTAACCTGCGTTGATGTGAGCACCAACTTGCCGCGTGACCTGACGCTGTACCTCCTGGCGCGGTTCGTGCTGGTCGGGGTGATCGCGTGGGGCCTGACCCTGGCGACCGTGCCCCTGCTGGTCGCGCTGGTCGTCGGCCTGGTCGTCGGGCTGCCGCTGGGCCTGCTGCTGTTCCGCCCGCTCAACGCCCGCGTCACGGCCGGCCTGGCTAAGCGCAACGAGAAGCGCGCCCGGGCCCGCGCCGACCTGCGGGCGCAGCTGCGCGGCGACACCCCCGGCCGCACCGAATGAGCCACGCGCGCAGCTGGGTCCGCGAGGCCGTCCGGATCATCGAGGCCGACGCCAACCGCAGCGCCGACACCCACCTGCACGTCTTCCCGCTGCCTCCGGAGTGGGGCATCGACCTCTACCTGAAGGACGAGTCCGTTCACCCGACCGGCTCGCTCAAGCACCGGCTGGCCCGTTCGCTGTTCCTGTACGGCCTCGTCAACGGCCAGATCGGGCCGGACACCGTGCTCGTCGAGGCCTCCAGCGGGTCGACCGCCGTGTCCGAGGCCTACTTCGCCCGCATGCTCGGCCTGCGCTTCATCACCGTCGTGCCGCGGCGCACGTCGAAGGAGAAGGTCGCGCTCATCGAGTTCTACGGCGGCGAGTGCCACTTCGTCGACGAAGCGCCGGCGATGTACCCCGAGGCGGAGCGGCTCGCGGCCGAGTGCAACGGCCACTACCTCGACCAGTTCACCTACGCCGAGCGCGCGACGGACTGGCGCGGCAACAACAACATCGCCGAGTCCGTCTTCGCGCAGATGCGCTCGGAGCGCCACCCGGTGCCGACGTGGATCGTCGTCGGCGCGGGCACCGGCGGCACGAGCGCGACCTTCGGCCGGTACGTCCGCTACAAGCGGCACACGACGAAGATCTGCGTCGTCGACCCGGAGAACTCGTCGTTCTACGGCGCTTGGGAGACGGGCGCGCTCGACTACGCCACCGGCATGCCGTCGCGGATCGAGGGCATCGGACGGCCGCGCTGCGAGCCGTCGTTCGTGCCCGGCGTCATCGACGAGATGTTCCGGATCCCCGACGCCGGTTCGCTGGCGGCCATCCGGCTGCTGCGCGAGCGCACCGGGCACTGGGCCGGCGGCTCGACCGGCACGAACCTCTACGGCGCGTTCCGGCTCATCTCCCGGATGGTCGAGGACGGCCAGGCGGGCAGCGTCGTGACGCTGCTGTGCGACGGCGGCGAGCGGTACGCGCACACGTACTACAACGACGAGTGGCTCGACCAGCAGGGACTCGACCTGGCGCCGCACGCGGCGCTGTTCGAGGAGTTCCTGACGACCGGGAAGTTCGTCCCCGAAGACTGATCCCTTGTGGACGGCCGGGTACCTGGGGTTTCCCCGCATACCCAGGTTCTTCTCGTCATGGCGCGGGAAGATCTACGGTGGCTCCGCGCCGACGAGGGGCGGCGGGTCCCCGGAGGTCGCCGTGTCCGTTGTCCCGGAACGTCCCGTGTCGAAGTGCCCGCTCGCGCACCGCTCCGGCGGTGACGCGGGAGCGAGCATCGTCCCTATCCTGTCCCGTCCGGTCGACCGCCGGACCGCCCTGCACCGCACCGGGGTCGTCGCCGGGGCGATGGCCGCGCTCGGCACGCTCGACCTGGTGTCCGGCTTCGCCCGGCTGCCGGTGCGCCTGGCCTGGGCCGACACCGACGTCGCCTTCCCCGACGTCCAGTTCGACCTCGGACCGTTCATGCCGCCCGCGCAGACGATGGACGGCGTCCCGGTCGGGATGCCGCCGATCCACACCACGTTCGTCACCGCGCGGCTGAGCCGGGCACCGTCCAAAGCGGACGCCGGCCGGATGGAAAGCGCTTTGCGCGCCATCGAAAGCAACTACCCGTACGCGCCGGGCGGCGTCTTCACGCACGTCGCCTACAGCGACAGCTACTTCGCGCGGTTCCCCGCGGCGCTGGTGAACGCGAACATGCCGCGCACGCTCGCCGGACCCACCGACGTCGCGCCCGGGGCGCGCGTCCTCGAGCTGCGGCGGCCCGAGTTCACCGTGCCGCTGGTGCTGGAGGACAACGACGTCCTGTTCACGATCCGCGGCGACGACTGGAGCTACGTGGCCGACGTCGTCGCGTGGCTCGGCGGCAGCGGCCGGCTCGTCGGCCGCCCGATCGCCTCGCCGCGGTTCGACGCGGGCATGACGATCACGTCGTCGCGCGCGATGTTCGTGCAGATGGGGCTGCCGCGGGTACCTGGCCGACGCCGGCAGGCTGGCGTTCGCGTCGTTCGTCAGGTCGACGCGAGCGCGCCGCCGCAGGACGTCACCTTCGCCGGCGGGCACGGGATCCGGCTGACGACCGCGCAGTCGGGCGGGTACTTCGACAACGGTGCGGTGCAACACCTTTCGCACGTCCTGCTCGACCTGCAGCAGTTCTACGTGGACGGCCGCGACCCCGACGAGGACGTCGACCACCGCGAGAACTTCGCCGAGCGGCTGCAGTACGTGTTCCAGTCACCGCCCCAGGTCCCCGAGGACCCGGCCGACCCGTTCCTCGACGGCGGCGGCCCGCGCACCCTCGGCATGCGCGGCGGACTGCCGAAGGCCGGCCGGTCCACCTCCGCATCGACGGACCCGGGTTCGACGCGATGGACGTCCGCGGCGGGTGGAACACGCCGAAGCTGCAGTTCTCCGGGTTCTTCCCGAGCGCCGACTTCTTCGCGGACCTCCGGCGCAGCCAGGCTTCCGTGGATCTGCTGGACGAATTCGACCTGGCGGAGGAAGAGCACGGCCTGGAACGTTTCATCACGGCGACCCGGCGGCAGAACTACCTGATCCCGCCGCGCGCCTGTTCCGTGAGCTGCTCGCGGACAACCTGGCGCGCGTGCCCGGGGTCGCCGTCGTCGGCGCCGTGCCGTCGCGCACCCGGCTGGCCGAAGTGTGCGAGGGCCGCACCCCCGACGTCGCGGTCTTCGAGGCCGACGCGCGGGACCTGGGCCCCCTGCCTTCGCCGGTCCGCCTGGTCGGCCTGTGCGACGACGACCCCGCCGTGCCGGCCGCGGGGACGGCCGCCGTCGTGCCGTACGGCAGCGGCCTGCGCGTCCTGCTCGACGTGATCAAGCAGAGCTCCGAGCCGGCCCGGACGCCGCCGCTGACCACACGGGAGCGGCGGTGCTCGGGATCAGCCCGCGGACCGTCGAGAACCACAAGCAGCAGATCTTCGCGAAGCTGGACGTCCACAGCCAGGCGCACGCGGTCGCGCACGCCGTCCGGCTCGGCCTGGTCGGTGCGCCGGCCGAGGCGCCGGGGCCGTACCCGTTGTCGCTGACGCGGCGCGAGCGCGAGATCCTGACGTCCATCGGCTCCGGCCACACGACCCGCCAGACCGCGTCGGAACTCGGGATTTCGGCGCGGACGGTGGAGAACCTGCAGGGCGCGTTGTTCCGCAAGCTGCGGGTGCACACCCGGGCCGCGGCGCTCGTCGCCGCCCGCGACCTCCGGCTGATCGAGGTCTAGAAGCTCAGCGCGACCGCGGCCAGGATCGCCCACGCCAGCATGGCCAAGCCCGTGTCCCGCAGGGCCGGGATCAGCGCGCGCCCCTGCTGCCCGCTGCCCACCGCGCGGACCGACTTCAGCAGCATCGGCGCCGTCACCAGCGTGATCAGCACCAGCGGCCGGTCGATGCCGAGGACGATGCTCAGCACGTACGGCACCGCGAGCAGCACCAGGTACAGCCGGCGGGTCCCGCCGTCGCCCAGGCGCGTGGCGAGGGTGCGCTTGCCGGACTCGATGTCGGTCGGGATGTCGCGGAGGTTGTTGGCCGTCAGGACCGCCGTCGAGAAGGAGCCGACCGCCACCGCGCAGGCGAGCGCGGCCCAGCTGACCCGGCCCGCCTGGACGTAGACCGTGCCGAGCACGCCGGCCAGCCCGAAGAACACGAACACGGCGATCTCGCCGAAACCGTAGTAGCCGTAGGGCTTCTTGCCGCCCGTGTAGAACCACGCGCCGAGGATGCACAGCGCGCCCATGACCAGCAGCCACCAGTGCCCGCTGGAGAGCACGAGGACCAGGCCCAGCACCCCGGCCAGGCCCAGCGCGGCCAGGGCGGACCGCAGCACGGCTTTCGGCGCGGCGACGCCGGAACCGACCAGCCGCAGCGGGCCGACGCGGTTCTCGTCCGTGCCGCGGATGCCGTCGGAGTAGTCGTTGGCGTAGTTGACGCCGACGATCAGCGAGAGCGAGACCAGCAGCGCCAGAACCGAACGCCACCACGAGAACCCGTCCAGCGCGATCGCCGCGCCGACGCCCGCCACGACCGGGGCCACCGCGTTCGGCAGCGTCCGGGGCCGGGCCCCCTCGATCCATTCGCTCACTGTCGCCATGGCGCCATTCAACGCCATCTCGATCACCCGGCGACGGGAACCCGGGGAGTCAGTTCGTGGTGGGCAGCTGCCAGGTCAGCTGGCCGCTGTTGGGGTCGGCCCCGGGGCCGTCAGCCAAGGCCGCGCCCGCGGGAAGGAGTACCCCCAGCGTGACGGCGGCGCCGATGAAAGCGGTTCTGATCCAGCGCGTCATGGTGAGTAGCCAAGCGGGTGCACCCCGTGCATGTCAACGGCGGTCCCGCCATTCAGCCGCGCGAACCCGACGTAAGTCGCGCTTTCACGGCCTCGCGGTCGATCTTGCCCGGTCCGCGCAGCGGCAGCTCGGCGTCGTATTCGACGTGCTTCGGCGTCGACGCGGCGCCCAGCTCGGCCCGGACCGCGGCGCGCAGGTCGCCGGGTTCACCGGCCGGGACGACCAGCGCCACCACGGCCTCGCCCCACTCCGGGTCGGGCACGCCGACGACGCACGCGTCGCGCACGCCCGGCTGTGCGCAGAGGACCCGTTCGATCGCGTGCGCGGACACCTTCACGCCGCCGGTGTTGATCATGTCGTCGGCGCGGCCGAGGACCTCGATGCGGCCGTCGTCGTGCCGGACCCCGCGGTCGGACGTCGTGAACCAGCCGTCGCGGAAGGCCGCCGCGGTCAGGTCCGGCCGGCGCCGGTAGCCGTGGGCGAGGACGTCGCCCGCGATGCGGATCCGGTCGCCTGTCACGTCGACCTCGACGCCGTCGAGCGGGAAGCCGTCGTAGACGCAGCCGCTGGCCGTCTCGCTCATCCCGTACGCGGGCACGATCCGGACGCCGGCGTCGGCCGCGCGGTCCCGCAGGGAGGCCGACGTCGCGGCCGCGCCGACCACGATCGCGTCGAACGTCTTCGCCGCGGCCAGCCCCGCACCGCCGTCGTCGAGCAGGCGGACGAGCTGGGTGGGCACCAGCGCCGTGTAGCGCGGGCCGCCGTCGAGCGCCGCCGCCGCGGCCGCGAAGTCGTCCGGCCGGAAGCCGGTGCCGGTCAGGAAGGCGGGTTCGGTGCCCGCGAGCAGCGACCGGACCAGCACCTGCAGCCCGCCGATGTAGTGCGCCGGCGTGGCCAGCAGCCACTGCCCGGGGCCGCCGAGGCGCAGGTGCGTGGCTTCGGCGGACGCGATCAGGGCGCGGGCCGACAGCAGCACGCCCTTGGGTGCGCCGGTCGACCCCGACGTGGCGATGACCACGGCGGTGTCCGGCTCGGCGGGCTCGTCCGGCGCCATCGCGTCCCGCAGTGCCGGGTCGGTGAACGGCAACACGGCCGGGCCGCCGCCCAGCGCGTCCGCGATGGCGTTCTTCAGGGACTCGAGCGCCTCCGGAGAGCCGTCGAGTCCGATCGGGAGCAGTTCAGTAGTAATAGGGGACGTCCTTGAAGTCGGGGTCGCGCTTCTGCAGGAACGCGTCACGGCCTTCGACGGCTTCGTCCTGCATGTACGCCAGCCGGGTGGTCTCGCCGGCGAACAGCTGCTGGCCGACCATGCCGTCGTCGGTGAGGTTGAACGCGTACTTCAGCATCCGCTGGGCCGTCGGCGACTTGCCGACGATCTCCCACGCCCAGGTCAGCGCCTCTTTTTCGAGGTCGGCGTGCGGGACGACGGCGTTCACCGCGCCCATCCGGTGCATCTGCTCGGCCGAGTACTCGCGGCCGAGGAAGAAGATCTCGCGGGCGAACTTCTGGCCGACCATCTTCGCCAGGTAGGCCGAGCCGTAGCCGCCGTCGAACGAGCCGACGTCGGCGTCGGTCTGCTTGAACTTCGCGTGCTCGGCCGAGGCGAGCGTGAGATCGCACACGACGTGCAGGGAGTGCCCGCCGCCCGCGGCCCAGCCCGGCACGACCGCGATCACCGGTTTCGGCAGGAACCGGATCAGCCGCTGGACCTCGAGGATGTGCAGCCGGCCGGCCCGCGCGGGGTCCACCGTGTCGGAGGTCTCGCCGCTCGCGTACTGATAGCCGGAGCGTCCGCGAATACGCTGGTCACCACCGGAGCAGAACGCCCACCCGCCGTCCTTGGGCGAGGGGCCGTTGCCGGTGAGCAGGACGCAGCCGACGTCCGAGCTCATCCGGGCGTGGTCCAGCGCCCGGTAGAGCTCGTCGACGGTGTGCGGGCGGAAGGCGTTGCGGACCTCCGGGCGGTCGAACGCGATGCGCACGACGCGCTTGCCGCCCCGGTTCTCAGCGGAGCGGTGGTAGGTGATGTCGGTGAAGGCGAAACCTTCGACCTCGGTCCACGCGGCCGGATCGAACAGCTCGGAAACTCGGGCGTCATCCACGTTTGGGAGAATAGGACCTGTGGACATATCTGATCTCGATGGATGCGAGGCCTGCCGGTGAACCCTTCCACCGCGCAGGCCAGGGTCATCGTCGACGAACTCGTCCGCAACACCGTTTCGCACGTCGTCCTCTGCCCGGGCTCCCGCAACGCGCCGCTGTCCATCGCGCTGTACGACGCGGCGGCCGCCGGGAAGCTCCAGCTGCACGTCCGCATCGACGAGCGCGGCGCCGCGTTCCTCGCGCTCGGCATCGCCGCGCGCACCGGCCGCCCGGTGGCCGTGCTCTGCACGTCCGGCACCGCGGCCGCGAACTTCCACCCCGCCGTCCTAGAGGCCGACCGGGCGGGTGTCCCGCTGATCGTGCTGACCGCCGACCGGCCGCCCGAGCTGCGGGCCGCGGGCGCGTCGCAGGTGATCGACCAGCACCAGCTCTACGGCGACGCCGTCCGCTACTTCGACGAGCTGGCCGTCGCCGAGCGGCGGGCCGGCCAGAACTCGTACTGGCGCAGCCAGATCTGCCGGGCGTGGAACGCCGCCTACGGCGAGTGGCGCTGCGGCCCGGTGCACCTGAACATCCCGTTCCGCGAACCCCTCGTGCCCGACCTCGACGACAGTGGTGCTACCGGTGAGTGGTACGAGTCCCTCGACGGCCGTCCCGACGGCTCCCGCTGGACCGAGCTGCCGGACTTCGGCGCGCTGCCGTCGTTCGTCGTGCCCTCGGCGCGCCACGGCCTGGTGATCGCGTGCGACACCGGCGTCCAGGCCGCCAGCGAGTGGGCCGAGCAGCACGGCTGGCCGGTCGTGTCGGAGACCGGCGGCCTTGGCCTGTCCGGCGGCACGGCGATCTCGTCCGGCGCGTGGCTGCTGGGCGTCGAGGAGTTCATCACCAAGCACAAGCCGGAGCAGGTCCTCTGCCTCGGCCGGCCGACGGTGTTCCGGCAGATCCAGAAGGTGATCTCGGACGCCGACGTCGAGGTCCTGCTGGTCCGCCCGGACTCGGACTGGCCGGCGCCCGCGCACAACGTCCGGCAGGTCGGGCAGTGGTTCGACGAGCCGACGAAGCCGGCCGACCCGGAGTGGCTGGCGAGCTGGCGCCGCGCCGACGCGGCCGCGTCCTCGGCGGTGGCGTCGGTGCTGGCCGCGGAGCCGTGGCCCTCGGGCCTGCGCCTGGCGTCGGAGCTGGTGGACGCGCTGCCGGCGGACTCGCTGCTGGTGGTCGGCTCGTCCAACCCGACGCGCGACGTCGCCCTGGCGGGCCGCCTGCGCCCGGACGTCCTGGTGCACCGCAACCGCGGCGTCGCGGGCATCGACGGCACGGTCTCGACGGCCATCGGCGCGGCGTACGTCCACCGCGGCCCGTCGTACGCCCTGCTGGGCGACCTGACGTTCCTGCACGACGCGTCCGGCCTGCTGACCGGCCCCGCGGAGCAGCGCCCTGACCTGACGATCGTGGTCTGCAACGACGACGGCGGCGGCATCTTCTCGCTGCTGGAGCAGGGCGCGCCCGAGCACGCGGCGAGCTTCGAGCGCGTCTTCGGGACGCCGCACGGGGCCGACCTCGGCGCGTTGTGCGCGGGGTACCGGGTGCCGCACGTGGTGGCGGAGACGCTGACGGAGTTCCGCGCGGCCCTGCGGCCGGCGCCGGGTCTGCGGGTCGTCGAGGTGCGCGTCGACCGGTCGCGGCACCGTGACCTGCACGCCCGCCTGCGGGCGGCGGTGTCCACCGCGGTCTCGGCCGGCTGATTGGGACATAACGCCACGTCAAGCGGTTTCCGATCTTGATCCCAGTAGGCAAGAACCTTCCTTCGGCTGTACCTGGCCCCTTCTTGGCTGGCTACGTTCGAGCGCGCTGATCCTCACCCGTTGGAGGGATTCGAATGCGTGCAAGAACTCGCACCGGCCTCGGCGCGCTCGCGGCCGGCGTCGCCTCGGTGCTGCTCGTGGGTACCGCCAGTGCGGCCCCGGCGCCCGGCGCACCCGGTGTCGGTGACCCCTACTACCCGAACGCCGGCAACGGCGGCACGGACGTCCTGCACTACGACATCCGCCTGACCTACCAGCCCGCGACCGACGTCCTCGCCGGGACGACGACGCTGCTGCTCACCGCCACGCAGGACCTGTCGCGGTTCGACCTGGACTTCGCGCTGAAGGCGTCGAGCGTGCGGGTGAACAACCGCCCGGCCCAGTTCACGAACCAGACCGGCAACGGCGAACTCGTCGTCACGCCCGCGCAGCCGCTGCTCAAGGGCCAGACCGCGACCGTCGTCGTCGCCTACTCGGACACGCCGTCGACGGAGAAGGTCGACGGGCTGAACGCGTGGAAGAAGGGGTCCTTCGGCGCGCTCGGCGTCGACGAGCCGCAGAGCTCGGCGTGGTGGTTCCCGGCCAACGACCACCCGACCGACAAGGCGACCTACGACGTCTCCATCGAAGCTCCGGACGACAACGTTGCCGTCACCAACGGAACCCTGGTCCGGACGCAGAAGAGCCGCGCCGGCTGGACGCGCTGGCAGTGGCGCAGCACGAAGCCGCAGGCCACGTACCTGACGTCGTTCATCGTCGGCAAGTACGAGCTGAACCAGTCGACGACCCCGGACGGCAAGCCGTTCATCACCGCGTACGGCTCCGACCTGGGCGACTCGCTGTACGCGGCGAAGGCCAGCGTCGAGCGGACGCCGGAGATCGACGAGTTCCTGGCCACCCAGTTCGGCCCGTACCCGTTCGAGGCCGAAGGCGGTGTCGTGACCAGCGGCATCACGTTCTCGCTGGAGAACCAGACCCGGCCGACCTACGGCGTGCGCAACTTCCGCGCGGGCTCGAACACGACGCTGATCGCGCACGAGAACGCCCACCAGTGGTTCGGCGACAACGTCTCGCTCGGCCGCTGGAGCGACATCTGGCTGAACGAGGGCTTCGCGTCCTACGCCGAGTGGCTGTGGTCGGAGCACGAGGGCGAGGGCACCGTCGCCGAGCTGGCGCAGTACACGTACGACTCCAACCCGGCCGACGGCGACCTGTGGAAGCTCGTCCCGGCCGACCCGGGCGCCGACAACCAGTTCGACAACGCCGTCTACGACCGCGGCGCGCTGACGCTGCAGGCGCTGCGGACCGCCGTGGGCGACGACGCGTTCTTCACCATCCTGAAGACGTGGCAGGCGCAGCGGGGCGGGTCGAACGGGCGGATCCTGGACTTCATCGCGCTGGCGGAGAAGGTCTCGGGCAAGCCGCTGCACGACCTGTTCCAGACCTGGCTGTACACCGCGGGCAAGCCGTCCGTGGGCCCGAACGGCGCGGCGGCTTTCGCGGCCCGGACGGCCTCGGTGAAGCCCAAGTCGTTCGACCAGATCCAGCAGAACCACCGGAACCTCGCCGCGGAACACGCGGGGTAGCCGCTACGCTCGCGGCGTGAGCACGAGAGGTGAGCGGGTGAGGCGCGTCGGGTGGTGGGCCACCCTCGGCGTCGCCTCGCTCCTCACCGTGATGTGCGTCTGCCTGCTCTTCGCGGCGATCCGCAACGACGGCGCGATCGAAGCCCAGCTGGGCACGGCGAACGCCACCGTGGACTCGGTGGCGTTCGACCGCACGATCATCCACTTCGAAACCCCGGACGGCATCGTCCACAGCCCGTCGAACGGCGTCCTGTACCCGGACGGCCTGGCCGCCGGTCAGCTGGTCCGCATCGAGTACGACGCGTCGGACCCCGAGCTGGCCCGGGTCGCGGGTCGCTCGGCGACGTTGACGCTGCTGCCGCTGGGGAGCTTCGTGTTCTTCACGTGGCTGGTGGCCGGGCCGCTGCTGTGGTGGATCCGCCGGGTGAACAAGCGCACGAAGGTGCCCGCCCCGGCCTGACCCGGAGCGTCAGTTTCACGGGAAAGTTCATCCCGCGTGGGCCGTCTCCTGCCACCAGCCCAGCACCTCGTCCGCCACTCCGGGGGCCGCGACCAGCAGGCCGTCCGTCGGCAGCGCCGTGTCCTCGCCGTGCTTGTCCAGCACCACCGCGCCGGCCTCGATGGCCATCGCCACCGAGCCCGCCACGTCCCATTCGTGGTAGCTGTGCAGCACCGCCGCGGCCGCGTGCCCCAGCGCGACCTGGGCGATCGACAACGCCGCCGACCCCAGTACCCGGACCCCGGCGTGGGCCGCCGCCGCGCGCTCGATGAAGCCGCCCATCCCCGGCCACGGGCCCTTCCGGGCCAGCTCCGTGCAGACGATCGCGCCCGCCGTCACGCAGCGGTCGGCCAGCTGGACCGGCTTGCCGTTCGCGCGGGCCCCTCGTCCGCGCGCGGCCGCGTAGATCTGGGCCCGGTACGGGTCCGCCACCACGCCCACCACCGGTCCGGACGCGTCGACCAGCGCCAGGCTGTACGCGCACCACGGCACGCCCGCGACGTAGTTCGCCGTGCCGTCCACCGAGTCCACCACCCAGCGGTACTCGGCGACGTCCGCGCCGTGGTCGGCGCCGAACTCGTGGCCGACCACCGGGATGCCCGGGAACTCCGCCGTCAGCACGCGCCGGGTGTGCCGCTCCAGGATGCGGTCGGTGTCGGTGACCCAGTCGAACGGCGAATCCAGTGTCGAGGGGTGCGCACCGCGGCCGGCGGTCGCGGTGATCACGTCGGTGGCGTCGTTGGCCAGCCGCCCGGCCACTTCGAGCGCCCTCGACAGCAGGCCGGGCTCGACGGGCCGCGGCGGCCGGGAGGACAAGAGGGTCATGCCTGCTTAGTCTGGGCCAGCCTGGTTTCCGGGACACGACCTTGAGATGACATGTCGTAGCCGATCTGTTCCGGAAGCGTTGGCCGCCGTGTCACGCGGCCGCCAGGAT
Organism: Amycolatopsis stemonae; assembly: GCF_054781455.1. Taxonomy (NCBI): domain Bacteria; kingdom Bacillati; phylum Actinomycetota; class Actinomycetes; order Pseudonocardiales; family Pseudonocardiaceae; genus Amycolatopsis; species Amycolatopsis stemonae. The sequence continues at coordinate 166,419 of NZ_BAAGUJ010000002.1, read as the reverse complement.
CGGGTGCGATCGTCGGATCGTGCGAGTCGCCATAGTCACCGAAAGTTTCCTGCCCCAGGTGAACGGCGTGACCAACTCCGTCCTGCGGGTCGTCGAGCACCTGCGCGAGCGCCGGCACGACGTGCTGATCATCGCGCCCGGCCCCGGCCCGGACTCCTACCGCGGCGCCCCGGTGATCCGGATCCCGGCCCTCGACTTCCCCGGGGTCAACTCCCTGCCGATCGGCCTGCCGACGCGCACGGTGCTGAACGCGCTCACCGCGTTCGGCCCGGACGTCGTGCACCTCGCGTCGCCGTTCGTCGTCGGCGCGCGGGGCCTGGCCGCGGCGCGCCGGCTGCGGGTGCCGTCGATCGCGGTCTACCAGACCGACATCGCCGGCTTCGCCGCCGCGTACGGCTTCGGCATCGCCGCGCGCGCCGCGTGGCGCTGGGTGCGGCGGCTGCACTCGCGCGCCGACCGGACCCTCGCCCCGTCCAGCGACTCGGTCGAGCAGCTGGAGCTGCACGGCGTCCCGCGCGTGCACCGCTGGGCCCGCGGCGTCGACATCGAGCGGTTCTCCCCGGCGCACGCCGACCCGGACCTGCGGGCCGAGCTGGCGCCGGACGGCGAGCTGCTCGTCGGGTTCGTCGGACGGCTGGCGCCCGAGAAGGAGGTCGACCGGCTGGCCGCGCTCGCCGGGATGCCCGGGATCCGCGTGGTCGTCGTCGGCGACGGGCCCGAGCTCGAAAACCTGCGGGAGCAGCTGCCCGACGCGGCCTTCCTTGGCGCGAAGTACGGCGAAGACCTCTCCGCGGCGTACGCGAGCTTCGACGTCTTCGTGCACACAGGCCCGCACGAGACGTTCTGCCAGGCGGTGCAGGAGGCGATGGCGTCGGGCCTGCCGGTCCTCGCGCCGGACGCGGGCGGCCCGAAGGACCTCGTCCTGCCCGGCCGCACCGGCTACCTGCTGCCCGCCGACCGCGAGCGGTTCGGCCCCGCGCTCGTCGAGAAGGTCGGCGCGCTGCGGGACCCGGCCCTGCGGGCGAGGCTCGGCGAGAAGGCGCGCAAGGTCGTGCTGGGCCGCACCTGGCCGGCCGTCTGCCGCGAGCTGATGGGGCACTACGAAGCCGTGCAGGGCCGGGCCGCCCGCGCGGCCTGACGATGCACATCGTCCAGCTCGCCAACTTCTACGGGCCGCGCTCGGGCGGGCTGCGCACGGCGCTGCACCACCTCGGCGCGGGGTACGTCGCGAGCGGCCACAGCGTCACGCTCGTGGTGCCCGGCACGCGCTACGCCGACGAAGTCCTGCCGACCGGCGTGCGCCGGTTCTCGCTCCCGGCGCCGAAGATCCCCGGCACCGGCGGCTACCGGGCCGTCGACCCGCACCGCGTCCGCGCGGTCCTGCGAAGACTCGAGCCGGACCGGCTGGAGGTGTCGGACCGGTTGACGCTGCGGGGGATGGGTGGCTGGGCGCGGCGGCACGGCGTCCCGAGCACGGTGATCTCCCACGAGCGCCTCGACCGGCTCCTGGAGCAGTTCCTGCTGCCCGAGCCGGTGGCGCGCCGCGTCGCGGACGTCGCGAACCGGCGGATGGCGGCGAGCTACGACACGGTCGTCTGCACGACGGCGTTCGCGCGGGCGGAGTTCGACCGGATCGCCGCGCCGAACGTCCACCGGGTGCCGCTCGGCGTCGACCTGGCGACGTTCCGCCCCGCGATGCGCGACGACGGCTGGCGCACCGACCTCGCCGGGGGAGCGGACGCCCTGATCGTCCACTGTGGACGTCTGTCGCCGGAGAAGCACGTGGAGCGCAGCGTGGACACCGTCGCTTCGCTGACCGAAGCCGGTGTGAAGGTCCGGCTGGTGGTGGCCGGGGACGGCCCGCGACGGCGCGCGCTGGAGCGCCGGGCGCGGGGCCTGCCGGTGACGTTCCTGGGGTTCCTGTCCGGCCGCGGCGACGTCGCCCGGCTGCTGGCCAGCGCGGACGTCTCGCTGGCGCCGGGCCCGCACGAGACGTTCGGGCTCGCCGCCCTCGAAGCCCTGGCCTCGGGGACGCCGGTGGTGGTGTCGGCGTCGTCGGCGCTGCGGGAGATCGTGCGGCCGGGCTGCGGCGCGGCGGTGGACGACCACGCGCCCGCGTTCGCCTCGGCGGTCACCGACCTCCTCGACAGCCCCGAAGACCTGCGCCGCGCGGCCGCCCGGGCCCGCGCGGAGGAGTTCACCTGGCCCGCCGCCGTGGCCGGGATGCTGGCCACCTTCCGCTGAACGTCCCGGCGCACCGGTCTAGATTCGTGTCATGTCACGCGCAAGCCTGGACAAGGACCCGCACGAAGTCGCCGCGATGTTCGACGGCGTCGCGTCCGGGTACGACCGGGCGAACTCGTTCATGACCTTCGGCTTCGACCGCCGCTGGCGCACCACCACCGCCCGCGTGCTCGACGCCCGCCGCGGCGAGAAGGTCCTGGACCTGGCCGCCGGCACCGGGGTGTCCACGGTCGAGTACGCCCGCGGCGGCGCCTGGTGCCTGGCCGCGGACTTCTCGTTCGGCATGCTCCGCGCGGGCAAGCACCGCAACGTGCCGATGGTGGCGGCTGACGCGCTCAACCTGCCGTTCGCCGACGAGAGCTTCGACGCCGTGACGATCTCCCTCGCGCTGCGCAACTTCGTCGACCCGAAGGCGGCGCTGACGGAGATCGCCCGCGTGGTGAAACCGGGCGGCCGCCTGGTGATCTGTGAGGTCTCGACGCCGCCGTTCGCGCCGATCCGGTTCGTCCACCGGCGGTTCATGCTGCGGCTGCTGACCTGGGTCGGCAAGCGGACGTCGTCGAACCCCGAGGCCTACTCCTACCTGGCCGAATCGATGCTCACCTGGCCCGACCAGCGGACCCTCGGCGAAATCATCGCGAGCGCGGGCTGGACCGACGTCGAGTGGTTGAACCTCACATTCGGTGTCGTGGCCATCCACCGGGCGCGCAAGCCTGCCTAGACTCGCGAGTATGACGCGACGCACCGCAGACCAGGACGCCGAAGTCATCGTCGTCGGCGCCGGGCCCGCTGGGTCCACCGTGGCCACCTACCTGGCACGAGCGGGCGTCGACGTCCTGCTGCTGGAGAAGACCGAGTTCCCGCGCGAGAAGGTCTGCGGCGACGGCCTGACCCCGCGCGGCGTCAAGCAGCTCATCGACCTGGGCATCGACACCAGCGAGGACGCCGGCTGGGTGCACAGCCGCGGCCTGCGGATCCTCACCGGCGACCTCACGCTCGAACTCGACTGGCCCGACCTGACGAGCTACCCGCCGTACGGCGTTTCGCGGACCCGTCACGACTTCGACGACCTGCTCGCGAAGCTCGCGGTCAAGGCGGGCGCGCGGCTGTACGAGCGCACCACGGTCACCGGCGCGATCACCAGCCCCGCCGGGCGCGTGGTCGGCGTCGAGGCGAAGGTCGGCCCGGAGCGGACGCCGGTGCACTACCGCGCGCCGCTGGTCCTGGCCTGCGACGGCGTGTCCGCGCGGCTCGCGCTGAGCGTCGGCATCCAGAAGAACGAGAAGCGCCCGATGGGCGTCGCGGTGCGCCAGTACTACAAGAGCCCGCGCCACGACGACCCGTTCATCGAGGGCCACCTCGAGCTGTGGGACCGCTCCGACCCGCGCGACCCGAAGCTGCTGCCCGGCTACGGCTGGGCGTTCCCGCTCGGCGACGGCACGGTGAACGTCGGCCTCGGCATGCTGTCGACGTCGGCGTCGTTCCGGAACACGGACTACCGCGCGCTGCTGCGCCAGTGGCTCGACGGGACACCGGAGGAGTGGGGCTACCGCGAGGAGAACGCGATCGGCAAGGTCGGCGGCGCCGGGTTGCCGATGGGCTTCAACCGCACCCCCCACTACCGCGACGGCCTCCTGCTGCTCGGCGACGCCGGCGGCATGGTCAGCCCGTTCAACGGCGAGGGCATCTCGGCGGCGATGGAGTCCGCGCAGGTCGCGGCGGAGGTCGTCGTCCAGGCGCTGGCGCGTCGTGAAGGCCCGTCGCGCGAGCGGGCTTTGGAGGCGTACCCGCGGGCCGTCGGCGAGCTGATGGGCGGCTACTACCGCCTCGGCAACGTCTTCGCGAAGATCATCGGCAAGCCGAAGATCATGCACGCCTGCACCAAGTACGGCCTGCGCATCAACAAGCTGCTGCCGCTGGTCTACAAGGGCCTGTCGGGCTGCTACGACGCGAAGGGCGGCGACGGCGTCGACCGCCTCATCGCCGCCCTCGCCCGCGCCACCCCCACCCCGCGCTGACTTCACGCCCGTGCGCCCCGGGGCATCACGCGTGATCAGCAAGGCATCACGCGTGATCAGAGGGGCATCAGCGTGATGCCCGCCCAATCACGCGTGATGCCTCTCCAATCACGCGTGATGCCTCTCCAGACACGCGTGATGCCCCTGCGGGCACAGTCTTTCCGTACGCGCGGACACACGAGTGGCCTAGCAAGTTGGCCGTGCGGCCAGTGGGATAGCTCACACCGTGATGTCCGGATTGTCCGGTCAAGAAGTGATCTTGCGGAGACTTCGCGCAGGTCGCACGCGCGCCGTCATCGAGCCGTGACAACGTTGGCGCTCGAACTTAGGGTGCCCTTATAACACGGGGCCCTAGGGACAAGAGTGTGAGTCGCGTCCTAGACTCCCCCCATGCTTTGTGAATCGCTTCACATCCACGACGAGTGGCTTGTGAACTATTTCACAAGCGGGCCCCGGCGCAGCCACGGGCCGTAAGGAGACCCTGACCCTCGGCGGTGTGACCCAGGTCCCTTAGGGTGCCGACGAGGCCAAGCGGTTCCCCACCACAAGCACAACCGCATCGGCGCGGAAAGGATGGCGAAGACCCCGTGCTGACGTTGCTGACCCGAACCGACACGGTGCAGCTGGCGCAAGAGGCCCCGAGCCTGAAGCCCTACTTGCCCATCGTGATCCTGTTCGTCCTGGCGCTCGGTTTCGCCGTGCTGTCGGTCCTGCTGGGCCCGCTCGTCGGACCCAGCCGGTACAACAAGGCGAAGCTCGAGGCGTACGAGTGCGGCATCGAACCGTCCCCGCAGCCGCTCGTCGGCGCCGGGCGGATGCCGGTGGCCTACTACATCACCGCGATGCTGTTCATCCTGTTCGACATCGAGATGGTCTTCCTCTACCCGTTCGCCGTGCAGGCGAACGCGCTGGGCACGTTCGGCCTGGTGGAGATCCTGCTGTTCATCGCGACGGTCGGCTTCGCGTACGCCTACGTGTGGCGGCGCGGCGGCCTGGATTGGAACTAGACCCATGGGCCTCGAAGAGAAACTCCCCAACGGCATCCTGCTGGCCAGCCTCGAAAGTCTCGTCAACTGGTCGCGGAAGAACTCGATGTGGCCGGCCACCTTCGGGCTCGCTTGCTGCGCGATCGAGATGATGACCGTCGGCGGTTCGCGCTACGACATCGCCCGCTTCGGCATGGAGCGCTTCAGCGCGACGCCGCGGCAGGCCGACCTGATGATCGTCGCCGGCCGGGTCACGCAGAAGATGGCGCCGGTCCTGCGCCAGATCTACGACCAGATGGCCGAGCCCAAGTGGGTGCTCGCGATGGGCGTCTGCGCCTCCTCGGGCGGCATGTTCAACAACTACGCGGTCGTCCAGGGGGTCGACCACGTCGTACCGGTCGACATGTACCTGCCCGGCTGCCCGCCGCGGCCGGAGATGCTGCTGGACGCGATCCTCAAGCTGCACGCCAAGATCCAGGACGAGCCGATCAACGCCCGCCGCGCCGCCATCCGCGCCGCCAGCGGGGCCCGCACCGAGCTCGTCCCGTCGTCGATCAAGTACGCGAAGAAGTAAGCGATGACTGAAACTCCTGAGACCGGCGGCGAGCAGTCCAGCGCCGACCGTCCCGAAGGCGGCCTCGAGCCGCAGGGCGTCCGTCCCGCCGAACCGGTCGTCACCGGCCGCGAACGCCAGGGCATGTTCGGCGTCCACGGCACCGGCGACACCTCCGGCTACGGCGGCGTCCGGCTCCCGGCCTACAGCCCCGCGCCGGCCGAGCGCCCGTACGGCGGCTGGTTCGACCAGTTCGCCGACGAGTTCTACGCGGCCCTGTCGGACAACAAGATCCCGGCCGACGCCATCCTGCAGACGACGGTCGACCGCGGCGAGATCACCTTCTACGTCGCCCGCGAGCACCTGGTCGCGATCGCGAAGGTGCTGCGCGACGACGGCGGGCTGCGCTTCGAGCTGCTGTCCTCGGTGTCCGGTGTGGACTACGGCGTCGACGTCCCGCAGCGGCTGCACTCGGTGTACCACTTCACGTCGCTGACCTACCGCCGCCGGATCCGGCTCGAGGTCACCCTCGACGTCGAGGACCCGCACGTGCCGTCGCTGGTCGGGATCTACCCGACGGCCGACTGGCAGGAGCGGGAGACCTGGGACATGTTCGGCATCGTCTACGACGGCCACCCGGCGCTCACCCGGATCCTCATGCCGGACGACTGGGACGGCCACCCCCAGCGCAAGGACTACCCGCTCGGCGGGATCCCGGTCGAATACAAGGGCGCGGAAATCCCGCCGCCGGACCAGCGGAGGTCGTACTCGTGACTGTCAACGACGAAACCACCGAAGTCCCCGAAGCGGATTCCCGCGACACCACCGAAGGCCGCGTCTACTCGGTCTCCGGCGGCGACTGGGACGACGTCGTCGCCGACGCCCAGCACGACGAGCGCATGGTCATCAACATGGGCCCGCAGCACCCGTCGACGCACGGCGTGCTCCGGCTCGTGCTGGAGATGGAGGGCGAGACCGTCACGCAGCTGCGGTCGGTCATCGGCTACCTCCACACCGGCATCGAGAAGAACTGCGAGTACCGGACCTGGACCCAGGGCGTCACCTTCGTGACGCGCATGGACTACCTGGCCCCGCTTTCGACGGAGATGGCGTACTGCCTCGGCGTCGAGAAGCTGCTGCAGATCGAGGCCCCGCGCCGCGCGCAGCTGCTGCGCGTGATGCTGCTGGAGATCAACCGCATCGGCTCGCACCTCGTCTACATCGCCACCGGCGGCATGGAGCTCGGCGCCACCACCGCGATGACGCTCGGCTTCCGCGAGCGCGAAGAGGTGCTGCACCTGCTGGAGCACCTGACCGGCCTGCGCATGAACCACGCGTTCATCCGCCCCGGCGGTCTCGCGCAGGACATGCCCGAGGACTACCACGAGAAGGTCAGCGAATTCATCAAGACGATGAAGAAGCGCCTTCCGCTGTACGACAAGCTGTTCACCGGGCAGCCCATCTGGCGGAACAGGCTCAAGGGCGTGGGCTACCTGCCGGTCGACGCGTGCCTCGCGCTCGGCGTCACGGGCCCGGTGCTGCGCAGCGCCGGCCTGCCGTGGGACCTGCGCAAGACCGAGCCGTACTCCTGCTACGACGAGTTCGAGTTCGACGTCCCGGTCGACAACGGCGCCGACTGCTGGTCGCGCTACCTGATCCGCGTCCACGAGATGCACGAGAGCCTCAAGATCATCGAGCAGTGCCTCGAGAAGCTCGAGCCGGGCCCGGTCATGGTCGAGGACAAGAAGATCGCGTGGCCGGCGCAGCTGTCCATCGGCAGCGACGGCATGGGCAACTCGCTCGAGCACGTCAAGAAGATCATGGGCCAGTCGATGGAGTCCCTGATCCACCACTTCAAGCTGGTCACCGAGGGCTTCAAGGTGCCGGCCGGGCAGGTCTACACGTCGGTCGAGTCGCCGCGCGGCGAGCTGAGCGCGCACCTGGTGTCCGACGGCGGCACCCGGCCGCTGCGGGTCCACGTGCGCGAACCGAGCTTCGTGAACCTGCAGTCGATGCCCGCAATGGCCGAAGGCGGCCTGGTCGCGGACGTGATCGCCGCGATCGCCTCGATCGACCCCGTCATGGGGGGAGTGGACCGATGAGCACAGCAGTTCCCGAGCCCGGGCCGAACTACGCGGACACCACGCACGCCGCGGCCGGGCCCGACACCGACGTCGTCGCCATCGCGCCGGACCCCGATGTCGCCGCCGGGATCATCACCGAGACGCCCCTCGAGGACATCTTCGACGCCGACATCCACGCGAAGGCGCAGGAGCTGATCGCGCGCTACCCGCAGTCCCGCTCGGCGCTGCTGCCGATGCTGCACCTCGTGCAGTCCGTGCAGGGCTACGTCAGCCAGGAGGGCATCGCGTTCTGCGCGAAGCAGCTCGACCTGTCCGACGCCGAGGTCAGCGCGGTCGCGACGTTCTACACGATGTACAAGCGCAAGCCGTGCGGCGAGCACCTCGTGAGCGTCTGCACCAACACGCTCTGCGCGGCCATGGGTGGCGACGCGATCTACAAGAAGCTCCAGACGCACCTCGGTTCCGAGGAGAACCCGCTGGGGCACAACGAGACCGCGGGCACGCCGAACGAGCCGGGCTCGCTCACCCTCGAGCACGCCGAGTGCCTCGCGGCCTGCGACCTCGCCCCGGTCATCCAGGTCGACTACGAGTACTTCGACAACCAGACCGAGGAAAAGGCCGTCGCCCTGGTCGACGCGCTGCGGGCGGGCAAGAAGCCGGCCCCGACGCGCGGCGCGCCGCTGTCGAGCTTCAAGAACGCCGAGCTGCAGCTCGCGGGGTTCTTCCCGGAGAACGAGACGGCCTTCCGCCGGGACGTCGACGGCCCCTCGCAGGCCGTCGAGACGCTGCGGGGCGCGAAGCTCGCGCAGGACCGCGGCTGGGTCGCCCCGGTGGCTTCCGATGTCCCTCTCCCGGAAGTGGAGAAGAAGTAATGGCTGATCCCATCACTCCGGTCCTCACGAAGCGCTGGCTGTCGCCGAACTCCTGGCAGATCGGGACGTACGAAGCACTCGAGGGCTACACCGCCGTCCGCAAGGCACTGGCCGGGACGCCCGAGCAGCTCGTCCAGCTGGTCAAGGACTCCGGTCTGCGCGGCCGCGGCGGCGCGGGGTTCCCGGCCGGCGTCAAGTGGTCCTTCATGCCGCCGAACTTCGACAAGCCGCACTACCTGGTCATCAACGCCGACGAGGGCGAACCCGGTACCTGCAAGGACATCCCGCTGATGATGGCGGACCCGCACTCGCTCATCGAAGGCTGCATCATCGCCTCGTACGCGATGCGCTCCAACCACTGCTTCATCTACGTCCGCGGCGAGGCGCTGCACTGCATCCGCCGCCTCAACGCGGCGGTCCGCGAGGCCGAAGCGGCCGGTTACCTGGGCGAGAACATCCTCGGCTCGGGCTTCGACCTCAAGATCACCGTCCACGCGGGAGCGGGCGCGTACATCTGCGGTGAGGAGACGGCGCTGCTCGACTCGCTGGAGGGCCGTCGCGGCCAGCCGCGGCTCAAGCCGCCGTTCCCCGCGGCCGCGGGCCTGTACGCGGCGCCGACCACGGTCAACAACGTCGAGACCATCGCGTCCGCGCCGTTCATCGTCAACGGCGGCTCCAGCTGGTTCCGCGAGATGGGCCGCGAGAAGTCGCCCGGCCCGAAGATCTACTCGATCTCCGGCCACGTCGAGAAGCCCGGCCAGTACGAGTGCCCGCTCGGCACCACGCTGCGCGAGCTCCTGGACATGGCGGGCGGCATGAAGGACGGGATCCCGCTCAAGTTCTGGACCCCGGGCGGCTCGTCGACCCCGATGTTCACCGCCGAGCACCTCGACGTCCCGCTGGACTTCGAAGGCGCGGCGGAAGCCGGGTCGATGCTCGGCACCACGGCCGTCCAGGTCTTCAACGAGACCGTGTCGGTGCCGTGGGCCGTGATGAAGTGGACGCAGTTCTACGAGCACGAGTCCTGCGGCAAGTGCACGCCGTGCCGCGAAGGCACGTACTGGCTGGCCCAGATCCTCGAGCGCATGGTCGAGGGCCACGGCACCGAAGAGGACATCGACACCCTCCTCGACGTCTGCGACAACATCCTCGGCCGGTCGTTCTGCGCCCTCGGCGACGGCGCGGTGTCGCCGATCCAGAGCGGCATCAAGTACTTCCGCGACGAATTCCTGGCTCTGTGTGAGTCGAACAAGCGTGAGCTGGTGGGAGCAGAGGCATGACGATCGCCCCCGACAAGCCCGAGACGACCGAGACGCCGGTCCCCGAAGGCCACGTGAAGCTGGTCATCGACGGCGAAGAGGTCATCGCCCCCAAGGGCGAACTGCTGATCCGCACGGCCGAACGCCTCGGCACGGTCATCCCGCGGTTCTGCGACCACCCGCTCCTCGACCCGGCCGGCGCCTGCCGCCAGTGCCTCGTCGAGGTCGAGATGGGCGGCCGGCCGATGCCGAAGCCGCAGGCGTCCTGCACGATGACCGTCGCCGACGGCATGGTCGTCAAGACCCAGCTGACGTCGCCGGTCGCGGACAAAGCCCAGCAGGGCGTGATGGAGCTCCTGCTCATCAACCACCCCCTGGACTGCCCGATCTGCGACAAGGGCGGTGAGTGTCCGCTACAGAATCAGGCCTTGGCCCACGGCCGGACTGAATCTCGATTCGTGGACACGAAGCGGACGTTCCCGAAGCCGCTGCCGATCTCGACGCAGGTGCTGCTCGACCGCGAACGCTGCGTGCTCTGCCAGCGCTGCACCCGGTTCTCCCGCGAGATCGCCGGCGACCCGTTCATCGAGCTCCTCGAGCGCGGCGCCCACCAGCAGATCGGCACCGCGGAGACGGCGGACGTGCTCGACATGGCGTCGCGGACGACGTCCGGCCAGCCGTTCCAGTCCTACTTCTCCGGCAACGTCATCCAGATCTGCCCGGTCGGTGCCCTGACGAGCGCCGCCTACCGGTTCCGCTCCCGCCCGTTCGACCTGGTGTCCTCGCCGAGCGTCTGCGAGCACTGCTCGTCCGGCTGCGCCGAGCGCACGGACTTCCGCCGCGGCAAGGTCCAGCGCAAGCTGGCCGGCGACGACCCGGAAGTCAACGAGGAGTGGATCTGCGACAAGGGCCGCTTCGCCTTCCGCTACACGACGGCCGAGGACCGCATCCGGCGTCCGCTGGTCCGCAACCGCGAGACCGGTGAGCTGGAAGAGGCGTCCTGGACCGACGCGCTGCGCGCCGCCGCGACGGGGCTCACCGAGGCCCGCGCCAACGGCGGCGTCGGCGTCCTGCCCGGCGGCCGGCTGACCGTCGAGGACGCCTACGCGTACTCGAAGTTCGCCCGCGTCGCGCTGCAGACCAACGACGTCGACTTCCGGGCCCGCGCCCACTCGGCCGAGGAGCTCGCGTTCCTCACCTCGCACGTCGTGGGCGTGACGCCGGAGTCCGGCGTCACCTTCGGCGAGATCGAGCGGGCCCGCACGGTCCTGTGCGTCGCCTTCGAGCCCGAGGACGAGGCCCCGATCGTGTTCCTGCGGCTGCGCAAGGCGGCCCGCAAGAACCGCACCCGGGTCGTCCACTTGGGACAGTGGACGACGTCGTCGGTGCGCAAGACGTTCGGCGAGCTGCTCGCCTGCGTCCCGGGCGCCGAGGCCGCCGCGATCGAAGGCATCGCCAAGCACGCGCCGGACCTCGACGAGGCCCTGCGCGGCGAGCACGCCGTCGTCCTGGTCGGCGAGCGCGCCGCCCAGGTACCCGGCCTGTTCTCCGCGCTGCACGACTTGGTGGAGCGCACCGGCGTCCGGCTCGCGTGGATCCCGCGCCGCGCCGGCGACCGCGGCGCGCTGGCCACCGGCTGCGTGCCGACGCTGCTGCCGGGCGGGCACCGGGTGGGCGACGACTCGGCCCGCGTGGCCGTCGAAAACGCCTGGGGCGTCCCGATCCCGGCCACGCCGGGCCGCGACGTGACCGGCATCCTGCAGGCGGCTTCGGGTCGCGACCTCGGCGGCCTGGTCGTCGGCGGCGTCGACCCGTACGACTTGCCGGACCCGGACCTCGCGCTGCGCGCGCTGGACAACGCCGGGTTCGTCGTCAGCCTCGAACTCCGCCACAGCGCGGTGACCGAGCGCGCGGACGTCGTGCTCCCGGTGGCGGCGTCCGACGAGAAGGCGGGCAGCTACCTCAACTGGGAGGGCCGCACCCGCCCGTTCGACGTCACCCTCGAAGGCACCGGCGCCCTGCCGGACTGCCGGGTGCTCGACACGCTCGCCGTCGAGATGGACGCCGACCTGTTCACGCAGACGCCGGCCGCCGCCCGCGGCGACTTCGAGAAGCTCGGCCCGGCCTCGGCGCTGCGCTGGGGGAACGTCGAGGCGGAGACCGGGGGCGCCACTGCGGCCCCGGGTGCCGGCCAGGCGGTTCTGTCGAGCTGGCGCCAGCTGATCGACAACGGGTCCCTGCAGGACGGCGAGCCGCACCTGAAGGGCACCCAGCGCACGCCGGTCGCGCGGCTGTCCGCGAAGACCGCCGAAGGCCTCGGGACCACCGTGAAGGTGAGCACCGAGCGCGGCGCGATCACGCTGCCCGTGGAGATCGCGGACCTGCCCGACGGCGTCGTGTGGCTGCCGGGCAACTCCGACGGCTCCGCCGTGTTCAAGACGCTCGGCGCCGGCCATGGCGCCGTGGTGAACCTCGCTGGGGGTGAGCAATGATCCCGCTGCTGACACAGGTCACGGACGTGCCCGTGGGCAGTGTGCCGGACGCGGCGACGCGGGCGGCGCTGCTGGCGGACGACCCGTTGTGGCTGATCCTGATCAAGTGCGTGGTCATCCTGCTGATCGGGCCGATCTTCACGATCTTCCTGATCGTCTGGGAGCGCAAGGCCGTCGGCCGGATGCAGAACCGGCCCGGCCCCAACCGCGTCGGCCCCGGCGGCTACCTGCAGTCCCTCGCGGACGCGATCAAGCTGCCGTTCAAGGAACAGATCATCCCGGACACGGCCGACCGCAAGGTGTACTTCCTCGCGCCGGTCGTGTGCGTGGTGCCCGCGCTGATCGCGCTGTCGGCCATCCCGTTCGGCCCGGTGGTCTCGATCTTCGGCGAGCGGACCGTGCTGCAGCTGCTCGACCTGCCGGTCAGCGCGCTGGTGATCCTGGCCTGCTCCTCGATCGGCGTCTACGGCATCGTGCTCGCCGGCTGGTCGTCGGGCTCGCCGTACCCGCTGCTCGGCGGCATGCGCAGCGCGGCGCAGGTGATCTCCTACGAGATCGCGATGGGCCTCTCGATCGTCGCGGTGATCCTGCAGGCCGGGTCGCTGAACCTGGCCGACATCGTCGGCGCGCAGCACAAGGTGTGGTTCCTCTACCTGGTCCCGAGCTTCGTGATCTACCTGATCTCGATGGTCGGCGAGACCAACCGCGCCCCGTTCGACCTCCCCGAGGCCGAATCGGAGCTGGTCGGCGGCTTCCACACCGAGTACAGCTCGATGAAGTTCGCGATGTTCTTCCTCGCCGAGTACGTCAACATGGTGATCGTTTCGGCGTTCGCGACCACGCTGTTCCTCGGCGGCTGGATGGCCCCGTGGCCGCTGTCGCTGATCGGGAACAACGTCCTCAACACCGGCTGGTGGCCGCTGCTGTGGTTCTTCGCGAAGATGTTCGTCCTGCTGTTCGGGTTCATCTGGCTGCGCGGCACGCTGCCCCGCCTGCGCTACGACCAGTTCATGCGCCTGGGCTGGAAGGTCCTGGTCCCGCTGAACCTGGTGTGGATCGTCATGGTCACCTTCGCGAAGGTCATCACCTGGAACACCGTGTCGATCATCGTCGCCGCGGTCGCGATCTTCATCGTCGTCGCCCTGTTCTTCTACGTCCGCGTGTCGGGCCGTGAAGAGGAGAGCGAGACCGTGCCGGTGACCGGCGGCGGCTTCCCGGTCCCGCCGCTCGATCTCAAGGTCCCGCAGACCACCCCGCGTCAGAAGGCTTTGGCCAAGGCCGAGGCGAAGGCGGCCCGCCGCAAGCCGGCGGCCGTCGGTACCGCAAAGGAAGGAGCGCAAGATGGGGTTCTTTGATCCCGTCAAGGGCTTCGGCGTCACCTTCGGGATGATGTTCAAGAAGGTCGCCACCGAGGAGTACCCGGAGGCGGGCGCGCCCGCCGCGCCGCGGTACCACGGCCGGCACCAGCTGAACCGCCACCCGGACGGCCTCGAGAAGTGCGTCGGCTGCGAGCTGTGCGCGTGGGCGTGCCCGGCGGACGCGATCTTCGTCGAGGGCGGTGACAACACCGAGGAGGCCCGGTACTCGCCGGGCGAGCGGTACGGCGCGGACTACCAGATCAACTACCTGCGCTGCATCGGCTGCGGCCTCTGCATCGAGGCGTGCCCGACGCGGTCGCTGACGATGATCAACTTCTACGAGCTGGCCGACGACGACCGCCAGCGGCTGATCTACACGAAGGAAGACCTGCTCGCCCCGCTGCTGCCCGGCATGGAGCAGCCGCCGCACCCGATGCGGCTCGGCGACAACGAGCAGGACTACTACGTGAACGGCCCCGAGCTGGCGCGCGGGGAGGCCTCGAAGTGATCACCGCCCTTCTGGCCCAGACCCCGACCGGCGCGGCGGCCGGTGTCACCACCGGTGAGGCCATCGCGTTCTGGATCCTCGGGCCGCTTTCGCTGCTCGGCGCGCTCGGCATGATCTTCTCCCGCAACGCCGTGCACTCGGCGCTGTGGCTCGTGCTGACGATGCTGAGCCTGGGCGCGCTGTACATGATCCAGTCGGCGCCGTTCCTGGGCTTCACGCAGATCATCGTCTACACCGGCGCGATCATGATGCTCTTCCTGTTCGTGCTGATGCTGGTCGGCCGGGAGAGCTCCGACTCGGTCGTCGAGGTCCTGCGCGGACAGCGGCTGGCCGCGACGGTGCTCGGCATCGGGATCGCCGCGCTGCTGGCCACGGGCATCTACCGGGCCATGGAGAACGTCACCCCGGCGACGCCGCTCGACTCGACGACGTCGGCGGGCGGTGGCCCCAAGGGCCTCGGGAAGCTGATCTTCACCGACTACCTGTTCCCGTTCGAGCTGACGTCGGCGCTGCTCATCACGGCCGCGATCGGCGCGATGGTGCTGGCCTTCACCGACCGGCACGCCAAGGGCGGCAAGAAGACGCAGAAGGAACTGGTCGTCGACCGCTTCCGCGGCGAGCACGACCGGCCCTCTCCGCTGCCCGGCCCGGGTGTCTTCGCCACCGCCAACTCCGTCGCCACGCCGGCGCTGCTGCCGGACGGCTCGATCGCCCCGGAGTCGCTCTCGGCGATCATCGAGTCGACCTCGGCGATCGAGCTGGCCAAGGAACGCAAGCTCGTCTCGGACGACGTCGAGCACCCGGACGCGCACGCGCTGGTCGGTTCGGAACCCGAAGGGGAGAAGGAATGACCCCGACGTACTACCTGCTGCTCTCGGCGCTGCTGTTCGCGCTCGGCGCGGTCGGCGTGCTGGTGCGGCGCAACGCGATCGTCGTGTTCATGTGCATCGAGCTGATGCTCAACGCCGTGAACCTGTCGCTGGTCACGTTCGCCCGGATCAACGGCGGGCTCGACGGCCAGATCATGGCGTTCTTCGTCATGGTCGTCGCGGCCGCCGAGGTCGTGGTCGGCCTGGCGATCATCATGGCCATCTTCCGCACCCGGCGCTCGGCTTCGGTCGACGACACCAACCTGCTGAAGTACTAGGAGACACCGAGTGACCGCATCATCGTGGCTGCTGGTGGCCCTTCCGGCTCTCGGTGCCCTGATCCTGCTCTTGGCGGGTAAGCGCGCGAAGGCGTGGGGGCATCTGCTCGGCTGTGCCACCGTCACCCTGGCTTTCATCTACGGGCTGATCCTGTTCTTCAGCGCGAACACGAGCACGGCGACCGACGTCAAGGTGTACTCGTGGATCCCGGTCGGCCAGCTGCAGGTCGACTTCGGGCTGCGGATCGACGCGCTGTCGCTGACGTTCGTGCTGCTCATCACCGGCGTCGGCATGCTGATCCACTACTACTCGATCGGCTACATGGCCGACGACGAAGGCCGGTACCGCTTCTTCGCGTACCTGAACCTCTTCGTCGCGTCGATGCTGATCCTGGTGCTGGGCAACAGCTTCGTGACGCTGTACCTCGGCTGGGAAGGCGTGGGTCTCGCCTCGTACCTGCTCATCGGCTGGTACCAGGGCCGCCCGTCCGCCGCGACCGCGGCGAAGAAGGCGTTCCTGATGAACCGCGTCGGCGACGTCGGGCTCGCGCTGGCGATCTTCATCATGTTCAAGTACGCGGGCTCGACCGGCTACGCGCAGGTCTTCCAGGCGGTCGGCGACGGCAAGTTCTCGCCGGGCGCGATCACCGCGATGGCGATCCTGCTCCTGCTGGGTGCCTGCGGTAAGTCCGGTCAGTTCCCGCTGCAGGCCTGGCTCCCGGACGCGATGGAGGGCCCGACCCCGGTGTCGGCCCTGATCCACGCGGCGACGATGGTCACGGCCGGCGTCTACCTGGTCGCCCGCTCGAAGGACATCTTCAACGCCACCGAAGACGGCCGCCTGATCGTCACGCTGGTCGGCACGGTGACGCTGCTGCTCGGGTGCATCATCGGCTGCGCGTACGACGACATCAAGAAGGTCCTCGCGTACTCGACGGTCAGCCAGATCGGCTACATGATGCTGGCGGTCGGCCTCGGGCCCATCGCGTACGCGCTGGGCATCATGCACCTGGTCGCGCACGGCTTCTTCAAGGCCGGGCTCTTCCTCGGGGCCGGGTCGGTCATGCACGGCATGAACGACGAGGTCGACATGCGGAAGTTCGGCGGCCTGCGCAAGCACATGCCGATCACCTTCATCACCTTCGGCCTCGGCTACCTGGCCCTGATCGGCATCCCGCCGCTGTCGGGCTTCTTCACCAAGGACGCGATCATCGAGGCGGCGTTCGGCCAGGGCGGCTGGCGCGGCTGGGTGATGGGCGGTGCGGCCCTGCTGGGCGCCGGGCTCACCGCGTTCTACATGACCCGCCTGATGGTGATGACGTTCTTCGGCAAGGAGCGCTGGAAGGACCTCAAGAGCGCCGACGGCCACGACTTCCACCCGCACGAGTCCAAGGCGATCATGTGGGTCCCGATGGCCGTGCTGGCGGTCGGTTCGGTCGGGGCCGGTGCGTTCTTCGCCCTCGGCGACCGCTTCGCCCACTGGCTGACCCCGTCGGTCGGCGAGCTGGAAGAGGCGCACAACTCGCCGCTGAGCGCCGGGGTGATCTCGGTGGGCGCGATCGTCTTCTCCCTGCTGGGTGTCCTGATCGCGTACCTGATCTTCCGGCGTGACGTGCCGGTCGAGCGCCCCGAGCGCGTCTCCTTCGTCACCCGGGCCGCGCGCAAGGACCTCTACGGCAACGCCCTCAACGAGACGCTGGTCGCCCGCCCGGGCACCTGGCTCTCGCGGGCGCTGGTGTACGTCGACAACCGCGGCGTCGACGGCGCGGTCAACGGCCTCGCCGCCGGGCTCGGCGGCGGCTCCGGCCGGCTGAGGCGGCTGCAGACCGGGTTCGTCCGGTCCTACGCGCTGTCGATGCTGGGCGGCACGTTCCTGCTTCTGGCGGCTCTCCTGCTGGTGAGGTTCTCCTGATGACCTGGTTGCTGATCCTCATCCTGGTGCCGCTGCTCGGCTCCCTGGTGCTGGCGTTCCTGAAGGGGAACGACCGTGCCGCGGTGCTGGCCGCGCTGGCGTTCTCGGTCCTCGAGTTCCTGCTGATCATCCCGTTCTGGCTCAGCTACTCGCCTTCGGGCGCGCGGCTGCAGATGACGTCGAGCTTCGACTGGATCCCGAGCTTCGGGGTGCACATCGCGTTCGGCACCGACGGCATCTCGCTGATCATGATCGCGGTGATCGCGCTGCTGGTGCCGATCGTCGTCGGCGGGCTCGGCACCATGGACAAGCTGCCGGCGGGCCGCAGCGCGGGCGGCTTCCTGTCGCTGATCCTGCTGCAGGAAGCGCTCACGATCGGCGTCTTCGCCGCGACCGACGTCTTCCTGTTCTACGTGCTGTTCGAGATCATGCTGATCCCGATGTACTTCCTCATCGGCGGCTACGGCGGCGCGAACCGGCAGTACGCGGCGGTGAAGTTCTTCCTCTACTCGTTCCTCGGCGGCCTGATCATGCTGGCGTCGGCGATCGGGGCGTACTCGCTGGCGTCGGACAAGCTCGGCAAGGGCACGTTCGACTGGGCCACGCTGGTGACGGTGGTGCGCGACGCGCCGACCGGCACGCAGGTCTGGCTGTTCCTCGGGTTCTTCCTGGCCTTCGCGATCAAGGCGCCGCTGGTGCCGTTCCACACCTGGCTGCCGGACGCGGCGGGGGAGGCGCCGATCGGCGTCGCCGTCCTGCTGGTCGGCGTGCTGGACAAGGTCGGCACGTTCGGGTTCCTGCGCTACTGCCTGCCGATGTTCCCGGAGGCGAGCAAGACCCTGGCGCCGCTGGTGCTGGTGCTCTCGGTGATCGGCGTCCTCTACGGCTCGATCCTCGCCGCGGGCCAGCGGGACATGAAGCGGTTCATCGCCTACGTCTCGATCGCCCATTTCGGGTTCATCTCGCTGGGCATCTTCGCGTTCAACGAGCAGGCGATGGTCGGCTCGGCGACGTACATGCTCAACCACAGCCTCGCCACCGGCATGCTGATCGTGGTCATCGGCCTGGTCGTCGCGCGCGGCGGGTCGACCCGCATTTCGGACTACGGCGGCATGGCCAAGGTGACCCCGGTGCTGGCGGGCCTGTTCCTCCTCGCCGGTCTGTCCACCTTGTCCCTGCCGGGCACCAACTCGTTCGTCTCCGAGTTCCTGGTGCTCATCGGGTCCTATGTGGACCAGCCGGTGTACACGATCCTCGCCACGGTCGGCATGGTCCTCGCCGCGGCGTACGTGCTCTGGCTCTACCAGCGCGTCATGCAGGGCCCGGTCCGCGGTGACGCCCTCGTGGGTGTCGGCGGAGGCCCGGGCACGGCGATCGCGCCGGAGCTGGGCGCGAAGAAGGCGATTCGCGACCTGGGCGGCAAGGAGATCGCGCTCCTCGCGCCGCTGGTCGTGCTGATCATCGTTCTCGGCTTCTACCCGAAGCCGGTGCTCGACACAGTCACCCCGACGGTGCAGCAGACGCTGTCCGCGGTCCAGGGAGGCAAGTAACCGTGCTCGACATCCTCCTGACGCAGGCGGAGCCGCCGATCGCGACGCCGTCGGTGGACTACCCGGCGGTGCTGCCGTTGCTGATCGTCCTCGGCGCGGCGTGCGTGAGCGTGCTGGTCGAGGCGTTCGCCGCGAAGCGCTCGCG
Source organism: Amycolatopsis stemonae (assembly GCF_054781455.1). Taxonomy (NCBI): domain Bacteria; kingdom Bacillati; phylum Actinomycetota; class Actinomycetes; order Pseudonocardiales; family Pseudonocardiaceae; genus Amycolatopsis; species Amycolatopsis stemonae. Next base: position 147,291 of record NZ_BAAGUJ010000002.1, on the reverse strand, counting down.
GTTCGGCCTGCAGGTCGGGCTGAGCCTGGTGGCGATCGTCGCGGCCGGCGTCAGCCTGATCGTCTACGCCACGGGCAGCGCGCCCGCGGGCGGCGTCAAGACGTTCAGCGGGGCGATCTCGATCGACCGGCCGGCGCTGTTCCTCTGGGGCACGCTGCTCGCCCTGAGCGTCGGCGCGGTGCTGCTGATCTCCGACCGCGTGGTCGAGCCGGGCGGAGCGCTGGTCGCGCAGGCCGGCATCCGCCCGGGCACGGTCCAGGACCGCGCGCAGACGGCGACGACCATGCAGACCGAGGTCTTCCCGCTGACGCTGTTCGCGCTCGGCGGCATGATGGCGTTCTGCGCGGCGAACGACCTGCTGACGATGTTCATCGCGCTGGAAGTGCTTTCCCTGCCGCTGTACCTGATGTGCGGCCTGGCCCGGCGCCGTCGCCTGCTGTCGCAGGAGTCGGCGGTCAAGTACTTCCTGCTCGGCGCGTTCTCCTCGGCGTTCTTCCTGTACGGCCTCGCGCTGCTCTACGGCTACGCGAACTCCGTGAAGCTGGCGGACATCGCGGCCGCGGCGGCGGGTTCGGACCGGTCGGACACGCTGCTGTTCGCGGGCCTCGGCCTGCTGGTCGTCGGCCTGCTGTTCAAGGGCTCGGTCGGCCCGTTCCACACGTGGACCCCGGACGTGTACCAGGGCGCGCCGACGCCGGTGACGGCGTTCATGGCGGCGTGCACGAAGGTCGCCGCGTTCGGCGGCATCCTGCGGGTGCTGTCGGTGGCGTTCTCGTCGACGTCCTGGGAGTGGCGCGGGGTGCTCTGGGCGGTGGCGATCATCTCGATGGTGATCGGCGCGGTGCTGGGCCTGACGCAGACGGACGTCAAGCGCATGGTGGCGTACTCGTCGATCGCGCACGCGGGCTTCCTGCTGGTGGGCGCGATCGCGATGACTCGCGACGGTTTGTCGAGCACGCTGTTCTACCTGCTGGCGTACGGCTTCACGACGATGGCGGCGTTCGGGGTGATCAGCTTGGTGCGCGATTCCTCGGGCGAGGCAACGCACCTCTCGGCGTGGGCGGGTCTGGCGAAGCGTTCGCCGCTGGTGGCCGGCGTCTTCACGTTCCTGCTCCTGGCCCTCGCCGGTATCCCGTTGACGTCCGGTTTCGTCGGGAAGTTCGTGGTGTTCTCGGCGGCGCTTTCGGACGGTATGGCCCCGCTGGTGGTGGTCGCCCTGGTGTTCAGCGCGGTGGCGGCGTTCTTCTACCTGCGGGTGATCGTCCTGATGTACTTCTCGGAGCCGGCGGCGGACGGCCCGTCGGTTTCGGTCCCGGGCTTCGGCACCGGCACGGCGATTTTCCTCGGCACGGCCGTGACGCTGGTGCTCGGCCTGGTCCCGGCGTTCGCCCTCTCGTGGGCGGGCTCGGGCGGCTTCGCCTTCTGAGTTTCTCCCTTGGCCGCCACCCCCTGTGCTCGGGGTGGCGGCCTTTTCATTTGAGCTTCCGGCTGATCTCGTGCGGATCACCGGGCAGGACGCTGATGTAGCCGTCGGCGAGCGCGATCCCGACGCGCCCGGCGTCGAGGTCGAGGTAGCTGAGGGTCTTGCCCTCGGCGTGCAGCTGCCCGACGCCGAAGTAGCGCTGCTGGAAGAACGCGTCGAGTTCTTGGGCTTCCCGGCTGCGCGCGGGGGCGTCGTCGAAGATGTCGCTGACGTCCTGCGTGCCCTGGAAGTCCTCCTGCGGCAGGGAGAACGGCCTGATGTTCGCCGCGGGGTACTCGGGCAGCCGCGCGACGAGGGCGTCGACGGGATGGGTGTCGGGGGAGACCCCGGCGAGTTCGACCCGTTCCCCCCGGCACACCACGGCGACGGTGGTGCGGTTCTTGGCGGCGACGAGCACGCCGATCTGCGCGTCGGTGTCGCGCGCGTACGCGAAGAGCTCCTGCGCCGGGTTGTCGATGAGGTGCAGGAGGTCTTCGAATTCGGGCGTGAAGCCGTCGCCTTGGGTGAAGCCGTATTCGCTGAGCTCTTCGAAGGCTTGGCGGTTCACCTGGGTTCGCGCGCTGGGCGGGATGTACCGCAGGCCCCCGGCGAAGATCGGGTGCGGGTCCCCGCAGCCGACGCCGCGCATGGCGGTGAGCAGGGTGTGCAGCGAGAATTCGGCGTTGAGCACGGCTATTTGGCCCGGTTCTCGCCGATCACCGGCGGCATGGGTTTTTCGGTGAACCCGCCGAAGGTTTCGTCGGGATCCGGGTTCTGGAGGTACGGGGCCTTCTTCTTTTCGCGATCTTCTTCCTTGCCGCGGCCGCCCATCTGGCCACCCATGGGCATGCCGTTGGCCCCTCGTTGCCCGGCAGCCCCCCGCGCGGCAGCGGAGTTGGGGAAGCGTTCTTCGGGCATGCGGGCACCGCTGGCCGCGCCCGGGCCGCGTGTTCCGTACCCGGCGCCTGTCCCTGTCCCTGTCCCTGTCCCTGGTGCTGCGCCGGTTCCTCGCGGGCCGTATCCGGTGCCTGTTCCTGTCCCGGTGTTCATTCCGCTGCCGTACCCGCCCGGCCCGTAGGGGGTGTAGCCGGTACTCCCGCCGAGATTGCTGACGGGCTGCCCGGTGGGCCCGAACTCGTACCCACCCTGAGCGGCAGGAGGCATGACGGGCTGAGGGACGTAGTTGTTGGCGTGGGTGTTGTCCGAGCCACCCCCGGGCGGCCGGACTTGGTTCGGTGGTTGATTCGTGCGCTGGACCTGGTTCTGCCCCGGCGGCTGCACGACCTGCCGGTTCTGCGGCGGAACCTGAGACTTCTGCGGCGGAACCTGAGGCTGTCGCGGATTCCGCGCCCATTCCCCGGTATCGGTCGGCCCAGCGGTCTTGTTCTGCTGGTTCTGCTGGTTCTGCGTTCCCGCACCGGGCGTGCTCATGGAGACCGGAGCCCCGGAGTCGGCAAGCTGCGCGTACTGGGCGGGCATCTGCCCCCCATTGGTACTGCTGGCGGAGTGATAGGCACTGAAGGCGTCGATATTGGCCTGCGAATCAGCCTGCCACCCGGCAACCTTGGCGTTGTAAGAGCCAAACCCCTTACCGTTGAGCACATCAGCAACATCCCGAGCAGTGAGCTCAGGCGGCTGAGGAGCAACAGGCTTGACGGAGTTCTTGGCAGTACCAAAGGCATCCATCTGAGCCCCGACAGCAGTCTGGGCATTCTTCAGATGAACAGCATCATCAGCGGCGGCTTGGACAAGCGGAAGCGTGGCATCGGCGGCGGCGCTGCCGGCAGCGCCCTGCCAGCCGGACATGGTCTTGGCCCGCAGAGCACTGATCCGCTGAGCGCGTTCGATCATCCGGGTGGTCAGCTGGGTGGCACTGTCCTGAGCCTCACCCAGCGACCCAACACCATTGCCCCCGGTGATCTGCTCATAGATCTGGGCGGCGGTCAGCGGTCCTTCGGTAACCATCACTTCGCTCCACGAAGGTTCTCGAGCACTTGCGACGCTATCCCATGGGCCGCATCGCAGGGGTCCTTCTTGCCGATATTGCTTTCGGACTGAGCGACGTGGATATCCACAACCTGGGTGTCACTCACCCCCAGCGCGACAGCACAGCGGCCGCGAGTCGATCGCTCGTCGCTGACGCCGTACGCCACGATGGGAAAGCCGTCGATGGCAGCCAGGGGAAGGAAGAATTTGTATTGCTTGTCCTTCGCCGCGTACACGCTGGTAAGGCCGAGCTGGTCCGCGTCCGTGAAGATGACTGCGACGCCTGCTTGCGAGACATCGGCGGAATCCCAAGCGCAACTCGGTCCCGCGGGCCCCTGCAGATCGGCTTTCCCGGAAACTCCATCGCCCAGCAGTTCTGCGGCCTGAGCGGCCTTCAGCGCGTCGCAGGGTGCCTGCTTGAATCGGGTCACGTCGATCGGGCTCGGCACCTTCGGAACGCCCGGGCCCGGCACGGCACTGCTCGTCTCAGTGGAAGAGCTGGTGCTGGCGCCGTTGCTCGAGGGTGAAGGCTTCCCTGGATTCACCGTCGAGCACGCGGTCGCGGCGAGCAGCAAGGCGCTCAGCATGAGTACAGTGCGGCGCATCAGAGACTGCCTCCGGCATGCTTGATTTCGGTGGTGTGGTCGTCTTCGGCGCTCGCATACCGCCCGAGAGCGGTCTTGAACTTGGCGGCCATGTTCCGGCAGTACTCTTCACGCTGAGCCAGCGTGTCCAGGAGCGAGTTTCCGGACTGCTGAATCTTCTCGGCATTGTTGCCGCTCGCGTACTCGGTTCCCGGTCCCTCGGTACGCGCGAGCACGATCGCATGCTCCTGGTCGATCTTGAACTCGTTCGCCAGGTCGTTCCACTCCCGCACCAGTTCGTGCAGGGTGGCCTCGTCGTACTGGAACCCCGCTCCGCCGGCCCCAGCTCCGGCCTCGCCCCCGTAAGACCCCGCCTCCGGCACAAGCGGCCGCAAGGGCGCGCGCCGTGTGTTCGGGTCGTACGCGGGTGGTTGCCCCTCACTCATCGTGGAACCCCGTCGTCATCAGCTCTCCCCTAGCTTGCAGTGTGCTCCGCCCCGGGCACCCTGCGTATCCGACGGCCAGCAGACTACCAGGGTTCCCACCGTCGAAAGCCGGGAAAGAAACGAGGGCCGCGGCAAGCGAGCCGCGGCCCTCGGGTGTGTCTCTACGGCGTTGGTGAACAGGACGTGTGGCCCAGCACCACCTGGCCGCTGATGCCCGACGCCGGGAGGAAGTCGATCCGCAGCATCGTCAGGCCGATGCTGCCGTCGCCCGGGAGGTTCTGGATGTTGAACACCACGTTCGCCAGGACCGTTCCGTTCGACTTCTTGAGCGGCGCCGTGTAGCCGACCGGGACCGGGCTCGGGGGGTTCGGGATGCCCGACATCCCGCCGAAGCTCCAGTTCGCGTTCGTCTGCGTCTGGGTTGCCGTGCACTTCACCGTGAACGTCGCCAGCTTGACGCGCGGGCCGCCCGCGCTGACCAGGGCGGACAGCTCGAAGTTCTTGCCCGTTGCCGTCGAGGTGGTCGTCGTGGCGTCCGTGTTCGGGTCCGTCACCGTCGTCGTGCAGGACGACGTGCCGCCGCCGAACGTGATGCCCGTTTTCGAGACCGGCTGGGCCGTCGCGCTCGTCGGGCCGTCCACCGAGCAGTGACCCTGCGTGGGCACCTTGATCGTCGAACCGGCCTTCGTGAACTCCGCCGAGCCGATGTTCGCCACGCCCGGTTGCGGGGCGGCCTGTGCCGGTGCCGCGGTCACGGCGAGCCCGGTCACCAGCAGTGTCCCGGCGAGCGCGGCCCGCCTCGCGATGGTGTTGCGCATTTCGCGTCCTCCTTGCCGACCGGGGAGAGCCACGCTCTTCCTCCGGCTGAATATCCGCTCGCCGGAGACGTCCGTTGCGCCGGAAACCGCTGATCACCCCTTCGTGGATCATGAACCACCCGTTGGTGAGCCCCGGGGTATCCGGACGGGGGGCCGTTCGCGGGTGTCGCGTTCATCACCGTTTCCGCTGGACAGCGGGTAAACGACCGCGCGGGGTAGCCACTACGCTCAAGGCATACCCGACCGGTGCACGAGTAGAGCGGAGCCGACGTGTCTGTGCCTTCCCCAGCCCCCGGGGCGGGATCCCTCCCCGCTGCGCCGGGTGGCGCCCTCGAGGACCTGCGCGCGTCGGTGGGCCTGCAGATCTCCGACGAGGCCCTGCTGCGCGCCATCGCCGGCGGGCTGGCCGAGGTCGAGAAGCTGCTGCGCGAGGTCGTCCGCAGCGACGTCCAGGCCGTCAACGACGCCGCGTTGCACCTGGTCGAGGCGGGGGGCAAACGTTTTCGTCCGCTGTTCACGCTGCTCGCCGCCCAGTTCGGGCCGAAGCAGGACGACCACGTCGTGATCGCCGCCGCCGCGGTCGAGCTCGTGCACCTGGCGACGCTCTACCACGACGACGTCATGGACGAGGCGGACATGCGCCGCGGCGCCGAGAGCGTCAACGCGCGCTGGGACAACACCATCGCCATCCTCACCGGCGACTTCCTCTTCGCGCACGCGTCGCGCCTGGTCGCCGACCTGGGCACGGACGCCGCGCGGATCATCGCCGAGACCTTCGGCGAGCTGGTCACCGGCCAGATGCGCGAGACCGTGGGCCCCGGACCGGGTGACGACGCCGTCGCGCACTACCTGACCGTGATCGCCCAGAAGACCGGCTCGCTGATCGCCACGTCCGGCCGGTTCGGCGGGATGATGTCCGGCGCCGCCGAGGAGCACATCGAGGCGCTGCGCCGCTTCGGCGACATCATCGGCACCGCGTTCCAGATCTCCGACGACATCATCGACATCGCGTCCCCGTCCGACGAGCTCGGCAAGGCGCAGGGCACCGACCTGCGCGAAGGCGTCCGGACGCTGCCCATGCTCTACGCGCTCGCGGACCCGGGCACCGACCCCCGGCTGGTCGAGCTGCTGTCCGGGCCGATCGCCGAGGACGCGCTCGTGCGGGAGGCCCTCGAGCTGCTGCGCGCGAGTAGTGGCCTCGAACGCGCACGCGTCACCCTTTCCGACTACGCTCAGCGCGCGCGAGCCGAGCTCACCGCGCTGCCGGCGTCACCCGCCCGGGACGCGTGCGAGTCGGTCGCCGACTACCTGGTCGCGCGCACGCACTAAACAGGGGCAGGAAAGAGATGTCCATTTTCGGACAGGTTTGGCTGTGGAGCCTCGCCGCGTTCTTCGTCGGCGTGCTCCTCACCTGGCTGGTGCTGGTGCTGCCGCTCCGCAAGAGCGTCCGCAAGCTGGAGAGCGCGCTGGCGCAGGCCCACGCCGACGCCGCGCGCACGCCCGCGAACGCCGCCGGGCTGGGGCTGGCGGCCGCGCCGGGCACCGAGGTGTTCGCCCGGCCGGAGCCGCGGCCCGAGCCGGAACCGCGGCCCGAGCCGGAGCCGGCGCGGCAGGAGACGTCGTACCCGGGCACGCTCGTCGCGCCCGGGCCGTTCAACCGCGACGAAATCCACGACGACATCGACGAGGACTTCGCCGAGCTGGACTCCCAGGTGCCGCCGGGCACGCTGCCGGAGCCGGAACCCGAGGACGCCTACCGCGCGCCTGAGCCGGAGCCCGAGGGCGACGACCCGTACCGGAGCGCGGCGACGCAGTACCTGTCGCCGGTCGGCGAAGCCGAGCACGAGGACCCGTACCGCGCGTCCGCGACCGAGTACCTGGTCCCGGAGGGGGAGCCCGAGGCCGAACCGGTCGCGCCGGCGCTCTCGCGGCTCGAGCAGCAGCTCGACCCGGACCCGGCGGCGGGCTCGCTGTTCCAGGCCCCGGCCGAGGACGCGCCGGCGCCGGACTGGTTCGACCACGAGCCGCCCGCCGAGCGGTCGCCGTTCGAGGAGCCGGTGGAGCGCACGCGCTACCTGGGTTCCGTGGGCGCTCCGGCGGAGGCCGAGGAAACCGCCGAAGAAGCCGAGCCCGCCGAGCCGCCGCAGTACGCGTTCGGCGGCGACGACGTGGCGGCCAACGGCGACCTCGACGTCCCGGCGGAGACCCCCGCCGAGGCGACGCAGGTGCTCCCGAAGCGGCAGCCGCGGGAGGCGCTGCGCGGCGGGTTCGAGCCGCCGCAGCCGATCGAGCCGTCGATGCGCACCGTCGAGCGGCGCGAGACTGACCTCGCCGGCGCGCACAGCGGCTCGCTGTTCGAGCCGTCGGTGCAGCCGAACCAGGCGGCCCTCGCGGCGCCGGAGCCACCGCCCGCGCGGCAGGCGGCGGGCGACTCGGTGCCGCCCGGCCCGTTCGGCCCCGGCTCGGCGATGCCGCGCCCCGGTGGCGGCCGCCCGAGCGACGGCTTCGAGGTCAAGGCCAGCGTGACGGCCTTGCGGTACTGCACCGAGGACTCGGCGCAGTTCCCGAAGATGGTCGCCGAGGTGTGGTTCCGGACCGCCGAGGACGCCGAGCGCGTCGGGTTCCGCCCGCTCAGCTGACCTTCAGGCGGCCTGGAACAGGACCAGGGCCGCGCCGCCGGGATCGGTGACGACGACCAGCGAGCCGACCGGCAGGTCCGTGCGCTCCCGGAGGATTTTTCCGCCCAGCTCCACGGCTTTCGCCGCGGCGGCGTCCACATCGGACACCGGCGCGTAGGGCAGCCACTGCGGCGCGCGGGCGTCGTCCGGCGCCAGCTCGGTGAGGCCGCCCCACGGCACGCCGTCGTCGGTCAGCAGGGCGCCCGAGGTCTGCCAGCCGAGCAGCTCGCCGAAGAACCGGCGGCTGCCGTCCACGTCGGATGTCCGGACGTCGAAGAACACGAAAGGTCGCATGACCTGAAACTTAGGACACGTGTCCTAAGTCAGGCAACCCCGAATACGCCGAAGGCCGCCATGCACCGGGCATGGCGGCCTTCGGAGAAGCGGGACTTACGCGACGGTCCAGGTGTCCTTGCCGCGCAGCAGGCCCTGCAGGTCCGGCGTGCGGGCCGCGCGGGCCTCCTCGACCTGGGCGCGGGCGCCGTCGTCGTAGGTCGGGCGCTCGACCTGGCGGAGGATGCCCGTCGGGACGTGGTTCAGGTTCTGGTCGCCGAGGCGCGACAGCGCGAACGCGTACGACGTGTCGGTGATCGACGGGTCGTGCACCACGACGTTGTCCTCGCCGATGTCCGCGACCTTCGCGACGTCCAGGCCGCCCCAGTCGCCGCGCTTGACGCCGAACTCCTGGTTCGGGCCGAACCGGATCGGCTCGCCGGCGCGCAGCGGGATGAGCCGGGTGGCGGCCTCGTCGGCGTCCTTGAGGACGTCGAACGCGCCGTCGTTGAAGATCGGGCAGTTCTGGTAGATCTCCACCAGCGCCGACCCGCGGTGCTTCGCCGCGGCTTCGAGGACCTCGGTGAGGCCCTTGCGGTCGGAGTCCAATGCCCGGCCCACGAACGACGCCTCCGCGCCGATCGCCAGCGAGAGCGGGTTGAACGGCGTGTCCACCGACCCCATCGGCGTCGACTTGGTGACCATGCCCTGGCCGGACGTCGGGGAGTACTGCCCCTTGGTCAGGCCGTAGATCCGGTTGTTGAACAGCAGGATCTTGATGTTCACGTTGCGGCGCAGCGCGTGGATCAGGTGGTTGCCGCCGATGGACAGCGCGTCGCCGTCCCCGGTGACGACCCACACCGACAGGTCCGCGCGCGTGGTCGCGAGCCCGGTCGCGATCGACGGCGCGCGGCCGTGGATCGAGTGCATGCCGTAGGTGTTGAGGTAGTACGGGAAGCGCGACGAGCAGCCGATGCCCGAGATGAAGACGATGTTCTCGCGCTTGAGGCCGAGCGTGGGCAAGAACGACTGGACCGCGTTCAGCACGACGTAGTCGCCGCAGCCGGGGCACCAGCGGACCTCCTGGTCCGACTTGTAGTCCTTGGCCTTCTGCGGCTCTTCGGTGGTGGGCACAAGGTCCAGGCCGCCGAGAGTGGGAAGCCCGATGTCGATTGCGGTCATTTCGCCGCCTCCGTCGCAACGCCGGTGATGATCTCCGAGAACAGGTCCTGCAGCTCTTCGGCCTTGAAGGCCATGCCCGCGACCTTGGTGTGCGAGTGCACGTCCACCAGGTACTTCGCCCGCAGCAGCAGGGAAAGCTGGCCGAGGTTCATCTCCGGCACCACGACCTTGTCGTAGCTGCGCAGGATGTCGCCGAGGTTGGCCGGCAGCGGGTTGAGGTGACGCAGGTGCGCCTGCGCGATCGGCATGCCGAGCTTGCGCACCCGGCGGCACGCGGCGCCGATCGGGCCGAACGACGAGCCCCAGCCGAGCGCCAGGACGCGCGCCTTGCCACCGGACGGGTCGTCGACGACCACGTTCGGGACGTCGATGCCGTCGATCTTCGCCTGCCGCAGCCGGACCATCTTGTCGTGGTTGGCCGGGTCGTAGGAGATGTGGCCGGTCTTGTCGGCCTTCTCCAAACCGCCGATGCGGTGCTGCAGCCCCGGCGTGCCCGGGATGGCCCACGCGCGGGCGAGCGTCTCGGGGTCGCGGACGTACGGCCAGAACTCGCCGGAGTCGTTGTCGGCGTTGGGCTCGGTCGCGAACTCGACGGTCAGGTCGGGCAGGTTCTCGACGTCCGGGATCATCCACGGCTCGGAGCCGTTGGCGATCGCGCCGTCCGAGAGCAGCAGCACCGGCGTGCGGTACTTCAGCGCGATGCGGGTGGCCTCGATGGCCGCGTCGAAGCAGTCCGCGGGGGACAGCGGCGCGACGATCGGGACCGGCGACTCGCCGTTGCGGCCGAACATCGCCTGCAGCAGGTCGGCCTGCTCGGTCTTGGTCGGCAGGCCGGTGGACGGGCCGCCGCGCTGGACGTCGATGACGACCAGCGGCAGCTCGACCATCACGCCGAGGCCGACGGCTTCGGACTTCAGCGCGACCCCCGGGCCGGACGTCGAGGTGACACCGAGCGCGCCGCCGTAGGACGCGCCGAGCGCGGCGCCGATGCCGGCGATCTCGTCCTCGGCCTGGAACGTGACGATGCCGAAGTTCTTGTGCTTGGACAGCTCGTGGAGGATGTCCGAGGCCGGGGTGATCGGGTACGTGCCGAGCAGGATCTGCAGGCCGGAACGCTGCCCGGCGGCGACGATCCCGTACGCCAGCGCGGTGTTGCCGGTGATCTGCCGGTAGGTGCCCTGCGCCAGCTTCGCCGGGGCGACCTCGAACGTCGTCGCGAACGACTCGGTGGTCTCGCCGTAGTTCCAGCCCGCGCGGAAGGCCAGGATGTTGGCCTCGGCGATGTCGGGCTTCTTGGCGAACTTCTCGCGCAGGAACCGTTCGGTGCCTTCGGTGGGCCGGTGGTACATCCAGGACAGCAGGCCGAGGGCGAACATGTTCTTGCAGCGCTCGGCGTCCTTCTTGCCGAGGCCGGTGTCGGCGAGCGCGCCCTGGGTCAGCGTCGACATGGCGACCCGGTGCACCTGGTAGGGAGCGAGCGTGTCGTCGTCCAGCGGGTCGGTCGCGTAGCCGACCTTGGTCAGGTTGCGCTTGATGAAGTCGTCGGTGTTGAGGATGATCGTCCCGCCCTGCGGGACGTCGCCGAGGTTCGCCTTCAGCGCCGCCGGGTTCATCGCGACGAGCACGTCGGGGCGGTCGCCGGGGGTCAGGATGTCGTAGTCGGCGAAGTGGACCTGGAAGCTCGAGACGCCGGGAATGGTGCCTTGCGGGGCGCGGATCTCGGCGGGGAAGTTCGGCATCGTCGACAGGTCGTTGCCGAAGGCGGCCGCTTCGGACGTGAAGCGGTCACCGGTCAGCTGCATGCCGTCACCCGAGTCGCCCGCGAACCGGATCACGACCCGGTCCAGCTTGCTGACCTCGGTCTGCCTGGTCGCGGCGAGCGAGCCGTGACCAGCGCCGTTGCCGTTCGCACTCGTGCTCATGGGTCAGGGATTCCCTCTCTCCCGACGTTGCGGCGGTCAGTCGCCGCCCGGTGCGCCGACGGTCGGATCACCAGGCACTACCACGAGGTTAGCTCGCGCACGACAACGATGTTCCTAGTGTCCCGGGCGCCGGACGACCTCATTACTGCGCTACGGCTTCTTCTGTGCTGGTCCGACAAATATCTGTGACCGATGGTAACGGGTAAACGCCTCTTCTCGCTGTGACACGGGTCTCGGGGGAGGGGAGTCCACCTGGTGGGATCAGGAATGGGACCGGATCCGTGCCCGCATCGCTTCGAGCCGTTCGGCGAACTCCGGCGAGGCCAGCGAAGCCAGCTGCGGCTGGATCTCGACGTCGACGGCGTCGGCGTGCGCGGCCAGCGACGCGGTCGTCCGGAGGCTGCGCTTGGTGGCGAGCAGCGCTTCGCGCGGCGCGGCGACGGCAGGCGCGGCGAGCTCCCGCGCCGCCGCGACGAGGTCGCCTTCGACGACCTCGAGGACGAGCCCGGCGCGGACGGCGGCCTCGGCGTCGAGTAACTGGCCGAACAACGTCATCGCGGCGGCCTGCTGCGGGCCGGCCAGCCGCTGCGTCATCCACGTCATCCCGCCGCCGGGGTGCAGCCCCAGCTCGAGGAACCGGGCGACGAACTTCGCGCGCGGCCCGGCGATCCGGACGTCGGCGGCCAGCGCCAGGTTCAGCCCGGCCCCGACGGCCGCCCCGTTCACGGCGGCGATCGTCGGCAGCGCGCAGCGGGCCACGGCGAGGAAGCCGTCGTAGATGGCACGCAGGCCGGTCTCGTCGGCCTGGCCCAGCGCGGTGAGATCGGCGCCGGCGCAGAAGGCGGGCGGCGTCCCGGTGACGACGACGGCGTGCACGTCCGGGTCGCGTTCCGCGGCCTCGACGGCGGCGGCGAGCTGGGCCGAGAGGTCGAGGGTCAGCGCGTTGCGGCTGCCGGGCGCGTCGACGGTCAGCAGCGCGACGCCGCCGGAGTGCTCGCTGACGATGCTGTCGGTCATCGGGGCAGGGTACTGGCGGCGCTGATCGGCAACCTGCTGATGATCGGCACGACAGCGCTGTTCGGCGGGCCGGGGCTCACTCCTCCGGCGTCGGCGGGCGCTCCAAGAGCCGCGAAAGCACGACCGTCGACACGGTCCGGTCCACGATCTCCAGCCCGCGTAACCGCTCGAGCGCCGTCTCCAGGTGGTGGATGTCCGCCGCTCGCAGGTGGACGATCGCGTCCGCCGCGCCTGAGACCGTGTACGCCGCCACCACCTCCGGGAGCGGCTCCAAGCGCGCGCGGATGCGGGCCGGGGTGATGTTGCCCTGGCACGTGACCTCGACGAACGCCTCCGTTCCCCAGCCCAGGGCCTCCGGGTCGACCACCGCCGTGAAGCCGCGGAGGATGCCGGTTTCGAGGAGGCGGTCGACGCGCCGCTTGACCGCCGGGGCCGACAGACCGACCACCTTGCCGATCTCCGCGTAGCTGGACCGCGCGTTCGCCACGAGACACGAAACGATTCGCTGGTCGATGGTGTTCACACGCAACACTTAGCACAGATGTGCGCAGCGAACAGCGATTGATTGCGATATTAGGCAGCCCTTACCCTGCAATCATGCAGGCGATGCGCGTACCGACCACCCGTCGATACCTGATGTGCCCTCCGCGCCACTTCGCGGTGGACTACGTGATCAACCCCTGGATGGACCCGACCCAGCCGGTCAGCGCCGACGTCGCCATGGCGCAGTGGACCGAGCTGCGCGACACCTACCGCCGCCTCGGGCACACCGTCGAGGAGATCGACGCCCAGCCCGGGCTGCCCGACATGGTCTTCGCCGCGAACTCCGGCACCGTCGTCGACGGCCGCGTGCTCGGGTCGCGGTTCCGCGCGCCGCAGCGCGCCGCCGAGGCCGAGCACTTCCGCCGCTGGTTCGTCGAGCACGGCTACCGCGACATCACCATGCCCGAGAAGATCAACGAGGCCGAGGGCGACTTCGCCTGGACCGGCGCCCTGCTGCTGGCCGGCACCGGCTTCCGGACGGACCCGGCCGCGCACGCCGAGGCGCAGGAGGTCCTCGGCGTCCCGGTCGTCTCGCTGCACCTGGTCGACCCGCGCTACTACCACCTCGACACGGCGCTGTTCGTCCTCGCCGAGGCGACGGACACCACCCGCGCGCAGATCGTCTACTACCCGGAGGCCTTCTCGGCCGGCTCGCGTCGCGTGCTGCAGCGGCTGTTCCCGGACGCCGTTTTGGCGACGCGTGAAGACGCAGAGTGTTTCGGGCTCAACGGAGTGTCCGACGGACGCAATGTCGTATTGCCGGTGGAGGCCACCCGGTTGGGTGAACTTCTGGCCGCGCGGGGGTACGAGCCGGTCTACGTCGACATCTCTGAGCTGCGGAAAGCCGGCGGCGGCCCGAAGTGCTGCACGCTGGAGATCCGCAAAGGCTGATTGCCGCCGAAAACCTGTAACTCCCCCGTTTGCCACCGCGATTAATCGAAGTAACAAATCGACTACTCGCGGTGGCAGGCGGTGGGAGCAGTGGCGGTCAACCTCGCCGTGCACGGGATCGGCCGGCCGGCCCGGCAGCTCGATCCCGGCGAGGACGAGCGCTGGGTGACGGTCGAGCAGTTCGACCAGGTGCTCGAGGCGGTCCAGGACCGGACGGACGTCCACCTGACCTTCGACGACGGCAACGAGTCCGACGTCGAGATCGCCCTGCCACGGCTCGTCGACCGCGGGCTGACGGCGGAGTTCTTCCCGCTCGCCGGCCGCCTCGGGCAGCGCGGCTACCTCGACCGCGACGGCCTGCGCGAGCTCGCGCGCGCCGGGATGGAGATCGGTTCGCACGGCTGGGAGCCGCGGGACTGGCGCCGCCTCGACGACCGGCACGCCCGCCGCGAGCTCACCGACGCCCCGAAGCTGCTCGGCGACCTCTGCGGCCGCCCGGTCCGGCGGTTCTCGCTGCCGTACGGCGCCTACGACCGGCGCGTGCTCGCGCGGCTGAAGCAGGCGGGCGCGACGCGGGTGTATTCGAGCGACGGCGGCGCGACGAGCCGCGACGGCTGGCTGCAGGCACGCACGGAGCTGAGCCACGACGTCGACGGCGACTGGCTCGACGAGGTGCTCGAGGCGGGGCACCGGCGTGCCGCGGAGTGGGTGAGCCGGTTGTTCCGCCGCGCTGGGCGCCGAGGCTGATTCCGGCGCGGCGGCCGGTGGGTGGTGAGCCGCTGTTTCACTGAGCCTGGTTTGGGGTGCGGCGGCCGGTGGGTTGCGGGCTGCTGTTTCGCCGAAGCTGATTCGCGTGCAGCGGCTGGTGGGTTGCGGGCTGCTGTTTCGCCGAAGCTGATTCGCGTGCAGCGGCTGGTGGGTTGCGAGCTGCCGTTGCGCCGGGGCTGGTTTGCGTGCGGCGGCAGGTCGCGCCGCGGCTGACCCGCGTGCTGTGGACCGGGTAGGTCGGCGCCGGGGCTGATTCGCGCGGCGGGTTGCGAGTCGCCGGTTCGGCCGAGGCTGATTCGTGGCAGCTGACCGGCGCGCCGCGGATCGAGAACTGCCAGGCACCTCCGTCCCGGCGATCGGAACACCTTCTCGAGCCTTCGCCCTCGGTGAGCAGCCTTTTCGTCAAGTCCGGCCGCATGATGGGAAATTCTCGGACCGGAAGGTCTTGAACCCGTCCTCCCGCGGGTGCATTCTGGTCGCCTCGCCGCCGTAAGGAAAGTTTCCTAACTAAAGGGAGCACCAGGAATGCGGAAACTGATCCTGCTCGCGACCATGGCGGTCGCCGCGGCCGTGATGCTGTCGGCGCTCGCGTCGGCCGCGCAAGCCCCGAGTGCGCAAACCCCGGGTGCGCAAGCGAGGCCCGCCACCGTCGAGGCCGGGCCCACCGCGGCGCAGCTGCTCGCCAAGACCAGCGGCTGCAAGCAGATCTCGAACGGCAAGTACAAGACCGACGAGGACGTCTCGGCCAGGACCGTCGCCATCTGCGACGCCAACGGGGCCGTTTTCTGGAAAGCCGACATGGACATCGACTGCGATGGCCAGCGCAGCACGCAGTGCAACGAGAACACCGACTGCTGCTACCAGAACGACACCGCGTTCCACCAGTCCGACGGCAAGCCGCTCAACGCCGCGAAGCTGCCCTACATCGTCGTGCCGAGTTCCAGCAGCATCTGGAAGTACACCTCGTCGCAGCTGAAGGGCGGCGGCTCCTGCGCCGTGATCTACAACGGCAAGGTCGAGTACGCCGTCATCGGCGACACCGGGCCGACGCAGATCATCGGTGAAGCCTCCTACGCGACGGCGAAGGACCTTGGCATCAACCCCGACCCGTCCAACGGCGGCACCGACTCCGGGGTCACCTATATCTGCTTCAAGAACTCGACCGTCTCGCCGATCGAGAACCACAACAACGCGGTGAGCAAGGGGCAGAGCCTCGCCACCACCTTCGTGAACAACAACTGACGAACCGCGCACCGGGGGCCGATCCGTTCAAGACGGGCCGGCCCCCGGGCTGCTGTGCTGGGCCCATGAGCCCGCGCAACCACGGCTTCGGGGGGTCCGGGTGGCAGAGCCCCCGGCTCGGGGCGAAGCCGGTGGCGCGCCGCCGCGGCCGTGGTGGACCGACACCCCGGAACGGAAACGGCTTCTCGGGACCCGCTGACCGAAACCGCGTCCAGCGGGTTGCTCGCCCACGTGCAACCTGCAATTCGAGACCCGATTTTTACGCGAAATCCGTTACGCCTGACGGCCTCCTCACGCTTTACCCCGTTCGCCGCGCCTCCGGTAACGATCCAGGGGGTCCCGCCGACCAACTTGAGGGTCGCGCGGAATAGCGGAGGTTTTGGCGTGAAGATCAGTGTCTTCGGACTCGGTTACGTCGGCTGTGTCTCCGCCGCGTGCCTGGCGGGGCGGGGCCACCGGGTGGTCGGCGTCGACGTCAACCCGGTCAAGATCGACCTCATCGCCCAGGGCAAGGCCCCGGTGGTCGAGGAGCGGATCGGCGAGCTGACGGCCGAAGTCGTCGCGAGCGGCGCGCTGAGAGCCACGACCGACGTCGCGGACGCCGTCGCCGACAGCGAGATCTCGCTCGTCTGCGTCGGCACGCCGTCGGCGCCGAACGGCAGCCTCTCGACCGTCTACCTCGAGCGCGTCGCCGAAGAGATCGGTGAAGCGATCGCGAAGAAGAGCGAACGGCACACCGTCGTCTTCCGCAGCACGATGCTCCCCGGCACCTGCCTGGACCTGCTGATCCCGATCTTGGAGAAGTCCTCGGGCCGCACCGCCGGCGTCGGCTTCGGCGTCGCCGTGAACCCCGAGTTCCTGCGCGAGGGCACCAGCGTCCGCGACTTCTTCGACCCGCCGAAGACCGTGATCGGCGAGATCGACGCGGCCAGCGGCGACGCCGTCGCGGCGCTCTACGAAGGCCTGCCCGGCCCGGTCTTCCGCGTGCCGATCCCGGTCGCGGAGATGACGAAGTACGCCGACAACTCCTTCCACGGCCTCAAGATCGGCTTCGCGAACGAGCTCGGCGCGGTCTGCCGGGCCCTGGGGCTCGACTCGCACCAGGTGATCGACGTCTTCCTCGCCGACACCAAGCTCAACATCAGCCCGGCCTACCTGAGACCCGGGTTCGCGTTCGGCGGCTCGTGCCTGCCGAAGGACCTGCGTGGGCTGGTCTACGCCGCGCACCGCGCCGACGTCAGCGTGCCGATCCTGTCGCACGTGCTCGCGTCCAACGACGAACACCTGCAGCGCGCGTTCGACCTCGTCGCGCGCACCGGCAAGCGCAAGGTCGGGCTGTTCGGCCTCTCCTTCAAGCCGGGCACCGACGACCTGCGCGAGTCGCCGCTGGTCGAGCTGGCCGAGCGGCTGCTCGGCAAGGGCTACGACCTGAAGATCTACGACGCGAACGTCAGCCTCTCGCGGCTCATGGGCGCCAACCGCGAGTACATCGAGGGCCGGCTGCCGCACCTCGGCCAGCTGCTGGCCGGGTCCGTCGAAGAAGTCATGGACCACGCCGACGTCCTGCTCGTCGGCACCAAGGACCCGGACGTGCTGGCGGCCCTGCCGCACGGCGGCGACCGGGCGCTGATCGACCTCGTCCGCCTGCCCGACGCCGCGACGCGTCGCCTTGAAGAGGGATACGCCGGCCTTGCCTGGTAAAGCGCTCATCCTCGTCGAAAACCTCTCCGTCCCGTTCGACCGGCGCGTGTGGCAGGAGTCCACGACCCTGCGCGACGCCGGGTGGGAAGTCCACGTGATCTGCCCGCAGGGCACCAAACGCGACACCGAGGCGGAAGCCGTCGTCGACGGCGTCCACATTCACCGGTACCCGCTGAAGGCGGCGACCGGCGGGCCCGCCGGGTACCTGCAGGAGTACGGCAGCGCGTTGTGGCACACGCTGCGGCTGGCGCGGAAGGTCGGTCCGGTCGACGTCGTGCACGCCTGCAACCCGCCGGACCTGCTGTACCTGGTCGCGAAGTACCTGAAGCGCCAGGGCGCGCGGTTCGTCTTCGACCAGCACGACCTGTGCCCCGAGCTGTACCTCTCGCGCTTCGACCGCGGGCAGGACCTGCTGTACCGCGGGGTGTGCGCGCTCGAACGCGCCACCTACCGCGCCGCCGACGTCGTGATCGCGACGAACGAGAGCTACAAGCAGGTCGCCCGGATCCGCGGCGGCAAGCGGCCCGAAGACGTCTTCGTGGTGCGCAGCGCGCCGGTCGTCGAGCGGTTCCACGAAGTGCCCGTCGAGCCCGAGCTGAAGAAGGGCAAGCCCTTCATGCTCGCCTACCTCGGTGTGATGGGCCCGCAGGACGGCGTCGACTATGCCCTGCGGGCGCTCGCGAAGCTGCGGGACGAGGTCGGGCGGACCGACTGGCACGCGGTGTTCGTCGGCTCCGGCGACGCCTTCGACGACATGGTCGCGCTTTCGGCGAAGCTCGGGCTGAGCAACCAGGTCGAGTTCACCGGCCGGATCTCCGACGAAGACCTCGTGCGGTACCTGTCGACCGCCGACGTCTGCCTCTCGCCGGACCCGCTGAACCCGCTCAACGACGTCTCCACGATGAACAAGGTCATGGAGTACATGGCCATGAGCAAGCCGATCGTCTCCTTCGAACTGCGCGAGGCGCGCGTTTCGGCCGGCGACGCGGCGGTCTACGCCCCGGCGAACGACGAATCGGCGTTCGCGAAGCTCGTCTCCCAGCTGCTCGACGACCCCGAGGAGCGGGTCCGGATGGGCAAGCTCGGCCAGGCCCGGGTGGCCGGCGCGCTCTCGTGGGAGAACTCGGCGAAGAACCTCATCGCCGCATATGAGCACGCTGTGAAGTCCTGATCGCCGTTCGGTCAAGAAGTCACGACACGTGTAACCAATGCTCCCGGTCCGACGACGGTTCGGGTAACCGGCCGATCAAGCCACATCCGTTCGGCGTACCCGCTCAGGAATGGAGATACCGCCGTTGACTGACGACACGGTGCGCCTGGCCCTGATCGGGCAGGTTCTCCGCCGGCGCTGGCGGCTCTTGGCCGCACTCGCCGTCCTGGGCGCGGCCGCCGGGTTCGGCGCGTCCGTGCTGTTCTCACCCGGCTACGAAACGACGTCGAGCGTCCTGCTGCAAGGGCCGCGGCAGGCCGACGAACTGCTCACCCAGGCCGAGGTGGCGACCAGCTCGGTCGTCCTCGAGCGCGCCGCCGCGCAGCTGTCGTGGCACCCGAGCGGCAACGACCTGAAGAACCAGATCACCACCGCGGCCGCGAACGGCAACATCGTGACCATCACCGCGTCCGCCGACACCGCCGAGCACGCCCAGCAGCTCGCCGACCAGGTCGCGCAGCAGTACGTGAAGTACGCCGGGCAGCTGGCGACCAACTCGGGCGACGCGTCCTCCCAGCTCGCGGACGAGCAGCGCGAAGCCCTGCGCCAGCAGGTCCGGCAGGCCACCCAGAAGATCGACGACCTCGCCAAGGACAACGGCGGGAACCTCACCGTCGAGAGCGTCCAGGCCCGGACCCAGCTCGAAGGCCTCCGGACGTCCCTGGACCAGGCGATGAAGGCGCTCGGCGCCGCCGACGCCACCGTCGGCAGCAACAACGCGGTCGCGATGGGCACCGCGCCCGCCCCGAACGGCCAGGCCTCGCCGACGCCGGTGCAGTTCACCGTCGGCGGGGCGCTCGCGTTCCTGGTGATCGGGATCTTCGGCCACCTCGTGGCGTACCGCCGGGACCGCCGGCTGCGGCAGCAGGACGAAATCGCCGCCGCGCTCGGCGCCCGGGTGCTCGCGCTCGTCGACGTCGAACCGGCGCCGGCGGCGGGGAAGGCGGCCGCCGGCCTGGCCGGCCGGGTCCGGCACCTGCTCGGGGCCGACCGGCCCTGGCTGCTGCCGCCGGTCGCGGTCGCCGAGGGCGACAGCCAGCGCGAAATCCGGTTCCGCCGGGTGCTGGAGCACCTCGACGCCGACGCACGCGGTGTCCTCCTGCTGGTGCCGGACGACGACCCGGGCTCGGGGACGGCCGCCGAAGGGCTCGCCGAAGTCGCGGAGCGGATGGGCGTCCCGGCCCGGGTCTGCCGGGTGTCGCCCGAACGGCCCCTGGTCCCGGACGGCGAAGACACCGCCGTCGTCGTGACCGGCCTCGGCACCCGGATCGACTGGGAGCTGGCCGAACTCACCGCGGCCGCCGCCGAAGCCGGGCGTGAAATCGCCGGCGTGGTCGTCACCTGTCCCGTGCTGTCCTCCGGCCACGAGCCCTCGTCCACCTCCGGGGCTCCCGGCGAAGCCATGGCAGGTCGACCGTGACGAACCCGAACACCCAGGCAGCGCCGCTGATCGACCTCCAGCGGCTGGTCGTCTCGATCCGCCGCCGCAAGCGCTTCTGGCTGGGCACCGCGCTGCTCGGCCTGCTCGGCGGCGCGGCGGTCACGGTCTTCATGCCCCCGCCGCCCACCGCGGTGGTGACGATGATGATCGCGCACGCGCAGGACTCGCCGACCGACAGCGGCTCGCTGATGCGCACCGACGTCACGGTCCTCCAGACGACCCAGATCGCCGGCCAGGCCCTGAAGGCGATCGGCAGCACCGAACGGCCCGAAGACTTCGCCAAGGAGTACACGGGCCTCGGGCTGAGCAACAACATCATGCAGGTCACGGTCAAGGCGAAGACCGGCCCGGACGCCGTCGCCAAGGCGAAGGCGCTGGCCGACACCTTCATCGCCGACCACGTGAAGCGGGACAAGGAAGTCGCCGACGCGCAGGCGAAGGCCCTGCTCGACCAGCGCAAGACCGCGCAGGACGAGCTGGCCACGGTCGACCAGCAGGTCAACGACGAGACGGCCAAGGGCCGCAACTCCAACCCCAGCACCCTCGAAGGGCTCTACAGCCGCCGCGCCGCGCTGACGTCGCAGATCTCGGACTTCTCCTCGCGCGCCCAGCAGGCCGGGATCGGCAACCCGCAGGTGACCGCGGGGACGCAGGTCGTCGACGCGGCCCGGCAGCTGCCCAGCGCGATGCTGAAGACCGCCGGCCTGAACGGCGCCATCGGGCTCGGGCTCGGCCTGGCGCTCGGGCTCGCGTTCGCCGCCGTCGCCGCGATCTCGCGGGACAAGCCCGTGCTGCGCGGCGAGATCTCCGCCGGGCTCGGCGCTTCGGTCATCGCGCAGCTGCGGAGCAAGCTGCCCGGGCCGGCCCGGTTCTGGCGGCGCTCGCGGGCCGTGTCCGACCGCAAGCGCGTCGCCACGACCCTGGTCCGCGCCATCCGGAAGGACCGGCCACAGGTGTCGCTGCTGGAGCTCGGCGCGCCCAAGGTCGCCGCCGCGCTCGCCCTCGACATCGCCGAGGAGCTGGCCGCCGACGGCACGGCGAGCGTCGTCGACGACCTGCCGCACGAGGACGTCCGCAAGCTCGTGGCCGAGACCAAGAGCACGGTCACCGTGGTCGGGGCGGGCGACCCCGAGCCCGGGCCGGACGAGCGCCGCATCGGCGTCGGCTCGGTCGCACCGGGCACGGCGTGGACGGACCTCGAACACCTCGGCAAGGAGACCGTGCTGGTCGTCAAGGCCGGGCACGCGAACACGCTGTGGCTGCACACGGTCGCGCGGCAGCTCGCCGACGAGGAGATCCCGATCATCGGCGTCGTGCTGGTCGACCCGGACCCGCGCGACAAGTCCGACGGCACGCTGTGGGACGGCCTGCTCACGGCCCTGCGCGGCCGCGCCAAGAGCCGGCCGCCGGTGCAGCGCGTCCCGGTCGTCGAGCACGAGGACCGGATCGACGAGCTGGCCGCCCGCATCGCCGAGCGCGTCGCGGTCGTGGAACCGCCGACGCGGCGGATCGCGCCGGTCCGGCCGGTGGCCCCGCCGCCGAAGCCGGTCGAGAAGCCCGCCCCGCCGCTGCCGGAGCCCGGGCAGGTCAGCGTGCCGGACCACCTGGACGCGCCGACGAAGAAGTTCGCCCCGGTCAAACCGCCGAAGCGGCCGACGCCGTTCAAGCGCGACCACGGCGAACCGACGCACAAAGGCGAACTGAACGCCGACCTCGAGCCAGAAAAGAGCGCGGAGGTCTCCTGACCACCGCGCCGCGACGAAGGGGAGCCCACTCGGGATGTGCGGCATCGCAGGCACCTACCTCTGGCCGGACGGCGGGCCGCTCACCGACCGGCTGACGAAGACGCTGGCCCACCGCGGGCCGGACGGCTCCGGCCGCTACGACCACGCCGCCGGCGCCGGCGACGTCCACTTGGGACATCGGCGGCTCTCGATCGTCGACCTGACCGAGACCGGCGCCCAGCCGATGGTCCTCGACGGCCTCGCGCTGAGCTACAACGGCGAGCTGTACAACGCGCCGGAGCTGCGGGCCGAACTCGAGGCCGCGGGCGTGCGGTTCCGCGGCACGTCCGACACCGAGGTGCTGCTGCAGGCCTGGCGGCGCTGGGGCACGGACTGCCTGGCGAAGCTGCGCGGGATGTTCGCCTTCGCGATGTTCGAAGAGGGCACCGGCGAGCTGTTCCTGGTCCGCGACCAGCTGGGCATCAAGCCGCTGTTCTTCGTGCGGCGCGGGGGCGGGGTCGTCTTCGCGTCGGAGCTGAAAGCGCTGGCCGGTGAGCTGGGCGGGTCGCTGCAGGTCGACAACGCCGCGCTCATCGCGTCGCTGCTCTACTACTGGGTGCCCGACAGCCGGTGCGCCTACCAGGGCGCGGAGAAGCTGCCGCCGGGCACGTGGCTGCGCTGCCGCCCGGACGGGCAGGTCGACCGCGGCCGGTTCTGGTCGCTGCGGGAGGTCGCCGAGGAGGGCGCGGCCTTCGACGGCGAACTCGACCTGCACGAGGTGATCGCCGAGTCGACGGCCAAGCACCTGATCTCCGACGTCCCGGTCGCGACGTTCCTCTCGGGTGGCCTGGACTCCAGCTACCTGACGGCGCTGGCCGCTCGGTCGCGACCCGGGATCTCCGCCTACACCATCGGGTTCCGCGCCGAGGACGCCAAGTTCGAGGCCATGCCGGACGACCTCGAGTACGCCCGGATCGTCGCGCGGCAGTTCGGCGTCGACCTGCACGAGATCGAGATCGCGCCGCAGGTGCTCGACCTGCTGCCGAAGATGACCTACCACCTCGACGAGCCGATCGGCGACCCGGCGGCGATCAACTCGTTCCTCATCTGCACGGCCGCGCGCGACGCCGGCGTCAAGGTGATGCTGTCCGGGATGGGCGCCGACGAGCTGTTCGCCGGCTACCGCAAGCACCTCGCGAACCTGATCGCGTTGCGCTACCACAAGGTTCCGGGCGCGGTCCGCAGGCCGGTCGAGTCCATCGTGGACCGGTTGCCGGTGGCGTCGGCCAAGCGCGGGTACCGGTCGGTGCGGTTCGCCAAGCGATTCCTGTCCTTCGCGGGCCTGCCCGAGGAGACGGCGTTCCGGCGCAGCTACACGATGTACGACCGCGCGGAGCTGCTCGACCTGGTCAACCCGGACTTCGCGGCGGACGTCGACGCCGTCCTGACCGAGCACGCCGACACCTACCACGACCAGGCGCTCGACGACTTCGTCAACCGGATGTGCCTGGCCGACTCGCGGATGTTCCTGCCCGGCCTGAACCTGACCTACACCGACCGGTCGACGATGGCGGCGTCCACCGAGGTGCGGACGCCGTTCGTCGACGTCGAGGTCGTGCGGGCCGCGTTCAAGATCCCCGGCAGCGAGAAGATCGTCGGCCGCGCCGGGAAGATGGCGCTGAAGAAGGCCGCGGAGAACATCCTGCCCGGCGAGATCGTGCACCGGCCGAAGGGCCTGTTCAGCGCGCCGCTGCGGGCCTGGATGAGCCGCGACCTGGCGCCGCTGGTGCGGGAAGTCGTCAACGAAGGCGTGCTCGTCGAGTCCGGGTTCCTCCGCCGCGAAGCGCTGCAGCGCATGGTCGCCGAGGACGCGGCCGGCCAGGAGGACCGCGGCAAGCACCTCTGGCACGTCCTGACCCTCGAATACTGGTACCGGAACGCATTGGCGGGAGCGAAGTGAAGCAGGTAGTCCAGAACTACAAGAGCGGTGAGCTGGCACTGCTCGAGGTCCCCGAGCCGGCCTGCAAGCCGGGCGGGGTGCTCGTCCGCACGGTGTATTCGCTGATCTCGACCGGCACCGAGATGATGAAGGTGTCCGAGGCGAGCATGTCCCTGGTGGGCAAGGCGAAGGCTCGCCCGGACCAGGTCGCGAAGGTCATGCAGAGCGTGGCCACCAACGGGCTCGCCGCGACCTACCGCAAGGTGACGTCCAAACTGGACTCCTACACCCCGCTCGGCTACTCGCTGTGCGGCGTCGTCGAGCAGGTCGGCGAGGGCATCACGGACGTCGCGGTCGGCGACCTCGTGGCTTGCGCGGGCAACGAGCACGCCCTGCACTCCGAGCTGAACTGGGTGCCCAAGAACCTCTACTCGCGCGTCCCGGCCGGCGTCGACCCGCGGCACGCGGCGTTCGGCACCGTCGGCTCGATCGCCATGCAGGGCGTCCGCCGCGGCGAGCCGCAGATCGGCGACGTCGCCCTGGTCATCGGCCTCGGCCTGATCGGCCAGCTCGTGGTGCAGCTGCTGGTGTCCTCCGGCGTGCGCGTCTTCGGCGTCGACCCCGACCCGGAGCGCTGCAAGCTCGCCGAAAGCCTCGGCGCGCTGACCTGCGCGCACCCGGGCTCGGGCATCGTCGACACCGCCGTCGCCGAGCTGACGCACGGCGCGGGCGTCGACCAGACCTACCTCGCCGCCGGCGGCAACACGAACGACCCGGTCGAGCTGGCCGCGAAGCTGTCGCGCGACCGCGGCCGCGTGATCGACATCGGCAAGTGCAAGCTCGACCTGCCGTGGAACGCCTACTACGAAAAGGAACTGGACGTCCGGTTCTCCCGCTCGTACGGCCCGGGCCGTTACGACCCGTCCTACGAGCTCGAAGGCCGCGACTACCCGATCGGCCAGGTCCGCTGGACCGAGCGCCGCAACCTCGAGTGCGTCCTGGACCTGATCGCGCGCGACCGCCTCGACGTCGAGCCCCTGATCACGCACGTTTCGGACTTCTCGTCGGCGGTCGAGACGTACCAGGCGCTCAACGAGGGCGAGCTGAAAGCCGTCGCGGTGCTGTTCCGCTACCCGGACGCGGTCGCCAGGACCGAGCCGGTCGTGACGGCCGCGCGCGTCGGGCTGGTCGAGCACAAGGCCGCGCCGCTGCCGGCCGGGCAGCCGGTGCGGCTGGGCTTCATCGGCGCCGGGAACTACGCGTCGTCGATGCTGCTGCCGCACCTCGTGGAACGCGACGACGTCCGCCTCGAGCACGTCGCGACGACGTCGGCGCTCTCCGGCGCCAACGCGCGCCGCAAGTTCGGCTTCGCCGAGGCGTCCACCGACATCGACAACGTCCTCGGCGACGACTCGATCGACGCGGTGTTCGTCGTGACGCGCCACAGCTCGCACGCCGAGCTGACCCGCCGCGCGCTGCTGGCGGGCAAGACGGTGTTCGTCGAGAAGCCCCTCGCGCTCTCGCCCGAGGAACTGCAGAAGGTGCTCGACGCGATCGAGGAGTCCGGCAACGACCGGCTCCAGGTCGGCTTCAACCGTCGCTTCGCGCCGCTGCTGCACGAAGCCCGCGGCCAGTTCGGCCCGCGCGTCGGCCCGGCCACCGTCCGG
The DNA here is from genome assembly GCF_054781455.1 of Amycolatopsis stemonae. Lineage (NCBI taxonomy): Bacteria > Bacillati > Actinomycetota > Actinomycetes > Pseudonocardiales > Pseudonocardiaceae > Amycolatopsis > Amycolatopsis stemonae. The sequence continues at coordinate 121,797 of NZ_BAAGUJ010000002.1, read as the reverse complement.
TACCTGGTCAACGCCGGCCGCCTCGACCACGGCAGCTGGTACAACCAGACCGCCACCGAGGGCTCCCGCTTCGCCGGTGAGGGCGGGCACTTCATCGACACCGTGAGCTGGCTGCTCGACGCCGACCCGGTCTCGGTCTACGCCACCGGCGACCTCCAGGTGACCCTCGGGTACGAGGACGGCTCGACGGCCGTCATCACCTACGCGGAGACCGGCTCGTCCGGCTTCCCGAAGGAGACCCTCGACCTCACCGCCGACGGCAAGGTCCTGAAGTTCGACGACTTCGTCCGCGCTTCGGTGTACTCGCGCAAGAAGTGGGCCAGCTCGCGGATCCCCAAGGGCCGCGACAAGGGCCAGGCCGCCGAGGTCAACGCCTTCCTCGAGGCCGTCCGCACGGGTGGCCCGATGCCGATCTCCGTCGCGTCGATGGCCGCGACGACCCTCGCCACGCTCGCCGCGCAGACGAGCGTCGCCAACGCGGCGCCGGTCCGGATCGAGCTGCCGCGGAAGGCGGGTGCCCCGGCATGATGGGTCCCGGCTGGTACCTGCGCCGGCTGTCCCGGATGGGGCCGGCGGAGGTCGTCGGGCGCGCGCGGCACGCCGTCGTCCAGCGGCAGTGGCGGTCCGAGCCGCCCGAGCCGCCGCTCTGGCCTTCGCACCCGCGCTTCACGGCGGTGCTGCCGGACGGCGTGCTGGGCAAGGTGTCCGGCGAAGGCGTCAAGCGGCTGCTGGTCACCGCCGACGAGCTGATGGCGGGCCGCGCCGAGTACTTCGGCGTCGTCCGCACGGACCTCGTGGCGCCGGACTGGTTCCTCGACCCGAAGACCGGCCGGCGTGCGCCGCACGACGGCTACGCCTTCGACGTGCCGTACCGGTCGGAGGACGCGGTCGGCGACATCAAGCAGATCTGGGAGCCGTCGCGCCACCAGCACCTGACCGTGCTGGCCGCGGCGTACGCCCTGACCGGCACCTCGGCGTACGCGGAGCGCGTGGCCGAGCACCTGCGGTCGTGGTGGGCGGCCAACCCGCCGCTGCGCGGGCCGCACTGGATCAGCGGCATCGAGCTGGGCATCCGGCTGCTGTCGTGGGTCTGGACGCGCCGCCTGCTCGACGGCTGGGCCGGCGTCGACGAGCTGTTCGAGGACAACCCGGACTTCCAGCTCCAGCTGTGGCACCACCAGAACTGGCTCTCGACGCTGCGCAGCCACGGCTCGTCGGCGAACAACCACGTGATCGCCGAGGACGCCGGCCTGCTGGCCGCGGCGTGCGCGTTCGGCTGGTTCCCGGAGTCTGCGGGCTGGCGGACCGAGGCGATGCGCTCGCTGGACGTGCAGCTGGGCCGCAACACCTTCGAGTCCGGCCTCAACGCCGAACTGGCGTCCGAGTACCACGGCCTGGTGCTGGAGCTGGGCCTCGCGGCGGCGGTCGAGGCCGACGTCGCGGGCACGCCGGTGCCGGAAAGCACGTGGGCCGTGCTGCTCCGGATGTCCGACGCGCTGGCGTCCATTGTGGACGACCGGCTCCGGCCGCCGCGGCAGGGCGACGCCGACGACGGCTACGGCCTGGTCGTCGACGGCGCCGACACCGACCGCTGGGCTTCGCTGCTTTCCACCGGTGAGGCGCTCTTCGGCCGTCTGGACTGGTGGCCGGCGGTCCCGGGTGACGACGTCCGGACGCCGCTGCTGGCGTCCCTGGCCCTCCGGACCCCGCGGACTTCGGGCGTCCGGCCCGACCGGCGCCCGGCGCAGCTGCGGGACGCGGGCATGACCATCCTGCGCTCGGGCCGCGTCTGGGCCCGCTGCGACGGCGGCCCGCACGGCTTCCTGTCGATCGCCGCGCACGCCCACGCGGACGCGCTCTCGGTCGAGGTCCGCCACGACGGCGTCGACATCCTCGCCGACCCCGGCACGTTCTGCTACCACGGCGAACCGCAGTGGCGGTCGTACTTCCGCTCGACGCTCGGCCACAACACCCTCGAACTGGACGGCACCGACCAGTCGGTGTCCGGCGGGCCGTTCCTGTGGACGCGGCACGCGGTCACGAAGGTGCTCGCCGTGCACACTCCGGAGGACGGCCCGTCGCGCTGGTCGGCGGCGCACGACGGCTACGCCCCGGCGGTCCACCGCCGCACGGTGGAACTGGCCGGCGCCGACCTGACGATCACCGACGAGGTGCTCCGCGCGGAGGGCACGACCGTCCGGCTCGCGTTCCACTTCGGCCCCGACGTGCGGGTCGTGCTGGGCGAGAGCCGTGCCCGGCTGTCGTGGGAGCGTGACGGCGAGCGCCGCACGGCGGCGCTGACCCTGCCGGAGTCCCTCACGTGGACGTCGCACCGCGGCGAGCAGGAGCCGCCGCTCGGCTGGTACTCGCCGGGCTTCGGCGTCCGGGAACCGGCGACCACGCTCGTCGGCACCGGCCGCGCCGTCCCCGGCCGGACGTTGACCACCCGCCTCGGTTTCGCGTCATGAAGCGGCCGCTCGGGGTCCTTTTCGGAGCGCTCCTGCTGACGCTGGGGGCGTGCACCGCCGAGCCGCCGCCGGACAACACGCCGAAGGTCGCCGCCGTCTGCGGGCACCTGCCGGCGGGGCCGGCGACCGCGCCGGCCGGCGCCGTGACCGTCGACCCGGCGGTCCGCGGCGACCTCGTCGCCAAGACGGCGGCGAACCCGCCCGGCACCACGTTCTGGCTCGCCCCCGGCACGCACACGCTGGCCGACGGCGAGTACGAGCAGGTGGCCCCGAAGGAGGGCGACCACTACATCGGCGCGCCCGGCGCGATCGTCGACGGCCGGCAGGTGAACCGGTACGCCTTCACCGGCAAGTCGGCGAAGGTGACCATCGAGCACCTGACCGTCACCAACTTCCGGACGCCCGACAACGAGGGCGCGGTGAACCACGACTCCGGTCCGGAGTGGACGATCCAGGACAACGACCTCTCCGGCAACCTCGGCGCCGCGGTGATGGCGGGGACCCACCAGGTGCTGAAGGGAAACTGCCTGCGCAACAACGGCCAGTACGGCCTCAACGGCTGCTGCGGCGAGCTCGGCAAGCTCGTCGTCGAGGGCAACGAGTTCGTCGGCAACAACGCCGAGGACGTCGAGAAGAAGTATTCCGAAGGGTGCGGCTGCAGCGGGGCGATGAAGCTCTGGATGGTCGACGGCGCCGACATCCGCGGGAACTGGATCCACGACAACCGCGGCCCCGGCATCTGGGCGGACACGAACAACAACGACTTCCTGATCGAAGGCAACGTCATCGAAAACAACGACGACGCCGCGATCTTCTACGAAGCCAGCTACAACGCGACCATCCGCGACAACCTCATCAAGGGGAACAACCTCGTCACCGGGCGCAAATACGTCCAGAAGGACGACAGTTTCCCGGTCGCCGCGATCTACATTTCCGAATCCGGCGGGGAACCGCGCGTCCCGGCGCGGACCGCGAAGATCGAGATCGCCGGCAACACGATGGAGAACAACTGGGCCGGCATCACGCTGTGGGAGAACGCGGACCGCTTCTGCAACAGCCCGGCCAACTCTTCGACCGGCCTGTGCACGCGCCTGGTCCCGAACGTCGCGCAGTGCGCGGCGCCGGCCATCGAAAAGGACCCGCTGCGCGGTGACTGCCGGTGGAAGACGCAGAACGTCGACATCCACGACAACCGGTTCGCCGTCGACCCGGCCGTGATCGACTGCCGCGCGATGTGCGCCCGGATGGGGCTGCTGTCCAACTTCGGCACCACACCCGACTGGTCGCCGTACAAGGACGACGCGGTCGAGCAGGCCATCACCTTCCACCAGAACAACCGCTGGCACGACAACCGCTACTCCGGGCCGTGGACGTTCGTGCCCGAGGAAGCCAGCAAGGTCGTCGACCCCGCGCAGTGGCAGTCCACGCTGTACAAGCAGGACCAGGGCAGCACGTTCGACCCGGCCGGAGGCAGCTGATGACGCGAGGGGACACCGCGCCGGACGTGCCGCGCACCGCACAGGCCGTGAAGGTCGTCTGCGTCGTGTGGTCCCTGCTCGTCTTCAACACCCTGGGCTCGCTCGGCCCGTCCATCCTGCCGATCCCGCGCTCGGTCGAGCAGATCCTCACCATGTCGTCGGTCGGGTTCGCGTTCGTGCTCGCGCTGGCGATCAACCCGCGGTTCAAGCTCCGGCCGAGCGCGTACCTGCTGCTGCTGACCCTGATGCTCGTGGGCAGCCTGGCCGGCAGCGCGCGGCTGGCGTCCGGCTGGGGCTCGCTGTTCCGGTGCGCGCGCTTCGCCCTGTTCATCGGCACGCTGTGGCTGATCAGCCCGTGGATGGACAACGTGCTGCACTTCGTCAAGCACCACGTGCGCGTGCTGACCGCCCTGCTCGTCACGGTCGCGATCGGCCTGGGGGTCGCGCCCGGCATGGCGCTGGCCCAGGACAACGAAGGGCGGCTCACGGGGGTGCTGTGGCCGCTCACCGCGACCCAGGTCGGGCAGTACGCGGCGATCGCGATCGGGCTCAGCGTGCTGCTCTGGCTGAACAAGCTCACCACCGGCCGGAGCGTCGCGATCATCTCGGGCCCGGCCCTCGTGCTGCTGCTGCTCACCCACACCCGGACCGCGACGGCGGGACTGGTGGTCGGCCTGGCCGTGGCGGGCCTGTCGATGCTGCTCACCAGCGCCCGGGCCCGGAAGGTGGTGATGTGGGGCATCGCGGTGGCGGGCGCCGGAACCGTGCTGCTCGGCGCGTTCATCCAGGCCTGGCTGTTGCGCGGGCAGGACAAGGAGAACTTCGCGAACCTCACCGGCCGGGCGAAGGTGTGGGGCCGCCTGCTGGACATGCCGCGGACGTGGTTCGAGCAGGTTTTCGGCACGGGATTGTCCAACAAGTCGTTCGACGGCTTGCCGATCGACAACAGCTGGCTCGCCGTTTACCACGAACAGGGCTACATGGGTGTCGTGATCGTGGTGCTTTTCCTGCTGACACTCGTCGTCTCCGCGATTTCCCGGGCCCCGTCACCGGCGCGGGCGTGCGCTTTGTTCCTCGTCAGCTACTGCCTGCTCGCTTCCTACACCGAAGCCGGACTCGGTGACGCGTCGCCCTATCTGCTCCACCTGGCGCTCGCTTCCTGGTTGCTCACCACCCCGACGCCGGACGTAACGATGCCCCTGGCGGGGACGACCTCAAAGGCGCGGGCGCGAAATTCTCCGGTGCGGGACCGCCCCGCGCCCATTCCGACAAAGGTGAAGGTGGTCGAACCGTGAGCCGACCAGGGGTGCTGCTCGACCGAGACGGCACGATCATCGTGGACAGCGGCTACGTCGGTTCGGTCGACCGGGTCGAGTTCATCGACGGCGCGATCGAAGCCATCGCGGCGCTCAACCGCGCCGGCCTCCCGGTGGCCGTGGTCACCAACCAGGCCGGGGTCGCCCGCGGCTACTACGGCATCGAAGACGTCGAGCAGGTCCACAAGTACATGATCGCCGAGCTGGCCCGGCACGGCGCGCACATCGACCTCTGGCTGTTCTGCCCGTACCACACCGACGGCGTCATCCCGGCCTTCGCGCGGCCGAGCGCCGACCGCAAGCCCGGTCCCGGCATGGCCCTGGCCGCCGCGCAGGCCCTCGACCTCGACCTGACCGCCTCGTGGGTGGTCGGCGACAGCCCGTCGGACGTCGGGCTCGCGGAGGCCGTGGGCGCGCGGGCCCTGCACGTCGGGCCGCCCAGCTCGGCCGTGCACGGCGTCGACACCTACCCGGACCTCGCCGCCGCCGTCCGGGTCATCCTCGGCGCCGACGACCTCAAGGCCCCGCCCGGGCACACCACCGCCGAAGGGGTGCCGAAGTTCCCGTCCGCGCGCTTCCACCGGGCGGACTCCTACGGCGGCGCGTACGTCAACGAGATCACCCGCGCGTTCGGCACGGTCGACCTCGAGCAGATCAGCCGCGCGGCGAAGGTCCTGACCGCGGCCCACGACCGGGACGCGACGATCTTCGCCTGCGGCAACGGCGGGTCGGCCTCGATCGCCAACCACCTCCAGTGCGACCACCTGAAGGGCGTCCGCAACGGGACCGGGCTCACCACGCGGGTGCACAGCCTGTCGACGAACGTCGAGCTGTTCAGCGCGATCGCCAACGACCTCGGGTACGAGCAGGTCTTCGAGTACCAGCTCCAGTCCCAGGCCCGCGCGGGCGACGTCCTCATCGTCATCTCGTCGTCCGGCCGGTCGCCGAACATCGTGCGCGCCCTCGAGTGGGCCGCCGCCCACGAGGTGCCGACGATCGCCTTCACCGGCTTCGAAGGCGGCCCGGCCCGCAGCAAGGCGACGGTTTCGGTCCACGTCGACTCCGTCAACTACGGCGTGATCGAAGACGTCCACCAAGGCTGCATGCACCTGCTGGCCCAGTACGTCCGACAAGCGAGGATGACCCCCGATGCCGTTGTCTCCCAGACGTTCTGACCGCATGCGCGTCGCGATCAACCTGCTCACGGACGATCCCGGCAACCCGTCGGGCGCGCACTGGTTCTGGACCCGGGTCATCCCGGAAATGGCCCGGCGGCTCGAAGCCGGCGAATCGTTCCACCTCCTGGTGAGCCCGAAGTCGAAGCCGACGCACCAGGGCTACGGCGACCGCGTCGAGTACATCACTTTCCCGTGGTCCAACGAAAAGCGGAACCTCCGCACGCTCTCCGAGCACCTCTACTCGCCCGTCCGGCTGCCGCTCGGGCGCATCGACGTGCTGAACACGCTGATGGCGCCGATCGTGAAGTCGGCGCCCGGGCTGGTCGCGCACATCAAGACGCTGCACGCGTACACGACGCCGGACGCGATCTCGCGCGGCGCGCGGCTGTACCGGCAGTTCAGCTACCCGCGCACCGTCGAAAAGGCCGACGCGGTCGTCCTCAACTCCGACAGCCTCGTCGAAGAGGCCAAGCGGTACCTGGACATCGACCCGGCGAAGATCCGGCTGATCCCGGAAGCCGTGGACCACGAGCTGTTCAACCCGGGCGACCGCGAAGAAGCGTTCCGGCACGTGGCGGACACCTACGGGGTGCGCAAGCAGTTCGTGCTGTTCGTTTCTTCGCTGTGGCCGTACAAGAACTGCGAGGGCCTGATCCGCGCGTTCGCCGCGGCGAAGGCCGAGCTCGGCGACCGGCAGCTGGTCGTCGTCGGGCCGGGCCGCGACACCGAGTACATCGGCGGCCTGAAGGCGCTCGCGGACGGCCTCGGCGTCGGCGGCGACATCCTGTGGGTCGGCGGCGTGCCGCTGAGCGAGACCGTGCACTTCTACCGGGCCGCGGACGTGTTCGTCTACCCGTCGCACAACGAGACGTTCGGCCTGCCGATCCTCGAAGCGATGGCCGCGGCCTGCCCGGTCGTGACGTCCAACGTGACCGCCATGCCGGAGACCGCCGGCGGCGCCGCGCTGCTGGCCGACCCGAAGGACGCCGATTCGATCGCCGACGCGATCGTCAAGGCGTGCGGGCCCGAGAACGAGCGCCTGCGCAAGAGCGGTCCCGAGCGGGCCGGCGAGTTCACCTGGGCGGCCACCGCGGAGAAGACCCTGGCCGTCTACCGCGAAGTACACGCCCTCCGGAGTGGACGTTGAGAATCCTGGTCACCGGCGGCGCCGGGTTCATCGGCTCGCACACGTGCGACCGGCTCGTCGGGCTCGGGCACGACGTCACCGTGCTGGACGCGGTGGTCTCGCCCGTGCACCGCGGCGGGAAGCCGAACTACCTCGCGCCCGGCGTCGACTTCTTCGAGGGCGACGTCCGCGACCGCGACCTGATGCGCAACCTGCTGCGCCGCACGGACGCCGTCTACCACTTCGCCGCCTACCAGGACTACCTGCCGGACTTCGCGAAGTTCACCGACGTCAACGTGACGTCGACGGCGATGATCTACGAGATCATCGTCGCCGAGCAGCTCGACATCTCGCGCGTCGTCGTCGCCTCTTCCCAGGCGGCGATGGGCGAGGGGCTCTACCGCTGCGCCGAGCACGGCGAGCAGACGCCCGGCATGCGCCCGGAGAGCCGGCTGATCGCCGCGGACTGGGACGTCCGGTGCCCGGTGTGCGACGGTCCGCTCACCATGCTGACGACGCCGGAGCGCGTGTCGAACCCGCAGAACGCCTACGGCATGTCCAAGCACGGCGAGGAAGTCGTCGCCGTGAACCTCGGGCGCCGGTACGGGATCCCGACGGTGGCGCTGCGCTACAGCATCGTCCAGGGCCCGCGGCAGTCAGTGTACAACGCGTACTCCGGTGCCTGCCGCATCTTCAACCTGCACTACCTCCTGGGCACCGCGCCCACGCTGTACGAAGACGGCCAGGCGATCCGCGACTACGTCAACATCCACGACGTCGTCGACGCGAACGTCCTGGTGCTGACCGACCCGCGGGCGGCGGGCCGCGTGTTCAACGTCGGCGGCGGCGAGGCGTACACGACGCAGCAGTTCTCCGAGGTCGTGCAGCGGCAGTACGGCTCTTCGGAGCCCGGCGTGATCAGCGGCGAGTACCGCTTCGGCGACACGCGGCACATCCTGTCCGACATCGACGCGCTCAAGGAGCTCGGCTGGAAGCCGCAGCGCTCGCCCGCCGAGTCCGTCGCGGAGTACGCGGAGTGGCTGCGGGACATGCCCGGCCTCGACGAGATCCTCACCGAGGCCAACGCCAAGATGCGCTCGCTCGGCGTCGTCCGGAAGGCCGGGGGATGAAGGCGTTCCTCCTCGCCGCGGGCCTCGGCACCCGGCTGCGGCCGCTGACCGACCGGCTGCCGAAGTGCCTGGTGCCCGTCGGCGGCCGGCCGATGCTCGACATCTGGCTGGAAGCGCTCGAAGCCGCGGGCGTCGACGAGGTCCTGGTCAACCTGCACCACCTCGCGCCGCTGGTCCGGGAGCACCTGGCCGGCCGGAGTGGCGGGCCCTCGGTGCGCCTGACCGAGGAGCCGGAGCTGCTCGGCAGCGCGGGGACCCTGGCGGCCAACCGGGACTTCGTCGAGCACGAGGAGAGCTTCCTCGCCCTCAACGCGGACAACCTGACCGACTTCGACCTGCGGGTCCTGATCGACGCGCACCAGGCGGGTGGCACGCTCGCGACGCTGTCGGTGTTCGTCACCCCGGAGCCTTCGCGGTGCGGCATCGTCACGGTGAACGGCGAGGGCGTCGTCACCGCGTTCCTCGAGAAGCCCGAGGACCCGCCGGGGAACCTCGCGAACGCCGGGATGTACGCGTTCTCGCCGGAAGTGCTCGACCTCATCGGGCCGCCGCCGCGGGACATCGGCTACGACCTGCTGCCGCAGCTGGTCGGCCGGGCGCGGGCGGTTTCGATCGGCGACGCGTACTTCCTCGACATAGGCACGCCCGCGGCGCTCGCGAGCGCGCGGGAACAATGGGAGAGGCGAGCAGGATGATCATCACGCGCACCCCGCTGCGGATCGGCCTCGTCGGCGGCGGTACCGACCTGCCGGTGTACTACCGGGAGCACGGCGGCCGCGTGCTCAACGCCGCGATCGACAAGTACATCTACGTCGTCGTGAAGCAGCGCTTCGACGACGACATCTACGTGAACTACTCCAAGAAGGAAATCGTCTCGCGGGTCGAGGACCTCGAGCACGAGCTCGTGCGCGAGGCCATGCACATGACCGGCGTGCGCGGCGGCGTCGAGATCACCACCCTCGCGGACATCCCGTCGGCCGGGTCCGGCCTGGGATCGTCCTCTTCGGTCACCGTCGGGCTGCTGCACGCGCTGTTCGCCTACCAGGGCCGTCAGGTGACGGCGAAGGAGCTGGCGGACCGGGCGTGCGCCATCGAGATCGACCGCTGCCGCAAGCCCATCGGCAAGCAGGACCAGTACGCGGCCGCCTACGGCGGGCTGTGCGACCTGCGCTTCGGCCCCGGCGACGCCACGGAGGTGGAGCGGATCGAGCTGCCGCGCCCGCAGTGGCGCGAGCTGCAGGACGAGCTGATGCTGTTCTACACCGGGATCACCCGCAAAGCGGACTCGATCCTGGGGGAGCAGACGGCCAACGTCGGCGACCGCCTGCCCCAGCTCAAGCAGCTGGTCGACCTGGCGGGCGAAGCGGCCGACGGCCTGCGCGCACTGGACGTCAGCGCGCTGGGCACGGCCCTGCGCAAGAGCTGGGACGCCAAGCGCGCGCTGGCTTCCGGGGTGTCGAACCAGCAGATCGACGACGCCGTGGAAGCGGCGCTCGGCGCGGGAGCCACCGGAGCGAAGGTGACCGGGGCCGGCGGCGGCGGCTTCCTGCTCGTGTCGTGCCCGCTGGAGCACCAGCACGCGGTGCGCGACCGGCTGTCCGGGATGAAGGAGCTCCCGATCCAGCTCGAACGGCAGGGGTCGCGCGTGATCTTCAACGTGCACCAGGACATTTGGAGCTGACCGAGCGCCGTGCGCCCGTATGATCGGTACGTGCAGGTGGTCCGGTGGTCAGGTCGGTGACGCGCGTGGGGCCCGCGGCCGCCGCGCCCGCCCTTCCCCGGCCGGTGCGGGCGCCGCTCTTCGCCGTCGCGGTCGTCGCGGCGGTGGTGGCCGTCGTGCTGGGGTTCCTGTTCCACGGCCACACCGTCGGCACGGACCTCGACGAGACCGTGTACCGGGCGCTGCGGGGGAGCATCGAACCGCCGTTCGTCTACGGCGTGGCGTGGGTCGTCGGCTCGCTCGGGGATCCCGCCGGGGCCGCCCTGATCGTCGTGGTCCTCGGGGTCGTGTTCCTCCGGTCCGGCCAGACGCGGCTCACGATCCTGATCGTCGCCGGCCCGGTCGTCACCGGGGTCGTCACGACGCTGGCGAAACCGGTGGCCTCGCGGTTCATCAACGGCGACAACCTGTCCTACCCCAGCGGGCACACCGCGTTCCTGACCTCCGCGGGGCTGGTCATCGGCCTGTTCCTCACCACCCGGTACGGCCTCGGCCGCGTCCGTGGGACGGCCCTGGTGCTGGCGCTGGGGTTGCTGCTCGCGGCGACGATGTCGTGGTCGCAGACCTCGAACCGGGTCCACTACCTCTCCGACACCTTCGGGGGATTCTGCGTCGCGATCGCGCTGGTGACCGCCACTGCGGCCCTGGTGGACGCCGTCATCGATAGGGTGAAAGCCCGCCGCTGAGGTCGATCACGGCCTTATCTTCTGCCCGTGAGAGCACGGGTTTTGTTGCTGGCGGTGGCACTCCTCGGTGGTGTCCCGGCGCCGGCCGCGCACGCCGCCGAGCGCGCCGAAGTCTGCGACAGCAAGGATCTCCTGGGCCCGGCCGAGCCGCCGGCGGGCGCGGTCGTCGTCCCGGCCGGGAGCGCGGCGGGCATCGACTTCGGCGTCCCGGGCGCCACCTACTGGTTCGCACCCGGCACGCACACGCTGACGCCGGGCGAGTACTCGCAGATCTCCCCGGGCGACGGCGCCACGTTCGCCGGCGCGCCCGGCGCGGTCCTGGACGGCAACCACGACAACCGGTACGCGTTCACCGGGCGCGCCAAGGACGTGACGATCCGGAACCTCACGGTGACCGGGTTCGTGGCCCCGCGCGACGAAGGCGTCGTCAACCACGACTCGGGCGACGGCTGGCTGGTCGAGCACACCACCCTGACCCGCAACGAGGGTGCCGCGCTGATGGCCGGCGCCGCGAACCGGATCGTCGGGAACTGCCTGCGGGACAACGGTCAGTACGGGCTCAACGCCTACCAGGCCGGGAACGGGATCAAGCAGCTGCTGGTCGAGGGCAACGAGTTCACCGGCAACAACACCGCGGACTGGGAGTCGAAGGTCCCGGGGTGCGGCTGCACGGGCGCGATGAAGTTCTGGGCCGTCGACGGCGCCGACGTGCGCGGCAACTGGATCCACGACAACCGCGGCCCGGGCCTGTGGGCGGACACGAACGACAACGACTTCCTCATCGAGGACAACGTCATCGAGAACAACGACGACGTCGGGATCTTCTACGAGATCTCCTACAACGCGACGATCCGCGGCAACGACCTGCGCGGCAACGGCCGGGTGGCCGGCAAGCGCGCGGCGGAGTCGGGCGACCCGTTCCCGGTGGGCGCGATCTACCTGTCCGAGGCCGGCGGCGACGCCCGCGTCCCGGCCCGGACGGCGAAGCTCGAGGTGACCGGCAACCACCTGGAGGACAACTGGGACGGCATCGTGGCCTGGGCGAACGCGGACCGCTTCTGCAACTCCCCGGCGTCGACGACGTCGGACTGCACCCGCGTGGTCGGCCCGTCGAACACGGCCCGCTGCGCGCCCCCGGCCATCGCGTCGCCCCCGCTGTACCGCGACTGTCGCTGGTGGACGTCCGAACTGGACATCCACGGCAACACCTTCGCGTTCGACCCCGCGACGGTGGGCTGCTCGGCGAAGTGCGGCCGGATGGCGTTGTTCTCGAACGTGGGCACGGTCCCGAGCTGGTCCCCGTACCAGGGTGACGTCATCCAGCGCGACATCGTCCACACGGCGGCCAACCACTGGCACGGCAACACCTACTCGGGCCCGTGGCGGTTCACGGTCGTCGACATGGCGACGACGGTCCCGGTCGCGGAGTGGACCGGGCCGTCGTACGGGCAGGACGCGGGCAGCACCTTCGCCGGGTGACCGCCCGGTTCAGGCGAACGGCCGGAACACCGGCTTCACCGGCCGCCCGCCCGTCCACGGGGACGGGTCGTTGGCGTCGAGTGCCTTCCGGTACACCGTGCACGCCTGGGCGACCACGTCGATCGTCTTGTCGATGTCCTCGTCCGTCAGCGCCGCGCTGACCACGAACGACGGGCCGAGCACGCCGCCGCTGATCAGCTCCCGCAGGAACAGCGTGCGGTACGGCTGGGACGGCTTGCCCTGCTCGTCCAGCGTGCCGAAGACCAGGTTGCTCGCCCGGCCGCGGACGACCACGTGGTTCTCGACGCCCATGCCCGCCGCCACCTGGCGGACGCCCGTGGCGAGGCGGTCGCCGAGGGCGTGCATCCGGCCGATGACGTCCTCGTCGCGGTAGACGTCCATCACCGCCATCGCCGCGGCCAGTGCGTGGGTCTCCGCGCCGTGCGTGGTCGAGAGCAGGAACACCCGCTCGCGGTCGCCGGCGCGCAGTCCGCCGAGCTCCATCAGGTCCCGCTTGCCCGCCAGTGCCGAGATCGCGAAGCCGTTGCCGAGGGCCTTGCCGAACGTCGAGAGGTCCGGCGTGACGCCGTAGAGGCCCTGCGCGCCCTGCGCCGACCAGCGGAAGCCGGTGATCATCTCGTCGAAGACCAGCACCACGCCGTGGCGGGTGGCCAGCTCGCGCAGGCCCTCCAGGTAGCCCGGCGGCGGCTCCACCGCGGCCGCCGCTTCGAGGATCATGCAGGCGATCTCGCCGTCGTGACGCCGCAGCAGCTCCTCCGCCGCCGGCAGGTCGCCGTACGGGAAGGACACGGTCATTTCGGTCGTCTCGACCGGGATGCCCGCGTTCATCGCCGTGGTGCCGATGAACCAGTCGTCGGTGGAGAAGAACGCGTGGTCGGCGCAGCGGGCGACGAGCCGGCGGCCGGTGGCGGCGCGGGCCAGCCGGACCGCGGCGGTCGTCGCGTCCGAGCCGTTCTTGGTGAACTTCACCATGTCCGCCGTCGGCACGTTCTCGAGGAACCGCTCGGCGGCCTCGGCTTCGATGATCGACGGGCGGATGAAGTTGCTGCCTTTGCCGAGCTCCGCCCGCACCGCTTCGAGGACCCGCGGGTGGGCGTGGCCGAGGCTGACCGCTCTCAGCCCGGCGCCGTATTCGACGTACTCGTTGCCGTCGACGTCCCAGACGTGGCCGCCGAGGCCGTGCGAGACGACCGGGGCCATTCCCGCGGGGTACTGGTCGGAGCCTTTCGCATACGTGTGGGCGCCGCCGGGGACAACCCGGTGCAGGCGCTCGTTCGCCGCGGTGGAGCGGGGCAAGTACGTTCCCATAGGACTCACCTCGTTGGTTTGAACGCCTCTCCGAGAGTAGGCGCGCGTTCGTCGCGGTCACTCACCATTGTGATCGAAATCGGCCACGAAATGTCCAATTCGGGATCTTTGTACGAAATTGTGATGTCCTCGGCCGGATCGTGCGCGCGGTCGATGCGGTACGAAACGTCCGAGGGGTCGGTGAGTGACTGGAAACCGTGCGCGCACCCCGCCGGGATGTACACGGAAACCTGCGATTCACCGGTCAGTTCGAATGTTTTGATGTTCCGGAACGTCGGCGAATCCGGTCGGAGATCCACCACGACGTCGAAGATCGCGCCGTGCGAGCACCGCACCAGCTTCGCCTCGCCGGCGCCGCCGCGCAGGTGCATCCCCCGCACGACGCCCTTGCGGGAGCGGGAAAGGCTGTCCTGGACGAAGCCGTCCGGGTCGATGCCCGCCGCCGCGACGACGTCCCGGTCGAACGTGCGGCTGAAGAAGCCGCGGTCGTCGGCGTGGGGCGTCGGCTCGAACAGGTACGCGCCTTCGATCTCGGGCACCGGAATGGCTTTCACCCACGACCTCCGTCGATGACGAGCCCGGAAAGCTCGGTGAACTGGTCTTCGACCCGGGAGGCCATCTCCTTGGCCTGCCGCTCCAGGTTTTCCACGACCTCGTCGCGGTTTTTCTCCAGCTCGCGGAAAAGCGCCACCAGCCGGTCGAAGTCGGGCTCGCGGGCCGAGATGCAGAACTCACCGACCCCCATCGACGCCATCAGCACGTCGCTCTTGCGCGCGTAGCCGAACGACACCGTCGGTTTCGCGGACTTCAGCGCGCACAGCACGTTGTGGTAGCGCGTGCCCACCACGGTGTCGACGGCCGCCATCTGGTGCATGAGGTCGCCCAGCGACGTCAGCGGCTCGGCCTCGATGTCGGCGTCCGGCTTGTGGGCCAGGGCGTCGGCGATGACCTCGCCGGGCACGTCGAGGTCGGCGACGTCGCCGATGAACAGCCGGACCGGCCGCCCCTCGTCGACCAGCAGCCGCACGAACCGCTTGACCGTGCCGAGGTACGCCGCGTTGATCCGGTCGGCGCGGGCCCGGTCGTCGTTGCCGCCGTGGAACTCCATCAGCCCGACGCCGACCGCCCCGGTCGAGGCGCGCGGCTCGGGGTCCGGCAGCGCGAAGGCGAGGTCGGGGAAGACGTGGTCGCCCCGGACGTCCACGCCCATCCGGCCGAGCGCCTGCCGGGAGTGCTCGTCGCGGAACGACCGGTAGTGCGCCAGCCGGGCCGCGCGGCTGACGACCCAGCGGGTCCCGCGCTTCTTGACGTAGTCGGCGCCGACGCTGACCAGGGCGACCTTGGCGCCCGTCAGCCGGGCCGTGATCCCCAGCCACAGCAGTGAGTACGGGAGCGCCCACGGCCGGATCGGCAGGGTCGCTTCGAGCACGCCCATGCCGGGGACGATCACGACGTCCTGCTTGCGGACCCACCACCAGGTCCGGGCGGGGTCGAGGAGCTTGCCGAGCACCTTGAGCGCCGCGGCGCGCACGCCGGTGGCGTCGCCGGCGTGCGGCTCGTACCACTGCAGGTGCGTCGCCGGCGCGCCGTAGCGCGCGGTGAGCTCTTCGGGGCCCATGGCCAGGAAGTCGAGCCGGGCGTCCGGGTAGCGGCGGCGCACGTACGAGACGACCGCCTCGAGCGAACCGTCGTTGCCGAGGTTGCCCGAGCCGAGGATGCCGAAGAAACCGATCCGGGTCACGCCATCAGCCCGATCTTGCGCAGCGGCTTGCCGCCGAGCCACTCCGCCATGACGCGGTAGCAGTCCCGGCGCTCGGTCGCCGTCAGCGGCGCCTCCCGGATCGCGGAGACGTAGCCCGCCGCGAACCCGGCGTAGAGCCGGGCCTTCGACTGGCCCGCGCGGCGCGGGTCGAGGTTGGTGCACACCCGCTGGACGGTGCCCAGGTTGTCGCCGCGGCCCGGGTGTTCCCGGCGGAAGAACATCACCTCGGGCACCTGGACGAACGTGCCGTGCAGCGAGAGCTCGCCGACGAGCTTGCGGCCGGCGTTGTGGTAGCTGTCGTGCGGCGCGATGCGGCGGAGCACGGACAGCCGGATCACGCCGTAGTAGTCGTCGCCGCCTTCGCCGAACATCAGGCTGCGGAACCGGCGCGCGGGGTCGGGCGAGTCCGTCTCGAGCTGGTAGTCGTAGTTCTCCAGGATCTCGCCGCGCTCGTCGACGATCGCCATGTACGAGTGGGCGAGGACGGCTTCCGGGTGCTCGTCGAGCGCCTTGACGCACGCTTCGATCAGGCCGGGGCCGAACAGGTCGTCGTGGGCCGCCCACTTGAACAGCTCGCCGCGGGCGGCGCGGACGAGGAAGTCGTGGTTCGGCGCGGCCCCGATGTTGCGGGGCTGCCGCACGTACCGGATCCGGTCGTCCTTCGCGGCGTACTTCTCGCAGATCTCCCGCGTGCCGTCGGTCGACGCGTTGTCCGAGATGACCAGCTCGTAGTCCGTGTAGGTCTGCGCGAGCAGGTTCTCCAGCGCTTCGGCGAGGTAGTTTTCCCCGTTGTAGACCGGAAGTCCGATGGTCAGCCGTGGTGCACCGGTCATGGTGTCCTCGATTCCTGAGGGGTTCGGATGTGGGCGCGAACCGCGAGGTGGAGCTGGCTCCACCAGACGAAGGCGGAGGTGAACGTGGCCATGGCGACGCCCCAGCCCGAGCCGACCGCGCCGCCCACGACGGCCCCGATCAGCCCGCCGGCCACGTAGAGCGCGGAGGCGATCAGCTGGCAGCGCATGCTCCGCTTGGCCGCGCCGAGCGCGCGCAGCCCGGTGGCCGCGCCGCCGATGAAGCTGGCGTTGGTCACCGAGAGCGTGGCCGGCAGGATCATCGCCTTCGCCGTGTGCCAGACGTCGCCGAGCACGAACTCGCCGAGCCGGTCGTTCAGCAGGAGCAGCAGCGCGGTGCCCCAGAGCAGCGCGGCGAGGGCTTGCGAGCCGCCGAGCGCCAGGCCGAACAGCGGCAGCTTGCGGACGTTGCGCTTGACCACCCGGGCGGCCTCCGGCACCGCCACGAAGGCGAGGCCCATGAGGACGGCGACGAAGGGCCCGAGCAGCAGTTCGCCGCCGCGGACGGTGCCCACGGCGGCGACCCCGGCGATCGCGCCGAGGCCGTACATGCGGATCTGCGACCCGCTGCTGTTGCTGACGTTTTCGACGAGGTAGCGCGGGCCGAGGTCGCGGTGGTCCCGCAGCCAGCCGCCGACGCCGGCGAGGCCCGGTTTCAGCCGGGTCTGCACGTAGCCGTAGCCGGCGGCGACGGCCGCGCCGCCGCCCCAGGCCAGCAGGAACGTGACGACCGTGGGGTGCAGGCCGGCCAGCAGCATCGTCGGGATCATCGCGACGCCCCAGACGACGTCGTTGAAGAACGCCTTGCGGCCTTCACCGGAGGCGAAGAACGCGAAGCGCCAGCTGTCCTGCAGCAGCAGCGCGGGCAGGACGATGCCGAGGGCGACGAAGGCCGAGCCGAACTCGCCGCCGGCCGCGATCCCGAACACCACGCTGATGACGCCGGCGAGCAGGCCTACGACGAGCGCGGTCCGCGACGCCCTGGCCACGGCTTGGCGCCAGACCTCGGTGTCGACGCCGCTGTAGCGGACCATCAGCGGGTCGGTCGCGAGCCCGCGCGAGATGTTGATCAGCACGCCGTAGGTGACCCAGGCGAGGCTGAACATGCCGAACGCGGTGACGCCCAGTTCGCGGGCGACGAAGACGCCGATCGCGAAGTTGGTCAGGCTCGACACCGCCTGGTCGCCGAGGCCCCAGGACAGCCGGCCGGCCATCGCCTTGAGGCCCGCGTTCCGTCTGGGGGGCGCCGCCCGGTGCTGACCAGTCACCACGTTCACTCCTTGACCAGGCCGGCGTCGCGCAGGGCGCCGGCCGCTACGTCGACGGTGTCGAAGGGCAGTCCGGCCCGTTCGGCGATGTCCAGGAGGTCGTGCTCGCCGTCGGAGAGGTTGAGGACCCAGAGCATCGCCAGCTGGGCCTGCTTGGCGTCGCTGCGGCCGCCGAGCGAGTCGTACAGCCCGCGCTTGCCGAGCTGCGGCTCGCCGTACGGGCTGAGGTTGACGTACCGGCGGTTGCGGTCGAGGACGCCGAAGGCGTCCCGAAGCGCGCCGAGGGTGTCTTCCATGGCCGACGGCGAAACGAAGCCCGGGTTGTCCGCGGAGGTGTGGTACTCGGGGTAGCCCGCGTACGGCGTCCGCGTCAGCGACCCGACGCCGAGGTTGAAGCCCGGCGAGCAGAACTGGCGCTCGTCGTAGCCGTAGGGCGAGAAGTCGACAACGCGGTGTTCTCGGCTCTTCAGCACGTGCTGCAGGACGCGGTCGATTTCGGCGTCACCGCGGCGGGACTTCTTGTAGGTCAACGAGCCCGGGTCGCCCGCGCAGGCCAGGACGAGCCCGTGCTTGACCTTGTCGATCCGCTCCTGGTTGCGCGCCAGCCACGTGATCGAGCCGATCGTCCCGGGCATGAACAGGAACCGGTACGTGTAGTAGGGGTCGACCAGCTGCTGCGCCAGCGAGATCGCCACCGCGATGCCGGCCAGGTTGTCGTTGGCCAGCGACGGGTGGCAGACGTGGCACGACACGATGACCTCGTCGGTGACCCGGCCCGGCACGACGTGCTCGCCGTAGGTCAGCGAGCCGTCTTCCAGGGTCGAATCGATGACGACTTCGTACTCGCCGTCGGGCAGCGCGTCGAGCTTGTCCTGCGCGAGGCAGAAGCCCCAGGCCGGCGCGTAGTAACTGGTCCGGTAGGGCACCCACGACGGCCGGTCCGGCAGCGTGTGCAGGTGCTCCCGCAGCTCGCTCAGCGGCATCCGCCGCGACACCGGGGCGCTGTACCCGACGACGTGCAGGTTCAGCTCCTGGAAGTCGATCACCCGCTCACCGGACGGCGCGGCGACGTAGGCGTCGCGGATGTTCCACTCCTGCGGGATCGTCCAGTCCAGCACCGCCGTGCCGGTCGGTACCTCGTGCCGCTCCAGCGCGAGGTGCTCGCCGATGACGTCCAAGGTCCGCCGCACACCGTCGCCGGTGATGCTGCGGCAGATCGGGTAAAGCCGTTCGACCAGGGCGTGCAGCTCCGCGCCCGTTCGCAGCTGCGTCCCGGTCACTACTTCCGCCGCAGGGTGGCGTCGACGCGGCCGGCTTCGCCCTCGCTCTTCAGCCAGGCGAGCCTGGTGAACAGCTGCTGGAACGACTCCCGGGTCAGTCCGAACTTCCGGTAGGCCTCGATGAGCTCGACCGCCCCGTCCTTGACCGACCACTCGCAGGCGAAGCCGGGGATGGCTTCGCGGAAGCGCGAGAAGTCGACGCGGTACGAGCGCGGGTCGGCGCCGGCCTCACCGGTGATGTTGAGCGTGGAGCCCGGTACGGCCTCGACGACCTCCTGGGCGATCTCGGCGACGGTGACGTTGTTGTCCTCGGTGCCGATGTTGAAGGCCTTGTTGTGCACGGCTTCCTTCGGCGCGGTCAGGGCCGCCGTGAACGCGCGCGCGATGTCCTGGGCGTGCACCAGCGGCCGCCACGGCGTGCCGTCCGACAGCACCAGCACCTCGCCGGACAGGTGCGCGTGCGCGGTCAGGTTGTTCAGCACGATGTCGCCGCGCAGCCGGGGCGAGTAGCCGAACGCCGTCGCGTTGCGCATGTAGACCGGGGTGAAGTCGTCGTCGGCCAGCTCGTGGACGTCGGCCTCGACGCGGACCTTCGACTCGGCGTAGGGCGTCACCGGCTTCAGCGGCGCGTCCTCGTTCACCAGCTTGTCGCCGCCCGCGCCGTACACCGAGCAGGTCGACGCGTAGAGGTACCGCTGCACGCCCGCGTCTTTGGCCAGCTTCGCGAGCTTCACGGACGCGTGGTGGTTGATGTCGTAGGTCAGCTCCGGCGCGAGCGAGCCCAGCGGGTCGTTCGACAGCGCGGCCAGGTGGATCACGGCGTCGAAGCCCTCGACGTGCTTCGCCTCGACGTCGCGCAGGTCGACGACGTGCCCGGCCGGGTCGGCCGGCGTGGGGCCGAGCAGGCAGGTCTCGAACAGTCCCGAATCGAGGCCGACGACCTCGTGACCGGCGGCGGCGAGCACCGGGGCCATCACCGTCCCCAGGTAGCCCTTGTGCCCCGTCAGCAACACCCGCATCGGTCAGCCCTTCAGGTCGAGAGTGAGTTTCTTGACGAAGAACGCTTCGGCGTACTTCGCGGCGGCCTCGATGCCGCGGATCCGCGCCAGCCCGAGGAAGGCTTCGCGGTCGTACCAGGGCCGGTGCCGCTGCGACGCGTAGTGCGTCTGGAGCAGCCGGACCTTTTCCTCCGCGACGTCGTCGTCGAGGGGCTGGTAGACGGCCGGGCTGCCGAGGTCGCCGTCCCACTTGACGATCTCGTAGCCCAGCGCCAGGTGGTCGCGGAACGCCGTCGGCACCAGCTTGGCGAGGCCGCGGTGGTCCTGGTGGGCGTCGTCGGTGCGCGGCGCCAGGATGACGTCCGGGTCGGTCCGCCGCCGCAGTTCTTCGAGGGCGTTCTTGGCCTCTTCCCAGTGCGCCGGGAAGCGGCCGTCGGGCAGCTTGAGCACCGTGACGTCGAGCTCGGCGCCCGGGCAGAAGGCTTCGAGAGCCGCCCGCTCCTCGTCCTCGCGGGGCGTGCCGCCACCGGAGAGCACCAGCGCGTCGACGCGCAGGCCCGGCCGGGACGCGCAGAGCGTCAGGAGGGTGCCGCCGGCGCCGATCGCGATGTCGTCGCAGTGCGCGCCGAGGGCGACGACGCCGC
The DNA here is from genome assembly GCF_054781455.1 of Amycolatopsis stemonae. Classification (NCBI taxonomy): domain Bacteria; kingdom Bacillati; phylum Actinomycetota; class Actinomycetes; order Pseudonocardiales; family Pseudonocardiaceae; genus Amycolatopsis; species Amycolatopsis stemonae. Next base: position 101,084 of record NZ_BAAGUJ010000002.1, on the reverse strand, counting down.
CGAGCCGTCCCGGCCGGAGGCCGATCACGCGGTGCTCGCGACGGGCCGCTCCCAGAGCGCCCACGGCTTCTCGCCGTGTGTGTAGGCGTTGTCCAGCGCCGCGCGCTCCTTGACCGTGTCGGTCGGCTTCCAGAACCCGCGGTACGGGTAGGCCAGCAGCCGCCCGCGCTTGGCCAGCTCCCCGCAGCCGTCGGCGACCAGGTCGCCGTTCTCCGGGATGTGGTCGAAGACCTCCTGCCGCAGCACGAAGTAGCCGCCGTTCTCCCACAGCGGCATTTCGCTGACCGCGGTGATCGCGCCGACCATGCCGCCTTCGTTCATCTCCACGCAGTGGAACGACGACTGCGGCGGCACGACCATCATCGACGCGCCGGCGTCGGTGGTGCGGAACCGCTCGATCATGTCCGGCAGGGGCGCGTCGGACAGCACGTCGGCGTAGTTCGCGAGGAACATCTCGTCGCCGTCGAGGTAGTCGCGGACGCGGCGCAGGCGCTCGCCGATCGGCGACTCGATGCCGGTCTGCACGAAGGTGATCGTCCAGTCGGCGATGTCGGTCGACAGCAGCTCCGCCTGCCCGTTGCGCAGGATGAAGTCGTTGGAAATGGTTTCCTGGTAGTTCAGGAAGAAGTTCTTGATGTGCGCCGCGCCGTAGCCAAGGCACAGGATGAATTCCGTGTGGCCGAAATGCGCGTAGTAGCGCATCACGTGCCAGATGAGCGGTCTCGGACCGACCATCGCCATCGGCTTCGGGACGTCGTCGCCCGCGCCGTTGCGCATCCGCATCCCGTAGCCACCGCAGAAGAGAACGACCTTCACTTCACTGCACCTCGACGATTTCCAGGCGCGGGATCGGGAACATGAGCTTTCCGCCCCACGCACCGATGTAAGACAGCTGTTCGGTCAGTTCCTCCCGGAGGTTCCACGGGAGGACGAGCACGTAGTCGGGCCGGTCGGCTTCGATGCGCTCCGGGGGCAGCACCGGGATCCGGGTGCCCGGGGTGAACCGGCCGTGCTTGTACGGGTTGCGATCGACCGTGTACTGCAGCAGGTCCGTCCGGACGCCGCAGTGGTTGAGCAGGGTGTTGCCCTTGCCCGGGGCGCCGTAACCGACGACGGTCTTCCCGTCGTTGCGCGCCTCGATGAGGAACTTCAGCAGGTCCAGCCGCACGCGGGTGACGCGCTCGGCGAACTCGGTGTAGCCGGACAGCTCGTGCAGCCCGGCGGCCTTCTCGCGCCCCAGCACGTCGGTCATCCGCTCGCTGGGCTCGCCCGCCACCTCGGCCGGACGCGCCCACAGCCGGATCGACCCGCCGTGCGTCGGCAGCAGCTCGACGTCGACCACGGTCAGGCCGCCGGTCGCGAGGGCCCGGCGCGCGGATTCGACCGTGTAGTACTGGAAGTGCTCGTGGTAGATCGTGTCGTACTGGTTCTTCTCGATCAGCGTGAGCAGGTGCTGGACCTCGATCGACACCCAGCCGTCGTCGGCGACCAGCGCCCGGAGGCCCTTCGTGAAGCCGAGGACGTCGGGGATGTGCGCGTAGACGTTGTTCGCGGCCACGAGGTCGGCCGGGCCGTGCTCCTCGCGGACCTTCAGGCCGGTCTCCTCGGAGAGGAAGGCCGTCAGGGTGGGCACGCCGGCGTCGCGCGCCGCCTGCCCGACGTTCACCGAAGGTTCGACGCCCAGACACCGGATGCCGTGGCCGACGACGTGCTTGAGCAGGTAGCCGTCGTTGCTGGCGACCTCCACGACGAACGACTTCTCGCCGAGCCCGAGCCGCTCGACGGCGTCGTCGACAAAGCGCTTCGCGTGCTCGACCCACGACGTCGAGAAGGACGAGAAGTAGGCGTACTCGGTGAAGGTGTCGTCGGGGTCGATCAGCGGCGGGATCTGGGCGAGCCAGCAGTCGGTGCACACCTTGAGGTGGAGCGGAAAGGTGGCTTCCGGTTCGTCGAGCTGTCCGGCGGTCAGAAATCGCTCACACGGGGGAGTGGCCCCGAGGTCCACCACGCTGGCCGTGTTTGTCGAACCGCAGAGTCGACATGTGGTCATCTACCAGGCTCCTTGGCTCGCGGTCGCGATATGCGTTAAACACGTCGAGCAGGGGCGGACCGCCGTTACAACGGGGCGCGAGCGGCTGGTGGACCGATTCGGAACCGCAACCTGGATGGCCGAAGTGTGGCGGAGATCACGATCCGTGCCCGCCCGGACCCGTAACGTCCACAGTGGACCCGACCTCTAGGCTGGCGCGATGACTCCGGAGCCGACTCCCCGCCTGAGCGGGATCGCGGGCGTGGTGCTGACGGTCCGCTTCCTCACGGAGCTGGCCCTGCTGGGCGGGTTGGCCCTGGCGGGTACGCAACTCGGCAGCGGGCCGGCGCTGGCCATCGCCGACGCGGTGCTGCTCCCGGTCGCCGCGGCGGCGATCTGGGGCCTGTTCATCGCCCCGCGCGCCCGCCGCCGCCTGGCCGAACCGGCCCGCTTCCTGGTGGAGTTCGCCCTGTTCGCGGCGACCGGCGTGGTGCTGGTCCTGGCGGGCTGGCCGGTGAGCGGGATCGCGCTGGCGGTCGTCGGCATCGGCGTCGCAGCACTCACCCGCCGCTTCGCCAAGGACGGCTGAGCCCGCCGCGCCGGGCCACCACGCGGACATTCGGGTGACCCGGGTCGGCAAATTGCCGAGCGGGACTTGCTCAGCCGATCTTCTCGGCGGCCGGGATGACGTCGGTGCCGAACTTCTCCAGCACCGCCGGGTTGTGGACGTGCGGGACCATGCCCAGTGCGACGTGGATGCCGAGCCCGTTCAGGCGCTCCAGCTCCTTCAGCAGCTCGCCCGCCTTCGAGCCGTCCTCGCCGATGTCGAGGATGTGGTAGACCGTCTTGGTGATCGAGTCGTAGTCGCGGCCCTCGTTCTCGCAGTGCCGCTTGAGGACGTCGAGCTTGTGCTCCAGCTCCGGGCTGTTGAACAGGTTGCACTGGTCGGCGTACTTGGCCACCAGCCGCAGCGTCTTCTTCTCGCCGCCGCCGCCGATCATGATCGGGGGGCGCGGGTCCGACAGGGCCTGCGGCACGTTCAGCAGCCGCTCCGCGTCGAAGTGCTTGCTCTTGAACGGCTCGTCGCCGTCCGCCCACATCCGCAGCACGTACTGGAGGTTCTCCTCCAGCAGCTCGAAGCGCTCGGCGACCGGCGGGAAGGGGAAGCCGAGCCCGCGGGACTCGTCCTCGTTCCAGCCCGCGCCGATGCCGAGGATCGCGCGGCCGCCGGACAGCACGTCCAGCGTCGTGATCGCCTTGGCCAGCAGGCCCGGGTGGCGGTACAGGACACCGGTGACGACCGTGAGCAGCTTGGCCCGCGAAGTGTGCGCCGCGATGAAGCCGAGGGTCGTGTACGCCTCGAGCATGTCGTTCTCGACGGGGCCGACCCCGCCGATCTGGAAGAAGTGGTCCATCACGGCGATGGAGTCGAAGCCCGCGCTGTCGGCGGTGCGGACGACGGCGGCCAGGTCGGCGCCCAGCGCGGACGCCCCGTTCGGCCAGGTGAAGTCGGGGATCTGGAGTCCGAGTTTCATACCTTCCGACCGTATACCTGGAGTGGCCCCAGCTGCCGGGTCAGAAGTCCCGGACGAGCGAAAGCCTGCCGTGCAAGGGATCCGTGACGTAGACCGTGCGCGTGCGCTGGTCTACCGCGACGTCGCCGGGGTTGACGCCCAGCGACAGTTCGCCGGTGAGCGTCCCGGTGCCGCCGTCGACCCGGCTCAGCCCGTTCTGCCCGCCGTTCGTGTACACCGTGTTCGTGCCCTGGTGCACCGCCAGCGCGGAGGATTCGCTGCGCAGCAACACGGTCTTGCGCTCGGTGCGCGTCGCGGCGTCCACAATGGACATGTGGTGGATGCCGGAGTTCGCGACGTACACGGTACCGCTTTCGGCGTGCACCGCGACAGCGGTCGGCCGCGCCCCGACCTTCACGCTGGCGACGAACTTCCCGCTGTCGATCGAGAACACCTCGACCGAGTCCGTGCTCGTGCTCGCGCAGTAGGCCAGCTTGCGGCCCGGGTCGACCGCCACCCCGGCGAGGCTCGGCTTCGGGCCCGGCACGAGCGCGGCGAGGGTGCAGCTCACACCGTCGAGCACGGCGAGCGTCCCGGTGCCGCCGCTGGCCGCGTAGACGCGGTTGGCCTGCTCGTCGACGGCCAGCGTGGACGCGCCGGCGCCGGCGCCGACCACGCTCACCAGGTCGTGCGTGCGGCCGTCCAGGACGACCACGGTGCCGGCCTTCGCGTTCGCGACGTAGATCCGGTTGGCCTTGGCGTCCACGGCGACGTCGCCGGGCTCGCCGCCGACGTCGAGGACGCCGGCGACCGTGGGGCCGCGCGGGTCCACGACCGAAACGGCTCCGGCATCGGGGTCCGCGACGTACGCGAGCCCCGTGACGGGATTCACCGCGACCGCGGTGGGCGTCCCGCCGAGGTCGATCGAGCGCACGTCCTCCGCGCGCGCGACCCCGGGCAGGGCCAGCGCCCCGGCACCGGCCGTGACCAGGGCGAACAGGGTCCTCCGGCGTATCGGGCGACCTTCCATCGGCGCCTCCGCTCGTGATCAACTCGCCGTCCGAGCCTAACCCGCGCGATGATCACGTGAAGGAACTTCGCGTCCCCCGATCGCGTTGTTTCCACTGGGTAACCCACTTCGGAAGCGGACGGAGGCGAGCGCGCGTGCACGGGCACCAGAACGGACTGAAGACGGCGTTGCTGCTCGGCCTGCTGTCGGCGATCATCGTCGCGATCAGCGGGCTCTTCGGGCGCGGCGCGCTGGTGATCGGCCTGGTCGTCGCCCTGGGGATGAACGCGTTCGCCTACTTCAACTCGGACAAGCTGGCGCTGCGCGCGATGCGGGCGCGGCCGGTGTCCGAGGTCGAGCAGCCCGCGATGTACCGGATCGTGCGCGAGCTCGCGCACGTCGCCCGCCAGCCGATGCCGCAGCTCTACCTCAGCCCGACGGCCGCGCCGAACGCGTTCGCCACCGGCCGCAGCCCGCGGCACGCGGCGGTGTGCTGCACCACCGGCATCCTCGAGCTGCTCGACGAGCGCGAGCTGCGGGCCGTGCTCGGCCACGAGCTGTCCCACGTCTACAACCGCGACATCCTCATCTCGTGCGTCGCGGGCGCGCTGGCCAGCGTGATCAGCGTGCTGGCGAACATCGCGCTGTTCTTCGGCGGCAACAACCGCGACGGCAGCCCCCTGGTCAGCCTGATGCTGATCTTCGTCGGCCCGATAGCGGCGGCCGTCATCCGGATGGGCGTCAGCCGCTCGCGGGAGTACCAGGCCGACGCCTCGGGCGCGGAACTCACGGGCGACCCGCTGGGCCTGGCATCGGCACTGCGGAAGCTCGACGCCGGCACGCGGGCACGGCCGCTGGTCGCCGAGCCGCAGCTGGTGTCGCAGTCGCACCTGATGATCGCGAACCCGTTCCGCCCGGGCGAAGGCCTGAGCAAGCTGTTCTCGACCCACCCGCCGATCGCCGACCGCATCCGGCGGCTCGAGGAAATGGCGAGCCGGGGGCCGGGCGGCTTCTAGGCCGACGCCCCCGCCGCGACGGCGACCGCCTTCACGTAGTCGCCGTAGCCGGACTTCGCCAGCTTCGCGCCCAGTGCGTAGCACTCGTCGGCGTCGATGTACCCCATCCGCAGCGCGACCTCCTCCAGGCACGCGATGCGCACGCCCGTGCGGTGCTCCAGCACCTGGACGAACTGACCCGCTTCGAGCAGCGAGTCGTGCGTGCCGGTGTCGAGCCAGGCGAACCCGCGGCCGAGGTCGACCAGGGACGCGCGGTCCCGGCGCAGGTAGGTGAGGTTGACGTCGGTGATCTCCAGCTCGCCACGCGGCGACGGCTTCAGCGCGCGGGCGATGTCCACGACCTCGTTGTCGTAGAAGTACAGCCCGGTGATCGCCTTGTTCGACCGCGCCTTCGCGGGCTTTTCCTCGATGGTGACCAGCTTGCCGTCCGCGTCGACCTCGCCGACGCCGTAGCGCTCGGGGTCCTTCACCGGGTACCCGAACAGGATGCAGCCGTCGAGCCTCCGCACGGCCTCCTGCAGGCGGGCGGAGAAGCCCTGGCCGTAGAAGATGTTGTCGCCGAGCACGAGCGCGACGTCGTCGCCGCCGATGAAGTCCGCGCCGATCACGAACGCCTCGGCCAGGCCGTTCGGGCTGGCCTGCTCGGCGTAGGAGAACGAGACGCCGAACTGGTCGCCGTTGCCGAGCAGCTTGCGGAAGTTCGGCAGGTCGGCCGGGGTGGAGATGATCAGGATCTCGCGGATGCCGGCCAGCATCAGCACCGAGATCGGGTAGTAGACCATCGGTTTGTCGTAGACCGGCAGCAGCTGCTTGGACACCGCCTGGGTGATCGGGTGCAGGCGTGTCCCGCTGCCTCCGGCCAGCACGATGCCCTTCATGAACTGCCTCCTCGAGTCCGACGTCGGGCCCACTCTACGGCCGGGTGAAGGGCGGAAGGCGGGTCCGGTGCCGAAGAAGGCAGTTCAGAAGGCGGGCCCCTTGCCGAAGTAGGCCTTGCAGCCGGAGTTGTATTCGGTGGCGATCTCCAGGACGTTCTTGCCGTCGTCGACCGGCAGCAGCGTCGAGGAGTAGTTGGGGCAGAAGTTGTTGTAGATGCCGGTGATGTGCACGGGTGCGGGCAGCTCGTACCAGTTGCCGCTGCCGAAGGTGTCGTTCGCCAGGAGGACCTGGCCGTTCTTCGGCTGCGGCTCGCCCTTGGCGTTGGTGTATATCTGGCCGACCATGACGATCCGCACGCCGTTCGGGCCGCCGGGGAACAGCGCGATCGTCTGCGCGTGCTGGAAGTAGTTGCCGGTGGCGGTGTTCACCCGGGTGCCGGGATCGGTGGGGCTGCCCCAGTTGGCGCCGTCGGGCGAGATCTTGAAGTACGGGTCGCAGTAGCGGTCGCGGAAGTTGCAGATCTCGTAGGCGAAGTAGTACCGGCCGTCGGGCAGCCGGCGGATGATCGGCATGCCGGGCCGGACCCGGTCCGGCGGGATGGCCAGGGTGAGCTGCTTGGTGCCCCAGTTCACGCCGTCGGTCGAGGCGACCCGGTTGAGCACCTGCGCGTACTTCGGCGCCTGCGTCTCGTCGGCGAAGTGGAGCCAGAGCGTGCCGCCGGCGTCGACGGTGAACTCGGGCTCCCAGACGCCGTCGATGTTGTGCGAGCGGGCCGCCTCGGACAGGAAGCTCCACGAGCGGCCGCCGTCCTTGCTGGCCCAGATCTTGATCGCGACGCGCCGCTGCGGCCCGGCGTCCTGCCCGTAGGAGGCGGCCCACAGCAGCGTGCCCGCGCGGAGCCGGCCGACCCGCTGCGGCAGCTCGTAGACGGTGCCGCAGCACATGCCGTACCGGCCGTCGGGGTCGTGGATGGCGCCGATCTGGTGGAACGTCTCGCCCTCGTCGGAGCTCTCCATGATCGGCGTGAACTTGCCGCCGGAGTCTTCGCTGGTCAGCGACGCGATGATGCGCCCGCGCCCCAGGACGGAGTGCTCGAGCCGGATCAGGCGCGCGTAGGAGCCGAAGCCGGGCAGGAGCTGCTTGCGCTCGGCGGCGCTCGCGGGGGTCAGGGTCGCCCCGAGCACGGTGACCGACAGCACGAAGGCGAGCAAGCGGCGCATCCTGACCCTCTCCACGCGGTGACCGCGCGATTACAGCACGCGGCCCGGGTCCTTCGTGGACAGTCACGCGGCCCATTCGCGCGTTCGAGGGGTTTGATCCGCACTTCCGGGTGATTGATCACACACGGCGACGGTAACGCCGGGGCAAAGGCCGTCGAAAGATCACCAGAGGGCCGTGGTGGCCCCGAGGGGGAACGATGAAATTCCGGCTGTCCTGCTTGCTGCTGGTGGTCCTGACGTCCGCGTGCGCGCCCGCCACCGGGTTCGGCACGATCGTGACGCCGACCCCGCGGCAGGTGCCGGTGCCCACGACGTCCGCGCCGCCGGGCCCGCGCGACGTGCCGACGGAGACGCACACGGGCAAGAGCAGCGGCGAGTTCCAGACGAGCTGGCCGGCGGACCAGCTGGGCTTCTTCACGTTCGACTGCCCGAAGTGCTCGGCGAACGTGATCGTCGACACCGACGGCGGCGAGCACGGCGTGGTCAACGCGATCGGCCCCTACCACGGGACGACATGGCTGAACATGTACCCGGACCACCCGGCGAAGCACGTGACCGTCCACGCGAACGCACCCTGGACGGCGACGATCGCGGACTACCGGAGCCTGCCGACAGCAGAGGCGGCCAAGGACACGACGGGCAAGGGCGATGCGGTACTGCGCGTGCCGGCGGGCGTCACGAAGGTCAAGTTCACGGCCAAGACCCGCGGCAACATCGCGCTGTGGGTCCACTCCCCGGAGGACGACGACCTGCTGGTGAACCAGATCGGCGACATCCAGGTGGAGCGGGACGTCCGCGGCCCGGCGTACCTCAAGGTGGACGGCTACGAAGCGAGCTGGACGCTGACGCCGTCCTGAGCGGGCACCCGGGCCCCGGGTGCCCGCGGCGGCGTCACCGGTAGTTGGTGAACTGCAGCGCGATCTCGAAGTCCTTGCCCTTGAGCAGGGCGATGACCTCCTGCAGCTGGTCCTTCTTCTTGCCCGACACCCGCAGCTGGTCGCCCTGGATCTGGGCCTGGACGCCCTTCGGGCCTTCGTCGCGGATGAACTTCGCGATCTGCTTCGCCTTGTCCGAGGCGATGCCCTGGAGGATCTTGCCCGCGATCTTGTAGCTCTTGCCCGACAGCGCGGGCTCGCCGGCTTCGAAAGCCTTCAGGGAGATGCTGCGCTTGATCAGCTTCTCCTTGAACACCTCGACCGCGGCCAGGGCGCGCTCCTCGGTCTCGGACTCGACGGTGATCGCTTCCTCGCCCGCCCAGTTGATCGTCGTGCCCGTGCCGCGGAAGTCGAAGCGCGTGCCGAGCTCCTTGCCTGCCTGGTTCAGCGCGTTGTCCACCTCCTGGCGGTCGACCTTGCTCACGACGTCGAAAGAGGGATCCGCCACGTGTCCTCACACCTCGTACTCGCTTGTCAGGGGCCACCCAGCCTAGCCCCCACCGGGGGACGGGCGGCCCGGTTGACCCCCGCTCGAACCCGTTGGGTAAGCTTCTCCCCGGCCGGTTCGACCGGCCATGGCGGGTTACCCGAGTGGCCAAAGGGGACTGGCTGTAAACCAGTTGGCTTACGCCTACGGGGGTTCGAATCCCTCACCCGCCACTTCACGCCAGTCAGCCCGGTGATCCGATCACCGGGCTGACTGCGTCTGCACGTGCGGTGACCCCGGTCTCCCGCCGCTCCGGCGAACGGGTGCCGTAATACGCGCACCGCTCATCCCGATGACACTCGGAGTTTGTTTTCCGGAAAACGGACGTCGTCGAGTTCGTTCCGATTGAGTATTTTGTCGCGTAATAACGCGGAGGCCGTTTCAACCCGCGATACGGCCGCAATTCGTCCGCGTAACGGGTGAAGATTCATTCGCCCTTTCGACCGCATTTCGAAATACTTCCGTTATTCGGTAACGGCTCTCCCGGCCGGCCCGACCCTGCCAGTGGCCTGCGGGCCGCCGCAGGTGGCAGAGGTCAGCCAGTGGAGGTGCACATGCCGGTTACCGGGACGCTCGAAAGCCCGACGCGCGAGCAGCTCGTGCGAGTCCAGTACGCCGATGCCCAGCTCGTCGCGGACTACGCCGACGCCTATTCCGGGTGGGGACCCACCGCGCGCTACTACCATTCCCGGCTGCACGCCGTCGATCGGACGCTCCTCCGGTGCCCCGGAGGCTCGCTCCTCGACGTCGGCTGCGGGCCGGGGATGATGGTGCGCCACCTGCTCGACGACCGGCCGGGGGACTTCGCCGTCACCGGGTGCGACCGGTCGGCGGCGATGGTCGACGCGGCCAGGACCCGGGTCGGGGAGGAAGCGAGTTTTTCGGTCGGCAACATCGAAGAAATGCCGTTCGCGGACGGGACCTTCGACGTCGCGCTCGCGATGGGCGTGCTCGAATACGTCGACCTCGGCCCGGCGCTGCGGGAAATAGCGCGCGTGGTCCGCCCGGGCGGGCTCGCCGTCGTCACGATGCTGAACCCGCACAGCCCGTACCGGATGTTCGAATGGGGGCTGTACTGGCCGGCGCGCCGGGTACTTGGCGGAATCGAAGAAGCCCTGCGTTTTCCGCGGCGCCACGGGGCGCGCCACACGGGAATCGAGGCGTACGGGCCACGGCGGCTGCGCCACGAGCTGTGGCGGGCCGGGCTGCAGCCGCAGGACACGCTGTTCTACGACGTCAACGGGCTGGTCCCGCCGCTCGACCGGGTCGTCCGCCGCTGGGACCGCAGCTGGCGCGCACACCCGGAGCGGACGGTCAAGCGCGGCCCCGCGGGCCGCTTCGGCACCGGCTACCTGATCGCCGCGCGCCGCGTCTGAGCGAGAAGAGCGGCCGGTTTCCCTGGGGAAGGGGAAACCGGCCGCTCTCCGGAGGCGGCGGCGCTCGGGGTTACGCCGCCTGGGAAACCGGCGTCGAAGCCGGGGTCAGGGCGAGGTCGAGGACCTCGCGGACGTTCGCCACCGCGTGGACGTCCAGCTGGGACAGCACCTCGGCCGGGACGTCGTCGAGGTCCGGCTCGTTGCGCTGCGGGATGATCACGGTCTTCATCCCGGCCCGGTGCGCGGCGAGCAGCTTCTGCTTCACGCCGCCGATCGGCAGGACGCGCCCGGTCAGCGACACCTCGCCGGTCATCGCGACGTCCGCCTTCACCACGCGGCCCGAGAGCAGCGACGCGAGCGCCGTCGTCATCGTGACGCCCGCCGAAGGCCCGTCCTTGGGCACCGCGCCCGCCGGCACGTGCACGTGGATGCCGCGCTTGCGCAGGTCACCCACCGGCAGCTCCAGCTCCGCGCCGTGCGAACGCAGGTAGGAGAGCGCGATCTGCACGGACTCCTTCATCACGTCGCCGAGCTGACCGGTCAGCTGCAGCCCGGACGCGCCGGACTCCTCGTCGGCCAGCGACGCCTCGATGTAGAGCACGTCACCGCCGGCGCCGGTCACCGCCAGGCCCGTGGCCACGCCCGGGGTCGCGGTCCGCTGGGTCGACGCGGGCAGCGACGACTCCGGCAGGTGCCGCGGGCGGCCCAGGTAGGTCTCCAGGTCCGGGGAATCCACCGTCAGCGGCAGCGAAACCTGCTCCAGCGCCACCTTGGTCGCGATCTTGCGCAGCACCTTGGCGATCGTCCGGTTCGCGTCGCGCACGCCCGCCTCGCGGGTGTACTCGGCGGCGATCCGGCTGAACGCGGCGTCCGTCAGGACGACGTCCTCGACGCCCAGCCCGGCGCGCTCCAGCTCGCGGGGGAGCAGGTGGTCGCGGGCGATGGTGACCTTCTCGTGCTCGGTGTAGCCGTCCAGCGTGACGAGCTCCATGCGGTCCAGCAGCGGGCCGGGGATGGTCTCGAGCGCGTTGGCCGTCGCCAGGAACACGACGTCGGACAGGTCCAGCTCGACCTCGAGGTAGTGGTCGCGGAACGTGTGGTTCTGCTCCGGGTCCAGCACTTCGAGCAGCGCCGCGGTCGGGTCGCCGCGGTAGTCGGCGCCGACCTTGTCGATCTCGTCGAGCAGCACGACCGGGTTCATCGAGCCGGCTTCCTTGATGGCGCGGACGATCCGGCCGGGCAGCGCGCCGACGTAGGTGCGGCGGTGGCCGCGGATCTCCGCCTCGTCGCGGATGCCGCCCAGGGCGACCCGGACGAACTTGCGGCCCATGGCCTTCGCGACGGACTCACCCAGCGACGTCTTGCCGACCCCGGGAGGGCCCGCGAGGGCGAGCACCGCGCCCGACCGACGTCCGCCGACCGGGCCGAGACCCGATTCCGCACGACGCTTGCGCACGGCCAAGTACTCGATGATGCGTTCCTTCACGTCGTCGAGGCCGGCGTGGTCGGCGTCCAGGACCGCTCGCGCGGCCGCGATGTCGTAGACGTCCTCGGTGCGCTCGGTCCAGGGCAGCTCCAGGACGGTGTCCAGCCAGGTGCGGATCCAGCCGCCCTCGGGGGACTGCTCGGACGTCCGGTCCAGCTTGTCCACTTCGGCCAGTGCGGCCTTCTTCACGGCGTCGGGCAGTTCGGCGGCTTCCACGCGGGCGCGGTAGTCGTCGTCCTCCGCGGTGCCGTCGAGCTCGCCGAGCTCCTTGCGGATGGCTTCGAGCTGACGGCGCAGCAGGAACTCCTTCTGCTGCTTCTCCATGCCCTCGGCGACGTCCTTGCGGATCGTGTCGGTCACCTCGAGCTCGGCCAGGTGCTCCTTGCTCCACTCGAGCGCCTTCTCCAGCCGGGCGCCGACGTCCGACGTGGTCAGCAGCTCGAGCTTCTGCTCGGTGCTCAGGTACGGCGCGTTGCCGGACAGGTCCGCGATCGCGGACGGGTCCTCGACCTGCTGGACGGCGTCGATCAGCTGCCAGCCGCCACGCTGCTGCAGGATCGAGATGACGACGGCCTTGTACTCGGCCGCGAGCTTGGCGGCCTGGTCGTCCGTGGTCTCGGGGGCGTCCTCGGCGTGCACCCAGCGGGCGGCGCCGGGGCCGTCGGCGATCCGGCCGACGACCGCGCGGCCGGTGCCGCGCAGCAGCACGGCGGCCTTGCCGCCGGGCACGCGGCCGATGCGCTCGACCGTGGCGACGGTGCCGAACTCGGCGTACTCGCCGTGGACGCGCGGCACGATCAGGACCTCGGCCTTGGCGGCCGAGCCGGACCGGATGCCGGGGAAGGACGCCTGGCTCGGCGTCTTGGCCTGGGCGGACTCCACCGCGGCCCGCGTCTCGGTGTCGGAGAGGTCGAGCGGGACGACCATGCCCGGCAGCACGACGTCGTCATCGAGCGGGAGCACGGGCAGGAGGCGGGTGTCGGACATGTGCACTCCTCGTGTAGTTGAGTCTGCCTAGCTCAACTCTCCGATGGGTGTGTTTGTTTCCAGGAGTGCGTTCGCCCACAGCGATCAGTGAATACGCAGGTCAGAGCGATGGCCGGCGCGCAACGGCGCACCACGCAAAGGGGCGGGTCTCGGTGTCGATGGCGTTCGGCGGGGTCTCCGGACGCCAGTCCGGCAACGATGTCATCCCCGGCGGCAGCAGCGGCCAGCCCCCGAACCAGGGGAGCAGTTCCGCCGCCGAACGCAGCCACGCGGGGTTCGACGTCGCCTGGTAGGCCTCGATGAACCGGCGCACCTCGGCGGCACGGGCGGGCGGCGCGTCGTCGCGGCACGTGCCGTGCGTGAGGGCCAGCCAGCTCCCGGGCGCCAGCTTCGCCCGGTACTCCGCCACCAGCCCGTCCGGGTCGTCCGACGGGCCGATGAAGTGCATGACGGTGATCATCAGCAGGCACACCGGCCGCGACCAGTCGATCAGCTCCCGCGTGACGTCGTCTTCGAAGATGCCCTTCGGCTGCCGGATGTCGCGTTCGACGAGCCCGGCCCAGTCCGACGCGCCTTCGCGCTCCAGGATCAGCCGCGAATGCGCCGCGGCCACCGGCTCGTAGTCGACGTAGACGACGGACGCCCGCTCGCCGGCGGGCAGCCGGTCGCGGACGATCTCGTGCACGTTCCCCGCGGTCGGCACACCGGAACCGAGGTCGACGAACTGCCGGATCCCGGCGGCCACCGCCGCCGAGACCACGCGGTTCATGAACGCCCGGTTCTGCCGCGAGATCGGCCGGATCAGCGGCCACACCTTTTCGACGCGGCGGCCGAACTCGCGGTCGACCGCCCAGTGCTGGTTCCCGCCCAGGTACCAGTCGTAGACGCGCGCCGCGGACGGCTTGTCGGTGTCCACCCCGGCCGGGGCGAGCGGCGCCCCTTCGGTCATGCCCCGGGCTTCTCCGCGATGCCGCACCACGCAAAGGGCCGGGCCTCCGCTTCGAGGGCGTTCAGCTTCCGGTCGGGCCGCCAGTCCGGCAGGTGCACGATGCCCGGCTCGAGCAGCGGCCAGTCGCCGAACAGCGGCTCGATCTCTTCGCGGTCGCGCAGCCACACCGGGTTGCTCGTCTTGCGGTACTGCTCGACGAACCAGCGCAGCCCGTCCAGGTACGGGCCCGAACCGTCGCCCTCGCTCATCTGCGAGATCGCCAGCCAGCTGCCGGGCGCGAGCTTGTCGCGGTACGCCTTGAGCAGCCCCAGGGGGTCGTCGTCCGGGCCGACGAAGTGCAGGACCGCCATCATCATCAGGCAGACCGGCTTGGAGAAGTCGATGAGCCGCTTCGTCTCCGCGGCGCGCAGCACGGCCTTCGCGTCCCGCATGTCGGCCTGGACGATGCCGGCCCAGTCCGTCGCCATCCCCTCTTCGAGGATCAGCGTCGCGTGGGCGACGGCGACCGGCTCGTAGTCGACGTAGACGACCTTCGCGTCGTGGTCCTCCGGCAGCTCGGCCTCGACCACCTCGTGCACGTTGCCCGCCGTCGGGACGCCCGAGCCGAGGTCGATGAACTGCCGGATCCCGGCCCGCAGCGCCGCCCGCACCGCGCGGTTCATGAACTCGCGGTTCTGCTTCGACCCGGGGCGCACGAGCGGCCACTGCTGCTCCATGCGCCTGCCGAACTCGCGGTCGACCGCCCAGTTCTGCGTGCCGCCCAGGTACCAGTCGTAGATCCGGGCCGCGGACGGCTTCTCGGTGTCGACGCCTTCGGGCGCTCTCGGCGCCGAATCCCGCTGATCGGCCACTTCCGGCTCCCCTCGCTCTCCGGGAGCCAGCCTATAAGGACAGCGGGCCGCCGGTAATCCTCCAGTCGTTCACCGGACGGCCGGCCGCCGCTGCCAGTACGTCCACAGCGGGCGGTACCCCTGCGCGTACCAGAACGGCGTCGAGAGCGGGTTCGCCGCCGCGTGGTGCAGGAGGACGACGTCGGCGCCTTCCTCGTCCAGTACCTGGTGGGCGTGGGTGGCCAGCGCGGTGCCGACACCGGACGACCGCGCCTCCTTCGCGACGGCCAGCGAAGACAGGTAGCCGACGCGCCCGGCGGCGACGCGGTCGCTGATCCAGCCGGTCTCGCCCGGGTGCTGGACGTTCACCATGCCGAGCGGCCGCCCGTACAGCTCGGCGATCCACACGGCGGGCTCCGGCCGGTCCAGCTTCTCGGCCAGGTCCTTGGCGAGAATGTCCTCGACGCCTTCGCGCCAGTTCACCGTGCCGTACTGCGCGTCGTAGGAGTGCAGCTCCATGCCGAGCGCGACGGCGGTCTCGAGGTCGCCGGGTTCGCCACGGCGGATCTTGACGCCGGGGGTGCCGAGCGGCGTCGCCGGGAGCATCCGCTCGGACGGCCTGACCGCGATCACCCGCAGCGGGGCGAAGCCGTGGTGCAGCATTTCCCGCGCGCCGGCGCCGTCCCGGCTGGCCCGCGGCACGACCGCCGCGGTCTCGGTGTCGCCACGCGCGGCGACCGCGCGCAGATGTTCATCCCATCGGGTGAGGAGGGCGTCCAGGACCCCGGCCGGCTGCGGGCCGGCCAGCTGGAGGTCGAGCCGGTGCTCGGTCAGCGCGCGCCACGGGGCGTTGGGGGCGTCCTGGTCGACCTGGATGCGCGAGGCGAGCCCGGAGGCGGCGGAGTCGCCCGTCGCGACCTCCAGGACCACGGCGTTTTCGGCTGCCTCGAACGGAGAAGAACCGGGGAGCAGGGGATCCACCGACGCGAGCCGCGCCGAGTGGTCGGTGGCAATCACATCGCTGTGCATGGGCACATTGAAGCGCTACCCGGGCCGTCGTGCGCAGAGAGCTGTCCGGGCTGATGTTCGCCCGACGTTTCACCCCTTGGTCCACGCAGGTCAGCGCCATCGAGGCATTGTTAACCCTGGGGTGATCTCCTACTGTCTCGAAAGGGACACGGGTACGCCCTACGGGGTACGGTATGGCCCTTGTCCACACCCGAAGTCACGGATCAGCACCGGTGGACAAGCCGGGAGGGAAGGTCGGATGCCGGACACCAACGCCCACGGCGACGCCGTCGCACAGGCGCAGCCCGGGCCGGGAGCCGCTTCCGGGGCACCTCCCCAGCCGGCCGTCTCCGCGGAAGCCCGCACCGACGAGCGCCGGTTCCGCGCGTACACCTTCGCCGTCCTGAGCCTCGGGCTCGTCGCCGCGTTCGCCGTCGGCTCCTGGCTGCCGTTCCACTGGGACAGCAAGCTGCTCTGGATCGGCCCGGTGCTCGCGGTCGCGTTCCTGCTCGCCGAGCAGCTGGGCATCAACGTCGACGTCCGCAGCGGCATCTCGTGGACCATCTCCTTCACCGAGATCCCGCTCGTCATCGGGTTCTTCGTCGCGCCGTTCGAGGTCGTGCTGGCCGCGCACCTGGTCGCCGGCATCGGCACGCTGCTCGCGCGCAAGGTCGCCGGCCGCGTCCTCTACAACGCGGGCGCGTTCCTCCTCGAGATCACCGGCGCGTTCGGCGTCGCCGGGCTGGTGAAGGTCGCCGTCGGCGCCGGGGCGGGCGACGAGATCCCGTGGGTCGCCGCCTTGGCGGGCACCCTGACCGCGCCGCTGGTGAGCACGCTGCTCGCGCTGGCCGCGGTCCGCGTGCTGCGCCGCCGCATGCGGGTCAGCACCGCCGTCCGGCTCACCGCGCGGATCCTGGTCGTGGGCTTCGTCAACGCGTCGGTCGGCCTGTCCGGCTACCTCGTCATCTCGAACACGCCCAAGGCGTGGCCGCTGGTGCTCGCCGTCTTCCTCGGTCTCACCGCGCTGTACTGGGCCTACTCCGACCTGTTGCGCGAGCAGCGGGACATGGAGGCGCTCTCCGACGTCAGCCTGATGGTGGCCCGCTCCGGCCAGCAGGCCGCGGCGCGCCCGGCCAGCCGGGCCGACGAGCTCGTCGGCGGCGTCGACGTCCGCGAGTGGGCGACGATCGCCGAGCGCATCAAGGACCAGCTGGCCGCGGGCCGGGTGGTGCTGCGGCTGCGGCTCGAGCCGAAGGACACCATGCGCGTGGTCGTCGCCGGTGACGACCTGCCGGTCGCCGACCCGGCCGCCGACGACCCGCTGCTGCGCCTGCCCGGCGCGCACGTCCGGCACTTCCGGATCACCGAGGCCAACCCCGACGTCCGCGCGGCGCTGCTCGACCGCGGCGCGCAGGAGGCGCTCGTCGTCCCGTTGCGCAGCGCGAACCAGCTGCTCGGCGTCGTCGAGGCGCACGACCGGCTGTCCCGCTGGCGCGGGTTCGGCAAGTACGACGTCCAGCTGCTCGGCACGATGGCCAGCCACCTCGCGACGTCGCTGGACAACCGGCGGCTGCTCGCGACCCTGCGGCACGACGCCTACCACGACCCGCTCACCGGGCACCTCAACCGGCCGGGCTTCCGGCAGGTGGCGAAGGAGCCGCTGCGGGACTACGCGCACGCCGTGGTGCTGCGGATCGACCTGGACGTCTTCTCGACGGTGTCCGACGCGCTGGGCTACGCCTGGGCCGACCGGATGGTGATCGCCGCCGGCCGCCGCATCCGCGACGCACTCGGCCCCGACGTCCCGCTGGCCCGCCTCGAAGGCGCGTCGTTCGCGGCGCTGCTCGTCGGCTGCCCGCCCGAGGACGCCCACGCCGCGGCGGAACGGCTGCGCGAGGAGCTGTCCGCGCCGTACCCGGTCGACCGGCTCTCGGTCGAGGCGAACGCGATGATCGGCTACGCGACGACGACGCCCGAGGAGTCCGGCGACGTCGTCGACATCGAAGGCCTGCTGCAGCGCGCCGACGTCGCCGTCCGCGCCACGAAGGGTGGCGAAGAGGTCCGCGGCTACGTGCCGAGCATGGGCCAGATCTTCCTGCGCCGCTTCCAGATGGTCACGCAGTTCCGGCAGTCGCTGGAGGACGGCCAGGTCAGCGTCCACTACCAGCCCAAGATCACGCTGCCGAACCGGCAGGTGGCGGGCGTCGAGGCGCTGGTCCGCTGGGTGCACCCGGAGTTCGGCAGGCTCGGCCCGGACGAGTTCGTCCCGGCCATCGAGGCGGCCGGCCTGATCGGCGTCCTGACGGGGTTCGTGCTCGGCGAGGCGCTCAAGCGCTGCCGCAAGTGGCTCGACGAGGGCCTGCGGATCTCGGTGGCGGTCAACCTGTCGGTGCGCAACCTCGCCGACGAGGACTTCCCGAACAAGGTCGCCCGCGAGCTGGAGCGCTACGGCGTCCCGCCGGAGCTGCTGACGTTCGAGCTGACCGAGTCCGGCGTGATGTCCGACCCGCAGAAGGCGCTGCCGATCCTGCGCGAGCTGCACTCGCTGGGCATCGTGCTGGCGGTCGACGACTTCGGCACCGGGTATTCGTCGCTGGCCTACCTGCGGCAGCTGCCGGTCGACCAGGTCAAGATCGACAAGAGCTTCGTCCTCGGCATGGGCACCGACCTCGGCGACCTCGCGGTGGTCCGCTCGATCGTCGAGCTGGGCCACTCGCTCGGCCTCACGGTGGTCGCCGAGGGCGTCGAGGAGGACGTCGCGCGCGACCAGCTGGAGGCGATGGGCTGCGACGTCGCCCAGGGCTACCTGATCTCGCGCCCGCTGCCGGAGGACCGCCTGGAGGCCTGGCTGCAGGCCCGCACGGCGCGCTCGCCGGGTCGCCACTCCGAGACCGTGCTTACCCTGCTGACCTGAGGTTTTGTGCTAACGGGACCCCGGTTGCACGGCCGGGTGACGGGGCTTGCTAATCTTTCCAAGTCCTCGCGAGAGGCCAGGCCCCTTTAGCTCAGTCGGCAGAGCGTCTCCATGGTAAGGAGAAGGTCTACGGTTCGATTCCGTAAAGGGGCTCCGCGAGTGGGCGAGCTATGCGCGGGGAAAACCCGAGCCTAGCTCGCTTCGCGGTGTCCATCTGGGGGCCCAGCCCCCAGGCCCCGTCCAGGGGGCGAGCCCCCTGGACGCCCGGGGTTGGGCATGACAGGGCGGTGTAGCTCAGTTGGCAGAGCAAGCGGCTCATAATCGCTGTGTCGCCGGTTCAAGTCCGGCCACCGCTACGCGGTAACGACGGGGCTGGCCCCCGGACCTGAGAGAGAAGGAAACGCTGTGGCTGCCACCGACGTGCGACCCAAGATCACGCTGGCGTGCGAAGAGTGCAAGCACCGCAACTACATCACCAAGAAGAACCGGCGCAACAACCCGGATCGCCTGGAGATGAAGAAGTTCTGCCCGAACTGCGGTACGCACCGGACGCACAAGGAAACCCGCTGACGCGTACGCGTTCACCAGCTTCGAAGAGCCGCCCTGGACCACCGGGGCGGCTCTTTGCTGTTGGTAGCCTCCTCGGGTGCCTTTGGACGAGTCGTTCACCGGGCGGGTGTACCCGCCGCAGACCAGCTACGAAGTGAGCCGGGAGAAGATCCGGGAGTTCGCCGACGCGATCGGCGACGCCAACCCGGTCTACCGCGATCCGGAAGCCGCCCGCGCGGCCGGCCACCCGGACGTCATCGCGCCGCCGACGTTCATCACGATCGTCAACCTGGCCGCCATCAACGCGATCGTGTCCGACCCGGAGCTGGGGCTCGACTACTCGCGCATGGTCCACGGCGACCAGCAGTTCAGCTACACGCGCCCGGTCCGCGTCGGCGACCGCCTGCTGCTGACGACCCACATCGACAAGATCATGGCCCGAGCGGGCAACGACTTCATCAACTTGCGAGCAGAGATCGCGGACGGCGACGGCGACCACATCGCCACGACGCGAGCCCAGCTGGTGGTCCGGGGGGAGGACGCATGAACGTCGGAGACGAGCTGCCGGGCATCGAAGTCCGGGTGACACGCGACCAGCTGGTCCGCTACGCGGGCGCGGCGATGGACTTCAACCCGATCCACTGGAACGAGGCGTTCGCGAAGGCGGTGGGCCTCCCGGACGTCATCGCGCACGGAATGTTGACGATGGCCCTGGCAGGCAGGGTGGTCACGGACTGGCTGGGCGACCCGGCCCGCCTGATCGACCTGAGCGCCCGCTTCACCCGCCCAGTGGTGGTCCCGAACACCGAAGAGGGTGCCCTGGTGGAGTTCACCGGCAAGGTGGGAGCCGTGAACGACGACGGCACGGCCCGCATAGACCTGGTGGCCAAGTTCGACGGCAAGACGGTCCTGGGCAAGCCCCAAGCGATAGTCCGCGTCTAGCAGGCCACGAGCACCCACACCCCTCCCCAGCACCCCGATCCGAAGCCGTGTTCCGGCTTCGGATCGGGGTGCCCGGAAGACCTCAGAACGGCGACTTGAGCACGGAGAGAACGGCATCGGCCATCCCCTGCTCCCCCCGGGCATTGGGGTGCAACGGCGCAGCGTGCAGCGTCGGAACAACCCCCTCGACCCACCGCGTATCAGAAGCGGTGCAGACGTCGTGCCCCTTACCAGGCGTAGCGGTATCGGCATACCCGGCCCGATGCGAATCAGCCTGATCCTCAAGCATCTTGTTCAACTTCCCCAACGCCTCGCGGAAGTAAGCAACATCCCCGGCTCCGACGGGCAGCACCGGCCAGCACCCATCGCCATCAGGCAGAACGGTCGGATACCCGACAACGACGACCTTGGCCTTGGGCGCCTTCGAATGGATCCGGTCCAACAAGGCCCCGACCTTCGGGGCAGTGGCATCGATCTTCTCGGCAAGCTGATCATGCCCACCAGCGGTCAACCGGTCCTTGCACGGCGACGCCGCCCGGTGCGCGGTCGCACAGGACTCCGCCAGCTGCAAGAACCCGACGTCATTCCCGCCGATACCGAGCGTGACGAGAGTCGTCTTGGCCGTCACAGCGTCAAGCTGAGGCGGGTTGGTGCCGTTGGCGGTCTTCTGCGCGGCAGTCAGGTTCGAGGTGGTCGCACCACTGCAGCTGACATCGGCGAACTCGGCCGGCTTCAGGTCGGCCGAGACGAGGTGGGGGTAGTTGTCGTCGGACCGCAGGCAGCCACCCGGCGCCCCGACCGCCTGCCCGGTGTGCGGGCCGGCCGTGTAGGAGTCACCCAGCGCGACGTAGCGCCCGGAACCACCCCCGGTTTCGACGCCCTCGGGCGCCGCGGCGGAAGAGCCGTGCTGCCACTTGTAGTACCCGAAGGCCAGGAGCCCGAGCACGAGTACGGCGACAAGGCAGCCGCCCCCACCGCTGTTTTTCGCCACACCTTCGTTTCTACCGAACCGAAGCCCGATTCGATCAGGTCGATCCGGGTGACTAGGGAAAACCTGAACGAGGGATTGACTGTTGCGCGGAGCGTCGGGGGCGGCGAGGGTGGGCGCGTCCGATGAAGTTCTGTGAGAAAGGCAGGAACGCAGTGAGCCTGAACCTGAACAAGCTCGTCGACAAGGCCTACGAGGACAAGTCGATCAAGGAGCTGCTGGACGCCCCGCCCTCCGCGCTCGAAGGGCTTACGCCGAAGCACGACGAACTGCTCGCCGAGCTGAAGATCAAGACCATCCGCGACCTCGCGAACTGGAAGTACGCCGCGAAGGCCCAGGCCCTCGCGACCCTCGCCGACAGCGAGAGCTGACCCGTCAGGCGGTCAGCTCGGCCGCCAGTTCCAGGGCGTGGTCGACGTCCTTCGCCACGTAGTGCAGGTCGACCAGGACCTCCGTGATGCCCTCTTCGCGGGCCACGTCCAGGCACGGCGCCACGTCCGCGACCGTCTCGACCCCGGTACCCGCGCGCGGGTTGATCCGCAGCACGCGCCGCAGGGTGCCGGGGTCGCGCCCGGCCTTCTCGGCCGCCTCCCGGGCGATCGACCACAGGCCGTTCAGGTACTGCTTCGGCATCCAGCCCGCGAGCCACCCGTCGGCTCGCCGCCCGACCCGGGCCAGCGCCGGCGGCGAGAACCCGCCCAGCAGCACCGGCGGCCGCGGCTCCTGCGCCGGGCGCAGGCCGACCGTCGACGGCGGGATCCGCCACTGCGGGCCCTCGTGCTCCGCCGGGTCGCCCGTCCACAGCGCTTCGAGCGCGTCGAGCAGGGCCTCGAGCCGCTTGCCCCGCCCGGCCCACGGCACGCCGGTGGCGAAGTACTCCTCGCGCAGCCAGCCGAGCCCGAAGCCGACGTCCAGCCGGCCGCCGCTGGTCAGGTCGAGCGAGGTCAGGGCCCGGGCGAGCAGCACCGGGGAATAAACCGGGCCGGTCAGGGTGCTCATCCCCAGGCGGGCGGTGCGCGTCACGGCGGCCGCGGTGGCCAGCGTCGTGAACGGGTCCGCGAAGGTCTCGAACTCCTTCGGGTACGGGTGCTCCGCGGTGCCGCCGCTCGGGTAGAAGTCGGTCGGCTCCCGGGGCGTCAGGATCCGGTCGCCGACCCACAGCGAGCCGAACCCGAGGTCTTCGGCGGCGGTCGCGAAGCGCGCGACGGCCGCGGGGTCGGCCAGTGCGCCGTACTGCGGCAGCGCGAGCCCCAGCCGAATCCCGCTCACCGGTGAACGGGACTCCGGGTTGTCCGTCATGGCGCACATCCTGGCATGATCAGGAGGTCCGCGGGGAGTTTTCCGCAGGCCGGCCGGGGTTCGGCGGTCGATCGGGGGGCGCGGTTGCAGCCTCTCGCGAGGCTTGCCGTAGACTTCGGGACTTGGAACGCACTACGGTCATCCCCGCCTGGATGGTGGGGACGATGGAATGCGTCCAACGGGGCTCCGAGCGATCGGGGCTCCACAGGGGTGTAGCTCAATTGGCAGAGCAGCGGTCTCCAAAACCGCAGGTTGCAGGTTCAAGTCCTGTCACCCCTGCGTAACGGAACTGGTGGAGCGGAGGAGTGGTCGTGAGCGACAGCGACGCCAGCGGCGGCGAGCAGGAGCAGGACGGCACCGGGCAGAAGCCCGAGAGCCCGTCCCGTCCCGTCACAGCTGCTGCCCGGCGTGAGCGCCGTGCGACCGCTCGCCCGGCGGGGAAGTCCGCGGCACGTGCGGACGACAAGGCCCGCCCGGCCGGGAAGTCGGGGGAGAAGACCGCCCCCGACGCGAAGGGCGCTCCGACCCCCAAGCGTGACCAGAAGGCGAAGAAGGCCTCTGTGTTCGCGCGGCTGGTGCGCTTCATCCGCGAGGTGTGGGCGGAGCTGCGCAAGGTCATCTGGCCCAACCGCAAGCAGATGGTCACCTACACCGCGGTCGTGCTGGTCTTCGTGGTGTTCATGGTGGCCCTGGTGAGCGTCTTGGACTTCGCGTTCAAGAAGGGCATCGGCGCGATCTTCGGCTGAACCGCCGTCGTGCCGCGCGGGCCGGCCTGACCGGACCCGGCAAGCGATCAACTGAGAGGACGGAACGTGACCTCCGACAACGGCACATCAGCCGGTCACGACCTGACCGAGCTTTCCGACGAGCAGGTGCACGCGGCACTCGGTGACGAGGACTCCGCGCACCTCGAGCCCGTCGACGTGCCCGACGAGGTCGACGAAGCCGCTTCCACGGACGACGAGAACGCCGAGGCTCCCGCTGAGGACGTCGCGGCGGAAGACGCCGAGACCGAGCCCGCCGCGGCGGACGAGGACCCGGTCGCCGCGCTGCGCGCCGAGCTGCTCGCCGCCCCCGGCGAGTGGTACGTCGTGCACTCGTACGCCGGGTACGAGAACAAGGTGAAGACCAACCTCGAGACCCGGACCCAGACCCTGGACGTCGAGGACTACATCTTCCAGATCGAGGTCCCGACCGAAGAGGTCACCGAGATCAAGAACGGCCAGCGCAAGCAGGTGCAGCGCAAGGTGCTGCCCGGCTACATCCTGGTCCGGATGGACCTGAACGACGCCTCGTGGAGCGCGGTGCGCAACACGCCGGGCGTCACCGGGTTCGTCGGCGCCACCTCGCGGCCGTCGCCGCTGACCGTGGACGAGGTGCTGAAATTCCTCGCCCCGCAGGTCGAGAAGGAAGCCCCGGCGAAGGCGGGCAAGGGCGAGTCCACCGCGACCGCGGCGCCGCTGGGCGGACCGGCCGTCGAGGTCGACTTCGAGGTCGGCGAGTCGGTCACGGTCATGGACGGCCCGTTCGCCACGCTGCCGGCGACGATCTCCGAGGTCAACGTCGACGGGCAGAAGCTGAAGGTCCTGGTGTCGATCTTCGGCCGGGAGACCCCGGTCGAGCTGTCGTTCAACCAGGTCTCCAAGATCTGACGGCCGCCGGGCGGCCGCAGTCCCCACGTCCACGGCAGGTACGCGGGGAACGTAGTACAGGACAGGAAAAGAAATGCCACCCAAGAAGAAGAAGCTTGCGGCGATCATCAAGCTGCAGATCAAGGCGGGTGCGGCCAACCCCGCGCCGCCGGTCGGCCCGGCGCTGGGTCAGCACGGCGTCAACATCATGGAGTTCTGCAAGGCCTACAACGCCGCGACCGAGTCGCAGCGCGGGGACGTCGTCCCGGTCGAGATCTCCGTCTACGAAGACCGGTCGTTCGACTTCAAGCTGAAGACGCCGCCGGCCGCCAAGCTGCTGCTGAAGGCCGCGGGCGTGGAGAAGGGCTCCGGCGAGCCGCACAAGACCAAGGTCGCCAAGGTCACCTGGGACCAGGTCCGCGAGATCGCCAAGACCAAGGAGACCGACCTCAACGCGCACGACATCGACCAGGCCGCGAAGATCATCGCCGGCACTGCCCGGTCGATGGGCATCACGGTCGTCGACGCCTGACGTTTGCAGCACCCCGTGGGAGAGCCAGGTGCTGGCTCTGACACCACACTGATCCGTTGTTGAAGTAAGGACAGAAGCATGACCAAGCACAGCAAGGCATACCGCCAGGCTGCGGAGCTCATCGACAAGGCGCGCCTGTACGCGCCGATCGAGGCCGCGAAGCTGGCGAAGGAGACCTCCAAGACCAAGATGGACGCGACCGTCGAGGTCGCGATGCGTCTCGGTGTGGACCCCCGCAAGGCCGACCAGATGGTCCGCGGCACCGTGAACCTGCCGCACGGCACCGGTAAGACCGCCCGCGTCATCGTCTTCGCCGTCGGCGACAAGGCCGCCGAGGCCGAAGCCGCCGGCGCGGACGCGGTCGGCACCGACGAGCTGATCGAGCGCATCCAGGGTGGCTGGCTCGACTTCGACGCCGCGATCGCGACGCCGGACCAGATGGCCAAGGTGGGCCGCATCGCCCGCATCCTCGGCCCGCGCGGCCTGATGCCGAACCCGAAGACCGGCACGGTGACCCCCGCGGTCGAGAAGGCCGTGAAGGACATCAAGGGCGGCAAGATCAACTTCCGCGTCGACAAGCAGGCCAACCTGCACCTGGTGATCGGCAAGGCTTCCTTCGACACGGAGAAGCTGGTCGAGAACTACGCGGCGGCGCTGGACGAGATCCTCCGCGCCAAGCCGTCGTCGGCGAAGGGCCGCTACCTCAAGAAGGTCACCTTCACCACGACGATGGGCCCGGGCATCCCGGTCGACCCGCTGCGGACCCGCAACCTGCTTTCCGAGGATGCGGCCGTCTGAGTCGGACATCACCAGAAAGGGCGTCCCCGCTTGCTGCGGGGGCGCCCTTTCTTCGTGTCTCATGGACAGCATGCCGACTTTCGCGTCGTTCGACGGCCTCCGGTTGAACTACACCGTGTGGGAGGGCGACGGCGCCCACCACCCGGTGCTGCTCCAACACGGCTTCGCGGCCGACACGAACGCGAACTGGATCTCCACGGGCGTGGTGGCGGCGTTGCGTGCCGCGGGCCTGACGGTGATCTCCCTCGACGCCCGCGGCCACGGCCGTTCCGAGAAGCCCCACGACGAGTGCCGCTACGCGGGCGACAGCATGGCCCGCGACATCTCGGCCCTGCTGGACGAGCTGGGTCTGGACGAGGTCTCGCTGGTCGGCTACTCGATGGGCGCGATCATCGCCCTGGCGGCCACGGCGGAGGACAAGCGCATCCGCTGCCTGGCGACGGGCGGAGTGGGCTCGGGCATCGTCGACTTCGGCGGCGTCGACCTGCGCGTGGTCAAGCCGGCGGACATCGCCTCGGCACTGCTGGCCGAGGACCCGTCGACGGTCCCGCCCTCAGGAGTCCCGTTCCGCCTGCTGGCCGACGCAGTGGGCGGCGACCGCCAGGCCCTGGCGGCGGTGGCGCTGGCATCGGAAGAAGGCAGCTTGAACCTCTCGGCGATCGGCGTCCCGACCCTGGTGCTGGCGGGTGACCAGGATCCGCTGGCGGCGGAGCCGGAGCGCCTGGCGGCGGCGATCGCAGGGGCACGGATGGTCCGCATCCCGGGCGACCACATGACGGCCGTGATGTCGCCGGCGTTCTCGGAGGCGCTGGTGGCGTTCTTGACTGCACCGCACCAACGCTGACTCAGCTGGTCGGCGGCGCCGCGGGGCAGGGCGACGGCTCGTTCGTGTGCGCGGTGATGAGCCACTGGCTCTTGTCGACCTTCTGTACGGTGAACGCGCCGAGCGCCGGGCCGCCCTTGATGCCGAACTGGCACGAGCTGATCGTGAAGCGGTCTCCCGGCAGGGGCTCGGAGACGTACGACGGCATCGACTCGGCGTAGTCGTTCTTGCTGGTGACCTTGCGGTTCAGCTCGTGCACCGCGACCTGGCAGTCCGCGTAACCCAGGTCTTGGGCGAACTTCTGCTGGACGGGCTCGTCCATCCGCCCGCACGCCTGTGGGACGAGGTTCTGCGCGACGGCGTCGTAGACCTCGCGGACGGCTTCGTACGGACTGGTCGAGAGGATGCGGTTCGTGTGATACGTCCCCCCGCCCTCCTGGGCGAGCTGGGCCGACGACTTGCCCGCGTCGCTCGGGAAGAAGTGGTTGTACAGCCACGTACCCGCGAGGCCGAGGATCACGATCGCCAGCACCCAGGCGATCACCTTCTTGCCCAGCCAGCTCAGCCACTTCGGTGCGCGACGGCGCTCGGCCGGGACCAGCTGGTACCCCGGCGGGATGACCGGCGGCTGGCCGCCGGACTGCGTGGCCGGCTGCGTGGGCGGTGCCTGGACCATCCCCGCGTCGGGCGGGGGCGCCGGCTGGTTGCCCTGCTGGGCCTGGGTGAACTTCAGGTAGTCCTGGAACTGCTGGAACTGCCTGAACTCCGCCAGCTGCGCCGGATCCAGGGGAGGAGACGCGGGCGTCGAAGGGCCCGCCGGTTCGATGTCCGAGCCGGGCTTTCCGTCATCACGCTGCTCCGCCACGTCACCATGATGCCCCACGCCACCGCGAACGCAGGGGGCGAGTAAGCCCGGCGCGGATGACCAGGTATTCTTGACGACGGTTCTACCGAAGACCGCTGGTTTTCCCCGCCCAAACCGGGGAACGAAGGTCCCGCATTTCGCCGGGCGGCCCGCGCAGGAGGAACGAGGCTCCGGCACGTGTGCCGGAAGAACGCCCCGCGCCTGTCTGCGCGTGGGCGTTTCGTCGTTTCGGGGGCCCCTCGGCAGCCAGTGGAAACACTAGCCAAGAGAGGAGGCGACCATGGCGAAGCCCGACAAGGTGGCGGCCGTCGCCGAGATCGCGGAGAGCTTCCGCAACAGCTCGGCCACCGTCGTTACCCAGTACACCGGCCTCTCCGTGTCCCAGCTGTCCCAGCTGCGCCGCGCTCTCGGCACCAGTGCCAAGTACCGGGTCGCGAAGAACACCCTCGTCAAGCGTGCCGCCGAAGACGCGGGCGTGACGGGGCTCGAGGACCTGTTCGTCGGCGCCACCGCCATCGCCTTCGTCGAAGGTGAGGCGGTCGACGCCGCGAAGGCGCTTCGCGACTTCGCGAAGGAAAACAACGCGCTTGTCATCAAGGGCGGCTACATGGACGGCAAAGCGCTGTCCGTGGACGAGATCACCCGGATCGCCGATCTCGACAGCCGTGAGGTCCTGCTCGCCAAGGCGGCGGGCGCGTTCAAGGCGAAGCTGTCCCAGGCCGCCGCGCTGTTCCAGGCGCCGGCGTCCCAGGTCGCCCGCCTGGCTGCCGCGCTGGAGGAGAAGCAGCGCAACGCCGCCGGTACCGAAGCAGCCGAAGCACCCGCCGAGAGCTGAACCACCCCCACCCCGAACGTCTAGTTCGTTTTTCTGAGAGGAAGCCATCATGGCGAAGCTGAGCACCGCCGAGCTGATCGACGCCTTCAAGGAGCTGACCCTCCTCGAGCTGTCCGAGTTCGTGAAGGAGTTCGAGGAGACCTTCGACGTCACCGCCGCCGCGCCGGCCGCCGTCGTCGCCGCCGCCCCGGGTGCCGCCCCGGCCGCCGCCGCCGAGGAGCAGGACGAGTTCGACGTCATCCTCGAGGGCGCCGGCGACAAGAAGATCCAGGTCATCAAGGTCGTCCGCGAGGTCGTCTCGGGCCTGGGCCTGAAGGAGGCCAAGGAGCTGGTCGAGGCCGCTCCCAAGGCCCTCCTGGAGAAGGTCGACAAGGAGGCCGCCGAGGCCGCCAAGGAGAAGCTCGAGGCCGCGGGCGCCAAGATCTCCATCAAGTGATCCCGGGCGCGCGAGCGCCTTTGCACCACCTCGAGAAGGGGCGGACATCCACGCGGATGTCCGCCCCTTCCGTTTTGCCTGCTCGCCGCGGCCCCCTAGGAGCCGTGTCCGAATGGCCCCGGGTCCCTAAATCGTGGGTTCGGGGGTCCGGAAATCTGCGCCGTTGCCCCGAATGGGCTACCGTGCCTCCCGATGCCGATCACGGCGGGATGACGTTGGGCCCGGGGCTGGCCAGGAAAGAAAACTGGTGAGTAACCTGTTCGCACTCAGCTCGTTGCACCTGGTTGACGCGGGTTCATGGGGCGCCTGGAGCCCGCACCCCGCCGCCGACGCGGGCGGCATGGGTGTGGCAGCGGGCGCAATGACGCGGAACAGCTCCTGGAGGTGCGATGGGTGCCGAGGTGGTCATCGAAGGCCTGACCAAGTCCTTCGGTAAGCAGGCCATCTGGCGGGACGTCACGCTGACCCTGCCGCCAGGCGAGGTGTCGGCGATGCTCGGACCGTCCGGAACCGGCAAGTCGGTGTTCCTCAAGTCGATGATCGGGCTGCTCAAGCCCGACCGCGGCCGGTGCGTGATCAACGGCGTGGACATCGTCACCTGCTCCGAGCACAAGCTCTACGAGATCCGGAAGCTCTTCGGCGTCCTCTTCCAGGACGGCGCGCTGTTCGGCTCGATGAACCTCTACGACAACGTCGCCTTCCCGCTGCGCGAGCACACGAAGAAGTCCGAGACGGAGATCCGCCGGATCGTCCTCGAGAAGCTCGACATGACCGGTCTCAACGGCGCCGACAAGAAGCTGCCCGGCGAGATCTCCGGCGGTATGCGCAAGCGCGCCGGCCTCGCCCGCGCCCTGGTGCTCGACCCGGAGATCATCCTGGTCGACGAGCCGGACTCGGGTCTCGACCCGGTCCGCACCACCTACATCTCGCAGCTGTTCCTCGACGTCAACGCGCAGATCGACGCGACGTTCCTGATCGTCACGCACAACATCAACCTGGCCCGCACGGTGCCGGACAACCTGGGCATGCTCTTCCGCAAGGAACTGGTCATGTTCGGCCCGCGCGAGGTGCTGCTGACCAGCGAGGAGCCGGTCGTCAAGCAGTTCCTCAACGGGAAGATGCAGGGCCCGATCGGCATGTCCGAAGAGAAGGACAGCGCCCAGATGGCGGCCGAGCAGGCGATGTTCGACGCCGGGCACCACGCCGGCGGGGTCGAGGACGTCTCCGGGGTGCCGCCGCAGATGCAGCCGACGCCGGGCGTGCCGACCCGGATGGGCGCGGTCCGCCGCAAGGACCGCGTCATGGAGATCATGCACCGCCTCCCGGACGCCGCCCAGCAGAGCATCATCGCCTCCCTGAGCCCCGAGGAGCAGCGCCACTACGGCGTCAGCCCGCGGCAGGTCGCGCACGCCCAGCAGCAGCAACAGCAGCAGGTCCCGGCGGGCGCCCGGCAGGGTGACGGGGTGCCGAACCAGCACCACGGCCAGCTGCCCGCCGACCAGGTCGCGCGGATCCCCGGCGGCGGCCAGCCCCCGAGACCCGGCGCACGGCGCATGCCGCCGCCGCCGAACAACGGGCCAGGTGGCCGGTGAGCTCTCCCGCATCACAGGCGAAGATCCCCGGGATCGGGATGCTCCGAGAGACCGGGAACCTGTTCGCTCTCGGCCTGGACATCGTCCGCGGCCTGTTCCAGCGCCCGTTCCAGCTGCGGGAGTTCATCCAGCAGTCGTGGTTCATCGCGAGCGTGACCATCCTGCCGACGGCGCTGGTGGCCATCCCGTTCGGCGCGGTCATCTCGCTGCAGTTCGGTTCGCTCGCCCGCCAGCTGGGCGCGCAGTCCTACACCGGCGCGGGCTCCGTGCTCGCCACCGTGCAGCAGGCCAGTCCGCTGGTCACCGCGCTGCTGGTGGCGGGCGCGGGCGGCTCGGCCGTCTGCGCCGACATCGGCGCCCGGACCATCCGCGAAGAGATCGCCGCGATGGAGGTGCTCGGCGTCTCCGCGGTGCAGCGGCTGATCGTGCCGCGCACCCTCGCGATGATGCTCGTCGCGCTGCTGCTCAACGGCATGGTCAGCGTCATCGGCGTGCTCGGCGGCTACTTCTTCAACGTCGTGCTGCAGGGCGGGACGCCGGGTGCGTACCTGGCGAGCTTCTCCGCCCTCGCGCAGCTGCCCGACCTCTGGGTCGGCGAGATCAAGGCGCTGATCTTCGGGTTCATCGCCGCCGTCGTCGCGGCCTACCGGGGCCTCAACCCCTCCGGCGGCCCGAAGGGCGTCGGGGACGCGGTGAACCAGTCGGTGGTCATCACGTTCCTGCTGCTGTTCGTCGTGAACTTCGTGATCACCCTGATCTACCTGCAGATCGTGCCCGGGAAGCTGGATTAGCGCATGACGTTCCTCCAGGGCGCGAAACGCGTCGCCAACCGTCCTCTCCAGACACTGGACACCCTCGGTGACCAGATGTCGTTCTACGGCCGGGCGCTGCTGTGGACGCCGCGGACGCTGCGCCGCTACACCAAAGAGGTCCTCCGGCTGCTGGCCGAGGTGAGCTTCGGGTCCGGCTCGCTCGCGGTCATCGGCGGCACGGTCGGCGTGATGGTCGGCCTGACGCTGTTCACCGGTGTTCTCGTCGGCCTCCAGGGCTACTCGGCGCTGAACTCGATCGGGACGTCGGCCTTCACCGGCTTCCTGACGGCGTTCTTCAACACGCGTGAGATCGCCCCGCTGGTCGCCGGGCTCGCGCTGAGCGCGACCGTCGGCGCCGGGTTCACCGCGCAGCTCGGCGCGATGCGGATCTCCGAGGAGATCGACGCGCTCGAGGTCATGGGCGTGCCGAGCCTGCCGTACCTGGTGACGACGCGGATCATCGCCGGGTTCGTCGCGGTCATCCCGCTCTACATCATCGGCCTGCTGAGCTCGTACCTCGCGTCACGGCTGGTCGTCATCTACATCTACAACCAGTCGGCCGGTACCTACGACCACTACTTCGACCTGTTCTTACCACCGCAGGACGTGCTGTATTCGTTCATCAAGGTGCTGCTCTTCAGCGTCCTGATCATCCTGTCGCACTGCTACTTCGGTTACCGCGCGACCGGCGGCCCGGCCGGCGTCGGCGTCGCGGTCGGCAAGGCCGTGCGCCTGTCCATCGTCACGGTGTCGATCATGAACTTCTTCATCGGGTTCGCCATCTGGGGAACCGACGTCACGGTAAGGATCGCGGGATGAGGACGCTCCGACGCAGGCTGCTCGGCCTGCTGCTCATCGCCGTGATGGTCGGCGGGGTGGCGCTGTCCATCGCGCTCTACGACAAGGCGTTCACGCCGGTCGTCACGGTCAAGCTGCAGGCCGACAAGATCGGCAACCAGCTGATCAAGCAGTCCGACGTCAAGGTGCGCGGGTTGATCGTCGGCTCGGTCCAGGACATCACCGCCACCGCGGACGGCGCGGAGCTGACGCTCGCGCTGACCCCCGCGTCGGCGAAGCTGATCCCGGAGAACGTATCGGCGCGGTTCCTGCCCAAGACGCTCTTCGGCGAGCGGTACGTCTCGCTGGAGATCCCGAAGGACCCCTCGGCGAAGACGCTGGCCAGCGGCGACGTCATCCCGCAGGACCGGACGTCGAGCGCGGTCGAGCTGGAGCAGGCCTTCGCGCACCTGATGCCGGTGCTGCAGGCCGTCCAGCCGCAGAAGCTGTCGGCGACGCTCACCGCGATCTCCACCGCGCTGCAGGGCCGCGGCGACCAGCTCGGCGACACGCTCACGCAGCTGGGCACCTACATCGGCGAGCTGAACCCGCACGAGCCTGAGCTCCAGCACAACCTCAAGGCGCTCGCGGAGTTCTCGGACCACCTGAAGGACGCCACGCCGGACCTGGTGCAGAGCCTCGACAACCTGAGCACGACGACCCGGACCGTGGTCGACGAGCGGCAGAACCTGTCGAACCTCTACGGCAGCCTGACGACGGCGTCGGTCGACCTGCAGACCTTCCTGCAGAACAACAAGGACAACATCATCTCCCTCGTCGACACCGCCCGGCCGACGGCCGAGCTGCTGGCGAAGTACGCGCCGGAGTACCCCTGCGTGATCTCCCAGATGGCCCAGAACGTGCCGCTGATCGACCAGGCGCTCGGCAAGGGCACCAACCAGCCGGGCCTGCACGCGACGATCGAGATCATCGTGCCGCGCGCGCCCTACAAGGCGGGCAAGGAAGAGCCGCGGTTCGAGGACAAGCGCGGTCCGCGCTGCTACGACATGAAGAACATCCCGAAGCCGTTCCCGTCCGAGCCGCCGGACGGCGCGTTCAAGGACGGCACGCAGCACCAGGCCGCGCCGAAGACCGTCGGCGAGGGCCTCAACCCGGCCAACTTCAAGCAGGACGCGGCCGGCGGCAACGGCGGCGGCGGTGACCTGGCCTACTCGACCGCGGAGCAGGGCTTCCTGGCCGACCTCCTCGGCCCGCAGCTGGGCATGAACGCCACCGACGTCCCGGGCTGGAGCTCGCTGCTCGTCGGTCCGCTCTACCGCGGGGCGGAGGTGACGGTGAAGTGAGGGGCCTGCTCGCGCCGCTGATCAAGCTCGGCATCTTCGTGGTGGTCACCGTGGTGCTCACGACGATCCTCGGGATCAGCATCGCCAACATCAACACCACCAGCACCAACGCCTACAAGGCGCGCTTCACCGACGCGACCCTGCTGCTGCCCAACGACGACGTCCGCATCGCCGGCGTCCGGGTCGGACAGGTCAAGGACGTCAAGATCGTCGACAAGCGCCAGGCCGAGGTCGAGTTCGAGGTCGACGCCGGGCGGCAGCTGCCGGCCGGGGTGACCGCGCAGATCAAGTTCCGGAACCTGGTCGGCCAGCGCTACGTCTCGCTCGGGGAGGGCGACGACTCCTCCGGGAAGACGCTCAGCCCCGGCGGCACGATCCCGCTGGACCGGACCACGCCGGCGCTCGACCTGACCGAGCTGTTCAACGGCTTCAAGCCGCTGTTCACCGCGCTCAACCCGGACGACGTCAACAAGCTGTCCTACGAGGTCATCCAGGTTCTGCAGGGCGAGGGCGGCACCGTCGAGAGCCTGCTTTCGCACACGGCGTCGCTGGCCACCACGATCGCCAACAAGGACCAGGTCATCGGCGAGGTCATCGACAACCTCAACTCGGTGCTCGACACGGTCAACGCGCACACGCCGCAGCTGAACGACCTGATCGTCAAGCTGCAGCAGCTGACGTCCGGGCTGGCCGCCGACCGCAAGCCGATCGGCGACGCCATCGAGAGCCTCGGCAACCTGGCCCAGACGACGTCCGGCCTGCTGAGCGACGTCCGGGAGCCGCTGAAGAACGACATCAGCGCCCTCGGCACCCTCACGAACCAGCTCAACAAGAACGAGCCGGAGCTGGAGCACTTCATCCAGTTCCTGCCCACGAAGGTGAGCACGCTGACCCGCACCGCGGACTACGGCTCCTGGTTCAACTTCTACGCCTGCGAGTTCACTGGGACGGTCAGCTTGCCGCCATTGATCCCTGCGACGGACCTGCCCCTGCTGCCGGCGAACCGGGAGAGGTGCAAGGGATGAAGTCGTTCCAGAAGCGCAACCCGGTGCCGATCGCGCTGGTCGGCATCGCCGTCATCGCGCTCGGCTTCATCGCCGCGCTGAACTCCGACGACCTGCCGGTGATCGGCGGCGGCACGACCTACTCCGCCGAGTTCAGCGAGGCTTCCGGGCTGCAGAAGGACAACGACGTCCGGGTCGCCGGCGTCAAGGTCGGCAAGGTCAGCGACATCGAGCTCGACGGCGCGTCGGTGAAGGTCTCGTTCAAGGTCAAGGACGCCTGGCTGGGCGACCGCACCAGCGCCGCGATCAAGATCAAGACGCTGCTCGGGCAGAAGTACCTGTCGCTCGACCCGCAGGGGGAGGGCGCGCTCAGCCCGGGCACGGCGATCCCGCGGGACCGCACGATGGCCCCCTACGACGTGCTCGACGCGTTCCGCGGGCTGTCGCAGACGGTCGACAACATCGACACCAAGCAGCTGGCGCAGAGCTTCGACACCATCTCGCAGACCTTCGCCAACACGCCGCAGGACGTGAAGGGCGCGCTGTCGGGGCTCTCGAAGCTGTCGGACACGATCGCCTCGCGCGACCAGCAGCTGTCCAACCTGCTGGCCAACACCCGCGAGGTGTCGCAGACCCTGGTCGACCGCGACGCCGAGGTGCAGAAGCTGCTCACCGACGGCAACAAGCTGCTCGACGAGCTGTCGAAGCGCGAAGACGCGATCACGTCCCTGCTCAACGGCTCCCGTGAGCTCGCGACGCAGCTGCAGGGCCTGATCGACGACAACGACAAGCAGCTCGACCCGGTGCTCACGTCGCTGGACCAGCTGACCTCGATGCTGCAGCGCAACCAGGACTCCCTGGCCGAGGGCATCAAGAAGTTCGCGCCGTTCATCCGGGTCTTCACCAACACCATCGGCAACGGCCGCTGGTTCGACAACTACATCTGCGGCCTGCTGCTCCCGTCGATGGGCCCGCTCAACGAAGAGGGGTGCTACACGAAATGAGTGACACCCGCTTCGGATCGGCCCTGACCAGGGGCTTCACCATCGCGATCGTCCTGGCGCTCGTCGTCGCCGGCGGGATCTGGTGGACCCTGAAGGACGCCGGCCGCAACCACCTGACCGCGTACTTCGCCGGCGCCGTCGGCCTGTACGAGGGCAACAGCGTGCGGATGCTCGGTGTCGACATGGGCACGGTCACCAAGATCACCCCCATGGGCAACCAGGTGAAGGTCGAGTTCGAGTACGACCGCAAGGTCGCCGTCCCGGCCGACGCCAAGGCGCTCATCGTGGCGCCGTCGCTCGTCTCCGACCGGTACGTGCAGCTCGCCCCGGCCTACACCGGCGGCCCGCGGATCTCCGACGGCGCGGTCATCGGCCTCGACCGCACCGAGGTGCCCCTCGAGGTCGACCAGCTGGCGTCCAGTCTGGCCCGGGTCAGCGAGACCCTCGGCCCGAACGGCGCCAACAAGAACGGGTCGCTGTCGACCCTGCTGAACACCGCGGCGGCGAACGTCGACGGCAACGGCCAGGCCCTGCACGACACGATCACCAAGCTCGGCCAGGCGGCCGGCACCCTCGCGGGCAACAAGGACGACCTGTTCTCCACCGTCGAGAACCTCGGGAAGTTCTCGCAGACGCTGGCCGACTCCGACAAGTCCGTGCGCAGCTTCGAGAGCCAGCTCGCCGACGTCAGCGGCTACCTGGCGTCCGAGAAGGACAACCTGGCCGCGACCGTGCAGCAGCTCGGCACCACGCTCACCGCGGTGCAGTCGTTCATCGACCAGAACCACGACCGGCTCAAGTCCAATGTGGACAAGCTGGCCGGGGTCACCAAGGTCCTCGTCGACCAGCGCAGCTCGCTGGCCGAGATCCTCGACGTCGCACCGGTCGGCCTGAGCAACCTGGTCAACACGTACAACGGCTCGTCCGGCACGCTCGACGCCCGGCCGAACCTCAACGAGCTGACCCAGCCGCCGCTGGTGATGATCTGCCGGCTGCTCAAGCAGGCCGGCAAGGGCATCCCGGACGTGCTCGGCAGCGCCTGCGAGGGCATCGCCGGCGTGGTCGACGGGCTGGTCCCGCTGCCGTCCGTGGCGCAGACCGTCCAGGCGCTGCAGTCGGGCAAGCTGCCGCCCCTGCCCTTGCCCCTCGCCGGGCAGCTCTACAGCTCGGGAGGTGGCCAGTGAGGAAGCTCCTGACCGTCGGGGCGCTGGTCACGGTGTCGGCGCTGACGCTGTCCGGCTGCGCCTTCAACGGCATCTACGACCTGCCGCTGCCCGGTGGCGCCGACCTCGGCGACCACCCGTACACGGTGAACGTCGAGTTCCGGGACGTGCTCGACCTGACCCCGCAGGCCGGGGTGAAGGTCAACGAGGTGCCGGTCGGCCGGGTCGAGAACGTCGGCCTCACCAAGGACGGCTGGCACGCGCTGGTGACGCTCAAGGTCAACGGCGACGTCAAGCTGCCGGCCAACGCGCTCGCCAACGTCAAGCAGTCGAGCCTGCTCGGCGAGAAGTACGTCGAGCTGGCCTCGCCCGGCGAAGACCAGGCCCAGGGCAAGCTCGCCGACAACGCGACGATCCCGCTGGCCAGGACGAACCGCAGCGTCGAGGTCGAAGAGCTGCTCGGCGCGCTGTCGCTGCTGCTCAACGGCGGCGGGGTCGACCAGCTCAACACCATCACCAAGGAGCTCAACAACGCCACGTCCGGCCGCGAGCCGGACATCAAGGCGCTGCTGGACAACGCGAACCAGCTGGTGACGAACCTCGACCAGCAGTCGCGCAACATCACCCGCGCGCTCGACGGCCTGAACCGGCTCTCCACGACGCTCAACGACCAGAAGGACAAGCTGGTCGGCGCGGTCGACAACCTCGGGCCCGGGCTCGGCGTCCTGGAGCAGCAGCGCGGCCAGCTGGTCACGATGCTGCAGGCGCTGGACAACCTCTCCGGCGTCGCCACCGACACGGTGAACCGGTCGCAGAAGGACCTCGTCGCCGACCTGAAGGCGCTGACGCCGACGCTGCAGAAGCTCGGCGAAGCGGGCAACGACCTGCCGAAGGCGCTGGAGATCCTGCTGACGTTCCCGTTCAGCGACCAGGCCGTCAACGGCGTCAAGGGCGACTACTTCAACCTGTTCGCCAAGGTGGACCTGAACCTGAAGACCGTCGTCGAGAACCTCGGCAACAGCAGGCAGAACATCCTGTCCGGTCAGCTGCCGCTCGCCGGCCTGACCGGCGGGACCGAGGGCGCGTCGGGCAACCCGCCGCTGCCGATCCCCGGTGAGAGCGGCCAGCCGCAGTCCGGGCAGTCGAAGCCGGGGCTCGGCAACCTCTTCGGGCTCCTGTCGGGAGGGGCCGGCTGATGTTGGTGCGCAAGACGAGGTTCCAGCTGATCGCGTTCGCGGTCATTTCGATCGTGGCGATCGTGTACGCGCTGATCCGGTTCGCCGGGCTCGGCACGGTGTTCGGCAACGACGGCTACACGGTGAAACTGCAGCTCAACGAGTCGGGTGGCATCTTCACCAACGCCGAGGTCACCTACCGCGGCTACAACATCGGCCGGGTCGGCGAGCTGCGGCTCACCCAGACCGGGCTCGAGGCGGACCTCAACATCGACCCGTCGGCGCCGCAGGTGCCCGCGGACCTCGACGCCGTCGTCGCCAACCGGTCGGCGGTCGGCGAGCAGTACGTCGACCTCAAGCCGAAGGCCGACAAGGGCCCGTACCTGGCGGCCGGCTCGGTCATCCCGGCGGCGAAGACGACCACCCCGGTCAGCACCGACCGGCTGATCGGCGACCTCGACACGCTGGCCGCGTCGGTCCCGGTCGACTCGCTGCGCACGGTCGTCGACCAGTCCTACGACGCCTTCCGCGGCACCGGCGGCGACCTGCAGAAGCTCCTGGACACCGCGCGCAGCTTCACCACGACCGCGCAGCAGTACCTGCCGCAGACCATCCAGCTGCTCGACCAGGGCGGCAAGGTGCTGGACACGCAGAACGACGAGGCGGCGAACTTCGCGTCGTTCAGCAAGAGCCTCAACCAGCTCACCGGCACCCTGAAGAACTCCGACGGCGACCTGCGCAAGCTCATCGGCATCACGCCGCAGGTGGCCGCCCAGGTCAGCCAGGTGCTCAAGGAGTCCGGACCGGGCCTCGGCGCGCTGACGGCGAACCTGCTCACCACGGCCAACCTGACCGTGACCCGCCTCGACGGCATCGAGCAGGGCCTGGTCACCTACCCGGCGCTGGCCGGCGCGGCCAGCAGCGTCGCGCCCGGCGACGGCACCGCGCACCTCGGGCTGGTGCTCAACCTGTTCAACCCGCCGTCCTGCACCAAGGGCTACCTGCCGTACTCGCAGTACCGCACCGGCAACGACCTCTCGGCGAAGCCGGCGAAGGAAGACGCGTACTGTGCCGAGCCGAAGGGCAGCCCGATCAACGTGCGCGGGTCGCAGAACGCGCCGTACGGCGGGGTGCCGGTCGCGCCTTCGCAGAGCGACGTCGACGCGAACGCGAACCGGCCGGCGGAGGAGCTCGCCGAGGAGCGCGACACGCGGGGCGTGCCGGGCATCGTCGGCAGCCCCGGCGTCAGCCTGAACAGCCTGGGCTCGCTGCTCGGCCTCGCCTGACGTGGATTTGATGACCGTTACCTACCCTGGAGTGCTATGAGTTCGGACGAGCCGGCCGCCGTCGCGGTGGACGAGGCCGAGGAGCCGGCCCCCGAGACGTCGTCGAAGGAGTCGTCCTCGCGGATCCTGGTGCTCGGCGCCGCGGCGCTGGCCCTGGCCGCGCTGATCGCGGCGGCGATCTTCGGCGTCCAGTGGTGGGTGGCCGCGAACGACGACAACGCCGACCTGGCGGCGTCGCGCGAAGCCGTGGTCAAGGCGGGCACCAATGCCCTGAAGGCCTACACCGAGGTCGACTACCAGGACCTGGACGGCTTCTTCACCCGGCAGAAGTCCGTGTCGGACGACAAGATGTCGCAGCAGATCGACCAGTCGGCACCGACGTTCCGCAAGGCGCTCGCCGACGCCAAGACGAAGGTCACCACGGACGTCCAGGACATCGCCGTCGAGGAGCTCGACGACCACGAAGGCAAGGCCAGCTTCCTCGCCGCCATCGCCACCACCGTCACCCAGGGGGACAAGAGCAGCGCGAAGCCGCTGCGCCTCGAAGTGTCGATGACCCGCGTGGGCAACGACTGGAAGCTGTCCGGCATCGACAGCGTCCCGCTCGTCGCTGCCGGTCAGTAGCGCCACCTGTAAGGAGCTTGTAGTGCCCCCCTCCCGCCGCCAGCCGCCACGCAGCAGCAGCACGCCGCCGTCGCGCCGGCCCCGCGTGGCCGGCCTGCGCAAGCCCGCGTCGGACGAGTCCGCCGCCGAGCGGACCGGCCAGCTCCCCGCGGTGCCCGCCGAGACCAAGAAGCCCCGGCCGCGCCCGGCCCCGCGCCCCGCGCCGCGGCCCGCCGAGCCGTTCGAACCGGCCAAGGGCCGGATCGACGGCGACGCCGTGTCCTCGGCCGAGGACACCGCGGTGTTCGCGGCCGTCTCGACCGAAGAGGAAGACCCGAAGGTCGACGCCCTCACCGGCGAGCCCGCCGAGGACGAAGCCCCGGCCCGGCCGGCGCCGCGGCGGAAGAAGCGCGACACCGGCATCGCGAAGCCGACCGACGTCGCCGAGGCCGAGGCGGCCGCTTCCGAGGACGAAGAGCCCGCGAAGCCGAAGACTTCGCTCACGCAGCGGCCGTATGTGGTCGCGGGCGCGCTGGTGCTCGTCGCGCTGGTCCTGGGCGGGCTGGCGTTCTGGTTCAAGTCCGAAGAGGTCCAGGTCTCCTCGGCGACCAGCAACACCGCGCTGCTCGACGTCGCGAAGACGGCCCAGGTCAAGGACGCCGTCTCGAAGGCGGCCGAGTCGCTGTTCTCCTACGACTTCAACAACATCAAGAAGACCGAGGACGCGGCGAACGACCTGCTCGCCAACGACGACGTCAAGAACAAGTACAACTCGCTGATGGGCGAGGTGAAGCGGCTCGCCCCGCAGCAGAAGATGGTCGTCACCTGCAAGGTGACCCGGGCCGCGGTGATCATGCTCAACGGCGACCTGGCGAAGGTGATGGTCTTCGTCGACCAGACCTCGACCCGCACGGACACGAAGAAGACGACCGCGGGAACGGCCCAGCTCCACCTGAACGCCCAGCTCCAGGGCGACAAGTGGAAGATCACCGACATGGACACCTACAACGCCCCGAAGGTCCCGGCGGCGAGCCAGGCGCCGGCGTCCCCGTCCCCGTCGAAGTAGCGGTCCCCCTCGGTAAGGTCGTCTGGCAGAACGTGACGACCTCGAGGGGGAAACCGATGAGCGTCATCCCGGACAGCCACCGCGACCTGCTGGAGCGGCCGCTGTACGCCCACCTGGCCACGGTCCGGCCCGACGGCCGGCCGCAGGTCAACCCGATGTGGTTCGCGTGGGACGGCGAGCGCGTCCGCTTCACGAACACCACGCTCCGGCAGAAGTACAAGAACGTGACCGCCCACCCGGAGGTCGCGTTCTCGGTCAACGACCCGGACCAGCCCTACCGGTACCTGGAGGTCCGCGGCGTCGTCGAGCTCATCGACGACGACTCGAAGGGCGAGTTCTTCGGCGAACTGGCCGCGCGCTACGGCCTCGAACTGGACGGCCCGCCCGGGGACGTCGAGCACCGCGTGGTCTACGTCGTGAAGCCGACGTCGATCAGCAAGCAGTAGCTGGTGGGAGCCGAACAGGCCGCGATGTCCCTGGCCGGGCTCGCGGCCGGGGACGCGTTCGGGGCCCAGATCCTCCTGCCGGGCGACCACCCGGACGTCGTCGGCCGCCGGCTGCCGATCCCGCCGTGGCGCTGGACGGACGACACCGAGACGGCGTGCTCGATCGTCGCGGTCCTGAGGAGCCACGGCTTCGTCGACCAGGACGCGCTGGCCCGCTCGTTCGCCGAGCACATGGACCCCGCCCGCGGCTACGGCCCGGGCGCGGAGTGGCGCCTGAACCGGATCCGCCGCGGCGAGCCGTGGCAGGAGGTCGCGGAGGCCGGCGGCCGCGCCTCCTGGGGCAACGGCGGCGCGATGCGCGTGGCGCCGCTGGGCGCGTGGTTCTGCGACAACCTGCCGCAGGCGTTGCGCCAGGCCGAGCTGTCGGCGGAGATCACCCACGCCCACTTCGAGGGGGTCGCGGGCGCGGTGGCCGTCGCGGCGGCGGCCGCGGTGCGGGCGGCGGCACCGGAGGCGGACCTGCTGCCGTCGGTGATCCCCCTGGTCCCACCGGGCCGCGTCCGCGACGGCCTCACGGCGGCCCTGAAGGTCTCTGACGCCGCCGAAGCGGTGGAGGTCCTGGGAACCGGCCGCGAGATGGCCGCACACGACACGGTGCCCCTGGCCCTGTGGATCGCGGCGGCGTTCGAAGGGAGTTTCGCCGACGCGCTGTGGACGACGGCCCAGCTGGCAGAGGACGTGGACACGGTAGGAGCCATCGTGGGCGGCGTGCTGGCGGCGGGCGGGACGCTGCCCCCGGACGACTGGGCGGCGGCGTGTGAGCCGTTACCGGAGTGGCTCTGAGGCCGCCTGCCCTCGGCCGGGTCGGTCCCGGTTGCTCGCCTGCACCGGCGAGACGCCGGGCGTGCGTGCGGGCCGAGTCAGGTGGGCGGCCATCCGCCGGAGTGGACCGCCCGGGCTGGAGGCCGGGCGTCCGGGCCGAGGCAGGCGGCGGCGACCCGCGGGACTCGACCGCCCGGGCGAACCCGGCGATCGCCCCGAGCCGGACCGAACCCCGGCGACCCGCAGCCACCCGCCCGGCCGGGTCCGGCAGCCGGCTCCGCCCGGCCGGCCGTGTCCAGCCGGCCGAACAACCCCCGCCGCGAGGGAGGCGAATATCGCGTTTCGCCGCCCGGCGACACCCCCGCCGACCCGTCCAACCCGCGAAATCCGCGTCCCGCCCCGTGGCCTGAACCACAGTCCGCGGGCCGACAGTCGAGTGCAAACCCGCAGGTCGCGGCGCATTACTGGCGCTACTCGCCGGTAGCTGGAAGTATATTCGGCCGCTCACGCTCCGCTGACGTTCTCCCACGCTGCGCCAACCGGGCCGACCCCCGTGTGGCATCTTGACTCTCGGGCCCGGTGGGTTCACGCTTACTCCCGACGGCGAAACCGGCGGCCCTTGCGGGAGGGACAACCGGCTCGCCTGGAGGCATACCTGAAGACGTCGCGAGGCAGGCTGGGCCCCATCGGGAGCGCCCCCTGGACAGACCGCGCCGTTCGGGCTAGACTGCCTCTTTGCGCTGCCCTCTTTCAGGCTGCCCGGAGCCGGTAGTTAGGATAGTGGGCACACGGCACCCTTGACAGTCGCTGATAGCTGTTGCTATGGCGGCCGTCACCGCTCATTGTCCCCGGAAGGACGCATCTTGGCAGTCTCTCCCGCGAACCAGGCCACTGCTGCGACCACCTCGGCTGAATCTCGCTCGGAGTCCACGGGAATCCCCGGCGCGCCCAAGCGGGTTTCCTTCGCAAAGATTCGCGAACCCCTCAGCACCCCCAACCTGCTCGACGTCCAGATCCAGTCGTTCCAGTGGTTCACCGGGGACGAAGCGTGGTTCGAACGCCGTGTCGAAGAAGGAGAAGAGAACCCGATCGGCGGCCTCGAAGAGGTCCTGAACGAGATCTCCCCGATCGAGGACTTCTCCGGCTCGATGTCCCTGTCCTTCTCCGCTCCGCGCTTCGACGAGGTCAAGGCCTCGATCGAGGAGTGCAAGGACAAGGACATGACGTACGCCGCGCCGCTGTTCGTCACGGCCGAGTTCGTCAACAACAACACGGGCGAGATCAAGAGCCAGACGGTCTTCCTGGGCGACTTCCCGGTCATGACCGACAAGGGCACGTTCATCATCAACGGCACCGAGCGTGTCGTCGTGTCCCAGCTGGTCCGCTCGCCGGGCGTCTACTACTCGAAGGACGTCGACAAGACGACCGACAAGGACGTCTTCAGCGTCCGCGTGATCCCGAGCCGCGGTGCGTGGCTCGAGTTCGACGTCGACAAGCGCGACACCGTCGGCGTCCGCATCGACCGCAAGCGCCGCCAGCCGGTCACCGTGCTGCTGAAGGCACTG
Source organism: Amycolatopsis stemonae (assembly GCF_054781455.1). NCBI lineage: Bacteria > Bacillati > Actinomycetota > Actinomycetes > Pseudonocardiales > Pseudonocardiaceae > Amycolatopsis > Amycolatopsis stemonae. Next base: position 58,068 of record NZ_BAAGUJ010000002.1, on the reverse strand, counting down.
GGCTGGACCACCGAGGCGATCCGCGAGCGCTTCTCCTTCTCGGAGACGCTGCTGGCCACCCTCGAGAAGGACCACACCGCCGGCACCGACGAGGCGCTGCTCGACATCTACCGCAAGCTCCGCCCGGGCGAGCCGCCCACGAAGGAGAGCGCGCAGACCCTGCTGGAGAACCTGTTCTTCAAGGCGAAGCGCTACGACCTGGCGAAGGTCGGCCGGTACAAGGTCAACAAGAAGCTCGGCCTCGACACGCCGTACGACACCGGGACGCTGACCGAAGAGGACATCGTCACGACCATCGAGTACCTGGTCCGGCTGCACGCCGGCGAGGACAAGATGGACGCGCAGAACGGCACCGAGGTGCCGGTCGAGACCGACGACATCGACCACTTCGGCAACCGGCGCCTGCGCACGGTCGGCGAGCTGATCCAGAACCAGATCCGGGTCGGCCTCTCCCGCACCGAGCGCGTCGTGCGCGAGCGCATGACGACGCAGGACGTCGAGGCGATCACGCCGCAGACCCTGATCAACATCCGCCCGATCGGCGCGGCGATCAAGGAGTTCTTCGGCACCTCGCAGCTGTCGCAGTTCATGGACCAGAACAACCCGCTCTCGGGCCTGACGCACAAGCGTCGTCTCTCGGCCCTCGGCCCGGGCGGTCTGTCCCGTGAGCGCGCCGGCATGGAGGTCCGGGACGTCCACCCGTCGCACTACGGCCGGATGTGCCCGATCGAGACGCCGGAAGGCCCGAACATCGGCCTGATCGGCTCGCTCTGCTCGTACGCGCGGGTCAACCCGTTCGGCTTCATCGAGACGCCGTACCGCAAGGTCGTCGAGGGCCGGGTCACCGACCAGGTCGACTACCTGACCGCGGACGAAGAGGACCGGTACGTCAAGGCCCAGGCCAACGCGCCGATCTCCGACGACGGCACCTTCATCGAAGACCGCGTCATGGCCCGCCGCAAGGGTGGCGAGGTCGAGCTGATCGACCCGCTCGACATCGACTACATGGACGTCTCGCCGCGGCAGATGGTCTCGGTCGCGACGGCGATGATCCCGTTCCTCGAACACGACGACGCCAACCGCGCCCTGATGGGTGCGAACATGCAGCGCCAGGCCGTGCCGCTGCTGCGCAACCAGGCCCCGTACGTGGGCACGGGTGTGGAGCTGCGCGCCGCGGTCGACGCCGGTGACGTGCTCGTCGCCGAGCAGGCCGGCATCGTCGAGGAGCTCTCGGCGGACCTGATCACGATCATGCACGACGACGGCACGCGGAAGAGCTACGGGCTGTACAAGTTCCGCCGCTCCAACCACGGCACCTGCTTCAACCACCGCCCGATCGTCAACGAGGGCGACCGGGTCGAGCAGGGTCAGGTCATCGCCGACGGCCCGTCCACCGAGAACGGTGAGATGGCGCTCGGCAAGAACCTGCTCGTCGCGGTCATGCCGTGGGAGGGCCACAACTACGAGGACGCGATCATCCTCTCCGAGCGCCTGGTGCAGGACGACGTCTTGACGTCGATCCACATCGAGGAGCACGAGATCGACGCCCGCGACACCAAGCTGGGCGCCGAGGAGATCACCCGGGACATCCCGAACGTCTCCGAGGAGGTCCTGGCCGACCTCGACGAGCGCGGCATCATCCGCATCGGTGCCGAGGTCCGCGACGGCGACATCCTGGTCGGCAAGGTCACGCCGAAGGGCGAGACCGAGCTGACCCCGGAGGAGCGCCTGCTCCGCGCGATCTTCGGCGAGAAGGCCCGCGAAGTCCGCGACACCTCGCTGAAGGTGCCGCACGGCGAGACCGGCAAGGTCATCGGCATCCGCGTGTTCTCGCGCGAGGACGACGACGAGCTGCCCCCGGGCGTCAACGAGCTGGTCCGCGTCTACGTGGCCCAGAAGCGCAAGATCCAGCCGGGCGACAAGCTCGCCGGCCGGCACGGCAACAAGGGTGTCATCGGCAAGATCCTGCCGGTCGAGGACATGCCGTTCATGGAGGACGGCACCCCGGTCGACATCATCCTGAACACCCACGGTGTGCCGCGACGGATGAACATCGGCCAGATCCTCGAGCTGCACCTGGGCTGGCTGGCCTCGCAGGGCTGGACGATCGAGGGCAACCCCGAGTGGGCGGCCAACCTGTCCGAGGAGCTCTACGACGTCGCGCCGAACACGAACACCGCCACCCCGGTGTTCGACGGCGCGAAGGAAGAGGAGCTCACCGGGCTGCTCGGGGCGACCAAGCCGAACCGCGACGGCGAGCGCATGGTCAAGGAGAACGGCAAGGCCACGCTGTTCGACGGCCGCTCCGGCGAGCCGTACCCGTACCCGGTGTCGGTCGGCTACATGTACATCCTGAAGCTGCACCACCTGGTCGACGACAAGATCCACGCCCGCTCCACCGGCCCGTACTCGATGATCACGCAGCAGCCGCTGGGTGGTAAGGCGCAGTTCGGTGGCCAGCGCTTCGGTGAGATGGAGTGCTGGGCGATGCAGGCGTACGGCGCTGCCTACACGCTGCAGGAGCTGCTGACGATCAAGTCGGACGACGTGGTCGGCCGCGTCAAGGTGTACGAAGCCATCGTCAAGGGGGAGAACATCCCCGAGCCGGGCATCCCGGAGTCGTTCAAGGTGCTCCTCAAGGAGCTCCAGTCGCTGTGCCTCAACGTCGAGGTGCTCTCCAGCGACGGCGCGGCGATCGAGATGCGCGACTCCGACGACGAGGACCTCGAGCGCGCCGCGGCCAACCTCGGCATCAACCTGTCCCGCAACGAGTCGCCCTCGGTGGACGACGTCGTGCACTGATCCGGTGTCGAGCGGGGACCTGCCTCCCGTGGGTCCCCGCTCCACCGCCGACCCCTCTTCTAGCCGATACAACCCCAAGGGGACTTAGACGTGCTGGACGTCAACTTCTTCGATGAGCTCCGCATTGGTCTCGCCACGGCCGACGACATCCGTCAGTGGTCGTACGGCGAGGTCAAGAAGCCGGAGACCATCAACTACCGGACGCTCAAGCCCGAGAAGGACGGCCTCTTCTGCGAGAAGATCTTCGGCCCGACCCGGGACTGGGAGTGCTACTGCGGCAAGTACAAGCGCGTCCGCTTCAAGGGCATCATCTGTGAGCGCTGCGGCGTCGAGGTGACCCGCGCCAAGGTGCGCCGTGAGCGGATGGGCCACATCGAGCTGGCCGCGCCGGTCACCCACATCTGGTACTTCAAGGGTGTCCCGTCCCGCCTGGGCTACCTGCTGGACCTGGCGCCCAAGGACCTCGAGAAGATCATCTACTTCGCTGCTTACGTCATCACGGGCGTGAACACGGAGCTGCGCCACAACGACCTGCCGACCCTCGAGAACGAGATCGGCGTCGAGCGCAAGAACCTCGAGACCAAGCGTGACGCGGACATCGAGGCCCGCGCGCAGAAGCTGGAAGCCGACCTGGCCGAGCTGGAGGCGGAGGGCGCCAAGTCCGACGTCCGCCGCAAGGTCAAGGAGGGCGGCGAGCGCGAGATGCGCCAGCTGCGTGACCGCGCCGGTCGCGAGCTGGACCGCCTCGAGGAGGTCTGGACGACCTTCACGAAGCTCGACACCCGCCAGCTGATCGCCGACGAGCTGCTCTACCGCGAGCTCGTCGACCGCTACGGCGAGTACTTCACCGGCGGCATGGGCGCGGAGGCCATCCAGAAGCTGGCCACCGAGTTCGACGTCGCCGCGGAGGCCGAGAGCCTGCGCGACACGATCCGCAACGGCAAGGGGCAGAAGAAGCTCCGCGCGCTGAAGCGGCTCAAGGTCGTCGCGGCGTTCCAGGCCACCGGCAACGACCCGCGCGGCATGGTGCTCGACGCCGTCCCGGTCATCCCGCCGGACCTGCGCCCGATGGTGCAGCTGGACGGTGGCCGCTTCGCGACCTCCGACTTGAACGACCTGTACCGCCGGGTGATCAACCGGAACAACCGCCTCAAGCGGCTGATCGACCTCGGCGCGCCCGAGATCATCGTCAACAACGAGAAGCGGATGCTGCAGGAGGCCGTCGACGCGCTGTTCGACAACGGCCGCCGCGGGCGTCCGGTCACCGGCCCGGGCAACCGGCCGCTGAAGTCGCTGTCCGACCTCCTCAAGGGCAAGCAGGGCCGGTTCCGCCAGAACCTGCTCGGCAAGCGCGTCGACTACTCGGGCCGTTCGGTCATCATCGTCGGCCCGCAGCTGAAGCTGCACCAGTGCGGTCTGCCGAAGGACATGGCGCTCGAGCTGTTCAAGCCGTTCGTCATGAAGCGGCTGGTCGACCTGAACCACGCGCAGAACATCAAGTCCGCCAAGCGGATGGTGGAGCGCTCGCGGCCGCAGGTGTGGGACGTGCTGGAAGAGGTCATCACCGGCCACCCGGTGATGCTGAACCGTGCGCCGACGCTGCACCGCCTCGGCATCCAGGCCTTCGAGCCGCAGCTGGTCGAGGGCAAGGCCATCCAGCTGCACCCGCTGGTCTGCGAGGCGTTCAACGCGGACTTCGACGGTGACCAGATGGCGGTGCACCTGCCGCTGTCGGCCGAGGCGCAGGCCGAGGCCCGGATCCTGATGCTGTCGGCGAACAACATCCTGTCGCCGGCGTCGGGCCGTCCGCTCGCCATGCCGCGACTGGACATGGTCACGGGTCTGTTCCACCTGACCCGCTTGAACGAGAAGGCCGAGGGCGCGGGCAACGCGTACTCGTCGCCGGCCGAGGCCATCATGGCCTTCGACCGCAAGGCGCTGGGCCTGCACGCCCCGATCAAGATCCGCGTCACCGACCGTCAGCCGGCGAAGGCCGACGAAGCGGCGCTGGCGGAGAAGGGCTGGGAGCCGGGCAAGGCGTGGCTGGCCGAGACGACCCTGGGCCGCGTGCTGTTCAACGACCTGCTGCCGGCGGACTACCCGTTCATCAACGAGCCGATGCCGAAGAAGCGGCAGGCCGCGATCGTCAACGACCTCGCGGAGCGGTACTCGATGACCCAGGTCGCGCAGACCCTGGACCGGCTGAAGGACGCCGGCTTCTACTGGGCGACCCGGTCGGGTGTCACCGTGGCGATCTCCGACGTCCTGGTGCCGGAAGGCAAGAAGGCCATCCTCGACGAGTACGAGGGCAAGGCCTCCCAGGTGGAGAAGCGCTACCAGCGTGGTCAGCTGTCGCACGCCGAGCGGAACAACGAGCTCGTCAAGGTGTGGACGCAGGCCACCGAAGAGGTCCACAAGATCATGGAGACGGCGCTGCCGGACGACAACCCGATCGCCATGATCGTGAAGTCGGGCGCGGCGGGCAACATGACGCAGGTCCGGTCGCTGGCCGGCATGCGTGGCCTGGTGTCCAACCCGAAGGGTGAGTACATCCCGCGTCCGATCAAGGCCAACTTCCGTGAGGGCCTGTCGGTGGCGGAGTACTTCATCGCGACGCACGGTGCCCGGAAGGGCCTGGCGGACACGGCGCTCCGGACCGCGGACTCGGGTTACCTGACCCGGCGTCTGGTGGACGTCTCGCAGGACGTCATCGTCCGCGAGATCGACTGCGGCACCACCCGCGGCATCATGATGCCGATCGGCGAGGACATCGGCGACGGCAAGGTCCTGCGCGACCAGCACGTCGAGACCTCCGTGTACGCGCGGAACCTCGCGACGGACGCGGTGGACGCCAAGGGCAACGTCGTGCTGAACGCGGGCGACGACATCGGCGACCCGGCCATCGAGAAGCTGCTCTCCAGCGGCATCTCGAAGGTCAAGGTCCGCTCGGTGCTGACCTGCGAGTCGGCCGTCGGCATCTGCGCGACCTGCTACGGCCGCTCGATGGCGACCGGTCAGCTCGTCGACGTCGGCGAGGCCGTGGGTATCGTCGCGGCCCAGTCGATCGGTGAGCCCGGTACGCAGCTGACGATGCGTACGTTCCACCAGGGTGGTGTCGCCGGTGACGACATCACGACCGGTCTGCCCCGTGTCCAGGAGCTCTTCGAAGCTCGGGTGCCGAAGGGCAAGGCGCCGATCGCCGACGTCGATGGCCGCGTGCGCATCGAGGAGAGCGAGCGGTTCTGGAAGATCACGCTGATCCCGGACGACGGCGGCGAAGAGATCGTCTTCGACAAGCTGTCCAAGCGTCAGCGGCTCGCGAACACCCCGAACGGCCCGCTGGGCGACGGCGACCACGTCAACGTCGGTCAGCAGCTGCTCGAGGGCACGCCGGACCCGCACGAGGTCCTGCGGGTCATGGGGCCGCGCGAGGCGCAGATGCACCTGACGGACGAGGTCCAGAAGGTGTACCGGGCGCAGGGTGTGTCGATCCACGACAAGCACATCGAGGTCATCGTGCGGCAGATGCTGCGCCGCGTGACGATCATCGACTCCGGTGCCACGGACTTCCTCCCGGGCGAGCTGCCCGAGCGGACCAAGTTCGAGGCGACGAACCGGGCCGCGGTCGCCGAGGGCGGCGAGCCGGCTTCGGGCCGTCCGGTGCTGATGGGTATCACGAAGGCGTCGCTGACCACGGACTCGTGGCTGTCGGCGGCCTCGTTCCAGGAGACCACGCGAGTCCTGACCGACGCGGCCATCAACGGCCGCTCGGACAAGCTCGTGGGCCTCAAGGAGAACGTGATCATCGGTAAGCTGATCCCGGCCGGTACGGGCATCAACAAGTACCGCAACATCCAGGTGCAGCCGACGGAAGAGGCCCGGGTCGCGGCGTACGCGATCCCGTCCTACGACGACGGCTACTACACCCCGGACGTGTTCGGTACGGGCACCGGTGCCGCGGTCCCGCTGGACGACTACGACTTCGGTCGCGACTTCCGCTGAGTCCGCAGTCCCGCTCAACGGGAAAGGCCCTCGCCGGGTTTCCGGCGGGGGCCTTTCCCGTTTCGCAAACGTCACCCTCGCCCCGGCGAAATTCGCTACAGTAACCCGGTTCACGCGGTTCGGGGGCTTTGCGCGTTTCCAACGGGTATTCAGGGGTGACTGTTCGTGAACAAATCCAGAAGCGCGAGACCCATCGCGCGTTGTTTCGCCGTGCTCGCGGCCGCGGCGTTGCTGACCGCCGGGTTCGCCGGCCCGGCCGGCGCGGAGGACGACCCGACGCCGACCACCACGGCGCCGTCCACTTCGGAACCGGCCCCGCCGAGCAGCTCCGAGGCGCCGGCGTCCACCACACCGAGTGCGCCGGAGAGCAAGCCCGCGGCGAAACCGCAGGACGAGCCGCCGCAGCGCGCCCAGGTCGACGTGTCGGTGTCCCTGGACAAGGACTCCTACCAGACCAATGAGGACATCCACTTCACCTTCACGGTGACGAACACCGGCTCGACCACGGCGAAGGGCCTGTGGGTTTCCCAGGACATCTTCGCGCCGACCGACCTGTACGTCCCCTACGAGCCGGGCTGGGGTCCGCTCACCAGCGGCACCCCGGGCCTCGACCTCGAGCCCGGCAAGTCCTTCGTGCTCAACGGCACGGGGAAGGTCAGGGACGTCAGCCAGGCTTCCACTGTCCTGAAGGGAGTCGTCTTCGACGCGACCCACTTCGGCGTCGGCACGTTCAGCGCGGACGCGAAGGTCGTCGCGGCGCCCGGCCACGCGGAAGGTGTCGTCTACGGCGACAAGAACGGCAACGGCGCACGTGACGCGGGCGAGGAACTGGCCGGTGTCAAGCTCACCCTGCGATACGTCAACGGCACCGGCACCTACACCGCCACCAGCGGCCCCGACGGGAAGATCACCTTCGACGTCCCGGGCGCGGAGTACTACGTCGGCGGCGAGGTGGCCGACGGCTGGCTGTTCCCGTTCCACACCGTCCGGATCGGCGCGGACACCCACCTGGACGTCCGCGGCGCACCGCCGCTCAACGGCGCGCTCAAGGCATCGATGGCCTTCACCCAGGACAGCTACAAGGTCGGCGACCTCGCGCACGTCACCGTGACGCTCACGAACTCGGGCTCGATTCCGCTCCGGGGTGTCGTGGCGGAGTGCAACAGGGTCGGGAGCGACTACGTCCTGCAGGGCTCCGGGCCCGGCTGGGGCGACCTGGTCTGGTCCCGCGGCGTGGATCTCGCCGCGGGCGAGACTCGCACGTTCGATGTCACCGACACGGTGCCGAAGGCCGCGTTCAACCGCGGTTTCGTCGCCGCGTCCTGTGACTTCGGGTATTACGAGGTCGACATAGACAACCACGCGCAGGCCGACGACCGGGCCGCCGTGCCGGGCGCCAAGGGCAGTGTCTCCGGGGACGTCACCCACGGGAAGAACGAGGGACTGGCCGGGGTGAAGGTGGTGCTGGTCTCCGATCTGCACTGCCCGGTCACCGGTGAGGCGACTACGGACGCGAAGGGGCACTTCGAGTTCCACGACGTGGCGCCCGGACCCGCGTACCGGCTGTACCTGCTGCCGCCGAAGGGCTGGAAGGTCACGTACGAGAACCCGACCGCCATCGACGTTTGGGGCGACTCGGTCAGCCGGGTCGGGATCGACGTCGCCGAAGGTGACGCGCCCCTTCCGACCGTGCCTGCCAACCCGGCCGACTGCACCGCCACCCCGCCGACCTCCACCACCGGTGCGGCCGGCGGCACCGGTGGCGGCGAAACCGGCGGCAGCGGGCTGGCGAGCACCGGCGTCGAGGCGCTCGGCCTGGGCGCGCTCGCCCTGGTCGCCCTCGCGCTCGGCGGGGGCCTGGTGTTCACCGCCCGGCGGCGCCGGAACGCGGCCTGACCGAACCGAACAGCGCCCCCGGTCCACTGTGGGCCGGGGGCGCTTTGCTGTTCAGGGCAGGCAGTGCGTGACCGGGAAGTCGAAGTACGTGTCCGGCGGCCTGCCGCGTCAGGATGCAGGTCGGCACCGGACGAACAGCCGCCTTCCGGGCAGCCCTTCGGGTCACGACCAGCCTTCGGGCTTCGACGCGCGGAGGAAGTCGTCGGACGGCGGGCGCACCGGCCGGCCTTCGTACTGCGTCGACAGCACCACCGACGATCGCAGTTCGCCGTGCTTGCCGAGCCGTTCCAGCAGGCCCTCGAAGTGTTCGAGAGACGCCGCCCGGATCTTCAGCATCGTGCAGTGGTCGCCGGACAGGCGGTGGATCTCGACGACTTCCGGGTAGTCCTCGGACTTCGACGTCTTCAGCAGGCAGCTGCTCAGCGCGCAGCGCATTTCGACGAACGCCTGCAGCGGCTGGCCCGCGCGCCGCGCGTCGACCTGCGCGCGGTAGCCGGTGATCACGCCGGTCTCCTCCAGCCGCCGCACCCGCTCGGCGACCGCCGGCGCCGACAGGTTGATCCGCCGGCCGAGCTCCTTGAACGACAGCCTCCCGTCGGCCTGCAGCAGGTCCAGCAGCCGCCAGTCGACGTCGTCCAGGGGCTTTTCCGAACGAAAGGTCATGGCGCCCATCTTCCTTCCGAAGCGCGGCCGAGGCGACCGAAATGCCGTTCGCCGGCCCTTCGAAGCGCGGCGCGAAATCCCTAACGTTGCTGGTCATGGGGACCATGACGATGACCGGCCGGACCAGGTCGATGGGAGCGCTGTTCACCGGCGTCGCGCTGCTCAACACCGCGACGGTCGGCTTGAGCACGGCGGCGACGCTGATCGTCGCCGCGGGCAGCGGGCCGGGCTGGAGCGGCCTGCCGAGCGTCGCGAACGTGCTCGGCACGGCCGCCGGTGCGCTCTGCGTCGGCTGGCTGCTGCCCGGCCACGGCCGTCGCCGCGTCCTGGTCGGCGGGTACGGCGTCGCGGCGCTCGGCGCCCTGGTCGCGTTCGCCGGCGCGCTGACGACGTCGCTGGTGCCGCTCCTGCTCGGCATCCTGCTGGTCGGCCTCGGCAACGGCGGCGCGCAGCTGTCGCGCTACCTGGCCGCGGACCTCTACCCGGAGGACCGCCGGGGCCGCGCGCTCTCGACCGTCGTCTGGGGCGGGACGATCGGCGCGCTGGCCGGGCCGGCGCTGATGGCCCCCGCGGCGGACGTCGCCGGGAGCTTCGGCTGGCCACCGCTGTCCGGGCCGGTCGCGGTCGCCGTCGTGACCACCGCGGGGGCGGCGCTCGCGGCGGCGTTCCTGCCGCGGCACGTCCCACCCGCGCGGACAGCACCCGCGGCCGCGCCGGTGCGGGCGACCGGTGTCGGCCGGCCGCTGGTCGCGATGGTCGCCGCGCAGCTGACCATGGTCGCGGTGATGACGATGACGCCGGTGCAGCTGGAGAACCACGGCCACGGCCTCGACGTCGTCGGCTGGGTGCTGAGCGCGCACCTGTTCGGCATGTTCGCGCTGGCCCCGCTGTCCGGCCGGATCGCCGACCGCTGGGGCCCGCGCGTGACGGTCAACGCGGGCCTCGGCGTGCTGGCCCTGTCGACGGCGACCGCGCTCGCGGCCCCGACGGCGCACACGTCCGGCCTGCCCGTGGCGTTGTTCCTGCTCGGGTACGGCTGGAACCTGGTGTTCGTCGGCGGCAGCGCGCAGCTGAGCCGCGACCTCGCGCCGGAGACCCGCAGCCGGGTGCAGGGCACGGTCGACGCGGTCGTCTGGTCGGCGTCCGCGCTGGCCGGACTGGGGTCCGGGCAGCTCTTCGCGGGTGGCGGGTACGCGCTGGTCGCGGTCGTCGGCGGGGTGCTCGCGCTGCTCCCGCTGGTGCTCCTCGCGCCTCGTGACGGCCGGTAGCCGGGTCGTTGTCGGCAAATCTGTCCTCACCGCGACCGCGGCGCGCTGGCGAAGATGGGCCGTGGCTGACTCTGTGCCCTTCACGGACAACTTCTCGGACCTCTCCAACACGCAGGGGTACCAGTTCGAGTTCCGGTGCGAACGCTGCGGCAACGGCTATCGATCCGCCTTCCAGCGCGACAACGTCGAGACCGGGCGAAGCGTGCTTCGCGCTGTCGGCTCGTTCTTCGGTGGGACGCTGCGGGACCTGAGCAACTCGGCCGACCAGTGGCGCTACGACCGCGCGACGAACTCGCCGGCCAAGGACAAAGCCCTGGCCGCGGCGGTCAAGGAGATCACCCCGAGCTTCCGCCAGTGCCGCGGCTGCGGCGACTGGATGTGCCAGGACCAGTGCTGGAACGAGGAAATCGGCCAGTGCCTGCGCTGCTCGCCGAGCGTCGCCGAGGAGATCTCGCGCGCCCAGGCGTCGGCGCAGCGCGACCAGATCTGGGACAAGGCCCGCGAGAAGGACTGGACGTCCGACCTCGACCTCGACACCCGCGCCAAGGTCACCTGCCCGGGCTGCGGCCTGAAGGCCGACGGCGGCAAGTTCTGTTCGTCGTGCGGCACGTCGCTGGCGCTCAAGGTCCGCTGCGGCGGCTGCGGCAGCGAGAGCAACAAGCCCGGAGCGCTGTTCTGCTCGGATTGCGGCACCAAACTCTGACCGGAGTTCCCGGCATTTCATAACGAATTCATAACTCGCAGCCCCGGCGTTCAGGCGCCGGGGCTGCGCCATTGTGACCAACCGTGGCTGCGCCGGTTGGCTCATCACTCGTTCGGCTCAGTGAAGCGCGTCAATTCGGCCCACGTTGTGGGAATTTCACCCGAATAGCGTGAATCTCATTCTTTGATCACGGCTGGACGCTTTGACCGCTTGGCGCGAATATCCCGTCCAGGTCTGCTGACGTCAGCTTTCCGTTGTGTCCCAACGGTTTCGTCCGTGAGAAGGAACAGGGAGAACCATGCGATCAACTCCGTTGCGCCCGGGCCGGTGGCGAAGGGTGGTGACCGGCGCCGCGGCACTCGCCCTCGCGGCCGGCGCCGTCACGTACACCGGCTCGGCCACCGGCGCCTACGCCGACGTCCAGACGATCACCGACGCGAAGACCGCGTCCGACGGCAAGCAGTACTGGGTGCAGAACCACCTGGTGTCGAAGGACTTGACCGCCGAGTCGAGGGCCGCCGTCGGCACGCCCAAGAAGTGGCTGCTCGTCTGGGCCGGTGACGAGAACATCGCCGACACGCTCGTCAAGGACGTCAAGAACCTGCCGGGCACGCTCGGCGGCGGGCTCAACAAGATCAAGAACGCCCTGCCGGGGCCGGACTTCCTCGCCGTGATCGACGCGACGCAGGGTTCGCCGACCTACGGCAAGGTCGTCAACACCGCGACCGTCGGCCCGCTGGTCGAGAACGAGCCGCACCACATGCAGTACGTGTGGCACAAGGGCGACACGGTCTACGCGGGCGCGCTGTTCGCCGCGGCGACGTACGCCTTCGACGTCAGCGCCCTGCCGCAGCTGAAGCTCAAGGGCGTCAGCCTGCCGACCAACACGCTCGGCGGCTCGGTCCCCGACGCGTACTGGGTGCTCAAGGACGGCACCGCGTACGGCACGTACATGGGTGGCCCGGTCGTGCCCGGCCCGCACACCTACGCCGACGGCTCCACCCAGGTCGGCAACGGCTTCGCGGGCAGCCCCGGCGAGGTCGTCCACTTCGGACAGAAAGGCGAGGTGCTGTCGGAGAACCCGGCGGCGACCCCGCAGGGCGACAACCAGAAGCTCTGCGACAACCTGCCGCAGCTCGGCAAACCGACCTGCGCCAACCCGCACGGCGTCCAGGCCCGCGAGGACCTGAACACGCTCGTCACGAGCGACTACGCCGAGCCGCGCAACATCATCCTCGATCCGGTGAAGCAGCCGTCGCCGTACCTGCGGCGGCCGACCGTGCGGACCTGGGACATCTCCGACCGCAACCACCCGAAGCTGAAGTCCGTGTCGTACCTGCAGGACGGCCCGCGTGCCGATCCCGCCGACCCGCTCCACGCCGAGAGCCGCGCGGTCATGGAGACGACGGTGACCAACCTGCCGGGCCACAAGGGCGCGTTCGCCCAGACCATGCAGGGCGGTGCGGTGTTCTACACGCCGGACATCACCGCGAAGGAACCGCACTGGATCGAGGTGTTCGACGACGGCGCGGCGAACAAGTCGATCTACGCCAACAACGACTCGAACGGCGCCAGCTCGAACGGCGGCTGGATCCAGACGAGCCCGGACGACAAGTACCTCTACCGCGCGATCGTCGGGCGGCAGAAGGGCACCCTCTCGGCCGACGACCCCGGCACCACCGGCGGGGTCTACGTCCTCGACATCCAGAAGCTGGTCAACGCCGGCGACCGGATCGAGGACATCCAGGGCCGGGTCGACACCAAGGCGAAGGCGCAGCAGGGCGGGGGCGGCGACCTGCCGACCGTCGTCGGCGCGGCCCCGATCAACCCCGGCACGCCGGGCGCGGGCCCGCACTGGGGCGCCTACGACAACTGGGCGCTCGGCAGCGACGGTTTCTACCACGAAACCACGTCGCCGCAGCACCTCGCGGTGTCGAACTACTTCGTCGCGCGGTCCGGTTTGGACGGTGACCACAAGGTCAACCTGCTGAACCTCGGCCCGGACGGGAAGGTCGCGGTCGACTCGAACTTCCGGGACGAGTTCACCGGCCAGGTCGGCATCAACTTCAACCGCAAGTCGTGGCCGCACGGGGACTTCGGCAACGCCAAGCCGCACTCCGAGCTGTTCGTGGTCGCCGACGCGAACATCAAGTAACGCGGTCGTGGGTGTTCAGGGCGGTCAGAACCGCCCTGAACACCCACGACCCCGACCTGGGAGTCTTGATGGAACACGACCACTCCGCGCCCACCGGTTCGTCCACTGTGGACGTCCTGGCGCTGGCCCTGCGGCTTGCTCTGCTGCTGTCCACGGCGTTCCTCGCCGGCGGCGGCCTCCTGCGGCCGCCGGGGCGGCGGCCCGTCACGCTGTACGTCCTCGGCGGGGTCTCGGCGCTGCTCGCCGTGGTGTCTTCCTTCGCCGTCGACATCAACGTGGTCGCGCTGGCGATCCACGTCGTGCTCGCGGTGGCGGTGCCGCTCCTCCCGCGGTTCACCCGCTGGACGTCGCTCGCGTTGCTGGTGCTGGTCGTGCTGGAGACGTCATCGGGCGGCACCGGCGTCGAGTTCGCGGTCGACACGGTGTTCGTCGCCGGGGCGGCCGTGTGGTTCGGCTTCGCGCTGTTCGGGCCGGTCACGACGTCGGCGATCCGGCCCGGGCCGCTCGCCCTCACCCTCGGCGGCCTGCTGGTCCTGGCCGGCGCGGTGCGGTTCGGGATCTCCGGCCTGGGCTTCGACCGGCGGCTCTACACGACGCTCTTCGGGCTCGCGGTGGTCGCCGTCATGGTCCTGCCGGTCGGGGTGAGCGTCCTCGCCGGGGTGGTCAACGGCCGCGCCTACCGGTTCGGGGTCGCCGGCGTCGCGCTCGGGTTCCTCGCGTGGAGTGCCCTCGGCGCGATTCCCGTGCCGCCGCCGCTGCCGGTGCCCGGGGTGCCGCTGCTGGCCGACGCGCCGGGGTTCCCGGTGCTCGTCAGCCCGCAACGACCGGGGCACAACCTCGTCCACTTCCCGCCGAGCGCGGGCGACGACCTCTCCGCCGGTGTTCGCGGCGGCCTGATCACGAAGGCGATCGCGCGGCCCGGCGCCGAGGGCACCTGGGCCGACGTCGACCTGCCGCCCGGCCGCAGCGACCTGGAGATCCGCCGCGGCGACGCGAAGACGGTCGTCGAGGTCGACGCGGGCACCGCGCCGGGGCCGTCGATCACCGACGCCGACGCGCCGGAGTGCGCTTCGGCCGCCCTCGGGAGCCTGGTCGCCGGCCGGTCCGACGTGCTGACGGCCTGCCCCTCTGACGCGCTCGGCCCGGAGGACAGCGGCGCGCTGGTCAAGCTCGTCGAGTTCCTCGCCGGGCGGAAACCGGCCGGGATCACGCTCGTCGAGGACGACTCCCCGCGCGGCGTCGCGGCGGCGAAGCTGGTGCGCGAGACCGCGGCGCGCACCGGACTGGCCGTGCGGCCGGACGCCGGGCCCGACACCGCGCTCGTCGTCGTTTCCGGCTGGGCCGCCGGGTACACGGCGATGACGCGGGCCGCGGAACTGCAGCGCCTCCAGCCCACCCACCAGTACGGGCTCTACCTGGCGCCGTGGCTGCTGAACGGGCCGATCGTCAACGCCGTCGCGAGCGCGTCGCTGCCCTTGCGGTTCGACCCGCGGGAGGCCACGGCGGTCGGGTACGCCGTCGCGGTCGGCGACCGCTTCGGCGGCGAAAGCCCGACGGTCGGCGGCTTCCGGAACTGGCTCGGCGCGGACCGGCCGGCGGCGGACGTCCAGATCTTCGCCGCCGCCCAGGTCAACGCCATGCCGATGTACCCCACCGAACCCCACGCCACCGGAATGGTGATGGACCGCGACTACGCGGGCCAGTGGGTCCCCGACGGAACCATCGTGCCGATCACGTCGGTTCTGCGCTGAAAACCCTGGGAAGGAAAGGAAAACGCATGAAGCGTCTCGCTGCCCGCGTGCTGCTGCCGCTCGTCGCGGCGACGGCGTTCACCGGCTTCGCCGCCGGTGTCGCCAGTGCCGACCCGACGGACGGCTCGGTCTGGCTCGTCCCCGGCGTCGACCTCGGGAGCGTGCTCGGCCCGGTCGGCCAGCCGGTCGACCTGCTCGCGCCCGTCTTCGACCTGATCACCGCTGTTTCCTGAAAGGCAGAAAACCCATGAAGAAGACCCTCGCTGTCGCCGTCCTCACCGGTGCGGCCCTGTTCGGCGCGGCGGCGCCGGCGCTGGCCGCCGACGCCCCCGGCGTCGTCGTGGTCGACGAGCCGGACACCAGTGGCCTGAACAACATCTGGACGTTCGCGCCGCTCGGCGTGCCGGTGCTCGGCCTGATCCAGTCCGTCAACGGTGTGCCGGGCAAGCTCCTGCCCTCGTTCTGACCCTCCGGCGGCCCCTCGCCGCGAGGGGCCGCCGTCCTCCTCGGGAGTCCCCATGAACCGGCAGCTCGTCGGCAGGCTCGGCATCGCGGTGATCGCCATCGCGGCGGTGACCGCCGGCATCTTCGTCCTCGGCGACGACGGTTCGCCGCCGCCCGCGCCGTCCGTCGCCGTGGTGGGGGAGCCGTCGTCCTCGTCGGTCCCGCCGCGCACGATCATGGCGACGGCGACGTACACCTCGACCCCGCCCGCGCCGGCCGGCTACCAGGTCACCTACGAGCTGGCCGGCACCGGCACGGCGACGGTCGTCTACGACTCGAACGGCCTGGGCCTGGTCCACCAGGAGCTGAACGTCGCCCTGCCGTGGCGGAAGGACCTCAGCTGGGCGGCGCCCGGTGCGGTGCAGCTGCTCGGGCAGGGGAGCGGCGCGGTCGAATGCCGGGTCACGGTCGGCGGCCGGGTGGTGATGACGCGGAAGTCGGCGCCGGGCGAGGTCGCCGCCTGCGTCAGCTGAGGGCCTTCGCGAACCAGTGCTCGGCGAACTGCTCGTCGTTGAACGGCTCGACCTCGGCCTAGCCCGTCTTCGCGTAGAGCGCGCGGGCCTCGACGAGGTCGTGCCGGGTGTCGAGCCGCATGAGCGCCGAGCCGAGCCGCCGGGCCGCGTCCTCGGCCGCCGCGACCAGCGCGGGCCCGCCCCCGGTCCCGCGGTGGGCCGGCTTGATGAACACCTTCGTCAGCTCGGTGATCCCGGGCGCGACGACGCGGGTCCCGGCGCACCCGGCGGCTTCGCCGTCGCGGCGGCCGAGGAGGAACGCCCCGGTGGGCGGCACGAGGTCCGTCCCGGGTTCCTCGGCCACGTACCGCGTCAGCTCCGCTTCGGTGATCGGGCGTCCGTAGTAGCGCGAAGCGACTTCGTCCATGTACTCGCGCATGATCGCGACGGCATCCGGGTGGGCGACGTCGATCTGGGTGATCTTCCAGTCCACGTCCTCATCCTGGGGTCACTGTCCAGCGAATTGACCCGGGCCCGGGCACCATGAAGTGATGACGACTGTCACGAAGCGTCTGACGGTGGTGGCCGTTCTGCTGATCACGCTGGGAGCGATCCTGCTGTCGGTGGGGGCGATCGGCTTCCAGTCGGACAAGCAGGCCGACGCCAACATCGGCGCGGGGTTCGCGCTGCTGGCGGGCCCGTACATCGTCGGCTTGGGCCTGGTGTTCGCCCTCTCGGCCGGCCTGACCCACCTGACTACCCGGCGCCGCTGACCCGCCACAGGGCGGCGGGGAGCCGATCGACGAGCTCGGCGAGGTAGCCCGCTTCGGCGGTGACGTTCTCCCGCGTCGCGCAGCCCTGGCCCCACGTCCGCGCGGACCCGTGCTCGACCACGACGTCCCGCTGCCCGAACCGCGGGTTCTCCGCGAGCCACCGCGCGAGCGTGCCTTCCAATGGCGAGTCCGGGGGCAGGGTCGGCATCGACACCGCCTTGCCGGGGACGATCCGCAGCTCCGGGCACGGCGGCACCGCCACCTGCGTGACGTGCACGTCCCGGAAGTACGTGTGGTCGTCGAAGTGGCGGTACGGCTCCTGCCCGTCGATCGCGATCGCCGGGCGATCCCCGGCGCGGAACTCGACCCACGTCTCGTGGGGCCAGTCCGCGAGCGGCCGTCCGGTCGGGTGGACCACACCGAACGTCGGCTTCGGGTCCGCGCCCGGGCCGCCGTGGAACGTCCCGCCCCGCTCGGCCGCGAACGCCTTGAACCAGTGCTCCGCGCGGTTCGCCGCGAACTTCCGGTTCGACCGCCACACGACGGCGGCGGCCACCGCGGCCACGACGACCAGCAGAGCGACGACGAACAGCGTCTCCATCGTCAGAAGTCCAGGTCCTCGCGGGTCCCCTCGACCGGCCGGTCCTCGCCCGCCGAGTCGTAGCCACTCGTCTTCTTCGCGTTCTTGACGTGGCTGGTGAGCTTGCCGAGGTGGTCGTTGAGGGTTTTGGCGTCGTTGTCGCCGGCGTTGGCCGGGTTGAACCCGAGCACGCCCTTCACCGCCGCTTCGCCGCCCTTCTTCAGGGCCTCGGTCGCGCCGGTCTTCAGCATCGTCTTCTTGTAGTCGACCTTGCCCGCGGCGTCGAGCACGGGGTTTTCGAAGGCCTTCGCCCACCGCTTGCCGATCAGGCCCTTGTCGCCGACGGCCTTCTGGAGCAGGTCCTTGCCTTCGTTCTCCTTCGCGATGTCGCCGAGAGCCTTGCTCAGCTTCTTCGTCGCGAACTTCTCCTGCAGCTTCTTGAGCCAGTCGAGCACTTTCTGCAGCAGCTCGCGCAGCTTCGACACCTTCTGCGTCGTCTTCGCCGTGGTTTCGGCCGCCTTCACCTCGGAGACCGGCGCCGCGGCCGAAAGGGAGGCACCGCAGGTCGGCACCGCGGCGGCCAGCGCCGGCACCCACAGCATGATCAGCCAGGTGACGAACTCGGTGAGGATCGCCTTGACCAGGTCCTCGACGAAGCTCATCAGCATGCTGTTGAGCTGCAGCATCTTGGCGAGGTCGCCGGACTTGCCGGCAACGCCCTCGATGCCGTGCGCGAACTCGCCCAGAGCGGTCTTCGCCGCGACGGACGCGTTGCCCTGCCAGTTCTTCAGCGCGTCGTCGGTGACGTCGGCGAAGTTCTGCGCCAGCTTGTCGAGCCCGGTGGCGATCGCGCCGAAGTTCTCCGCCGCGACGCTCAGCGCGGGGCCGTCGCCGCTGACGAAGTGGATCGCGTCCTGGATCGGCTGAACGGCGTTGACCAGGAAGTTCAGCCCCTGGCCGACGAGCCAGCCGAGCGGGTCGGTGGCGATGTCCTGGATGGTGCTCGAGCTGGACTGGATGAAGCTCGCGGTGTCGGTCGCGATGGTGCCCAGCGCGAGCGTGATGTCCGCGCCGTCCTTCTGCGGCGCGAACACCGCGTTCTTCACCGACACGGCGTCCTTGCCGACGGTGACGGCGCTGCCGGCGAACTGCGTCGCCTTGATCGCGTTGTCGACGTTCACCCCGAGCACGGTGTGCGGGTCGTCGGACTTGACCTTGATGCCGCTCGCGACGTCTTCCACGTCCGCCATCTCGTCCCCCTCAGTGCTTGCCCGGGCCGTCGAGCAGGACCTCGACCTGGCCGAAGAAGGTCGTGTGGTCGTCCTCGATGCCCTGGTAGACGTTCGCCGCGTCGGTCAGCTTCGCCTGGGCCGTCGCCAGCCCGTCCGCCAGCGACGAAAGCAGGGTCTGCAGTTCGCGGAGGGTGTCGTCGTAGCCGCCCTTGGTGAAGATGCCGACCACGCCCCACGACTTGTCGCCGACGTTCGACCGGCCCACCTGCTCGGTGATCCGCGCGCCCTGGTCCTTGTACTCGCCGAGGTCGCCGACGTACTTGTGCAGCGCGTCGACCTCGACCTGGTAGCCGCCGGCTCCGTCGGGCATCAGTCCTCCTCGTCGAACAGGTTCCGCAGGAAGGTGACGCCGGCCGACCCGCCGCGTTGCGGGGCCTGCGGCGGCGGGGGCGGGGTGTCGGCCTGGCGCAGCACCGTTTCTTCGGAGAAGTCGTCGGGTGCCGCCCGGTGCGGGGGTTCCTGCGCCAACTTCGACCGCATTTCCTCGACGGTGGTTCCGAACGCGACGGCCTGGGTCTCGAGCACCTGCTCGACGAGGTCGCCGCCCACGTGCTCCTGGACGAGCACCGCCTGGCGCCGGGCCGCCTCGCCGACGGCCTCGCGCAGGGTGGCCAGCAGCGTCACCGAAAGCGCTTGCGCGCCCTTCGCGAGCGCCGCGTCGGTGACCTTGACGTCGAGGACCGCGCCGCCCGGTCCGGTGACCACGGTCACGCCGCCGTCCGGCGAGGTCGCGCTCGCCCGCAGTTCGGTCAGCTCCTGCTGCATCGCGCCGAGGCCGGCGAACCGGTCGTCGACGTGGCGGATGGTCGACCGGAACCGTTCGAACTCGGTCACCAGCTGCTCGAACTCGGCGGACATGCCCTGGTTCCTCCCCTTCGGCCGGTATGTGGTCGACCCATCGTGGCCGGTCGGCGACAGTGTGACGCACGGAACGCCGGATCCGATCCCGCTGCGTCACCCGGCCGGGTAATGGGTAGGTTTCCGGCCGCAAGGGGAAGCAGGGGACGAGCGCTAGGAGTGCGTCATGAGCGGCAGTGAACGGGCCGAGCGGCCGGAAGAAGAACCGAAGTCGACCGGCAGCCACGCGGCGCCCGAGGGGGCGGGCGTGCACCCGCTCATCGACCTCTCGCGCGACCCGAACCCGGGCAAGCCCGACCACGCGAAGCCCGAAGAAGACTGACGCGCCGCTCCGCCGGCCGGCCGGCCGGGGTGGCCGGCCGCCGGGACCGGCCGGGGAACATCCCCGAGGCCGGCGGTGTTGTACGGAGCGGTCGCGAAGCCCAGGTCCCGGGCGGTCGAGCGGAAAACGCGGACGCGACCGGACTCCGGAACATCCCGCCTGCAGGCGGTGTTGAGAGGTAGGCTGGAGGTTCCTCGACCTTCGGACCCCCCGCCGCGCTCCCTCCGGACCCGGGCGGGTATCTTTGGAGACCGTGCCCGGCAGGCGTCGGGCCGCTCCGCGTGCCGTGCGCATGGGCGGGGTGCTCAGGCACCCGGTCACCGGCTTCGGCAGGTCGGGGTTCCGACGGAAATCCCTCCGGGAAGTTACCGGTCGCAAGACCGTGACGCGGGCCGACACGCCCGACCGCGGGGGCCGGTGAAGACACGAAGAAGCAGATCACGACAGGAAGCTGGTCCATTGCCCACGATCCAGCAGCTGGTCCGCAAGGGCCGCCAGGACAAGGCTGCCAAGCAGAAGACGGCGGCCCTCAAGGGGAGCCCGCAGCGGCGCGGCGTGTGCACTCGCGTGTACACGACGACCCCCAAGAAGCCGAACTCGGCGCTGCGCAAGGTCGCGCGTGTGAAGCTGACCAGCGGCATCGAGGTCACCGCCTACATCCCCGGTGAGGGCCACAACCTGCAGGAGCACTCGATGGTGCTCGTGCGCGGTGGTCGTGTGAAGGACCTTCCGGGTGTCCGTTACAAGATCATCCGCGGTTCGCTCGACACCCAGGGTGTCAAGAACCGCAAGCAGGCGCGCAGCCGGTACGGCGCGAAGAAGGAGAAGAGCTAATGCCCCGCAAGGGTCCGGCCCCGAAGCGGCCGCTGATCTCCGACCCCGTCTACGCCTCCCCGCTGGTCACCCAGCTGGTGAACAAGGTGCTGAAGGACGGGAAGCGGTCGCTGGCCGAGCGCATCGTGTACGGCGCGCTCGAAGGCGCTCGCGAGAAGACCGGCACCGACCCGGTCGTCACGCTGAAGCGCGCTCTCGACAACGTGCGCCCGACCATCGAGGTGAAGAGCCGCCGCGTCGGTGGTGCCACCTACCAGGTGCCGATCGAGGTCAAGCCGGGCCGCTCCACGACCCTGGCGCTGCGCTGGCTGGTCTCCTTCTCGCAGGCCCGCCGCGAGAAGACGATGATCGAGCGCCTGCAGAACGAGCTCCTCGACGCTTCCAACGGCCTCGGTGCCTCCGTGAAGCGTCGCGAGGACACGCACAAGATGGCCGAGTCCAACCGGGCCTTCGCGCACTACCGCTGGTGATTTCCGCCCGGCATCAGATGCAAGCCATGCCGGGCCCCACGCTTGAGACAGGGGAACATTCTCGTGGCACGTGAAGTGCTGACCGACCTCAACAAGGTCCGCAACATCGGCATCATGGCGCACATCGACGCCGGCAAGACCACCACCACCGAGCGGATCCTGTTCTACACCGGGGTCAACTACAAGATCGGTGAAGTCCACGACGGCGCCGCCACCATGGACTGGATGGAGGAGGAGCAGAAGCGGGGTATCACCATCACCTCGGCTGCCACCACCACCTTCTGGAACGACCACCAGATCAACCTGATCGACACCCCCGGGCACGTCGACTTCACCGTCGAGGTGGAGCGCAACCTGCGGGTGCTCGACGGCGCGGTCGCGGTCTTCGACGGCAAGGAAGGCGTCGAGCCGCAGTCCGAGCAGGTCTGGCGGCAGGCGGACAAGTACGACGTCCCGCGCATCTGCTTCGTCAACAAGATGGACAAGCTGGGTGCGGACTTCTACTACACCCTGAAGACCATCGAGGAGCGCCTCGGCGTCAAGCCGCTGGCGATCCAGCTGCCGATCGGCGCGGAGAACGACTTCGAGGGCGTCATCGACCTCGTCCGCATGAAGGCGCTGACCTGGCGCGGCGAGGTCCAGAAGGGCGAGGACTACTCGGTCGAGGACATCCCCGCCGAGCTGGCCGACCGTGCCGCCGAGTACCGCGAGAAGCTGATCGAGAGCGTCGCCGAGACCGACGACGCGCTGATGGAGAAGTTCCTCGAGGGCGAAGAGCTTTCCGAGGCCGAGATCAAGTCCGGCATCCGCAAGCTGGTCATCACCCGCGAGGCGTTCCCGGTCCTGGCCGGTTCCGCGTTCAAGAACAAGGGCGTGCAGCCCATGCTCGACGCGGTGATCGACTACCTGCCGTCGCCGCTGGACGTCCCGGCCGTCGAGGGCCTGCTGCCCGACGGTGAGACCGTCGTGACCCGCAAGGCCTCGGTCGACGAGCCGTTCGCCGCGCTCGCGTTCAAGATCGCCGCGCACCCGTTCTTCGGCAAGCTGACCTACATCCGGGTGTACTCGGGCAAGGTCGCCGCCGGCGCTCAGGTCATCAACGCGACCAAGGAGCGCAAGGAGCGCATCGGGAAGATCTTCCAGATGCACTCCAACAAGGAGAACCCGGTCGACGACGCCCAGGTCGGCCACATCTACGCGGTCATCGGGCTGAAGGACACCACCACGGGTGACACCCTGGCGGACCCGCAGAACCCGATCGTGCTGGAGTCGATGACGTTCCCCGAGCCGGTCATCCGGGTCGCGATCGAGCCGAAGACGAAGGCCGACCAGGAGAAGCTGTCCCTGGCGATCCAGAAGCTGGCCGAAGAGGACCCGACGTTCCAGGTCAAGCTGGACGAGGACACCGGCCAGACGATCATCGCGGGCATGGGCGAGCTGCACCTCGAGGTGCTGGTGAACCGGATGAAGTCCGACTACAAGGTCGAGGCGAACATCGGCAAGCCGCAGGTCGCCTACCGCGAGACGATCAAGAAGACGGTCGACAAGCTCGACTACGTCCACAAGAAGCAGACCGGTGGTTCCGGCCAGTTCGCGAAGGTCATCGTGAAGCTGGAGCCGCTCGAGCGCACCGACGGCGCGCTCTACGAGTTCGACAACAAGGTGACCGGTGGTCGCGTGCCGCGGGAGTACATCCCGTCGGTGGACGCGGGCGCGCAGGACGCGATGCAGTACGGCGTCCTGGCCGGCTACCCGCTCGTCGGGTTGAAGTTCACCCTGTTGGACGGTGCTTACCACGAGGTCGACTCTTCGGAGATGGCGTTCAAGATCGCCGGTTCCATGGCGATGAAGGAAGCCGCGAAGAAGGCCGGCCCGGTGATCCTGGAGCCGATGATGGCGGTCGAGGTGACCACGCCCGAGGACTACATGGGTGACGTCATCGGTGACCTCAACTCCCGCCGTGGTCAGATCCAGGCCATGGAGGAGCGGTCGGGCACCCGCGTCGTGAAGGCGCTGGTCCCGCTGTCGGAGATGTTCGGCTACGTCGGCGACCTGCGGTCCCGCACCCAGGGCCGGGCGAACTACTCCATGGTGTTCGACTCCTACGCCGAGGTTCCCGCGAACGTCGCGAAGGAAATCATCGCGAAGGCGACGGGGGAGTAACTCCCCCACCGCGCGCGGGCATTAAGGGACTCTCCTGAACGTCCGCAGCACCGACGAAGGAACATTCGGGGGTCGGCAGCCACGCCGGCCCCCGAGCACAAAGCGAAATCAGTCCAGGAGGACATTCCAGTGGCGAAGGCGAAGTTCGAGCGGAGCAAGCCGCACGTCAACATCGGCACCATCGGTCACGTCGACCACGGCAAGACCACGCTGACCGCGGCGATCACCAAGGTGCTGCACGACGCTTACCCGGAGCTGAACGAGGCCCGCGCGTTCGACCAGATCGACAACGCGCCGGAAGAGAAGCAGCGCGGCATCACGATCAACATCTCGCACGTCGAGTACCAGACCGAGAAGCGTCACTACGCGCACGTCGACGCCCCCGGTCACGCGGACTACATCAAGAACATGATCACCGGTGCCGCCCAGATGGACGGCGCGATCCTGGTGGTCGCCGCGACCGACGGCCCGATGCCGCAGACCCGTGAGCACGTGCTGCTCGCCCGCCAGGTCGGCGTGCCCTACATCGTGGTCGCGCTGAACAAGGCCGACATGGTCGACGACGAGGAGATCCTGGAGCTCGTCGAGCTCGAGGTTCGCGAGCTGCTGTCCTCGCAGGAGTTCCCGGGCGACGACGCGCCGGTCGTGCGCGTTTCGGGCCTGAAGGCCCTCGAGGGCGACGCCAAGTGGGGCGAGGCCGTGCTCGAGCTGATGCACGCCGTCGACGACAACGTGCCGGACCCGGTGCGTGAGCTCGACCGTCCGTTCCTCATGCCGATCGAGGACGTCTTCACGATCACCGGCCGCGGCACCGTCGTGACCGGCCGCGTCGAGCGTGGCGTGGTCAACGTGAACGAAGAGGTCGAGATCGTCGGCATCAAGGAGAAGTCGCAGAAGACGACTGTCACCGGTGTCGAGATGTTCCGCAAGCTGCTCGACTCGGGCCAGGCGGGCGACAACGTCGGCCTCCTGCTCCGCGGCATCAAGCGCGAGGACGTCGAGCGCGGCCAGGTCGTCGTGAAGCCGGGTACCACCACCCCGCACACCGACTTCGAGGGCCGGGTCTACATCCTGTCGAAGGACGAGGGTGGCCGTCACACCCCGTTCTTCAACAACTACCGCCCGCAGTTCTACTTCCGCACCACCGACGTGACCGGCGTCGTGACCCTCCCCGAGGGCACCGAGATGGTCATGCCGGGCGACAACACCGACATCTCGGTGCAGCTGATCCAGCCGGTCGCCATGGACGAGAACCTGCGCTTCGCGATCCGCGAGGGCGGCCGCACCGTCGGTGCGGGTCAGGTCACCAAGATCATCAAGTGATTCGGCGCCCCGCCCGGGGCTGATACACCCCCGGGTCAGGGGCGTCAAATCACGTGTGCGACACTATTCAGGTTGCTCGTCCTGGGGCGGCCGATTCCTTCGGGGGTCCGGCCGCCCTGGTGCGAGTGGCCACGGTCCGCGGAGTCCTTTCCTTCGGGTAGGCGAGCGGGCAAAGGCAGTGAACGGCAGGGCTTGCACAAGCGCGGCCGGCTCATCGCCTCCTCACGTTGAGGAAGACCAGGCAAGACGACGATCCCGCGGGATCCGTCTGTGCGTCGGGCGCGACACGCCCGACCGCGTGGACCGGGGACAGGGCCGTTGAACTGCGGAAACCAGGCCAGGGTGGCAGCACCCGGGGCAGGTTTGTGAGATAGCGGCACGAGACGACAAGGAACGAGCAGCCACCATGGCGGGACAGAAGATCCGCATCCGGCTCAAGGCCTACGACCACGAGGCGATCGACACCTCGGCGCGCAAGATCGTGGAGACGGTCACGCGCACCGGCGCCCGGGTCGTCGGGCCGGTGCCGCTGCCCACCGAGAAGAACGTTTACTGCGTCATCCGCTCGCCGCACAAGTACAAGGACTCGCGCGAGCACTTCGAGATGCGCACGCACAAGCGTCTGATCGACATCCTCGACCCGACGCCGAAGACGGTCGACGCGCTCATGCGCATCGACCTGCCGGCGAGCGTCGACGTCAACATCCAGTAAGCGTTGGGCGAGCGGCGGAGATAAGAGACTCATGTCTGACAGGCAAGTGAAGGGCATCCTGGGCACCAAGCTCGGCATGACCCAGGTCTTCGACGAGCAGAACCGGGTTGTCCCGGTCACCGTCGTGAAGGCCGGTCCGAACGTGGTCACCCAGGTTCGGACCACCGACAAGGACGGCTACACGGCCGTGCAGCTGGCGTTCGGCGCGGTCGACCCGCGCAAGGTGAACAAGCCGCGCACCGGCCACTACGACAAGGCGGGCGTGACCCCGCGGCGCTTCCTCGCGGAGCTGCGTACCACCGACGCCGAGACCTACGAGGTCGGCCAGGAGATCACCGCCGAGGTGTTCGCCGCCGGCGTCGAGGTCGACGTGACCGGTACCAGCAAGGGCAAGGGCTACGCCGGTGTCATGAAGCGCCACGGCTTCAAGGGCCAGGGCGCGAGCCACGGTGCCCAGGCCGTGCACCGCAAGCCGGGTTCGATCGGTGGCTGCGCCACCCCCGGCCGCGTGTTCAAGGGCCTGCGCATGGCGGGCCGGATGGGCAACGACCGGGTCACCACGCAGAACCTGACCGTGCACGCCGTGCGTGCCGAGGACGGCCT
The DNA here is from genome assembly GCF_054781455.1 of Amycolatopsis stemonae. Classification (NCBI taxonomy): domain Bacteria; kingdom Bacillati; phylum Actinomycetota; class Actinomycetes; order Pseudonocardiales; family Pseudonocardiaceae; genus Amycolatopsis; species Amycolatopsis stemonae. The sequence goes on along the minus strand of NZ_BAAGUJ010000002.1, from coordinate 31,942 downwards.
GCTGCTGATCAAGGGCGCCGTGCCCGGTCCCAAGGGCGGCCTGCTGTTCGTGCGCAGCGCCGCGAAGGGTGGTAACTCCGAATGACGAACGTCGAGCTGAAGACCCCGGCCGGTAAAGCCGACGGCACGGTCGATCTCCCCGAGGAGATCTTCGACGTGCAGGCCAACGTCGCGCTGATGCACCAGGTGGTGGTGGCCCAGCTGGCCGCCGCGCGCCAGGGCACGCACGACACGAAGACCCGTGGTGAGGTCTCCGGTGGCGGCAAGAAGCCGTACCGGCAGAAGGGCACCGGCCGTGCCCGCCAGGGTTCGACCCGCGCGCCGCAGTTCGCCGGCGGTGGCGTCGTCCACGGCCCCACGCCGCGTGACTACTCGCAGCGCACCCCGAAGAAGATGAAGGCCGCCGCTCTGCGTGGCGCCCTCTCCGACCGGGCGCGCGCCGGCCAGCTGCACGTCGTCACCGAGCTGGTGACCGGTGAGAAGCCGTCGACCAAGGCCGCCAAGACCGCCCTCGCCGCCGTCACGGCCGCGAAGCGCGTGCTCGTGGTGCTGCACCGGGACGACGAGCTGAGCTGGGTTTCCCTGCGGAACCTGCCCGAGGTGCATCTCCTCTGGGCCGACCAGCTCAACACCTACGACGTCCTGGTCAACGACGACGTCGTGTTCACCAAGGCCGCGTACGACGTGTTCGTCGCCGGCCCCGCCCGCGGCAAGGCGAAGGCCTCGGCGCGGTCGGGCGAGGTCACGGAAGGGAGTGACGAGAAGTGAGTTCGGTCGCCATTCCGGACCCCCGCGACATCCTGCTCGCGCCGGTCATCTCCGAGAAGTCCTACGGGCTGCTCGAGGACCACAAGTACACGTTCATCGTCCGCCCGGACGCCAACAAGACCCAGATCAAGATCGCGGTCGAGAAGGTGTTCGGCGTCAAGGTGGTCAGCGTCAACACGGCCAACCGCCAGGGCAAGCGGAAGCGGACTCGCGCGGGCTTCGGCAAGCGCAAGGACACCAAGCGCGCCATCGTGACTCTTTCGCCCGAGAGCAAGGCGATCGAGATCTTCGGCGGACCCACCGCGTAAAGGACTGAGCTGACAATGGGCATCCGCAAGTACAAGCCGACGACCCCGGGTCGTCGCGGTTCGAGCGTCTCGGACTTCGCCGAGATCACCCGCTCCACCCCGGAGAAGTCGCTGCTTCGTCCGCTGAGCGGTTCGGGCGGTCGCAACTCGTCCGGCAAGATCACCACCCGGCACAAGGGTGGCGGCCACAAGCGTGCTTACCGCGTCATCGACTTCCGTCGCAACGACAAGGACGGCATCCCGGCCAAGGTCGCGCACATCGAGTACGACCCCAACCGGTCGGCGCGCATCGCGCTGCTGCACTACGCCGACGGCGAGAAGCGCTACATCATCGCGCCGGAGAAGCTGAAGCAGGGCGACACCGTCGAGAACGGCCCCCGGGCCGACATCAAGCCGGGCAACAACCTGCCGCTGCGCAACATCCCGGTCGGCACCGTGATCCACGCGATCGAGCTCCGCCCCGGCGGCGGCGCGAAGATGGCGCGGTCCGCGGGCGCGAAGGTGCAGCTCGTCGCCAAGGACGGTCCGTACGCCCAGCTGCGTCTCCCCTCGGGCGAGATCCGCAACGTGGACGTGCGCAACCGCGCCACGGTCGGCGAGGTCGGCAACTCCGAGCACGCCAACATCAACTGGGGCAAGGCCGGCCGCAACCGCTGGCGCGGCAAGCGCCCCACGGTCCGCGGTGTCGTCATGAACCCGGTCGACCACCCGCACGGTGGTGGTGAGGGTAAGACCTCCGGTGGTCGCCACCCGGTCAACCCGAACGGTAAGCCCGAGGGCCGGACGCGTCGGCGCAAGCCGAGCGACGCCCTCATCGTCCGCCGCCGGCGTACCGGCAAGAAGCGCTGAGCAGGGAGGTAGAAGCACATGCCACGCAGCCTTAAGAAGGGCCCGTTCGTGGACGACCACCTGCTCAAGAAGGTGGACGCGCTGAACGAATCGGGCAAGAAGACGGTCATCAAGACCTGGTCGCGCCGCTCGACGATCATCCCGGACTTCCTGGGACACACGATCGCCGTGCACGACGGCCGCAAGCACGTCCCGGTGTTCGTCACCGAGGCCATGGTGGGTCACAAGCTGGGCGAGTTCGCCCCGACGCGGACCTTCAAGGGCCACATCAAGGACGACCGCAAGTCGCGCCGCCGCTGAGCGGGCACGAGAAGAGACAAGGGAAGTAGCGATGAACGCCCAGAACGACGCGACGGTCGAGGCCTTGCCTACGGCTTACGCGCGGGCTCGCTTCGTCCGGGACTCGCCGACCAAGGTGCGCCGGGTGATCGAGCTCATCAAGGGACGTAGCGCCGCCGACGCCTTGGCCGTGCTCCGGTTCGCCCCGCAGGCGGCCAGCGAGCCGGTCGCGAAGGTGCTCGCCAGCGCTGTGGCCAACGCCGAGAACAACCTTCAGCTGGACCCGGACACCCTCTGGGTCAAGAACGCGTACGCCGACGAGGGCCCCACCCTCAAGCGCATCCGCCCGCGGGCCCAGGGCCGCGCGTACCGGATCCGCAAGCGGACCAGCCACATCACCGTCGAGGTGGAGTCGCGTCCGGCCGTCGCGCAGAAGGCTCAGAGCAAGAAGAAGGCAGGTGGCCGGTAGTGGGCCAGAAGATCAACCCGCACGGTTTCCGCCTGGGTATCACCACGGACTGGAAGTCGCGCTGGTACGCCGACAAGCAGTACGCCGAGTACGTGGCCGAGGACGTCAAGATCCGCAAGCTCCTCGCCACGGGCATGGAGCGCGCCGGCATCTCCAAGGTCGAGATCGAGCGCACCCGTGACCGCGTCCGCGTGGACATCCACACCGCCCGGCCGGGCATCGTCATCGGCCGCCGCGGCGCGGAGGCCGACCGGATCCGCGGCGCGCTGGAGAAGCTGACCAAGAAGCAGGTCCAGCTGAACATCCTCGAGGTCAAGAACCCCGAGGCCGACGCCCAGCTGGTCGCCCAGGCGGTCGCGGAGCAGCTCTCCAACCGCGTGGCGTTCCGCCGCGCGATGCGGAAGGCGATCCAGACCTCCATGCGCTCGCCGCAGGTCAAGGGCATCCGCGTGCAGTGCGGCGGTCGTCTCGGCGGTGCCGAGATGTCCCGCTCCGAGCACTACCGCGATGGCCGCGTCCCGCTGCACACGCTGCGCGCCGACATCGACTACGGCTTCTTCGAGGCCAAGACGACGTTCGGTCGCATCGGCGTCAAGGTGTGGATCTACAAGGGTGAGCTCGTCGGTGGCCTGAAGGCTCGCGAGGCCCGTGACGCCGCCGAGCGCGCGCCGCGCCGCGACCGTGACCGCAGCGACCGGCCGTCCCGCCCGCGTCGTTCCGGCGCGTCGGGCACGACCGCCACCTCGACCGAAGCCGGTCGCGCGGCCGCTGCCGCGACGACCGAGGCCCCGGCGGCTCCGGCCACCGAGACCGCAGAAAAGACGGAGGGCTGAGACGTGCTCATCCCGCGCAGGGTCAAGCACCGGAAGCAGCACTCCCCGAAGCGCCACGGCGCCGCCAAGGGTGGCACGAAGGTCAGCTTCGGCGAGTACGGCATCCAGGCGCTTGAGCACAGCTACGTGACGAACCGGCAGATCGAGTCCGCTCGTATCGCCATGACCCGTCACATCAAGCGTGGCGGCAAGGTGTGGACGACCATCTACCCGGACCGCCCGCTGACCAAGAAGCCGGCCGAAACCCGCATGGGTTCCGGTAAGGGTTCGCCCGAGTGGTGGATCGCCAACGTGAAGCCGGGCCGCGTGATGTTCGAGATCTCGTTCCCGAACGAGGAGACCGCCCGCGAGGCGCTCCGTCGCGCGATCCACAAGCTGCCCATGAAGTGCCGCATCGTGACCCGTGAAGGTGGTGAGTTCTGATGGCGAACGCTGGTGCTCTGGCATCGGAGCTGCGTGAGCTCACCGCGGAAGAGCTCGTCCTGCGTCTGAAGGAGTACAAGGAGGAGCTCTTCAACCTCCGCTTCCAGATGGCGACCGGGCAGCTCGACAACAACCGCCGTCTGCGCACCGTCCGCACGGACATCGCGCGGATCTACACGGTCATGCGCGAGCGCGAACTCGGCCTGTCCGTTGCCCCCGACGCCGAGAGTGAAGGTGCCGCATGAGCGAGCCCACCACCGAGACGCCGGCCCGGAACGACCGCAAGGTCCGCGAGGGCTACGTCGTCTCGGACAAGATGAACAAGACGATCGTGGTCGAGCTCGAGGACCGCAAGAAGCACCCCCGTTACTCGAAGGTTCTCCGCAGCACCACCAAGGTGAAGGTGCACGACGAGAACAACGAGGCGGGCGTGGGCGACCGGGTCACCCTGATGGAGACCCGCCCGCTGTCGGCGACGAAGCGGTGGCGCCTGGTGCAGATCGTGGAGAAGGCCAAGTAAGCAGGGCTCTTTAAGAGTTCTTAGTTCCGCAAGGCTCGCTCGTCGGGCGAGAACCGGCGCGACATACAGGAGTTGACGTGATCCAGCAGGAGTCGCGGCTTCGGGTAGCCGACAACACGGGTGCGAAGGAAATCCTCTGCATCCGCGTTCTCGGTGGTTCCGGGCGGCGCTACGCCGGCATCGGCGACATCATCGTCGCCACCGTGAAGGACGCCATCCCGGCCGCCGGGGTGAAGAAGGGCGACGTCGTCAAGGCCGTCATCGTCCGCACGGTCAAGGAGCGTCGTCGTCCGGACGGTTCCTACATCCGGTTCGACGAGAACGCCGCCGTGCTCATCAAGAACGACAACGAGCCCCGGGGCACCCGCATCTTCGGCCCGGTGGGCCGCGAGCTGCGCGACCGAAAGTTCATGAAGATCATTTCGCTCGCGCCGGAGGTGCTGTGATGAAGGTGAAGAAGGGCGACACGGTCGTCGTCATCGCCGGCAAGGACAAGGGCGCCAAGGGCAAGGTCATCCAGGCTTACCCCGAGCGCGACCGCGTGCTGGTCGAGGGCGTGAACCGGATCAAGAAGCACACGCGGATCACCCAGACCCAGCGCGGCGCGCAGTCCGGTGGCATCGTCACGCAGGAGGCGCCCATCCACGTCTCGAACGTGATGGTCGTCGACTCGGACGGCAAGCCGTCCCGGGTGGGTTACCGCATCGGCGAGGACGGCAAGAAGGTCCGGATCTCGCGCCGGAACGGTAAGGACATCTGATGACCACCGCAGAGAAGGTCGCGCCGCGCCTCAAGGTGCGCTACCGCGACGAGATCAAGGGCCAGCTGCAGGCGGAGTTCTCTTTCGACAACGTCCACCAGATCCCGGGCGTGGTGAAGGTCGTCGTGAACATGGGTGTCGGTGACGCCGCCCGTGACAGCAAGCTGATCGAGGGCGCGGTCAAGGACCTCTCCCTGATCACCGGTCAGAAGCCCGAGGTCCGCAAGGCCCGCAAGTCGATCGCGCAGTTCAAGCTGCGCGAGGGCCAGCCGATCGGCGCGCGCGTCACGCTGCGCGGCGACCGGATGTGGGAGTTCCTCGACCGGCTGCTGACCATCGCGCTGCCGCGTATCCGCGACTTCCGCGGGCTTTCGCCGAAGCAGTTCGACGGCCACGGCAACTACACGTTCGGTCTCAACGAGCAGTCGATGTTCCACGAGATCGACCCCGACGCCATCGACCGCCCCCGCGGCATGGACGTCACCGTCGTCACGACCGCTACGAACGACGACGAGGGCCGGGCGCTGCTGCGCAAGCTCGGCTTCCCGTTCAAGGAGAACTGAGCCGATGGCCAAGAAAGCCCTGGTCCACAAGGCCGCGAAGAAGCCGAAGTTCGCCGTGCGCGCCTACACCCGCTGCCAGCGGTGCGGCCGTCCGCACGCCGTGTTCCGCAAGTTCGGGCTCTGCCGGATCTGCCTTCGCGAGATGGCGCACGCGGGCGAGCTGCCCGGCGTCCGCAAGTCCAGCTGGTAAGAGCTTCTTTTTAACTCCCACTTCGCCACAGGCCCTGCCGCCCGTGTACCGGGCGGCGGGGAACCAGGGCGAGAAAGGTTGACAGGTCACCATGACGATGACCGACCCCATCGCAGACTTCTTGACGCGTCTGCGTAACGCGAACTCGGCGTACCACGACGAGGTCAAGCTCCCGCACTCGAAGCTCAAGGCGAACATCGCCGAGATCCTCAAGCGCGAGGGCTACATCGCGGGCTACCACGACGAGCCGGGCGAGAAGCACAAGAACCTCGTCGTCGAGCTCAAGTACGGCCCCAACCGTGAGCGGAGCATCGCCGGCCTCCGGCGCGTCTCCAAGCCCGGTCTGCGGGTCTACGCCAAATCGACCGAACTGCCGTCCGTTCTCGGCGGCCTGGGCATCGCGATCATCTCGACGTCCGGTGGCCTCCAGACCGACCGGCAGGCCAAGCGCAACAGCGTGGGCGGCGAAGTCCTCGCCTACGTCTGGTAAGGAAGGGGGCACAGACATGTCACGCATCGGAAAGCTGCCGGTCGCCGTCCCCTCCGGGGTCGAGGTGACCATCGACGGTCAGCTGATCAAGGTCAAGGGGCCCAAGGGCACCCTCGAGCACACCGTCGCCGAGCCGATCACCGTCGAGCGCGGTGACGACGGCGAGCTGCTGGTGAAGCGTCCCGACGACGAGCGCACCTCCAAGGCGCTCCACGGGCTCACCCGCACGCTGGTGAACAACCTCGTCGTCGGCGTCACCGCCGGCTACGAGAAGAAGATGGAAATCCACGGCGTGGGTTACCGCGTGCAGGCGAAGGGCTCGGACCTCGAGTTCGCCCTCGGCTACTCGCACCCGGTGAAGATCGAGGCCCCCGAGGGCATCACCTTCAAGGTGGAGACCCCGACCCGGTTCTCGGTCTCCGGCATCGACAAGCAGAAGGTCGGCCAGATCTCGGCCGTCATCCGCAAGCTGCGGCGCCCGGACCCGTACAAGGGCAAGGGCCTGCGGTACGAGGGTGAGAAGATCCGCCGCAAGGTCGGAAAGACGGGTAAGTGATCATGAGCGACACGACTACGAAGCGCAAGCCGGTCGGCAAGGACATCTCGACCCGCCGCCGCGTCGCGAAGGCCCGTCGGCACTTCCGCCTCCGCAAGAAGGTCTCGGGCACGGACCAGCGTCCGCGCCTGGTCGTCAAGCGGTCCTCGCGGCACATCGCCGTGCAGGTGATCGACGACCTCGCCGGCCACACGCTGGCGTCGGCGTCCACCCTCGAGGCGGACGTCCGCACGCTCGACGGCGACAAGAAGGCCAAGGCCGCCAAGGTCGGGGAACTCGTCGCCGCGCGTGCCAAGAACGCCGGGATCTCGGCCGTGGTGTTCGACCGTGGGGGCAACGCCTACCACGGCCGCATCGCCGCGCTGGCCGACGCCGCCCGTGAGGCGGGGTTGGAGTTCTGATGCACAAGCTCGTGAATGGAAGGAAAGCCTGATGCCGGGACGTACGCGGCAATTCGGCGGCGGCCAGGGCGGGCCGGGCGGTCAGGGCGGCAACGACCGCGGTGACCGTCGCGACCGCCGTGACCGGCGCGACAGCGGCCGTGGCGGGGCGGCCCAGGACAAGACCCCGCACCTCGAGAAGGTCGTGACGATCAACCGCGTCGCCAAGGTCGTCAAGGGTGGTCGTCGCTTCAGCTTCACCGCCCTGGTGGTCGTCGGCGACGGCGACGGTCAGGTCGGCGTCGGCTACGGCAAGGCCAAGGAAGTTCCCGCGGCCATCGCCAAGGGCGTCGAGGAAGCGAAGAAGAACTTCTTCCGCGTTCCCCGCGTCGGCGGCACCATCCCGCACCCGATCCAGGGTGAAGAGGCCGCCGGTGTGGTCCTGCTCCGCCCGGCGTCCGCCGGTACCGGCGTCATCGCCGGTGGCCCGGTGCGCGCGGTGCTGGAGTGCGCGGGTGTCCACGACGTGCTGTCGAAGTCGCTCGGCTCCGACAACGCGATCAACATCGTGCACGCGACCGTGGCGGCCCTGAAGGGCCTGCAGCGTCCCGAAGAGGTCGCGGCTCGCCGCGGTCTCCCGCTCGAGGACGTCGCTCCGGCCCGGATGCTGCGCCAGCGCGCGGGCCAGGGGGTCTGACATGGCTCAGCTCAAGGTCACCCAGGTCAAGAGCAAGATCGGCACGAAGCACGCTCACCGCGAGTCGCTGCGCACCCTCGGGCTGCGCAAGATCCGCCAGAGCGTCGTGCGTGAAGACACCCCCCAGGTGCGCGGCCTGATCCACACCGTCCGCCACCTGGTGGAGGTCGAGGAGGTCCAGGCATGACGGCCATCAAGATCCACCACCTGCGCCCGGCCCCGGGCGCCAAGACCGACAAGATCCGCGTCGGCCGTGGTGAGGGCTCGAAGGGCAAGACGGCCGGTCGCGGTACGAAGGGCACCAAGGCCCGGAAGAACGTGCCCGCCGGGTTCGAGGGTGGGCAGATGCCCATCCACATGCGGCTCCCGAAGCTGCGTGGCTTCAAGAACCGCTTCCGCACCGAGTACCAGCCGGTGAACGTGGGCGACATCGCCCGCGTCTTCCCGGACGGCGGCACCATCGGTGCCGACGAGCTGGTCAAGGGCGGGCTCGTCCGCAAGGGCAAGCTCGTCAAGGTGCTCGGCAACGGCGACGTGAACGGCGTCAAGCTGAACGTCACCGCCGACGCGTTCTCCGGCTCCGCCAAGGAGAAGCTCGAAGCGGCCGGTGGCTCCGCCACCACCAACTGAGCGTTTCGCTAGGCCGAAGGCCCGTCTGGTCCGCCAGGCGGGCCTTCGGCGTTTCCGGGGTGCGGTTGTCGTGGCCCCGGTCCGGCGGAAGGATCGGGGGAGTGGACGTCACCCCTCGTCGTGGCCCGGCCTTCCTGGCGCTCGTGGTGCTCGCGCTCGCCCTGACGGTCCTCGGCACGTTCCTGCCCCTCTACCGCACCGAACAGCCCTTGGGCGTGGAGAACGACGGGGTCGCGCGCTCGGTCGTCCGGGCCTGGCGGATCGACTTCACGTTCCCGGGCTCGGGGGAGATCGCGTCGCCGTCGGCGCCGCTCGGGGCGCCGCTGCTGCTGGCGGGTGCGCTCTTCCTGGTGGCGCTGGTCCTGGGGATCCGCCAGGCGGTGACCGGCCACGCCGGCGCGGCCGCCCGGCGGGCCACGCTGGTGGCCGCGGCGTTCCTGGCGGGCACGGTCTGCACGATCGGGGTGCAGGGCGCCCGCAGTCTCGTCGACGACCACCTGCCCCGCACGCAGACGACGCTCCTGGCGGGCCTGTGGGTGCTCATCGCGGCGGTCGCGGTTGCGGCGGCGGCCGCGGTGCTCGCCCACCGCACGCCGGCCGCTGGGCGCCCGGAGTGGGCCGACCCGGAAGCCGCGTTCGCGGACACGGCGACACCGCCGTCGGGCGTCTCGATCACGGTGCTGCCCCCGGCGGACGACTGACCGGACAGGTTCCTTGCCGCCGCGGTGATCCGGACGGAGGATCACAGGGTGGAGAGACCGTCACAGGAGCCATCCGAGCGGCCGCACCCGGCCGAAGCCGGGGAATCCCCGCTGAGCTTCCCGGTCGAGGCGCCAAGGGTCACGGGCGTCGAGCCGGGCACGGGAGCCCCGTTCCCGCCGGAGCCCTCGCAGGCGGCCGATCCGCCGAGCTTCCCGGCCGAAGCCTCACCGGTCCCGGCTGATGCCGCGCCTTCGGCAAGCCCGCTGGCGTTCCCCGCCGACGCCACGCCCTCCGCAGGCCCGCTGGCGTTCCCCACGGACGCAACACCCTCGGCAAGCTCGCTCGCCTTCCCCGCGGACGCCACGCCTGCCGCCCCCTCCTCGGACCCGCTGGCCGTCCCTCCGGAGCCTTCCGCGGGCCTGCCGGTCTTCCCCACAGGTGCCCGGCCCGAGCCGCTGCCGTTCCCCGTCGCCGAGATCCCGGGCGCGCCACCGCAGCCCCAGGCCTCCGAAGACCCGGCAGAGCCGCACCAAGCGCAGATCCCGGTCGTCGAAGCGCGTCCCTCGGGGTTCCTCCGCCTGCTCCCGGCCGTCCTCACCGCCGTCGCCGCCCTGATGACCCTCGGCGGCACCTTCCTGCCGCTGTTCCGGCTCGAGCAGCACGTGAGCGTCCGGGACCGGTTCCTCGAGGCCCAGCTGACCGTCACCGAGACCGCCTGGGGCAGCCGCATCGAGATTCCCGGGCAGGAGACCACCGACCAGGCCGCCTCGCCCGTCGGGATCCCGCTGATCCTCGCCGTCCTCGTGCTGGCCGTCGCCGCGCTCATGGCCTTCTCGCGGCCCGAGAGCGGCCGTGCGCGGTGGCTGGTCGCCGGCGGGGCGCTCTTCACCACCGGGGTCGTCCTCACGGTCGGGATGAGCGGGCTCGGCTGGTCCGCGATGGCCGACGGCAACGACCTCGAGGTCGTCACGGACTCCGGGATGTGGCTGCTGATCGGGGCCCTCGTCCTGGTCGTCGCCGCGGCCGTCCTGGCCTGCCTGCCCACCTGGCGACGTCGGGGCGAGGACTGGGCCGACCCGAACCTGGCCTACGCCGACACCCCGACCCCGCCCAGCGGCGTCGCCATCACCGTGCTGCCGCCCGAGGACGACCGCTAAACCGCTCGCGCCCGCCGTTACCGTGGGAGGCGGAGGTGGTCGTCGTGTCGTGGCTGCTGGTCTTCTTCGGGGCTTCGGTGCTCATCGCGCTTACGCCAGGGGCGAACAACCTGCTCGGCCTCCACCACGGGATGACGCACGGTGTTCGCCGCGGCCTCGCCGGGCTGGCCGGCCGGCTGACCGCGTTCACCCTGCTGATCGGGGCCGTCGCGGCCGGGCTCGGGCAGCTGCTGGCCGCGTCCGAGACCGCTCTGACGATCATCAAGTGGGCCGGCGCGGCCTACCTGCTGTTCCTCGGCGTCCGCCTGCTCTGGTCCACCATCCGGGGCAAAGCGGACACCCCCGCGCCGACCACCGAACCGGCGTCGGCCTGGCGGGTCGCGCGCAAGGAGTTCGGCGTCGCCATCACCAACCCGAAGGCGATCCTCATCTTCACCGCGTTCGTCCCGCAGTTCATCGACGCAGGTCACGGGTCCTTTCCGGCTCAGATCGCGCTGCTGGGCGCGGTCTACCTGCTGGCCGAATTCCTGGCCGGTTCGGTGTACGTCGGCGTCGGCGCCGCGGTGAAGTCGATCGAGCTCACCCGGCGTGCCCGGCGCAACGTCGACCGGGGCACCGGGGTGGTCCTCGTCGGCCTCGCCGGCGTGCTCGCGACGTCCAGCGCCTGAGCCCGAACCCGCGCTCTGTGTCAAGGATTACGGCCGAGACGGCGAAGTGGATCAACCCGCCGGAGCAACCTTGGTACGGAAAACGCACACGCACTGCGGACACGCCCCGTGAAGCTGTTAGAGTCGGCGACACGCTTCGGGACGAGTGTGCCCCGAAGCGTTCCTGGCTTGCCTGCCAGTAGTGCTGTGTGTTCCCGCCGGCCCCCGTGGCCGGCCAAGCCGATCGTCGGTTGAGGACGGCCGACGACGCCGAGGAGGTCCCCCGCGTGTTCAGCGCCTTCCGCTCGGCTCTCGCGACGCCGGATCTACGCAAGAAGATCCTGTTCACGCTAGCCATCGTCGCGGTCTACCGAATCGGTGCGACCATTCCGGCGCCCGGGATCTCGTACGGAGCCGTGCAGGCCTGTAGCTCCCAGGCGCAGCAGGAAGGCGTCTACCAGCTGCTGAACCTGTTCAGCGGCGGTGCGCTGCTGCAGCTGTCGCTCTTCTCGACCGGCATCATGCCGTACATCACGGCGAGCATCATCATCCAGCTGCTCACCGTGGTCATCCCGCGGTTCGAGGAGCTGAAGAAGGAAGGGCAGTCCGGCCAGGGCAAGCTGACCCAGTACACCCGGTACCTGACGGTCGCGCTCGCGATCCTGCAGGCCACCGGCGTGGTCGCGCTCGCGGACCGCAAGCAGCTCTTCCCGGACTGCGACCAGCCGATCATCCCGGACAACAGCGTCTACTCGCTGGCGATCATCGTCATCACCATGACCGCGGGCACCGCCGTCATGATGTGGCTGGGCGAGCTGATCACCGAGCGCGGCGTCGGCAACGGCATGTCCGTCCTGATCTTCCTGAACATCGCGGCGCGCATCCCGGTCGAGGGCGGGAACATCCTGTCCAACGGCGGTGGCATCGCGCTGACGATGATCTGCATCTTCGGGCTCGTGATCATCGCGAGCGTCATCTTCGTCGAGCAGGGGCAGCGCCGGATCCCGGTGCAGTACGCCAAGCGCATGATCGGCCGCCGGATGTACGGCGGCACGTCGACCTACCTGCCGATCAAGGTGAACCAGGCCGGCGTCATCCCGGTCATCTTCGCGTCGTCCCTGCTGTACCTGCCGGACCTGATCTCGCGCCTCGTCGGCGACCAGAACAGCAACTCCGGCTGGCAGGTCTTCATCAAGAACTACATCGTGAACCAGTCCAGCTGGGTGCACATCGCGCTGTACTTCGGCCTGATCATCTTCTTCACGTACTTCTACATCACGATCACGTTCAACGTGGACGAGCGTGCGGAAGAGATGAAGAAGTTCGGCGGGTTCATCCCGGGCATCCGCCCGGGCCGCCCGACCGCGGAGTACCTGAGCTACGTGCTCGGCCGGATCACCCTGCCGGGCTCGCTGTACCTGGGCATCATCGCGATCCTTCCGAACTTCTTCCTGTCGGTGACCGGGAGCGGGAACAACCAGAACTTCCCGTTCGGTGGCACGGCTGTGCTGATCATGGTCGGTGTCGGCCTCGACACCGTGAAGCAGATCGAAAGCCAGCTGATGCAGCGCAACTACGAAGGGTTCTTGAAGTGACACGCCTGGTTCTCGTCGGCCCGCCGGGTGCGGGCAAAGGTACGCAGGCTGAGGCCCTGTCCGAGCAGCTGCGCATCCCGCACATCTCGACGGGCGAGCTGTTCCGCGCCCACGTCGGCCAGGAGACCCCGCTGGGCCAGGAGGCCAAGCGCTACCTGGACTCCGGCGAGCTCGTGCCCGACTCGGTGACGAACGAAATGGTCCGCGAGCGCCTGGCGGAGCCGGACGCGAAGGCCGGCTTCCTGCTCGACGGCTTCCCCCGCAACACCAAGCAGGCCGAGGTGCTCGGCGAGATCCTCGGCGACTCCGACGTCTCGCTCGACGCCGTGATCCAGCTGCAGGTGCCGGAGGACGTCGTCGTCGGCCGGCTCATGTCGCGCGGCCGCGCGGACGACACCGAAGACGTCATCCGCCGCCGTCAGCAGATCTACGTGTCGGACACCGCGCCGCTGCTGGAGTACTACGCCGACATCCTCGTGAGCGTCGACGGTGTCGGCAGCGTGGACGAGGTCTCCGGCCGGGTGCTGAAAGCGCTGCGCGACCGCACGTGAATCTCGGAGGGTTGCGTGTTCTGCAAGTGCTCCGCCGCGGGCGCATGATCGAGGTCAAGACCCCGGACGAGCTGCAGGCGATGCGGGCCGCGGGGCTCGTCGTCGCCCGCACGCTCGCGGCCGTCCGCGCGGCCGCGAAGCCGGGGGTCAGCACCGCCGAGCTCGACGAGCTGGCCGAGCAGACGATCCGGGACGCCGGCGCGGTGCCGTCGTTCAAGGGTTACCACGGCTTCCCGGCGTCGATCTGCGCGTCGGTGAACGAGCAGATCGTCCACGGCATCCCGGCGAAGACGCAGGTGCTGGCCGACGGCGACATCATCTCGGTCGACTGCGGCGCGATCCTCGACGGCTGGCACGGCGACTCCGCCGTCACGCTGGCCATCGGCGCGGTGTCGGACGCCGACCTGGCGCTGTCCGCGGCGACCGAGGCGGCCATGTGGGCCGGCATCGAGGCCGTCAGCGCCGGCGGCCGGCTGACCGACATCTCCTACGCCGTCCAGTCGGCGGCCGAACGCGCGGGCCGCGACGACGGCGTCGAGTACGGGATGATCGTCGAGTACGGCGGCCACGGCATCGGCCGCCAGATGCACATGGACCCGTTCCTGCCGAACATCGGCAAGCCGGGCAAGGGCCCGCGGCTGAAGCCCGGCATGGCGCTGGCGATCGAGCCGATGTTGACCGGCGGCGGCGGCGAGACCCGCGAGCTGGACGACGGCTGGACGGTCGTCACGGCCGACGGCTCCCGCGCGGCCCACTGGGAGCACACGGTGGCCATCACCGAAGACGGCCCGTGGGTGCTCACCGCTGCGGAAGACGCCTGACATCTTTCGGGGGTCCGGGTGGCGGAGCCCCCGGCTCGGGGCGAAGCCCCGGATGGCGCTGACCTGCGCATTCACCCGTTCAGGTGCACTTGGTGTCCGCGGAACTGGGCAATCTCCTAGCACGGTTACCCCCAGTTTGGGGGTCGCGACACGGGTTGCGTACACTGTCAAGTCGGCGCACTTATCGCGCCCGGATCCTGCGCGCTCGTGAATTCACGGTCTTGGGAGCCGGGCACCAGTGTGCCACGCAACACCCAACCCAGCACTAGTGCTCGAGTTGATCAGGTGTGGCGGCCGACAGTGCAGACAAGGAAATGCGGAGGACATGGCGAAGAAAGACGGGGCCATCGAGGTCGAAGGCCGCGTAGTCGAGCCGCTCCCCAACGCGATGTTCCGCGTCGAGTTGGAGAACGGTCACAAGGTCCTGGCACACATCAGCGGCAAGATGCGGCAGCACTACATCCGCATCCTGCCCGAGGACAGGGTTGTCGTGGAGCTCTCGCCCTACGACCTCTCTCGTGGTCGCATCGTCTACCGCTACAAGTGATCACGAGCAGCTCAGAAGCAGGAGAGCAGAAGACGTGAAGGTCCAGCCGAGCGTCAAGAAGATCTGCGACAAGTGCAAGGTGATCCGCCGTCACGGCCGGATCATGGTGATCTGCGAGAACCTGCGGCACAAGCAGCGGCAGGGCTGATCCGATCGCCAGGCACTCGACCAGAGTGGATTGACGGCTACACAACCTCCCCGCACCTGCCGGGCCACGCGAGTGGGCCGGTTCACCCCCGGACTTCAGGCCGGGGCTGGGACACCCGAGGCGCAAGCCGAGGGCACGACAGGCGAGTCGGTCCCGGAACCGGACGGGGAGCAGACCTGAAGACGAATTCAATGAAGGAGCATCAGCGCCAATGGCACGACTCGCTGGCGTAGACCTTCCCCGCGAGAAGCGGGTGGAGATCGCGCTTACGTACATCTACGGCATCGGCCGTACCCGGTCGAAGCAGCTCATCAAGGCTGCCGAGATCAACGCGGACACCCGCGTCAAAGACCTCAGCGATGACGACCTCGCCAAGCTGCGTACGTACATCGAAGAGAACTTCAAGGTCGAGGGTGACCTTCGCCGCGAGGTGAACGCCGACATCCGTCGGAAGATCGAGATCGGGTGCTACGAGGGTCTTCGCTGGCGCCGCGGACTTCCCGTCCGTGGTCAGCGCACCAAGACGAACGCCCGCACCCGCAAGGGTCCGAAGAAGACGGTCGCCGGCAAGAAGAAGGCTGGCAAGAAGTGAGCGTCCAGGGCAAGAAGGTCGTGCAGATGGGCGGCGTCCAGCGCCGCGGCTCGGCTTGCGTTTCGCCCAAGGCGCTCTACGCCCGCCCGATGGCGCTGCGGAACCTGTACACCGACGCCGGTTCGATCATCCGGCGCGGCCAGGCCGAAGCAGCCGCCGCTCACCAAGAAGACGCGCGCTAACAGGAGATCCCTCAGAACATGCCACCGAAGTCTCGCACTGCGGCCGGGGCCAAGAAGGTCCGCCGCAAGGAAAAGAAGAATGTCGCGCACGGTCACGCGCACATCAAGAGCACCTTCAACAACACCATCGTCTCGATCACGGACCCGACCGGTGCCGTGATCGCGTGGGCGTCGAGTGGTCACGTGGGCTTCAAGGGCTCGCGCAAGTCCACCCCGTTCGCCGCGCAGATGGCCGCCGAGAACGCTGCCCGCAAGGCCGCCGAGCACGGCATGAAGAAGGTCGACGTCTTCGTGAAGGGCCCGGGTTCGGGCCGCGAGACGGCGATCCGCTCGCTGCAGGCGGCCGGCCTCGAGGTCGGCACCATCCAGGACGTGACCCCGCAGCCTCACAACGGCTGCCGCCCGCCCAAGCGGCGCCGGGTCTGAGGAACGGGGAGGAGTAAGAAGAAATGGCTCGTTACACCGGCCCCGCGACGCGTATTTCGCGTCGCCTCAAGGTTGACCTCATCGGCGGCGACCAGGCTTTCGAGCGTCGCCCCTACCCGCCGGGCCAGCACGGCCGCGGGCGCATCAAGGAGTCCGAGTACCTCCTGCAGTCGCAGGAGAAGCAGAAGGCTCGCTACACCTACGGCGTTCTCGAGCGTCAGTTCGTCCGGTACTACAAGGAAGCCGTCCGGCGTCCGGGCAAGACCGGTGAGAACCTGCTGCAGATCCTCGAGTCGCGGCTGGACAACGTGATCTACCGCGCCGGCATCGCCCGCACCCGCCGTCAGGCGCGTCAGCTGGTGAGCCACGGCCACTTCCTGGTCAACGGCGTCAAGGTCAACGTCCCGTCGTTCCAGGTCACCAAGTGGGACATCATCGACGTGCGGCCGAAGTCCATGGGCATGCTGCCGTTCGTGGCGGCGAAGGAGTCCTTCGGCGACCGCCCGATCCCGGCGTGGCTGCAGGTCGTCCAGTCCAACCTCCGCGTGCTGGTCCACCAGCTCCCGGAGCGCGCGCAGATCGACGTTCCGGTTCAGGAACAGCTGATCGTCGAGCTCTACTCGAAGTAGTCCGGCACCGTCGGACGCAGGGCGGCGGCGCCCACAGTGCGCCGCCGCCGCGCCATCCCTTCGACGTCATATGGCGGGCGTCGTCTGGAAAGGAACTAGGAAGAAATGCTGATTTCCCAGCGGCCGGCTCTCGGCGAAGAGACGGTCAACGAGACCCGCTCCCGGTTCACCATCGAACCGCTTGAGCCCGGCTTCGGCTACACGCTCGGCAACTCGCTGCGTCGTACGCTGCTGTCGTCCATCCCGGGCGCGGCCGTGACGAGCATCCGCATCGACGGCGTGCTGCACGAGTTCACCACCGTTCCCGGGGTGAAGGAAGACGTCACCGACATCATCCTGAACCTCAAGGAGCTCGTGGTGTCCTCGGAAGAGGACGAGCCGGTCACCATGTACCTGCGCAAGCAGGGCCCCGGTGAGGTCACGGCGGCCGACATCGTGCCCCCGGCCGGCGTCACCGTGCACAACCCGGACCTCCACATCGCGTCGCTGAACGGCAAGGGCAAGCTCGAGATCGAGCTCGTCGTCGAGCGCGGCCGCGGTTACGTTCCGGCGCTGCAGAACAAGCAGGCGGGTGCCGAGATCGGCCGGATCCCGGTCGACTCGATCTACTCGCCGGTGCTGAAGGTGACGTACAAGGTCGAGGCGACTCGTGTCGAGCAGCGCACCGACTTCGACAAGCTGATCCTGGACGTCGAGACCAAGCCGTCGATCACGCCGCGCGACGCGGTCGCGTCGGCCGGCAAGACGCTGGTGGAGCTGTTCGGTCTCGCCCGCGAGCTGAACGTCGACGCCGAGGGCATCGAGATCGGCCCGTCGCCGCAGGAGGCGGACACCATCGCCGCCTACGCGATGCCGATCGAGGACCTGGACCTCACCGTCCGGTCGTACAACTGCCTGAAGCGCGAGGGCATCCACACGGTGGGCGAGCTCGTCTCGCGCAGCGAGGCGGACCTGCTCGACATCCGCAACTTCGGCGCCAAGTCGATCGACGAGGTCAAGCTCAAGCTCGTCGGCCTCGGCCTCGCGCTGAAGGACAGCCCGCCCGGGTTCGACCCGACTGCGGCGGCCGCCAGCTACGACGGTGAAGGCTGGTCGGAGGGTGTCGGCGGCATCGCCGACGGGATTTCGGACGGCCACGACGATGGCCAGGACTACGCAGAGACCGAGCAGCTCTGAGGCCCTGTGCCTGGACGCTGTGAGCTGAACTAGGAGAACCAATGCCCACCCCTACCAAGGGAGCCCGGCTCGGCGGGTCGTCCGCGCACGAGCGGCTGATCCTGGCCAACTTGGCCACGCAGCTGTTCGAGCACGGCAAGATCACCACCACCGAGGCGAAGGCCAAGCGGGTCCGTCCGCTGGCCGAGAAGCTGATCACGAAGGCGAAGCGGGGCGACCTGCACAACCGTCGTCAGGTGCAGAAGGTCGTCCGTGACAAGGACGTCGTGCACAAGCTGTTCGCCGAGATCGGGCCGCACTTCGCGGAGCGTGCCGGTGGCTACACCCGGATCACCAAGACGATGCCGCGCAAGGGCGACAACTCGCCGATGGCCGTCATCGAGCTGGTGGCCGAGAAGACGGTGACTTCGGAGGCCGAGCGCGCTCGGAAGACGAAGTTCGCCAAGGACGAGCCGAAGGCCGCTGCCCCGGCTGCCGAGGAGACCACCGAGGCGCCCGCCGCCGAGGAGGCCAAGGCCGAGGAGACCACCGAGGTTTCGGAGGCTCCGGCTGCCGAGGAGACCGACGCGGACGCCAAGAAGGACTGACGTCCTGAAGGCCGATTTGACACCGGACGAGCCCGCCACTCCCGCTGGGGAGGGCGGGCTCGTTCGTCTGCGCTTGGACGTTTCCTACGACGGGACGGACTTCTCGGGCTGGGCCCGGCAGCCTGGTCGCCGCACGGTCCAGGGGCTCCTGGAGGACGCCCTGCAGAAGCAGCCGCCGGGCGCGTCGGTGCCGAAGTCCGTGGTCGTGGCGGGCCGCACGGACGCCGGGGTGCACGCGACGGGCCAGGTGGTGCACGTGGACGTCGTGCCCGGGGGTGCCGGGCGCGTCCCGATGTCCGTCGAGGGCATCCCGGACCTGACCCGCATGACGGGCCGCTGGAACCGGCTCCTGCCGGGCGACGTCAGGGTGCTGGGTGCCCGGGTGGCCCCGCCGGGGTTCGACGCCCGGTTCTCGGCCGTCCGCCGGCACTACCGCTACCGGGTGTCCGACGCGCCGTGGGGCGTGGACCCGTTGCGCCGGCACGACACCCTGGCCTGGAACCGTCCACTGTCGACGGACGCGATGAACGCCGCCGCCGCGGACCTGCTGGGCCTGCACGACTTCGCGGCGTACTGCAAGCAGCGCGAGACAGGTACGACGATCCGCGAGCTGCAGCGCCTGGAATGGACGCGGGTGGACGAGCACCTGCTGGAGGTCCGGGTCTCGGCGGACGCGTTCTGCCACTCGATGGTCCGCAGTCTGGTGGGCGTCCTGCTCATGGTGGGTGACGGCCGCCGCGCGCCCGGCTGGCCGGAGCGGCTGCTGGCGAGCGGCGTCCGCGACAGCGCGGTCGCCCCGGCGCACGGCCTGACCCTCACCGCCGTCGACTACCCGCCGGACGCGGACCTCGCCGCCCGCGCCGAACAAACCCGCAACATCCGCACGCCCTCGTGAGGGGTTTCCCGCTCACGAGGGCGGCGCGAGATCAGTCGCCGCGGCGGACCGGGCCCAGGAGCTGCTGCTCCTTGCCCGTCGTCACCAGGCGCAGCGGCCGCCACAGGTTGCGGCCCAGTGCCACCACCTGGTCGTCCTTCAACGTCGTCAGCTGCCGCATCATCTGCGGCGGGAGCCGCCAGATGCGCGCCGCCAGTTCGGCCTGACCGGCCGGAAGGCGCTGCATCAGCACCAGATCCGCCGCGTTGGCCGTCGCGCCCGCCTGCGGGTGCAGGTACGGCAGCACGTAGATCGTGGTCTGCCACGGCGAGCGGGGCGGGAACAGGTCCTGCGGGGTCGGGCCGCCGTCGGTGACCACCAGCAGCGGCGCGTCCTCCGACGGCCGCGGGAGCTCGACCGGGGACAGCCGGCGGATCTGCACCAGCGGCGACGGGCGGCCGTCACGGCTGCCGGCCGCCTGCGAGAGCACCTGCCACGCCGCCGGGCGGCCCGTCGCCACCACGACCCACGCGCCGACCGCCATCGCTCGCATCGCCACCTGACGGGCCAGGTACAGCCCGCCCACCAGCACGATGCGTGTCGGCGTCGAGCGCAGCGCCGAGATCGTCAGCGGCTCGCCCTTCAGGCCCGAGCCGAGGACGATGCCGCCGCGGTCGCCCGAGGGGCTGATCGCGTCGAGCATCGCGGGGTCGACCGTGAACTCCGGCGCCACACCGGTGTTCTGCCCGGCGTCGCGGACGCGGGAACTCATGCTGTACCTCCGATCGGCAGCGTGGCGGCGAACGCGGAGACCTGCAGCCCGCGCAGCGGCGTCAGGTCGACGCCCAGCCGCTCGGACAGGCCCTGCAGCCGCTGGTCGGCGGCGTCGAGCTCACGCGGGTTGCGCGCGCTCAGCCGGACCACGCCGCGCAGCCCGATCTTGCCTTCGTCGGACGCCGGGGAGATCGACATCGCGACCGTCGCCGACAGCGCGCGGACGCTCGTCAGCGCGTTCAGGCTGCCGCTGATCTTGCCCTTCGGCCAGCCCGTGATCGCGTAGCTCGCGTGCCCGATGCCGGCCGCGGTCACGCCGGACCACCGCTCCTGCAGCGTCACCCGGTCCGCCGAGCCGGCGACCGAAGTCAGCTCCGCCGCGGAGATGCCGGCTCGCAGCAGCTCGTCCGGGTCGAGCGGCCGGGTCGGCACGCCCTGGGACTCGAGCGCGTTGCGCACGCGGGACAGCGCGCCGATCAGGGCGCGGTGGGCGCCGACGACGCCGCCGCCGCGTTCCCGGATGGCCGCCGGGCAGCGCTTCGGGTCGAGCCGGATCGCCACCCACGTCGTCCGCCGCGCCGCCGCGGGCAGCGGGCCGAGCACCTCCATGTAGGAGCTCAGTGCGGGCGAGTCCGACGGCAGCGCCGCGCTGCCGGGGTAGCAGTGTGAGATCAGCTGGATGGAGTCGAGGACGACACCGCGGTCCTCGAGGCAGGGCGCCAGCGCCGACAGCGGAAGGCTCGGCGCGTCACCGGCCTGGGTGATCATCGCCGGGGTCGGCTCGACGAGCAGCACGGCCGTCCAGGTGCCGTCGTTCCAGGCGAGGCCGACCTGCTGGCGTTCGTGGTCGACGCCGTGCGCCACGACGAGGTCGGGCACGGCCACGCGGAGCAGGTTGACGCGGGCGTCGTCCGCGCCGGTCACCGTGGTCTCTTCGGCGGTCATCGCCTCGACCGTGCTCGGCGGCAGCGGGTTCGCCACCCGGTCGTGCGACCGGAACGAATAGCGGAGGGTCAGCCCGATCCACTGGGTGAACCAGCGGCCACGCCAGCGGAGCAGCGCGACGATGAGCGCGAAGCCGACCACGCCGACGCCGACCCACTTGAGCGACATGTCGATGGCGAGGAGAACGAGCCCGATCGCGAGGCCGACCTCGAGCACGACGAGGTTCGCCACGGGCAGCGGCCCGAGGTTGACGCCGGAAGACCGGCGCCGGGCCGGTGGTGCCATCCGCACCGCGCCGGGCGGGGGAGTGGAGGGGCCGCTGTCGTCCGGTCCTTGGGGGCCACCGCCACCGGGTCCGCCGGGGCCACCGGGGCCGCCGCCGCCGGGGCCGCCAGGGCCACCGGGACCGCCGCCGCCGGGGCCGCCGGGGCCACCGGGACCGCCACCGCCGGGACCGCCAGGTCCACCAGGTCCACCAGGACCGCCACCGCCGGGGCCACCAGGACCGCCGGGGCGTCCGCCGGGTCCCCCGGGGCCGCCCGGACCGGGGCCGCCGGGACCGCGCGGCGGCATGCCCGGACCGCCGGGGCCACCAGGTCCACCACCGGGTCCGCCGGGAGCGCCACCGGGTCCACCGGGCACTCCGCCGGGGCCGCCGGGACCACCGGGTCTCCCCGGCCGCGGCGGCGGGCCCGGCGGGCGACCGGGTGGCGGCGGCCCGGGCGGGCCAGGCGGACGTGGAGGCGTGGTGACGGACATCCGCGCGTTCTCTTCCCCTCGTGCTTGCGTACCCCGGAAGCCGGGTCCCGGGGTGTCCGACCCTAGCCGGAGTTGGTAGAAACCCCACACCAGACGGTCCCCGTACGGCTATCCTGCGGAACCGTACCGCGACGGGGAGAGCTGTAGGTCGAGAATGCCATCAACACCCACGACTAAGTCTCAGGTTCAGGCGTATCAATTCGTCCTACGGCGGATGCAGTCGGCGCTGGTCCGGCGCGACGCCGTGATGTTGCACGACCCCATGCGCACCCACACGAGGGCCACGATCGTGGGGGTCGTGCTCGGTGCCCTCGGCATGATCGTCTTCGTCGTCTGGGGGCTGCTCAGCCCGGCGCCGTCGGTGCCGGAGGCCGGCAACATCGTGATCGGCGAGCAGTCCGGCACGGTCTACGTGGTGATGGGGAACCCGAAGACCCTCGTGCCGACGTTCAACCTCGCGTCGGCGCGGCTTCTCCTGCTGGCGCAGTCGAAGCAGTCGAGCGGCGGGAACAACGGCGGTGCGACGGCGGCGCCCGCCCCGGCCGCGGCGGCGAGCCCGGCGAGTGTGAAGAACCCCACGGTCGTGTCCGACGACCAGCTGAAGGACATCCCGCGCGGGAAGCTCACCGGCATCCCGGACGGGCCGCAGCTGATCCCGACCGACGCGCAGCGGATCTCACCGAACTGGGCCGTGTGCGACCAGGTCCTGCTCGACCCGACGCAGCCGAACCCGGACATCGGCAAGACCGAGACGTCCGTCTTCGGCGGTGTCGCCCCGAACGCCCTCGGCACCGAGCTGGGTGAGAAGGAAGCGCTGCTGGCGGCGGCCGACAACGGAAAGACCTACCTCGTCTACCGCCTGCCGAGCACGCAGAACCGCCCGAACGCCAACACCGTCCGCGCCGAGATCGACACCAGCGACTCGCACAATGCCGTCTCCACCGCTCTGCAGCTGCTGAACCAGAAGCCGCGCAAGATTTCGCAGGGCCTGCTGAACGCGATCCCCGAGGTCCCGCGCCTGACCCCGCCGGTGATCCCGGACGGCCCGGCGCCGGCCGACTTCGGCGGGCTGTCCGCGGGCGACGTCTTCTCCACGCAGCCCACGGGCGAGCAGCCGCAGTACTGGGCGATCACCACCAGCGGCATCCAGCAGGTGTCGCAGGCGGTCGCCGACGTCGTGCGGGTCGCGAAGCACGGCAGCGCGAGCAGGTTGCAGACGCTCGGCCTCGACAAGCTGTCCGGGGTCACCGTGCTGCGGTCCGGCGACCCCGGCTACATCCAGGTCGACGACTTCCCGCGGTCGGTCCCGACGGTGCTCGACGCCACCAAGAACTCGGCGGTCGCCTGCCTCGGCTGGTCGGTGGTCGGCGACGGCGCCAACCGCGACGGCCACACGTCGGTCTACATCGACACCCAGCTGCCGGGCCAGAACAGCCACGGCCCCAAGTTCGCCACCACCAAGGTGACCACGCCGGGCCCGAACCGCGTGCCCATCAACGGTTTCTACCTGCAGCCGGGCTTCGGCGCGGTGGTGCAGTCCGCCACCGGCAAGGACAGTTTCGGCAAGGGCGCGATCCAGCTGATCTCCGACCGCGGCATCCGCTACAGCGTCCCGGACGCGACGACCGCGGACGCGATCGGGCTGGGCAACCGGCAGCCCGCACCCGAGTCGATCATCGGCCTGCTGCCGACCGGCGCGTCGCTGAACACGCAGGACGTGCTGAAGCAGTTCGACTCGGTGCCGATCGACCCCAACGCCGGCTCGTTCCCGACGCAGACCCAGCAAGCGGGCGGCTGAGCGGAACCGCGGGTCCGCGGCGGGCGTCACACGCTCGAAGGTCTTTTCGTGAGCGGAGGTGCCGTGGCCGGCTTGAGGATGGACGGCGCCGTCGTCGCCGAGTACGCCAAGACGGCCGAGGCGGCCGCTGACGACTTGGACGCGGCGGCCGTGGAGGTCGGGGGCGAAGGCGTCTCCGAAGAGTCGTACGGCGCGTTGGGGGCCCAAATCGGGCTCGGTGCGTCGTACGGGCGGGCGTCCGGGGCGTTGCGGCGCCAGCTGACCGACGGCGCCGAAGCCCTGCGCTCGGCCGCCGAGGCGCTGCGGCAGGTGACGGTCCGCCACAGCGGTCAGGACGCGGACGCCGCGGAGCTGATCAAGCGGGCCGGGAGGCTCGACGGATGATGACCGAAGAAGGCTCCACGGAGTCCATCGCGCACCCGCTGGCGCGCCAGGCCGCGCCGGTCGCCGTGGCCGTCCCGCAGGGCGAGGACATCACCGCGGCGGCCGAGCCGCACCTGGGTTATCTCACCGACGTCTCGCGGCAGCTGGGGCTGATCGATCCGGTCGAGACGTACTTCCGGCCGTTGCTGGGCCGCTGGGCCGACCTCGGCGCCGAAGCCGGGCGGCTGCGCCAGGCCGCGTCGACCGCCGCCGGCGTTTCGGCGCGCCTCGACGACCACCTGGGCCGTCTCGACGCCGGCTGGGAAGGCCGTGACGCGGACTCGTTCGTGGCCTACATCAGGGAAATCGGCTCGGCGGGCGGCGACCTCCAGGAGGCGCTGAACACCCTGGCGGCCGCGCTCGACGACATGGTGGAGACCCTGCGCCACGTGGTCGTGGACCTCGTTGAGGTCCTGGTCGACGCGGCGGAACTGGTGTCGGAAACGATGTTGCTGCCCAGCGGCGGCACCCGGCGCGCACGGGCCCAGCTGGAGGAGACGCAGGAGTCGGCGAAGAGCCTGTACGAGACGGCGCGCGACGTCATGGAGGCGTTCGACCGGCTCTGCGACGGCGTCGACGACCCGGACGGCAAGTCCAGGACCATCGAGATCCGGCACCGCTACCCGCAGGAGCGGTTCAAGCTGCACGACGGCGCGTTGAACGACGAGGGCACAGCCGCTTCGGGGACATCGCCGTCTTCGGCGGACCAGTCGACGACACCGTCCGCGGCGAGCGGCGACCCGGCGGAGCCGAAGCACACGGGGGCGGGCACCCCGGACGCGGCGCAACCGGCCGACGCACCCCCGGATACCACGGCGAACCACAACACGTCTGGCGGCGTCCCGATGATGCCGATGATGGGCTTCGGCGCCTTCGGCGGAGGCGGCGGCGGGGGACGGCGCCAGCCGAAGTCCCGCCAGACGATCAACCCGTCCGAACTGCTGGGGGAGCCCGGTTTGGTGGCGCCCCCGGTCATCGGCGAGGACGAGAACCCGAAGCCGCAGCCGAAGAAGCCCCCGGCGCCACCCTCGAAGTGACGCCGGGCCCGCGTCAGCGGCGGGTGGCGGGCCCGGTGTCGGCGGTCCGGTTGCGGCGGATCGTGTGCATCACGAACAGCGTGATCAGCAGCGCCACCACGCCGCCGCCGGTGCCGGCCAGCGCCACGATCACGGGGGTCGAGCTGCGGTCGTTCGACGGCGGGAGCTGGGCCATCTGCGGCGCCGGGATCGGCGCCTGGTTCCCCAGCTCCGACGGCAGGCTCTGGGTCAGCGCGGCCACCGGGTCGATGACCCCGTAGCCGACGAAGTTGTCCCGCCCGCCCGGCGCCGCCGGGTGCTGGGCCGTCTCCTTGATCCGGTTGACGATCGCCCGTCCGCTCAGCTTCGGGTACTTCGCCTTGATGAGCGCGGCAAGTCCGGAGACGTACGGCGCGGCGAAGCTGGTGCCCTGGATTTCGCTCGCCTTGTCGCCGTTTTCGAAGGTCAGGTTCGCCAGGCCGGTCGACTGCTCGGCCGGGTCGAGCGAGACGATCCGGGTGCCCGGCGCGGCGACTCCGACCCACGGGCCGTGCACGCTGAACGGCGCCACACCGCCGGACTCGTCGATCGCGCCCACCGACAGGACGTCGTCGGCGAACCACGGCGGGGTGACGATCGTCTTCGGTCGCCTCGCGTCCGGCTGGTCGTTCTGCGGGCAGCCGTCGGTCGCGTTGCCCGCCGCGGCGACGACCACGATGCCCGCCTCCGCCGCGGCGTGGACAGCGGCCTGGACCTGCTGCTCCCCCTCGGTGATCGACCCGTTCGCGGTCCGGCAGTTGTCGACCGACATGTTGATGACGTCGGCGTCCTTCCGCTGCGCGATGCCGGCGATGATCTCGGCCAGCGTTCTCAACGTGCCCGCCGTGCCGTCCTTCTCCAGCTGGCGGCCGCCGTTCGACTGTCCGGGCGACGTCCGGTCGCCGTCACCGGACCCGGTCCCACCGCCGCCGCCCGAACTCGGCGGCAGGGACGACTGCGAGCCGGAGGGCGGGTTGCTGCTCGAGGAGGGCGACCCGCCGGTGCTGCTCGCGGGCGGTGTCGGCGTCGAGGTGTCGGGCCCGTAGTTCTCGCTCAGCTGGCGGTAGGACACGATCGTCGCGTCCGGGGCGACCCCGATGAACCCGACCTCAGGGTTGTCCGGCTTCGCGGCGATGATGCCCGCGACCTCGGTGCCGTGCCCGTCGCAGTCCTCGAGACCCGGCTGCTGGCCCTTCGTCGTCGCGGAGACGTAGTCGCCACCGGACTTGACCCGGTTCTGGAACCACGGGTGCTGGGTCACCCCGGTGTCGATCACCGCGACCCGGACACCCTGCCCGGCCCCGCCGTTCGTGGCGGCTTTGACGATCTCCTGTGCTTTCGCGATCTGCAGGTAGTCCTGCCCCCACGGCCGGTATTTGATCTCGATGTTCTGGCCGAGGGTGCTGCGCTGGACGCAGCCCTTCGTCTGCTTGTACTTCTTGTCCGGCTTCCCCGAGTCCGTGACCAGCTTGGTCGTGTCGACCGGGGGCGGGGTCGCGAAGTAGCCGTCGGTGGACGTCTGCGCCCAGCCCGGCAGGGCCGCTCCCAGCGGGGCCAGCACGCCGATCGTGCCGGCCAGCAGGGCCGTCGTGGTTCGCCGGGTCGCGCCGAAACGGCGTCCTACTGCCATCCGAGAGTCACCCGATCCGGTCACTTGAAGTTCAGGTGCCGCAGGGTGGTGTAGAGGTCCATCACACCCAGGGCCAGCGGGAGCACGGAGGCGATGCTGATCGCCTCGATGATCTCCACGGTGCGCCGCAGCGGCGGCGAGAACCGCTGGTTCGGGAAGATCACGCCGACCACCAGCGCGCCCGCGGCCAGCAGGATCAGCACCCCGAAGACGTAGAGCAGGCGGTTCTGCGCGCTCGCCGTGAGCAGCCAGCCGATGCCGATGCCGGTCGCGGCGACCAGGCCCGTGGTGAGCAGGGCGATCGCCTGGCTGCCGTTGGCGTACGCGCGGGCGCGCAGGAGCAGCACGAGCGTCGCGACGACGCCGAGGATGATCCCGAACGCGCCGGGCGCGGTGGCGGCGATGATCGCGGACACCGCGACCGTGACACCGCAGCCGACCATCAGGCCGGTCATGTAGTTGTGCGCGACGGCCGTGCGGCGCTCGATCGCCCGGTAGTCCGGGAAACCGGAGTCTTCCTTGAGTTCCTCGGCGCTGCCCGGGACGTGCGGCAGCGGCAGCTTCGCGAGCCAGATCGTGGCGCGCGGCAGGATCGAGATGCAGGCGAGGGCGACGGCGACCGTGCCGGCCGCGATACCGGCCGCGGGGTGCGCGACGAGCGTGCCGAACAGGAAGGCCAGCGCGCCGAAGACGCCGACGGTCGCGGCCGCGATGAACGTCGTGATGCCCGCGCCGATGACCATGATGCAGACGGACGCGACGATGAGCACTAGGACCGCGCCGAGCAGCAGGTTCGCCCGCATCGACAGCCCGGGCACGATGTAGAAGCCGCTGACGAACGCCAGCGGCAGGCCGCCGGCCGCGGCGATCAGCACCCCGGTCGCCTCGGCGTTGTACGCCTTGGCGAGCGTCGCGCCGACCGCGACGCACGCGATCGCGCCGATGCCGCCGGCGATGGCCGCGCCGATCGCGCTGCCGCCGTAGAGCGAGCCGCTCATGAACAGCGCGAACGCGGCGGCGACCAGCGCCAGCCCGCCCGCGACGTGCCCGAAGCGGTTCGCCGTTTCCTTGGTCCAGGGCCGGAAGCTGTCGGGGGAGGACTCGGCGATCGCGTCGACGACGTCGTCGTACAGCGGCGGCGGCGGGTTCTCGTTGCGCTTGCGCAGCTGGAGCAGCTCACCGTCGACCACGCCGAGCGAGGCGAGCGTCCGGCTCGGGTCGAGCGGGGCGTCCCCGAGCTTCGCCAGCGCCCAGCCACCGTGGCGGGCCCCGCCGTCGGGCGACGACTCCTTGGCCATGTCCAGCAGCATCGGCAGCAGATCGGCCACCGCGACATCGGCGGGCAGGGCCACGTCGATCCGCGTAGAGGGCGCGACGACCGTCACCCTGCTGAAAACTGTCGTGCCCGTAGCCACTGCACTGCCCCCGCTCGGTCGAGACTGCTCCCGGGGGAACTTATACCGAACCCGGGTGCCGACATCATCGAACGTCCGAAATTCACCGGCAACGGCAGGTCGGCGGAGGTCCAGCGGGCGAAGGGCGCCACTACTGTCGGTGCCGGGCCCTACACTCGGCGGACGAGGGTGGGGCAGCGTTCACGAGGGGTTCCGGCATCCGGCGGAATTCTCCCGATACGTTCGATAGGTTGTTCGCGCACCAAGCGGTGGCCGCCATCGTCGAGTTTGAATGAGGGGTCCTTCGATGAGCACGCTGCAGTTCAAGAAGTCGCCGCGGCTGGCGGCACCGCGTCCGCCGGGCGGTGAGGTGCACCTCGAGCCGCCGCCCGAGGTGCCCCGCGTCATCCCCGGCAACATCGTCATGAAGGCGCTTCCGGTCGTCATGATCGTCGCGTCGCTCGGGATGATGGTCTTCATGTTCCAGGCCTCCAACCGGAACCCGATGATGATGGCCATGGGCGGCATGATGGTCGTCGGGACGCTCGGGATGATGGCCGGCGGTGGCGGCAAGGGCGGCGGTGCCAAGCGCGCCGAGATGGATGAAGACCGCAAGGACTACCTCCGTTACCTGGGGCAGATGCGTGACCGCGCCCGTGAGGCGATGGTCGACCAGCGCGCCGCCCTGGAGTGGGTGCACCCGGATCCGCAGTCGCTGTGGTCGCTCGCGGCGAGCCGCCGGATGTGGGAGCGCCGCCAGAACGACCAGGACTTCCTGCACCTGCGCGTCGGGCGCAGCTCGCACCGCCTCGCGACGCGGCTGGTCCCGCCGCAGACCGGGCCGGTCGACGAGCTGGAGCCGATCGCCACCCTCGCGCTGCGCCGGTTCGTGCGCGCGCACTCGATCGTGCCGGACCTGCCGACCCAGATCACCCTCCGCGGGTTCGCCGCGGTGAGCATGCAGGGCGACCGCACCCTCACCCGCGGCCTGACGCGCGCGATGCTCGCGCAGCTGGTCACCTTCCACAGCCCCGACGACGTGCTGATCGCGGTCGCCACCGCGGGCCGCGCGAAGGAGGAGTGGGAGTGGGCGAAGTGGCTGCCGCACGTCCAGCACCCCGCGCTGTCGGACGGCATCGGCCAGCTCCGGATGATGGCCGGTTCGCTGGCCCAGATCGAAAACTGGCTCGACGAAGAGCTGCGTGACCGCCAGCGGTTCTCCCGCAACGCGACACCCGCGCCGGACCAGCCGCACGTCGTGATCATCATCGACGACGCCGAGGTCACCCGCGAAGAGCAGATCGTCCTCGAAGAGGGCCTGGTCGGCGTCACGCTGATCGACCTCTCGGACTCCCTGGGCAACCTGGCCGCCCGCCGCGGCCTGCGGCTCGTCGTGGAGGCCGATCGGCTGGGCGCGCGCAGCGCCGGCGGGGTCGAGTGGTTCGGCAGGCCGGACACCCTCAGCGTGGTCGAGACCGAGTCGCTGGCTCGGCTGATCTCGCCGTACCGCGTCGGCGGCGCCGCGGGCCAGGACGTCGGCGACGAAGAGCCGCTGCTGTCGAACCCGTCGTTGCTGGAGTTGCTCGGGATCCCGGGTGATCCGATGACCTTCGATGTGCAGCAGGCGTGGCGGCCCCGGCCGATCCGGGATCGTTACCGCGTCCCCTTCGGCGTCGGCGAGTACGGCCAGCCGGTGGAGCTGGACATCAAGGAGGCCGCCGCCGAGGGGATGGGCCCGCACGGGCTGTGCATCGGCGCGACCGGTTCGGGTAAGTCGGAGTTTCTGCGCACGCTGGTGCTTGGGATGTTGGCCACGCATTCGTCGTCCACGTTGAATTTCGTGCTGGTGGACTTCAAGGGTGGTGCGACGTTCCTGGGGTTGGACAAGGCCCCGCACGTGTCGGCGGTGATCACCAACCTCGCGGATGAGGTCACGCTGGTCGACCGGATGAAGGACGCGCTGGCGGGGGAGATGAACCGGCGGCAGGAGGCGTTGAAGAACGGCGGCAATTTCAAGAACGTCTGGGAGTATGAGAAGGCCCGGGAGAACGGCGCTGACCTGGATCCGTTGCCGGCGTTGTTCATTGTGTGTGACGAGTTTTCGGAGTTGTTGTCGGCGAAGCCGGACTTCATCGATTTGTTCGTCGCGATCGGCCGGCTGGGCCGGTCGTTGCAGATGCACATGTTGCTGGCGTCGCAGCGGCTGGAGGAGGGCAAGCTGCGGGGTCTGGATTCGCACTTGTCCTACCGGATCGGGTTGAAGACGTTCTCGGCGGCGGAGTCGCGGGCGGCGATCGGGGTGCCGGATGCGTTCGAGCTGCCGTCGGTGCCGGGTGGTGGGTATCTGAAGTACGACACGTCGACGTTGGTGCGGTTCAAGGCGTCGTATGTGTCGGGTCCGTATCGGCCGGCGGGGATCAAGGCGGCGGGTCCGGCGGCGACGGTGGTGCGGGCGGACAAGCGGCCGCAGTTGTTCGTGCCGGACTTCGTGGAGTTGCCGAAGGAGCCGGAGCCGGAGCTGGTGGAGGCTCCGGTCGCGCAGCAGGCGCCGCAGTCGGAGGAGGCGGTCGAGCCGTCGGAGTTGGATGTGATCGTGTCGCGGCTGGTGGGGCAGGGCCCGCCGGCGCACGAGGTGTGGCTGCCGCCGTTGAAGGACCCGAATTCGCTGGACACGTTGTTGCCGAACCTGAACCCGACCGATGACCGGGGCTTGTCCCCGGTCGGGTTTTTCGGTAACGGGCGGTTGCAGGTGCCGTTGGGGATCATCGACCGGCCGTATGAGCAGCGGCGTGACCCGTTGTGGGCGGATTTCTCGGGCGCGGCGGGGCATGGGGTGATCGTGGGTGGTCCGCAGTCGGGGAAGTCGACGATGCTGCGGACGCTGGTCATGTCGATGGCGTTGACGCACACGCCGGAGGAGGCGCAGTTCTACTGTCTGGACCTCGGTGGTGGCACGTTGGCGGGTCTGGCTGATCTGCCGCACGTGGGCGGGGTCGCGGTGGCGCGGCGGGAGCCGGACAAGGCGCGGCGGATCGTGGCCGAGCTGACCACGCTGCTCACCGAGCGGGAGGGCCGGTTCGGGGCGATGGGCATCGACTCGATGACCGAGTTCCGCAACCGCAAACGCCGTGGGGAGATCCGGCCGGATCAGGACCCGTTCGGGGATGCGTTCCTGGTCGTGGACAACTGGCGGGCGTTGCGGGATGACTTCGAGGAGCTGGAGACGACGATCACCCGGTTGGCGACCCAGGGGTTGTCCTACGGGGTGCACGTCGTCATTTCAGCCAACCGGTGGGCCGACATCCGCCCGGCGATCAAGGACATGCTGGGCACCCGGTTCGAGCTGCGCCTGGGTGACCCGACCGAGTCCGATATCGACCGCCGGGTGGCGGTGAACGTCCCGGCCGGGCGGCCGGGGCGCGGGTTGACGCGGGAGAAGCTGCACATGCTCGGCGGGCTGCCGCGCATCGACGGCTCCAGTGACCCGGAGACGATCGCGTCCGGGGTGGCGGATGCGGTGGCGAAGGTGAAGGGCGCGTGGCGGGGCCGGGTGGCGCCGCAGGTGCGGCTGCTGCCGGAGATGATCACCTACGAGGAGGTGCTCAAGCTCGACAGTGCCCGCGACTCCAAGCTGGTCCCGATCGGGGTCAACGAGGAGGACCTGCAGCCGATCTACCTGGACTTCAACGCCGAGCCGCACTTCTACGCCTTCGCCGACGGCGAGTCCGGGAAGACGAACCTGCTGCGGCAGATCGCCCGCGGTATTTCCGAGCGGTTCACCGCCAAGGAAGCGCTGATCCTGCTGGTGGATTACC